>NZ_AUCW01000019.1 GCF_000429965.1 Desulfogranum mediterraneum DSM 13871
TTGGCCAAGTTTTTCGACACGGTGGAGCACGATGTGCTCATGGCCCGGGTCAGCAGCAAGGTACGCGACAAGCGTGTCTTGAAGCTGATCGGCACATACCTGCGAGCAGGAGTGGTGATAGGTTGCCGCCTTCACGAGACCCGTAAGGGTGTTCCCCAAGGTGGTCCGCTCTCACCACTGCTCAGTAACATCCTCCTGGATGAGCTGGACAAGGAGCTGGAGGGGCGAAGCCACCGTTTCGTCCGCTATGCCGATGACTTCGTCATCTTGGTAAAAAGTCGTCGGGCGGGCGAGCGGGTGATGGCCAGTATCAGCCGGTTCCTGGAAAAGAGGCTCAAGCTCACAGTCAATCAGGAGAAGAGCAAGGTGGCTCACATCAACGAAATCACCTTCCTCGGTTTTGCCTTTAGGGGCGCCAAGATACGCTGGTCGGACAAGGTCCTCGTGCGCTTCAAGCAACGCATTAAGGAGCTGACCGGACGTAGCTGGGGCGTCTCCATGGACTATCGACTGTTCAAGTTAGCAGAGTATCTGCGCGGCTGGATGGGGTATTTCGGGATATCAGAGCTGTATCGTCCCGTACCCGAACTCGATCACTGGCTGCGCCGCAGGGTGCGTATGTGCTACTGGAAGCAGTGGCGTTACTGCCGCACCAAGGTTCGCGAGCTGACCAAGCTCGGAACCTACCTGCATGCTGCTATTTCTGTTGGTTTGAGCCGGAAAGGTCCATGGAGATTATCCCGCACCCTGGCCACCCACTCAGGTATGACCAATCAATGGCTCAAGGGTCAAGGTTTGCTTTCTATCAAAGATCTATGGGTAAACATCCATTACCCGGCTACGGCTCGGTAGCTCATGGGAACCGCCTAGTGCGGACCCGCATGCTAGGTGGTGTGGGGGCTGGGGGAGAGATTCCCCCGGCTACCCGATTATAATTCTATTTTTTAGGTTTTGGAGGTGGAGGTGGTGCTGTTGGTTTTCTTGAACCTGTAGTAGTGGTTGGTTTTTGCACTCCACCTTTAATAGACCCTCTAGTATTACCTTCATTCAACGGTTTCTTGCTCATTTTCTTCCCCAATTAGTTCTTCTGAAATTTGTTCAATTAGAAAGCGACCTATGTTTTTACTTAAGTAAATAGATGGAACAGAGTAATACTCTTCTGATTCTTTGTAGGAAAAAACTGTTACATCTGACAACACAATTTCTTGAATATTATCATTTTCTGAATATGAAACAACTCGACCTTGATAAGTAAGGTTTTGCTCAATATCTCTTACGTAGACCCAATCAATTTCATCTGCATTTAAGAAAAACGAGAATAAATTTTCATCACCATACTTGTTGGAAATTGATAGTCTCTGAGCAATTTTATTGAAGAGTTTATAATTTACAATTGCAGAAGCAATATATGCGACTGGCAATGAAAGTAATGTTGCTTGAGCAACCTCTAATGGAAGTAGCTTGGTGTTACCATTAGAAATGATGCTCCAAATTTTTAATGTATGCCAAGCGATATCTTTTCTATCAACATTGAAGTAGATTAAGAAAAATACATCAGTGAAAAAAAATAATAATTGGAGCAAAATATAGCAACTGGCCCCAAGAACAAATGAGTAAATGCCAAACTTTACTTGATCCCATCTAGGATTGTGAACAATTACTTTGTCACATATGACAGCGGCAACAATTCCAGGGAACATAATTATTGCTACTGCTATGACCAATTGATTCAATGTTTCTTCCTATTATAACGTGGAGTTGAGGGGCGGCTTCTAAGTGTAATGTACTAAGAAAGAATTGCTTCCGTTTACCGATATTATGAAAGTGCCGCAAAGTTAAAGCCGTCCCTCTCGAACGCTTGGTTAACTTTTAATTCATTTTAATAGAGCTATGTTTCTTGAAAAAATCACGATATCTATTATGTTTATCAATGAATAAGATTAAATCTTTTTTTGACCTAGTAATTGCTGTATAAGTAATTTCCTCGCTATCTTTGTCGGTGGCAATATATATCAAGAAAGAAGCTTCTATGCCCTTAAAGCTGTGGATAGTTGATAGCTTTAGATGACCACTATTTTGTTCGAATGAAAATTTAAGACTGTCTCTTAGTTTCTTTAGCTCTATATCTAGCCGTTTTTGGACTTCAAATTCTTTAAATTCTTTTCTTATACTATTATTATTATAAACAATTTCACTTTCTCTCTTCTTAACCTCCTGATACACCTCCTCTTTTTCAAAAGTCCTCATTGTTTCTTCATTTGTCCTTTCTCTAATCTTCTTATCTAAACTCCTCAATATTTCAATGTTTTTGGACACTATAGCGATATCGTTAGGGTGGATTTCATGTTTTGTTATATTTTTGACAATACTTTCAAATATATCATCTATATTTTCCTTAACCTTTAAAGGCAAAGTTGTTCCTTCAATCACATCAAATGCTAATTGCATTTGTGTTGGCTTTGATTCAATAGTGTCTATGTCATACTTTTGAATGAGGAAGTTTGTTTGATAATCTTTCAACAATGATACCAACTGAGACTCCGACTGTGCTCTGTACGATTTTGTTAGTCGCTCCCAGCGACCAAAACCTCTAATATTAAAAGTCTTATCTCTATCTATTTCCCTTTCGTAAATATTCTGACTCTCATCACCAAAAAGTACCATTTCACCTTCCTCTGACAGGAAGTACTTTCGAACGATATTAATCCATTCAGGTCTGTAATCCTGAATTTCATCTATCAAAATAGTATTATACTTTTCAATAAGTTTCTCGTGTCCTTCAAACAAGGAAGTGTTAGAGTATATTTGTTCATAAAAAATAGACAACTCGTCAATGGACATATTCTCTTTAGTGCTGAATTCTAAACCACAAGCATTTATTTGAGACTTTATGAATGCGTGATAATTTAAAATTGCAAAACTTCCCCATGAGAAGTCGTCTCTTACATCACTAATCTTATCCCTTATAAAGTTTCTTAATGTTTTATTGTAGGTAAGGATTAAAATTTTACCATCATGCCTTTTGTGCCCATTCACAGCTCTCTTGGCCAGCACAGTTGTTTTCCCGGATCCAGCAACGCCTTTTACTTTTTGCAATAATCCTGTACCACTCACAACTAAACGTGATTGTTTTTTTCCATAATCTATATCAATGCCCTGACTGGCAACATGCATTGGTGGCTTCAAGTAACGCCTGAATTCATAATAAATATCGTCTTCAAATAATCTATTTTGAGTATTTAATATTTTATTTATTTTATATTTTAGATTGTCGGAATGTATTGAAATATTATTATCTCTCTTAATCTGACGACTTTTGCGATCAAGATAGATACGTGCTTTTTCATATTTTTGAAAGTCAATTTCCTTTCCCTTAAATTTTTCATTATTTTTAGCAGCTTTTTCTTTTAATGTTTTCTCTGCATTTGAATAGAGGCTCTCAATGTCAGATTTGCTCGAATTGTGAAAATATACAAAAGTGTCAATTACCTTATAAACGTTTTTGTTTAAAACATTTTTTTCAGCTAAGCCATTTATATGTAAATCAAACATGTTGGATTTATAACCAAATACCTGCTGAAAAGGAGATCTAAGAATTGCATTATTTTTATCAAGAATCCATGCATTTGAATAGTCCACACTATACAAAGACAATTCCCAATCTTTTACTTCAATAATCATCACTCCATAATCTCGCTTCATTACAATGATATCAGGCATATCCCCATTAAGAAATGGTTGAAAATATACCTCATATTCATCAGAAAGATGCTCAGACATATAATTGAGTAAAAATAATTCACCGGCTGTAGGCTTCACCTTCAACCTTTCAATATTTTCTAATGATGGTAACAATTCTGCCATGGTAATTATTCTTTATTGTAAATATCAATATAGTTAACGTGGACATAACCGGCGCAGTTCATCGCGTCCGTGTTGATGGATTTGTTAACTGTTTATTTTGCTGTTTCTTTTATCGCAGAGACCACGGGCGTTGATAGTATTTCAATCATTGATTTTTGATTTGAGATATCACTTTCTCCATTAGAGGAAGTATAACCTGTCGATTGAGGTGAGAAGATGCAGCTTGATGCTTGAAGCAACACCACATCCCTTACTCCTTCATTTCCTGATGCCTCCACCAGTGCAGTATGTGTCATTAGTGCATTTTGTCTGTGTTTATTTATAATTGCATTATGTTTGTGATTAAGGAAATTTTTTGTTGCCATAAACAGCATGTAAGCCATAACTGAGAATATTAGGAATTTACTGGTAGCAAGCTGTATTGTATCGTATGTATCGGCTGGTTTTAGAAATGGAATCTTATGAAGAAACAAAGTTAAAACTGCAAACGACCCTAACCCACAAGCAAGTTTTAATGAGTAACCTTGCCATTTTTCTGATTCTGCTTTGTGATGCTCATATTCTGCATTAAAATGTGATGCTTGTTTCGTTACCCCTTCTTCGGCTGCTACTCTCCTAATTTCATCTAATACTGTTTTTGCATTTTGTTCATGAGTTGATAGATTTTCGGAAATCTTGTTAGCTTTATCTTCAATGCTTTGCAAGGTTGCCCTAGCTTCTGTATCCAATCTTTGGAAATCGGCCGACCTATGAAGAGAATATGAAATATAGTGATGAAGAGATTGAAAAGCTGGTTGGTATGCTGACTCAATTTGGCTGATATATGATGTTCGAACCGAACTCGGATTTTGTTGCTCTGGGTCAAAATCTAAAATTTGTTTAAAAAGATTATAATTCGCATTAGCGTTGTCACGTATTGGGGTTAATACATTATCTGGAAAATCTTGAAGAGCTGTTGGAGATAATCTTTTATAAAGATCAATTAGTTGTTGAGCGGGATCTTGCACATCTTCAAAATTCAATTTACTACCAAGTTCTGACGTTCTTGAAAGAGTGCTAACATCAAAAGTTTGTATCCTTTCAAGAGATTCTTTTGCTTCATCATACAACTCTTGGCTTCCAATTGTCATATTAGCACCTTAATTTAATTTTCTGATCAGTTAACGTTTAATCTACGAACTTCGCTTTTGACGGCCTTTTTGAATTTCTTGGATATCTGGACAGGCCTGCTAACGGCTGCTGTTAAAAAAAAAGTGCTTAAATCGCAATGGCCTCAGGCAAGACACTCCTGATTCCAGTCATCCCTAATGTCCCAAAATTACAAGAAAGTTTCTTTAAATCTCTGTCTATATCTAAATTGTTTATCCATGACAAGTGAAAACAGTTTTTGATATACTTGAATTATTAGATATTTTTTAAGATCATTTTCGGCGGCCGCATATTGGGATATTTTTTTATGTTGCATCCGTCTTTTTTGCCAAATTTGGTTCGCTTTTGACTGCTCTGTCCCCAATATGCGTCGTTCGTATAAGCAGGTCTTTTTTATCGGATCAGGTTAATATGACTAAGGAAAACAACCATTTTCATGCTGAAGAGTTTGGGGATTTTTTGCTGAAAAGCCAGATGGTCGCCGCTGGCAAAGAGAAGTTCTATCTGATGTGGGTTCGTAAATTCTTTCAGCAGCGGCTCGATGCGGCACGGTTCAATTGGCAAGAACAACTGGATGCCTACACTTCACAGCTCAGCGATGAACCCACCATCCAAGCTTGGCAGGTAGTTCAGGCTGAACAGGCCGTTCGACTCTATTATCAAAATTTCCTGCCCAATTTTCACGGTAGCTCTGCAACCTCACCATCTCAACCCACTCCGCTGATAGTGCTCAGAGCTGATGGCACCTTTCAACCATCTGCAGCCCTCACCGCCTATCGCGAGGCAATGCGGTTGAAAAACTATGCCTACAGCACGGAGCAGACCTATCTCGGCTGGTGTCGCCGTCTCTTTGCCTACTGTCAGACCAATAACTCCTCAGGGAGGTTTCAGGATACCTTTCTATGTATAACCACTCAAAACGTAAGGGATTTTCTAGCACAGCTTGCCGTTAAGGGGCAGGTAGCTGCCCCAACCCAAAATCAGGCCTTTAGCGCGATACTTGGTTTTTTCCGGCTGGTGCTCAGGCAGGAGCTTGGTGACTTGAAAGATAGTGTGCGAGCGCACCAGGGGAGAAGGCTACCGGTAGTCTTCTCTCCAAAGGAGGTGCAGCGCCTCTTTGAGGTACTGCATGGGATCAATGGCCTTATACTCAGGGTAATCTACGGTGGAGGCCTCCGGTTGATCGAGTGCCTTGGTCTACGGGTCCAGGACCTGGATTTTGAACAGCAACTTATCCATATTCGCCGTGGTAAAGGGGACAAAGATCGGACCACCCTGTTGGCAGGGGCAACCATCCCAGAACTCCAAGCGCACCTGCAACAGGTACAGCTGCTTCACCAGAAAGACCTCCAGGAGGGGTATGGTGAGGCTGCTCTACCTAAGGCTCTTGCGAGAAAGTACCCAGCGGCAGGGCGGGAGTGGGGCTGGCAGTTGGTCTTCCCCAGTGGGAAGCGCTCTGTTGATCCCAGAACCAGGACCATACGACGACATCACCTCCATAGCCGCAGTGTGCAAAAGGCCATGAAAAAGGGCGTAAAAGCGGCAAACATCCACAAGCATGGTTCTGTGCATACCTTGCGTCACAGCTTTGCCACTCACCTGCTCTTAAACGGAGTGGATCTGCGTCAGATCCAGGAATATCTCGGCCATGCCAAAGTGGAGACCACCATGGTTTACACCCACGTGGTCAAAGATTTTCGTAATCCAGCGGTCAGCCCTCTGGACCTGCTGGAGCAGATGAACCGACACTAAAGCTAACCCTTCTCTTGGAGTCGAGTCGATGTTAAACAGGGAAAGGAAACGGGAAGGGGGAGGTGCTGGCTTTATGCTCTACTCTACTCAGGCCTCAGGTTTAGTGGTCAGGTATCCCGCCTATGGTGTATAGCGAGTGTATAGCGAGAACCATAAAATTCTGTCCCTGGCTCTTTACTCCTTTACTTCCGCATAACCGTCCTCCCGCATCAACTTGATGTAACCTCGATCCAGGTCGCGCCTTCGAATCAGCCCTCCCATGGAATCAGCCCTCCCATGTCTTGGCAGCCTTCTCTGTAACCGGCAGGGTGTGTTCCAGGGTCATGCCGGCAGACTGGAGGTGGAAATTGTTGCGCCGGTCTGCCAGATGCTCCACGGTCAGAGTACAGACCCCAAATTCCTCATCCACGGTGCCTTCAAGCAGTGGGGAAAATGGGGAAAAATAGCGTCAGATTTATTTGCACTAGCCAACCTCTTTCCACTATATCTGAACACACTATATCTGAACAGGAGACCCTCTGCCTCGAGGTGGCCACAACCGACCTGAAGCGTTTGCAGGAACAACATTTTCTCCTGGGAGCGGCTGTTCATATCAGGGGCCAGGTTGATCTATTCAGTATTATTTTATTCATTAAAATTGACCTGTTACACAGTACATCTGTTGCTTGAATTTGAAAAATATTTTTCTCTTAAACAAAAATTTTGATTACCAGGTGTTGTTGATGCTAAGAGGTTCGGTCTGAGGAAAGAGCTGTCCAGATGATCCGAGGTAGTCTTTCTTTCAATCGGGGTCGAGCTGTGGGGGGAAGGGTGGGGGAAACAAAAAAGGCACGTAACTGAGAGTCAGTTACGTGCCTTATATATGGTGGGCGGAGCGGGATTCGAACCCACGGCCTTTGGCTTCGGAGGCCAACACTCTATCCAGCTGAGCTACCCGCCCGGGAACTCAAGAATTGATGGCAGATATATACACCGTTGCTCGCCATCTGTAAACCAAAGATTGCAACCCTTTTTTCCCTGTTCGGGAAGTTCTTTCAAGAGATTCCTGCTCTGGCCCGGCTGACCCTGCGACTGACCCAACTTTACCGGGAACCAGGCTGGGGTGGGGGGAGACATGTTGAGGGCTCCCTGTCCAAGGTGCGGCATACAGCCGCCCGGTTCGAGGAGCGGACCGGTTCGATCAAGGGGCAGGCTTAGCCCCTGCGCTCCTGGAGCTGGCCCATGTACTCCTCCCACTCCACGGGCAGCGAGGATTTCTTCTTGGTGTTGCAGTCCTTGCAGCAGGGCACCAGGTTATCCTTGGTGCTTCTGCCGCCGCGGGCCAGGGGGATGACGTGATCCATGGTCAGGTTCTTGAACCCCACCTTTTCCCCGCAGTAGTAGCAGCAGCCGGTGGAGGTCTTCTGCTGCCACCAGCGGCTGCGCCGCATCTGTCGGGCCTTGTTGCGTTCGGCCCGGATGAGGTCATCATCCACACCGTCCAGACTGTAGTATTCTTGATTCATGCTCTCTTGTCTAGTGTTTCTGGGTAAGTGGGCCGCAGAGCAGCTCCCGTGCTGCCCCGACCAGGTAGAGGGAACCGGCTATGCAGATCAGCTCATCGTCCTTGGCCAGGCGGGCGGCCTGCTCCAGGGCCTGCTGGACCTGGGGCGCCAGCAGTAGCTTCCCTTGTTCCCGGTCCGGGACCTGGGCAGCCAACTGCTCCGGGCGGGCCGAGCGGCGGGGCTCGGCCTGGGTGAGGATGATGGCCCTGGCCCGTGTCAGCAGTCGTCTCCAGGCCGGGCCCAGTTCCTTGTCTGCCATGCTGCCCCAGACCAGGATGATGGGCTGCTCTGCAAAGTCCTGTTCCAGGGTTCTCAGCAGGGCGGTGATGCCGGCCTCGTTATGGGCGCCGTCGATAAGAATTTTTTTGTTTTCCTGCTTCTTTGAGTGGGGCCAGGGCGGCGAGTCGGCCTGCGAGCAGTTCAGCAGCTCCATCCGGCCGGGCCAGCTGACCCGGGCAAGTCCTGCCCTGAGCTGGTCGCCCTTGACAGGGAAGCCCCGTGTCCCCAGCAGCTCCATGGTGGCCAGGGCCAGGCAGCTGTTGGCCAGCTGATGCTGCCCGGGCAGGGGCGAGTGCAGCTGCTCGATTCTGGTTTCGTTGAGGCCGCTGTAGTGAAACAGGTCGGGCTCTCCCAGGGCGCTGAACTCCTCACCCAGGGTGAAGAGGGGACTCCGGAGGCGGTGGCAGCGCTCAAGGATCACCTCCCGGGCCTCGGGTTCCAGAACCCCGGAGACCACCGGCGTGCCGGGCTTGACGATCCCGGCCTTTTCCCGGGCAATCTCTGCAAGGGTATCGCCCAGGTGCTGCTGATGGTCCAGGGCAATGTTGGTGAGCACCGAGACCAGGGGGCTGAGCACGTTGGTGGCATCGAGCCTTCCGCCCAGGCCGGTCTCGACCACCGCGATATCCACGCCGCGCTCCTGGAACCAGCAAAAGGCCAGGGCCGTGGTGAACTCGAAGTAGGTGGTGGTGCGGCTGGCCAGGGTGGTGGTCAGTCGCTCGGCGCAGGCGGCAAACTCCTCTCTGGAGATGAACTGCCGGTTGATCCGGAAACGTTCCCGCACCGAGCTCAGGTGCGGGGAGGAGTAGAAGCCCACCCGATAGCCGGCCTCGGACAGCATGGCCACCAGGTTGGCGCCCACCGAGCCCTTGCCGTTGGTGCCGGCCAGGTGGATGGTGGGGAACTGCTCCTGGGGTGCGTCCAGCTCTGCCAGCAGCTCGCGGATGGACTCCAGCCCCAGCTTGATGGTAAACATCTGGAGCGCGTCCAGGGTGGCCAGGGCCTGTTGATAATCCATGATCCTGCTCTCTGCGAGTGGCTAGGTGGCTAGGAGGCCTGGCGGCTGTCCATCACGCTCAGGTTGGCATAGTCCAGGTGGAGGATCTTGGTGCCGTGGCGGTCAAAGGCCACCTCCACCCGCCGGGGACCGGGGATGCTGGTGATCCGGCCGTTGCCGAAGTAGCCGTGGTGGACGATCATGCCCGGGGCAAAGGTCTGGCGGGCGGACTGCACCTTTTGATGGGAGGGCTTCGGGGCAGCACCCTGAGGGGCATGGGTCTCCTGGACGCCATAGGGGGAGGGCGCCTGCTCCTGGATATAGAGCCCATGGGGGAGCTCCCGCAGGAAGGGCGACATCCCGGTGCGGTGGTGTTTGCGGTCCGGGGTCATCAGCTCACAGGGATAGGTGAGGAAGAGCTGCTTCTTGGCCCGGGTGGCGGCCACATAGAGCAGCCGGCGTTCTTCCTCCCACTGCTCGCCGGAGCCGGCATGCTGGTGGGGGAAGCGTCCCTCGGCCAGGCCGATCACAAAGACCGCATCCCACTCCAGCCCCTTGGAGGAGTGGATGGTGGAGAGGATCAGCTTGCCCGACTGCTCCTCGCCGCCGCCCTTGCTCTCCGGCTCTGGCGGATCCAGGGCCGTGTCATCGACAAAGGACTGGAGGTCGCCGTAGCCGCCGATCAGGCTGGAGATCTGGTCCAGCTCCTTGCGGCGTTTGGGATAGTCGTCGTAGTAGATCTTCTCAAAGATGGGCAGATAGTACTGGCTCACCAGGTCGTAGATCGTCGAGGGCGGCAGTTGGGGACGGCTGATCTCCCGGAGGATCGCCACCAGCTCGTCGAAGCCCGCCTTCCAGGTCTTGCCCGGCGGGTAGTCGGCCAGGCGGGCGATGGGATCGTCGGCCTGCTTGATGAAGTTGATGATCTTCTGGGCGGTCTTGGGCCCCACCTTGTCCAGCTGGAGCAGCAGCCGGTTCCAGGAGAGGGTGTCCCAGGGGTTGACCAGGATCCGGAAGAAGGAGAGGATATCCTTGATATGGGCCGACTCGGTGAGCCTGATCCCGCCGCGCTTCTCAAACTCATAGTAGTGGCTGGCCAGCTCCATCTCCAGCTTGTAGGAGTGGAAGCCGGAGCGAAAGAGGATGGCGATCTCGTTGATCGGGGTGCCCTCCTCCTGCAGCTTCTTGATGGTCGTGGCGATATAGCGGGCCTCGGCCGCCTCGTTGCGGGCCTTGAACACGGTGGGCCGGATGCCGCCCTCGATGGAGCTGAACAGGGTCTTGGTGAACTTTTCCTCGGCGCTGGCGATCACCGCGTTGGTCAACTCCAGGATAGGCTGGGTGGAGCGGTAGTTCTCCTCCAGCTTGATGATCGAGGTCCCCGGGAACTGCTCGGAGAAGCGCATGATGTTGTGGAAGTCTGCCCCCCGGAAGCTGTAGATCGACTGGGCATCGTCGCCCACCACCATCACGTTGCCGTGGATGGAGGCCAGGCGGCGGATGATATGGGCCTGGATCAGGTTGGTGTCCTGGTACTCATCCACCAGCACATGTTCAAAGCGGCTGCAGATGGCCTCGTGGGCCTCCTTGGACTCGCTGATCAGCCGCTGCCAGTTGACCAGCAGGTCGTCATAGTCCATCAGGGCATGATCTTCCTTGAACTGCTGGTAGTGCTTGTTGATGGCGTGGAAATCCTCGATGAACTCCGAGAGATGGACATGGCCTTCCAGCACCAGGTCGTCGATGGTCCGCGACTTGTTGATCGAACCGGAAATGAGGTTCATGATCACCCGCTTGGAGGGGAAGCGCTTGCCTGCCCCGGACATGCCCAGCGAGGACTTGATCAGGTTGATGATCCCCTCGGCATCGCCCCGGTCGATGATGGTGAAGCGGGAGCCAAAGCCCAGATGGTGGCCGTAGCGCCGCAGCAGCAGGTTGGCGGTGGCATGGAAGGTGCCGCCCACGATCCTGGCCGAGGACTGGTCGGTGAGCTGGCCGGCCCGCCAGAGCATCTCCTGGGCAGCCCGCCGGGTAAAGGTGAGCAGCAGGATCGATTCCGGCGGCACCCCCTGGCGGAGCAGGTGGGCCATGCGGTAGACCAGGGTCCTGGTCTTGCCGGAACCTGCGCCTGCGATCACCAGCACCGGTCCGGCTCCGTGATGCACTGCGGCATGTTGGGCAGAGTTGAGGCTGTGGGCGTCTGCTGGGGAGGAGTCGTTGAGCGGCTGGTTCGGGTCGGTGTAGATGGTGTCTTGATTGTGCATGGGGCCATTACTACCACAGCGCTCTGGAAGAGGCAATGGCTGTTGACACTATATAGAAAGGAGATTAAATTGGCGGCTCTTGAGCCAATTCAACCATGAGCCCCTGGGAAGATGGCTCTTCTCCCCGGGATCCAATCCAGCCAAGGAAAAAAAGACCCATGGATACTCTTGCCGACCGTTTCACCGCCCAGACCCTGCTCGACATCTTTCCCCAGGAGCGCAGCAATGACTTTTTTGAGGCCCTGTTCGGGGATGCCGAAGAGGGGGCCTTTGACATCCGGCTCGCCTATGACCGCTACGAGCAGAATGATCAGACCCTCCACTTTAAGCTGGAGCTGCATGAACGGCCGGGCAGGTGTCTTGCCTGTAACCTGACCTATGGCCTGCCCGATGTCTTTGCCCGTCATCCGGTGATCAATCTGGCCGGTCTGGTCAAGGATATCGATCAGCTGCTTAGTCCGGATCTGAGCTGTGAGGAGTGGAAGCTGGGCACCACCCAGCAGCAGCAGGGTTGCCACTGCATCCCGCTGGTGATCGCGCTCCGGCCACAGTAGCAGCCAGGGCAGGGGCAGGGGAGGTATCTTGTCCCGAGAGCTCCGTCCCGTAATATCAGGGACGCCGAGTCCCGGCTCCATCTTCCGCAGGCATCTTCCGCAGGCCGGTTCAACCGGCCCCGGGGTGCCTGCCAGGGCTGCCAGGGCCGGGCTGGAACCTCAGTTGGCCATGAGGCGATCGCTGTGCCGGGCCTTGCCCCTGGCCTTGACCCGGTAGAGGATATCGTCGGCCGTTTCCAGCCACTCTTTCTTATCCACGCCCTGGCTCCACTGGGAGAGGCCGATACTGACCCCGAGCTTGCCGGCAGTGGTCAGGACATTCAGGCGATCCACCGCGTTCACCAGTCGCCTGGTCAAAAACTTGGCCTTGTGGATATCGGTATCAGGCAGGATCAGTAAAAACTCATCACCGCCCATCCGTACCAGCAGGTCGGTCTGACGGATCTGCTCCTCCATCACCCTGGCCACGTCCTGGAGCACCCGGTCCCCCATGGGATGCCCCATGGTGTCGTTCACCGACTTGAAGTGATCCAGATCCAGGGCCGCGATGGTCAGGGGATGACCATGGCGCCTGGCCTGCTCGATGATCATATCGATGCGCTCTTCAAAGACAAAGCGGTTGGGCAGTCCGGTCAGGGTATCCCTGCGCACCTGGGAGAAGACCTTTTCAAACTCCAGGGTCCGCTGCAGGGGGGCAGCGATCACCGTCAGGGTCTGTTCGAGGAAGGGACGTTCCTCTTCCCGGAACGGCTCATCTTTGCGGATAAACACCAGCCTGGCCCGGTGATCGGCCTCGTTGAAGCTCCACTCAAAGGCATGCAGTGTTTCCGGCCCTGCTCCAACCGGGGAAACCTGCTGCCCTCTGAGGAGATGCTCGCCCATGGTGATGGCCTGGCGACGCTCCGGGCCGTGACTGGAGCAGTACATGTGCATCTTCTCCTGCTCCGGGTTGTAGTAACCGACCAGATCGTGGCTGCAGTGTTCCATGATCCAGATCGAGTAGGTCTCGAGCATGGTGGGCAGGTCAAGCACTCCGGCAATCCGTTGGTGGAGGATGTTCACCTTCTGCAGGATAGCCGACTGCTGCCGGTAATGTTCCAGTTCGGACAGGAGGGTGTTCATGGTGTCCGCTACTTGGGGGTCCTGGAGTGGGGATACGGTACTCGCGTTCATCGGTTTGGTCCTGATAAGTGGGTTTCGGAGTGGAGCTGGTTGTTCTTAAGTTTGAGCTTATGCGAATAGCATGCCGGTTTTTCTTCCCTTTTCAGGGGCATTCCCGGTTCAAAGAGCCGGATTTCATGGTATTTCATCCGGGGAAAGAGCCGGCTTGTCATAAATCTGACAGCCTGTTTCAAGATCATGTCAGTGATCTGTCTCTGGGCAGAGAGAAAGGAGAAAGCGTTTGAATATCGGACAGATGTTTCTGGTCGGCTTTCAGGAGGATCGGCTGGAGGAGGACTCCTGGCTGGTCGAGGATATCTGTGAGCATGATCTTGGCGGGGTGATCCTCTTTGACCGCAACATCAGCGGCAGAGTCCAGAATTTTGACAGCCCGCATTCCCTGGGGCGGCTGGTGGAGCAACTCAGGGGCTATGGTTCTTCCCCCCTCCTGATCGGGGTGGATCAGGAGGGGGGGAGGGTCTGTCGACTCAAGGAGCGGGACGGTTTCCCGGCCACGGTCAGCGCCGCTGCCATGGCCGCAGGCGGGGCTGCCTACGCCGGAACGCAGGCAGCACGCCTGGCCGCCATGCTCCGCGAGCATGGGGTCAACCTCAACTTTGCCCCGGTGGTGGATCTGGAGCTGAATCCGGATAACCCCATCATCGCCCGCTATCAGCGCAGTTTCGGTGCAGATCCAGCCACCGTTGTCCGCCTGGCCGAGACCTTTATCCGGGAGCACCACCTCCAGGGGATCGCCTGCTGCCTCAAGCATTTTCCCGGTCACGGCAGCGCCGGAGGAGACTCCCATGCGGGCTTTGTCGATATCAGCGACTGCTGGGAGGAGAAAGAGCTGGCCCCCTATGCAGCCCTGCTTGGCCAGGGCTATGCCGACGGGGTGATGAGCGCCCACCTGGTCCATAGGGGCCTGGATCCCAAGGGGCTGCCTGCCACCCTCTCCCGGGAGATGGTGGCCGGGATGCTCCGCGGGCAGTTGGGTTTTTCAGGGGTGGTCTTCAGCGATGACCTCCAGATGGGGGCCATAACCCGCGGCTGGAGCTACAAAGAGGCCGTGCAACTGGCGGTCCTGGCCGGAGTGGATATCTTGGTGGTGGGCAATAACCTGGAGTATCGGCCCGACTGCGTCCGCCAGGGGATCCGGGCCATCACCGAGCTCCTGGATTCCGGCCGGATAGAGGAGCAACAACTGGAGCGCTCCCTGGAGCGGATCAGGATCTTGAAAGAAAAAATCAAAGGAGAACGTCCATGGAAGAGCGTCCGTCAAGCCACAGCCTGATCATCGGCTATATCATCTGGATCTTCGGCTTCATCGGGGCCCACCGTTTCTATTACGGCAAGCCCATTTCAGGCACCATCTACTTCTTTACCCTGGGGCTCTTCTTTGTGGGCTGGCTGGTGGACCTCTTCCTGATTCCGGCCATGGATCGCGAGGCGGATATCCGCTTCCAGGCCGGTCCTGTCGACTATACCGTGGCCTGGCTGCTCCTGGTCTTTCTGGGGCTGTTCGGCATCCACCGGATGTACATGGGTAAGTGGATCAGCGGCATCATCTACCTCTGCACCTGCGGCCTGTTCGGCCTGGGTTATATCTACGACATGTGGACCATCAACGATCAGATCACCCTGATCAATGGCCGCCAGGGTAACTCCGGAGGCGGATTCGCCCTGCGGCAGCAGTGAGGAGCAGGCCAATCGGCATGGGCCTGATCAGGGTTTGGGCCGGGTAAAGAGGTAGCGAGCAGGGCTGGACAGGGTGGGGGCAAAAGAGTAGCCCTCGGCGCTGAAGCCCTCAACCCCTTTGAGGGTGGTGATGCGGTTCCTGATGATGTAGTCCGCCATCAGCCCCCTGGCCCGCTTGGCATAGACGGAGATGGTCTTGAGCTGGTCGCCCTGCTGTTCCTGGAACAGGATATCGACCATGGGCAGCTCCAGCTCCTTCTTGGGTATGACCCTGGAGTATTCGTTGGAGGCCAGGTTAAAGAGCACCCGGGCATCCGTGGCCCTGCCGGCCTGGTTGATGGCCTCGGCCACCCGCCTGCCCCAGAAGGCGTAGAGGTTCCTGCCCCGGCCGTTGGCCAGCCTGGTCTTCATCTCCAGGCGATAGGGTTGAATCAGATCCAGGGGCCGCAGGCAGCCATAGAGCCCGGAAAGGATCCGCAGCTGCGTCTGGGCAAAATCCAGATCAGCCACGCTGTAGTCTGCCCTCTCCAGGGGACGGTAGACATCACCGCTAAAGGCGTAGAGGGCCTGCTTGGCGTTGCCCGGGCTAAAGGGCAGGCTGAAGTCGGCATAACGCTGCTGGTTGAGGAGGGCGATCTTTTCACTGATCTGCATCAGTTCGCGGAGTTCTGCGCAGGAGTAGTCGCGGAGCAGTTTGATCAGTTCCAGGGAGTGCTCCAGAAAATCAGGGGTGGAATAGCGATCAGTGGGGGCAGGGTGGTCAAAATCCTGTCCCTTGGAAGGTGAGAGTATCAGCATGAGCGTGAGCGTTGGTTACCGTTAAATTAGCGTTACTTAACGTTAATTAGTGTTGTTATGGTTGGGCTGAAGGGGGAACTGTGGATCCGGCTGCTGCCATGGGCAGCGCGGTTCAGGGACAACAGAGGACCTGGTCGCCTCCGGCGGCCTTGGCCTGGAGCAGGCAGCGGTTGGCCAAGAGGAGCATGGTCTCGTGGTCCTGGTTGTGATCCGGGTATTCGGGGGCATAGCCGGTGACTCCGAAACTGGCGCTGATCCGGATCTTTTCCCTGTCAAAGCCAATGTCCAGTCCTTCCAGGCTCTTGTGGAGCCGTTGTGCCAGCCGGGCGGCGCCCCGGACCGCGGTCTCGGGCAGGATCAGGAGAAAGTCATCCTCCCCCCAGCGACAGAGCAGATCGATATCGGTACGGATCTGCTCCTCCATCGCTCGGGCAAGGCGGCTGAGCACCAGGTCTCCGCACTCAAACCCATGGCCATCGTTTATCCGGCCGAGCCCATCCAGGTCAAAGACGATGATGGAGAGGTGTTGGCCATAGCGGTGGGCCCGGACCAGGTTTTGCCGCAACCGTTCCAGCCCATGGAGTCGGGAGCTGCACCTGGTGAGGGGATCCAGATCAGGCGTGTTGCCGCCGGGCAGTAACAGCCGGTAATGGGTAACCGCGTCGTCCAGTGCGGTGGTGAGCGCCGAGAGTGTGGCGTGTTCGCCGATGACGCGAAAAAACGAGCCCTGGTTGGCCAGTTCCACGGCCTGGCTGAGTTGTGCGTCCGGGCTGAAGAGCAGGGGCACGATGCCGTGGCGTTTGCAGAGCCGGGCCAGGGTCGCGGTCTCTTGGTCGGAGAGGAGCAGGGGGTTGTAGAGCGCCGCCATCGGCACGGTCTCGTCCTGTTCCAGGATGGCGCGGGCCTGGCTGATATCATCCGGGCAGAGCAGTTCAAAGCGATCGCTTAGCTGCTGAGCGAACCGGTCGAGCAGAAAGTTGGGTGGAATAATCAGAATCTGGGGCCGCATGCCAATGTCTCCTGAGAGGGGGATAAAAGAGCGCCTGGACCGACTGATGCTGCCTTGAATATAGCACTGCGCCGGGAGAATGAGAACCGCAAAGCTCCCTTAGGCGGTCCTAGGCTATCCTTAGCCGGTTTCGAAAACTTGTTTTCCCTTCCGGTCTCTACGCAAACATCACCCTCTGTTGAGAGTTTTATTCCCGAAATATCAGGGAGATAGTTGCTTGATGTCGTCCCCCATGTCTTGATCCTGATCAAAACCTCTAATTTTTCAAACGATTCTTTAGAGCTTGTCTTGACCAGGGAGCTGCAGTATATTCCCTGCCATGAAAAAGAACCCTTTCCAGCAGACTGAAGGCTGCAAACCAGAGATCGAATATCCCTGTCTGTGGCAGTATAAAATCATCGGCAGCCAGCCGGAGCACATCCGTGAGGCCGTGGCCGCCGTGGTCCGGGATGCATCCCACCTGCTCACCGACTCCAACACCAGCTCAGGCGGTCGTTACTGCAGCCTGAATTTGGAACTTGTGGTCCAGAGTGAGGAAGAGCGGCTTGCCCTCTACCAGCAACTGGTTGAACATAAGGCGATAAAGATAGTTTTATGAGTGATCCTTCCCAGCAGTCCCCTGATAGCCAGGATGTCCCCAAGAACACAGATACCCCCGAGATCAGCAGCAAGATCCTGCCGGTCATGCGGGAGGCCATTATCATGGTTCAGATGGTGCTCTTTCAACGCCTCCAGGCTGACATAGCCGGTCGTTATCCCGAGTGGTCGCCAGAGCGGCAGCGTACCCTGGCCGGGGCCGTGGTCAACAACCTCTTTGGCAGCGAACCCACGGATCCGGAGGTCACCCTCTTTGGGCGTGAACACCGGCAACTGGTGGAAGAGGAACTCCGCGGCCTGGCCGTCCGTCTGGAGAGCCTCTGTCCCTACCTCACCGATGCCCTGCGGATGAAGACCATCTGTGATAATCAGGAGGGGTTCCACTCCATCCCCTCCCTGTTGATGGCCCAGGCCCTGGGGATTCTCCATCAGGACAGGGCCCTGCCCATGCCCTCCACCTTCATGCTCTCTGTGCGCAGCCTGGCTGCGGAGAGCGGCCTGGTCAAGCAGTTTAAGGCCGCTCCACCTCCTGAAGAGTAACCAGGGTCGCCCCCCAGGAACCGGCAGATTCGTCGGCCAGCCTGAAGCTGCGGACAGTGGCCTGGCGCTGGAGAATGGCGTGGACCGAGCGGCGCAGGCTGCCGCTGCCCTTGCCGTGGATGATCCGGACCTGGGTGATCTTCCTCTCCAGGCACTGCTCCAGGTAATCCGGGATCAGGGTCTTGATCTCTGCCGGTCGAAAGGTGTGGAGGTCCAGGGTGCCGTCTATGGGCAGCTCCACCGGTTCATCCTGCGCCCATTCCTCTTGCCGATCCTCCTCCAGGGGACTCTCTTCCGCCGGAATCTGCCTGTCATCTGGGTTCGCGTCTGGGTGCATCATCGTTACTCCTGCCTGGGGTTCCCTGAATATCTGCTTTTTTTCCAATCTCGGGTTTAGGCCTTATGCCAGCTGGTGATTTTTTTTTTGGAAATCGGTATATTCCACCCTCTGTGTCTGTTTTTTGGCCTGTCTCCTCTAATCTTTTCACGGTTCTGTCAAGAGTGGATTCCCGCCTGCGCGGGAATGACGACTCCCCAAAAAGCTCCTCCCTGGTCTTAACAGGAGATCCTAACAGGAGATCCAAACAGGAGATCTTAACAGGAGATCTTAACAGGAGATCTTAACAGGAGATCTTAACAGGAGATAAATCGGGGGATCCTTTGGCCACGCCTCTCCCGTCATGCCCGCGGAGGCGGGCATCCAGGCCGGTCCCCTTATGCCATTAATGTTATTAATGGTATATATCCTGCCTTCCACTGTCTTTCACTGGGTTTCACAGGATTCATCTCCAGCCTGGGGGGCACTTCCAAGTGCTGCGCCGGCCGTTTTATTCCTTCGCGTCGAGCTGAGCTGGAGGCTGGGCATCATGATGGTTCTGTCAAGAGTGGATTCCCGCCTGCGCGGGAATGACGACTCCCAAAAAAGCCCCTCCCTGGTCTTAACAGGAGATCCTGACAGGAGATCGAAATAGGAGATAAATCGGGGGATCCTTTGGCCACGCCTCTCCCGTCATGCCCGCGGAGGCGGGCATCCAGGCCGGTCCCCTTATGCCATTAATGTTATTAATGGTATATATCCTGCCTTCCACTGTCTTTCACCGGGTTTCACAGGATTCATCTCCAGCCTGGGGGGCACTTCCAAGTGCTGCGCCGGCCGTTTTATTCCTTCGGCCCGAGTGACTTGGAGGTTGGGCATCATGATGGTTCTGGCAAGAGTGGATTCCCGCCTGCGCGGGAATGACGACTGCTGAAACAGCTCGGCCTTCCTACTACCTGGCGATATCCGAATCGAAATCTCAATCGATATTACAAGGTTTCCTTTAAAAACGGTCTTTCCTGCCAATCCCGGCCTAGCGTTCAACTTTATTTCCTCTGAATATCACACATGCTTCTGACGTCATGCCCGCGGAGGCGGGCATCCAGGTCATTGGCGTATGCCTCCTGTCCTGCCTGCCTGGCTGGCATCTTCGCTCTGTCTGCTGGCCGCGGCTGATGTAGCGGCAAGGGGGATGATGGTTCTGGCTGGAGTGGATTCCCGCCTGCGCGGGAATGACGACTCCTGAAAGGGGCGGCCTTCCTACTGGCAGGTGATATCCCAATAGATATTCCCGTCGATAATCCAGCCGATAATCCAGCCGATATTTTAAGAATCGAGGTGTTGAGGATGGGTGGTAGCCGGGTGGCTTAGCGCCCGGCAGCGTCCAGCATCTCGAAGACCAGGGCAGCCGTCTTGCTCGAGGCCCCTGAACTTCCCAGCAGTTCTTTGAGCCTCTGAAAGTCTGCGATCATGCTCTTACGGCGTTGCTCCGAATCCACCACAGCCTGCAGTTCCCGGCAGAGTCGCCCCGGAGTGACCTCGTCCTGGAGCAGTTCCGGGATGATCTCCTGTTCTGCGATCAGGTTGACCAGGGAGAAGAAGCGGAGGTGGCGGATGAGCAGGCGTCCCAGGCGATAGGTCAGGGGCGCCAGCCGGTAGGCAACCACGGTGGGCGTCTCCAGGATGGCCAGTTCCAGGGTAACGGTGCCGGAGGCGGCGATGGCCCCGTCACAGGCCGCCATCAGGTCGTAGCGGTCGCTATCGATGATCCGCAGGTCCAGGCTGTTCTTCGCCTGGGCGGCTCCGTGCTCCAGCAGCAACTCCTGGTCCACGGTGGAGGCCCTGGGGAGGAGAAAGGTGCAGGGGTGGCTGCTCTCGGCCTGGTACCGTTCTGCAGCCGAAAGAAAGATGGGCAGCAGGGTGGAGATCTCCTTGCGCCGGCTGCCGGGAATGATCCCGATCAGGGGATGGTCCCCGGGCAGATCGTACTTTTCCAGGAATCCATCCCTGGACATGGTGGTGGTCACCGTGTCCAGCAGGGGATGGCCCACGTAGTCGACCCGGTAGCCATGGCGGCGGTAAAAGGCCTGCTCAAAGGGCAGGATGGTGGCCACCCGGTCTGCCAACCGGCCAATCTTCTTTACCCGGCCGGAGCGCCAGGCCCAGACCTGGGGGCTGATGTAGTAGAGCACAGGGATGCCCAGCTTCCGGGCCTGGGCAGCCAAGAGCAGGTTGAAGTCCGGGAAGTCGATCAGGATCAGCAGGGCCGGACGCCTCTCCTTCATCTCCGTGATCAGGATCTTCCTGGCCCTGAGGACGTCCCCCAGGTGATGGAGGACCTCGACCACGCCCACCACCGCAATCCGGGCCGCATCAAAGAGGACCTCGACCCCGGCAGCGCGCAGCTCATCGCCGCCCATGCCGCTGAGGCGGATCTCCGGGCGTTCCCTCTGGATGGCCCGGGCCAGGTTGGCTCCATGGAGATCACCCGAGGCCTCCCCGGCGACGATCATCACCCGGGGACCTGCCTGCTCAGAGGGCGGCAGGCTACTCTTGGAGCCGCCCCTCACAGGCCTGTGCCCACCGGCCAGGGACTACCCTCTGCAGCCAGGAGCTCCTGGACACGGGCCTTGTTGCTCGAGATCTGTTCAACCACCTGCAGGGCCACATCCAGGGCTCGGCGGCCCTCCACCCCAGAGACCTGCGGCCGGCTGCGGGTGGTTACGTTGGCGATAAAATCGGTCAGCTCCAGCTCCAGGCTGTCCTGGTTGCTGAAGCCGTGCTTCTTGATATTGGGCTGGGGAATGGGGCTGTTGGACTCCTTCTCCAGCTCGATGGACATGACCTCCTTCTTGCCGAAATCCACGGAAAGATACTTGCCGGGCTGGAAGATCCGCATCCTCCGCATGTTGTCCATGGAGATCCGGCTGACCGTGACATTGGCGGTGCAGCCGTTTTCAAAGATAAGCCTGGCGTTGGCGATGTCGGTGAGCGGGGTGATCACCGGGGCGCCGACGGTATGGATGGTCTTGATTGGGGCGTTGACCATGGAGAGGATGATGTCGATGTCATGGATCATCAGGTCCAGGACCACGTCCACATCGGTGCCCCGGTCCTTGAACACCGAGATCCGGTGCGCCTCTATAAAAAGGGGGTGGTTGAGCAGGGGCTGCATGGCGATGACCGCCGGATTGAACCGCTCCAGGTGGCCGACCTGGAGGATCCGCTGCCGCTCCTCGGCCAGGGCGATCAGTTCATCGGCCTCAGCCAGGGTGGTGGTAAAGGGCTTCTCCACCATCACATCCACAGGCTGCTCCAGGCAGGCCCTGGTGACTTGATGATGGAGGCTGGTGGGCACCACGATGGAGACCGCGTCCACCTTGGTAAGCAGCTGACGATAGTCGCCAAAGGCCTGGGTGTCGCACTCCTGGGCAACTCGTTTGGCCTGTTCGGGATCGGTATCTGCAACCCCGACCAGGTCGACATGGGCCATGGCCGCATACTTCTGCGCATGGAAGCGACCGAGGTAACCTACCCCGATGACTCCGACTTTAATTGTTTTCACGGTGAACCGATATTGCTGAGGTTGTTAATAGGCGAACCAACACAGAGGCGTTCTTCCTCCTCTCTGAGCAGGAAGGCTACCATGCTGTGTTGGTGGGTGGAAAGGAAAATCTGGCTTGGCGGAACTCAAATACCCAGGTAGGCCTTCTGGACATCCTTGTTGGCAAGGAGCTTGTCGGCCTGATCGTGCATGGTGATCCTGCCGTTTTCCAGGACATAGCCGCGGTGGGCGATCTGCAGGGCCAGGTTGGCGTTCTGCTCGACCAGGAAGATGGTGGTATTCTGCTCCCGGTTGATCTTTTCGATGATCTCAAAGATCTGTTTGGTGACCAGCGGGGCCAGCCCCATGGAGGGCTCATCCAGGAGCAGCAGCTGGGGATGCGCCATCAGGGCCCGGGAGATGGCCAGCATCTGCTGCTCGCCACCCGAGAGGTTGCCGCCGGGCTGGTTACGCCGTTTTCGGAGGATGGGAAAGAGGTCGTAGAGATACTCCAGGTCATCGGCAATGCCTCGCTTGTCATTGCGGAGAAAGGCGCCCATGTCCAGGTTCTCGGCCACGGTGAGTTCCGGGAAGATGTGGCGGCCCTCTGGTACCTGGGATATTCCCAGGGTGACGATCTTGTTGGCCGGCAACTCGTGGATGGGTTTTCCCTTGAAGATAATCTCCCCGCTCCTGGGCGGGCTGATGCCGCTGATGGACATCAGGGTGGTGGACTTGCCGGCACCGTTGGCTCCGATCAGGGTGATGATCTCACCTGCTTCAACCGTAAGATCGATCTGGTGGAGGGCCTGGATGTTGCCGTAATAGGTATCTATGTTGCGGAGCTCAAGCATGTTCAATCTCCTCGCCCAGGTAGGCCTTGATGACGGCAGGATTCTTGGCGATCTCTTCAGGGCTTCCCTCGGCGATCTTCTTGCCGTAATCCACCACAAAGATCGAGTCAGAGATGTTCATGACCAGTTTCATGTCGTGTTCGATCAGGAGGATGGCCAGGCCGTCATCGCGGATGGTGGTGATCAGTTCATCCAGTTCCAGGGTCTCCTGGGGGTTCATTCCGGCCGCAGGTTCATCCAGGAGCAGCATGAAGGGGTTGGTGGCCAGCGCCCTGGCGATCTCTAGACGGCGCTGGGCGCCGTAGGGGAGGTTCTTGGCGTACTCGTTGGCAAGCTGGGCCAGCCCGATCTTTTTCAGTATATCCAGGCTGTCCTGGATGATCTCCTCCTCTTCCCGCCGGGTTCCGGGGGGCCGGAAGATGGCTCCGAAGATCTTGGACCTGGTCCGGCAGTGGCGGCCGATCATCACATTTTCCAGGACCGTCATGTTGGGAAAGAGGCGGATGTTCTGGAAGGTCCTGGCCAGCCCCTGCTCGGTCACCTTGTTGGGCTTGAGGCCGTTGAGCTTCTTGGTCTTCTTTCCCGGCGGGGTGAGCAGCAGATCCCCCTTGGTGGGCTTGTAGATCCCGGTGATACAGTTGAAGAAGGTGGTCTTTCCGGCGCCGTTGGGGCCGATAAGGGCGACGATTTCGCCGGAGTGAACCTGCAGACTCAGGTGGTCCAGGGCCCTGATCCCGCCAAAATCCATGGTGAGGTTCTGTACGTTAAGAATTGGTTGCATACGTGACTGAAGGCAAGGGTTCATCTTGGGGAGGATCCGAAGGACTGCAGGGGCGTCGTGCCGGTCTCTGCAGGAGGGGAGGTCCGGCGTAGGCTGGCTCGCCCGGACCGATCATCTGCCCCTGCCTGATCACGACGGGATCGACTGCCTATTCGAGATCTCCTTTAACCGTATAGGTTCGACGCAGCGTGGCAATGATCCCCTGGGGACGGAAGATCATCATCACGACCAGAATGGCACCAAAGGCAAGCATTCGATAGTCGGAAAAGGCCCGCAGGTACTCGGGCATCAGGATCAGGACCAGGGCGCCGACGATCACCCCGACAATGGAGCCCATGCCGCCGAGAACCACGATGCAGAGAATGATCGCCGATTCGAGAAAGGTGAAACTGGCAGGGTTGATAAAGGTGGTCTTGGCCGCAAACATCACCCCCGCCATGCCCGCCCAGGTGGCGCCCAGGGAGAAGGCGGTCAGCTTGGTCTTCATCTTGTCGATGCCCATGGCCTGACAGGCGATCTCGTCTTCCTTGAGGGCGAACCAGGCCCTGCCGATCCGTGAGTCCTGGAGGCGATTGACCACAAAGATGGTGAAGAGCACCATCAGCACGGTCAGGTAGTACATATAGACGATGGACATCTCCAGGGAAAGCTCGATCCCGAAGAAGCCGGGTCTGGAGATGTTGGAGATGCCGCTGGGACCGTGGGAAAAACTACTCCAGTTCTCGAGGATAAGGCGGATGATCTCACCGAATCCCAGGGTGACGATGGCCAGGTAATCACCGCGCAGGCGCAGCACCGGAATACCTAAAAGGATCCCGAAGATCGCACCCAGCACCCCGCCGATGGGCAGCACGGTCCAGAAGCCCAGACCAAAGTGCATGTTCAACAGGGCGTAGGTATAGGCGCCAACGGCATAAAAGGCCACATAACCCAGGTCCAGCAGGCCGGCGACCCCCACCACGATATTCAGACCCAAGCCCAGGACCACATACATCAGGGCGGTGATCATGATGTTGACCTGGTAGGTGGAAAAGAGACCCGGGAAGAGCAGAAAGAAGACGGCCACCGCGGCCAGCAGGGGGAGGTAGAGCCTGGGTTGGGAAAAGAGTTTGATCGACCAGGCGACCTTTTCCTTGACCAGGCCGAGCTTGATCTTTTTCTGCCTTTCCAGTTTTCTGGCCATGACCATCCGGGTGATCAGGTAGATCAGAAAACTGAAACTGCCCACATAGACCATGTTGAGCCAACGCCAGTTGACGCTGTTTTCAATGGGGTTGATCTTGATCACCAGCAGGGGAAAGGTGAGAAAGATGAACCAGAGCGCAACCAGTAATCCTTGGCGGATATCTTTAAAAGAGAGCATGAGTCACAAGAGAGGTGGAGGTGCGTTTATAAAAGGCTAAACTTTTTCTATGGTGGCCTTGCCCAGCAGTCCAGCCGGTTTAAAGATCAGGATCAGGACCAGCAGGCTGAAGGCAAAGACGTCCTCATAGTCACTGGAGACATAGCCGGTGGCAAAGGCCTCGGTGAGCCCAAGGATAAAGCTGCCCAGCACGGCTCCAGGAATGGAACCGATGCCGCCGAGTACTGCGGCGGTAAAGGCCTTGATCCCGGCGATAAAGCCGATGTAGAAGTTGATCTGGCCGATGTGCGAGGCAATCAGCAGGCCGCCGATGGCAGCCAGGGCGGAACCGGTGATAAAGGTGATGGAGATCACGTTGTCCACATTGATTCCAACCAGCAGGGCCATCTTCTGGTCCTGGGCCGTGGCCCGCATGGCCTTGCCGGTGCGGGTGTACTTGATCATGCAGGTCAGAATGATCATGGCCAGGGCCGAGACCACCAGGATTGCCATGTCCGAGGAGCCGACGATATGGGCATAGGGCTCCATGAAGGCAAACTCAGGGACCAGGGCAGGGAAGGGCACAAAATCCGAGGTCTGAGCCAGGAGGACATAGTTCTGGAGAAAGATGGACATCCCGATGGCGGAAATCAACGGGGACAGCCGAGGCGCACTGCGCAGGGGGCGGTAGGCCAGCCGTTCGATGGTATACCCGTAGGAGGCTGCCCAGACTGCCGCTGCCAGGGCGGTGAGCACAACCACTGCCAGCAGGGGAAAACCGTAGATGGTCAGGGCGGTGGAGACCACCAGCGCGGTAAAGGCCCCGATCATATAGATTTCGCCATGGGCAAAGTTGATCAGGCCGATGATGCCGTAGACCATGGTGTAGCCCAGGGCGATGAGGGCGTAGATGGAACCGCGTGTCAGGCCGCTGAAGAGGAGTTCAATAAAGTATTCCATAGGAAGAACCGCTAAGGGTGCAGGATCAGGCTGGGGTGCAGGTTAGGTGGTGTGAAGGATGATGGCTGAACGCGGCTGGAGCTGCCGAAGCAGCCCCAGCCGCGGGACGGACCGAGACGGTGATTACTGGACTTGCTGGTATACGCCGTCTTTGACCTGGTAGATTACAAAACCGATGCCAATGGGCTCCCCATTGTCTGCGAACTTGATCGCGCCAAAGGGGGTGTCAGCGGTTTCGGTGTGGAGCACCTTGGCAATGGCTGCAGAGTCGGTGGACTCGGCCTTGGCAATGGCGTTGGTCATGGCAATGGCTGCAGAGAGGGCGTTATCAAAGAAGGCGCCCGGCTCAGTACCTTCGGCCTCGATGAAGGCCTTGTGAAACTTCTGGGTGATGGGGTTCTTGGAGACATCGGCAGGACCGGTGGCATAGACGCCTTCAGCCTTGTCGCCGGCAACCTTGATGAAGGTATCGTCCTTCACCCCGTCCGGGCCAAGAAAGGCGGTCTTCATCCGCTTCTTCCGCATCTGGCCCACGATCTTGGAGGCCTCAGGATGGTAGCCGCCGTAGATGACGGCCTCTGCACCGCTGCGCTTGATCTTCTGAACCACGGCTGAGTAGTCCACGGCACCGGGGGTTACCCCTTCAAAGAGGACGGCCTTGGCCTTGCCGCCCTGCTCGATAAAGGTCCGGACGTATTCGGCCAAGCCCTTGCCATAGTCGCCCTTATCGTGAATGACCGCGATCTTGGTCATCTTGAGGACGCCGGTGGTGAAATCCACCAGGGTGCGGGCCTGGGCATCATCGGCTGCGATGGTGCGATAAAAGTTGGGGTAATCGCCGCTCTGGGTGAGGTCCGGAGTGGTGGCTGAGGGGGACATCACCAGGATATTGGCGTCACGATAGATCGGCAATGCCGCCTTGGTGGCACCTGAACAGATATGACCGATGACCACGTTGACATTCTCAGAAACCAGCTTGGTCGCGGTGTTGGTGGCGACCTCGGGCTTGCAGACATCATCTTCGGCCAGGACTTCGAGCATCTTGCCGTTGATACCGCCCTTGGCATTGACATCTTTGACAACAAGTTCAGTTGCTTTCATCGTAGGAATCCCGTAGGATGCCAGGTCGCCGCTGTGGGCGCCGGCAACACCTATCTTGATGGTGTCTGAGGCAAAGGCTGGAGCTGCCAAGGCGGCACCGATGGTGAGTGCTGCAAGAATCGAGAGCGTTTTTCTTGGGAAAATCACGGGACGTTCCTCCTGGGGTTGAGATAATGAGATGAAAGGACTGGCTGTAATCAATTTCCCTTCTTAACCTATCCCTAAAAAAAATTGCACTAAAATTAGTCTCAAAAATGTAATTATGAGCCCAGGGCAGGAGTGTTCGGAAAGACACACAGGGTAGCACCTGGCAGCAGCCTGGTTCATACCCGGTCAGCAAGTAAGAGCCAGGTGTTCAGAGTCGCTTCACGGCAGCTTCCTGGTCTTGAGCGTTCTCTGACGCCCCATCATCCTCTCAGCCGTCAACGGACTTCGGAGTACCCAAGATGCAAAGATCCTTTAACTACTTTATCTTCGGCCGCCCTCTGGCCCCGCTCTACAGCCTGGCCATGACCATCAGGGAGCGCTGCTACCAACGCGGCTGGTTTAAGAGCCATCGCCTGGCAGTGCCTGTGCTCAGTGTCGGTAACTTGACCATGGGAGGTACGGGCAAGACCCCTGTGGTCCAGTATATTGCCCGGCTCTTACAGAAAAACGGCTATAGACCTGCAATCATCAGCCGCGGCTATGGCGGCTGTGCCAAGGAGCCGGTCAACCTGGTATCCGACGGAGATTCTCTGCTGCTCAGCGCCGAATTTGCCGGCGACGAGTCGCGTTTTTTGGCTGAGACCCTGCCCGGAGTGCCTGTGCTCACCGGAATAGTCCGTCATCTGCCTGCCAGGGAGGCCATCGCCATGGGCGCCGAGGTCCTGATCCTTGACGACGGTTTTCAGCACATGCAGTTGAAGCGGGATCTCAACCTGGTGCTCTTTAATAGCGATACCCTGGCCGGCAACTCCCGGGTTTTCCCTGGTGGAGATCTTCGGGAACCGGTAAAGGCCCTCAGGCGGGCCGGCGCCTTTGTCATGACCGGGGTGCGCGCCGACAATCGGCAACGGGCCGAACGCTTTCAGGAGCTTCTGGCCGCTCGATTTCCCGGTAAGGCAGCCGGGTATGCCGCCTATCAGCCAGCCGGATTTTCCCGCCTGGCTGACTCCGGTGTTTTGGAGGAGGTGGATCCTGGCCAGGCCCTGGAGAGGAAATGGTTCGCCTTCTGCGGGATTGCCCATCCAGAGTCCTTTCATGCGACCCTCCAGCGGCAAAACTTTGACCTGGCGGGTTTTTCAGCCTTTGCCGATCATGTGGGCTACAGTGACAAACGATTGGCCAGGATGGCCGGACAGGTGGTTGACAGCGGGGCCGAGCAGCTGATTACCACGGAAAAGGATCTGGTCAAACTCGGCGCTGTCTCCCTGCCCCTGCCGGTTTATGCTCTCAGGATGGAGGTCTGTTTTGATCCTGGTTTTGATGAGCTGATTCTTGATGCCGTCTCCTGAGGAGCACTGGCCAAGCCCTCCTTTTCCTGCCTGTGTCGAAATTTCAACATCCTCTGCATAAACAATGGATTGTGGGCTTTTTGACACAGCTGTCTCCCTGGGATGTCACCATGTGGCGAAGCCGCAGTGGCGGCCTATCTGTCTGAGTTGACAGTCTTGTTCGGGGATGTGTTGCCAGGTTACCTTCTCTCGTTGCAACTGGATTGCTAATTGCATAAGAGAGTTCACACCCTCCAAAAACGGATCATACTAGCAACAGGACAGCACATGGCATCTTACATTGAGCCTCACCAATATACCTTGAAACGAACCGTCAGTTGTTGCGGAGTTGGCCTGCACACCGGCCGAACCGTCAACCTGACCATTAAACCGGCACCAGCCAACAGCGGAATCCGCTTTCTCCGCTCCGACCTGCTCGGTAAACCCGAGATTCCTGCCCGGGCTGAGAACGTGGTCGACACCACCCTGGCCACGACCATCGGCCATGGACGGAACCGGATTTCCACCACCGAACATCTGATGGCCGCCCTGCGCGGTTCCGGGATCGATAACGCCGAGGTTGACCTGGACTCCCATGAGGTTCCGATCATGGACGGCAGCGCCAAGCCCTTCATTCACCTGCTCAAGCGGGGCGGACGGAGCAAGCAACAGGCCCTGCGGAAGATCCTGCGGATCACCAAGCCCCTGAGTTTCACTGCAGAGGGGAAATCTATCCGGATCGAACCCTATGACGGTTTCAAGGTTACCGGTCGAATCCACTTTGACAACGAACTGATCAACGAACAGGTCTACAGCCTTGACGTGGATCAGGAGCGTTTCTGTAAAGAGATTGCCTCTGCCCGAACCTTCGGCTTTGTCGAGCAGGTCGAATATCTCTGGCAAAAGGGCTTGGCCCTGGGCGGGACCCTGGATAATACCATTGCCATCCATTGGGATCGTCGCTCGATTCTCAATGAGGATGGCCTCCGTTTTGATGATGAGTTTATTCGCCACAAGGTCCTGGACCTGATCGGTGATCTGGCCCTGTTGGGGAGCCCGGTCTTGGGACATGTCTTTGCCGATCGTTCCGGCCACGGTCTCCACCTGGGCCTGATGAAAACCATTGCTGACAATCCGGACTGCTGGGAGTATGTCAAGTTTCAGAAACGTGGTGACTGCCTGCTGCGGCAGGTCGTGGAACACACCAGGAACGCCGGCGACTGCCTGACCCCCTTCTTTGTGCCGGGTACCGAGAATGTCAATCAACAGCCGGCCTGTGCCGCATAGGCGAGGCGCTTGCTTGCAGGATCGAGTTTGTCTTGTTGCTGTTATGGAGGGTGTCGAGTAAACTGGGAAAAGTGAGAGGAACGTTAGTAACGTAAACCGCCGGGATATCCGGCGGTTTTTTCATTTTAGGAGAGGAATCAGGTGGATATGCAGATACCAGATCAGACCATTGGCCTCCTTGGCGGAGGCCAGATGGCAGAGGCCTTGATCCGCGGCCTGCTGGCAGCCCGGGTCGTGGCCGCTGAGCAGCTTGTGGTCATTGACCCGGAACCGGCGAGAAGAGCCTATCTCGAAGCAGAGTACGGAGTGACCTCCACCGATGATCCGGCCGAGTTTGCCGGCAGCTGCACGGTGGTTATCCTGGCCGTGAAACCGCAGATGCTGTCGATGGTGGCCCAAAACTATGGTCCGCTCTTCACTGAAGCCCAGCTGCTGATCTCCATAATGGCTGGGGTCCCGATCCAGACCCTGGCAGAGAGCTTTCCAGGGGTGAGCAGAGTCGTCCGGGTCATGCCCAACACCCCGGCCCTGGTACTTGAGGGCGCCTCTGCCCTGAGCTGTAACGATAAGACCAGCGCAGCCGATCAAGAGATCTGTCGAGCTATCTTCTCGGCAGTAGGGCTCTGTGTTGAGGTCCCGGAATCGCAGCTGGACGCGGTCACCGGCTTAAGCGGCAGCGGTCCCGGATACGTCTATACCATCCTGGAGGGGTTGATCGACGGCGGAGTCCTGGCCGGCTTACCCAGGCCTACGGCTGAACAGCTGGCCATCCAGACGATCTATGGCGCGGCCAGGCTGGCCAGGGAAAGCGGGCAAAATGCAGCCCAGCTCAAGGCCCAGGTGACCTCACCGGGAGGCACGACCATTCGCGGTATCCAGGTCCTGGAACAGAACCAAATCCGTGCTGCCCTGATGGATGCCGTGGAGGCAGCAGCAGCTCGTTCCAGGGAGTTGGGTGGATGATTATCAAGCGTGCGGGCGTCATTACCCGCCATGACAGCCCTGAAGTCGAGAAGATCGGCCACAGTCTGCTGGCCTGGTTCAGCGAGCGGGAGGTTGAGGCGCAGCTCAACCAGGTCCAGCCGGAGATGGATATGCTGGTGGTCCTCGGCGGCGACGGAACCCTCCTCCATGTGGCCAAGGAGGCCTCCACCTCTGATATTCCGATCCTGGGGGTGAACCTGGGGGACCTGGGTTTCTTGACCGAGGTGGCAGCCGACGAACTCTACTATTCCCTGGAAACGGTCTTAGCCGGCGACTATCGCCTGGAGGAGAGGATCATGCTCGCGGCCTGTGTGGTCCACGGCACAGATGGCGCCAAAAGTGCCCCGGTATACGCCCTCAACGAGGTGGTCATTGTCAAGGACAGCACCGAGCACATGGTCAGACTGCGCTGCTGGGCAGATAAGGAGTATATCACCACCTACCGTGCCGATGGCCTGATCCTGGCCACGCCAACCGGTTCAACAGCCTACAACCTTTCGGCCGGCGGCCCCATTGTCCATGCAGAGTTGGACACCATGGTCGTCACGCCGATCTGCCCCTTTATGCTGGAGTCCAGGCCGGTGCTGCTGGCTCCGCAGACCAGGATAACCACCCAACTGATGGCCCCGGCCGGTGAGGTCAAGGTGATCGTGGACGGTAATCTCCAGTGGAAGATCAGCGAAGACGACTACCTGCTGGTCCAGAAGGCGAGCAAGCCGCTGCTCCTGATCAGCTCACCCTTGAAGAGTTACTTCACCATCCTCCGCAATAAACTCAACTGGGGCGGCTCCAGGGTTGACCTGCCCCTGCCTGAGCTGGTCTGCCGCCACTGCTGAGGGGAGCCCTCTCCCGGCAGGCGAGCAGGCATGGCTCTTCCCGGTGGCTAGCTTTGAAGCGACCCCTGTGGCTGAATGCATTGGGAATGTATTCATTCATTTTTTTTCCGTCATGCCCGCACCCTTACCGTCATGCCCGCTAAGGCGGGCATCCAGCTCTTTAGGGTAAGGCCTCCTTCAGATCCATTGGGGGAACTTTTCTTCTCTGCAGCCTCAGATTTTGATCAAGGGCTGCGCCTGGACCAACGCCCGCAGGTCCGGGCGGTCCCTACTTTTTCTTGCGCTGGATCTTATACTTCTTCATCTTATACTGGAGCAGACTCTTGGTGATGCCCAGCTGCTCCGCTGCCCGGGCCTGGACATTGCCTGCCTGTTCCAGGGCCTGCCGAACCAGCTTTTCCTCGATCCCGTTGAGGATCTCTGCCAGGCTGAGGTCCTCGGGGATAAACTGGGTCAGATCCAGGCCGCTGCTCCACTCCTGGGGCGCCTGGAATTCGCTGGAATCAGGCTGGACATCCTCGGGCTCGATCCGATTGCCGCTGCAGAGGATGGCGGCGCGCTCGATGGTATTTTCCAACTCCCGTACATTTCCCTCCCAGGGCAGGGTGACCAGCAGGCGCAGGGCCTCGGAGGAGATGTCCAGCTCCCTATCCAAATTTTTCCCATTTTTTTCAATGAAGTGAGCCACCAGTGCGGGGATGTCATCCACCCGTTCCCTTAGGGGAACCAGGTGAATATGGATCACGTTTAAGCGGTAGTAGAGGTCTTCCCGGAAGTTGCCCTTTTCCACCTCATCCTTGAGATCCTTGTTGGTGGCGGCCAGGATCCGGACATTGACCTGCTGGGTAATGCTGCCTCCCACCCGTTCAAAGGCCTTCTCCTGGAGCACCCGCAGCAGCTTGGCCTGGAGTTGGGCAGGCATCTCCCCGATTTCATCGAGAAAGAGGGTGCCGGTATCGGCAAGTTCGAAACGGCCCTTACGCATGGCCACGGCATCGGTGAAGGCACCCTTCTCGTGGCCAAAGAGTTCGCTCTCCAGGAGGTGTTCCGAGAGGGCGGCGCAGTTGATGGTGATAAAGGGCGCCTCTTTGCGGGGGCTGAGGTTATGGATGGCCCTGGCCACCAGTTCCTTGCCGGTACCGGATTCCCCGGTTACCAGCACCGAAGAGGGGGTTGGGGCGACCTTTTCGATCAGTTGATAGACCGCCCGCATGGCAGGGTTCTTGCCAATCATCCCCCCAAAACCGGAACGGGGCGTGGCCTCGTCGCGGAGCCTGCGGATCTCTCTGATCAGATTGTAGTGTTCAATGGCCTTGCGCACACCGGCCAGGAGCTGCTCGTTGGAAAAGGGCTTGGCCAGGTAGGTAAAGGCCCCCAGACGCATGGCCTCCACCGCCTTTTCCACCTCGGCAAAGGCGGTGATCAGAATGACCGGCAGCTTGCGGTTGTACTCCTTGATCCGGGCCAGGAATTCAATGCCGTCCATGCCCGGCATCTTCATGTCCGAGATTACCAGATCCAGGTCTGAATCATGGACAAAGGGAAGCCCCGAGGTACCGCTGTCCGCGGTGAAGACCTCGTAGCCCTCATCGCGGAGCAACTCGGAGAGTACGATCTGATAGTTGGGTTCGTCGTCTACAACAAGGATGGTATACATAGTGTTCTTTTGGAGGATGTTGGCTGGTTGAAGCGGCCTCAGTTCTGATAGTGTGCTATCCGTGCCTGCAGCGGAGCCAGCAGCGCTGCAGGCGGCCGGAGGCTCCCTGTGCCGCCGGCCATCACGTTGGCCGGCCGGGTGGCGCCGTGATAGTCGCTGCCACCGGTGGAGAGGAGTTGGAAGGTTTCGGCCAGGGCAGTTAATTTTTTCTTCATCTTCCTGGTGTGGGAGGGATAGTGGATCTCAATACCGTCGAGACCATGGGAGGCCAACTCACGCAACAGTCCGTGGTGCAGTCGCATGGTGGGATCGAGCTGGCCGGGGTGGGCAAGGATGGCGGCACCGCCGGCCCGGTGAATGGCAGCGATGGTGTCGATGACCGAATAGCAGAAACGGCTGTGCCAGGCGGCCCGGCCCCTGCCCAGATACTGTTTGAAGGCCTCGTTAAAGGAGCGGACCACGCCCTTCTGAATGAGGAGGTTGGCGATATGGGGTCTGCCGGTCAGGCCGATCCCTGCCTCTGCGGCAACTTCCTCCAGGCTGATTTCAATACCTCCGGCCTGCAGCGTCTGGATAATTTTCAGGTTTCGCTCTTCTCTTCCGGCCTGGAGCTGCTGGAGCCAGTCGTGAAAAAGCGAATCCGCCGGGTCTATGCCGTAGCCCAGGATATGCATGGACTGGGCCCCATGGCGGGCACTGATTTCCACCCCGCTGAGGATGGTCAGCCCCTGGTCGCTGCCGTAGCTGCAGATCTCGGCGATCCCTGCCATGGTGTCGTGATCGGTCAGGGCCAGAGCGGTGATGCCCCGGGCCAGGGCCAGATCGACCAGCTCGGCAGGGCTGGCAGTCCCATCGGAGTAGATGGAGTGGGTATGCAGATCAACGCACATAGGGTAGGGCCAATAGAGGTCAGCGGGAGGCCTGGGGGACAGCCTGGTTCCGGTTCTGCAGAGAATGAGCCTTTGCTCCATCCCTGGCCGGAACCAGCTCCAGGCAGAGAACTCCAGAGTACCCAGGAGTCCTCTTTTCTGCAAGAGTCAAATAAGAGTACAAAAAACTCATGGTTGTCTTTCGCTGTTCATTTCTTATTTTTTGTATAAAAAGCCCAGTCAAGGAGCGAGCATGCAGGATATCGAGCAAAAAATTGAAGAGCATCATATCAGAGAGGAACCCTACTACCTGCCCACGGCCAACGAGCTTGCCGTCTCCCTGGCCGCCTATGCCACCGGCACCCCGATCCTCCTGAAAGGGCCTACCGGCTGCGGCAAGACCAGATTCATGCAGTACCTGGCCTGGAAGCTTAAGCGGCCCCTGATCACGGTTTCCTGCCATGACGACCTCTCCACCGGCGACCTGGTCGGACGCTACCTGATCCAGGCAGGGGAGGCGGTCTGGCATGACGGCCCCTTGACCATGGCCGTGCGCAGGGGGGCTATCTGTTACCTGGATGAGATCGTCGAGGCCCGCAAGGACACCACCGTGGTGATCCATCCCCTGGCGGACGATCGCCGGGAGCTGCCGGTGGAGAAAAAGGGGGAACTCCTGGTTGCCCCTCCCGAATTCATGCTGGCGGTCTCCTATAACCCAGGCTACCAGAGTGTGCTCAAGGACCTCAAGCCTTCGACCAGGCAGCGTTTTCTTGCCCTGGACTTTGACTATCCGAGCCTGGAGAGAGAGGCGGAGATTGTCGCCAGTGAAGCCGGGGTCGAGTCCTCTCTGGCCCGTTCCCTGGTCAAACTGGCCCGGATGACCCGGGGCCTCAAGGATTCCGGTCTGGTGGAAGGGGCCAGCACCCGCCTCTTGATTCAGGCAGGTAAGCTGGTGGTTCAGGGCATCCCGATCCATTCGGCCTGCAGGGTTGCCATCACCCAGCCCCTAAGCGACGATCCGGAACTGTTGGCTGCTCTGGACGAGATGGTCCGTTCCCTGTTCTAAGCCATGAACGACGCAAGCCTGAAACAGCTCTTCTATCGCCTGGTTGCCCCCTCGCTGCCCAACGAGTGGGACGTGGAAGAGGCCCTGGAGGGTTTGAGCGGCGCCGATGAGCAGCTCGTTACCGCCTTTCTGGAACAGGTGCCGATGATCTGGCCGGTGTCCCATTCGCTCTGCTTCCTCTGTATCTCCCAGGGTGAAAAGATCGGTGCCCATCTCAAGCCGGAGATGATCAGCCCCTGGTTCAAGGGGGTACTGGATAACTATGAGCGCCACGGGCTGCGGGGAGCCCAGCAATTTATCGATGATGTCCCCAACTTCATGGCCTGTGTGCAGGGGCGGAGGGGTCTGCTGCTGGAAGAGGCACAGGGCAGGTTACAGCCCTATGTCAACGGCCTGGCCGGGAGAGAGGTCCCCCTCCTGCCTGGGGAGCAGCTCTTCACCGATACCTGTTCGATCTTTCTGCCCAGAGCCCTGCGTATCCGGGGCAGCAGCGAAGAGGGCTTCCTGATCTACAAGTTTATGGTCAGCTTTCAGTGGGGTATCATCGCCCTGGGTACCCTGGCCATCAAGGGTCATGAGCAGGGTGCAGCCCAGAGCCACCCCCTTAAACGATTCTTTGCCGATTTTCCCGAATCCGAGACTGGCAGAGGGCTCTACTATTTTTTTGAGACCGTCAGGGTTCTGAGCTATCTGCAACAGGAACTGCCTGGCCTGATCCGCCAGATCAGCCCCCTGAGCCGGCAGCTCTTTGGCCGTGAGCCGGCAGGAGCGTTCTCACCGCCAGAGCTCTTGTTTGAACGCTGTTGGCAGGGCCGTAGCCAGTTGGCTGGGCCGGATCACGCCTCCCTGCTGAGCCTGGTTAAAGGGTGGTGCCTTCGCTGTCAGGAGCCCCAGGCCAATCGCAGCCTCAGCATGACCGCGGCCGTTGAGGTCTATGGAGGGCTTGAACAGTGCGGCCGGCTGCCCCTGGTCTGGGAACCCCTGCTCTTCCAAGGGGCCATCCAACTGGAGGCGGTCTGCAGGGCTGCCTTAAAGCAGCGCCAGGAGCGGCATGAGCTCTTTGTTGCCTCTCTCTCCAGCCACCTGCTCCAGCTGCCCCCAAGGGCAGCCGATGATGCCGACACCTCCGGCGAGGAGGAGCAGGAGCAGGAACAGCGGAGCCCGGCCCCAGGCCAGAGTGATCAGGCCATGATCTTTGAACAGCGCTCCACAGGGGAGCACCCTGGCCAGCGCCTCCTCTCCATCACCATCGATAACCAGGAGGTGGAGCTCAACGCCGAACTGAGTGAACTGGCCGGAGCAATCAGCGAGGATCTCGGCGAGCTGCCTAAAACCTATATCAGCAGTGCCGTGGGCAAGGCCGGCAGGAGCCGTGGGGCCCCCGATCTCCACCCCGATGAAGAGGGGCCGGAGATCAAGGCCCCGCTGGTCTATGATGAGTGGGATTACCGGCGCCAGGGGTATCGTAAGAACTGGTGTCTGCTCAGGGAAAAGGAGATTCCTGCGGTCACCTCCTCGTTCATGGCAGAAACCCTGACAAAATATCGCGGCCAGATACTCCAACTCCGCCGCCAGTTCGAACTGATGCAGACCAGGGAACGTTTTGTCCGCCGCCAGCGCGACGGTGATGAGATCGATTTTGACGCCCTGGTAGAGACCCTGGCTGACAGCGCGGCCGGCTACCCGCCGTCGGATCGCCTCTTTATCCGTCTGCAGCGTGACCAGCGTGAGATCGCCGTGATCCTGCTGGTGGATATGTCCAACTCCACCCAGGGCTGGGTGGGGAAATCCATCAAGGAGGCCCTGGTGCTGCTCAGTGAGGCCATGGAGATGCTCAACGATCGCTACGCCATCTACGGTTTTTCAGGGATGCGGAGGCTCCGTTGTGAGGTCTATCCCCTCAAGACCCTGGATGAAGCCTACTCCTCCACGGTGCGAAAACGGATTGGCTCCATCTCTCCCAGGGAGTATACCCGGATGGCTCCTGCCATCCGTCATATGATCTCGCTGCTGAAACCGGTGGAGGCCAGGTTACGCTTGCTGCTCATCCTTTCCGATGGTAAACCAGAAGACTATGATGACTATAAGGGCAGCTATGCCATCGAGGATACCAGGCATGCCCTGTTTGAGGCCAAGGCTGCCGGCATTCAATCCTTTGGGATCACCATCGATCGCCATGCCCAATCCTACATGGGCCATATGTACGGGCCGGCCAACTGCATCTTTGTCGATGACATAAATCGGCTGCCGGCCCTGGTCCCTGAAATCTATCGCACCCTGACCAGCTGACTCCATAGAAGAGCGGGCTGGCCGGAAAGGTGTGGCAGGTCTGCCGTTTTCCCGAGGTCTTTTGCCCATGCGCTTACTCTGTTTATCGCTCTGTTTCTGCCTGCTGGCCGGCTGTCTGTTTTCCCCGCTTAGCCAGGCAAGGGAACTGAATCCCGACGAGAGGATCATCCGCTATAAGGTCGATGCCTACCGCTATTACACCGGCAAGGGCAAGCCCCGCAACTATGGCCGGGCCTTCAGGCTCTACCGCCAGGCTGCTCTCCTGGGGGATCCTGAGGCACAGTTCATTGTCGGAGGAATGCTCTACAGGGGACAGGGAACGGATCCGGATCAGCAGCAGGCCTTTACCTGGTTGCTCAAGGCCGCCAAGCAGGGCAAGAGCTCGCCTGAATCCATGGCGATTATCGGGGGGATGTTTCTGCGGGGAAGCGGTGTGCCCCAGAATTACAGCGAGGCAAGGAGGTGGCTGGAACCGGCAGCCAGGGCCGGTCGGCTGGAGGCGATCAATGACCTGGCCTATATCCTCTATCACGGTCTGGCCGGAGAGCAGGATATGGCCGGAGCCCTGGCACTCTACACCAAGGCGGCCATGCAAAAAGACCCGCTGGCCCAGGCCAATGTCGGCATGATGTATGCCACCGGCACCGGCACCGGGGTCGATCGTGCCAGGGGCTATGCCTGGTATTCCCTGGCTGCCAGCCAGGGCAATACCATGGCCGTGATCCAGCGCAACAATCTGATGGTCGAAATGAGCTGGGAAGAGTTGAATCATGCCCAGGCGATTTCGCTCCAGCTCTTTCAGCAGATCGAACAGTTCGACGGTGGAGATGGGGTCAGCATCGGCCCGGCAGAGTAGGAGCTTTGAACGGGGATATGGGTGCAGACTCTCGGCCGGGGGCCGGGCAGGTGGGCCAGGCCAGGGCGGCTAGCCTTCTGCAGCGATCTTTTGGTTAAAGACCTCCAGTAACTCCTGGAGATCCGCACTGTCGTAGACCTGTTTGCGCAGTTGGGCAGCCCCGGGCAACTCGGCAAAGTAGCGGCCGGCATGGTTTTTTATCCGAAAGAGCATCTGTTTGTTGGGCAGGTACTGCTCGGCCAACTCAAGGTGACGCACCACCTGGGATAACCGCCCCTGCAGGGTTGCCGGTCGACCCTGCAGGGAAAAGGCCCAGGGGTTGCCCAAGGCCCCGCGTCCGATCATGATGCCGTCGCAGCCGGTCTGAGCCATCCGCTCCACGCCCTCCCTGTGACTGAGGACATCACCGTTGCCGATTACCGGCAGAGCTACCGCCTCCTTGACCGCCTGGACTACGGACCAGTCCGCACTGCCGCTGAATCCCTGGGACCAAGAACGGGCATGGACCGTCACCGCAGCGGCACCTGCCTCTTCCGCCATCTGAGCAAATTCAACGGCAGTGATATGATCCAGGGTCCAGCCGCTGCGAAACTTGACCGTCACCGGCAGCTGGGTGTTGGCCCTGACGGCCTGGATAATGGCGCGGGCCCGTTCAGGGTCCCTCATCAGGGCGGAACCTGCCCCCTTCTTGATCACCTTTCGCACCGGGCAGCCCATGTTGATATCGATCAGGTCAACCGGATAGGTGGAGACCAGTGCTGCTGCGCGGCCCATCATCTCCGGATCGCTGCCAAAGAGCTGAATCCCCACAGGACGTTCCTCTGGAGAGGAGTTCATCAGGACCAGGGTATTCTTCTGCCCGTAGACCAGCCCATGGCAGCTGACCATCTCGGAGAAGCAGAGGGCAGCCCCGTTTTCCCGACAGAGAATCCGGAAGGCCAGGTCCGTATAACCGGCCAGCGGGGCAAGGACAAAGGGGGAGGCGAGCTGTATGGGGCCCAGGTTCAAGGGAGGAAGCTCTGAATCGCTCATCTGTGTTGTCATTGTGATTGGATAAAAAAAGGCGCTCCGGAATCTCTCCAGGAGCGCCTTGGTTGGATGGGGTGTTTCGGGCCTAGTTGGTCACGGCCGTGGTCTGGCTGTTCTGGCGTCTGATTTTTTTCAGGGTTCCCAGGTAGATGGACTCTGAGAGATCATCGACAATCGTGGCCAGGGTCTCGTCCTCAATGGTGGCATTGGGGGTTTGGGCAGGATAGTCCTCGGTCCATAACTGCTGGGGAACCTCCCAGAGGATCTCTCCGGATTGCAGATCCTTCAGCACATAGCGGACTCCAAGGCGGACCTTGATGTCGGTGGCGTTGGACTGGCCGTCCCAGGAGATGCTGGGCAGGGAGATGGAGACGATCTCACCGGCCATAATCAGGTCGGCAGCCCCCCGGTCCTTGGTCAGGTTGATGGATTCCGACTTCAAGAACCAGCGTGAGAGGGATTGGTAGATCTGCGCATCCAGGCCCAGCTTGTTGGTGCGGTTCTCCCAGGTAGGCATGTAGATTACCCGACTCGGTCCGTCGTAGACATGGGGAAAGTAGTAGGCGCTACAGCTGCAGAGGCAGAGCACCAGCAGGGCAATGACGGCAAGGCCACGGAATTTGATGTTCACGGTCTCTCTCCTTGATTGCTTAGGGGACAGGCATCCTCTCAGGCCGTGCCTGATCATGCCACAATATTAACCAGTTTCTTTTTAACTACAATAACTTTCTTGGGCTGTTTCTCCTGGAGGAAGTTGACCACCTTCTCATTGGCCAGGGCCAGCTCCTTGAGGGGTTCATCCTCGATATCGCTGGCCACCTCCAGCTTGGCTCGCACCTTGCCGTTGACCTGGACCACGATGGTCAGCTGCTCCTCCTTGACGGCCTCGCGGTCATAGCTCGGCCAGCGGGCGCTATCCAGGGTGGTCCCATGGCCGGTGGCCTCCCAGAGTTCCGCACTGAAGTGGGGGACCATGGGGTAGAGCAGCACCAGCACCGTTTCCAGGGCCTCCCTGACCACCGCCGGTGGAATCTCTTCCGCTGCAGAAACCAGGGTGGTGGTCAGGTTGACCAGCTCCATGATCCCAGAGATGGCGGTGTTGAAGTGAAAGTTGGATTCGATGTTTTCGCTGACCCGTTGAATGGTCTGATGGGTCTTGCGATGCAGTTGCTTGGCCGCACCCTGGAGCTGCTCCGCTTCAACGGGGTCCGAGGCCGTGCAGCAGCCGAGCTGTTGGTGGACCAGACGATGCACCCGGTTGAGAAAGCGGGAGGCACCCTCAACCCCCTGGGCATTCCACTCCAGATCGCGTTCCGGCGGGGCGGCAAACAGAGAGAAGAGCCGGACCGTATCTGCGCCGAACTGTTTGATCAGTTCGTCGGGATCCACCACATTGCCCTTGGATTTGGACATCTTGGCGCCGTTTTTTATCACCATCCCCTGGGTCAGCAGGTTGACAAAGGGTTCGTCGATCTGGAGGTAGCCCAGGTCGCGGAGTACCTTGGTGAAAAAGCGGGAGTAGAGCAGGTGGAGGATGGCGTGTTCCACCCCGCCGATATACTGATCCACGCCGAGCCAGTGGTTGGCAGCCTCTTTATCGATGGGGCCGTCGGTGTACTGGGGGTTGGTATAGCGAACATAGTACCAGGAGGACTCCACAAAGGTGTCCATGGTGTCGGTCTCCCGGCGGGCGTCGCGGCCGCAACAGGGGCAGCTGGCGGCGATGAACTCCTCCTGCTGGTGCAGGGGGGTATGGACACCACTCTCATGTTCGGCACCAGGCAGCACCACCGGCAGCTCTGTCACGGGTACCGGGACGATCCCGCATTCCTCGCAGTGGATCACCGGGATGGGCGCCCCCCAGTAGCGCTGCCTGGAGATCCCCCAGTCGCGCAGGCGAAAGGTGATATGGGGCTGGCCAAAGCCATGCTCCTGGGCATGAACGATCAGGGTCTGTTGGGCCGCGATGGAGTCCAGGCCGTCAAAGGCGCCGGAGTTGGCCAGGCGTCCGGGCTGGGTAAAGGCCTCTTCCATGGTGGCAGGGTCAAGCTGCTCCCCTTCCGGCTGAATCACCACCCGCACCGGCAGCTGATACTTGCGGGCAAACTCGAAGTCACGCTGGTCATGGGCAGGCACGGCCATGACCGCACCTGTGCCGTACTCCATCAGCACGAAGTTGGCCACATAGATGGGCACCCGTTCGCCGTTATAGGGATTGATGCAGTAGCGGCCGGTGAATACCCCGGTCTTGTCCGGCTCCTTATCGGCGCTGGCACGCTGTTTTTCCAGTAGGGTGGCCTCGATATACTCCTGCACCGCCTGCTCCCGGTCGCTTCCCTGGATCAGGCTCGGGATCAGGGGGTGTTCAGCGGCCAGGGACATGAAGGTCACCCCAAAGATGGTATCCGGTCTGGTGGTGAAGATGGTGATCTGCTCCTCCATCTCCTCCACCTGAAAGTCACAGGCCAGGCCCGTGCTCTTGCCGATCCAGTTGCGCTGCATGGTCACGACCTTCTCCGGCCAGCCGCTGAGCTTGTCCAGGTCGGCAAGGAGTTCCTCGGCATAGTCGGTGATCTTGAAAAACCAGCCATACATGGTCTTGGGCACGACTGGCTGGTCGCAGCGCCAGCAGAGGCCGTCGACAACCTGTTCCCGGGCCAGCACGGTTTGACAGTCGTTACACCAGTTGACCGTGGTCTCCTTACGGTAAATCAACCCCTTTTCCAGCATCTCCAGAAAAAGCTGCTGTTCCCAACGATAGTACTTGGGGTTACAGGTGGCCAACTCGCGCTGCCAGTCATAACTGAGGCCCAGCTCCTTGAGCTGGGTGCGCATGTAGTCGATATTATCGTAGGTCCAGGCGGCAGGGTGGATACCCCGCTTCATGGCGGCGTTCTCGGCGGGCAGGCCAAAGGCATCCCAGCCCATGGGATGGATGACATCATAGCCCTGGAGCCTTTTGTAGCGGGCAATCACGTCGCCAATGGAGTAGTTGCGAACATGGCCCATATGAATGCGGCCCGAGGGATAGGGAAACATCTCCAGGACATAGTATTTCTCACCCGCGGAGTTGTGGTCGACCCGGTAGGGGGTCTCGCTTTCCCAGCGCTGCTGCCATTTCTGTTCAATGGCCTGAAAGTCGTATTTGTCGGATATCTGCATAGTAGGGTCAGTGGTGTATGGGAAGAGAGAAAACGGTAACAGGGTGGATCAGCCCTCTGGTCTGCTCCACGGCTACATCATATTGTTCATCGGAGGGGAGAGGGGGGTGTAATTTTCAAAGGTGGTGAACTCTCCAAGAAAGGTCAGCTTCACCGTCCCGGTGGGGCCGTTTCGCTGCTTGCCGACGATGACCTCGGCAAGACCGCGGTTCGGGTTGTCTTCGCCCTTATTGTAGACCTCGTCGCGGTAGATGAACATGATCACGTCGGCATCCTGCTCGATGGCGCCGGACTCACGCAGGTCAGAGAGCTGGGGACGTTTATCGGTGCGGCTCTCCAGGGAGCGGTTGAGCTGGGACAGAGCGACCACCGGGACATCCAGCTCTTTGGCCATGGCCTTGAGCGAACGGGAGATGTCGGAGATTTCCTGGGCGCGGTTCTCGATGCCGCTCTTTCCCTGCATCAGCTGGAGGTAATCGACCACCACCATGCCGATATCGTGTTCAGACTTTAAGCGTCTCGCCTTGGCCCGCATCTCCAGGACCGTGAGGCCGGCGGTATCATCGATGAAGATCTGGGCATCCGAGAGCATGCCTGTGGCCCGGGTCAGTTTGGGCCAGTCATTGTCATGGAGTTTACCGGTACGCATCCTCTGGGAGTCGATCCGGCCCAGGGAACAGAGCATACGCAGGGCCAGTGACTCCATGGACATCTCCAGGCTGAATACCGCCACCGGCTCTTTCTCAATAAGGGCCGCATGCTGGACGATGTTCATGGCCAGGGCAGTCTTGCCCATGGAGGGGCGGGCGGCCAGGACGATCATATCCGAGGGTTGAAAGCCGGCGGTCATCCGGTCGAGTTCATCATAACCGGTGGCTACCCCGGTGATGTTCTCCTGGCGATCATAGAGCTTAGTAATCCGATCAAAGGCACGGGGAACGATGTTGGCCATGGCCTGAAAGCCGGTGCCGCTCTTGGACTGGGCGATCTCAAATATGGTCTTCTCGGCCTCGTCCACCAGGGAGTCGATGTCGTCCTGGGTGTCGTAGCAACGGGCTGCGACCTCTGAGGTGGTCCGAATCAGTTTACGGAGCACCGATTTCTTGCGGATGATCTTGGCGTGGTGGACCAGGGTGCCGGTAAAGGGGATAACATCGGTGAGTGAGGCCAGATAGGCAGCTCCGCCGACCTGTTCCAGCTTATTGCGGTCACTGAGCAGACCGGTGACCGTGATCAGGTCATGGGGCTCACTCTTTTCAAAGAGGGTCTGCATCACCGAGTAGATGGTCTTGTGGGCATCCTTGTAAAAATCGTCGGGCTCGATGACCTCGGCAATTTTCAACAGGGATTTATCCTGAATCAGGATGGTCCCAAGAACGGCCTGCTCTGCCTCAACATTCTGGGGTGGCAGCATTTTTTGGGGGATGGGTTGCGCAGGGTGTGTTGGCTGTTGCATCGTCGGGCCCGGGACAGGAAAGGGTACAGGAGTGGATAACGACCACTACTATACTGGGAATGTTTTTTTATGCACGTTCAAAATACAAGTGCCTTTTCTGAAACCAGAAAAGGCACTTACAGTCAAACAACCCCTTGTCAGGAGGCGGCTGGGTTGGCCGGCGGAACGCAGGGCCGGCGCAAAGGGCTTGGCCTGGGCAGGCCGAACTTCTTTGTCCTGTACAGGGCAGGTTTACACGCTCCTGCCCCCAGCCTGGTCAGCACTGAGGCGTCACTGATTACTCACCAATGACTTCAGGAACCACTTGAACCTGGATTTCAGCGGCAGCCTGGTAGCCAACCTTGATGGCAACCTTGTACTCGCCCAGGGCCTTGATCGCATCTTTGAGGACGATGGACTTCTTGTCCACGACCACGCCCAGCTCTTCCAGGCCGGCGGCGATGTCGCTGCCGGTCACAGAGCCAAACAGGCGATTTTCATCGCCGACCCGCTTGGAGATGATCACGACCTTGTCCGCCAGCTGGCCGACCATCTTCTCGGCATCCTGCTGCTGCTGAGCCAGGCGTGCGCTGATGGCCTGTTTTTCTTTTTCCAGAATGGACAGGCTGGATTTGGTCACCAGCACGGCCTTTTGTTTGGGGATGAGGTAATTCCGGGCATAACCAGGTTTTACATTAACAATCTCACCTTCCTGGCCAAGGGTTTCGATCGTTTCTTTGAGTATGATTTCCATGAGTGAACCCTCTTTGGTCTTTGGTTCAATTATTGACGGTGGGGTGGATCAGCACCTGGTCACCGATAACGTAGATTGAGTATTTCAGCGGTCACCCTTGTCCGCTACCCTGCTGCGGATATTGAGCCATACCTCGCTCATGCCTAGCAGGGAGATGATCAGCAGCCCGTAACTCTGGATGACCAGGGTCACGTAGAGCATGCCGCGGAGATAACGGGGCACATTCCACCTGTCCAACAGGTGGAAAAAAACCGCAAGCCCTTGAAAAAAGTAGAGCAGCATCCCAACCAAGAGCAGACAGATGCCGATATTTCGGATCGCTTCCTGCCCTGGCAGGATGAGCAGAACCGCAGCTATGGGCAACCAGACCAGCTGTTCGGGTAAGGACCAGCTGGAGTAGGGCCTCCAGCCACCTTCCTGCGGCCGCATCCTGCGGATCAAGCCGTTACAACAGATCAGGTTGAGCCAGACCGTAGCCAAGGTGATACAAGCCAGGATGCCTGGAAGTATTTTCGGCAGCAATGACCGGCTGGTCTCGATGATCTGATGCAGGGTGAACAGGCTTTCCGGATCAAGGTCTGCCTGTTCACTGTAGAGCAGGTAGGTCTGGGCAAAACTAGCATCCAATTGCGCTACCAGTTGGTTATACGGCTGGACACCTGTGACGATCCCGTAGATTGTCCAAAAGGTGAACCAACTGAGGCTGAGGGTACACAATCCCCTGGCCCCGCTCTCACAGGCTGATTGTTCCGAGCTGATCCCCCTGTAAAGGGTGTATCCCAGGGGAACCAAGGTCAGGGAAAAGAGGAGCTGTTCAAGCTGTCCGCTGAGCAACAGACCCCCTGCAGCGAGGAGCAGGCTGTTTCTCAGCAGGACCGTGCCGGCCCTGGATCCCTGCAAACAGAGAATCAAAAAAACCGGAATTCCCAGCAGTCCATGCATCCAGCCAAACAACATGGGCTGGAAGGATGGTAGGAAAAACAGGGCTGCCACCAGCATAACCAGCAGCAGCTGCCTTTGCCCGAAACTCGACCCCGGCTGTTCAGCCCTTGGTACCACTCTGCTCTTACGAACCCTTAATACTGGGTAGTACCAGTATAGGGCAACAGGGCGAGTTGTCTGGCCCGCTTCACTGCTTCGGTGAGCTGGCGCTGATGGCTGGCACAGGTGCCATAGATCCGCCGGGGGATGATCTTGCCCCGCTCTGTCACAAAGTTTCTCAGGGTCTTGGGGTCCCTGTAATCGATGATAATTTCTTTGTCAGTACAGAAACGACAGACGCGACGACGGGAAAATATTTTTTTTGGGGGTGCCATGATAAGCTCCTTGATGAAATGCTAATAGATAGAAAAGGGTAGAATACGCTTACTCGGCAGCAGCTGTATCAGCAGCAGCTGTATCAGCAGCAGCTGACTTGGTCTCTTCGCCGGCAGGTGCCGCTTCGGTGGTCTCGGCTGCCTCTTCGGCACCTTCTTCGCTGCCCTCTTCTTCCGCAACCTCTGCAGCAGCCAAGCGTTCCTGCTCCTTGGCAATGGCTTCGGCATCCATGGAATCGTTGAGCTTGATGGTCAGAAAACGCAGCAGGCGGTCATCAATCCGGAAGATGCGATCCATCTCCCTGATGATCTCGCCAGGGGCGGCATAGTTTACATAAACGTAGTATCCTTGGACTTCCTTCTTGATTTCATAGGCCAGCTTCTTCATCCCCCAGCGGTCAAGGGTGAGGACAACACCGCCGCTGTTGGTGATGAGATTGTTGGTTCTCTCAATGATTTCAGTGAATTGCTCTTCTCCCAGGTTTGGGCGAAGAATGTACGTTGTTTCGTAATGACGCATGAATCCTCCTCGTGGTCAAATAATGGCCCTCGCTTCTATCACGATGATGAGAGCGAGAAGGTTATTGTGATGAACAAGACATAATACAGGAAAACTGGGTGCGGTCAAGGGTAAATCAACGTCCCAGGGCTGGGCTTAGGCGGATTTCTCTTCTTTTTTAATACGTTCCCACTGGCTGCGCAACTCGGCTTCGTCGCTGTACACGGCATCGGCAAAGACATGGGGGTGACGGCGGATCATTTTTTCACAGCTGGAGCGTAGGGGATCCAGCGGCCCAAAGCTCTGCTTTTCGGTATACATCACCGAGAGCATGGCCAGGATGAAGTAGAGATCACCGATCTCCTCACAGATATCCTGGGGCTGTTCCTTTTCCAGGGCCTCTGCCAGTTCACGACACTCCTCAAGCAGATATTTTTTCATCGACAGGGGGGTCTGCTTTTTATCCCAGGGGCAGCCCTGGTCACCACGCAGGGTGGTGACGATATCGAGGAGTCGGGAGAGTTCCTGGTCGGTCTTCATGGGGTTTGGTTGCTCTTCTTTAGCGCTGGATAACGTCAAGGGCCTCATCAATCCTATCCTGCTGATCCCGGCTGGCATCACAGAGGATGGTTTCCAGGCGGTCGATTTTGAGTTGGAGATCGCCTGCGGTGATCTCCAGGTTCTGAATGGTTTTTGCGGCCATGGATTCGGTGACATCCATGGCTTCGCGAAGATCGCCTGCATTTTTGACCAGAGAATTGACCTCGGCGATCTTATCCAGACGGAGAAAGAGCTCATCAAAGTTGATCGGTTTCTCCAGATAATCCACGGCCCCATTTTTCATGGCATTGACCGCGGTGTCAATGGATGAGTGGGCGGTGATCACGATCACCTCGGTCCGCGGATGGCGCTGTTTAGCGATCTGGAGGAGTTCCAGGCCACCAATGTCACCGGGCATGACCAGATCGGTGATGATGATATCAAAACAGGAGGTATGGAGCTGCTGGGCCGCATCCATCCCGTCAACGGCAACACGCACCTGGTAGCCGGCATTGGTGAGTCTTTTCTCAAAGAGTTTGCGGATGACCGGATCGTCATCTGCTATGAGTATGGTCATTGTATTCATTATCCTACCTCGTGCCACTCTATCTGGGATTCCAGGGAGTGCGGTTATTTCAGCTGATAAAAAATGGAGCGCAGGTGCCGTTTGGGAGTAAATCGTGGGCTGACCCCGGTGAGCGACTCGGTGGACCCGATGAGCAGGTAGCCGTCCGGCTCAAGGGTCTGGGCCAGGCGGTTGAAGAGTTTTTTCCGGTCTTCCAGGGTAAAATAGATGGCCACATTCCGACAGAGGATGATATCAAATTTGCCCATGCCGACCAGGGGCATCATCAGGTTGATTTTACGAAAGTTGGCCATGGACCTGATCTGGTCCTTGATCTTCCAGTTACCGCCGGAGGGGGTAAAGTATCTGCTGAGTTTATCCTTACTCAGGCCTCGTTCAATCTCAAACTTGTTGTACTTGCCGCTACTGGCCTGGGCAACGGCAGCGTCGGAGATATCGGTACCCAAGAGGGTGATGGAATATTTGGAGAGATCACCAAGCAGTTCCTGGAGGACAATGGCCACCGAATAGAGCTCCTGGCCAGTGGAACAGGCGGCGCTCCAGACTCGCAGCCGTGTCTTCAGGACAGGGCTTTTGGCAGCGCGGGCATCGATGAGTTCAGGGAAAATTTTATGTTTGAGCAGCTCAAACGGACCGGAATCTCTAAAGAAGAGGGTTTCGTTGGTGGAGATGGCGTCAATGATTTTGCGCTCGATCTTTTTAGAAGCCTCTGCCCTGGCCTTGCGACAGAGGTCATGGTAACTGGAGCAGCTGTACTCCTCAACCACAGCGTGAAGACGTGTTTCCAGGAGATATTTTTTGGTCGCATCCAGGTGAATACCGGATACATCATAGATGTAAGAGGTAATCAACTTGATCTCGTTGGGGGTGATTTTCAGCATCCAGTGTCTACAGTCTAGGGTTTGATTCTACCTGATTCTGGTCCACGGCTCAGGACCAGCTCCGCTACAGTGGTCTTCTCAGCAAGTGCTCCTCATTTTATTGATTTGACAATCTCTGCAGCTATCTTGTCCAACGGAACCACCCTGTCGACCAGTCCCAACTCGGCAGGAGCTTTGGGCATACCATAGACAACACAAGAGTTTTGATTTTGTCCAATGATAAATGCCCCTTTTTGTTTTAGGACCTGGAGGCCGGAGGTCCCGTCAGAGCCCATGCCGGTCATGATCACGGCGGTGGTCCTGCCCACGTAGTAATCGGCCACCGAACGAAAGAGGTAATCTGCGGAGGGCCTGCAGGAGTTTTCCGGAGGATCATTGGTGAGTCTGATCAGACGGTTTAAGCCATCGGCAGAGGCGACCAGCTTCATCTGTTTGCCGCCAGGGGCGATATAGGCCACGTTGGCCTGGATGGCCTCACCGTTTTCCGCCTCCTTGACCCTGAGCGCGCACTTGGCATTGAGGCTGTTGGCCAGGGAGCGGGTAAAGACCGGCGGCATGTGTTGAACGATGACCAGCGGCACGCCCAGGTCCGCCGGAAGCATGGGCATCATCCGGGCCAGGGCATTGGGACCACCCGTGGAGATGCCGATGGTAACGATTTCTGATTTTCCCTGGTGGAGGCTTGCTCCCCTGCCGGCGGCGGCGCCTGCTGTCCGTCGCTGCGGGCCGTTGGCTGGTCTCGGGCGAACAGGTGCTGTCGGCCGGAGTTTGGTTCCATTTTTCCCCATGGAACCAACGGTGGTTCGGCCGGTCATAAAGGCCTTGATCAGGGGGGCAAGGTGGGCGCGGAGGTGTTTCTTGCTCTCGCTGATATTGGTTGTGCTCGGCTTGAGGATGAAGTCATAGGCGCCAAGTTCCAGAGCCTTCATGGTCATGTCTCCGCCTTCGCTGGTCAGGGTGGAGACCATGATGGCGGAGACATCAGGGGCGTGTTGGCGCAGGTAATCCAAGACTTCGATGCCGTTCATCTCCGGCATCTCGATGTCCAGGGTGAGCAGATCCGGTTTAAGGCTTTTGATCTTGGAGACGGCAATCTTGCCGTTATGGGCTACGCCGACTACCTCGACTCCCGGGATCTCTCCCAGGATATCAGAGACTGCCTTGCGGTAGACGATGGTATCATCGACGACCAGTGTTCGAATTTTTTTCAACATGGGGAAAGGGACTCGGCTAAACGATTAGAGGGTGACCTGAATAGTTGGCCTGGGTATCGCTCTCGACACAGGCAGATTCGACCATGGCTGTACTCTTCTGGTCTTCAAGCGCCTCTATACGCGGTTGATGTTTTCGGAGCTCATCTTCAGTACAGCCTGGATATCCAGAATACCGATCAGCTTGTTATCCGTCTTATAGACCCCGGTGAAATAGCCACCCTGGATACCGTTCATGTTGGCGGGCGCAGACTCGATCTTATCGGGATCAGCCATGACCACATCGCTGATCCTTTTAACCAGCAGGCCTATATGTTCACTCGGGGCGTTGACTATGATATTACGGGGATCAAGCCCAAGGTCTGTTGAGCCCAGGCCGAGTTTTTTGCCCAGATCGATGATGGTGACAATCTGGCCGCGGAGATTAAGAATCCCAATCACGTAATCCGGGGCCTGGGGGACCTTGGTCATCTCCATCAACTTATTGATCTCCTGCACCTTGAGGATATCCATGCCGCAGAGGGCGTCGCCGACATAAAAGGTGGCAAGTTCAATAATATTTTTGTTGGCTTGAGTGGATGTTGTCATCGTCTGTCTCCGGAAAACTTTGAAAATCAAGGGTGGAAATTTGGATCTTATCGGCGCTTCCCTTCAGTCACCAGGAACCGCTGCGCTGAGGCTCTGGGCGGTCAGGAAAAATTGGCATAGGGGTTGTGCAGGATAGCTGGCAGGGGGTCGGAACCCGATCCCTGCCAGATCGCTGATCCGTGCCTTCAGGCGAGGCTGCACTCTTTGGCATATTTATGAACACTCTTCATCAGCCGTTCCTTGTCCAGCTTGATGTGGTACTCATCCACACCCACGGACTTGCCCCGGGCGATATCTTCGTCGGCGGCCAGGGTGGTCAGGGCTATCACCGGCAGGTGGGCGTATTCGGGGTTATTCTTGATCTTTTCGGTCAGCTCAAAGCCGTCCATGTTGGGCATCTCAATGTCGGTAACCACCATGGTTATCTCACTGATATTTTCCTCCAGGACCTGGAGGGCTTCCAAGCCGTCTTCGGCCTCCAGGACCTGGAAACCAGCCTCCTCCATATAGCCTTTTACCTGGTTGCGGAAAAAATTGGAATCTTCAACAATCAGGATTGTGGGCGCGACTTCTTCATCCTCAAAGGAGCCGCTCGCTGTAAGCTCTTCAAACCACTGGGGATTAATGGTTTGAACGATTTCAAAGATATCAACCAGCATGGTGGTTTTTTCACCGATAATGGAGGAACCCATGATCCCGGTCTGTTTGAGGGTGACGTCATCGATGTCTGAGGAGATCTCGATGGCATCGATGGGGCCGGTGGCCAGCAGGCCGACATCCCTGCCAGCCAGATGAAAGACGATGACCAGCAGGTTCTCCTGGATATCCATCGGCTGAACCATGGCCACCTCATCGATGCTGACCAGGGGCAGGGTGCCGCCCCTATACTGCATGACCCGGCGACCGCCGACATCCTCGACGTCATCCTGCTTGATTTTCTCCACCCGCTCCACCTGATTGAGGGGCACCCCAAAGAATTCGGTGGGGGCGCTGGAAAAGGTGAGCAGGGCCTGCTTGTCCCTGGTCTTGGTGATGGCATCTTTCGCTGCATCGGCGAGTTCAGCGGCTCGCTCTGAGCCCTCAAGGGAGGTCAAACCGGCCATGCCGGCGATACTGCTCACATCCAGGATCAGGGCGATTCGACCGTCACCCATGATGGTGGCGCCGGCATAGCCCTGACACTGTTGGAGATGTCGTCCCAGGGGCTTGATGACGATCTCCTCTGAATCCTGGAGTTGGTCGACGATCAGCCCGTATTTCATGGCTCCGGTGGAGACCACCACGATATTCATGGCACTGGCTACACTCTGTCGGCGATCCCCCTTGCGGGGCTGTTCCTGCTGCTTCCTGGCCGCCTCGGCCTCCTCCTGCTCTTCTTGATCGGTCTTGAGGGGGGTGCTCTTTGACCTGCGGTCTGCGACATTTTCCCGACGGTCCAGCCGAGTCTCCTCGCTGACCGGGTCAAAGTAGGTCCGCTCGATCTCAAAAACATCTGCCATCCGAATCAGGGGCAAGAGGTTGCCGCGCAGGCGGACGACTTCGGCATCTCCGACGCGTTCAATCCGTTCTTTGATCCTTGAGGCCGGGATGCGGAGCAGCTCTTCCAGGTTCACCTGGGGTATGGCATAACGTTCACCGCCGGTCATGATGATCTGGCAGGGAATAATTGCCAGGGTCAGAGGCAGTTTAATGGAGATGGTCGAGCCCTTGCCCACCTCGGAATCAATCTCGATGGATCCGCCTAACTGATCAAGGTTGGTCTTGACCACATCCATGCCCACCCCGCGTCCGGAGACATCGGTGACCTGTTCGGCCGTGGAAAAACCGGGCAGGAGGATCAGGTTGATCCGCTCCTTCTCCGACAGCACGTTGGCCTGTTCTTGGGTGATCAAACCCTTCTTGATGGCAGTCTCGGCCAGGGCGTCGCCGTCGATTCCTTTACCATCGTCACTGATCTCGATAACGACCTGGCCGGCTGCATGATAGGCCTTGAGAACGATCAGGCCCCGGGCATCCTTACCCTTCTTTACCCGATCGGCTGGACGTTCTACTCCGTGGTCCACGGAGTTGCGGACCAGGTGGGTCAGGGGGTCGTTAATGGCTTCGATGATGGTCTTGTCCAACTCAACATCCTTACCAACAATGGTCAGATCCATCTGTTTGTCCAGCTTCTTGGACAGATCCCTGACCACCCGGGGAAATTTATTGAAGACATTGCCGATGGGCTGCATTCTGGTCAACATGATCGCTTCCTGGAGTTCGGAGGTGACCAGGTCGATGCGTTGTCCCACGGCCTCTGCATTGCGGCCATCTCCGGAGGAGATGGTCTGGAGGAGTTGGTTCCTGGAGAGGACCAGTTCTCCGGCCAGGTTCATCAGCTGATCCAGCAGGCTGACCGTGACCCGGATGGAGGTGTCCTGTTTGGTGACAGGCACTGCTGCCTGCTTGCTCGGCTTTTTTTGGGCTTTCTCCTGCTGGGGAAGCGGGGCTGGTTCCGGCAGAGCTTCGGCAACTGGGTCGGCCTGCGGTTCCGGTATCGGTTCCGGTTCGACCTCAGCCACGGGTTCAGGCTTAATCAGCTCCTCATCCAGGTAGAAGGGAGCAGCCTCCTGGGGCGGGCTCTCTGCCTCTACTGTCCCCTCTTCGATCGGGGCCGGCTCATCGGCTGCTGCCTCAGCAACAGGCTGGTCGCCACCAGGGGCTGGTTCGCCCTGTTCGAAGATGAGATTTAAGGCACTTACATGGCTGTTGATGTCCACACTGTTGCTGTTGCCGGTATCCTCGATCAGTTGCTGGAGCTGATCAGATGCCAGTAAGAGGGTGTTGACAATCTCAGGTGTGGGTGTCAGTTTTTCAGCTCGAATCAGGCCAAGGACGTTTTCTGCAGCATGGGCCAGGTCCTGGATGACCGTCAGTCCCATGAATCCGGCGCCGCCCTTGATGGAATGGGCCGCTCGGAATACCTTGTTGACCAGCTCAACATCAATATCTGCTCCCCGCTCCTCTATGGCCAGGAGGTCATTTTCGATATCTGCAAGATGCTCCAGTGACTCTTCAATAAAACCTTGCAAAATTTCGTCATCTTCAAAAGACATATCCTGTTCTCCTACAATGTATCATCTGCCTGTGGGGTCAGTTCTGTTGTTGAACTAACATTTAAGCTGTTAAAATAAATACTTACTTTCGATGCTCTTCGACGTTCGGTCGATTTTTGGCCATCCTGAGGCCTTGCGCCCCGGGCAATTTCTGGGGCTATACTCGCTATAGACTATAAGGCCTCATTCATTGCACATCTATCGGCCTGTGGCATCTTTGTTTCCAGGCCTGGGACCCGCAGGCCGCAGATCCCGAAGATGCCAGCTGATGCTTTACCGTACCCAATATCCTTATATTGTACGTTTCCATGGTCCGTTGTACAGCTTTTTCTCTCTTTTTCCTGAGTCAGCACAGGGGGGAGCGCCTGCTGATGCTTTAAAAGAGCCCTATAATCGAGAAAAAGGGGCATCGCCCTGGATCCTCCCGGCTCTCCCCTGTCCCACCATGATCCACCAAGACCAAACCTGCTCAGCGCCGATGGCAGGGAACCTCGACCGAGGAGGGATGGTATCGGAGAGAACCACGCGGATGTTTCACCCCCGAGGAGTTTTTGGCATCACTGGCTGGAGTATCGGAAAAAGAGGCCGCCTTCGATGCTGCCGACGTCTGGGGGAGGGGAGGGCAGGAGGGAGACCTGAGCCTCTGAAAAAAATGAGGATGGGCCTGCTCAGGGGGAGGGGACCGGTGGATCCAGGAATCCTGAAGTCGCGACCTCCCTGTTCCTGAGAAGGGCAAGGAGCCTGGGCAGAACGAGCTGCTGCTCAGTTGCCGATGGCGTGCAGTTTTACAGTATAGGTGATGGCCTTGTCAGCAAGGGGGTGGTTATAGTCAATGGTGACGGTGTCGTTATTGATACCCAGAACCGTAGCCGGCACCTGTTGCTCCTGGCCATCTTTTTCCACGGAAAGCGAGAGGATCATTCCGGGTTTGGGCTGGACTTTATTACCGAAGTTTGCCAGGGGCACCTCGTGGACCAGGCTTTTGTAGTAGCGACCAAAGGCATCTTCCGGGAGAATTCGGACGGTCTTGCTCTCTCCAGGCTCCATCCCAAGGAGCGATGCCTCTACGGCCTGCAGGATCCTGCCAGAGCCGATGGCCAGCGCGATGGGCTTGTTCTCAGGAACGCTCTCTACGGCCTCTCCAGAGTCCAGGGTTGCTGTATAACTGACTAAAATTTGATCTGTGAGCTGCACTGGGCACATGTACTTTTCCTTGATGATCGGATTTGAGGGCCACCTGAATCCCTGCTGACTTGTCCGCTCCCGGCCTTGTGTTTGAAGTCTATCCTCGGAATATCCAAAGGATACCTGGGGTATTCTTCTCGCAGTCCTTAAGCCGGTCCAGGATGACGCACTCTTCAAGATAGCCCTGGGGTGGATACTTTTGGCCCTATGATAAACATCCTGCCATGATTTGACAATAGTTGGATCAGTGGTTGCCGTGTCCGGAACTTGGCCGCAACTTGCTCTTGAGGGCTTGACAAAGTCGGCTGGAACGCATACAAGTCCAAGGCCTGAGATGGCTTCAGGTGCGCAGGGGTCTAGGCAAAAGAAGATAGACTAAACATACTTGCCGCTCAATCCCGGTGGCTCGCGGCCAAAAGTATCCTCCATGCCCTCCTGAACTCCCACCTAACCAGCTCCGGGCAAGTGTCCAGTACCGTCTTTGACCATCTTTACCCAGGGCCGGGTCTGTGCCGGCGATAGGGCCGGTACGGTATCGTGGGCCTTGAACCGGGGGAAGCTCAGGCCTGAACCGGCCGTGATCGGCTCGGCAGGGGGAGAAATCCGGGTGATGAAGAGACATCGGCCTTACGGTCGGTGGGAATACAACCAAGACCGAAAAAATGATTGAACTGGATTTTAGCAAAGACAAAAATGGATTGCTGCCTGCTGTGGTCCAAGACCATGCCACCGGCCAGGTACTGATGCTGGCCTATATTAACGAGCTTGCCTGGCAAAAGACCCTTGAAACCGGCAAGGCCCACTACTGGAGCCGCAGTCGGAACGCACTGTGGTTGAAGGGGGAGTCCTCCGGGCACGTGCAGCTGATCAAGGAGATTCTGGTGGACTGTGACCAGGATACCGTGGTGTTCCAGGTGGAACAACTCGGTGGCGCAGCCTGTCATAAGGGCTACCATAGCTGCTTTTTCCGAAAGGTGGCTGGCGAACAGCTGGTAATTCACGGGAAGCTGGTTTTTGATCCCGAAGAGGTATATGGAAAAAAATAAGACCCTGACCGCTATCATGGGGTCAGGAAGAGGGTATAGATTATGAGCGTTTTAAAGTTGGGGATTCCCAAGGGTAGCCTGGAGAAGGCCACCATCGAGCTGTTTGAAAAATCAGGCTGGCAGATCAAACTCATGTCCAGGAACTACTTTCCGGAGGTGGATGACCCGGAGCTGTCCTGCTCCATCTGTCGCCCCCAGGAGATGTCCCGCTACGTTGAATCGGGTATGCTGGATGCCGGAATTACCGGTAAAGACTGGACCATGGAAAATGAGTCCGATGTTGAGGTGGTTGCCGACCTGGTCTACTCCAAGGTCAGCAAGAAGCCGACCCGTTGGGTCATCGCTGTCCCCGGCAACTCAGAGATTACCACGGTGGAGCAGCTCAACGGTAAGCGGATCTCCACCGAGCTGGTTAATGTGACCCGACGTTTTTTTGCAGAAAAGGGCATGGACGTGGATATCTCCTTTTCCTGGGGAGCCACCGAGGCCAAGGCGGTTTCCGGGCTTGCCGATGCCATTGTTGAGGTCACAGAGACCGAGTCGACGATCAGGGCCCATGGACTGAGGGTGATCCATGAACTGATGGAGTCCAATGTCCAGCTCGTGGCGAACAAGGCCGCGCTCCAGGATCCCTGGAAACGGGAAAAGATTGAAAATATCATCCTCCTGCTCCAGGGCGCCCTGCGGGCCGATCGGATTGTTGGCCTGAAGATGAACGTTCCCCAGGACAGCGTTGACACCATCATTGCCCTGTTGCCCAGCCTCAACGCCCCCACCGTGGCCAAGCTCTATAAACAGGACTGGTTCTCGGTGGAGACCGTGATTTCGGAGCATCAGGTCAGAGATCTGGTGCCGCAACTGAAAAGAGCCGGTGCTGAAGGGATCATCGAGTATACCCTGAACAAGGTTATCTGATCCTCTTTATCTGCTCAAAGCATCCAGAAGCGTATGTCACAGCCCCTAAATCTCCAGAAGGTCGAGTTTTTACTCTCGGCCTTCAGTTCCAAACAGCTGCCCGATGAGATCTATCCGGAGATAGCCTTTGCCGGCAGATCCAATGTGGGCAAATCCAGCCTGATGAACAGGGTGCTCGGTCGTTCCAACCTGGTCAAAACCAGCTCCAAGCCGGGTAAGACCCAGAGTCTCAACTACTTCAGCGTGGATGAACGACTCTATCTGGTGGATCTGCCCGGCTATGGCTTTGCCCGGGTGTCCAAAAAGGTCCGCAACCAGTGGCAGGACCTGATCTCCAGTTACCTGGAAAACAGGGAACGGCTGGCACTGGTGGTCGTTATCGTTGACCTGCGCCACGAGGCCAAGGAACTGGACCGTGAGTTGATCAACTGGTTACGCTATCACCGGCGCCCCTACCACCTGGTCTACACCAAGGCGGACAAGTTGACCCGTAACAGGCAGAATCAGCATGCCGCAGCCCTTGATCGGGGCCTGGAGATCCAGGCCGACCAGCGGTTGATCTTTTCCGCCAAGACCGGTCAGGGGGTAGATGGAGTGCGCCAGCTGCTCTTTGATTATCTTCACCAAGGTTGAGAGCAGGGGCTGAATCGTCCCCTCTTGAGTTACGCGCCCGGAGTTCGCTGCCGGGCGCGTCTTTGCCTTCTTCCCCTTACTGGTCTGACTTGAGTACGGCCAGGAAGGCTCGCTGGGGGATCTCCACATTGCCCACGGTCTTCATCCGCTTCTTGCCGGCCTTCTGCTTTTCCAAGAGCTTTCGTTTCCTTGAGATATCACCACCATAACACTTGGCTGTAACGTCTTTGCGCAGGGCAGAGATGTTTTTTCTGGCAACGATGCCGCCGCCTATGGCTGCCTGGATGGCGATCTTGAACATCTGTCTGGGGATCTCTTCGCTGAGTCGCTCACAGGCGTTCAGGCCCCGTTCCCTGGCCTTGGTGCGATGGGTGAGCTGGGAGAGGGCATCGACCTGGTCTCCGTTGACCAGGATGTCGAGTTTGACCAGGTCACTGGTGCGGTAGTCCAGGAGCTCGTAATCAAAGGAGCCGTAGCCCTGGGTAACGGATTTGAGGCGGTCATAAAAGTCGTAAATCGCCTCGGCCAGCGGCAACTCGCAGGTGAACTCGATTCGACCGGGCATGGGGTAGTGATAGTTGGTGTTTTCTCCGCGCCGTTCCATGCATAGGGTCATTACCGCCCCCATATAGCGTTCCGGGATGTGGATGGTGGCCTTGATAAAAGGCTCTTCGATCCGATCGATGGAGCCGGGATCCGGGAAGTAGGCCGGATTGTCGATCTCCACCTTGGTCTTGTCCTGGAGATAGAAGTAATACTTTACCGTGGGAACGGTGAGAATCAGGGAGATGTCAAACTCGCGTTCCAGTCGTTCCTGAACCACCTCCAGGTGGAGCAGGCCCAAAAATCCACAACGGAATCCAAATCCCAGGGCCGCCGAAGAGTCCTTCTGGTAGGTCAGGGCCGCATCGTTGAGCTTCAGTTTTTCCAGGGCAGTAGCCAGATCCTCGTAATCCTCGGTGGAGATGGGGTAGATCGAGGAAAAGACCACCTGTTGTATCTCGCGAAACCCTGGCAGCGGGGAGGAACAGGGGCTCTCTTTTAAGGTGATGGTGTCGCCTGGTCGGGTGTCGGAGACGGTTTTTACCCCGGCGATGATATAGCCGACCTCGCCGGCAGAGAGTGACTTGGTCTTGGTGCGTTTCAGACCAAAGACGCCCAACTCCTCTACCCGGTATTCGGCCAGGTTGGACATGAATTGGATCTGATCGCCGCTCTTGATGGTGCCATTGATGATCCGCACAGAGATAATCGTACCCCTATAGGGGTCATAGTTGGCATCAAAGACCAGGGCCTGAAGAGGCTGGTCAGTCTCTCCCTCGGGTGCAGGCAGATACTCGACAATAGCCTCCAGCAGCTCCATAACCCCTTCACCGGTTTTTGCAGAACAGCGCTGGATCGATTCTCCGTCCAGGCCCAGATCCTCCTCGATCTGGGCGGCTACCTTTTCCGGCTCTGCCGCAGGCAGGTCGATCTTGTTGATCACCGGAATGATCTCCAGGTCGTTCTCCATGGCCAGGTAGAGGTTGGCCAGGGTCTGGGCCTCGATCCCCTGGGCGGCATCGATCAGGAGCAGGGCGCCTTCGCAGGAGGCCAGGGCCCTGGACACTTCGTAGCTGAAGTCGACGTGACCGGGGGTATCCACCAGGTTGAGGGTATAGGTATTGCCGTCTTTGGAGGTGAACGGCAGGCAGATCGTCTGTGATTTAATGGTGATGCCCCGCTCACGCTCAATGTCCATGTTGTCCAGGAGCTGATCCTTGAATTCCCGGTCAGTGACCATGTTGCACAGCTGGATAATCCGGTCGGCAAGGGTGGACTTGCCGTGGTCGATGTGAGCTATGATGCTAAAGTTTCGTATCTTGTTCATAGGATGATTGTCTGGTGGAGGTGAAAGTGCATCTTAGGCGGCGCGTATGAATAGCATAGTTCAGGTGAAAAAAAAACTCTTCCGCGAATAGTTGCTATATAAAGTGAAAAAAAAGACAGAATGGAGTATGATATTCATAACCATGATTCACAGTATTGCTTTCTGATTCCTCTTTTTTTAAAAGATCCCATCGTACTGTTGAGCTTATCTCTCCCCGGCAGGAGACACAACAGGCGGTTGAGAATTACCTCTTCAGCGCACTGCGCCCATTTTTTTTATTATCCACAACACGGTCTCTTTATATGACGCAATCACGCGATACCGGCAGGCTTGATCCCAACAGTGCCCAACATCACCCTCTGGTGGTGAGCTCCAACGAGGAGAATCTGCCGGCCCTGAGCAACCCTGCTCTGCACAGATATCTGCAGGAGATCAGCCAGTATGAGCTACTCAGCCGGGAAGAGACCGATGAGCTGGCCATCCGCTTTCAGGAAACCGGTGATCCGGATGCCGCCTATCGCCTGGTTTCTTCCAATCTGCGCCTGGTGGTCAAGGTGGCCATGGATTTTCAGAAGTACTGGATGCAGAACTTCATGGATCTGATTCAGGAGGGCAATGTCGGTCTGGTCCAGGCCACCAAAAAATTCGACCCCTATCGAGGGGTCAAATTTTCCTACTACGCCGCCTACTGGATCAGGGCCTATATCCTTAAGTTTATCATGGATAACTGGAGATTGGTTAAGATCGGCACCACCCAGGCCCAGCGAAAACTCTTTTTCAGCCTCAATAAAGAGAAGAAACTGCTTGAAGCACAAGGCTTTAAGCCGGAGGTAAAACTTCTCGCCGAACGCCTCAACGTCAAGGAAAGTGAGGTGATCGAGATGGGGCAGCGGATGGATAACTGGGATGTATCCCTGGAAGCACCGGTCCGCAGCGACTCAGAGGACGAGCAGAAGAGCTTTCTGCCCCACGAAGGCCCAGGCATCGAAGAGATTGTTGCCAGTCATGAGATGCGGGAGCGTTTGATGGAGGTGTTGGCAGGCCTCAATCCGCACCTCAATGAAAAGGAACAGGTCATCCTCAGCAGTCGGTTGTTGAGCGACGAGCCCAAGACCCTGCAGACCATAGCCGATGAATTTCACATTTCCCGTGAACGGGTGCGGCAGATAGAGGCAAATCTTTTAAAAAAGCTGCGCAAACAGCTGGAAAAGGAGATGCCTGACATCCATGATTTTTTCAGCGGTGACAGTACCATCTTTGCCCAGCGACCCCTCAAGGAAACGTCCTAACTCATTTTTTCATCTCTTTCTTTTACCCCATTTTATTTCTAATGAATGTACCTTTACTTGATCTGAAGCCCCAGTTGGAGCCGCTTCGCCGGGAAATTATCGACTCTGTTACCCAGGTTATTGATTCAACCGGATACATCCTCGGGCCTGCGGTCCAGAAGTTTGAAGAGGAGGTGGCCGCATACACCGGCAGCCGCCATGGAGTCGGCGTCTCCAGCGGTACAGATGCACTGTTGGCCTCCCTGATGTCTTTGGATATCGGGGCAGGTGATTACGTCCTGACCACCCCATACACCTTCTTTGCCACCATGGGCACCATTCTCCGAACCGGAGCCCTGCCCCTGTTTGCAGATGTGGAACCAGGTACTCTTAACCTGGATCCGATCCAGGCCGAAGAGGTCCTGGAGCAGGCCTTGAAACGAGGGCAGCGGGTCAAGGCGATCCTGCCGGTGCACCTCTACGGCCAATGTGCCGACATGGAGCGACTGTTGGCCTTGGCGAGGCGCTATGAGCTGCCCGTGATTGAGGACGCGGCACAGGCCATTGGCGCAGAGTACCCCTTTGAAGTGGATGGCAGGGTGGATTGGCGAAAAGCCGGATCCATGGGGATTGCAGGCTGTTTCTCTTTCTTCCCCTCCAAAAATCTGGGCGGCATCGGTGACGGCGGCATGATCACCAGTTCGGATGATGACTATGCCGACATCCTGCGCTACAACCGCAATCACGGTGCTGAACCCAAGTATTACCATGCCAGGATTGGGGGTAATTTTCGGCTTGATGCGATCCAGGCCGCGGTCCTGTCCGTGAAGTTACGGCACCTCGAGTCCTGGCACGCGGCCAGGCGGGCCAATGCCGCTACCTACCGCCTTCTCTTCAAGGAGGCGGGCCTGGTTGGCCAGCCGGTGGAGTTGCCGTCAGCAGCCTTCAGTCAGGTGGCAGGTGCCGACGAGCACAACTACCACATCTACAACCAGTTTGTCATCCATGTGCCGCGGCGGGACCAACTCCGCGAGCACCTCATCACTCATGGGGTGGGTTGTGAGATCTACTATCCCCTCTGTCTCCATCAGCAGGAGTGTGTCAGCTCCCTGGAAGAGGTGAGCCGTCAGTCTTTCCCTGTGGCTGAACAGGCCGCTGCCTCGTCGCTGGCCTTGCCGATCTACCCGGAGCTTAACCCGGAGCAGCTGGCCTATGTTGTAGAAACCATTGCTGGCTTTTTTCGGTAACAGTAAGAGCGAGTACTTTCCTGATGGACCGAATCTCTCCAGGCTCCCTGTTGGCAGCCATAGCCCTGGTGCTGCTCCTCCACTATCCGGGGACGGCGGCTGCAGAATCCCCTGGAGAAGATCCGGACAGTCGGCTCAAGCTGGTTCCTGAGCGTGATATCGCCTATGCAGCTCAGCAGGAACCCGCCTGGAAAACCTCATGGGATGAGGCCAGGGAGTGCTCCCGTCAGGGAAGCTATGATCAGGCCATGGCCGGCTACGAGCTCCTGTTGGCAGCCAAGCCGAATCTGGATGCGGCTCGCTGGGAATACTGCTCGATCCTGCTTCATCTCAAACACTGGGAAGAGGCAGATCGTCAACTCAATATCCTGCTGGCAAACGGCCCGAACAAGGTCGCCTATCGTGCTGCCCAGGCAATGATCGCTCTGCATACCGGCAACCTGCAGCAGGCGACCAGTCTCTACGAACAGCTCTACCTAGAGCATCCCCAAGGGGATGCAGGGCTCAAGGCGCTGGAAGGGTTGACCCGATCCCTGCTCGCTCAATCCAGATGGCTGGCAGCCCTACCCCTGGTTGAAGATCTGGTGGGGCATCAGCCAGAGCAGCCGAGCGCCCTTCGTCTGGCCTTTATCACCTATGCACACCTGGACAAACAACAGGCCGCAAGAGAGATTGCGGCCCAGGTCTATAACAACTTTTCCAGGGACCCGGAGGTGCTGGCCCTCTGCGCTCAGCTGGCGGAGCGGCAACAGTTGCCCGGCGCTGCTGCTGGCTACTGGCAGGAGCTGATCGGGGTCGATCCAGTTAATCTGGCTGCCAACCAGGCCCTGGTGGGCTATTACCGTTCCGCCGATAACCCGATGATGGAACTCCGCCACCTGGAGCTGCTGTCTGCCCAGAATCAGCTCAGCTTTGACCAGGCCCTGCGACGAGGCCGACTCTATCTTCTCACCGGCAGAACAGACAGAGCCCTGGAGGTCTGTGATACTCTGTTGGAGCGCTACCCGGAACAAACAGAGGTCGTTATCCTGCGCAGGGAGGTCCTGGTCGTGCTGGCAAGCGATCTGTTGGTCCTGGTCGAAAACAGGGGCAGTGCGCTGCTCTGGGAAGATCTTCTTCAGGTGACGAACCAGCGGCTGGAGATCTATGCCATCATGGCAGAGCTCCTCCGTAATCAGCACAAGATGCATGAACTGGCCGATGTCCTCCTGGCCATGGCTAAAGAGGTTTCGGCCGACGATCCTGTGCTTGAAGAGTTGAAGGACTTGCTCCGGGCACAGGGAAGATATCATGAACTGGGTACGTTACAGGGCAGCACATCCAGCCGGACAGCTGAAGGTCTGAACTAAAGATAGATTGAAAAATGAGATTCGAATTATTTATCCTGCCCGGGGCAGGGTATGAGCAGTCCTTGGCGAGAGGGGACGACGCCACTTAATGGTGTCAGTCCCCGATGAAGGCCCTGGGCATAAAAATTGAACCGGGAGGGCGGCAACAGCAGCCTGCTGACTCGGTTTATTCATTAAGTATTACCTATGTAGAGGAAGAAGGAATGGTTGAACGGATACCAATGTCCAAAGCAGGAAATCAGCGGTTGCGGGAAGAACTGGAGCAACTGGAACGAGTTGATCGTTTTGAGGTGGTGAGAGCCATCGAAGTGGCCAGGGAACACGGCGACTTGAAAGAGAACGCAGAGTACCATGCAGCCAAGGAACGGCAGAGTATGATTGAAGGCCGGATCATGGAACTGAAGGACAAACTGGGCCGGGCAGAGGTCATCGACTGTTCCAAGGTCTCCATTGATCGAGCCGTCTTCGGTACCGTGATCACCCTCATGGATATGGATAGCGATGAAAGCGTAACCTACCAGTTGCTTGGTCCGGAGGAGGCTGATGTCAAGAAAGGGTCCATCTCGGTACTCTCCCCCTTGGGAAGGTCCATGCTCGGCAAGGAGATCGGTGATGAGGTGCGGGCCAAAACCCCAGGTGGAGTGCGCGAGTTTGAGGTAATGGAGATTGCCAGCGGCACCATCGCCTAGGATTGTAACCTTCCGTAGGCCTGGCCTGTTAGAACAGAGTTGAAACCTGTGGTCGTCCTCGGCATGAGATTTCGGCAACAGGGCTGTGGGGGGGTGTTTATGGCTCGGAGCTGAGCCTAAGTTGCCCTGGATCAAAAGCCTTCATCGGGAGAATTCAAGGCTCGGCTGATCAGTAGCAGGGTAAAAAAGTGCCCCCGCCTTCAGGCAGCGAATAGGGTCTGCCAAAGGCGGGGGCACCAGGAATTGGAGGCGGTTGACCCTTAAAGAGGAACAAGCGGTGAACAGGAAACGGCTACTCAGGCTGGCCCATGACTCCCTGTTGAAAGATGGAGGTCAACTGGGCGCTCACCTCCTCCACGGTGAAATCCTGATCTATATCGTTGCTTGGCCCCCAGATACGGGAGATCTCGTCCAGGGAACCAAAGATGATCTGTTTTGCCAGGTCAGGGACAATATCGTTGCGAAAGACCTTCTTTTCCTGCCCCTCGATGATGATGGACGAGAGAATGTTCAGGTACTGGCTGAAGTTGTTTTTTCGGTATTCGCGGATGAGCTTGTTGGTTTGGCGAAGTTCAATATGGATCACTTCTGCCAGGTTTCTATTTTTCTTCATCTCCTCCAGATGTTTGGTGATGAAGATCTCCAGCTTTACCTTGGGATCATCCTCCTTGTTCAGCAATAGCGTGATCTGTCCGATCAGTTTTCCTATTTCCTGCTCAAAGACCGAGATGAGAATATCAAACTTATTTTTGAAGTAGAGATATATAGTGCCATCAGCCACCTTGGCCTCTTTGGCGATATCTGAGATCCGGGCATTGAAAAAACCTTTTTTGGCAAAGACTTTCGTGGCTGCACGAATAATTTTCCGATGCTTGTCAATAGATTTCATTTATATGTATAAACAGGAAGTTGCTGAGAAAAATGAATGAGCCCTCATTCTGAGCCTAACAGCATCCATGCTATAGTGTCAAGAAAAATGCCGGAAGATCCCGTTGAAAAAGGGGGTCTGGCCTCCAGGGCAGAGCAGGGTCTTGGCAAAGCTTTATATTTTTACTGGACGTATGTGGTAACTTTTTATTACTAATGGGGAAAAATGGCTGAACGCCATGTTTTTCCGCTGTTGACCGGCCACTGGTCGAGCTGATCAATTCCCGCGTCTCCTGATCAGCAATCCGGACGGTGTCTTCCAGGTACGGGAAAGCCCTGTCTCTAGCTCAACCATATGGGGGCATCTGAGCTCAGGGGGTGCATGGACGAAATACACCGTTGCAATCATTGGATTGAGAAGACGCTATTAACACACCTTATCTGTAGGGGAGAGTAACGAATGAAAATTTTGGTAATCGGTAGTGGTGGTCGAGAACACGCCATGGTCTGGAAGTTGAAGCAGTCACCCCGGGTGAGTACGATCTACTGTGCCCCTGGTAATGCCGGTATCGCCAAAATGGCGACCTGTCTTGATATCGCTGCAGATGATATCGAACAGCTGGTTGCCTTCGCAGAAAAGGAAGCCGTGGATCTGACCGTCGTCGGCCCAGAAGACCCTCTGACCCTTGGTATCGTCGATCTGTTTGAAGAGAAGGGGTTGCGTATTTTCGGCCCTGGCAGGGGAGCTGCCGAGTTGGAGGCCAGCAAGGCCTTTTCTAAAGATTTCTTAAAGAAATACAATATCCCCAGTGCCTCCTACAAGGTGTTCAGTAAGGCGGGGCAGGCCAAGAAGTATATCGACAAAATCGGGGCGCCCTGTGTGGTCAAGGCCGATGGTCTGGCTGCAGGTAAAGGGGTGATCATTGCCGAAACCACTGCCAAGGCCAAGCAATCGGTGGATGCGATCATGAAGGATAAGCTCTTCGGGCGGGCCGGCAACCGGGTCGTGGTGGAGGCCTTTCTTCGTGGGGAAGAGGCCTCGTTTATTGCCTTCACCGATGGTAAAACCGTGCTGCCCCTGCCTTCGTCACAGGATCACAAGGCGGCCTTTGAAGGAGACAAGGGGCCGAATACCGGAGGCATGGGCGCCTACTCGCCTGCTCCCATCCTGGATGATCATATGACCATGCGGGTGATGAATGAGATCATGCTGCCCACCGTACGTGGTATGGCGGAAGAGGGACGGCCCTACAGGGGGATGCTCTACGCCGGTTTGATGATCGAGGGCAAGGAGATCAATGTCCTGGAATTTAACTGTCGCTTTGGCGATCCTGAGTGTCAACCCCTGTTGATGCGCCTCAAGAGTGATTTGGTTGAGGTGATGGAGCACTGCATCGATGGCACCCTGGCTGAGATTGAACTGGATATCGACCCCAGACCTACGGTCTGTGTGGTCATGGCCTCAGAGGGGTATCCCGGGAGTTACACCACAGGTAAGGCCATCACCGGCCTGATCAAAAGTTCAAAGATTCGCGATGTCGAAGTCTTTCATGCCGGTACGACGCTGGCCAACAGGCGTACGGTAACCAACGGGGGGCGGGTCTTGGGGGTCACCGCCATTGGCCAGAATATTGAAAAGGCCATTGACCTGGCCTACCAGGCTGTCGATGAAATCCAGTGGTCTGGAGCCTATTACAGGCGAGATATCGGCCATAAGGCCCTGCGAAGATTGCGCCAGAATGAGGGCCCTTCTGTTGGTATTCTGATGGGGAGTGACTCGGATCTGCCGGTGATGGAGGCCGCGGTCGAGGTCTTGAAATCCTTTGAGATCAGCTGTGAGGTGCGGATCGCCTCTGCCCACAGAACGCCGGCCATGGCCATGGAGTACGCCCAGACTGCCCAGGAACGAGGATTGAAACTGATCATCGCCGGCGCTGGAATGGCTGCCCACCTCGCCGGGGTCCTGGCCGCCCATACCACCCTGCCCGTTATCGGGGTGCCCCTGGATGCCTCCCCCTTAAACGGAATGGATGCCCTGCTGGCCACAGTCCAGATGCCTCCCGGTATTCCGGTGGCCACCATGGGCATAGGTAAGGCAGGAGCGAAAAATGCCGGGGTCCTGGCCGCGCGCATCCTCGGGGTCAGCGATGAGAGGATCCGGGCCAAGTTGGAACAGTATGCCCGGGATATGGAAGCCCAGGTGATGGAAAAAAATCGCCAGATCAGGGTGTGAAGGAGCTGCTCAAGGTCAATCCCGCGGCCATTGGCCGGGCTGTAGCGGTCTTACGAGACGGTGGGCTGGTGGCCTATCCCACGGAAACCTACTACGGCCTTGGGGCTGATCCTTTTAATCAAGCAGCCCTGGATAAACTCTATCGGCTGAAAAATCGGGACCAACAGCTGCCCATCCTGGTGGTCGTTGCCGGCAGCATGGCCTGTCAGCGGTTGACGGAAGGCCCTCTGCCGGCCGATTTTCACCGTCTGGCTGCCAGGTTTTGGCCCGGCCCGCTTACCCTGGTCTGTACGGCCCACCGCCAACTGCCCCAGACACTCACCGGCTCCACCGGCACCATCGGGATGCGTCACTCCTCACATCCGGTTGCTCAGCAGCTGACCGAGGCCTTTGGCGGGCCTGTCACGGCCACCAGCGCGAACATTTCCGGGCTGCCTGCGGCCACCACGGCCCAGCAGGTAGCGGCGGTGTTCAGCCAAGGACTTGACCTGATTCTGGATGGCGGGCCCACGCCCGGGCTCAAGGGGTCGACTCTTATAGGCTGCGGCCATGAGCGGCTGGAGTACCTCCGCGAAGGAGTGATTCCCTTTGCAACCATTGACAAGGCAATGCAGGAAGATAAGCCTTAAACCTAAGGAAAAATATGACAAGCGTATCGTTACAGTGGAACAGGGACTTTGCCCTGGAGCAGACCGCAGGTGATGAGGAACTATTGGCAGAGTTGATCACCCTTTTTCAGGATTCTGCGCAGTCGGACTTTCAGCAGCTGCAGGAGGCTGTAACCGCTGGTGACAGCGATCAGGTCATTGCAGCTGCTCACAGTCTCAAGGGAGCTTCAGCCAGCCTGGGGATCGAGGGAATCAGGGCCCTGGCCATGGAGATCGAGGAAGGGGTCCGGGGCGGACAGAGTGAGGTGGATCAGGCCAAGCTTGCGGCCATGGGAACCTTAATCAAAGAACTGCAAGGCTTGTAATCCCAGCTCACGGGGCTGGGCTGCTGAAAAGCGAGCGAGACTCCCGACAGCCGGCCCCGGGTGGTTGTACCCCAGGGCCGGCAGGGCGCTCTTATGGTTTGATGATCTCGCAATCACAGTCAGCATCCGCGATGTTGAGCAGGAGAAACTTGGCGTTATAGCCATTCTTGATCAGCTCACGGTAGGCCATGTCGGCCCGAGCGCCGGTGGCACAGTGGACATAGACCTTCTTGTCCTTGGGGATCTCACTCATCCGGCTGGGGATCTCATCCAGAGGGATGTTGATCGTATTTTTGAAGATGCCCAGTTCTGCGACCTCTTCCTTGGTCCTGGCATCAACGATGACCGCCTCCCGGTCTTCCCCGGAGGCTGCCTTGCGGAAGTCAGCAAGGGTGACCTCGCCCTTGCCCAGTTGACGGACCCAGCGGATCTCGGTGTTGAAGATCGGCCCTTTTTCAACGGGTTCACCCGAGGCGACCCAGCCCGCGAATCCGCCCTCAACCAGGGAGAGATATTTAAAGCCATCCTCGCGCATTTCTTCCACAGCGTCCATCACCTCTGCCTCTCCATAGAGGATGACCGGAGCGTTGCGGGGGATATCATCCAGGCGATCATCCAACTGATCGTAGGGGATGGAGTAGGCACCCTTGATGCGCCCGGCTACGGCATCGGTACTGGGGCGGATATCCACCAGGACAACATTGCCTTTTTTTATAAAGTCATGGTTCGCATAGGTGGGCAGGTTTGCCTTGGACCAGGCAGGCTCGCCGTCCAGATAGACCCGGATGTTGGTATAGCCAAATTTCTTCGCCAGACCGGCGGAGGTAGTTGACATGCCTCATGTAGGGCCTCCACAGTAGAAGATGAGGAGTCTATCCCTGTCCGCAGGCAGCAGTGCCGCCTTCTTTTTCTTGAGCAGGGGAACCGGGATGGAAACAGCTCCAGGGAGGTGGGCCTGACCGTAGCGACGGGCAGGCCTGGAGTCTACCAGATAGAGTTCCTGCTGCTCGTCCACCAGGGCCTGCAGTTCCCTGGTCTTGATCTCTGTGACCCCTTGCGGCAGCTTGGCAAGCTTAGGCTTGATCGAGGTGGCAACGGTTTCTCCCTTGCGTTGTTCATAGGTTATGATAGCGGCATGCCCCTTGGCCACATGCTCCATCCCCTTGGTCTGCTCGTCAAACTTGACCATCATGACCTTGGCCTGCTTGCCCTTGCCGACCTCGATGGAGATGGTCTTGGCCTTGTTGGATTTGCCGACAATCTTGCCCTTATAGAGTTGGGCTGATTTCTTCTGGGTTTCGGTCGGTCCCCCGGCCTTGATCGCCTGGTCCGCACCCTGGTTACCTGCGCAGCCAAAACTGATCAGGCCTACCATGAGTAGCATTGGTACAAATTTACGCATCGTTTTTTGCACGCTCTTCCTCCTGTGGTTATGGATTCGATCTTGATTCGATCTTGCCGTGTCCTCTTATCCGGTTGGTCGCCTTGACCAAGCAGGTCAACCTGGTTGGCAGACCCGGACACCATCCTGGCTCCGAACACCTTAGCGAACACGGTCGATTAGCTGTTCCAGTGTGGTAGCACATTCCATACCGAAAACCGCGAGGGTAGAAATAAATGGCTGAGCCTCCTGGGGCTGACAGGGCCGGGATGATGAGGCCGGCTGCCGTCGCCCTGGAGAGTTCTGCTCAGCAGGAACGAGCCTTGCTGCAATCCTGGCCCCCTGTCGGCAAAAGGATCACCTCTGTGGCTCCCTCTAGAAAAGGGTATCATATCCGCTTGCTGCTCTTCAAGGAATTGGCTTACGGGAGTGCCTGCTCAGCCGGCAGGCGTCTCTCTCCCAGCTCACCCCGGGAGCAGCCGCTCAAGGGGTGCAAAAATACTGGACCAGGCAAGGCCTCCCAGGGGAGGCTTGCGCTGCAGTAGAGGAGCCGCCGATAGGGGGAGGGAAATCGGCAGCCCAGGCCAAGGTTTGGTGGAGAGATTGTTTCTTTCCGGTTGGATATGTCCCCAAAATAAGGTGTCTTCAGGAGGCTCGCGCTTTGCAGGCCGAGGAAGGCGCCGCTGAGCTGCGGGTAGGCTGCGAAAGATATGAGCGGTGGTCTGGAGGAGTGTCCATTATTTTGCACCGGTTGAACCGGTCCCCCGCTTCCACGGCAGGAGAGGCATTGAGAAGATCGATGAAGGTACGGAGCTATATTTTTTTTCTGGTGATCGCCCTGGGGCTGCTGCCCCTCTTTATCCTGGTCAGCCTCAATCTGCCCAGGACCGTGTCCCGTTTTGAATCAGCTGCCCGACTGGAGAGTCAGGCCCTCTCTGCCGCCAGTCTTACCCGGCTCAACGCACGGATCAGCTGTATCAACAAGAGCCTGCTGCGCACGGCCACCCTCCCGTATACGCACCAGCTTCTGCAGACAGGAACCCAGCAGGCGCCTTTGGAGCAGACCCTCTCTGCCTGGTTCAGCGACGATCTCCAGGTGAGCAGTATCCGGCTCTATTCGGCTGGCGCCGAACTCAAGCTTGCCATGGATCGTTCCGGAGATCAAGGGCCCTTACACCATCTGGAGCTGCTGGATGTTCAGCTGCAGGCCGCGGTGAGCGCCAGCCGCAGCCTGGTGCTGCCGGGAGAGGTCCATCCCCAACTGCTGGAGAGTGAGCAGCTGCCGCCCCATCTCAGCGGCCATCAGGACTACCTGCTGATGATGAGCACCCAGGTGGTTGATAGCCAGGGCCAGTCCATCGGCGTGGTGGCTATGCTGGTCAACCTTTCCCGCTTTCTCGATGATTATCGGGATTCCATCTGGGCCAATTTTGCAGGCCTCCCCTTTTATGGCTGCGGAGCCGGGGGGGAGGTCTCCTGTCAACTCACGGCCAGGCCACCTGATATCTCCGTAGTTAACACTGCAGGCAACAACCGGCAACCACGTTTCAGCGCCATGGATGCCGATCAGCAGCGAACGGCATGGCTGCCTCTCTTCTTTGGAACAGAATCAACGCCTGTGATCTGGGTGGGCAGCCCGGTGGACGAGAGCAGTATTCACCGCTGGAAACGCTCGCTGCTGGTCAATGTGCTCACCATTGTCGGCCTGATGACCATGATGGTCTTTGCCCTTGCCGGCGGGATCAGCCGGAGGATCGAAGACTGGCGTCAAGAGCTGTTGAGCGGTTTAAATACCATCATGAGCCAGGAATTGCCGGTGGCGTTCCATTGGCGGGGTCCCAGGGAGTTGCAGGATCTGGGGGCGGAGCTCTCCACCCTCTCCCAACGTTTTGCCCTGGTTGCGGAGGAGCGCAACCAGGCCCAGCGGATCTCCCGTGAAAGTGAGGAAAGATTCCGCGGCCTCGCCGATTCGGCCAGGGACGCCATCCTGCTGATCGACTCCATGGGCAGACTGGTCTATCTTAACGGTGCTGCGCTTGAACTCTTCGGTTTTTCTGAGACCCAGGTGCTTGGTCAAGAAATCGAACAATGGCTGCAGCTCCAGCCGCTTGATCCGGAGGTTTCCCTGGTGCAACTGGTGTCTGAATCTGTGCTCTATCGCTCCGGTCACGGCCTGGAGTGCAGCCTTATAGATACCCTTGGTCGGCAGATACCGGTGGAGCTGGCCCTCTCTTCTGCCACGATCATGGCTCAGTGGTACGGCATCTGGATCATCCGTGACCTCTCGGAGCGGAAGAAAAGTGAGCAACTGGCCATTCGACAGCAGCAGGAGTTGCTTCAGGCCGATAAGATGATTTCCCTGGGCCTGCTGGTATCCGGGGTGGCCCATGAAATCAACAATCCCAACTCCATCTCTCTCTTAAACCTGCCCCTGTTGGCCAGAAGCTGGGAAAGTATCCGGCCGGTACTCGATGAGTACTACGGTGACTACGGTGACTTTACCGTGGCAGGCATCGATTACTCGGAGATGCGTGAGCAGTTGCCCCGGATCCATGGAGAGCTGGCGGAAAGTGCAGCCAGAATTCGGCAGATCGTTCAAGACTTGAAGGACTACGCCCGCCAGGAGTCCTCGGAGAGTTTTGAACGGATCCAACTCAACCAAGTGGTGGAGTCTGCCATCCGGCTGACCACCAGCAGTATCAACAGGGCCAGCTGTGCATTTGAGGTCCACTATGGCAGCGGCCTGCCCCTGATTCTGGGCAATCGCCAGCGCCTGGTGCAGGTGGCGATCAACCTGATCCAGAATAGCTGTGAAGCCCTTGCGGTTCCAGGGCAAAAGATGATAATAACCACCAGGTCCCAGCGACAGCCTGCCATGGTGGAGCTCGAGGTTTTTGACCAGGGGAGCGGGATCCGTGAGGAGCTGCTGAAACAGATTACCGACCCCTTTTTCACCACCAAACGTGCCCAGGGCGGCACCGGGCTGGGCCTGTCGGTCTCGCTGGCTATTGTCCAGCAGCACCATGGCACCCTTTCCTTTGCATCCAGTGAAGGCGAGTGGACCAGGGTCACCCTTCGACTCCCTGTTGCTTCCGTGAGCTGAGAGGCCGCCTGACCAGGGCGTCTCAGCCGCTGACCGGCCCCATAACCCCAGCGAGGTACTCATTCTTGAAAGGCCAATATCCCCGACAACCGATCCTGCTGGTCGACGACGAATCGGCCTGGCTCCATAGCTTCCGGCTCAGTCTCTGCTCTGCAGGAATGAATCATGTCATCACCAGCGATGATCCCCGCACTGCCATTGAGTTGATTGGTGAACACCGTTGTCCGGTGGTGGTCCTGGATCTGAATATGCCCTATCTGGCTGGTGAAGAGCTACTCCCGCAGATCGTAGAACAGTACCCCGGGGTAGCGGCCATCGTCGTCACCGGCCTGGACACCGTGGAGGCGGCGGTCAGCTGTATGAAGCAGGGGGCATACGATTTTTATACCAAGGTCAGTGAGGAACAGCGGTTGATAAACGGTGTCCGCCGGGCCGTTGAAGTTGCAGAACTGCGCTCAGAGAATGCGGCCCTGAAGACCGGCTTCTTTTCCCAGGAGCTGTTTTGCCCCGAGGCCTTTTCAGAAATCATTACCCATAACCGGCAGCTGCACACCATCTTCCAGTATATGGAGGCCATTGCCTCCACCAGTGAACCGGTGCTGATCAGCGGAGAGACCGGGGTGGGCAAGGAGTTGTTTGCCCGGGCTGTTCACCGCCTGAGCGGACGAAGGGGAAAATTTGTCGCCATCAACATCTCCGGTTACGACGAGACCCTGCTCAGCGATACCCTCTTTGGTCACAAGAGGGGAGCCTACTCAGGAGCAGACACCAGTCGCCAGGGCTTGGTCAGCCAGGCAGCAGACGGCACTCTCTTCTTGGATGAGATCGGTGATCTCAACCAGGTGGCTCAGGTAAAGCTGCTTCGCCTGATTCAGGAACGGGAGTACTACCCTCTGGGTTCAGACACCGCCCGTTCAACCAGTGCCAGGATGATCTTTGCCACCCATCAGGATCTGGAACAGCTGCAGCAAACCGGGGCCTTTCGCCAAGATCTCTTTTACCGTCTCTGCACCCATCAGATCCATATCCCGCCCCTGCGAGAACGGCTGGACGACCTCCATCTCTTACTGGAACACTTCCTGGCCGTGGCCGCCAAAAAGTTGGCTAAACCGCAGCCTGCTTATCCAACAGAGTTGCCGATTCTCCTGGGCACCTATGATTATCCAGGCAATGTCAGGGAGTTGGAAGCGATGATCTTCAACGCCCTCTCCAAACATCAGTCCCACACCCTGAGCATGGATGAGTTTAAACACTACATCTGCCAACGCAACAGCTCGCGGAGCATGGTCCAGCAGGAGTCCCCCCCGGAGATGGGACTCTTTTCCGATGTTCACCCCCTGCCGACCCTCAAGCAGGGCAGCGAGTTGCTGATCACCGAGGCCCTCTCACGGGCCCAGGGCAACCAGGCCATTGCGGCGCAGATGTTGGGTATCACCAGGCAGGCCCTGAACTGGCGCTTGAAACAGGCGGGCTCCCAAAGTAAAAAGGTCGCCTAAACCGACACTGCCAGCACCTTTTCCACCGCCCTCTGCAGTTGGTGAAGGCGTCCTTCCAGGCTGCCGGTGTAGCCTACGGCCAGGCGGAGCAGCCCTGGTGCTAAGCCCATCTTTTGCTGGTCCAGTTCGCCAATCTCTGAAGAGGTCGAGGCGCTGGAGCAACTGATCAGGGTGTCAAAGTAGCCCAAGGAGACGGCCAGCAGACCAAATTGCTCCTCGTTCTGCAGCACCCGCATCAACTCTTCGGCCTGCCCTCGGCTGCCGCAGTCAAGGGTAAGCATCCCGCCGTACCCATAGCCCTGATTTACCATTCCAGCAAACAACTGATGCTGGGGATGACTGGCAAGCCCCGGGTAACGCACCGTTAATCCCAGATCTTCGAGGAGCTCGGCCATGGCCATGGCCCTCCTACCGTGCTCGCGCATCCGCAGGGGAAGGTGGGGCAGGCGTTGATGGATATCAAAGGCAACCCTGGGATCCATGGTCGGCCCTGTAAGCATGATCCTGCCGCTGTGCAGATCCATCAACTCCCGGATAAATGCCTCACTGCCGCAGATGGCACCGGCAATGAGATCGCTGGCCCCGTTGATGAACTTGGTTAAGGAGTAGACCACCACATCTGCTCCCAGCAGGGCCGGGGTGACCACCACCGGTGAGAAGGTGTTGTCGACCACCAGTTGCAGTCCATGATCGTGGGCCACCGTGGCCAGGGCTCTGATATCGGCTATCCTCAGGGTCGGATTCCCCATGGTCTCGCTATAGATCACCCGGGTGTGCGGGGTAATGGCAGCCTCCACTGCAGCCGGATCGCTGGAGTCGACAAAGGTGGTGGTGATATTGAGCTGGGGGAGCAGGGTCTCCAACAGGGCATGACTGCCCCCATAGATGGTATCGCTGGCCACGATGTGATCTCCATGGCGGCAGAGCTGGAGCAGGGTGGTGGCAATGGCGGCCATGCCGCTTGCCGTACCCATGGCAGCCTCGGTTGCCTCCAGGGCGGCAAGGGAACGGCAGAGGACATTCACCGTTGGATTGAAGGAACGGCTGTAGAGAAAACCGTCCTCCCTCTCTCCGGAGAAGAGGGCGGCCATGGATTCGGGATCATCGACAACAAAGGTGGAGGAACGGGAGATGGAGGGGGCGACCCCGCCATGTTCGCCCAGGGTTCGGCTGCACTGTTCAAGGGCCTGTTCCGGGTTGTGGAATTGCATGATAACCTCCTTGTTATTGGTCTCTGCTCCAGCTGAATGGTTTTTTGGGAGTCTCACTGCTCGTCCAGAGGCAGCATCCCGGCTGACTCTATCTCAGAAAAGGCCAGAAAGGTTTCGCTGCGGCCAAAATCCGGCAGTGAAGCGATTTCGACCTTGACCAGTTTCCCCAGTTGCTGCAGATCCTCTGCAACCACCTGGAGGAGGTAATCGAAGCGGCCGCTTACATGGTAACAGGCAGTAATGTTGCTGCAGCGCTTAATGGCCTGTTCAAAGGCTTGAATGTCACCGGCCTCATGGCGATCAAGGGTGATGCCCACAAAGGCCTGGACATGTAACCCGATCTTCTCTGGTTCGATTACGGCCTGATAGCCGCGGATTATTCCCCGCTCCTCCAGGCGTCGTATCCGCTCCTGGAGCGTGGTTGCTGCCAGCTGTAACTCCCTGGCCAGCTCACTGTTTTTTATTCTGGCCCGGGTCTGCAGGGCGGCAAGTATCTGACGGTCAGTATCATCCATGGACAACCTCCTCTCTCAGGTATCTCTTAGACAACAAGCTAAGAGTGGAAATCGCAACTGTAAAGGCTTTTTTGTGTAAGATTTACCAGAATAATGCACTGTTACCGTTGTTATGGCCATTTCTGCCCACGAGGTCCTGACCCGCTCGAGAGCGGCAGGGAATCATGGTCTCGGATTTAATCCAGGCTGGTGTCTGCAAGGACAGGGAAGAAGATGGCCCATTTGGGAGAGTGGTTTGAGACGGCGAAGCTGTTCAGCCTGGAGATCGGGCATAGGAGGAATAGGGGGATGAAGAGGTCTCTTGAATAGAGTCATCGGGGGAGCCTCTCGCTCCCCTGTTCGTGCTGCTGGTAGGGGAAAACAACCAGATGGAGAAGGCATGTTCCTGCAGATGCCCGTGCATCGGACTCAACCACGGCGATCAATAGATCTCAGCCTCCATGGCAGAGCTGGCAGGCAGGACTGGCTCTCTTAAAGGAGTCAGCCGAGGATGTAGCCAATCCCATGATGCAATTGCTGGCCTGGCCGATCAGTACAGAACTCTGGGATCAGGAACCCGCCTTGATTGCCCCAAAGGCGGCAAAGCAGGCGTTCTTGTGGAGCAGTTCCACCTGGGAGTAGCCAACCCGGCGGAGCAGGTCCAGTTGAAAGGTGACCGGCCTGGGAGAATCTTCCCTGCTGATATAGGCAAAGACCTTATCCCGGTAGGCGGCTCCCCCCTGTGTCCCCAGATACGCGCCGTAGCGCTGCTCCATCAGAGCCTGCACCGGTGGATGTTCCTGGCTGACCAGGTCGCTTATCCAGAAACCGCCGCCCGGGCTGTTCAGGGAAAAAATCATGCCCAAGGCCTGCTGCCAATCCTGGTCATCACGGAGATGATGGAGTACCGCGGCTGCCAGGATGACATCATAGTGGTTATGCTCCAGGGGCTGAGTGCGGAAATCCCCCTGCAAAAGACGGATCGCGCCCCCGAAGTTGGCCCTGATCCGCTCTTTGGCCCGTTGGAGCATGGGCAGGCTGAGATCCACCAGGGTAATGGTCTTTGGGGAACATAACTCCAGTAGTTTCATGGTGTTGTTACCGGCGCCGCAGCCAATATCCAAGAGATGGTTTACCTCTGGGGTGGAGGCCACGGCTGCCTTGGTGATCAACTCCATGGTTAGAAGAGCATCCATGGTGGCAGCCTGACCGGTGTTGAGGTTGGAAAAACGCTCTACATCCTGGTCAAAACGGACCCTGATCTCTTCCAGGCTCGATTTATTGTCGTATGCATCGGCTTGCATCTGTTTACTCCTTCAGGGGGAATCGACCGGTGGTCATGTCTGACTCGGGGGAGCTGCGCCGGTAAGGCAAGACCCTCGGGCCCCAGCTCATCGAGGACGAACCGGATTGTGGGCTCTTTAGGCTTGGGGATGAATACTCTCTTCTCAGCTCGATCTAGCATGTGCTCACTGATTGTGCAATGACCGTGTTCTCGGGGAGGTCGATCCCAGCAACAAGAAACGTTCGGGATTGCCGTAATTTTTTATGTAGCCTTGTTGGCAGGCATTTTTTTCTAATTGCGTGAAATTACTTACACCTATTCTGGGTCGGGCGTGGTAGGCTAGGGCCAATAGTGGCAGGTTGCAGAAACTCTGTGCTGATTTCCGCAGCCATAGCCTGCAGGGCCTGTCGCCTACCTGTTCTCTGTCCCCAATACTTTTTTCCCAAGGTGGTGATCCTATTAAACAGCTTACTTCGGAGTCAGCACCACATGTACGAGAGGAGGAGTTGACCTCTGCCCTCTGCCAGGCCCTTATCCTGAAAAAACAGGTTTCAGCGGAACGATTTTCCCTGCCGGATTATGCAGAGCCGATGGACTGTCCCGCCGACTGTCACGCCTGCTGCCGCCGGGGTGTTACCCTGGACCTGACCTCGGTGGAGGCCCTTGTCATCTACCTCCTGAACCGAGGGGTTGTGGAACTGGTGGAGGAATATACCAACCTTCATGGAGAGAACGGGTACTGTCCGTTCCTGATCATGGACAGATGCCGAATCCACCACTACAAGCCCACGGCCTGCCAGATGTACATGCCCTTTGCCTACCACGGAGCGCCCATCTGTTACTATCTTGCCCAGGAGGAGCAGCTGTCTCCCAGGGGAGAGGTCAGGGAACCCAGCCATAACTCCCATGCCTACGATATCCACGGTTATATGATGAAGATGCAGTGTCAGGTCGACCGCTATCTCTCCTGCTCTTTTTTTAAAAATATTTACGATGGCATCCTCTGGTGGGAGTGCCATTACCACAGCCTGCCAAAGGCCACGGTCCGCTGTCTGGAATCGATCTTGTCTGAAGAGCCAAGCGGTCAAAAGATCATGCTGGATTTCGATCTTCGCGCGGCTCTGGCCGAAGGGCACGACCGTTATGAGATGCTGCACGCTCACCCTTAACAGAACTTGACCCACTTGTCGGAAAGATCGAGTTTTCAGCCGAGCCTGGACTGGTCAGCGCCAGGCATGGGCTGGATGTCCTTTAACCATTTTATATCGTTTTCCTGAGCCCCATGAAATACTGTTACTCCTTGAGTTGGCTGCTGGCACTGTTGTTCTTCTGGTTGAACACCTGCCCAGCCAAAGGCAATGGCCTTGCCCCCTTTGATCCCGACCAGGTGCCGGAACGGCCTGACTACGGTCAGGAACAGAGTTGGATTGTCCTGCCCGAGTCCCCTGATCAGTATGGGGTGGATGTTTTCTGGGTTTATCCCACCATCCTTAGCGACGAAACAGCTTGGCTGATGGAGATCAGCGATCCGCAGCTCCAAGAGGCGGCGACCCGTACCCTCAGCCGTCAGGCCGGAGTCTTCAGCGGTCAGGCCAACCTCTATGCCCCCCTCTACCGGCAGATGAACCTGGCAGCCCTGGACTTAGACAAAGAACAGCAGGAACTGCTCATGGCCTATGGCTACCAGGATATCCGGCAGGCCCTTTTGTACTATCTCCGCCGCTATAACCGGGAGCGTCCCTTTATCCTGGCCGGCCATAGCCAAGGGGCGAAGCTGTTGACCGAGCTGCTGGTTCGGGAGTGGGGCAAACTGGGAGGGGAAGAGCGACTGGTTGCCGCCTACCTGATCGGCTGGTCCGTGACCAGGGGTGATCTCCAACAAAACAACCGGCTGGGTCTCTGCACAGCTCCGAAACAGACCTCCTGTATCATCAGCTACAATACGGTGGCCCCGGGGATGCAGTCTCAGGCGCCTACCGTCCTTCCCGGGGCCCTGGTGGTCAACCCGCTCTCCTGGACTACAGATCAGGCCATAGTCAGTGGCCGCCAAAACCTGGGTTCGGTCTTCTTCCATGGGGACGACAGCCGTACCGTTATTCCAGGATTCACCTCGGCCCAGATTATTGACGGAGCCCTGGTGGTCAGGCCCACCCAGGTTTCGTTGTTGCCGTCTCCGTCGCCTGCCTTCCCCCAGGGGGTGTATCATCCCTATGACTATGGTCTGTTTTATGAAAACATCCAGGCCAACCTGGCTCAGAGGATCCAGGCCTTTCTGACGCTTCATCCCGAGCAGTCAGGCGGGCCCGGCCTGAACAGGGGATACCCGGCCCAGGACCAGGCAGAGAGGGAAGCTGCGGCAGACGAGTAACCGGGCCAGCAGCCTGTTTGCCCGGAGTCAGGGCTGGTCCTCTAGGATGGGATCCTGTGGCTGGCGTGTTGCTTCGGGCACAGCGGCGGGAGTGTACCAGGGCAATGTACCGGCAGAGGCGGTAAGGATTCTTCTTTACACCTTACAGCAGTTTGAAGAGGACAAACTGCCTGTTCCGCGCTACTCTCCTGGGGTTGTGGTTGGTTTTTCCCGGAGAAGGGTCCTGATCAGAGAGGCGATCTCCTTTTTAAGCAGAGGCTTCATCACAAAACCTTTGATCCCCAATGCCCGGACATCCTTTTCCGCAACAATACTGGAGTATCCTGTGGCCAGGATGATCGGTACCCCCGGCCGGAGCCGAAGCATCTCCCGGGCCAGGTCCAAGCCGGTCATTCCCGGCATGGTCTGGTCGGTTATGACCAGGTCAATGGCGTGTGGTTGCTCCTGAAAGATTCTCAGGGCCTCTGTGCTGCTGGATACGCCGGTTACCCTGTAGCCCAGACGCTTGAGCATGATCCGACCCAGGTCAACCAGCATGGTCTCGTCGTCCACCAGGAGAATATGCTCGCTTCCGGTCAGGGGCAGGTCCTCCTCCTTGAGTGCAGGAGTCCCTTTTTCCGAGAAGACCGGCAGAAGGACCGTAAAGGTGGAGCCCTCTCCCTCCCTGCTTTTGCAGCTGATAACTCCGCCGTAACTCTGGACGATTCCGTGGACAATGGCCAGCCCCATACCAGTACCCTTGCCGGTCTCCTTGGTGGTGAAATAGGGCTCAAATATCTTGGCCATAACCTGGGGCGGGATTCCAAGGCCGGTGTCGCTGCAGCGCAGTTCCAGATAGTGCCCAGGGGGGGCTGTACCGGCCTCTGCCAGTTGTGATAAGTCATCAAGGGAGTAGTATCTTTGCCGGAGAGCAAGAGAAAGCGTTCCCCCCTGGGATTCCATGGCATGAAAGGCGTTGGTGGCCAGGTTGATGATAATCTGGTGGATCTGGGTGGGATCTGCCAGTATGGAGCCGCAGCCTGGATCGATATCCTGGTGTACGCTAATAGTCGTGGGAAGGGAAGAGCGGAGCAGTTTGAGGCTCTCTTTTATGATCGTGGCAGGTTGACACGAAATCCGTTTGCTCTCGGCTTGTCTGCTGAAGGCCAGGATCTGTTGGACCAGCTCCTTGGCCCTGTGGCTGGCGGTAATGACTTCCCCAAGTTCTTCACGGATGGTGGAGTCTGAAGGGCTGTCCTCCCAGGCCAACTCGGCATAGCCCAGTATCGCGCCAAGTATGTTATTGAAATCACGGGCAATTCCTCCTGCCAATGTACCGATGGCCTCCATCTTCTGGGCTTGATTGAGCCGCTCCTGGAGGAGTTTTTTCTCCCGTTCGATGAGTTTGAGCTGAGTGATGTCCCGGGAAATGCCGATCACACCGATGACACGGCCTGCAGCATCCCGGTAGGGATGCTTAGAGGTCAACCAGCAGGTTTCCCCCTGGCTGGTTGTCAACTTTTCTTCGCTGGTATACGACGTTTTCGAGTCAATGACCCGGGCATCGTTCTCTTTGATGGTTTGCAGCTCCTCCGGAGGAAACAAATTCTGGTCGTCCCTGCCTATGATGGCTTCCTTCCTCTGCCCCAGGGCCTCCTCGAAGGCCGAATTGACCAGGAGGTATTCGCCCTTGAGATTCTTGACATAGACAGGATCATCGGTACCCTCGATAACGGTTTCCAGCAGGCTGTGCTTGGCCTTGATTTCCATCTCCCTCTGCCGCCTTTTTTCCATCTCTCCCCTTAACTCGCTATTGGCACGGTCTAGTTCCAGGGTACGGGCTGTGACCAGTCGTTTCAGGCGGGCGTTAAAGAATAGGAAAATTAGGGTACAGAGGACAAGCCCGCTTAGACCGAAGACGAGCAGGATGATAATTCTTTTTAAATCGCCTCTCTCTTTGGTTGGGGTATAAATAAAGCCACTGAGTGCATAGTCGGCAGGGATTAGTCCCTGCTTCGCATAGATCTCGGCGATACGTTCAACCCGGTAGGGATTGATGTGTCCGATCTCCACGATGTCGGCCATGATCAGTCTTTCGATGGCCTGGGCTTCAAAACGCAGCTGTTCCAGGGATTTTTCAGGAGCATAGTGTTCACGGATCAGGGCGATCATTTCCTCCTGGTGGTCCATGGCATACTGCCAGCCACGGAGTGAGGCGCTACGAAATTTGTCCACCACCTCAGGTTGTTTTTTGAGAAGTCGGGCCGAGGTAAAGAGACTATCTCCGTAAAAGTCGATCCCGTAGTTGATTGGTCGGATGGTGGTGTAGGCGAGCTTCCTGCGTTGCAGAAGGTAGGTTTGGTTGCCGATGCTGCCGTTAAAGCCATCGATCTCGCCTGTGCTGAATCGGGAGATTGCGCTCTGGTCTTTAGGCTGGAGGGAAAGCTGACGGTAATCGACCCCCTCGGCAAGGAACATGGCCTGGAATTCGATATCCTCGTTAAGGTTGATCATCAGGCTCTTACCAATCAGGTCTGCAGGGCTCTCCACCCCCAACTCCGCCCTGATCAGGAGGACTCGGGTGGAGTGCTGGAAGAGGGCCGCCAGCAGGACCATGGGCTCCCCCTCGGCTTTTTTCTGGATCAGCTCAGAGGCGAGGACACCGAAATCGGCGTGACCGGAGAGGACCTGCTCATCGACCTTTATCTGGGGTCCGCCTTCCAGGAGTTGAACATCCAGGCCCTGGTCCCGATAAAAACCCTGATGCAGGGCCGCATAGTAACCTGCAAACTGGTATTGATGATGCCATTTGAGTTGGAGGCTGACCGCTTGCAGAGCTGTTGTCTGCTCTCCATGAGCAGCACCGGCTTCGATCAAGAGGAGGAGCAGGACCAACAGAGGAAGGAGCAGGAGGCTGTACCATTGGCGGGAAAAGAGGGGAGAGGCCAGCGTTGTCGTCGTTGGATCCATGGAAGGGATTCCTTGGCAGTGTAGCTGAGAGCAGGTGATCCGGGAATCTAGTCGGCCAACCACCTGGCCGTTCCCTGTGGATAGAGGGTACTATAGATTTAGGGTATTTTATCACATTACGCGGAGGTGAGATCCAGATTTTACTTAAGGGCACCTTGAAAAATCAGATTTTTCGATCAAGATCAGGTCAGCGCAGTCTCCGAGGCGTGGGGATAATTGTACCGCAGGCATTTATCTGGTAATCCGAGCATGAAATGTTAACCGTAACCCAGAGATCGGAAGAAAAAGCAACATTTCAAGTAGCCTCAAGTCAGGAGGCGTGGGCCTGAGGGGCGCCGGACACTGGACACTGGGCAAGGAGCTGAGAACATGGTATCCTACTCCAGTTGTCTGATCTGGAAATCAAGACCCTTTTGGGCGGCTGCCAGGTCGGGCTGACAAAGGTGAGAGGCGAGAGAGGGAGCGGCTGCCAGTTGCTCGCTGCAGTGGCTGCTGAAAAATGTACAGCCAGTAACCCCGGAAGAGAGTGTTATGCAGAAACAGGAGTTGCAAAAGTTTCGTCAGACCTTGCTGGGCCGCCGCCAGGAACTCCTGGCCGCCCAGGAAGCGAACAGGGAATGTACCCAACCCGTTGCCCTGGATCAGTCCAGTGTCGGGCGTCTCTCTCGGATGGATGCCATCCAATCCCAGGCCATGGCTCAGGAGACCAGCAGGCGCCGTGGGGTTGAACTCGTCCGCATTGAGGCCGCTCTGGAGCGGATGGATGAGGACGAGTTCGGTTACTGCGCCCTCTGCGATGAGGAAATCGATCTTCGCCGATTGTCCATCGATCCGGCTAATCCCTTCTGCGTCTCCTGCGCCTCCAAGATGTAGCTCCCCTCCGCCTGGCAGGAGGTCTTAAGCCAGGCTCAACAGAGCCCCCGGGGCGGCCTTGAAAAGCATCATTCCAGGTGAGCTCCTTTTTTCGGCAGGGTCCGGACCTGCATGGTCTAGGCTGGCTGAAGGACCCAGGTGATGGCGCACCGCATCGTACAAGGAGCGGTGCCGATCAATGAGAGACCTCTGAACCTACTCTCCCTCGGCTCAACAGAAAGAGACCCGCACACCTGGGCCAACTATTATTTTAAAAAGTCTTGAAAAATGGCCATTCTCTTGTTGCATAATGGGGGGAACCATGTAATAGTTCCCTTATTACATGTGCACGTTAGAGCATATACGATGATATTAAGGATCGGATTTCAGACTCTAATCCTGGTAGCTTAAGTCTTTGCTCTCTTCTACATGAAAGAATCGGCCCCAACCTCTGGCCTGTGGACAAAGCTGGACACCATGGTAACCACAAGCCGTTAAGCAAATGCGTGCTTGTGGCCGAATTATCCACCAAAGGGTACTTTTTTGTACACCCCAACATGCACAGGCAGCCGGATGAGCGCGCATCTCCGGTCAGTTGCCAGTGATAAAAAAGCAATATTAATAAATACTTGCTTTATAAGAAACCGTAATCTACAGTGTGAGATTACATACCGGGTATTAATAGGAATCACCCGGTTTTTTAAAACAAGGGTGAACACAGTAGCCCTGTAGTTAGGAGTGGTATTCATGGTTGAAGGTACAGTTAAGTGGTTTAACGACTCAAAGGGATTCGGATTCATTGAACAGGATGGCGGTAAAGATGTATTTGTCCACCACTCTGCAATCCAGGGAACAGGATTCAAAAGTCTCCAGGAAGGCCAGCGAGTAAGCTTTGATATTGTTGAAGGACAGAAAGGACCTGCAGCGGAGAACGTTGTCAGCCTTTAATTCCTTGAACAGATAGTTGTAAGAAAAACCCCGCCCATGGCGGGGTTTTTTTTTATTTGCGTTCCATCTCCATCCCCTCGCAGCATCTCCGTTCCCCTGTCTGACCCTCCCTCCCACCCCCCTGAAGCTGAAATGTTAAGCTAAAGTTACTTTTTTTTTGACTTTTAATTTCCTCCAACCATACAATGGCAGAAGTTTAACTGTAGACACTGCAATCACTCCTCTTCTTAAGGGTATGGTTGCCCAAGATCCCATCCAGAGAATGCGAGTCCCCCCTATGAATGTACGATCAATCGGATTTAAACTTATTGTCGGCGGCTGCCTGGCCGTAACCCTGCCCCTGGCTGTTGTCGGGGTTTTAACCGTGCAAAAGGCCTCAGATGCCTTGCAGACCATTTCCAGGGACAATGCTGAATCCCAGGCCGTCAAGGTTGCAGCCATCATCGAGGCAACCCTCAGCGCCCAGAGTCAAACCGCTGCCGCCCATGCCACGGATAAGGGGGTACGTCAGGTCGGAGAAAAGGTCCGTCAGGTGGGGATCGCCAATGCCCGGGAAGAGGTTGCCGAGCTCCGTCTGCTGATGAAGGAGAAATTCAAGCTGCTGGACCAGAACTATCTGGGAATCTTTGTCACCGATGCCGCAGGTCAGATGTATACCGGTGAACTCCACAACGGCAAGGAGTATAAGGGGGTTAATCTGGCGGACATGGAATACTTCCTCAAAGCCAAAAATTCAGGACAGGCCGTTACCGGCAAGATCGTCAACTCCAAGGTGACCGGTGAACGCATCTATGTGGTCAGTTCTCCGATCTACTCGGACAACCGGACCTTCTTGGGTATCTTTGGGATGTCCCTCAAGGCGAAGCCTCTGACCAGCCTGGTCTCAACGGTTAAGGTAGGAGAGAGTGGTTATGCCTTTATGACCGATAAAGATGGAATTATCCTGGCTCATCCCAACCATAAACTCGAGATGACCCTGGACCTGAAGACTCTGCCAGAGATGGCTGCCATCAGCCAGGCCATGATCGCCGGCAAACAGGGGGCCCAGGATTATATCTTCCGGGGTACTCCCAAGATTGCCGGCTATGCCCCGGTCCCCTTGAAAGGTTGGTCCATTGCCATGACCCAGGATGAAGACGAGTTCCTGGCTTCTGTCCACTCCATCCGCAACAGTATCCTGATCGCAGCCGGCGTTACCCTGGTGGTGGTCCTTGTTCTGGTCATCTCGGTTTCCAGATCCATCCTCAGGCCGATCGGCCATGCCGTGGAAGGGCTCAAGGATATTGCCGAAGGCGAGGGGGATCTCACCATGCGACTCCAGGTCAGCACCCGGGATGAGATCGGAGACCTGGCTCGCTGGTTCAATATCTTCATTGAAAAATTACAGGGAATCATCGCTGATGTGGCCAAAAATACCAGGGCCATAGATGACTCTTCGACGACGCTCTCCCAGGTGGCGGGCGAGTTATCGCAAAGCTCTGAAGATACCTCCCAGCGAGCCGACAATGTAGCTGCGGCCGCCGAGGAGATGACCGTCAATCTCAATAATGTGGCTGCTGCCATGGAACAGTCCACCACCAATACCTCCATGGTGGCCAGTTCGGCCGAAGAGATGACCGCAACCATCAATGAGATTGCCGACAGTACCAATAATGCTGCTGCCATTTCGATGGAGGCCGTTAAGAAGGCGGAGAGCACCTCCCTGAAGATGGCTGATCTGGGCAGTGCCGCCCAGGCCATCGGTAAGGTCACCGAGGCGATCAACGAGATTTCTGAACAGACCAACCTGCTGGCCCTGAACGCCACCATCGAGGCGGCCCGGGCAGGTGAGGCCGGCAAGGGCTTTGCGGTGGTTGCCAATGAAATAAAGGAACTGGCCAAGCAGACCGCCGAGGCCACCCAGGATATCAAGGAAAAAATCAGCGGGATCCAGGAGACCACCATTGTCACCGTCGAAGAGATCAATCAGGTCACCACCGTGATCCACGACATCAACCAGATCGTCTCCACCATCTCCTCATCGGTCAGCGAACAGTCGGCTGCCACCGAAGAGATTGCCAACAATATTGCTCAGGTTTCCCTGGGCATCGGTGAGGTGAATGAAAACGTCAGCCAGAGTACGGTGGTTGCCGGGACCATAACCCAGGATATTATTACGGTGAATACTGCCTCCTCCGAGATCTCAGGGGGCAGTGGTCAGGTCAAAACCAATGCCGCAAACCTTCAGGAACTTGCAGCTGAACTCAACCGGATTGTGGGTAGTTTCAAGATCGCCTGAAACAGTCCATGACCGGGGATGGATGACAGCTCCTGAACAGGGGCACATGGCAATCGCCATGTGCCCCTGTTTTATTGCTGCTGCGGCAGCTTTACCGTGAAACAGGAGCCCTTACCGGGATCGGATTCCACGCTAATGGTACCGCCATGGGCAGTGATGATCCCATAGGAGACAGAGAGGCCCAGGCCTGTGCCCTCCACCTCCGGTTTGGTGGAGAAAAAGGGCTCAAAAATCTGTTTCTGATCTTCCCGGCTGATACCCTGGCCATTGTCCGCCACCGAAAAGAAGAGATACTCCCCGTTGCACCAGGTGGAGATAATCAACTCCCCCCCCTTTCCCCTGGTCGCATCAACTCCATTGAGGATCAGGTTGGTAGCCACCTGGGTGATCTGATCCTTGACCGCCTTACAGGGAGGCAGGTCCGGCAGGAAATGGGTCTGGAGCAGGATATTTGCCGACTCCAGGAGTTTTTGATAAAAGAGCAGGGTGTCTCTGAGGATGAGTTGGATGTCACAGGGTTCGGCCTCACCGGAAGAGGGGTGTGAAACCTGACGGAGTTTACGAATAAGGGCCTGGAGGCGGCTGCATTCCTTGAGTCCGATCTCCAGCAGTTGTCGCCGTTTAGGGGAAAGCTGCTCATGTTTGTCGATATCGCTAATCAAGAATTTGAGCCCTAACAGCGGGTTGCCGAATTCATGGGCAATGGAGGCGGTGATCCGGCCGATGGCAGAGAGCTTTTCGGAATGGAGCAGTTGACGCTGAGTCTGTTGATGTTTTTTTATCTCCTGGTCCATCTTGCCGACGGTCTCTTCAAGTTCTGCGTAGAGGATGGAATTGCGCAGGGAGATGGCGGCCTGGTAGCCCAGGTACTGGAGCAGGTCTCCCTGTTTGCGCGAAAAGGCACCGCTCAAGAGGTTATTCTCCAGGAAAAGGATACAGATGACCCGGTCCTGGGTGAGGACCGGGGCACAGTAGACGGATCTGCTCTGCTGGGAGGAAATGTAGGCGTCTCCGCGGAACATGGTGCTGGAGGCAGCATTATCCAAGATGATCCTTTCCCTGGTCCTGGCCACATAGTTGACCATGGACTGGGGAGCAAGGGGCTGGGAACTGATCTCTACAGGATCTTGCAATATCTGGATAACGCCTCCCTGGACCCGGCCTTTGATCTTGACCAGCCATTCCTCTTCCCTCTCAAGAAAGAGCATTCCCTGCTCGGCACCGGCGTGTTCCATCATGATCTCTAACATGGATTTCAAAAAACTCCCCAGCTTGATCTCCTTGGCCAGGGCATGGGAGGTCTTGACCATGGTGATCATGTCCAGGGATGAGAGCTGTCCAGATGGTCCCTGCTCATCCTGCCCAGTGCCAGCGGCAAGGGCCGGCAGAGCCTGAAGGGGCTGGCTGCCCAGTTGGGAATATTTGGCAGCCAGCTGCGTGGTCTTTGCCGCGGCACCCCAGCTGCGATAGCGGGAAAAAGCCTCTTGGAGATAGGTGGTTCCGATCAGCTCCATCCCCTTGTCCAGATAGAAGCTGGCTGCCAACTCATAGGCCAGGGCCTCGTAATGAATAAAATCATGTTGCCTGGCATTGGCAATGGCCTGTTCGTACAACTCAGTGGCCAGGCTATCTTCACCGGCAAGCCTGTAGCGTTCTGCCTGGACCAGTTCAAAGAGGTGGAGAAAGTTACACGGGGCATGTCTGGCCCAGGTGGAGAGTTTTTTCTGGTTGGCCTGGATCTTACGTTTAAGGGGCCGGGCTGAGCGGCGGTGGTCCTTGGCCAGGAGCTGTATCTTGGTCAGGGAGGAAAAAAAATAGAGCTGGGGCAGGAAGGCAGAGGAGATGGAGCTCTGCACCAGAGGCCAGGCCTTCTCCTCCACGGCCTCTGCCCAGCTGTGTTCACCCAGCAGGAAGGCCTGACTCAGGCTGAAGACGTAGAGTTGGAACAGGGTGGTCTGATCGCCGGATTCCAGATGACGGGGGATCATCGCCTCCTCATCATAGTGACGGCCGGAAAAGCGGGTGGGTTCAGCAGTGGGATCGAGCAGATTTTCCACCGCCTGCTGGGCGACCGCCTGCCGGGAGGTCATGATTTCCTGGCCGATCTGTTCCAGAATATTCCTGGATTTTGCCATCTTCTCGGCAAGGACCTCCAGATTGCTTCCCAGCTGAAATAGGCGGTTGTTGTAACTGTAGAGGGCAAGAGCGGCGTGCTCGGTCTCACCGAGTTCCAGGGCGTGATGGTAGGCCTCCTTCAGGGGCCCCAGGGTTGCCTCAAGGGGTTCTTTCCAGTGTTGGATCAGGTTGGCAAAGATAAATTGGGTTGCCGGTAGAATCGATTGCGCCACAAAACGATCCTGGAGTTTGAGGGCCACCAGGCCGCAGGCATAGCCATGGTTGATGTCACCGACCAGTCCACACTCCATGATGGCAAAGGTGGCATAGCCAACGGCAGCGGCATGGCTGGTATTGCCGTGCTTGAGAGAGAGCTGCACGGTCTTGCAGGCCACCAGGGCCAGAAAATCGGCTCCCTTGTAGTAGGCTGCAGTGCCGATCCGGTAGAGGATCTGCATGGCGGCCTGTTTATGGGGGTTTTCCATCTTAGGGAGATCAAGCAGCTCTTCCGATTCTTTTCCCCTGAGCAGATACCTGGTCTTCAGGTAGGCCAGAACCAGGTCGAGCTTACTGGGATTGGTGGGGATCTCTTCATCAAGCAGGCGAAGTGCCGTAAGGGCCCTGTCCACGGCCTGGTTGAGCTTGTTTCTGGCCGTAAGGGCCTGGATCTCTATCTCGTAGATTCGGATGGTATCCAGGAGGCAGCGTGCATGTTCTTCCACCAGGAGGACCAGTTTCTGCATGGATCCAAAGCTGCCGTTGAGGTACATGGCCTCGGCGCAATCTATATGGAGATCCAGACAGAGCTGGTACTCTCCCCCGGTCCAGGCATCTTCCGGAAGCAAGGCCAGCCCGGTTTCAAGGTAGCTACAGGCCCAGTCATAGGCCACGGTGGAGAACGCTGCCTGTCCGGCCTGAAGGTTCAGGGCAGCCAGCTGGCAGCGTTCTTCCCGGTCTTGGAGCAGCTGGTGCCCCTGGTTCAGGTGACTGGCAACGATAAATGGATCCCTGGGCTGATATTGATCCCCATCCGCCTGGAGCAGACGTCGACCAATGGTCAGGTGATAGCCCTGTCTGGTCTCCGGATCAGGCTCCAGATATACGGCCTGACGGATCTGATCGTGGGAAAATGTATAGCTGGGGTCCATGGTTTCGCTGGTACCTGATCGACCCTCAGCCGGTCGCCCTGAGCCGCTCGGCTGCTCGTCCGAGCGGCAGCGTTCCAGCAAAAAGCCCTGGGCAACGGCCTGCTGGAGATGAGAGTCGAGCTGCTCCGGGGAAAGTTCGCTAACCCGGAGCAGGGTTTGCCGGCTGCAGCTGTTGCCGAGGCAGGCGGTCAATTGGAGCAGCTGCCTGCACTCGGGAGCCAACTGGTTGAAGCGGTTCAGGATAAGGGTGGCGACATTCTCAGAGATGGTGGAGCCGCTGATCTGGACCTTATCAAAGTACCACTGTTTGCTCTCCGGGTCTATCTGGAGATGCCCTTCGTGGAACAGGGTGCGTATGAACTGATCAAGGAAAAAGGGGTTGCCGTTGGTCTTCTCCAGACACAAGCCTGCCAGCTGATGAAGAAAGGTACAATCGTCCGGCAGGAGCCGTTCCAGGTAGGTCTTGACCTGGGTAAGGCTGAAATCATGGAGGCGGATAGCCTGGAGGGTGACCTCTCTGATTTTGTTTCGCTGGATAAGGGTCCTCAGGGAATGGTCGGCGGTCAGCTCATCGTGACGATAGGCAGCGATTACCAGCAGCCCCCGGTTGCTTTGATCAGAGAGAAAGAGGTCCAACAGGGCCAGGGACGCAGGATCGGCCCACTGCATGTCATCGAGAAAGAGGATCAGGGGTGTGTCTTCTGAAGCGATAACGCCGATAAACTGTTTGAGCGAGCGCTCAAACCTGGTCTTGGTTTCAGTCGGATCCAGCAGGGGCAGCTCAGGCTGCCTGCCGGTGACCAGAACCAGGTCCGGGATGACATCGATGACCACCCGAGCATTGGGGCCAAGGGCCTTGAGTATTTTTTTCTTCCAGCTCTCCAGGCCAACCTGATCCAGACCTAATAACAGCTGGGTCAACTCCCGCAGGCATTGGACCAGGGGTGCAAAGGGCGTCTCCCGCTGATACTGATCAAACTTGCCGCTTAAAAAAAAGACACTCTCCTGGGCCAGGGAGTCTTTAAAGGCCTGAACCAGGGCGGTCTTACCGGTCCCGGCAGAGCCTGACACCCTGATAAGGGAGGTAGGTTTTCTCCGGGCTGCAGCATAGCCCTGGTGGAGCTGGTCCAACTCAAGTTCGCGGCCATGGAGGGTGGCCGACCTGTCGCGTTGCTGCAGCCCTTGGCAACCCGGTTCAAAACTGGAGATGGTGTTGGCTGCGCTCAAGTCATCAAGACCGTGTTGGAGATCAAGCTGCAGCGAGACAGCACTCTGGTACCTGTTGGCGGGAAATTTTTCCAGGAGTTTGAGGATGATCCGGGAAAGGGTCAACGGTATTTCCGGGTTGAGGCTATGGGGGGCTGACGGTCTGCTGGCAAGGTGGGCATGGGCCAGCTGAAGGGGATCCTGACTGGTGAAGGGCAGGGTGCCGGTGAGCAGTTCGTAGAGGAGAACACCCAGTGAATAGAGGTCCGAGGTGCAATCCAGCTGCCGCCCTGGTCGACGGCTATACTCTGGTGAGGCGTAGCTTAACTCCTCAACCATGGCCTGATCTCTGGCAGAAGAGGGGAGAGGACCTGCCTGCTGGCCGTCGGCTGCAGGGTATTGAGAGGGATGAAGCGAGGCTATGGGGGCAAAGGCCGAGGTGAGTTGCTCTCCCTTTTGATCGGTTCTCTGCTCCCCAAGGAGCTGTTCACCAGCCGGCGGTTCGGGCAGAGGATCAAGTCGGCATGCCCTGCTGAAATCAATGACCTGCAGTTGTCCTGAGTCAGGGTTATAGAAGATGGCGTCAGGCCTGATCCGGTTATGGATGAGTGCCTTGCCATGGATGGTGACAAGGGCCCTGGTCAGTTGCAGGGCCAGTTTGAGAAAGCTGCCCAGCTTGAGGGGTTCCCGGTGGGTACTGAGCTGAGAGAGGGGCACCCCCTTGATGTCCTCGAGGAGAAGCAGCTCCTGCTCCCTATGTTGACGTAAGGAGTAGGCTGTGACGATCAGGTCGGAGTGAAACAGGCGGATGAGCTCAAATTCCCGGGAGAGCTGACCGGGGCTGTGTTGCCCCAGAGCCTGGAGACTGGAGAGTTTGACCAGCAGAGGGGAGCCACTGCTGAGATGGACGGCGCGGTGGAGCCGGAAATGCCCTTGATTCAGGATCTCTTCATGGATTTCAATTCCTTCGATATTCAGCATACCACGCTTTTACTCCAGGATTAGACGCTGTCTCCGTTCTTGCCGAAGCCTACAGGAAGCAGGGACTGACTGATCATTTCAGGATCGATCTCAAAAAAAAAAGCGGTGCCCTGGCAAGGACAACCGCTTTTAGGGACCAACAAGATGGACCAACAAGATGAAACCAGAGGCTTTACATGTTGAAACTCCAGAGGATTCCAGCGCAGATGGCAGAACCGATGACCCCGGAAGAGTTACAGGCCATGGCGTGCATGAGCAGGTAGTTGGTGGGGTCGGTCTTCAGGCCCATCATGTGTACCTCTCGGGCAGACCCGGGTACGGCGGAAACACCGGATGCGCCAAGCAGGGGATTGATTTTCTGTTTGAGAAACAGGTTCATGAATTTGGCAAAGAGGACTCCCGAGCCGGTGGCTATGCTGAAGGCGATGGCCCCAAGGGCGAAGATGCCGATGGACCTAGGGTTGAGGAAGACATCGCCCTGGGTGCTGGCACCCACGGTAAAACCGAGAAAGATCGTAGCCGTATCGATGATGGCTGAGCGTGCGGTCTGAGCCAGTCGTTCCACCACGCCGCTCTCCTTCATCAGGTTGCCGAAGAAGAAGGGCCCGAGCAGGGGAATGGAGGCCGGGGCAAGAAAACAGCAGAGCATGACTCCGACGACAGGAAAGATCAGCCGTTCCTTTCTGGAAACCTCACGCAGATCAGCCATCCGGATGCGCCGCTCCTTGTCCGTGGTCAGCAGCTTCATGATGGGCGGTTGAATGATCGGGATCAGGGCCATGTAGGAGTAGGCGGCGATGGCGATGGGGCCAATGAGTTCAGGTGCCAGCTTGGCGGTGAGAAAGATGGAGGTCGGCCCGTCGGCGCCGCCGATGATGGCGATTGAGGAGGCCTCGTTGGGGGCAAAGCCCAGGGCCATGGCACTGAGCAGGGTGAAGAAAATCCCCATCTGTGCGGCAGCTCCCAGCAACATCAGTTTGGGATTGGAGAGCAGAAAGGAGAAGTCCGTCATTGCCCCCAGGCCAAGAAAGACGATGGAGGGATAGAGTCCCGAGGTCACCCCGAAGTAGAGGTAGTGCAACACCGAGTTTGCCTCGTAGATTCCGATGCCGAATCCTTTAAAAAAGGGAATGTTGCCGATGATTACCCCAAAACCGATGGGCAGGAGCAGCAGGGGCTCATACTCTTTGGCAATGGCAAGGTAGACAAAGACAATGCCCACCAGCAGCATGATCAGGTTACGGTAGTCTGCCAGGTAAAAACCTGTGTTGGTCAAAAATTGTATGAACAGTTCCATCTATGTAGTCCTCCTTTAAGGTCTAGGAAAAAGAGAAATTATGCAGCCAGCCGAAAGTAGCCGTCACCAAGAGATTCCAGTTTGCCGGCTTCCCGCAGGCAGCGAATGGAGAGGTGAGGGTGGGGGAGGTGGTATTTTTCGGCAAGCTCATAGAGGTCTGCCAGTTGGAACTGTTCCTCGAGTTCCTCAACCAGTGGTTGGTAGATCTCAATGGTAACAGCGATATTGGAGGGGCAGTTGTCCGCAGCAACAGAGGGTTTTGGATTGCCTTCAGCTTCCTGGGGAACTTCTACGCTGACAGTCGCCTTTTTCTCAAGCAAGCCGACAATCTTATGGAGTTGAGATATGATCAGGGACAGAATGGTCAGGCCTGATAAAACAATGGTAGCCCCAACGATTGCCATAGCCCATCCATTGTAATGTGTAATAGCTTCGATACCAGACAAACGAAACCTCCTTGTAGTTAACGGATTGGTTATCAATTTTCCTGAACAGGAAAATTTTTCCAGTCTAGACGCAGATTAGTAAATATGTACATAAAATCCGACATATTGTCAAATTTTAACCACCCTGGTCTCCAATTCATCCCAAAGTGGGCATGCTCATTTTTCAGCGAGCCGCCGGTTAAGGTCTCAGCCGGCTGCTATTTTTGAGACCAGCGCCTCCATGTTGCTGCGCACCTGGAGATACCCCTCTTTACTCAGCCCGGCACCAAGGCCGACTTTCTCTGCCATGGCAGCGCTGAGGAAATCTCCTGGACCGTGGGCATCGGAGTTAATCGCCAGGCCGGCCTTGGCTTTTTTCGCCATCTTGGCCACATGACCATTTGTCAGGCTATGGCCCTTGCGCCCCGAGAGTTCCAACAGTACCCCGTTTTCGGCCGCCATGGCCGCCTCCTCCTCGCTGATAAAACCAGGATGGGCCAGGATATCAACGCAGGCATCGATGGCCGCCCGGTTGGTTCCGGGCTGAACCGGTTCCACCGGAGTCTCCCCATGGACCACCACCAGCTCCGCCCCAAGGGCCCGGGCCTGCAGACTCAAGCCTTTGATCAGTGGCGGCGGGACATGGGTCAGCTCCACACCGACGATCAGGCGGGTGGAACTGAGCGGATTCAGGTCGTTTGCCGCCTGGCGCAGGTGGCTGATCAAGAATTCCAGGTTGGAGGAATCGGCATGGTCGGTGATGGCGATGGCCTGGTAGCCAAGGGTCTCGACCCTGCGCAGATGCTCCGAGGGAACCAGGCCTCCATCGCTGAAAAAGGTATGGGAGTGCAGGTCTATCATGGCAAACCTCCTATCAGTAAAATTTATGTCAAGTGTAAGGGAATCTTCAGTGATCTATCTCGGCTTCAGGGACGACGATGTTCCCCCTAAGGGAGTGCTTGCCTGCATGGTCGATGCGCACCAGAAGACAGTCCCCGGGCTGATGTGGCTGTGCTGCAGCCGGAAAGTGGACGATATGGTTGGTGGTGGTTCGTCCCTTCCACATCTCGGACTGGGCGCTCTCAACCATGACCTCCACTTCCTGTCCCAGTTGTTCCTGGTTCCTCTCCAGGCTGATCTGATCCTGGAGTCCCTGGAAGCGGGCAAGGCGTTCGCTCTTGACGCTCTCCTCGACCTTATCGCTGAACTCTGCGGAGCGGACGTGGGGGCGATCGGAATACTTAAAGGAAAAGGAACCGTGGTAACGCACCGTGCGCAGGAGCTCCATGGTGGCCTCAAAGTCGGCCTCAGACTCTCCGGGAAAACCGATGATCATATCGGTGGCCAGGGCGATCTGCGGACAGCGCTCTCGCAGGGCAGCAACCTTTTCCAGATACTCCTCCACCGTGTACTTGCGATTCATCAGCCGGAGGATCCGGTTGGAACCTGATTGCACCGGCAGATGAAAGTGAGGACAGAGGTTGTCCAGCTCACCGAAACAGGCGACCAGCTCTGCTGAGAGATCCTTGGGGTTGGAGGTGGTGAAGCGAAGTCGCTTGAGTCCGGGCACAGCTGCCACCAGGCGGAGGAGCCGGGCAAAGGAGGTGGGGGTCTCGGCCACCGGATTGGTCATCCCGTAGGAGTTGACATTCTGGCCAAGCAGGGTGATCTCCTTTATTCCCTGACTGACCAGGATTTCCACCTCTTCAAGGATATCGGCCACCGGACGGCTGACCTCCCGGCCCCTGGTATGGGGCACCACACAGTAGCTGCAGTAGTTGTTGCAGCCCTGCATGATGGTGACAAAGCGCCTGAAGCCTTCCGGGTTAGCCGGCGGCTGGTGGGTAAGCAGCTGCTGGAAGGGAGGGATGGCAAAGGCGGCATCCAGATCGGTGGCCAGTTCATGGCTGGTGGCCCCCTGGTCGAGCCGCTGGAGAATCTCGGGCAGCTGATAGATCTGCTGGGTGCCGACAATGAAGTCGACATGGGGCATCCGGCTGAAGATCTTCTCCCCCTCCTGTTGCGCCACGCAGCCGGCAACGCCGATGCGCATCCCTGGGCGGAGCTGCTTCTGCTCCCTCAGTTGCCCCAGGAGACTGAAGACCTTTTGCTCGGCCTTGGCGCGAATGCTGCACGTGTTGAGGATGACCACATCGGCCTTGTCTGCCCCATCCACGGCCAGGTAGCCATCCTGGGCCAGGAGTTGTTCGATGATCTCCGAGTCACGCTCGTTCATCTGACAACCAAAGGTTTTGATATAGAGGGTCTTGCTATGCATGGTAAAGCTCACGAAAGGGAAGGGGAGTCGGCCGGAGCCGGGTAGGGGCTAAGTTCACCTGCCAGGGCGGCCAACAGGGCGAACACCTCGCCCAGGGCCGCCCCTGTGGTCCAGATCCGTACCAGGCCATCACTCACAGAGATGGTGGAGATGGTGGCCATGTTGTCATAGCCTTCCAGGATAAACTTCAGCCAGCCGATCTTTTCCTTGCGGATGCGAAGGAAAAAACTGTAGCTGTCCAAAGGAAAATGATGATTGTTCAATGGGATACGCTACACAGTTAAGGTTGAATCGATCTCTTCCAGATCGTCTTTGTTGGCCTCCAGCAGAGGCGTGACCACCTCCTGGAGATACTCTTGGGTCTGCTCGCTGGCCCGACCGGTGAACTCCTGGTAGTTGCCCAGCAGACCATCCAGCTCGCCCTGGTCAAAGGGCACCCGATCGTCACGGCCCAGCCGCTCCAGCAGGTCGTTGACCAGCCCATGATTTTTGACCGCAGCACCGGCCGCCACCGAGTGATCCCGGATGATCTCGTGCATCTCCTGACGGCTTTCACCGCGCTCAACACAGGCCATAAGGATCTTTTCCGTGGCCATGAAGGGGAGCTCTTCGCGAAGATACCTTTCCACTTGATTCGGATAAACAACCATATCGCTGCTAATGTTAATATAGAGCTTTAAGATCGCATCGGCCAGGAGAAAGGCCTGGGCCAGGTCCATCCTCCGGATGGCAGAGTCATCCAGGGTCCGCTCGAACCATTGGTTGGCAGCGGTGGCGGCAAAGTTGGCGGGCAGGCCCATCAGTTTACGTGCCAGGCCGGTCATCCGTTCGGAACGCATGGGGTTCCTCTTGTAGGCCATGGCAGAGCTGCCCACCTGTTTGCTGGCAAAGGGCTCTTCCTGCATCTTGAGGTTGGAGAGCAGCCGGAGGTCGACGCCGAACTTATGGGCCGAAGCAGCGATCCCGGCCAGGGTCTCACTGATCTTCATGTCCAGCTTGCGAGGGTAGGTCTGGCCGGTGACGCTGAAGGTGGCATCAAAGCCCAGTTTCTCAGCAACCCGGCGATCCAACTCGCGCACCTTGGCATGGTCACCGCCAAAGAGTTCAATAAAGGTGGCCTGGGTGCCGACCGTGCCCTTGGCACCCCGGGCCTTGATCTGCTGCTCCAGATGTTCAACATATTCGAAATCCATTATAAGATCTTGAATATAGAGAGTATTTCTCTTCCCGATGGTGGTGGGCTGGGCAGCCTGGTAGTGGGTAAATCCCAGGGTTGCCATGTCTTTATACTGCCCGCTGAAGGCGGCCAGGTTCTGGATGACCTTGAGCAGGGACTTCTTCACCAGTTTCAGGGCCTGTTTTTGAACCGTCAGGTCGGTGTTACAGACCACGAACTGGGAGGTAGCGCCCAGATGGATGATCGGCTCGGCAAGGGGACACTGTTGACCATAGGCAAAGACATGGGCCATGACATCATGGCGAATCTCTTTTTCCTTGGCAACAGCCACCTCGAAGTTGATGTCTGCAGCATGGGAATTGAGTTCGGCTATCATCTCAGCAGTGACAGCGGTCAGTCCCAGTTCATGCTGGGCCTCGGCCAGGGCGATCCAGCATTTGCGCCAGTGACTGAACTTGAACTGTTCACTGAACAGTTCCTGCATGGCCTTGCTGGTGTAGCGGGAGACGAGTGGTTCCTGGTAAATTTCTCTGTTCATGGGATTCCTTAAGGGTTAGTGCAACGGATCAGCAGGGCCAAAGCCATGATCAGGGTCCTGATCATGGCTTTGGCCCGATACCGAATGTCGCATAATATATATTATGTTAAGTTTTAACTGTGGTTACTCTGGTCGCACAGCAGGGATATCGCCCCCCATATCGTCCCTGATTCCAGGGCTGCCGGCTGTTTCGGGGCGATGCTCAGCATCCTAGCGCATGGCGATCATCTGAATCTCTTTTCGTTGAACGCCTCTGAAGAACGAGCGTTTGAGCTTAAAGACCAGGTCAACCGGTCCCTGTTGAGCCTGGTCGATCTTTTCGCCTAGAAAAAAACCGATTCCGGGTAAGGACGGACCCGTGTCGCGGCTCAGGGAAAATTTCAAATGGCCCCGGATATCCTTGAGCTTGTTGAGCCGCTGCGCTCTGAGCAGAAACAAGGGTTCCGGGTTACCCTCGCCAAAGGGCTGAAACAGCTGGAGCTTACTTAAAAACTCGTCGCTAAAGATCTCCTGATCCTGTTGCAGACAATACTCTTCGGCCGTCTCAGCCGCCGGCACCAAGGCCGGCTCCTGGTCGCAGCCGGCCTCAAACGCCAGGACAAAATCGGGCCAGCGTTCAGGGTCCAGGCTTAAGCCGATGGCCATGGGATGACCTCCAAAGTTCTTGAGGCAGTCCCTGCAACTGCTTACTTTCCGGTGCAGATTAAAGCCCCGCACAGAGCGCCCCGAGCCCTTGAAGATCACGCTCCCGTCGGCCTCGCTCTCCCTGGTAACCACGATGGCCGGACAGCTGAACCTGTCGACCACCCTTGAGGCGACGATCCCCAGAATCCCCGGGTGACAGCTCGGGTGGTAGATGGCGAGCCCCTGGGCTCCGTCGGCTCTTCTGGTGGCACATTCGGCAAAAACTTCAGTCAGAACATCCTGCTCCAGTTGTTTTCGCTGCCGGTTGAAGCCCTCCAGATCTCCTGCCAGTTGTCTGGCCCGGTGCTGATCACTGCAGAGAAAGAGCTCGACCCCGACCTCGGCCTTGCCCATCCTGCCGGCAGCATTGAGTCGTGGTGCCAGCTTGTAGGAGACATCTTCAGGCACCATCCGATCGCGGGGATGGATGTTGCACTGCTCCATCAGGGCGCGCAGTCCGACCCTCTGCCTCTGGTTGAGTACCTCCAGTCCGGCCCTGACCAGGATCCGGTTGGTTGCCACCAGCGGCATAACATCGGCTATGGTGCCAAGGGCCACCAGGTCCAGATACTGCCTGAGATTGGGGATTTCGCTCTGCTTGCTCCACAGCCCCAGTTCGATGAAGTGGCGTCGAAGGGCCGCTACCAGAAAAAAGGCGACCCCGACCCCGGAGAGTTGCTTGAAGGGAAAGGAACAGCCCCCCTGCTTGGGATTAAGCAGCGCGTTTGCCCGGGGCAGCTGCTCGGCCGGTTCGTGGTGATCGGTGATCACCACCTCAAAGCCGTGGTCTCGGGCATGTTCAACGGCCTCACAGGCGGTAACCCCGCAGTCCACCGTGATCAGCAGCTGCTGATCACCGGGAAACTGTCGGCGGATGGCCTCAACCGATTCCACGGTAAGCCCATACCGTTCGGTCAGACGGTTGGGCAGATAATAGTGACTGCTGATCCCTAACAGGCTGAAAAATCGAACCAGGAGCACGGTGGCGGTGATCCCGTCCACATCATAGTCTCCATGGATAATGATCTCGCGCCCTGCCTCATGGGCTCGGGCGATGCACCCTACCGCCTCGGCCATCCCAGCCATCATCTCGGGCCGCGGCAGGCACGAAAAATCGGGATAGAGGAAGTGCTCCACCTCCTGCTCCGTGGAAAAACCACGCTGCCAGAGGATCTCTGCCAGGGTTGCTGGAAGGTTGAATCTCCTGGCAAGTCCCTGGTAATCGGTGACTGCGCCCCTGGGGTCAGTCATTATCCTGCTTGCCCGCAGCCGTCTCCAGGGCGCTGCTCAGCTCCCGTACCACCTCGTCAGGGCTATCGACCCGGTACCAGCGCATCTGCTCATACTGCTTGAACCAGGTCATCTGTCGCTTGGCATACCTGCGGGTGTCACGGATCAGGGTCTCTACGGCCTGCTCCCGGTTGTACAGCCCCTGGATGTAACCAACGGCGTGGCGATAGCCGATGGCCTGCATGGAGGAGAGGCCGCCGTGGTAGCCCATGGCCAGGAGCCCCCGCACCTCTTCAATCAAGCCGCTTTCCATCATGATCTCGGTGCGCAGGCCGATACGTTGGTAGAGTTTTTCCCGTTCCGTGGTCAACCCCACCAGGAGCAGCTGATCAAAGCTGTAATCCTTGGCCCCCTGCCGCTGGCGGCGGAGATGCTCGGACCAGGGAATACCGCTGGCCTGGTAGATCTCCAGGCCGCGGATCAGCCGCTGGGTGTCATTGGGATGAATCCGCTGGGCCGAGGCAGGATCGACCTCCATCAGCTCTGCATAGAGTGCCGCCCTGCCCTGCTGGTGCAGCCGTTGTTTCACCTGCTCCCGGACCGACTCATCCACCTGAATTTCGGTAAAGAGGCCATGGATCAGGCTGGAGAGGTAGAGGCCGGTGCCGCCGGTGATAAGCGGGATCCGTCCCCGCCCGGCGATGGCCTCTATGCTGTCCAGGCAGTCCCTGACAAAGGAGGCCGCATCGTACTGCTCATCGGGATCTCGAATATCGATCAGGTGGTGGGCCACCTGGGCCTGCTCTTCAGGGGTGACCTTGGCTGTGCCGATATCCATCCGCCGATAGACCTGCATGGAATCCATGGAGATAATCTCGCAGCCGAACTGTTCGGCCAACCGCAGGGATAAGGCCGTCTTGCCGATGGCCGTGGGGCCGACCAGGACGATGACCGGAGTAGTAATGCGTCGTTCAGATGCAGTCATGGGCTAAAATCCAGCATAGGGGTGAGGATGGCGGCAGATCTCTCCCCTATCCCGGGGACAGCGCAGAGGTCGTCGGCAGAGGCAAAGGGCCCCTGACTCCGACGAAACACCAGGATCCGCTCTGCCAGTTGAGGTCCGATCCCGGGCAGCAACTGCAGATCCGACCTGTTGGCATGGTTGATGGCAAAGGGTTGTTGGAAAAAAAAGGCCAGCCTGGGGGAGAGTTCACTCTCCGGACCCATGCCGGCCAAGCCGGCGGCGGCGCACGGGCTGTCCTCTGGGGAGACCAACTGCAGTCGGCCGCCGGCAAAGGAGTAACAGTTGGTCTGGCTGGGATCAGGGCGCAGCCCGGAACCCAGGGAGCAGCTCAGCACCAGGGCAGCAAAGCCGAGCAGGAGCAGTAAGCGTCGATCCCGGGGAGCAGGTTCCAGCTCTCCCCTCCCCTGGAGTCCACCGGCTTTACCTGTTCTTCTCATCCTTGAGCAGCTTGTAGTTGATACTGTCCACCAGGGCCTGCCAACTGGCCTCCATGATGTTGACCGAAACCCCCACCGTGCCCCAGCGGTCATGGAGGTCTTTACTCTCCACCAAGACCCGGACCTTGGCACCGGTTCCGTACTCACCGGTCAGGACCCGGACCTTGTAGTCGACCAGTTCCATGTCCTCCAGGCTGGGATAAAAGCGGGTCAGGGCCTTGCGCAGGGCAGAGTCAAGGGCATTGACCGGCCCCTCCCCCATGGCCGCGGTGTGGACCTCGTTGCCGCCCACATGGAGCCTGATGGTGGCCTCGGTAAAGGGCTGTTTATCCATGGAGTACTTGTGATTCATCACCCGAAATGCCTCCAGCTGAAAGAACCTGCGCTGCAGGCCAAGGGTGGAACGCATCAAGAGCTCAAAGCTGGCCTCAGCCGCCTCGTACTGATAGCCCAGGTTTTCCCGGTTCTTCAACTCCGAGATGATGGAGGACATCAGGGGATCATCCGCCTCGATGGGTACCCCGAACTTGCGAGCCTTGGAAAGGACATTGGCGCGCCCTGCCTGGTCGGAGATCAGGATCCTCCGGATGTTGCCCACCTTTTCCGGTTCAATGTGTTCATAGGTCAGCGGGTTGCGCTGGACCGCGCTGACATGGATGCCGCCCTTATGGGCAAAGGCGGACTCACCCACATAGGGCTGGTACTGGTCATGGGGCAGGTTGGCCAGCTCGTCCACCAGCCTGGAGGTGGTGTAGAGCTGCTCAATCCGTTCGCCCACCTTGCAGGAGCAGCCCATCTTGAAGACCAGGGCCGGGATGATGGAGGTCAGATTACTGTTGCCGCAGCGCTCACCAAAGCCGTTGATGGTCCCCTGGACCTGACGCACCCCCAGATCAACGGAGATCAGGGCGTTGGCCACCGCGGTCTCCGAATCGTTATGGGCATGGATGCCCAGCTTCACCGGACGGGGTTGGCGCTCCATGAAGGCCTGGACCTCGGTGATGATGGCAGGGATCTCCTGGGGCAAGGTGCCGCCGTTGGTATCACAGAGGACCAGGGTCTCAGCTCCGCCGGCAACGGCCCTGGCGAGGGTGGCCAGACAGTACTCCTTATTGTGTTTGAAGCCGTCAAAAAAGTGTTCGGCATCGTAGAGCAGGTGCTCCACCCGCGGACGGAGGTAGGCCAGGGAGTCCTGGATCAGCTCCAGGTTGTCGTCCAGACCGATGCGCAGGGCCTCGGTGACATGAATATCCCAACTCTTGCCAAAGATGGTCACCGCCGGTGTCCCGGCCTCCAGCAGGGCCTGGAGGTTGGCATCCTTGTCCGCCGGATTCTGAAAGTGGCGGGTGGAACCAAAGGCGGTCAGGCGGGCATGTTTGAGCTCCACCTGCTTCATGCTCTTGAAAAAATCAATGGCAAGCGGATTGGATCCAGGCCAGCCGCCTTCGATATAATCCACCCCCAGGCGGTCGAGTTGGAGGCAGATCTTTACCTTGTCCTCGACCGACAGGTTGAAGTTTTCCGCCTGGGTTCCGTCGCGTAAGGTGGTGTCATAGATCTCTATCGGATGCGTCATGGTCAATCAGTTGGTTTCCTCGGCAGGCATGTTGTTCTTGTCCAGGGCAAAGGCATCGTGGAGCGCACGGACGGCGAGTTCGGTATACTTCTCGTCGATGATACAGGAGACCTTGATCTCCGAGGTGGAGACCATGATCATATTTATCCCCTCTTTTGAGAGGATCTGAAACATGGTTGAGGCAATACCTGAGTTGTTGCGCATGCCCACGCCCACGATGGAGACCTTGGCAATCTGCTGATCTCCGGTGACCGCATCGGCCCCTATCTCCCGGGCCGCCTCGGTGACGATCTCCATGGCCCGTTCATAGTCGTTGCGGAGCACGGTGAAGGTCATGTCCGTCATCTGGCCGTCCCTGGTATTCTGGATAATCATGTCCACCAGGATGCCGGCATCGGAGATGGGAAGAAAGATCCGGGCCGCGGTTCCGGGCAGATCCGGCACCTTCTTGATGGTGATTCTTGCCTCGTTCTTATTATAGGTGATACCTGACACCAGGATGGATTCCATAATTTTTTCCTCCTCAACTACCCATGTGCCGATGGTATCGGTAAAGGTTGAGCGCACATGAACCGGAACCTTGAACCGTTTGGCCAGACCGACTGCCCGGATATCGAGCACCTTGGCTCCCAGACTGGCCAGCTCCAGCATTTCATCATAACTAATCCTGTTGATCTTCTGCGCCTTGGTGCAGATATTGGGGTCGGTGGTATAGACCCCCTCGACATCGGTGAAAATCTCACAGGCATCCGCCTCCAGGGCGGCAGCCAGGGCCACGGCCGTGGTATCGGAACCGCCGCGCCCCAGGGTGGTGATATTACCCTTCTCATCCACTCCCTGAAAACCGGCAATGGTAACAATCTTGCCCTCATCCAGATGCTGGTTGATCAGGTGGGGATCGATCTTTTTGATCCGCGCCTTGGTGTGGACGTCATCGGTATGGATGGAGACCTGATCGCCCAAGAGGGCAATGCCGTCGACTCCCGCCTCCTTGACCGCCATGGTGAACAGGGCGATGGTGACCTGTTCACCGGTGGAGAGCAGCATGTCCATCTCTCTGGTACTGGGGCGGGGCTGGACGGCGTGGGCCAGCGCGGTCAGGCGATCGGTCTCCCCGGACATGGCCGAGAGCACCACCACCATCCGGTTGCCCTTGTTATGCTGGGCAATGACCCGCCGGGCGACCGCCTGGATCTTCTCCACCGAGCCAACGGAAGTCCCCCCGAATTTTTGAACAATAAGTGCCATTTTTTAAACCTGGAATGAAAAAGAGAATAGCTCTTGTCGAATGTCAGGGCATCTTGAACAGTTGCTCTGGGGCCGAAGCCGTCCTGAAGCCGGCGACTAACGATCATGCCCGGGCGAGCGGAGTGTCCTGTTCTGTACACCCTCTTTCCCTCTGCAGCCGGCTGTGGCTCACCGCGCTCAGCGGCTGACAGCCGGCTGCGGCCCGTCCCGAAGCTCCTCTCGCTGCAGGAGATCGTGAGAACAGTGCCATCCTGCAGGATAGGCGGAGCGGAGAGAAAAGCAAACCAAGAATGTAAGACGATTTTTTAAATTTGCAACCTCAATCGATATCTTGTACATACCTGTCTTCAATCATCTTTACGGCTGGCTTGAAGAGTTGTTTTTTCTTCCAATCCCGGCCTTGGGCCTTAAGGGTGAAGTTTCAGCCGCGGAACATCGTTATATGCCTATAAAAAAATCTCCCGGGCCTGGCCCTGATCGAGAAACCACACGCTTCAAGGTACCCCATATCGGCGGAAAAACACCATGAGACCCTTACACATTGTGCTTGTTGAGCCTGAAATACCACCAAATACCGGATCCATCGCCCGACTCTGCGGAGCCACGGACACGGTTCTGGACCTGGTCCACCCCCTGGGCTTCAGCGTTGACGACAGGCATCTCAAACGTGCCGGCCTGGACTACTGGGACCAGGTGAGCATCAACCACTGGCCGAGTCTTGAGGCCTTCTTAGCGGAGCAGGACGAAAACGACCTCTTTTTCCTGACCACCAAGTCGGATCAGGCCTACACCCAGGCCCCCTTTGTCCCTGGCGCACGCCTGATCTTCGGCAAGGAGACCAGGGGGCTGCCGGAAGAAATTCTTGCGCTGTACCATGACCGTTGTTATACAGTTCCGATGAGTAATCCCAAGATCCGCAGCCTCAACTTGGCCATGACCTCAGGCATAGTACTGTACGAAGCCTTGCGCCAAATCAGCGAATAATATTCCGTCATCCCAACTATCACAAGGAGAATATCATGCCTGACCGGATATATAATTTCAGCCCAGGACCAGCCACCCTCCCCTACCCGGTGCTCGAGGAGGCTGCCCTTGATATCGTCAACTACCATGACAAGGGGATCGGCCTGATCGAGCTGAGCCATCGCTCCAAGGAGTTCATGGCCATCGCCGACCAGGCTGAGCAGGGCATCAGGGAGCTCTTGGCCGTACCCGACAACTACAAGGTACTCTTTCTCCAGGGCGGTGCCTCGTCCCAGTTCTTCATGATCCCCATGAACCTGCTGACCGGCGGCAAGAAGGCCACCTACCTCAACACCGGTACCTGGTCCAAGAAGGCCATCAAAGAGGCCAAGCTCTTTGGAGAGATCGAGGTGGCCTACTCCAGTGAGGAGCAGTCCTTCAACCGGGTCCCCCTGGAGTCCGAGTACAGCGTCGACAGTGCCTCTGAGTACCTCTACCTGGTCTCCAACAACACCATCTACGGCACCCAGTTCCCCACCTTCCCGGACAAGGAGGTGATGCTGGTGGCTGATATGTCTTCAGACATCTTTTCCCGGCCCGTGGATGTGGAAAAATTCGGGATCATCTTTGCCGGTGCCCAGAAAAACATCGGACCTGCCGGGGTAACCCTGGTGATCATCCGCGAAGACCTGTTGGCAGCCGCGGGTGAGCAGGTGCCGACCATGCTCAAGTACCAGACCCATGCCGATAAGGGCTCCATGTTCAACACCCCTCCCTGTTTCCCCATCTACTGTGTGGGTCGGGTGATGCACTGGCTCAAGGAACTGGGCGGGATTCCGGCCATTGAAAAGATCAATCAGGACAAGGCTGGGCTGCTTTACCAGGCCATCGATTCAAGCGATTTTTATCGTGGTCATGCCGAAGAGGCCTCACGCTCGCTGATGAACGTGGCCTTTAACCTGCCCACCCCTGAGCTCGAGGCCCAGTTCATTGCCGAGGCGGCTGCCCTTGGCCTCGACGGCCTCAAGGGCCACCGTTCCATCGGCGGCTGCCGTGCCTCGATCTATAACGCCTTCCCCAAGCAGGGGGTTGAGCAGCTGGTGGACTTCATGGCAGACTTTGCCAGGAAGCACGGCTGAAGGCTACCTGAAGCCGAGCTGTCCGGCGGCATGGCCTGCTCCATGCCGCCGTCCCCGGCCTGACCACCCTTTTCAAGTTCACCGCAAGGCCAGCCCGCCCCTCTTTTGAGTAACCTTTCTTTCTTTCAGCGTACCCACATGGACTATCAGGGAGACATTATCCGCCCTCCCAGTGAGGCCAACTCGATCATCCTCCAGGTGACCACCGGCTGCTCCCATAATGGCTGCACCTTCTGCGGAGCCTACCGCGATAAGCGCTTCGGTCTCAAGCCCTGGGCCACCATCAGCGCTGATATCGACTTTGCCGCCCGCTGGTGCAGCCGCCAGAAGACCCTCTTCCTGGCCGATGGCGATGCCCTGGCCCTGGAGGATCAGGTCCTGGTGCGGCTCCTGGGCGAGATCAGAGAACGGCTGCCCTGGGTCAGACGGGTGGCCTCCTATGCCGGCGCCCGCAACATCGACGAAAAGAGCGACGCCCAGCTGGCTCGCTATCGCCAGCTGGGCCTGAGTCGTCTCTATCTGGGCCTGGAAAGCGGCCATGATCCCACCTTGAAGGCCATTGCCAAGGGTGCGGATAGTGAACAGATGATCTCTTTTGCCCACAGGGTGCGCCGGGCCGGGATGTTTCTCTCGGTGACCTGCCTGCTGGGCATTGGCGGAGTCCGCGATTCCCTTGCCCATGCCCGGGCAACGGCAGAGGTGCTCAATACCATGGCGCCCAACCAGGTCGCGGTCCTGACCCTGATGATTCTGGCCAACACCCCGCTCCAGCGAAAACTCAAGGCCGGCACCTTTCAGCCCCTGGACCAGGAGCAGCTCTTTCGAGAACTCCGTACCCTTCTCCAGGGGCTGCACCTGGAGCGGGCCCAGTTTCAGGCCAACCATGCCTCCAACTACTTCTCTTTGAGCGGACGGCTGCCCAAAGATCAGGCCGCCATGCTGGCCACCATTGACCGGGCCCTGGCAGGCACCCTCCACCTCAAAGAAGAACAGCAGCGATTGCTTTAGACATGAATCACCCACCTGAGTTTACCGACCTGAAAAACCTTACCCAGGACCAGCTGGTCCGTTTTGTCGAATCCCTCGGCCAGCCGGCCTTTCGCGGCCGCCAGCTGCTGGCCTGGATCTACCGACCGGGGATCACCTCCTTTGAGCAGATGACCGACCTGGCCAAGAAGTTCCGGGCCGTGCTCAGTCAGACCGCTCACATGAGCAGGTTTGAACGGGCCATCATCCAAACCTCCAGAGACGGCGCAGTCAAGTTCGCCTTTCGCCTGACAGACGGCCAGGTGATCGAGTCGGTACTGATCCCTGAGGAGGATCGCAACACCCTCTGTGTCTCCTCCCAGGCAGGCTGCGCCATGGGCTGCAGCTTCTGTCTGACCGGCCAGATGGGTTTTCGCAGAAACCTGACCACCGCCGAAATCATCAACCAGGTCTGTGCGGTCCGGGACTGGATGCTCCAGCGAAATATGGGTCAGCTCTCCAACCTGGTGTTCATGGGCATGGGTGAGCCCCTGGCCAACTTTGACAACCTGATGGACAGCATCTCGCTGCTCACCGAACAGCGGGGCCTGGACTTCTCCTCACGCCGGATCACGGTCTCCACCTGCGGCCTGGTTCCACAGATGCACCAACTGGGAACCCAGACCAAGGTCAACCTGGCCATCTCCCTGCATGCCGTGGACGATAGGGAGCGGGATCAGATCATGCCGATCAATAAAAAATATCCCCTGGCCGAACTGATCGAGGCCTGCAGGCAGTATCCCCAGAAGAAGCGCCAGCGGATCATGTTTGAGTTTACCCTGCTCAGAGGGGTGAATGATTCCAGGGAAACGGCAGAAGAGCTGGCCCGCCTCCTCAGTGGAGTGCCCTGCAAGATCAACCTGCTGGCTGTAAACAGTGGTGGAGGGGACGCGTTTCAGCACCCTGGTCGGGAACGGATGCTCGCCTTTCAGAAGATCCTGCGCGATCAAGGTTTTACGGTTTTTATTCGCCAGAGCAGAGGCGACGATATCTCGGCGGCCTGCGGCCAGCTGGCCGGGCAGGAGTGGTGTGAGGATGCGGCAGAGTCGCTCACCGTCCCGGAGCCGGCCAGCAGCGACGGCTCACTTTAGAACTCCACCTGGATATTTCGATCCGCCAGGATCGCCCGATGTCGCATGGTCGCCAGCCTCGTCCTGAAGGCTGTTTCTGCCTTATGACCGCGGACCAGGGTCCAGCAACAGTTGATCAGCCCCCTGGCCAGCTTGATCTTGGGTGCGTCGGCGGACAACTTGACCACGCCCTTGGAGTATTCAAAGTAGCCCATGAAGGGGTCGAGAAAGGGGTAGGTGTCCAACTGTGAGTTGATATGGGTGTTGAGTTCAGCCAGCGGATCTGCCACACCCTGTTCCTGGATGGTCTGGACAAAGAGAAAGAGGAATTCCTCCAAGGCCGGTCGGAGTCGCGAGTAGACCGGATTGACCACCTTGGCAGCGGGAGGAGCGCTGCCGACTGCTGGGGATGACGGAGAAGCGGCCTGGGACACCGGCGCTGCCGGCTCGCTCTGCTCCTGGGGATTGACCTGGGCACCAGCCTCTCTTGGTTCTTCCTTTTTCAGGTAGGAGCCAAAGGTAAAGACTCCCTCATTGGCCTGGACCCTGCTCAAGAGGCTGTTGTAATCATCGTCCGAGGTGCTCATCCCCCCCTTGCCCCAGGAGTAGGAACCGCCGATGCGCTCTCCCTGGTGAAAGAACAACAAGCCTGCCTCTTCCCTGTTATTGATCTGCACCTCGATAAAACCGGAAAAGAGTTTCTGGCGAAGTCGGAAGATGAGATCAGGCAGGGGAATCTCAACGGACTTCAATGCAGACTTGGCCCGTTGAAAGGCGGGCATCTGACCCCAGAAAAAAACGGCATTGGCGGCCAGGGCAAAGATAGTGATCGTAAAGGTGGCCTGCTGAAAGAGCTGATGAATGGGCGCAAGGTCCTGGCAGATATCGATCTTGGCGTCACGTCCCTTGCTCAGGATCCGGATGATCTGGTGTTCATCAAAAAAAATCAGAATTTCCCCGGAAACAGCCCTGCCGTGGATACCTCCGGCACCAAGTTCTCCCTGCAGATGCTCGATCAGCTTATCCAGGTGCAGGTAGTAGCTGTTGAGCCCCTCTAAAAAAGGGGTTTCTTTGGGCAGTAGCATCCGTTAGATCAGGGTATGGGTGAAATGGATTCGGATCAACATGGCTTGCTCAGGCTACAGTTTTCATCAGGGCATCTTGAAGAAGGAGGCATGGGCTCCCAGCTTTGCTGGAGTAGAGTTATCCTTTCTCCCTTCAGGCTTCGGCGGCGCAGCTCTGCTCAGTTATGGGGCGCGGGTTTCGGCTCGCTCGGCTCTGGCGGCTGTGATTGCGGCCTTTTGACCACAATAATATGGCCGCATTCATAACAGGAGAAGCGGGCTTGGTCGCTCTTCATCATCGCCAGATCAATGTTATATTTTTTGGAGCATTCTTCACAGATTACCAGCATGTTGTCCCTCTCTCTCCGGGATTGGCGGTTGTCTTGAACCTTGAGTTATACCGATCAGGATCAGTTCACTGCAGCCTTCGGAGCAGCGGGAAAAACAGCCAGCCCCTGAGCCATTCCGGAGTGGTCTGCTCAAACAGGCGGCTAAACAGCTCTCCTCCACTTCCGGCCACCTTGAAAAGTTGCCTCTTCTTCCAATCTCTACCCTATGGCGTACATTGTATCCTCGGAACATCGGTTGTTGCCTGCGCTTAAAAATACGCCATGCCTTGGTCGTGATCGAAAAATCTCATCTTTAAAAGCACCCTCTTGTTCGGGACAGGGGTAAGGCATTCTCCACCAGTATATAACCAAAATACGAAAATGTAAATGGAACCCTGGTGGTCGCAAAGGCCTGCGATCCGGGTGCGTGAGCGCAGCAATCACGGCAGGGGGAACAAGGACCCTGCCGTGACCAATCCGCCCATCCCTGTCAGGGAGAGGAACGGGCGGATGCCGGCCGGCTCAGCCCTTGATCTTTTTCAAGAGCCAGGCCATGTTCCTGCCCAGGTCGCGCATGGTGGTGATGCCTTCCCTGTCGTCCGCTACCTCGCCCTTTTCCCTCCCATCACCGATGTTCCAGTAGGAAGAGCCCACCGTGATCATCTGGCCGATGGTAAAAAAGTGATTCATGGTGTCAAAGGCATGGATGGCGCCGCCCCGACGGCGGGCGACGATGGCGGCACCTACCTTGCGTTGAAAGAGGTCGCCATTGGCCCTGGCCGTCATTCCGGTACGGTCGATCAGGGCCTTCATCTCGGTGGAGATATCGGCAAAGTAGGTTGGCGAGGCCAGGAGAATGCCGTCGGCCGCATCCATCTTCTCGATGCAGGCGTTGATACAGTCCAGGTCAACGATACATTGTTTATTCTTCTTCTTGAAGCACTGGTAACAGGCGATACAGCCATGGGGATGTTCCCCGGCCAGTTGAATCAACTCGGTCTCGATGCCTTCCTTCTCCAGTTCTTCGAAGACATAGCCCACCAGCATGGCGGTATTGCCGTTCTTGCGGGCACTGCCGTTAAAGGCCACAACTTTCATATTACACCTCCTCTTCTTCATTGATGATGGAACGGGGCAGCTCGGCAAGATTGATCTTCTCAGCCTCTTCGATGCCGCGCTGAAGCGCCTTACTGTTGAGCGACTCCGTTCCCTTGGGAACTCGGCTGAGCAGCGCCTTTTCCAGGTTGTTCAGGTCGACCCGTTCACAGAGCCGGCCCACGGCGCCAAGGGCCACCATGTTGGCCACCACCTCTCTGCCCAACTCCTCCTTGGCGATCTCGGTAAAGGGGATGGCAATGATCCGGCTGGTGGGGTACTGGTCCACCAGGGTGGAATCCACCAGGAGCAGGCCATCGGCGTTGAGGTCAAAGAAGTAGGCATCGCAGGCCGCCTGATTCATGGCCAACAACAGGTCCAGATTCAGGGATTTGGGATAGTCGATGGGGCTGTTGCTGAGCACCACCTCGGCCTTGGACTTGCCGCCTCTCGCCTCCGGGCCGTAGCTCTGGGTCTGGCAGACGTACCTGCCGTCATAGGTGCCTGCAGCATCGGCAAAGACCACGGCTGCGGTGATCAATCCCTGGCCGCCGGAGCCGCTGAAACGGAGTTCATATCTGTCAATAATCGGTTTGAGTGTTTTCATACCTTCCCCTTGGTGGTACTGGCCCGCTGACGGACTTTTTGGTATTCCTCGGTGGAGATGGGCATCTCGCGATCGGTGAGCACCCCTACGGTCGTCTTGCCCTCAAGCTCCTCGGCAGAGAGCTTGGCCGCCCTGGTCACGGTGACCGAGTTCTCCTTGAAGCTCTGGAGCATCTCCACCGCATTGCCCAGCTTGTTGCGTCGACCGTACTGGACATGACAGTTGGAGATCACCTCCACCACCGCAAAGCCGCGTTTCTCCATGGCCTGTTCGATCAAGCGGTCGAGCAGTTCGCCGTGAAAAACCGTGGCCCGGGCAACAAAGGAGGCCCCGGCAGTGACGGCCAGTTCGGCAATGGAAAATGCGTGCTCTATGTGACCGTAGAGTGAGGTGGTTGAGGTGGAACCAAAGGGGGTGGTCGGCGAGTACTGCCCACCGGTCATGCCGTAGATGGAGTTGTTGATGATAATGGCGGTCAGGTTGAGATTGCGCCGGGCCGCATGGATAAAGTGGTTGCCGCCGATGGCGGTGGCGTCACCATCCCCCATGATCGCCACCACGTTCAGGGCCGGGTTGGCCAGCTTGACCCCGGTGGCATAGGTCAGGGCACGGCCATGGGTGGTGTGGAGGGTGTTGAAGTCGAGATAGGTGGGCATCCGTCCGGAGCAGCCGATACCCGATGCCAGGACCACCTCGTCCTTGCTCAGTTCCATCCGGTAAACAGCCCGGAGCAGGGCGGCCATGACGATCCCGTTGCCGCAGCCGGGGCACCAGACATGGGGAAATTTTTTGTTATGGCGTAGATACTCGTGTCGTATTGCCTGTGCAGAAACTGACATGGTTGGTTCTCCTTAAAGCTTGATCAGGTGCCCATGGATTTCGTTGGGAGTGATGAACTGACCATCAATCCGGTTATGTTTGGCAACCACACATCTGTTCTGATTGACCCGCTGCACCTCCCGGCTGATCTGGCCCATGTTCATCTCCGGCACCAGCACCGCCCGACACTGCTCAAGCACCGGGGTGACCTGGCTGCGCGGGAAGGGAAAGAGGGTGATCAGCTGGAGCAGGCCGGCCTTGACCCCCTGTTTACGGGCATCTTCCACCGCCTTCAGGGCCGAACGGGCCACAGAACCGTAGGCGATCACCGCCACCTCGGCATCTTCCAGCATGAAACCCCGGGTGATCATGATATCTGCAAAGCCCCGGGTGATCTTCTTGGTCAGCCGCTGCTGGAACTGGAGCACCTCGCTGGGCCTCTGGGTGGGAAAGCCATACTCATCGTGGACCAGACCGGTGACGTGATGACGATAGCCATCGCCAAAGGCGGCCATGTGGGGGACGCCGCGGGTATCGCCCTCGTAGGGTTTGTACCAGTCCGGGGGGACACTGGGACGGATCCGGTCCACCACCCTGATGGTCTTCTGCTCCGGCAGCTGGACGCATTCCCTGGTATGGGCCACCACCTCATCGGAGAGCAGGATCACCGGGACCCGGTACTGTTCGGAGAGGTTGAAGGCCTTGACCGTGATCGAAAAGGAATCGCTGACAGAGGACGTGGCCAGGACGATCACCGGGTGATCGCCGTGGGTGCCCCATCGGGCCATCTGGACATCACCCTGGGAGGGACAGGTGGGCAGGCCGGTGGAGGGGCCGCCCCGCATCACGTTGACCACCACGCAGGGCACCTCGGCGATACAGGCGTAACCCAGGTTTTCCTGCATCAGGGAGAAGCCGGGACCAGAGGTGGCGGTCATGGACTTGACCCCGGTCAGGGAGGCGCCGATGATGGCGGCCATGCTGGCGATCTCATCCTCCATCTGGATAAAGGTGCCGTCCACCTTGGGCAGTTCTGCAGCCATCAACTCGGCAATCTCGGTGGCCGGGGTGATGGGGTAGCCGGCAAAGAATCGGCACCCTGCCGCCAGGGCCCCATGGGCGATGGCCTCGTTGCCCTGAAGAAGAAGGCGTCTGCTCTCCTGGTTAAACATCATCTTTCCTCCTCTTGGGACGGCTTTCCGAGACCGTAATCGCGAAATCCGGACAGTGGATCTCACAGAAACGGCAACCGATACACTTCTCCGGTTCCTTAATCACCGGCTTCCCTGCCTTGTCGGCACTGATTATCTGTTTGGGGCAAAAGGCCATGCAGATGCCGCAGGCCTTGCACCAGTCACGGTAGAAGGCAATCTCATAGTGCTTCTTCCTCTTAACCGGTGGTTTGGCTGGAGGGTCCTTCTTGGTAACGGCTGGTTTTTTTTCTTTTTCTGTCATTGTCTTAGTATCCCAACTCGAAAGAGAAAAGAGTAAAGAGCAAGGCATCCTGCCCCGGGGCATTCCACCACCCTGTATCTGTCCTCCGGCATACAGGTTCTATCCGGAAATTGCAAGACTTTCTCGACCACAGCCAGGCGCCTCTCTCCTTGGTAATTTTCTCAAGATTAACTTGTAATGACTGCAAGAGTCTTATATAAAAAACAGGGTGTTTAAACTAGGCGAATTGTGCAACAAACAACAAACGGAGGGATGAATGAAAAAAGGACTGTTCTGTTCCATCGCACTGGCTGCCGGTATGCTGATGAGTGTCACCGTGGCCCAGGCTAAAACCCAGTTCGTCACCATCGGCACCGGCGGCATTACCGGGGTCTACTATCCCACTGGCGGTGCCATTGCCAAGATGGTCAACAAGAAGAAGAAAGAGTACGGCATCCGGGCCACCGTGGAGTCCACCGGCGGCTCTGTCTTCAACATCAACGCCGTGATGAACGGCGATCTGGAATTTGGAGTGGCGCAGTCTGATCGTCAGTTCCAGGCCATCAAGGGCCTGGCAGAATGGAAGGACAAGGGCCCCCAGGAAGATCTGCAGGCGGTCTTTTCCATCTATCCCGAGGCCGTCACCCTGATGGCCGCAGTTGACGCCGGCGCCCACGACATTGTCGAGCTTAAGGGAAAACGGGTGAACATCGGTAATCCCGGCTCCGGCCACCGCCAGAACGCCCAGGATGCCTTTGTTGCGGTCAATATTGATCCGGAGAAAGACCTGACAGTGGAAGGAATCAAGGCCTCGGAAGCACCCAGCCTGCTCCAGGATGGCCGGATCGACGCCTTCTTCTACACCGTTGGTCATCCCAACGGCGCCATCAAGGAGGCCACCTCCGGGGCGCGCAAGGTCCGTTTTGTCTCCATCAATCATGTGGATGAGCTCCTGGCCAGCCACCCCTACTATGCCAAGACCTTTATCCCTGTCGCCATGTACCCTGGGGCCCAGAATGAGAAGGATGTGCCCACCTTTGGGGTAAAGGCCACCCTGATCACCTCTGCCAAGGTTCCCGATGAGGTGGTCTACGCCATCACCAAGGAAGTCTTTGAGAACTTTGAAGAGTTCAAGAAGCTGCATCCTGCCTACTCCACCCTGACCAAGGAGGCCATGCTCGAGGGTCTCTCTGCACCGATTCACCCCGGTGCGATGAAGTACTATAAGGAAGCAGGCCTGAAGTAGGACCTGGTTAGCCACCTGGCAGGGGCTCCAGTCCCTGCCGGGTCTCCCCGTTTTCCCTGCCGGTGATCTGACCGGCGTAACAACGCCCCTCCCCTGTTTACCTGTATTCCGGCCCCCAAAAATCTTCCGGAGTACCAACCATCGTCCGGTCCCCGGGACCACAGCAGCAGACGTCACTTACCGCAAACATTAGCAACAGGAACGCGTTGATGAGTAAGATCCGCATTGATAAAGTTGAAGATGGCTTCCATGAAGCCCGCAGAATGGCCGAAGAAGAGGAAGGTATCGGCCGCAGACCCGATGGCTGGCAGCGATATATCATCCCCTTTGTTGCCATCTGCTGGAGCCTGTTCCAGCTGGCCCTGCCCAAGTGGTTGCTGATTGATTCCACCTATATCCGGGCCATCCATTTTGCCTTTGCCCTGGCCCTGGTATTTCTCAACTATCCTGTCTTGAAAAAGCCCTGCTTCGGCCTGAAATATTTTGCCGAACATAAGAAGATACCCCTGCTGGATATGGTACTGGCCGCCTTTGCCGCCTACTGCGCCCTCTATCTGGTCCTCAACTACGAGGAACTGACCGGCCGCTACGGCAGCCCCTCCACCCAGGACATCGTCATCGGCCTCTCCCTGGTGGCCATCCTCCTGGAGGCGGCCAGGCGAACCATCGGTCCGGCCCTGCCGGTTATTGCCTCCGGCTTTATTGCCTACGCCTTCCTTGGCCCCTACATGCCCGACCTGATCGCCTTCAAGGGGACCTCGGTTGACCGCTTCATCGGCCAGATGACCATGTCCACCGAGGGCATCTACGGCATTCCCCTGGATGTCTCGGCCACCATTGTCTTTCTCTTTGTCCTCTTTGGGGCCATGCTGGACAAGGCCGGAGCAGGCCACTACTTTATCCAGCTTGCCCTGAGCCTGCTGGGACGCTTCAAGGGCGGGCCGGCCAAGGCCGCAATCATGGGCTCGGGCCTCACCGGCCTGGTCTCCGGCTCCTCCATCGCCAACATCGTCACCACAGGCACCTTCACCATCCCCATGATGAAGAAGGTCGGTTACCCGGCCACCAAGGCTGCCGCCGTTGAGGTGGCCGCCTCCACCGACGGTCAGCTGGCCCCCCCGATCATGGGGGCTGCGGCCTTTATCATCGCCGAGTACGTCAACGTGCCCTACATCGAGGTGGTCAAGGCCGCGGCTGTCCCGGCCTTTGCCTCCTATGCGGCCCTGTTCTTCATCTCCCACATCGAGGCCTCCAAACTGGGGATCCGGGGGATGCCCAAGAGTGAACTGCCCCCCTTTTTCAAGACCCTGCTCAGCGGGGTGCATTACCTGATTCCCCTGGCCATGCTGCTCTATGAGTTGATCGTGGTCCGCCACTCACCGGAGCTGGCTGCCTTTAATGCCATCATGGTGATGCTGGTGATCATGCTCATCCAGGAGCCCTTGCGGGCCTACCAGGAGAAGACCTCCCTGGTCCAGGGGCTGAAACGATCCTGCCTCAACATCCTGGAGGCCCTGGCTTCAGGCGCCCGCAACATGGTGGCCGTGGCCCTGGCCACCGCGGCGGCAGGCATCATCGTCGGGGTTGTGGCCCTGGGCCTGGGCAACCTGATCAGCGAGATCATCGATGTCCTCTCCATGGGCAACGTGGTCCTGATGCTGGTGATCACCGCCCTGGCCAGCCTGATCATCGGCATGGGCTTGCCCACCACGGCCACCTATATCGTGATGGCCTCGCTGACCGCCCCGGCCATCGTCAGCGTGGGCGGGATGCAGGGCTTCATCGTTCCCCTGATGGCAGCCCACCTCTTCTGCTTCTACTTCGGGATCCTGGCCGACGATACCCCTCCGGTGGGGCTGGCCGCCTATGCCGCGGCTGCCATCGCCAAGTCGCCGCCCATCCAGACCGGGGTGCAGGGCTTCATGTATGACATCCGCACCGCCATCCTGCCCTTTATGTTCATCTTTAACACCGATCTGATCCTCCACAACGTCTTCTCCTGGAGCCAGGGGATCCTGATCTTTGTGATGACCTGTATCGGCAACTTTGCCTTTGCCTCGGCCACCCAGGGCTGGTTTGTGGCCAGGAACAAGGCCTGGGAGGTGCCGCTCTTTCTCTGTGTCACCTTTATCCTGATGCGACCGGATCAGATCGCATCCTGGCTGGGCATGGCCCATGAGCAGCGCTACTGGACCTACCTGATCGGTCTGGCCCTCTACGGCTTGCTCTACCTGATGCAGCGGCCCAGGATACCCCGGGTCGAGCCGGCCGTCGAGGCGGCCTCTGTTTGATGGCCCTGAACCATGACGAGCTTTTCTGCTTTCTTTTTCCTATTAAGGAGGATACCCCGTGGCTGAAATCAAGAAGATCCTGGTCCCCCTGGCCTTTTCCACCTTTTCCCAGGGCATCATCGAATATGCAGCCTCCCTGGCCAAGGCCACCGGGGCAGAGCTGATCCTGCTCCATGTGATCAACGAGCGCGATCTGGAGACCGTGCAGACCATCACCTCCTTCGGTTACCAGGTGGATGAGGAGCACTATATCCAGGAGATTGAACAGGAACGGATCTCGCAACTCGAAGAGATGATCAAGGATCTGGACTTTCCCGAGGATCGGATCCGCTTTGTCTTCAAGGTGGGGCGTCCGGCCAAGACCATCTTGAAACAGGTCGTGGAAGAAGAGGCGGACATGATCGTGATGGGGTTGAAGGCCAAGTCGGAGTTGATGCATGCCCTCACCGGCTCGGTGGCGGAAAAGATCTTCCGCCGCTCTCCCGTGCCCGTGGTCTCCCATCGGGGCGAACGGATAGCCGCAAAGCTGCGCAAACGGATCCATCCCGAGCGCCCCTGAGCGCTCGGGAGCTGCAGTAATCGACCGGCTGGTTACAGGGGATCCTCCCCGGTAACCAGCCGGGCCTCCCTCCAAGACCAGCAGCGATCCCCTCCCCCCCCCTGGCTGCCGTGAGCAGCTGCTGCATTTTCTCCTTTTCAAACCGGCAATGTAATAGTACATTAGCAGGAACCATCATCTTCAGAGGTGTCCTGCCATGCCCCCACAGATCCCGCTTACCCCCAGACAAGAGGCCCTGCTCGACTATCTCCGCCAGCAGATCAACCAGCACAGCCAGGCCCCCAGCCTGCGCCAGGCTGCCCAGGATCTGGCCATCAGCCACACGGCCGTGGCCAGCATGCTCCAGACCCTCCAGGAAAAAGGGTACCTTCAACGGGCCGGCCGCTACAGCCGGACCATCACCCTGCTGCCGGCGGCCGGCAAGCGCGCCCCGGGCCGGGGGAGAGAGGTGCCCATCATCGGCCGGGTGGCCGCGGGCCTGCCCCTCTATGCCCAGCAGGAGTGGGCCGGCTCCATCCTGGTGGATCCTGAAATCTATCGCAGCGCCAACCTCTTTGCCCTCCGGATCAGCGGAGATTCCATGAAGGATATCGGTATACTGGATGGGGACCTGGCCATCTGCGAGCCCCGCCAGTTTGCCGAAAACGGCGAGGTCGTGGTCGCCCTGATCGACCAGGAAGAGGCCACGGTCAAACGCTTCTTCTATCACGGCGACCATATCGAACTGGTCCCGGAAAACAGCAGTTTTCAACCGTTCTGTTACGGCCTGGGCGAGGTCCTGATCCAGGGCAAGGTGGTCGGCATCCACCGCGGCCCCGAGCAGATGGCTGCCCTCTAAGCCATGAAATTCCGGTAAAGCACCATGCCTCCTGCGCTGCGCATCGGCACCTCCGGCTACTCCTATCCCGAATGGGTCGATGCCGGGGTCTATCCACCCAAGACCGTTTCTGCCGCCATGCTGGGGCTCTACAGCCGGATGTTCCCCGTGGTGGAGCTCAACTACTCCTGGTATCAGATGATCCGGGCCGAGGCTGTGGAGCGGATGATGGCCCGGGTGCCGCCGGCCTTCTCCTTTGCCGCCAAGCTCACCCGCACCATGACCCATGAGATCGGCCCGGACTGGCAGCAACAGGCCCGGCTCTATGCCCAGGGCATCCGGCCCCTGCAGCAGGCCGGCCACCTCTTGGCGATCCTGGCCCAGTTCCCGCCCGGATTCCGGCGCACCCCGGCCAATCGCCGCTACCTGGCCCTGCTCCTGGATCTCCTCGCAATTCAGGCCGGCCTGCCCCTGGTGGTGGAGTTTCGTCACCGTTCCTGGGCCCATGACCGGGTCTTTCAGGGGCTTTCGGAGCGGGGCATCACCCTGGCATGCGTCGATACCCCGCCCCTGGCCGAGCTCTTCCCCTGCCTGGAGGTGGTCACCAACCCCAAGCTCTGCTACTTCCGCCTCCATGGCCGCAACAGCGCGGGCTGGCGGAGCGGCACCATGCAGCAGCAGTTCAACTACTCCTATACCCGGGAAGAACTCGCCACCTTCAGGGACCGCCTCCTCCTCCCCATGACTGCCAAGGCCTCACAGGGTGTGGTCTTCTTCAACAACCACGTGGCCGGCCAGGCCGTGGCCAACGCCCGGACCCTGACCGAGCTGCTGCCCTGAAACCCTCTGTTCGGTTCCGCTGATCTTAAGGGTGCCCTGAAGAGCGTGGCTGTACCCTCCTGTACGGAAAATGTACAGCCTGGCTTTACATTTTCCGTACATTGAGCTAAGCTTGGTTCATGGAACGAAGCGTCATACATCTCAACATTGCCGATTTCAGCGTGGCCGTGGAGCGGCTCCTGGATTCCAGCCTGCGAAGCCAGCCCCTGATCATTGCCCAGCCTGCGGCCCGATCCGTGGTCTACGACATGAGTGAGGAGGCCTATCAGGACGGGGTCCGCAAGGGGATGATGCTGGGTCAGGCCAGACGCCGCTGCCGCCGGGCCGCCATCCTGCCGCCCCGGCCGGAGAAGTACTGCCAGCTGCTTGGCCATTGCCTGGGCCATGCCCGCCGCTTCTCGCCCCTGGTGGAACCGGCCGCCGGCCAGGGGCACCTCTACCTGGACGTCACCGGTACCCATCGGCTCTTTGGCCCGCCTCCGGATATCGGCTGGCGGCTGCGCAAGACCCTGCAGGCCGAGCTGGGCCTGGACCCGATCTGGTCCCTGGCCCCCAACAAGCTGATCGCCAAGGTCGCCAGCCGCCTGGTCAAGCCGGTGGGCGAATATATCGTGGCCAGCGGTGAGGAGGAGGCCTTCCTGGCCCCCCTGCCCCTGGAGCTGATCCCCGGCCTCAATGGCTTGGATCTGGAGCGGCTGGCCCAGCTGCAGATCAGGCGGGTCAACCAGGCCACCCCGCTGTCGGTCTCAGAACTGGCGGTGCTCTGCGGCAAGCGGGCCCGGCCCGTCTTTCAGGCCATCCGGGGCATCGACCACCAGCCCGTGACCAGCGCCAGCAGAGATCGGCTCCAGCGGCTGGAACACTGCTTTACCCCGGACACCAATCAGGAGGCCTTGGTCCGGGCCGCCGTGGCCGAGCTGGCCGCCCAGCTAGGCTTTCAGCTGCGCCGCCGGCGTCAGGGCTGCCGCAAGCTCAGCCTCAGCCTCCTCTACAGCGACGGGGTGGAGTGCATCCGCCAGGCTGCCTGCCGCCAGCCGCTCAGCGATGACCCGCCCCTGGAGGAGCTGGCCCTGACCGCCCTCTACCGGGCCTGGCACCGGCGGGTGCGGCTCAGGCGGCTGCAACTCTCCTGGACCGGTCATCACACCCCGGGCAGACAACTCTCCCTGCTCTCGCTCTCTCCTCAGACCCGGCCGGAGCGCGGAGCAAGCCTGCCGCTCCAGGGACTAAGCCAGTCCCGCTCCGCCGCCCCCCAGGCAGCAGCGCCAACACCAATACCAGCATCAACACCGAGGATGGTGCCCCCGGAGCGCAGCCGCAAGCTCAGCCAGGCCTGCGACCTCATCCAAGAGCGCTACGGCCCTGAGCTGCTCCGCCGGGGCAGCCGCTTTCAGGCCATCCAGCCAGGCCAGGGAGCCAACAGCCCCAAAACCCAGGAAGCCCGGACATGAACAGATCCACCTCCTCCCGGCCGCCCCTGGCCCTGGGCCTCCACTCCCACTTCTCCCTGATGGAGGCCACCCCAGATCCAGCATCACTCTGCCAGCGGGTCAGGGAGCTGGGCTACCAGCGGCTGGCGGTCTGTGACGTCAACAACCTCTACGGGCTCTGGCCGCTGCTGGCCAGCTGCCAAGCGGAGGGGCTCACACCCCTGATCGGAGCCGAGCTCCGCTGGCCCCTGGCCGGCCAGGACAGAGAGCCCTCGGCCCAGGAGCGTTGCTTCTGCCTGGTCAAGGATACCCTGGGCTTCAGTAACCTCTGCCAGCTGCTCTCTGCCCGCCACTGCGAGCCACAATTCAAGGCACCAGAAGCCCTGGGCCGCTTCCACCAGGGGCTGATCATCCTCAGCCGCTCCACCAGCCTGCTCCAGCACCTGGCCGAGCTGGGTGCCGATGCAGGTGCTGCCCTCTTGAGCAGCCAGGAGCCCCTTTGCCGCACGCTCTTTCAGCAGGCCAAAAAACTTGGCCTGCCCGGAGTGCCGCTGCTGGACAGCTTTTTTCTCTCCCCCCAGGACCACTTTCTCCATCAGCTGCTCCGGGCCATGGCCAGCAACAGCTCCCTCTCCCGCCTGGACCAGAGGGTCTGCGCCCCGGCCCGGGCCTATCTGCCCGGGCCGGCTGAGCTCGTTCACCGTTTTCAGCTCTGGCCCCACTGCCTCAAAGAGCTCGAGCGGATCAGCGAGCGCTGCAGCTTCACAGGCCCCTCCCAGGAGTTGATCATGCCGCCCTGGCCCCTGGAGGCGGGGCTGAATGGGCCGCAGCAACAGCAAGACCCCCAGGCAGCTGACCAGGAGCTGGCCCGCCAGGCCCGGGAGGGCGCCAGATACCGCTACGGCACGCCCCTGCCCCAGGCCGTGACCAGGCGGCTGGCCCATGAGCTGGGTATCATCGCCCAGATGAACTTTTCCTCCTACTTCCTGGTGGTGCGGGAGATCGTCGGCCCAGTGGCCCGCACCTGCGGCCGCGGCTCCGGAGCGGCCTCCCTGGTCAGCTACTGCCTGGGGATCACCAATGTCTGCCCCATCAAGCACTCCCTCTACTTTGAGCGCTTCCTCAATCCGGGCCGCAAGGACCCGCCGGATATCGATGTGGACTTTTCCTGGGACGAGCGGGACGCCATCTTAAACAAGCTCCTGGAACGTTTCGGCGCCCAGGCGGCCATGGTCTGCAACCAGGTGCGGCTCCAGCCCAGGATGGTGATCCGGGAGGTGGCCAAGGTCTGGGGCCTGCCAGGGGGCGAGATCAGCCGGCTGAGCAAACGGCTGCCCTGGCTCTGGCAGCTCAATGAGCAGGAGGATCTGCTCAGCCGGCTCAAAAACCTGCCCCAGCTGCGCGGGGTGGAGCTGCATGAACCCTGGCCCCGGATCCTGCAGCTGGCCCAAAGGCTGAGCAGCACTCCCAGCCACCTCTCGGTCCACCCCGGCGGGGTGATCATCACCCCCAAGCCGGTGGCCAGCTACGTTCCGGTGGAGCGGGCTGCCAAGGGGGTACCCATCATCCAGTGGGATAAGGATGGTGCCGAAGAGGCGGGCCTGGTCAAGATCGACCTCTTGGGCAACCGCAGCCTGGGAGTGATCCGCGACACCGTGGAGCAGGTCAGAAAAGAGCAGCCCTTTCAGGAACAGGGCTGGCAGCCCGAGGATGACCCCGCCACCCAGGCGACCATTGCCCAGGGCCGGACCATGGGCTGCTTCTATATCGAGAGCCCGGCAACCCGCCTGTTGCAGCGCAAGGCCCGCACCGGCGACTTTGATCACCTGGTGATCCATTCCTCCATCATCCGGCCGGCAGCCAACACCTTTATCCGGGAATACCTGCGCCGGCTCCATGGCGGCGACTGGCAGCCGCTCCATCCCCTGGTGGGCAGGGTCCTGGATGAGAGCTACGGCATCATGGTCTACCAGGAGGACGTCTCCCGGGTGGCGGTCCAGTTCGGCTTCAGCCATGTGGAGGCCGACGGCTTGCGCAAGATCATGTCCAAAAAGGATCGGCAGCGAAAGCTCAAGGACTTTGAACAGCGTTTCCTGAGTATGGCTGAAGCCCGCCAGGTGCCGACCCGGGTCAGCCGGCAGATCTGGGAGATGATGATGAGCTTTGAGGGCTACTCCTTCTGCAAACCCCACTCCGCCTCCTATGCCCAGGTCTCCTTCCAGGCCGCCTTTCTCAAGACCCACTTCCCGGCCCAGTTCATGGCAGCGGTGATCTCAAACCAGGGCGGCTTCTACTCCACCTTTGCCTACCTCTCCGAGGCCCGTCGCCTGGGCCTGACCATCCTGCCTCCTGATGTGGCTGAGAGCGAAATTCACTGGCGCGGCCAGGGAGACTCGCTGCGGGTGGGGTTGATGGCCATCCGGGGCTTGAGCCTGGAGACAGCTGAAACCATCGTCAGGGAACGCCAGCTCCGTCCCTTTAAGAACATGGCTGATTTCCTGGAGCGGATCCGGCCCCACCAGGACCAGGGGCTGGCCCTGATCCACTGCGGCGCCCTGGATCGCCTTAATCCGGAGCAGGAGGGAAAGAACCGGGGCGTACTCTGCTGGCTGCTGGCCCACTGGCTGCAGACCAGCCGCTCCAAGGCCCCCCTGCTCTTTGCCCCCACGGTCAAGCCGCCTCCCCTGCCCCCGGAGGATCTCCGGGAGCGACTCCGCCGGGAGTACCGGGTGCTGGGCTTTCTCTGCTCCTGCCATCCCATCAGCCTCTACCAGGAGACCAGGCGCCGACTCAGCACCATCCTGGCCAGGGATCTTAGCCGTCACCGGCCCCGGACCGGTCAGCCACCAAGACAGATACGGTTCTTAGGCTGGCTGATCACCGCCAAGGTGGTCACCACCAGGAAGGGACAGCCCATGGAGTTTGTCAGCTTTGAGGATGAGACCGGCCAGGTGGAGTGTACCTTTTTTCCCAGGACCTACCAGCGCTACTGTCACCTCCTGGATGGTCATGGCCCTCTGCTGCTGGAAGGCACCGTGGATGAGGAATTTGGGGTCTGTACCCTGACCGTGGAGCGTCTGGCAGACCGGCGCAACAGTTTCCAACTCCAGTCTGCCGGCCTGCCCCTGGATACTTTCTCGCAAGAGCCTTAGATAGAGCAGCCTCACCAGGCTCTTCCCGGAGGTCTTTGTAGTGAAGCAGCTGTACCTGTTGCAGGTGTGCCTGGAGTTCTGGGATGGTTGACCCTGCCAGCTGGGTGGTCTGATCTTTGTCCCCTTTACCACGGCGAATATAGATAAGGGTATCTTGTTTAATGAGATTTTTCGATCAAGGTCAAGGCGAAAGATCAAATTTTAGTGGATGCATATGGTTGATATTCATAGACTAAATTTCTCGATCGCAACGCTGAGATTGGAAGAAAAAGTATTTTTTCAAGGTGGCCTGAACTACCGGCCAAGCTTGGATGGAGGGCTCATCGCTGAGCTGTGAAGTGAAGGCATCCAGTTGTTCTTGCCAGTTGAACCGTTGAACCGTGCCGCATCAAGCCGCTGCTGAAAGAATTTACGAACCCACATCAGCTAGAACTTCTCTTTGCCAGCGGCGACCATCTGGCTTTTCAGCAAAAAATCCCCAAACTCTTCACCATGAAAATGGTTGTTTTCCTTTGTCGTATTAGCCTGATCCGATAAAAAGACCTGCTTATACGAACTACGCATATTGGGAACAGAGCAGTCAAAAGCGAACCAAATTTGGCAGAAAAGACGGAGGCAACATAAAAAAATATCCCAATATGCGGCCGCCGAAAATGATCTTAAAAAATATCTAATAATTCAACTGTATCAAAAACTGTTTTCACTTGTCATGGATAAACAATTTAGATATAGACAGAGATCTAAACAAACTTTCGTGTAATTTTAGCACATTAGGGATGACTGGAATCAGGAGGGTCTTGCCTGAGGCCGTTGCGATTTAAGCACTTTATTTAAACGGCAGCCGTTAGCAGCCCTGTCCAGATATCCAAGAAATTCAAAAAGGCCGTCAAAAGCGAAGTTCGTAGATTAAACGATGGCGTCCCGCTGCGCGCGACGCCATCGGTCAGAGCTGAGCGGGAACCGCTCGAACGCTTCGCTGGAGGCTCCTTAAAAAGCAACAATTGATAAAAGGGCCAACTCTGACTTACAAGATGCCTGCTTGCTGATTCGCAGGCCTCCATCAAACCGCTCGAGCGGAAATCCAACTGACGTCAGAAGACTTTTCAAGTCTCCTGCCCCCAGCTGGATTCCGCTCAGCTCTGACCGTTGTGTGTATAAATGAAAATGATACTTGAGCTTATAGAGTCTGGGAGATCTGGTTGGTTCTCTGGAAAAGGTTTTAAAGCAGCTAGACATAAAAATCACGAAGAGGCTATCGAATTCTTTAAGCTAGCTCTAAAACACTCAACTTCTGAATATGACCCAGTTCTATATGATTCAATGGCTTTCTCATACTACAACCTTGGAAATTTAAGTGAAGCATTTGTATGCGCAGAAAGAAGCATAAAAGAATATTTAGAATTAAAAGATCCAGAAAAGGAAAATCCAGATACAGATAGAAGAATTGGGGCATTGCAAGAACTTGTAATCAGAATAAAATCTAAAAATACTCACACAACCAAACGCTAAACACGGACAACCTTAAGCTGGCGGCATTGGAACGAATCGGCAAAAGAAATTCCTTAGAAGATTCAGCGACCACCATCTTAACGTCGGTTTCCGGTTAGCTACACGTTATGCAAAAAAAGGAATATCATCATGAGTTGTGCTGAAAGCATATCTTTCTTTACTGCAGTAATAGCTGTTTGTGCACTTGGCTGGCAAATATATCAGAGTAACAAACAGTCAAAAATGCAAACCTTCATGACTTATACCCAGAGGTATCAGGACATACTAATAAATCTACCCGTTGGAGTTGAATCTATAGAATTCAAATTTCCGGTAGAAAAAGAAGAAAAAGAACTAATTCTTAGATGGTTAAGGGCATATTTCGACCTATGTTCTGAAGAATATTTTTTGAACAAAAATGGTTTAATCCAAAATGAAGCATGGAATCTCTGGGAAGGTGGGATGAAAGATTCATTAAAAAAGCCTGCTTTCAAAGAGGCCTGGGAAGAATTACAATCAAACCAATATTACCACAAAGAATTTGCAGGTTATATAAAAAAAATTATAGGAAATAATGCATAATCGGGTAGCCGGGGGAATCTCTCCCCCAGCCCCCACACCACCTAGCATGCGGGTCCGCACTAGGCGGTTCCCATGAGCTACCGAGCCGTAGCCGGGTAATGGATGTTTACCCATAGATCTTTGATAGAAAGCAAACCTTGACCCTTGAGCCATTGATTGGTCATACCTGAGTGGGTGGCCAGGGTGCGGGATAATCTCCATGGGCCTTTCCGGCTCAGACCAACAGAGATAGCAGCATGCAGGTAGGTTCCGAGCTTGGTCAGCTCGCGAACCTTGGTGCGACAGTAACTCCACTGCTTCCAGTAGCACATGCGCACCCTGCGGCGTAACCAGTGATCGAGTTCGGGTACGGGACGATACAGCTCTGATATCCCGAAATACCCCATCCAGCCACGCAGATACTCTGCCAACTTGAACAGTCGAAAGTCCATGGAGACGCCCCAGCTCCGTCCGGTCAGCTCCTTAATGCGTTGCTTGAAGCGCACGAGGACTTTGTCCGACCAGCGTATCTTGGCGCCCCTAAAGGCAAAACCGAGGAAGGTGATCTCGTTGCTGTGAGCCACCTTGCTCTTCTCCTGATTGACTTCGAGCTTGAGCCTCTTTTCCAGGAACCGGCTGATACCGGCCATCACCCGCTCGCCCGCCCGACGACTTTTTACCAAGATGACGAAGTCATCGGCATAGCGGACGAAGCGGTGGCCTCGTCCCTCCAGCTCCTTGTCCAGCTCATCCAGGAGGATGTTACTGAGCAGTGGCGAGAGCGGACCACCTTGGGGAACCCCCTTACGGGTCTCGTGAAGGCGGCCGCCTATCACCACTCCTGCTCGCAGGTAGGTGCCGATCAGCTTCAAGACACGCTTGTCGCGTACCTTGCTGCTGACCCGGGCCATGAGCACATCGTGCTCCACCGTGTCGAAAAACTTGGCCAAGTCCGCATCGACAGCCACGCGGTACCCCTCGCGGATGTAATGTCGGACCTGGTACACGGCATCGTGGGGCGAGAGCCCCTTACGGAAACCAAAGCTTGCCGCCGAAAAACCAGGGTCAAATATCGGCACCAGGACCTGAGCAATGGCCTGTTGAATCAAACGGTCAAGGACAGCAGGAATCCCCAGGGGGCGAGTGCCCCCTGTTGCCTTCGGGATCTCTACCCGTTTGACCGGTAACGGTTTATAACTGCCTGCAAAGATAGATGAACAGATTTTCTTCCAGTGTACCCAAGCATAGGCCATAAAGTCGTCAATGGGCATGTCATCCACACCCGCCGCTCCACGGTTGGCCTTGACCTGTTTCCAAGCCTCGCTCAGGTTGGCCCGGGAAAGAATCCGCTCCAACAGGTATTCATCGGGATCAGGCTTGCCGTCAACGCGCCGACCAACTGCTCCCCCGGTCGGGTTCATCGCACTGGTCGAGCATGACGGGCCTTTTCCCTTCTCTGGGTTCGGTCCTTCGTCCGCTGGCGGCGAACTACTATGACCTCTGCTGACTCCTGCACGGGAACCAGACATGTTACCATGTAT
>NZ_AUCW01000020.1 GCF_000429965.1 Desulfogranum mediterraneum DSM 13871
TTTGCCCTCACACCTGCGCCTCTACCACTATGCCTGCCCTGCTGCCGCCATGCCTACGCTTCTGCCGCCATGCCTACGCCTCTGCCGCCATGCCCGCGAAGGCGGGCATCCAGGTCAAGGACGCTGCATCCTTCCTCCGAGAGAAGTTCCCGCCTACAAGGGATGGCCGGAATTACTCTCCATTGCGACCCCGCCACGGTGAGGGTGACACAGCCACTGGCCGTGCCCCTGTCGCCTCGATGAGTTTCTCCATTTTTGCCTTGGATTCACAAAGGAAAGCTACTACTTTTATGGCCTGCCGGATTATGTTGCCTTGAACCAGCGCCACACGCTCCGGGAGAGACCCGATACGGGACCATGACAGAGAAAACTCTTCTTTTCCTGAATTCGGAATACGCCAATGGATTCCACCTGCAACCTGAAGAAAAAGACATGAGACACCAGCATATTCACAGACCCATCATTCTCCTGCTATTTTTGTCATCCCTGTTTTTCTGGGGATGTTCTGGCAACTCCCTGACCTTTCTGGTGCGTTTTCCGGAGGTCTCGGGCCTGAAACAGGACGACCATGTCTATTTTGGGAAGAATGAAATTGGCCAGGTGGAAAAGGTAACCTACACCACCCAGGGCGACTACCTGGTCGCAGTGAAGATCGTACCGGAGTTCAAGAACGCGGCCACCGAGGATTCATTGTTTTATATTGGCCACGCCCCTGCAAACGAATCGGCTATGGCCGTGATAGTGGAACAGGAACGGCCGGGCGGTGTGACCCTGAAGAATGGCATCACTGTCCAGGGAAGTGCAAGATCCGGATATTTAGATGATATTCTCAATGAGCTGAAGGAAAAAGCAGAAAAGGCCGAAAAGGACCTGAATGAGGCCCTGGGGGAGCTGAAGAAGTCCCTTGATGCGACTTCGGAAAAGCTGGACAGGAACCTGGAGACAACGATCGAAAACCTTTCCCGTCAACTCAATTCATTCACAGATGAGCTTGGGAAACTACCCGATAGTCAGGAAGTAGATCGAATGGAGGAGAGTTTCAGACAATTTAGAGACGAGTTCCAGAAAGCTCAAAAAGATGTTCAGGATCACATCCGCAACGAGATCCTTCCACGCTTTCGCGCGGAGTTGGAGCAGCTCCGTAAACAGTTTAAAAAGGAAGGACGCGAACAGGAACTGGAAAAAATTGACAAGCAGGTAAAAGATCTGGAGATGGTCTAGGAGGCTGGCGGCTTAGAGCTATTTTTTTCCGGATCATCCGGGGACAGACTACGGTTCGGGATAGCAGCTGTGATCTAACCGTGATCTGCCCCCGAATATTTTCAAAGATATATGACTACTCTTCTGATCGCTGAAAAGCCCTCTGTTGCCAGGGACCTTGCCAGGTTTCTCGGTATATCAGGCCAGGGTGATGGATTTATTAGGTGCAAAGACAACACCGTCTGCACCTGGTGCGTTGGCCACATCCTTGAGCAGGCGCAACCACACGTTTATGACGAGAGATACAAACAATGGAGAGGGGAAGATCTACCGATTATCCCGCAGGAATGGATCCTTCTACCCATTCAAAGAACCGAGAAACAGTTAACGATAATCAAGAACCTGCTCACCAATGCCACCGAGGTGATCAATGCCGGGGATCCTGAGCGGGAAGGTCAGCTGATTGTCGATGAGGTTCTTGATTATCTCAACTACACCGGTCCAGCCAAGAGGTTGTGGATATCAGCCCTGGATGAACGAACAATTCAAAAAGGATTTTCCAAGCTGCGGGACAACAGTGAATTCCTGAACATCAAAAACGCAGCGATCTGCCGGGCAAATGCCGATTGGCTCGTTGGTTTGAACGTCACTCGCGGCCTGACCATTGCAGCCCGGACCCGGGGGACAGTCCTTTCCGCCGGAAGAGTCCAGACACCGACCCTTTCACTGGTTGTCGGCCGGGACCGGGAAATTGAGCATTTCGTCAAAAAACCTTTCTGGCAGCTCAAGGCTACGGTCAGGCATGAGAAAGGGGAGTTCATCGCAACCTGGGAACCCGGGGAGCTGTCAAGAGGTGTTGACCACGAAGGCAGGCTTGTTGACGAGTCGGCTGCCGACGAGCTCATCGGACGATTGAGCGGGAGTCGGGCCGAGGTGGCAGATTGCAGGAAAAGCCTGAAAAAGAAGACACCTCCTCTCCCCTTCATGCTTTCTGATCTACAGAAAAAAGCTGAGGACAAATTCGGATATCCACCGAAAAAGACGCTGGATATCGGCCAGGGACTCTACGAAAAAAAGAAATGTCTGACCTATATGCGTACCGAGTGCCGCTACCTGCCGGATGAGATGCATGAGGATGCGCCACGAACAATCGCAACCCTGGTACAACTGGGGATGAAAGGCGCCAAGGAGGCAAACCCCACGCTGCGTTCTCCTGCCTGGAACACCAAGAAGCAGGGCGCCGAAGCCCATCACGGGATCATCCCGACTGAGGTTGTGCCAAGGGATCTAAGCGAGGAAGAACGCAACATCTATAACCTGGTCGCCACCAGGTTCCTCAAACAATTTTTCCCTAATTACCAGTATTATTCGACAAACATCCTGCTGAACGCCCAGGAGGAAAGATGGCGAGCCAAGGGGATCACCGTAAAAGAACCCGGCTGGATGGTGCTCAACGAGCAACAGACCAAGGATCGCCCCTTACCTGAGGTGAAAAAGGGGGACGCTGCCCTCCTCGAGTCGATCAACAAGGAGCAAAAAGCGACCAAGCCGCCTTCGAGATTTACAGAGGCAACCTTGCAGGTTGCCATGACCGAGGTGCATAAGTACGTTGAAGATCCGGTCATAAAGGCCCGCTTAAAAGAAAATTCCGGGATCGGCACACCGGCAACCAGGACCAATATTATTTCTGAGCTGCAGAAACGGGAGTATCTCCAAAAAAAGGGAAAGGCTCTTATCTCGACCGATCGCGGCCGGGAGATCATCGACAAGATGCACCCTACCCTCAAATCTCCAGGCATGACGGCCATCTGGGAGGATGCCCTCGACAGGGTCTGTGAGGGAGAGTTGACGAAGGACGCCTTCCTCACGGAGTTGACGCGGCGCATGGGGAAGATGGTCGAATATGCCCTGGCAACCCAATTTTCAGAGTTGATCACCGGCAAACGCTACAGCTGCAGCTGCGGCGGTGATTTGATCCGGATGGAGTCCAAAAAAGCCAAGGGCAAGTTTTTCTGGTTCTGCTCAAAGGGCAGAGAGAACAACTGTGTGCCCAGATCAGACTATCAGGGGGCCCCAGGTGCCGCCTTTGCGGAGCGCCCCACCTCCGGGCCACCCTGCCCTGCCTGTGGTGAAGGTTTTTTAATGCGACTTGAAAGCAACAGGAGACCGGGATTTTATTTTTGGGCCTGCTCCACAGGAAAGGAAAAGGCCTGTCCTCTCTTGTTGGACGACAACGGCCAACCCGGGAAACCGATGGTTGATCCGGATGCACCGAAGGCCCCCTGCCCCTACAAAGGGTGTAAAGAGCAGGTGACGCGTATACAGTCAGCAAAGAATCCCAATTTTTTTTACTGGAAATGTGTGAATAAGGAACACCCTTTATTCCATGATGACAAGGGCAAACCCGGTAAGAAGATGGAGTTTAAAAAATAGCCTTGGTTTTGAAGGTATCGTTCTTTGCCGTGAGGAAGCTTATTTTCTCCAGATAGCGTCAACCGTTGGAGAGCTCCCTCGGAATATCGTTACATTGCAGGAGGCTTGGAAGGTGATTAGAGACGATAAAAACATCGTCTCTAATCTCAGGGGGTCATGCATCAACAAATCGCATAATTTCACCGACATCTTTTCTAGAAGTCGGCTTCACATGCTCGCCTTCTTCATAACCGTACACAATAAGCGCGGCTACGGTCTCATCCTCGGGCAAATTGACGATTTCAGAGATGGAATCATCATCAATAACACCGAAAATACAGGTTCCAACACCTTTCGCATGAGCAGCCAGGCAAAAAGTCTGGCAGGCGATACCGGCATCGAACACTTCCCATACATTGGCTTTCGAGGTTGCATATTCCTCTTTTTCCAGATCGAGCTTGCCGCTTTTACCTTTGACGAAGCTCAGTACCAGAACACCTTTGGCATTTTTTAAGGTGCTCATGTTGTAGACAAATCCCTTAACGCCGTCGTTTGCCAGCTTCTGCATGACTGCAGCATCATCCACCAGTGTATACCTGGCTACCTGGTAATTCGCCCAGGAAGGAGCCCAGCGGCTGATGTCGATAATCTCCTTCATGGTGGCGCGGTCTACTTTTTCATTCTTAAATTTTCGAACGGACCTGCGCTCTTTTATCATTTCAATAGCATTCATCTTTTCACCTCTTCCTGGTATGGTTTTGGTTATTTTGAATTTTTGTACCTTTAAATAATTCGGTTCCGCGTATCATGGTAAACAGCTTCTATTGTTTGAGGCCCTTCACTCTGACTGTTTTCCAACGAGTTATTGTCAAATGTGGTGTACGAGGGTCAGCCAGCTTTCCTGTCAGGCTGATCGGTAACTCGTACTCCATCTCTGAACTCCACCCCGATTATGACCTCTGCTAACCTGCGGAATCCCTTTATCCGTTTCCAGCGCTTCTGGGCATTTTCCAGTAGCTTAAAGACCATTGCCAGGGTGGTTTCCCGTGATCCGCAGTTACAGCTCTTCTTGGTCCTCAAACGCACCGTTGAAAAGGTCGACTCAATCGGATTGGTCGTCCTTATATGCACCCAGTGTTCCGCAGGGAAATCGTAGAAGGACAGGTGTTCGTCGCGGTCTTTGCTAAGACATTCCATTGCCTTTGGACATTTGACTTCGAAGCGGGCAAGAGCACCGTCGAAGGCTGTGTTGGCATCCTCTTTGGTCTCTGCCATCCAGATGTCATGCAGCGCAACCTTTACCTTGGACTGCATCGACTTTGGTAACTTGTTGAGCACGTTAGCTGTCTTGTGTACCCAGCAGCGCTGGTGCTTTGAGCTGGGATAGAGCAGGCTCAGAGCATTCCAGAAGCCAAGGGCGCCATCGCCGACGTAGTGCATCCTGCTACACTAGCAGCACATGGGGCTTAACGATTCTTCATAGATCTTGGTAACGATATCCGCATCGGCTTCAATGGGCGCAAGACTAAGAAGCAGGCTGAGAGATGGAGTTTCCATGGCAAGCTCGGTCAGACGGGCAACGTCGACGGCAGTGAAACCTTCGTCCTTCAGCTTGGAATCTACGCCAAGAGCGAACAGCCACTTTTCAATTCCGACAGCGGCCTGTTCAGCTTCGCCGGCGTCACCGGTAAGAGCAGGGACGATGGGGGCAAGAATGTCTGCCAGTACCGCACTCTTTACCGTGTAGATGTTCTTCACAACAGATGGCAACAGCATAGCAAGACCGAGACCGTGAGCCAGTTCAGGTTTAACAGCGCTCAGGGGATGCTCCAGAGCATGCGTGAAATGCAGCAGGCCGTTGTCGAAAGAAACACCTGCAATCATAGAGGCGTACAGCAGGTAATAACGGGCGGTCAGGTCTTCAGGGTTTTGCAGTATAATCGGCAGGTACTTAGCAACGAGTCGGACAGTTTCCTTGGCCATGAGGATGGAATAGGGGCTTGCGACCTTGGTGGTAGCAGCTTCGACAACATGGTTGATGGCGTCGATAGACACGTACAAGCTCTGATTGCGAGGCAGCTTGGTCATCAGCGCCGGGTCATCGATGGAGTACATCGGATAAATACAGTCGTAGGCGATGGCAGGCTTGTACTCTTTATCCAGAATGGTGACGACAGCAAAACGATCAATCTCCGTACCGGTACCGTGTGTCAGGTTAACAGTGACAATAGGAGCGGCTTTTTCCGGAGTAAAGGTGTACTCGTACAGGCTGGCGGCAGTTTCTTCCGGGTACTCCATGAGGATAGCAACACTTTTGGCCGCATCAATAGGGCTGCCGCCACCGATGGCAAGTACGCCCTGTGCACCGAACTCCAAAGCAACCTTCGTGGCAGCATCCACCTGCTCAGCAGTCGGGTTCGGGGTAATCTGGTCGTAGATACGGTAGGCAATCCCCTTTGCTTGCAGGGCCTTCTCAACCACCTCCCAGGCGCCGCTAATTTTATAAGAAGACTTACCGGTAACAACGATCACCTTCTCGATCTGCAGCTGTTTCATCTCAGCAGCAATATCATCGATTTTCTGGATTGCTCCGACACCGAGATAAACGGTGCTTTTTGAACGGATCTCCACCACTTCATTAATATCTACATCTTGTTCCCACATATTTGATCTCCATCAAAACTAACATTGTTAAATACAAACACTAAAATACTACCCATCTTAACACACCTTACTTCCACACCATGGGGCAATAAGTGCAAGGAGGCATGTGCCTTCTGCCTCTTGAAAAGAGGCGACCGTGAAACATACCTAAATAATAAATTACATCTAAACAAGTGACGCAGCAGCTCGCACAAAGCTGCTGCACTTAAAGAGGTTGATTTATATCCAGGAGCCCTCATTGATTGATGCACAACTGCTTCATACCTGCAGGAACCGGTGTGAATTCTTGACAATCTGAAAAAATTATAAATATATGGCATCCCGAGTCATTATCTTCCCCAAAGGACTTCTCCTTTATTTCGTGCCAGCAACATGCTCCAGCGCAATGCCGTTGACTTAAGCGGAACCTGATTTACGAGGCCACTTCCCGTAACTACTTTTTGGGCTATATTCGGATCTCCCAAAAGGGTTTAGCAGATAAACCCGCCCTGCAGCACTGTTTAGGAGAAAACAGGCCTGGCCAGGAATTCAATGCCTTCTGAACCGGTTTTAATTGAAGTGATTGTGACCTCACCTTCAGGTTCAAAAGCTACGGGGGCTTAAGCCAAAGCTTGTTATATCAATAAGGTGGTTGGGAGATCCGGATAGACCCGTTTTTTTCTTTGTTCCGTAAAATGGCCAACAGACGAAAACCCTTTCAGGTTGTATCGGCTGCATTGCTTGCCATGACAACCGCCTGATCTACAGCTTTCTCGAAAAGCTCAGAGACGATCTCGAGGGGCAACTTCTTTCTGGCTCGAAAAAAAGCTGCTTTGTCAGGAGGCGAAACACCCTGACCGTGAGCGAGCCCGGTATCGCTGAAAAAACTATTAATTACCTCCTGATAGCCAAAGCGTTTGCCAGGGCGGACCATATTGACCAGCAGCGCCATGGTGACGGCTAGAGAGAGCTTCCTGGTTCTGCTGAAATCCTTGTCTGCAATGGTTACAGTGGTCTCTTCCTTGTTTTTGGGAAGGAATCGTCCGATACAGGGAAACAGGGTATGCTGTGATTTTTCTTCATCTTGGCCACAAACTGGCACATATTTTCACAGCACCTCTGATGCCATTTAACACCTCTTTATAAAAATATTGTTGCCTTAGCCATTTGAAGGCATCACAACAGTCGGACCGCTTGATATTAACTGTGTTTTCAAGATATTAGACACACAAAGCCCTGTTCCATGAGCTTAAGTCAACGGCATCGATTCATATCCAGCTCCTCCGGCAGGCGTGGAAGAATGCTTCGAGTTGGCCAGGGTACTTCTCTTGGTATTTGTTCATTTCAATACTGATCAATGCGTAGCGATCGCGCTGTTGCATGTCATCTAAGTGTGAATAGTATCCCCGCCTCCTGCCGAATATGAAATTCAGTTGATCCTCGTAACTCAGTGCCATAAACCGTCCTATAGTTGAGAGTAAGTTTATCTTGTCTTGTGGCAACTGGCCTCGTAGTTCGGTGAGAAGGTTCACCGCATGGTAGTTGACATACTTGCTGTGAATCCCATCAAGCTGGTTGACGATCATCTGTTGTTCCTTGATCATTTCAACCTCTGAAAGCATGGTGAACGTGCCTTCTTGAACCATTGTATCAAGGGCTGTTCCTGGATTGACGGCAAGAGACAGGATCCGTACAACCGCGGGATCGATCAGGTTAATGAGGCGTGCTGTATCATCAGCATGGGATTGCGTAAGTTCTTTGCCTCCAAGTCCAAGAATGGTGAAAAGCAGTATGTCCATGCCAGCATTTTTGGCATTGATCGATGATGCGAGAAGGGCTTCTGCTGTTACGCCCTTCCGAACCTTTTTGAGCACCTCATCCGAGCCTGATTCCATCCCGCAGTAGAGTACGTTCAGCCCGGCATCGCCGATCTCTTTTATTTCTGTCGGAGATTTCCTGAGCATTGTCTGTGCTCGACCATAGGAGCTGATCTGTTTGATCGAGGGAAATGCTTCTTTTAACGCGTGTAGAATCTCTACGAGATCATGCGTTTTCATGGTGAACGAGTCTCCATCCTGCAGGAAACATCTCTCTACCTTGCGCTCATTGTAGACCTTTTGTGCAGTGAGTATGTCCTTTTTGATCTCGGCCACTGACCGGATAGAAAATTTGATACCTTTGTAGAGCGTGCAAAATGTACAACGGTTCCATGGGCAGCCTCGGGTCGTGCGGATCAGGAGGCTGTCCGCTTCATCTGGTGGCCGGATTTGGCCTTGCTCGAAATCTTCAGTAATCATGATTTTTTGCTACTCAAGACCTTACATATCGAATTGGGAGACATTCTCACTTAAAGTACGTGAGTATGTCCCCTTGGATTTGATCATCAGGCAATCAGTGTCATTTCGTTGAGTGTGAAGTCTGCAACGGCTCCCTCTGTGGCAGCCATATACTCGGCAAGGTGTGTGTTGCCCATGTGAGTTTGCCAGAGTTCACGGGACTCCCAATTTTCGTAGAAAAGAAAAACTTCCGGACGTTCGTTGTCCTGGTGAAGGTCGTACTGAATGCAACCTTCTTCTTTTCGGGTTGTATCGATGAGCTTAATGAGCTCTGTTTTAACCAGCTCGATGCTCTCTTTTTTTGCCTCAATTCTTGCGACAATCGTCAGTTCTTTTTTCATTGTAACGGATCCATGTGAGTAAATGTTAATCTGTAAAGCTACGATGCCACCTTTATGTTGATTTGTAAAACGAGTTGTTCTAATCTTATCTATGAGCATTTTAAATAAATCTGAGGTGGAAATGAATACGGGAAAAAGTTCAACTTTCCTGCTGGATGCCGACCTTATCACTCTACGGGCAATTGTAGCCGTTGTTGATGAGGGGAGTTTTTCCGGCGCTGCCAAGGTCATTGGAAGGTCCCAATCGGCAGTAAGTTTGCAAATCGCAAAGTTTGAAGAAAAGTTAGATGTTCGCCTGTTCGAAAGAACAAGCAGGTCGGTAGCTCAGACACCCGCCGGTGAGGTATTCACGGCTTATGCAAGAAGGATTCTTGAGTTGGCTGATGAGGCTTTAGCCGCTGTTAGCTCTCCGTCTATAAAAAAGCCCTTACGTATTGGCTTTGCCGAGTATCTGGTCCCACATCATCTCTATAAACTACTTTCAAGATTCAAGAGGAGATATCCCAATGCGGCAGTTGAACTCAAGCTAGGCGTGGGAGGGGCTCTTTTGGGTGAAATGAAGGATAAACAACTGGACGTAGTTGTTGCCGGCCCTGAAGGGGCAGAGGGCTTAATACTCTTTGAGGAGCCACTCGTCTGGGTCGGACCTCAGGATCGGCCTTATGAGGAGAAAGAGTTGGCATTGATCCTTATGCAACCTCCCTGCAGTTACCGAAAGGCGGCATTTGACGCTTTAGCCAAGGCTGAATGCTCTTGGAATATTGCTCTCAGCGCAAACTCCATCCAGGCCACCCAGTCTGCCGTTGCAGCCGGTCTAGGCATTTCCGTGGTTCCTCAATCTGCTGTAAGTAAAGATCTAAAAATTTTGAGTGAAGGATTTCCCGAACTACCGACAACGAGCATTCAGGCCTATAGCAACAATGTCGACTCTCACCCGCTGATTGAGCCGTTTGTCGGCTTCCTCAAGGAGGAACTAGTAGGAATTGGAGTGAACTAAGTCAGGGGAGTAGCTATCTAACAAATTAAGTGATTGACTCTAAGACTGCAACAAGGCGACCGCCCTCTGTTCGAGAAGTCCAGGCTTCTCTGTTAAATATCAGTCAGTTCTAAGAGTTGAAAATTGGTCTCGATAAATCGAGATTCCACTCCTTCCTTGCAACGCCCCTGTTTGGTAAGGCGTTGCCGTCTTTTTTTTTGGGATAGGTGCCCTTCGTCTCCCGGTGCACGGTGTCGTGTTTGCACCTGTCCTTGCAAGAGTTGAAGTTGAGGTGTTCAATGAAAACTGCGCAACGTGTGCAACAAATTCGAAAAATTATTGCCCTTGACCCGATCATGGAAGCAATTTTACTCACCGATGTATCCTTGGAGGAAAAGCGGTATAAACTGCGCAGCCATCTCTCCAATCTGCTGCTAAAGATTTATGATAAGACCCACGACATGCCCGCCCTGGAGTGGGTTGTCTTTAGAGATACCATCTGGGTATTACGCAACATGCTTAACACCCGCAGCGAAGAGCTGGCTGGTTTTTCTCTACTTGCCTATCTTGATAATCTGCTGCATGGGCGTCACCAAGGACCGCCTCCGAGTTCGGGGTTTATCGCTGAACTGCGGCATCTGGTAAAGGGCATCAAGGGATTAACCCATCTCTACACGGAAAAGCGACCGGCCTTTCTTAAGCATACCGGCAGGACCGCCGCAAAAATGCGATCCACGGCTCTCTCTCAAATGGCGCGGAAGGCAAAGGCCTTTATCGACCGATACCCCTGCGGTATGGATGACGAGCTGATTCGCGAGCGCAGCAGCAACAGGCAGCACCTGTTTCAATATTTCAATATTACCGATTTGGAGTGGAACGACTGGACCTGGCATAACCGAAATATCATCCGCGATCCGCAGGTCCTTGGGAAATTGATCAACCTCTCTATTGAGGAGCAGCAGGCAGTCACCCTAGCCCGGGAGCAGCGTATTCCCTTTGGGATCACACCGTACACCATGTCATTGATGGATCGGGAGAACCGCGGCAAATGGGATACGGCCATCCGCGCTCAAGTGATCCCGCCCATGCAGTACGTTCAGCGGGTCAGCGAATTACGGCAAGACCCGACCTGCAGCAACGATTTTATGGTCGAGGGGGACACCTCGCCTATTGATGGCATTACCCGCCGCTATCCTAATATTGTGATTCTCAAGCCTGTGCTGACCTGCCCCCAGATCTGCGTGTATTGCCAGCGGAACTGGCAGATTCAGGATGTAACTTCGTCGGATGCGGCCCTAGGCGAGAAAAAACTTACGCAGGCTCTGGACTGGATCGACAAAACCAAGGAGATCTCCGAGGTCCTGGTGACCGGCGGTGATCCGCTGATTCTCTCCGATGACCGGTTGGAGATGATTCTTGGGCGCCTAGCGCAGATGGAGCATGTGGTGCGCATCCGCATCGGCACCAGGACACCGGTGACCCTGCCGCAACGCATCACCGAATCTTTGGTGCGGACCATCACCCGGTTTCACGAGCCAGGTCGACGGGAGATGGTTATCATCACCCACTTTGAACATCCCACCGAAATCACCCCCGAGGCCATGCAGGCGGTGCAGCGTTTTCGTCTCTTTGGGGTCGAGGTCTACAACCAGATGGTGTTCACCTACTACAATTCGAAAAAATTCGAGGCCGCCACCCTGCGCCAACAGCTGCGGCTCATTGGAGTGACGCCCTACTATACCTTCAACGCCAAGGGCAAGGAGGAGACCGACGATTATCGGGTGCCGATTGCCCGTCTGCTCCAGGAACAACAGGAAGAGGCCCGACTCTTTCCGGGCACGGTGCGTACCGATGAAATTGTGTTCAATGTACCGCGCCTAGGCAAGAACTACCTTCGTTCCGGTCAGAATCGGGATATGATCGCCATCCTCCCTGACGGACGTCGTGTCTACGAATTCCATCCCTGGGAGAAGAAAATGGCCCTGATGGATACCTATGTGTACACCGATGTCTCCATCCATGCCTACCTCAAGCGCCTCCAACAGGACGGTGAACAGACGAGAGAATACAATTCTATCTGGTATTACTACTAGAATACCCGCCAGGCGAATCACAGAAGCCCTTCAGCCGCGCCAATCGATCTTTTGGCAATCCTGTCCTGGGCAAAGAGGAACGATTGTCCCCATTCGAGACCTGGAACTTTCCTCCCCCGGCGCCATTAAACGTGGTGGCTCGCTCAAGGTCAGGTATCACGCTTCTTCCATCCACCAGAAAATCACCTCGGCTTCGCCCGACTTTGTCATTATCATCTCTCTCTTTGAGGAGAGAGGTGGCTTCGTTTGTTTGGACAAGATTTACTGCTTTTAAGGTGGGATTTCCAGCGTTGTCGTTTCGCCATATGAACACCTCCTGGCGGCATCTTAACCGCTCTTAAGTTGATGTCCACTTTTTCTCTACCACCTCAGATGAATATGGCAGCAACTTGAAGCCGGTGGTGTTACTGGTTATTCTTCCGAGTTTTGGCATGTGAAACCCGAAGAATATCGCACCCGTTTCGGCAGCTTCCGTCAACAGACGGATTCTGGTCTGGACCGATTTTTCCGGCATGACGTCCACGATAGGACTCCAGCTGGGGGTTTCCACATGGATTTCGTGGATCAGCGCGTCTCCAACGTACACGAGATGTTCCCCTCCTGATGTTGCAAGTAAAGCCATATGCCCTGGGGTGTGTCCAGGTGTTTCCACCAATGATATGCCGGGGACTATTTCAGTGTCTCCATCAATCAGTTCGACTCTCTTCCGTAATGGTTTCAGAAGGGTTGTGACCATGCCAGTTAGCAGCTTTTGGAAGTCGTCTGACAGTCTCGGAAGTTTTGGTTTCCCGGTCCAGAACTGCCACTCTTTTCGGTTCATGAGGATTCTTGCATTCGGGAATAAAGTTGCGCCTCCGATGTGGTCGGGATGGGCGTGCGTTACCAAGACAATGTCGATCGATGCAGGGCTGATACCGGCCGCTTGCATATTGCACACAAGCTTCCCGGCCTCAGGCAGCATTTCGCCCGCTCCGGTCTCCACCAGAATCTTGTTTTTCCCTGTATCGATCAGCAGACATGTGTAGTCACTCACCCAAGTTGGCCACTTGTCGATGGATATACCGTACTGAATTAACGCCTTCCCAAGTTCGTTTTCCGGTGCGTTCGGGAAAAGCAGTGCGCCCGGGTTGTCATAAGCATGCTTACCATCGGTGAAGAGGGTGCATCGAAAATCTCCGATATTGAAATACTGGTATTTTGATTCCATGCCACCTTCTCTACAGATATAGTTTGCCAACCTGGCTGTTCAGCTTTTCTACCGTTGTTTTGCCCATGGTGAGTTTCATTTGCCATGACTGTTCCGTGCTGTTGATCTTCAGGTTCCCCTCCGGGCACACAGCAACGCAGCCGAGGCATGCGATGCACGCGCTTGAGTCAACAGTGCCTGATGCGCAATCCATGGCACCCGTCGGGCATAATTTTTCGCACATACCGCACTGACAGCACTCGGCTCCGTTTCTTGAAGGTAACTCGGTAATGACTTTGAATCGGAATCCTTCGAATTCGTCCAATTGATCATCATTAAATGCTCCTTGCTCGAACCCGGAAACCATATCGCCGTCAACTCCCGAAAATCGGCGGAGTGTTGCGCGTACAAAATCTTCTGCCAACGCATGTTCACGCTTGTCCGGGCGGTCGGTAAATGCCTTCCACCCCCCCACATTGAATGTATGCTTACCTGGGAATTCTGCGGATGAAACAACGATGAAATGCCGCTTTTCAAGAATTCGGGCGGTAGAATAGTGAGCTGGGTGAACCGTAAAGCCTCCATACGTGAAAAACATGGCGCATTTCATTTTATTGCCGTCAAGTGTGCCCAGCCAGTCGCGCATCACTTTGGGCGCGCGAAGCGAGTGAACCGGGGCCCCGAAAACAGCCGCATCATATGCCCCGAAGTCAATTCCTTTTGCCCTTGCAGCCGGGCTGGTTACATCGCAGAGAGTGGCTTCAGCCCCTTCGAATTCGAGACGTTCCCTGATGACTTCGGCCATTGATCGAGTGTTATTAGTCGCGGAAAAAAATACAATAGCAATTCGCATTGGCTACCTCTAGATGCTGTTAGGCAGCCTAACAACTGGGTTAAATTTTTTTAAACCCTATTGCTTCTTGCGTTCAAAGCAATGAGTTCATCGAATGTCATTTTGAAATGATCAATTTTTATGGGCGCTTTATTGCCAAAAAATAGACAGAAGTCTGCATATAATCTTTCGTGGTGAAGGGTGTGATGATGGTCAGCCGTCCTCCCGTTTTCCGTGAGCCAAAGGGTGACTGCCTTTCGGTCATCAGGGTTAGCTTCCTTTCTTACGAAGCCTTTGGCCACGAGCTTTCGTATGCGTTCCGACAGTGTAGGCTTGGAAATTCCAAGGATGCCGGCAAGTTTGGTCAAGCTCCCTCCCTCGGCTTCGGCAATGGCGGCAATGGTGTGGATTTCCGCAGGGTAAAGGGGGATATCCGTACCAAAACAGACACCCTCTGCATGGTGAGCGTTGACAGTGTCAACAAAAGCCAACATTGCAGACAGCATTTGTTCGTATCGTTTTTTTTCATCAACCATGAACCCTTTGTAAGGGTTACTAACAATGAAGTCAAGAGTAAAGGAGAGGAACTTCTCTTATTTCCAAAGAAATAGATAAAAAATTATTAGGCTTCCCTGTTGGAGTGCTCAACTTTCCAACCCGCCATAACCGTTTGTTTTAGCGCCCAAAACAGCTGAGACACCCCGGTGTGCATTGAGAATATCTAGAGCAGTACCCATGATTGCATGGGTCCATGACGACATTGCCTGTTCTGAAAATTCCCCAATGGCCCCAAGCTTGTCGAGAGCCAAAGCCATCAGGCGATGCATTGCCTCCAGCATGCTGATATCCACCAATTCGTCACAACATGCATGGTACAGACTTCCCATATGTCCTCGGATCATCATAATTTCTTTGCTCAAAGGACAAGAATATATAGCGTGCCATGACGATGGTTATGTGGCCCACCAGGCCGTCATAGTCTCGAAGTTGAACCTCCCGCTCCAGGTTCAGATACTGCTTGGCCATCTTAAAAAACACCTCAATGTCCAAGCGCCAGATGGTCCCATATCAGGCCGAGCCGACGCAACAGCTTGTTATTTATTGATAAAAACTCCAAAGGTGGCTGTTATCTTGACTTAACCTTGCATTTTGAGGGGCAAAATCAGCATTGTAAGGAATCATATCCTCCCGGAGTTCAAATCCTTTATGAAATTGATTTTTCTCCCGGTAAACCACCTTCACCCCCAGTTTTTTTTCTATGTCTTCGATATATTCTTCGTTGCCAACGGCAATGGCTTGTGACCAATTGCAGTCCCGTTGGTGCCTGTCGGCTTTCAGTGCTTCCTCTAACCACCTTGCATTTGCCTCTTTAAGCATAGATACTGAATCAAGTCTGAGAAGCTGAGATAAACGCTTTTAATTGATGATGGCATAGCGTTGTTTTTGGCTTTGTGTTTCGTTTTATCCGCTCCAAGCCCATTCTGACGGATGTGGCACGATCTCCGTGCGAACCATGTTCAGGTCAATATATATCAGACAGTTAAACAGGTGTGTTCCACTTTGGATGGCCGTTGCATGGTAGCGGTCTTCCCCAAGGCCCCTTGTCGTTTCTTTCGCCGGTTAAACTAATTATTCAAGATACCCTAAATTTTTCCAAAAATTTTCCTCTGTTTATTGAAAACGGCATAACGACATCTCCGTAAACGTCAAAAGTTATGTCTGGCCTGAATCCCAACTTTTCTAAAATAGATTTTGAGGGCAGGTTTTCAGGTACAACCGCACCGCATATTTTATCTAATTCAAGATCATTAAAACCGTATTCCAATACAGCAAGTGCAGCTTGAAAAGCATACCCTTTCCCCCACACGCTTGGGATTAAGCCATACCTGATATCAACAAAACTGCTCTCTTTCACAAACTCAAGACCGCAATAGCCAACAGGCTCTACGGGCCTCTTACCGCTCAATATGAAGGTACCGAAATTGTGCTTCTGCCAATGATCCAACCGGAGGTTGAACCATGCTTTAGCGTCACTCTCGCTATAAGGTTTTTCAAGCGGTAGATACCTTGTCGTTTCAACCTTTGATAAAAAATTTTTTACAAATTTAAAATCACTTTTTCGCATAGCTCTAAAGGTTATGTCCGCAGTGCTTGGAAGTTCCATTTGTCAGTCCCACATACTCATATCTAAAGAAAACAAAAAGCTGAAGCATGCAGCGATCCAGCCCTGCTGCTTAAATGTTGGGATCGACACTCTCAAACAGAAGATCAGCAATCTCTATCAAGTTCTTCCCTGTTAAGGTGTGGTACACAGAATACCTAACAAAATTCTCCCCAGCCAAAGCCAACATATTTCCACCCGATCTTTACTCCTCGCCTCCCCCCCGCTGCTCATCCCGGAACAACCGGAAAGGCTTGCAAAGCCTGGCTGATTTGCCTAAAAAGTAACTTGCTGCCCCGCAGGGAGCAGGAGGCACAGGGCGGCACCAGCAAATACATATTAAGTTCAGACACTTAAGATTTAGCCACGGCTGTAAACATTTTCAAGCGAATACCTGGTTGCTCCTGCTGGAGACCCATTCTGCCAGGGGCTGCTACGCTTACTGCCGAGCAGGGAAGGGCGACAGGGCGAAGCACGGCGAGCCCTCGCCGAAGCAGGGCCTTGGCATGAGCTCTACCAAGAAGAGGGAGGGAAAGACGATGACTGACCAAGAGAGCAACAAGGGCCGGTTTCTGAGCCGGAAACTCAAACCATGGCACCTGATTGCCCTTGGGCTGCTAGCCTTGGTGTTCCTTGCTGCGCAGTTTGCGCTCTACCGCAGCAGCGCAGACCAACCGCCGCAGCCAGAACAAAGCAGGAGTGGAGGGCAGGAGCAGCAGCAACAACAGTAGGGGAGCGAAGGGCAGCCCAAAGCGACCAAGCCATCCAGGACGGTGGAGCAACCTGGAGCGGCCTGGAGCGGCCTGAAGCAGCCACAGGGGTAAGCAGAATCAAGAGGACCCTGGATTATGCCCCTGGAGCAGGGAAAAAAAGTGCTTACCTGTCCGGCTCAATTTGGTAAAGATACCAAGATGCTGCCATCCAGGCGAGCCGGCAGCGGCGATGGTCTGGTCCAGCTTGTTCTTCTCGATGCGACCACAGGATTAATTTGCAACAAGGGAGTCTCCCCATGAATATCAGTTATGATTTTGTCGTTCCTACAGCCAAAGAGTATACCAAGGCCCTGAAGGCCGTCAAAAAACAGATCAGTGCGCAGCAAAAAAGCATGCTGGAACGCCACTTCAGAAACCTACACCACACCGCGAGCTTTGCTCAGCTGGCCCAGGCCATGGGGGCGGAGGAGTACCAGCAGGCCATTGACAGCTACAACCAGCTCGGTCAACTGCTGGGCGATCAGCTGGGCATGGGCTATCTGGAGAGCGTTTCCCGGCCAGGCGAGCCCTTCTGCTGCAGTGCCCTGGGCAGCGGCAACCCCTATCGCGCCGAGGATGCAGAGTACCAACTGGTGATGCACCGCGAGCTGGTTGAGGCGATCTGGAAGCTCAAGTGGTTCAAGTAAGGGAGTGGGGGGCGTAGCACAGTGGCGGCCACAACCCTCGCTCTCCCCAGATGAGGTCCTGAATCAGGTGAGCGGGTAATAAAAAAGGGCAGAGAAAGAGCTGCCCCCCGTAGCCCCCAAGGGGTCCCCATGGGATCCGGTGATAATTGCAGCAGAGCCTCTTTAGTGGTATGTAGAGAGGATGGTACGCAGATACATACGATTCATCCCCAATACCCTGTCCATGCTGCGGCTGCTTCTGGCCGCCATCTTTCCCTTCAGCCCGCCCGGGCTCTGGCTGTGGCTGATCATCGGCAGCGGCTGCAGCGATGTACTCGACGGCTGGATTGCCCGGCGCTGGCAGCTGCAGAGCCGTCTGGGGGCGATCCTGGACGGGGTGGCCGACAAGCTGTTCATCCTGGCAGCCCTGCTCACCCTTGCCGGCAGCGGCGCCTTCTCCTTCTGCTGGATCCCCCTCCTCCTGGCCCGCGACCTGCTGGTCGCCTTTACCGCCGTCTATGCCGCGGCCATACGCTCCTGGGGATCATTTAACAAGATGGAAGTGCGCTGGCCGGGTAAGCTGGCCACCGCGGCTCAATTTTTGCTGCTGCTGACCGCGGTCATCTTTCCCCGACCCGTCTCCCCCCCCATCCTCTGGCTGGCGACGACCCTCAGTGTGCTGGCTGCCTCTGATTACGGCAGGCTCTTTGTCCTGGAGCTGCGCCTGCGGGCAGCAGCCAAGGAAGGCGAGTCAGGCCGAGAGTAGGTCGCAGATAGGCCAGCGACCGGCCCCTGCCCCAGGCTGCCGATAAAGAAGGCAGAACCGAAGAGGGCAAGGGGACCACTGTCCGGCGGAAGCTGATCAATCACGCCAGCCACCGCAAACCAGATTCACCGAGATCCTGGAATAGGAGGGCAGAACAGCCGAGACCGGCAAGCGGTCTGACCGGCGGCCGCAGCTCCCCAGACGCTCCAGGCAGCGCTACTCACCGCCTGCCTCTTCTTCGCCCTTGGCAGAGACCGGCGTATCCTTTACCGCCTTTGCCTCCTTTGCCTCTTTAGCCGCCTTCTTCCTGAAGCCGCCTGTTTTGGTCTGTTTCTTGAGCTTGAGTTCCTCAACCAAGAGCCGGTAGTCGATCTGCTCCTGATGCAACCGGGCAAAACAGGTGGCGATCACGGCAATCGCATTGGGCACGCTGCCCTTCTTCTTGTAGGACTGAATATTTTTATCACTGACCTTGATGAGCTTACAAAACTTCGGCAGGGTAATCTCGGCATCAAGCAGCATCTTTTTAAATTCTATAAATGTCATGGCATCTACCTGTCCATACCTCTTCCACCATAATTCTCGATCGTTCCTTCCACCAGATCCATCCTGGAGCGCCTGCAAGATATACCGACTTGGGAACAGACTTGTCAATCAGCATCGCCGCCCAGCCCTGGTGATGGTTGCTTCACCTTGAGCGCTCAGAGCAACCGATCCGCCCATGGAGCAGAAAAAAGGGGTGCGCTCTCCGACATTCCCTTTGCTCGTCAGGACGCAGACCCAAGGAGACTTGACGCTGCCTCCAAGACTGGATTCCCGCTTGCGCGGGAATAACGACTACAAAGAGACCAACCATGTACCTGCATCCCGGATTCCCGCCTGCGCAGGATGGACAGCCAAAAAATGAATGACCTGGAGGGGAGAGCAGCCCGCTGCCAAGGCGGTGGCTGATCCGAGGGATACAGCTATTAAACCCTTGACAAGGGTATCCGCCAACAGTACTAATAGTAATATAATATAACTAAAAGTTATATCAACAACTGGATGAACGAAACCCCGCTTTAACCACCCAAACATGGAGGAGCTGATGGCCAAGGATAAGAAAAAGAAGCTCGACAAGAAGAAGGCAAAAAAGAAAGAATTGAAAAAAGGCAAAAACAAGGATCTGAAAAAGGATTTGAAAAAAGCTAAAAAGAAAGAGTTGAAGAAGGCGAAGAAGAAGGAACTGAAAAAAGGCAAGAAAGCGAAGAAGAAGTAATCCTGCCCCGCTCAGTTGCGCCCATGGGGGCCCGCTCGAGGGCACCCATGGTTGGTTTCCCCAGGTTCGTCCCTCATTACAAAGGTCACTGCCAATGATGGCTCGGCTGATCTTGAGGGTACCTTGAAAAGTGTCCCTGCAGGCGGGCATCCCGCTCAAGGCTGGGGTCTCTCTCCTCCAGGACTGGATTCCCGCCTGCGCGGGAATGACGACTACACAAGGGCTATCCCCTCGCTGCTCATTCTCTGGCAGCTCCGGCTAGCTCCCATCTCCTCACAGTATCCTCTATTCAATCTTGTCCAGGGTGGCACAATCCCAGCAGCAGGATATCCGGGTCCCCTGGGAAGAGCTTTCAATCACAAACAGTCCCGCAGTCAGCTCCACCCGCTCACGCATACTGATCAAGCCCAGGCCGCACCTCTGCCGGTCATGCCCGCTCTGTCCGCTCTGTCCGGAGGCGGTTTCCGCCCTCTCCAGGATCTCCTCTCCAATGCCGCAACCATCATCCCGGACCGACAGACAGAGCTGCTCTCCTGCTGCGCTCAGGCTGATATCCACCTGCCCTGCACCGCTGTGCTTGGCGATATTATTCAAACTCTCCTGGACGATACGGTAGATCCCTATCTTCAGGGAAAGCGGCAGGGAAGACTCCTCCACCCGCAGGTCAAGGTTCAGCGAGATAGCACGATAGATCTTGGTATACTCATGACAGTGCCACTCCAGGGCCTCGAGCAGGCCCAGGTCATCGAGGAGAGATGGGCGCAGCTCTTTTTGGATCTCCCGAATCAGAACCACAATGTTCTTGACCATGGTGATGACGCTCGACAGGGTCTCCCGCTGCCGGGGGGAAACCTCTGTGATCACATTCTCCACCCCGAACTTGACCGCCGCCAGGCTGGGACCGATGTTATCATGCAACTCTGCGGCCAGTCGTCTCCGCTCCTCCTCCTGGGCCTCCAGTATCCTGGCGGAGAGGTACTTGAGCCGACTCTCCGAGTTGCTGATTTTCCGCTCTGCCTGTTTTCTCTCGGTAATATCCTCAAACAGCAGGGCCACCCGCAGCTGCTGCTCCTTCTTGTCGCGAATATAGATGAAGCTGACCACACCCCAGCTCACCGGGGCCTCCTCCTGCAGCCGGATCTCAAAGGTTCTCGCCTCCAGTGCCTCTGTTCCCCACAAGCTCTGGACAGAGGAGAGCAGAGCGGGTCGATCTTCAGGAGCGACCAGGCGGGTCAGATCCTTGGCTGAAAGGTTTCCCTCATCCCTGAGGATGGCTTGAAAGGCCCGGTTGCTGTAGGAGACGGCAAGATCATCCAACTCTATAAAACAGAGGGCCTCTTTAAGATTATCGGCAAGGAGCCGGAAGCGCAGCTCGCTCTCACGCAGGGCTGCCTCGACCAGCTTCCGCTCGACGATCTCCTCCTGGAGGCGGCTGTTTTTTTGAGCCACCTCCACAGTCCTGCGCCTGACCCGCTCTTCCAGCTGGTTATGCGAGAGGAGCAGGGCCTGTTCACGACGATTGATCTCGGCAATAAAATATCGCGTGGCCCGGCCAATGGCCGTAATCTCGTCGTCCCCTCTCAAGGGTATCTCGGTTACCTCTCCATGGATATGGCCGCGGATCGCCTGCTGGAGTTCCAAGAGCCTGTCCACGATGGTCCGGCGGAGAAAAACCAAGATAACAATGGCACAGGAAAAACCCAGAACAAGGAGCAGCAGCGAGAGGGTGTTGGCCGTCCGTGACTGCCGGCTTGACTGTTGCACCAAGTTCTTGATATGGGCGTTAATCCGCTCAACGCTCTGGCTGGTACTCGACTTGATCTGCTTGGCGATGAATGCATTGGTGATCAGGAGATCGCGAATATCGCTCTCAACGGCCTGCTCCTGCTGGGAGAGGGAGAAGACATTGGTGGTTCCCTGGGCAAAGCTCATCAACTCTGCATAGACCTGCCTGAGCTGCTGCTCCCTTGCCCCGCTCAACCGGGGCAACAGCGCTGTTGTTTGACCGATATTCTCCGCACTCTTCTCCATGAACTCGTTACGGCGAACCTCGCCATCACTGGTAGCCCCTGCAAAGAGAGCGACCACCAGGCCGTTGGCCCGCTGCAAGACCCTGCGCCCTGCCGCAGTGGCCGGAATGCTGCCATCGAGCTCAACCCCAAGACGCTGGATACGGGAGCTTATCCGGTAGAGCCGCAGCCGCACGCGCCCCTGTTCATCGAGCACCTCTGTCATCCGATCGATGTTGCCATGCATATAGCGTGATAACTCGACAAGGCTTTGCAGGGAGACACTCTCCTGGCCATAATCCTCCAACAGGGCCACCTGCTCCTCCCACTGCTCGATCTTCTCCTTAAACTCCCGGGACAGGGACGCACGGACATAGGAGTTGGGAGCGGAGATGAGTTCCGGGGCAATGGCCAGGATCTGTTCCGACTCCTGGACCAGGGCAAGGCTCTTTATCAGGACAGGGAGCTTTTCCTGGGCAACCGCTTCCACCGCCTGGCGGGCCTTGTAGACCACACAGGTGGTACAGATCGCCAGCAGCATCATCACACTGACCAGGAAAAACAGACTTACCTTCAAGCGGTTGGAGATGGTCATCTTCATCATGGCAGGGCCTGCATCCCGCTGCCCTCTGCCTCGGTCCCAGCCTCTGCCCCAGCCTCTGCCCAGTAGAGGGTATCCATGGGGGCCAGCAGTCCCCAAAAACCCTGATTAAGCCCCCTCAGATCTCGATCATAGACCGTGGAGTAGGGCATCGTCGCAAGCCAGATCATAGGACAGTCCTGACGGAGGATCTCCTGAAAGGTCCCATAGATCTCCCCCCGTTGCCGGGGGGAAGAGGCCCGGCCCGCCCGGGCAAGCAGCTCATCCACCCGGGGATTGCGATAGCCGGTGATATTGGACCAGACCACCCCCTTGCGAACATTGCCCGACTCATAGAGTCGATGGATACCGATCATCGGCTCATGCCAGGTAAAGGTGATATCCAGACTCATCTGATACGCCTCCTGGGCAATCCGCTTGCCCCAGGCTATCAGGTCAGGCGGTTCATAGAGCTGCAGATCCACCCCGATGTCGCGGCTGAGACGATAACGCAGATACTCCAGGAGCGGACGGGTCAGGAGACGGGCATTGGGCAGGGCGGTGATGGCAACCGTCATCCTCTGCCCGTGCTCATCGCGGGGATAGCCGGCCTCGTCCAGGAGGCGGTTCGCCTGCTCAAGATCCTGGTGCAGGGGGTGCGGCGGGGGACTGTAATAACGGTGTCCCGGGACAAGAGGGCCATCCATCGCCAACCCGGTGGGCCCCAGGATGTACTCTGCGATGAAGGCCCGGTCAATGGAGAGCGAGAAGGCCCGGCGCACCCGGACATCGTCAAAGGGTTTTCTCCGTACATTCAACTCAATACCAAGCATGGCGCCGATGCCTGCGAAGCCCCTGGTGGTGGAAACCAGCCCCTCGGGCCAGATCAGGGAGCGGCTCCCCGCGAGTACCGGAAAGAACCCGGTCAGCTGTACATCTCCGGCCTCCAGGGCCATGATAATCTCGGTAGGCCCGGAAAAGATGCGAAACTCGATCTCCCTCAAGAGAGGGCGGTCGGCGATGAAGAACTCCTCAAACCTCTCGAGCACAATGGCATGCCCGGGTTGATAGGAACGGAGACGAAATGGCCCCGAACCGACCACCTGCCAGTTGGCTGGATTGGTACGGATATCTTCGCTGTTGCCATAGACATGCTCTGGCATGATCGGGGTCAAGGCTGCGGTAAGTGCCTGAAACAGGGCAGGATAGGGATAGGAGAGAAAGATGGTGAACCCATGCGCTCCGCTTACCTCCATCCGCTCTATGGGGGAGAGCATGGTGGAAAATGGGTGGTAACGACGCACCGTCTGGATGGAGAAGAGCACATCCCGGGGAAGAACAGGACGGCCATCATGGAAGAGTGCCTCTTCCTGCAAAACAAATTCTACCTTTTTGCCGTCAGCGGAAACCTGCCAGCTCTTTGCCAGGTATGGCCCGGGCACCCCGTTGCGATCACAGCGGACCAGCCCTGCAAAAAGCTGGGTACCGACCAGGCCGGTGAGGGTGCCGGAGTGGAGTCCCGGATTAAAATGGGGGGGCTCGTTGTTGAGGGCCACCCTGAGGGTATCTCGCGACCCAGGCTCCTCTGCCCGGACGAGCAGGGGCGAGACCGAGAGGACGGCCAGCAGGAAGAGGAGCAGCCAAAAAATGCTGAATGAGGAGGTGCTGACGGAGAATCGAACCCCCATTTACTCCTCCACCAGCAGACCATGCCGGCGTGCATAGTTGCTCAGGTCCAGGATATTGTGCAGATCCAGCTTACGCATGACGTTGCTTCGATGATTATCCACGGTCTTGGGCGAGATGCACAACAGCGAGGCGACCTCCCTGTTGGTGTTGCCCTCTGCCACCAGCTTGAGCACCTCACGCTCTCTCTGGGTCAGGATATCAAGGGAGGACTCCTGCTCCTCGCTGTTGAGAAAATATCGATCCAATACCGAGCTGGTAAATTCGGAACTGATATAGGACTTCCCTGCCAGGATCACCTCCACGGCCAGATGAAACTCCTGCTGGTCGGCCATCTTCAGGAGATAGCCCTTTGCCCCTGCCTGGAGGGCAGCCCGCAGATACTTCTCTGAGGCGTGCATGGAAACCACCAGGATCTTGGTCTCGGGGGCGATCTTCCGGATCTCCCTGATGGCCTCCAGACCGCCCAGGTTGGGCATGGAGAGATCGATCAGCAGCAGGTCGGGCTGCTCACGACGTACCAGCTGGATCGCCTCCAGACCGTCACCCGCCTCACCAACCACCTCGAGGCTCAGCTTGCTGGTCAGCATCAGCCGCAGACCGTCCCTGAAGAGATTATGGTCTTCTGCAATCACCACCCTCGATTTTTTGTCGCTCATCACCATCCACCACTCCTCTCTGAAAAAACTGTAACCGATCACGGGGTGTGTGATCATGAATATTACTTGCCTCCAGCGCTGCCATCTCAGAGGCAAGATAAATCGCTTCCTGAGTACGTATACTACTCAGCCCACATTACCCAGCGGTGCAACGAGGGGACTGATTTTTTTCTCTTTAAACCCGGGAGACAGATTTATTTTCAATACAAGCCAAGAAAAAAATCAGTCCCCTAGCTCTGTACCGAGAAATTCAATCTGTCTCCCGAAGGCAGAAGAAAAAGAGCAGAGCCTCATGGGTAATCAGAATGTTTTTTCCTTACGGCCCCAGAACCGCCTGCCACAGCCGTGCAAAGAAGGCAGCAAGAATAATCATCACAAAACCCCTCTCCCCCCAGGATAAGCCAGCTCCTCCCCAGTCATTATAGGGTGCCTCCCAGAGAGATATAGGGTGGAGCCCTCATGTTGGTTTTTCCCAAATAACCCTATCTTAGGAACCAGGAGAAGAGAACACTTTTCAACAGGGCAATTGCCGCAATCGTCCAACAAAAAAACGGAGGATGTATGCTAGAAACGTACAGTGGTTTTAACACGTTAGGAATCATCGGAGCGATGCTGCTCCTGGGAATATTTTTACGCTCAAAGGTGAAAATCTTCCAGCAGTATCTGGTCCCTGCGGCCATCATCGGCGGCCTGGCAGGATTCTTCCTGATCAACTTTGAGATCATCCCCTTTACCAGCGACAGATTCATCCCCTTTACCCTGCATGCCTTTAACATCAGCTTCATGTCCCTTTGCCTGACCCGAAGCAGAACCACCAAGAAAGACCCCAATGCGACCAAGGAGTATCTGCGGGGCAGCATGTGGCTCACCATGACCTGGAGTACCACCTTTGCCATCCAGGCACTGGCTGGGGCACTCGCCCTCTGGTTATTCAACATCGTCTCCGGAGGCAGCCTCTCCCATGCCTACGGTTTTCTGGTCACCCATGGCTTCACCCAGGGACCGGGACAGGGGCTGGCCATCGGTGGGATGTGGGAAGAAAACTTCAACGTCGAGAATGCCCGCAACATCGGCCTGATCTATGCCAACATCGGTTTCCTGGTCGCCTTTATCATCGGCGTCCCCATTGCGAAATACCTTGTCTCCAGAAATCTCAACACCAACAAGAAGGCAACCATAAGCCCTGAATTTTTAAAAGGCATCTACGACCGATCCAAAAAACAATCCATGGGCAACGAGACCACAGTCTCTGCCAACGTCGAAACCCTGGCCGTCCACATCGCGGTGCTCGGCTTTGCCTATATGCTGACCTACTTCTGGCTGAGTTGGGCGGTACAACACCTGGCCGGTCTCCCGGGAGGCACCTACTTCAACTTCGGCTTCTTCTTCCTCCACGGGCTGGTCATCTGTCTGCTCATTCGCACCGCCATGGAGAAGCTTGGTTGCGCCCATTTACTGGACCATGGCGTCCAGTGTCACATCACCGGGCTTGCCGTTGACATCATGCTGGTCGCCAGCTTCATGAGCGTCAAGATGGCCATCCTCAAGGCCTACATTGTGCCGATCCTGATTGTCTGCCTGGCTGCAACCCTCGTCACCCTGATGCTGATCTGGTTCTTCGGGAGGAGACTGCAACACCTGGGACCGGAGCGAATGGTCACGACCATTGGCTGCTGCTGCGGGGCAACCGCAAACGGCCTGCTGCTGCTGCGGATCCTCGACCCGGACTACTCCACCAGCGTCTCCCTGGAACTCGCCTTTTTCAATGTGGCCATCGTTGCCGTCACCTTCCCGCTGCTCGGCTTTGTCTCTCCCCTTGTTCCGGGAATGAACGTCCTGGAACTGGTCACCTACTATGGCGTCTTCGGGATCATCACCACGGCCTGCCTCTACGCCTTGGGAAAAATGAATTTTTCCCCGAAAGAAGAGGTTCCTGCCGCAGCCACAGCCAGCCAACAGATATAAGGGACGGATACTCTGATGCGTACTCTCTATACCAATGGTACCGTTGTTACCATGGACCCACGCCTGCCCCAGGCAGAGGCCCTGGTCCTGGAGGATAACACCATTATCGGCGTCGGCAACGGTGAGGATATGGCCAGGATCGCCGGCAGCAGCTCCCGCACTGTTGATATGCAGCGGGGAACCCTGTTCCCCGGGTTCAACGAAACCCATAACCACCTCTCCATGTATGCGCTCTGCAACCAGCATGCGTACCTGGGGGCGTGCACCACGATCTCAGAACTGCTCGCTGCCATCAGGCAGCACTATAGCGGGAGCGAGCCTGAGATCTATATTGGCTACAGTTATGACGACACCAAACTCGCTGACGGCCGGCAGATTACCCGGCACGACCTGGACCAGATCCGTTCGGATGTCCCGGTGGTGGTCTACCATATATCAGCCCACCTGGGTTTTCTCAACTCAAAGGCCTTGGATTTTTTCCATATCCATGGCGATACCCCCTCTCCGGCAGGAGGAAAGATTCACAAGGACCAAGAGGGCCTGCCCACGGGACGGCTTGACGAACTTGCCTGGTTCAATCTGGTGGAAAAATTCCCTGCTCCTGATCCAACCCTCTACCAGGGACTCCTGGAGAAGGCCATAGCGGATTTCAACTGCCAGGGGATCACCGGAGTCCACGATGCCGGACTGGGCATCGAGGGGGCGCCGCAGATGGTCTTGAACTCCTACCAGAACCTGGCAGCGAACCGGCAACTCAATGTGCGCACCTTTCTCTCGGCCCTGCCCCAGGTCTTTGCTGAACTTGCCCCAGAGCCTCTGCTGGAATTTGGCGATGAGATGGTCAAACTCGGCGGGGTGAAACTCTTTATCGACGGCTCGATCCAGGCACAGACAGCAGCGCTGCTCGCCCCCTACAGGGGAAGTGAGGAGTGGAGAGGGGAGCTGGTCATGACCGAGGAGGAATTTGCAGCAGAGCTGCTCAGGTACCACCGGCAGGGGCACCATATCTCCAGCCACGGCAATGGCGATGCTGCGATCGAGGCCATTATCACGGCCACGGAGGAGGCACAGCAAGAGTGCCCCCGGCTTGATGCCCGACACATGCTGATCCACTGCCAGATGGCCCACAGCAGCCACCTGCGCAGAATGAAAAAGATCGGGATGATCCCCAGTTTTTTTGGGATGCATGTCCACAACTGGGGTGATCGGCACCGGGATCTCTTCCTTGGCCCTGAACGGGCAGAGCGGCTTGATCCGGCAGGCGAGGCAGAACAGATCGGCCTGCCCTTCACCCTCCATGTGGACACCCCGGTCCTGCGACCACAGGTGCTGCCCTCCATAGAGACCGCCATCACCCGCAAGACCAGTGGCGGCGATCTCCTGGGCAGCGAGCAGAGGACCACCCAGTACGGGGCCATTGCCGCCTACACCAGTACGGCGGCCCTCTGCAGCCATTCGGAGAGATTCAGGGGAACCCTGACCGTGGGCAAGCTGGCTGATATGGTCCTGCTCGACAGGGACATCTCCAGCTGCGCCCCTGAACGGATCGCAGAGGCCCGGGTACTGCAAACCATAAGCGATGGCCGCCTGGTCTTCGAAGGCTAGCCAACAAGAACCTGAACCGGCAAGCGCCCTTTTCCCAGGGCAGCTTGCCGGTTCAGCCCGAGCCTACAGCTCTTTGCCAGGCCTGTTTTGGCATGAGTAAAGCGAGGCCTTCTTTTGCCCCGACCTCTCTTCCCCCAGTCTACCTTTACGTATTCCCTGAAATTTCCTGGCTTCCGTTGTTACAGTTGTCTCACCCTTCCCTCCTCTCCTGAGGGAAGAGAGGAATCCACCTCGAGTATCACCGAGGAATAAGCATACTCCCATAAACAAAAAAGTTGCCAGGCCAAGACCTTTAAACTATCCTGTATTTTCAACCCCTCCATCCTGACCAGTCCGCTGTCACCTTTCCCCCCCAAAAAAAAACAAAGAGATTGACCTACAGGTAGATCAGCACGATGGTATATACCACGACGTGGGACAAGAGAAGGCTCGACACGATGACATTTAGTTCTGTGTATTAAAAATGGTTCAAAAATATTTTCTAAACAAATCAGGCACAACAACGATACACTGTCCTTCCTGCAAAGAGGCAAGAAGGGTACAATCCAAAAATGGCTCCAAAAAAAGCTATGCTCTAAGAGTGAGGTGCAGCTGCAACCATATCTTTAAGATTGAGATTGAACACAGGTTACAATACAGAAAAAAAGTGAACTTGAGCGGGGAATACAAAAAACTAGACGAAAGAGACAACGCCTACAGGCACTGCATGATACAAGATATATCAACAACAGGGATAGCCCTACTCTACCTGGATAGCTTTAAGCCGAGCCCTGAGGATATCATCGAAATTAAATTTTCTCTAGACGATCGAAAGAGAAGCAGAGTGCACAAAAAAGCAAGAATAATCCATGTTAACAGCGAGAAGAAAACCTTAGGCGCAGAGTTTATCGAATCTTACAACACTAATGAAGACAAAAACATATACTTTTACCTATCCCAAAACTAACAACAAAGGCAAGACGGCTTATCACCTCAATTAAAATATAAAAACGCCATTCAGCAGCACAGGACACGGACACGCCACCTTTCTTTTCAAAAAAATTCGACCTGGCCTCTATTTACGCGCTTACCTATTTTCCGGCTCAGGTTGCTTTCCGCAACCTGGCGATTCCCCCAGCAAGCACAGAATCGTTTTTCCCAAACAACACGAGGCGTCACCCTCAACCACCAAACAGAGGCAACGATACCTTTCCAGACTCACCATTGCCCACCCCAAGACAAACTCGAAGCTTCCCGGCCCAGATTCTACCATGGAAAGGACGGCTTTATGCCCGGCCGTGCCGACGGTTGAACTGGCAGCCTAACATGAGCAGGGATTTCACCTAAAGATCAGAAAAGCTTGTCCGAACTGGTGGAACCACCTCTGTATATTGCTGGTGAGTCACGATCTTGAGCTTCTCCGCAAATGTTGTCACAGAGTCCTTGATCTGAACCAATGGAAAGCATGACAGGAAAGAGAGGGCAGACCGTGTTTAATAACGGTCTGCCCTCTCTATGCATAGATTACTCTACAGAAACTCAGGATCTCCCCAGGGAGGGAAAACGCCGGGCCACCAGCTTGAGCAGATGGGGAGAACAGTAGATCGGCAGCTGGGAGACTGCCAGGTAGAGCCAGGTGAGCTCCGGCACCACCCCGCCGGTGGCGGCAAGCATCAGGCCCATGTTGCGGTTGGAGGTCATGAAGGCCAGGCCCAGGGCCCGCCCCCGTCCCGAGGGCAGAAAGACCAGCAGGGTGCTGATCAGGATCGAGAAAAATACCAGCATGGCCAGGGCCGAGGTAAGGACAAAGTACAGGGGTGCGCTCAGCAGCTGCCGACCCACATTTTCCATGATGGCTGCGGCAAAGATAAAGAGGATGATGATGTTGAGCCCGTCCAGCGGCAGGCTGTAACGCCGGATAAGCGGCAGGCTGAACCGTCTTCGCACCAGCAGCCCCACCAGCGCGGCCCCACCGAGAATGGCGGCCAGTTGAGCGGCCAGGGCCAGGGGAGGGATGAACAGGGCGGAGCCGGCAAAAAAATGGGCAAAGAGGGGTGCGGTCAGCGGCACCAGGCCGGTACTGAGCACCAGGGTAATCAGGATCAGGGTCGACTCCATCCCCATCAGGGCGGCCAGGGCCGGGGCCGACATGATCGGCGAGGCCACGGCCTGGAGGAGAATACCGAGGAAGAGCGGTGTCGAGCGCTGGTCCAGCTCAAGGGCCAGCCCCAGGCCGCCGATGGCCAGGGGAATGATCAGCGAGGTCCAGCAGAGGACCGCCAGCACCAGCAGGGGACGATGGAGATAGCCCTTGAGGGCGGTGGTATCCATCCGCAGAAAGGCGATGGCCAGCAAGAGAAAGACCGCCCCGCTGAGGTGCGGTTTCAGGGCAGCGCCCAGAGAGGAGGGCATGACCGTCCCCAGGGCCAGAGAGATGGCCACGGCCAGGGTTCCCTGCCGCCCCAGCCAGGTGAGCAGGGCAAGGGGCAGGGCAATACCGCTTGAGACGACTCCATGCATGCACCGACTCCTTGCAGATCCAAGAGGGAGGGAGGTGAGAGAGGCTGAAAGGCCAGGGACTGCCGAACCATACCCTGCCGAGCGGCCAGCCGCAACCAAGCCCTTGACAACGGAGAACCATCCAAGCCCCCAAAACACTGAGCCGGCCATCTGCGTTGCCTCCGAGAGGGGCAGCCACCCCTTCAGCAGGGACGCCAGCTAAAGAAGCTAAAGAAGCTGGCGCGGCTCCAATCCGCTTCGTACCCTGGCATGGGGCTGCTGTCAGCCCTCGTCTTCGGCGGCGCAGATTTCGGCCATCCGTTTACCGGCATCAAAGTAGTGGTTTCTGATGCAGCTCTCCAGGACCACGGGATCACCCTCTTTCAGGGCATCCACGATCTGCTGATGGCGCAGGTAGACCTCATGGGCGGTATAGAGCTGGAGCCAGTGCCGAAAGAGCAGGAACTTGGAGAGTCCCTGACAGGAACGGCGGCAGAACTCCAAGAGCAGCTCATTGTCGATCCGGGAGAAGAGGACCGTATGAAACTTGTCATCCAGGGGGGTAATCCGCTCGATGGGTTCTTGATTTTCTGCCACCAGTCGCATCTTCCCGGCAATCTCTTCCAGCTTTTTGAGATCCCTGGGCGTATACTGGTCCAGGACGGCACAGACTGCCGCGGCCTCCAGGATGCCGCCGGTGAAGTAGCTGTCCCGGATCTGTTTAGGGCTCAGTTTGGTGATGAACTTCCCCTTCTGGGGAATCCAGACCACCAAGCCCTCTTTGATCAGGACCTGGAGGGCCTCCCGTACCGGTGCCCTGCTGATGGCAAGCTTCTTGGCAATGACCAGCTCCTTGACCTTGGCCCCGGGTTTATAGGTCCCATCCAGGATAGCCTGCTTGATGTTGCTGACCACAAGGTCGGTATAGGTGTGTTTTTCTATTTCCAAAATCCTCTTCCTTTCAGGAAACAACCGCCGGGGCGATTCATTGGCTGGGGCCCAGCGGCCAGGGACATTCAGCCCTGAGCTATGCCGCAAGATGACGATAAAAGAAAGGAAAATTTCTCTGCAGAAAAATCCTGTCGTGCCTTCAACAGCTCGGTTGCCGCCTGGATATTCGCCGCCAGGATGGGTACGGCCTGCTCCAGGGCGGCCAGGTAGACATCGGAATCCTGGGCCGTGAAGGCCGGTATCTTCCAGACCCGGATGGCCGCCTCAGACACGGCCATGGAGAGTACGGCCGCGCTCCCGGGCATCAGCCCGCCGCCGCCGACCAGGTCATGGAGCCCGGAGGACATGAAGGAGATGCCGCCGGCATCCTCACTGACCAGCAGGGCAAGCTCGGCGATGAGCGCCACCTTTTCCCTGGCGGTTTCCGCCCGGGCCAGGCTTGTCCCCAAGCGGGCTATCCGCTCACCCAGCCGGCGGGTGGCCTCTGCCATCTCAGCCCTGCCCCGGGGGTAGGCGTCCTCGGCCGCAAGACAGGCAAGCCCGGCCCGGCCGATGCCCTGGATCAGGGCGTCGTAGACCACCGGATTGTCCACCTCCCGGTTCATCCGCACCCAGAGGCTGTTCTCCTCCCTGCCCTTGCAGATCGCCGGCACATAGGCCTTGCTCTCCAGGATGATGGTGGGCAGCATATCAAGGCCAAGGGTCTCCATCAAGGCCCCCTTTGGCCCCAGCATGATGTTCCCCTCCAGGTCCTCATCCGGACCGATGCCGCCCTCATTGGCGTTGAGGATGGCCAGCACCGAGACCGGTACCCCCTGGATATCCAGCACCGCCCCCAGGCAGCGACCGACCTTGCCGGCCATGCCCTCGGGACAGGAGTGGAGCTGTCCGGGATAACGTTTTTCCAGGGTATCCATCACCGCGAGGCAGGCGGCGGTCTGCAGGGCCACGGGCAGCTCCAGGCAGCCCTGGCCGTAGATGCGGCCAAAGGCGGCAAAGGCGGCGCTCTGACTGTAGACGCCATCCAGGCCGATCACCCGGCGACAGAGGCTGGCCTCGTGGGGGGTGATCCCCCTCCTGGCCCAGGCCGCACCGGTACCGCCGTCCTGGGTATGGACGGTGATCCAACCGGTATCGATATCCGCCTCCACCGCCGTGATGGTGGTGCAGACCGGAAAGGCCCGGCGCAGGAGACAGGCGATCACCGCAAAACCGGCGGTGTCATCCTGGACAAAGCCGGAGTGACTGTGGACATGGCCGGCACCGGCGTGACCGCTTATGCCGAGAATTCCCTTGGAACCACTACTCTTCTTTACTTCCACGCTATGCTCCTTGGAGGCTGATCACCGGCTAAGCATACCCTGCCCTGCTCTTCGCCGCCACCCTGCAGCCCCTAGAGGCCGGGCAGCCAGAGGGCAATCTGGGGGATGAAGGTCAGGGCCAGCAGGGCCAGCACCATGGTGAGGAGAAAAGGCATCACCGCCAGGCTGAGCCGCTCGATGGAGATGTTGGCAATGGAGCAGCCGACAAAGAGGTTGACCCCCACCGGCGGAGTGAGAAAACCCATGGATGAGGTCACGATCATCACTATCCCGAACTGGATGGGATCAATCCCGAGGTGCCTGACCACCGGCAGGAGCAGGGGGGTGAGGATCAGGATGTTGGCCAGGGCGTCCATGAAGGTCCCCATAACGATCAGAAAGAGGAGGATGATGGGCAGCAGGATGTACTTATTATCCGAGATCCCCACCAGGATCTCCACCAGCATGTTGGGCAGGTTGTAGAAGAGCAGGATCTGCCCCAGGGCCGTGGCCGTGGCCACCACCAGGAAGATGGAGGCCGTGGTCAGGGCAGTGCCCTTGAAGACATCGATCACCTTCTGCCAGCTCAGGGTCCGCAGAAAGATCCCCTCGGCGATCAGGGAGTAGACCACGGCAATGACCCCGGCCTCGGTGGGGGTGGTCAGGCCGCCGTAGATGCCGCCCAGGACGATGATCGGCACCATCAGCGCCGGCAGGGCATCACGAAAGGCGACCAGGATCTCCTTGAACGGCGCCCGGCTGCCGGAACCGGTAAAGCCGTACTTGCGGGCCAGGATATAACTGCAGATCATCAGGGCCAGGCCGACAAAGAGGCCGGGAATGATCCCGGCGATGAAGAGATCACCCACCGAGACCCCGGCAGTGGTGCCGTAGATGATCAGGGGGACGCTGGGGGGGATGATCACCCCCAGGCAGCCGGCTGCGGTGTTGACGGCCGTGGAAAAGGAGGTACTGTAGCCCTCCTTCTTCATGGCAGGGATCATGATCCCGCCGACGGCGGCCACCGTTGCCGGGGCTGAGCCGGAGAGGGAGCCGTAAAACATACTGGTCAGCACCGAGATATGGGCCATGCCGCCGGTGAGGTGACCGACCAGGGCCCTGGAGATTGCCAGCAAACGATGGGCCATGCTGCCCTTCTGCATGATCTCGCCGGCCATGATGAAGAAGGGGACCGCCATCAGCGGAAAGACATCCAGGGAGGTGACCATCTTCTGGATCAGAAATTCATAGGGCAGCATATCGCTGGCCGTCATGCCGACGACAACGCTCAGGCCGATGGCCACGCCGATGGGCACACTCAAGAGGAGAAAGGTGGCCAGGGAGAGAAAGGTGAGGGTAATAGCCAGATCCATGGTAGGGGCTCCTTAATTGTGATCCAGGGGTGCAGGATCGATCTTTCCGGTGATTACCCACCAGAGTCGTTCAATCGTTCTGATCGTCATAAAGCCCATGCCCACAGGCATGCAGAGGTAGACCCAGTAGGCCTGGATCTCCAGGGCCGGGGTTTTCTGGCCGGTACTGGCGAGAAAGATCACAAACTTGACCCCCAGGACCGTGACAAAGAGACAGAAGGCGATGGTGCACAGAGAGGCGCAGATCGTCGCAAAACGAGCGAGTCTTGCCCCGAATATGTTGCGGATGACCGTCACCTCAAGATGCCTGTCCGCCTGGGTCGCATAGCTGCAGCCCACATAGACTGCCCAGATAAAGAGGTAGCGGGCCATCTCTTCGGACCAGTCCAGCGAGTTTTGCAGCACGTATCGGTTAAACACCTGGATCGCGGTTATCCCGGTCATCATGACCAGTGCCAGGGATGAGATAAGCTTTTCCACACTGGGAATGGATGATTTCGGTGGGGTGCGCATGATGCTGTTCTCCATAAATCATAAGGCCGGGCAGAGGGTAGCTGCCCGGCCAAGCGGACAAACTTACTCGCCTGCCATGGTTGCCTTGGCCCGCTCGATCAGTTCCTTACCGATACGCTCCTCGAACTGGGCGTAGACTCCGGCAGTGGCCTCTGCCCAACGCTTTCGTTCTTCCGGGGAAAGGACGGTCACGGTCACGCCCTTATCCTTGAGCTGGGCCATGATCTCTTTTTCACCGTCCCGGATCAGCTTGCGCTCGTAGAGCTTCACCTCTTCAAAGGTGGTCAGCAGCAGCTCCCTGTTCTCCGGGGAGAGGCTGTCCAGAAAACGCTTGGAGATCATCACCAGGTGGGGGGAGAAGAGGCTGTTGACGATGGTCACGTGGTTGTTGACTTCAGGGAAGTTGTTGTACCAGGCCAGGTTGAGGTCAATGTCGATGCCGTCAACGGTCTTCTGCTGCAGGGCGGTGTAGACCTCACCCCAGGAGATGGGGGTGGGGTTCATGCCCAGGGCCTTCAGGGTGGCGATATGGGCCTTGGATGGGGTGGAACGGATCTTCAGCCCCTTGGCGTCCTCCAGGGTTGTGACCGCCCGGTTGTTGTTCCAGAGGTTGCGAAAACCGATCTCGATATATCCCAGGCCGATGATGCCGCTCTTTTCCAGGGCCTTGGTGGCGTTCATGCCGATGGGGCCGTCGGTTATCTTGTCGGTGGAGGGATAATCAGGGAAGAGAAAGGGCAGGTCGAAGATCAGGAATTCATCGGAAAAGGGGGCCAGATTGGGGGTGGAGGCGGAACCCATCTGGAGCATGTTCAGCTGCAGCCCCTGGACCACGCTGTCAAAGTTGCCGAACTTTGAGCTGTCAAAGATATCGACCCGGAAGGCGCCGTTGGAGCGTTCCTCCATCAGCTCTTTGAATTTGATAAAGGCCTGACCCATGGGATGCTGGGGCACGTTGGGATGGGCAAGTTTGATGACGATGGGCCCTGCAAAAGCGGAAGCTGCTCCCATGCAAAGGCATAATGCTACTGCGGTTACGATGGATCGAACGGATTTCATTGGTTCCTCCTGGGGGGATTAGGGGGAGTGGGACGCAACAGGTGTTGGTTCCCGCTCATATTCAACAGGCTGTACTACACACATATGGATGATCTTCCCTGCTGCCGGGAAGTTTCCGGCAGCAGGGGATTGTAACTTACTCAAAGGTATCAAGGTAGGCATAGAGCGCCGGTGAGCCTCCGGTATGGAGGAACAGGACGTTGGCTCCGGGGGCGAAGTGATCGTTGCGGACCAGGTCAATCAGGCCGGCCATGGCCTTACCGGAGTAGACCGGATCCAGCAGGATGGACTCGGTCTGGGCCAGCAGCTTCACCGCCTCGACCATGCTCTCGGTGGGCAGAGAGTAGCCCGGTCCCACGTAGCCGTCAAAGCAGGTGATCTCCTCTGCCGGCACGCTCTCGCGTACCCCCAGACGGGCAGCGGTTTCCAGGGCCAGCTTGTGGACGATCTCTTCCTGGACCGGCTTGGTCCGGCTGACGTTGATCCCGGAGACCGGGATCCCGGCATTGCTGCCGTACATTCCCACCACCATGCCGGCATGGGTACCGGCGCTGCCGCTGGGCACTACCATGTGGTCGATCTTGAGGTTACGCGCAAAGAGCTGCTGCTGGATCTCCTGGGCACAGGCCACGTAACCGGTGGCGCCGATGGCGTTGGAGGCCCCGCCGGGGATGATGTAGGGCTTCCTGCCGCTGCCCTCTACCTCTGCAGCCAGCTGCTCCATTGCAGCCATCATGTCCGAGCCGCCGGGGACCACGGTGATGCTCTTCACCCCCATCAGCTTGAACAGAAAGTTGTTGCCGGAACCGTCTTCCCGGTAACTGCCGGCGACCCGTTCTTCCAACACCAGGTGGCAGTCCATCCCCTCCTTCACGGCCCAGGAGAGGGTGAGGCGGCAGTGGTTGGACTGGACCGCACCACAGGTGATGATGGTGTCTGCGCCCTTTTCCAGGGCATCAGCGATACAGAAGTCCAGCTTTCTGGTCTTGTTGCCGCCGGCACAACCGGGAAGAAGATCATCACGCTTGATAAAGAGGTTCACCTTGTTACCCAGGGCTGCCGAGAAGGCGGGAAGCGCCTCGATGGGGGTGGCATCCTGAACATAGTTTCTTCTGGGGAATTGGGTCAGATTCATTCTATTGCCTATGAAGGTTAAATTAAAAAAAATAATTAGGGGATAAACACGACTGCTTCAATTTCGATATCAGCTCCCAGGGGGAGCGCTGCAACCTGGTAGGCACTCCGTGCCGGACAGGGGGTCTGGAAATACTCTGCGTAGACCGTGTTGACCTCTTGAAAGTCCTTGATGTCTGCCAAAAACAGCGAGACCTTGACCACGTCTTCCAGGCCTGCTCCGGCCGCCTTGATCACGGCGGCAAGGTTCTTCAGGGCCTGATGGGCACGCAGGCTGATCGCTCCCTCAGGGATGGTGCCGGTTGCCGGGTCGATGGGCAGCTGGCCGGAGGTAAAGAGCAGATTGTTGGCCTGGATGGCCTGGGAGTAGGGTCCGACTGCTCCAGGGGCTGCACTGGTCTCGATTACTTTTTTCTCTGTCATTCGCTTGCCGATATGCTGAGATTTTATCATCTTTCGCAGTGCACCAAGACACTGCAAATCCGTTGTTAGCGATGAGCCAAAATGACGAATGTCGACATTTTTTGTGATTTCCTTATGCCAGAGTTGAAAATAGTTGTCAAACAAAAAGAGCAGAGAGCAGGGCTAAAAAACCGGGCTGTCAATCATTAAAAAGTGATGAAACTGAACAGTCCTCCTGATGAAGAGGGTTCTTCCCTGCTGCTCCAGCCCAGTGAGATCGACAGAGCCCCCTGGCCATACTCCACTGAAATGTTACGAGAAAAACAGAGCTCTCCCCGGGGGGCCCTGCCCCGGACCCTGCCTGGGAGGGGTGAAAGAGTTGACAGGGACGATGAACCGTGTAATTAAATGTCGAATGTCGACATTTTTTTTGGATAACTCAAACCCTTCAGTGATCTCTTGGGGAAAAGAAGGTCCTCACTGCAAGCGACAATCGGTCAAAGATAGATCCTGAAAACAGCCGGCCAACGGCTCACCTTAACCACACAATCCGGAGCTACAACCATGGATCACACCACCTTGGACCCGCAGGACTGGGAGGCCTTCCGACAGACAGCGTATACCATGCTGGATGAGGCCTTGAACACCATGATGACCGCCAGGGAGGGCAGGGTCTGGACCCCCATGCCCGCTGAGATGAAGGAGGCGCTGAACAGGGAACTGCCCAGCCAGGGGATCGGGCCGGAGGCGGTGCAGGAAAAGATCAGCGCCCTGCTCCCTTACGGAGTGGGCAACACCCATCCCCGCTTCTTCGGTTGGGTGCACGGGGCCGGCAGCCCCGGCTGTCTGCTGGCCGAGATCGGCGCTGCAGCCATGAACGCCAACCTGGGAGGACGGGACCATGGGGCCATCCATGTGGAGAAGCAGGTCCTGGAATGGTGCAGAGAGATGATGGGCTTCCCTGAAGGTTCCAGCGGCCTGCTGGTTTCCGGCACCTCCATGGCAACGGTGATCGCCCTGAAAACCGCCAGGGACCAACGCCTCGGGGTCTCCTGCAGAGCTGAGGGCCTGGGCGATCCCGGCCTGGTGGGCTATGCCTCTGCCCAGGCCCACTCCTGTCTGCAGCGGGCCTTTGATCTCCTGGGCCTGGGCAGTGATGCCCTCCGCCCGATCCCCTGCGATCCATCCTTTCAGTTGGACCTGGGGGCCCTCAAAAGACAGATCCACAGGGACCGGGAGCAGGGGCTCACCCCCTTCCTGGTCATCGGCACAGCCGGTTCGGTCAACCTGGGGGCCATCGACGACCTGGATGCGCTGGCCGATATCGCAGTAGAAGAGGAGCTCTGGTTCCATATCGACGGTGCCTTCGGGGCAACAGCTATCCTGGCCGATGATCCGGCAATCAACCTCAACGGCCTGGACCGGGCCGATTCCCTGGCCTTTGACTTTCACAAGTGGCTCCATGTCAACTACGATGCCGGCTGCATCCTGATCCGCTCGGCCAAGCTGCACCTCCAGGCCTTCAGCGGCCGGGCAGAGTATCTCCAGGCAGCCGGCCAGGGCCTGGCCGCCGGCAACCCCTGGCCCGTGGATTTCGGGCCTGAACTCTCCCGTGGCTTTCGGGCCCTGAAGGTATGGGCCCACCTCCAGGAGCACGGCACCGACAAGCTGGGGGCTGCCATCCGCCAGAACTGTGCCCAGGCACGCTACCTGGGCAGCAGGGTTGCCGCCTCCCCGGATTTTGAGCTGCTGGCACCGGTGCTGCTCAATATCGTCTGTTTCCGCTTCACTGCTGCAAATCCCGGGGAGCTTGATGAACTCAACCAGGCCATCGTGATCCAACTCCAGGAGAGCGGTACCGCCGCCCCCTCCACCACCCAGCTCCATGGCCGCCTGGCCATCCGGGTCAACCTCACCAACCATCGCACCGAGACCGCGGACCTGGACCTGCTGCTGCAAGAGGCCTGGCGCCTCGGCCGGACCTTGGGCGAAACTGCATAGTCGAGCAGCCTGCCTGTGATCTGGTGGATCACCGGGGGCTGGGTGACCATTCGGGCCGCCCTCGGCCTGCTGCGTATCTGGCCGGGAACGGCAGGCAGCCCGCTCATCCCCCCTCATCGCCCCTGAATAATCGACACAGCTCTTGCCCTGTTTTCAGGGCGTCTGCAGCGAGAACTCTGAGATCTGGCGGAGTTCACGGCAGAGGTGTTCTTGAAAACAGCGCTCCGTCACGGTCTCCTCTTTATCCCGAAAGCGCACACAGGATATGGAATTTTCCAATTTTTGGGGAGTGATTCTGATCGGCACAATGGTCCCCCGGGCAATCTGTCTGCTGATGAGATGACTCACCGTAATCCCCAGCCCCAGCCCCTCTTCAATGGCAGCAACGATCGCCGTGGCGCTGTCGGCGACAAAAACCAGGGATAAGGCCGGAGGGGCCTCCCCAAAATGGAGCTTGAACCAACTGCGAAAAAGGGCAATATCCGTCTTGTAGCCGATGTAGTTCTGCCTGATCAGTTCCTCATAGTCTGCTCCGAGGACCTGCTCTTCATAGACCTCTCTGGAGCAGGCCAGGACAAACTCCTCAACAACCATGGACTCGATGGTATAGGCCCTGTCCCCGCCTGGAGTATCCAAAAAGATGGGCAGGATATCGATATAGGCAAAATCAAGTTCACCTGCTGCAACCTGGCCAAAGAGGTGGTTGGGATCCCCCAGCTCAAGCTGAAAGGAGACCGCCGGGTAACGGCGATGAAAGGAGGCACAGACCTGGGGCAGGTAGCGTTGCCCGAACTCAGCAGGGGCGCCGATGCGCAGCAGGCCGGCAGGTGTTTCCCTGCTCTCATCGAGGTGCCTGAGGCCGGCTTCAAGCTCTCCCATGAAGCCCTGGACAATGGTGTAGAGTTTCTGGGCGGCTGCAGTGGGAACCAGGCGCCGGTTCACCCTGGTGAACAGGGCGGTCTGCAGCTCTTCTTCCAATTTTTTCAGATGCTGGCTCACCCCGGACTGGGTGAGATGTAACTGCCTGGCTGCAGCGGTGCTGCTCTGCTGGTTAAAGATGTGATAAAAGACCTTTAAGCGGTTGAAATCGGGAAGCATGGCGCCCCACCCTTTCGGTAAGTTTTAATAATCAAAAACAGTAGAACGATTAATTTTACTAATTAACGCTTCCTGCCGTATGATGCAAGCGTTCAAGGGGATCAGCCCCGGCAAAAACGACAGGAGAACTGAAGGTGAAGATAGGAATCATTGCAGCGATGGAAGAGGAACTGGCACTGCTGGTGGAGCAGTTGGACAATGCCCTGACCACCCGTTTCGGCCGGTTCAGCTACCACCTCGGCCAAATCCGAGGGGTGGAGGTGGCCCTGTTTCTCTGCGGCATCGGCAAGGTGAATGCCGCCGTGGGCACCACCCTCCTGCTCGATCGCTTCAGGCCCGACTGCCTGATCAACACAGGGGTGGCCGGTGGTTTTGCCCAAGAGCTTGAGATCGGCGACGTGGTTATCTCCTCAGAGGCGTGCCATTACGACGCCGATGCAACCGCCTTTGACTACCAGATGGGTCAGATTCCGCAGATGCCGCCAACCTACCAGGCAGATGCCAGGCTCAGCCGTCTGGCAGACAAGGCCTGTCTGGCCTGCGAGGAGCTGGTGGTCCATCACGGTCCGATTCTCTCCGGTGACTCCTTTGTCCACGCCCCTGAACAGATTGCCGCCATCAGCGAAAAATTTCCCGATGTCATGGCGGTCGAAATGGAGGGGGCTGCCGTCGCCCAGACCGGATTTCTCTTCCAGGTACCCTTCATCCTGATCAGGACCATTTCCGATAAGGTCCGGGAAAGCGGCAACAGCGCGGTCTATGCAGACTGCCTGAAGGCTGCGGCAGAAAACTCCGTCACCATAGTACTCGCCATGCTGGACCATATTCATGGAGAACCAAATGCGTAAGATCGAAAGCTTCAAGATTGACCACACCCGACTGCAGCGGGGGCTCTATGTTTCCCGCAAGGACCCGGTGGGCGCCACGACCGTGACCACCTTTGACCTGCGGCTGAAGGAACCCGACAGAGAAGCGGCTCTGGACCCGGCCGCGGCACATACCATTGAACACCTGGGCGCCACCTTCCTCCGTAACCATCCCCAATTCGGCCCCAGGATCCTCTACTTCGGCCCCATGGGCTGCCTGACAGGATTCTACCTGCTCATAAGCGACAACCTTGAGGCTGCCGCACTGCTGCCGCTCATCCAGGAGCTCTTCTGCTATATGGCCGACTTTACAGGGGCCATTCCCGGGGCCAGCGCCGTTGAATGCGGCAACCACAGCTTGATGGACCTGGCCGCGGCCAGGTTGGAGGCAGGACGCTATCTTAAGGAGGTGCTCAGCGGGAGCCGCGGCCCCTGCCTGAGCTACCCGGAGTAAGCTATCCGGAGTAAGCTATCCTGCCTACACGCCAGCAAGGCTTGGACTCCTGAATCGGACAACAGGGGCGGCACCACCGCCCCTGTCTTGGCCTCAGCGCCGCTCCCAGCAGGTCAGTTGGGCCAGGGTATGTTGATACTTTCTACCGGTCTCCCGGAGCACAAAGGGGAGATCAAGCGGTTCTGCCAGCAGGGTGAAATGCTCCTGGAGGATCTCCTTGAGCCCCTCCAGGGTGGTATGGGGTTCCCCATCCTGCCTGAAGCCGCCGATCCAGTTCTCCCGCCTGGTAAACTCCTCAATCCAGGTATAGGGTGAGGTGAGCACCAGGACCCCGCCCGGGTTGAGGCGTTCGTGGATGGTGGTGAGAAACTTGGCCGGATCGTAGAGCCGGTCCAGGAGATTGGCGGCCACGATCAGATCATAGCCCCTGAACCTGGGTTTCAGGTTGGAGGCATCCCCCTGGCTGAACTCGACCTTATCCCTGCTCGACTCCAGGCCGAACTCGGCCAGGCAATGTTCATGAAAGGAGACGATCTCTCCCTCTTCCACCAGCTCATAGCGAATCACCCCCTTCTCCCGCATCTGAAAACCGATCCGGATGAAGCGGGCGGAGAAATCGATCCCCTGGACAAAGGCAAACTCCCGAGCCAGTTCAAAGCTGGTCCTGCCCACGGCACAGCCAAGATCCAGGGCCTTGGCCCTGGGCCTCCCCGCTGTCACGGCCAGAGCCTGTCTGGCTACGGCCAGGGGAAAGTTCTCCACCCCAAAGTAACTGGGGCCATAGTGGGCCTCGCAATACTGGGAGACCGCAGCATCGGTCTCATACATGGCCTCGGGCAGGGCCACCGGCTGCTCTGATTCCAGATAGCGGAAGCCGGCATGCTGGAAGAAGTGGCGCCTGAATCCATAGCGCGCATCCCTGCAGGCCTCGTTGCCGGTGGAGATCCAGGAACCGCCCTTGATCAGGTTGTGGCGGGTATCAAAGGTGGGGGTGGAGAAGTCATCGTAGCAGGGGTGGACCTCAAAGCCGGCAAAGCCGCTGATCGGGGTCTCGGTCCACTGCCAGACATTGCCGATGAGATCGAAGAACTCGCCAAAGGAAAAGCGGTTCACCGGGCAGGGCGAAGCCCAGTACTCCAGGTTGATGTTCCCGGGAGCCCGCTCCCAGTAAGGCTGGTCTGCGATGGGCTCAAGGCCCCTTAGGTGGTACCACTCCTCCTCGCTGGGCAAGCGGATGGGGGCCTTCCTGTTCTCGGCCAGCCAGTTGCAGAAGGCCTTGGCCTCCAGGTAGTTCACCTCCACGGGCCAGTCCCAGGGCATCTCGATGAGGCTGGCCATGGTCCGGTAACGGTAGCCCTGTTCGTCCTTGATCCAGAACAGGGGCTGCTCGGCCCGGGCATAGCTACGCCACTTCCACCCCTCCTCGCTCCAGAAGCGCTGCTGATGATAGCCGCCTGCCTCCACAAAGGACAGAAACTCCCCGTTGGAGACCAGGTACTTGGAGGCGGCAAAGTCCCGGACCTCGGCCTCATGGTTACCATACTCGTTGTCCCAGCCATAGAGGGGATCTGTCCTCTCCTTGCCCAGAACCACCCGGCCGCCCCGGACCGCCACCAGGCTGTTCTCCGGCGCCTCTCCGCTCTGCCCGCAGACCGGCCAGGCAGCCAGTTGGCGTACCTGCTCCAGAGGCAGGCGACGGATAATCACCGACGAGGTCTCCAGGTGGATCCGCTGATGCTCAATGCCCATCATGATCACCCAGAAGGGATCCTCCCAGCTTATGGGCATCTCCAGGGGCAGGCTGAGGATCTGCTGCTCCACAAAGGCCCTGACCAGCTGCCGGTACTCCCTGACCGCAGCCAGCGAAGGCCAGTCATAGTGACTGCTGTCCAGGTCGTCCCAGGACATCTCATCCACGCCCACGGCAAACATGGACTCAAAGCTCGGGTTGATCCGGGTGGTGGTGAGTTTGGCGGTAATCAGTTTATTGATGTAGAAGGCCGCGGTGTGGCCCAGGTAGAAGATCAGGGGATGCCGAAGCGGCTCGGCCCTGAGAAAGAAGGCCTGGTCACCGGCCGGAATGGCATAGAGCTGATCCTCCAGGCTAAAGGTGTCATCAAAGTATTGAAGGATCTCACTGCGTTTTTCTTCAGCAGTGCCCTGGTTGAGCACCGTTGTCCTGGTTATCCATTGTTCCATATCTCCTCCTCCGCTCCTCCGCTCCTCCGCTCAAACAGCTCTACAGGCCTGCACTGATTCTTTTTCCATAACTCCTGAAAACTGTAGACATTAACCCTGAAAATGCCACTCAACTATCCGCTGGTCACTGCTCCTAAAGGGGCCAATTGGGCTCCCTGAGCGTTCCATTGCCAGGGAAAATTGTGTATACTCTGTGGTAGGACCCTTCTCCCCCTTGAGCTAGAGGAGCTCCAGGGACCAGGCACAGGCCTGCTGCGGTCATGGGTATCGATCTTCACAACACAGGACCCGCTGCGCGCCCCCTGGCCAAGGATTCAGGAGAAAGGTAAGATTTCCCCTCCACTACTCCATACCAACAGCTGAGACCATGGATAGCGTCCATATCTACCAACTGGCAATTTTCAGTCTAGAGGCGACCATAACCGCCATACTCCTCCTGGGCCTGTTTCGCCTTCGCTTTCGACTCGGTCTATCGCCTCTCTATGTCACCCTGGGCGTGTTCCAGCCGATCCAGGTACTCCTGGCCTCTTCGATCTACGTGGAAATCGTGCCCGGCATCACCGTCAGCCCGGGATCGGTGATCCTCTTTACCGCCAGCCTGTTCGCGGTGCTGCTGGTCTATATCCAGGAAGATGCCAGAGAGGCCCGTAAGGCGATTTACGGGATCATGCTGGCAAATATCTCCATGTCCATTTTTCTCTACGCCTTCGGGCTGCACATAGACTTACCCGGCACCTTGAACTTCCTTGGCCTGCCCAGAGAGATATTTCAGCAAAATGCCAGGGTAATGATGACAGGGACCCTGGTCCTGTTTGCAGATGTGGTCCTGATTATCTTTGTCTACGAACTGCTTGGCCGCTGGTTGAAAAACCATCTTTTTCTCTGCATCTACCTGACCATGGCGCTCATCCTGCTCTTCGACAGCCTCGGCTTTTGCACCGGCGCCTTCTGGGGGCAGGCCAACTATGGTTCCATCCTCTCCTCTGGAATCATCGGCAAACTCATGATGGCGGTCTTCTACGCCACGGCCATGACCCTGTATCTGAAGTTTTGGGAACCAAAGACCCAGGTAACCCATCCCTTTGCAGATATCTTCTCTGCCCTCACCTACCGCCAGAAGTATGAAATCGCCCGCCAACGAGGGGATCAGGCTGAAACCGAGCTGTTCCGCTGGGAACAGATCTTCCTCTCCGCAGGATGGGGCATCATCCTGCTTGATCCCGATGAGGGGACGATCCTCTCTGCCAACCACTCCTTTGCCCGGATGCATGGCTATAGCCGAGATGAGGTGATCGGCATGGATCAGGCAGCAATGTCTGCCCCGGAGTCCCGGGCAGCTCTGGAGGAACATGTTGCCATCGTCCGCGATCAGGAGCAGGATACCTTTGAATCAATCCACATCAGCAGGGATGGCCACACCTTCCCGGTGCTCATCGACCTCCACACCATCAGGGATGGTGGAGGCGAACCGCTCTACCTGGTTGCCAATGTTCAGGACATCACGGAACGCAAGCAGGCCGAGGTGGCGCTTCTGGAAAGTGAAGCCAAATACCGGGTACTGGTGGAGAACCAGAGCGATATGGTGGTCAAGGTGGACCTGGAGGGGAGACTTCTCTTTGTCAGCCCTTCCTACTGCACCATGTTTGGTAAAGAGGAAGGGGAGCTCCTGGGAAAACAATGCATGCCCCTGGTCCATGAGGATGATCGTGAGCCGACGGCCAAGGCCATGGAGGCCCTGTTCTCGCCTCCACACACCGCCTATCTGGAGCAGCGTGCCTTGACCAAAGAGGGCTGGACCTGGATCGCCTGGCTCGACACGGCCATCCTGGACAGCGCCGGCAAGGTCAAGGAGATCATAGGCGTCGGTCGTGACATCTCCGAGCGCAAACAGATGGAGGAGGAGAAGGAGCATCTCCAGGCCCAGATACAGCAGGCCCAGAAAATGGAAGCTATCGGTAAGCTGGCAGGGGGCGTTGCCCATGACTTCAACAACATGCTCAGTGTCATCCTGGGATATGCTGAGATCCTCAAGGAGGCGTTGGCAGATGAGCCCAATCGGCTGGAAGAGATCCTGGAGATTGAAAGGGCAGCTCTCCGCTCAAGGGACACCACCCGGCAGTTGCTCGCCTTCTCGAGACAGCAGGCCATTGAGCCCAAGTCCATTGACCTCAGCCACCAGCTGGGGAGCCTGGAAAAACCCCTCGCCCGCCTCCTGGGTGAAGATATTGCCTTAGAGGTCCAGGCAGCTGCAGAACTCTGGCCTATTCATTTCGATCCCTCACAGCTTGACCATGTTCTCTTCAACCTGGCCATCAATGCCCGTGACGCCATGCCCGATGGCGGGCTCATTACCATTGGCGCAGACAATACCATCGTTGACCGGCTCCATGACCCGGATCATCCGGGGATCACCCCGGGAAACTATGTCCTCCTCCAGGTCCGTGACACCGGTGTCGGCATGGATGCGGCAACGCTTTCCCATATATTCGAACCTTTTTTCACCACCAAGGATGTTGGTAACGGCTCAGGTCTCGGCCTGGCGACGGTCTACGGCATCATCAAACAAAATGAAGGCTTTATCTACGCAGAGAGCACCCCGGGACAGGGAACTGTCTTTGAACTATATCTCCCCCAAAGCGAAACGGATCAGCAGGGACAGGAAAAGAAGGAAACCACCCAAACTGCGTCTGGTTCTGAAAGGATTCTGCTGGTGGAGGATGATCCCATGGTACGTGAGCTGACCCAGAAGATGCTGGAAAACTTAGGTTACCATGTTATGGCGATGGCAGGGCCAAGGCCTGCCCTTACCGCCCTCTCCGCCACGCCCCCTCCGCAGATAGATCTCCTCCTCACCGATGTGGTGATGCCGGAGATGAATGGCGCAGAGTTACGGGACCAGGTCAGAGCCCTCAGGCCGGAGATCAAGACGCTCTTTATGTCCGGCTACCCTGAAACCGTTATCTCCCGACACGGTGTGATCGACCAGGGGGTACACTTCATCCAGAAACCCTTCAGCAAGGAGGTGATCGGCCAAAAAATCCATGAGGCCCTTCATCCGACAGGGTAACCGCTCACCGTCCCGTCAGGTAAAGAAGCCTGGACCGCCAGGATCCTGCGGGCCCTTGCCTCTCCCTCGGCTAGATGCAGAGGAAGAGACCTCTTGGATGAGGCGATCATTCGATCAAGCCCCCTTCTGATCCAGGGCCTGCCTCACGGCTGTTGCCAACTCGGCTCTCTGAACCGGTTTCTGCAGATAGGTTCGAATGCCAAGCTCAAACGCCTTTTCCTCGCTTAGTGCAGAACTATAGCCCGTGCATAAAAGGATGGGGATCTCCGGCCTGATCTCTAAGACTGCAGAGGCCAGCTCTGCCCCGGTGAGTCGGGGCATGGTCTGGTCGGTAATGATGGCATCAAAACTTTCCGGCGAGGCCTTGAAGGCCTCGAGGCCCTCTGCGCCGTTACTCACTGCCAGCACCCTATACCCCAGCCCCTCCAACACCTGGGTATAGATATCAAGAATATGTTGCTCGTCATCTACCAGCAAGAGCCGTTCCCGGCCGGTTGGGATCGCTTCCTTCTCTTCCCGGTCAGAGGCAATGACTGTTTGAGCGAGCACAGGAAAGTAGAGACGAAATACTGTTCCCTGTTCGGGTTCGCTCTTTACCCGGATATACCCTCCAAAGGTCTCGACAAGGCCATGGACCACGGCCAGTCCCATGCCGCTGCCCTTGCCCGCCTCCTTGCTGGTAAAATAGGGTTCAAAAACCGTCTGCCTGGGCAGGCGTCTCCTGCTGTGGATCGGGATTACTTGGGGAGGACTGTACCGACATAGCTCAGTTCATCTTAAAAGAGGCAGTTGAAGGGGCTAGGAGCTGGCAGGGAGAGGATCGTATCATCCAGAGCTTGAGGCCTCTGCTAAGCACTGCACTGCACTGCACTGCACTGCACTGCACTGTTCAATAAAGCAATTATATAGCTGAAACAAAAAAAGAGTCAAGGTTCACCGGGCCTTGGCGCCAATGCCCGGTTTTTGCAGACTCCTTTTGCTCTGCCCCCCTGGACCTGCGCCACCACCCTCCCGGCGGCTCAAGCGGAAAAAACCTCCAAGGGGGCAGCCATGGGAGGGGTCTGGCAGCACCAGGGCCCTGACAGACCCCGGCAGACCTTACTGGGCTGCAGCCACCACAGAGACCTCGACCAGCAGCTCGGCACGGGCCAGACGTGCCTCCACACAAGCCCGTGCCGGGGCACAGCCACTCGGGACCCAGGCATCCCAGACCTCATTCATGGCCTCGAAATCCTTGATATCGCGCAGGTAGATGGTGGCTGACAGCAGCTGGTCGCGGCCGCTGCCTGCCTCTGCCAGCAGGGCATCCACATTGGCCAGCATGGTTCTGGTCTGTTCCCGGATATCACTGTTCCCATCCAGGCCCACCTGGCCACTGAGGTAGACGGTGCCGTTATGACGAACGATCTTACTCATTCGGGGTCCGACCCCGAGACGCTGCACTTTCATAATTACAATAACTCTCTTTTATTAAACAAAAAAAACAGCTATCGAGTGCCAATCACTCGACAGCTGTCCGCGTTGAGACGACCTTGCATCCTGAACTTGGTTCTTCTTCAGCTGACCTCACTGGGGCGGCCGCACTCCCTTGCTACTCAACGGACCCGCCGGCCGCACTCCCGGGTGGAGTAGCCGCCCATCTCCTCCAGCTCCTGCTGAAAACCGCTGTTCTCCAGGATGGCCAACAGGGCCTGGATCATGGGCAGTTCCAGCAGCTCCACGGGCAGGAGCAGGTCGTAGCGCTCCTCGGTGACCGGGATAAAGTCCAATCCCAGGGCCCGGGCCGCACTCATGATCCCCAGCCCGCAATCGGCCTTGCCGGCGAGCACGGCCACGGCCACGGCCATGTGGGTGTACTCGTCATGGTCATAGCCCTTGATTCCGTCCGGGTCGATCCCCTCCTGCTCCAGCTGATAATCCAGGAGCACCCGGGTGCCGGAGCCGGACTGGCGGTTGATGAAGACCAGGTCCTCCCGACTCAGATCCTGGATGGAACGGATCTCCCTGGGGTTGCCGGGCTGGATGAAGAGCCCCTGCTGGCGATGGGCCAGGGTGATGATGGCGATCTCCCGATCCCCCAGGTAGCGATCGACAAAGGTGGTATTGTAGCTGCCGTCCTCCGGATCCAGCAGGTGCGAGCCCGCGATATGGGTCATGGACTGCTTCAGGGCCATGATCCCGCCCAGGGAGCCCAGGTGGGAGGAGGCCAGGTGGCAGGCCGGGCTCTGCCGGCGGAGGCGATCGCGGAGCAGATCCAGGCTCAGGTCATGGCTGCCGGTGCAGAGCAGGGTCTGCTCGATGGCCTGGACCGACTGGAGCAGCTCCAGCTGAACCTGATCCCCGCGGCTGACCCCCTCGGAGGCGGCATCGATATGGAGCATGGCATTGGCCCGGGTCAGGGTGGTGATGGCGCCGGACCCCTTTTTCAGGGGCAGGGCCACATAGTTTTCCCCGATGCGGCCCATGACCATCCGCCGGAACTCCTCGATACCGCTGCGGGAGGGGATATCCTTGGCCACCAACCCCTGCACCCGGACGGGCGCGGCCGGCTCCAGCCCCTGCCAGCGCGCCAGCAGGGGCAGGACAAACTGTTCAAAGGCGATGATGGCCGAGACCGGGTAACCGGGGATGCCCACCACCGGCTTGCCCTGGACCACGCCCAGGATGGTCGGCTTGCCGGGCATGATGGTCACCCCGTGCACCAGGACCTCGCCCAACTCCTCGATGATCCTGGCCGTATAGTCGGCGCTGCCTGCCGAGGAGCCGGCATTGATCACCACCATCTCGGTGTCGGTGGCCAGCACCTCCTCCACCTGCCCCTTGAGCCGTGGGTAGTCATCGGCAGTGATGGCCTGGACCCGGGTCAGGGCCCCGGCCCGCCGGGCCAGGCCGGCCAGGACCGCGGAGTTGGACTCGATGGTCTTGCCCGCAGGCGGGGCTCCGTCGATATCCTCGATGGAGACCAGCTCCGAGCCGGTGGGCAGGATGGTCAGCTCTGGCCGTTTCCTGACCTCCACCCGGGTGCAGCCGGCGGTGATCATGGCGGCGATATCGGCAGGCTGGACCAGATGGCCGGTGGGAAAGAGCAGCTCAGTGGCCACAATATCCTCCCCCACCTTGCGGACATGCTGCCAGGGAAAGACCGGGGCCCGGATCACCCCCTGGCTACCGTCCGCACTCAGGAGCACGTTTTCAATCATGATCACGCTGTCCTTGTCCTCGGGCAGGGGGTAACCGGTATTGATGGGAACCCCCTGACCTGCGGCGATATCCAGGGTCAGGGGATGCTCGTCCGAGGCGCCAAAGGTCTCCTCGGCCCGGACCGCGATACCGTCCATGGCAGCACCGTGAAAGGAGGGCGAAGAGAGCCGGGCATGGACCGGTCCGGCCAGCACCCGCTCGCCGCTCTCCTGGACCGGTACGCTCTCCGCTCCGGTCTGCCGGTCTGCAAAGCGCGACCAGAACAGCTGCTGGGCCTCGCTCCTGGAGTGCATGTTGAGATAGATTTTTCGTTGCATAGCAGAGTCCATTGATAAAAATTTTCCCGCCCCTGATCAGGGGAAGAGCAGCACGGTGGCCTCGGCGCCCTGGTCCAGGCCTTCCACGTCCCGGCCGATGACCAACAGCCCCTGGGCCTGGACCAGGGGCTTGAGCAGGCCCGACTTACCGTAGAGGGGCTCGGCAAGGGGAAGCCCGCTGCCCTTGCCGGCAACCAGCCGCACCCGGACATAATCCTCCCGGCCGATGGTGGAGGGGATCTGCTGGCCGGTCTCCACCCGAATGGTCTGCAGCCCGCCGCTACATCCCAGGCCGCCCAGCTTGCGCAGCAGCGGCCGGACAAAGAGATAAAAGACCACCATGGCCGAGGCCACGTTGCCGGGCAGGCCGAACAGGGCCTGGTTGCCGCTGCGGGCCAGGATGGTGGGTTTGCCGGGACGGATGGAGACCCCATGGGCCAGAAGCGCAGTCCCGGGTAGCTGTTCAAAGACCTGGAGGGTATAGTCGCGCTGCCCCACCGAACTGCCCCCGGAGAGCAGCAGCACATCGGCCTCTGCAAGCCCCCGTTTACAGGCCTCCTCCAGAGCAGCGGCATCGTCGGCTATGATCCCGTAGTTGAGCGGGATAGCGCCGGCCTGCCTCACCAGGCTGGCCAGGGTGGTGGAGTTGATGTCTCGAATCTGGCCCGGCCCGGGATGCTGCTCCGGGGCAACCAGCTCATCCCCGGTGGAGATGATAGCCACCCTGGGCCTGCGATGCACCTCCACCCGGGAGTAGCCCAGTCCGGCCAGGACCCCCAGCTCCTGGGGGCGGAGGAGCTGACCCCGATCCAGGACAGCCGCGCCCTGGGGGTAATCGTCTCCGGCCTGGATGGTGTTCTCCCCCGGGGCCACCGGTCGATAGAGCTCCACGCTCTCCTGATCCAGGGGGCTGGAGTACTCCACCATGACCACGGCATCCGCCTTGTCCGGCAGTTCACCGCCGGTCCAGATTCGGGTGGCCTGACCGGGCCGCAGGAAATAGCTCCTCCCGGATTGTCCCATCCTGACCTCGCCCACCACCTGGAGCAGGGCAGCCTCGGATTCCGAACAGCCAAAGGTGTCCCTGGCGCGGACCGCATAGCCGTCCATGGTGGAACGGGTGAAGGGCGGCAGGGCCTCCCCGGCCAGGACCTCCCCGGCCAGGACCCGGCCGGCGGAGGCGTCCAGGGGGACGGACTCGCTCTCCAGGGCGTGAAACGGTTGAAACAGATCAAGAAATTCCATGGTGCTGATGAGTTGAAAAAAACCTTTCATAGGTCACTGTTAGCAGAGATTCTGGATGGAGGAGAGCAACACGATCCCGGCCCTCCAGGCCAAGCCCGCTCACGGCTGACGCGCCTGTTGACTCGGCTCCCCTGCCCCTGTTTATACCGTGTCCCCTCTTTTATCAACCGCTTTAGCGCCCAGCCACCGGGACAGGCTGCGGCTCAGCTCAAGGCAGCGGCTGTCATCAGCCCGGGACGGGTTCAAAGGTCAGGTGCTTCAGGTCCACCTCCAACCAACTGTTGTGCAGGGAAGAGGCTTGCCCCAGGAGCAGCTTCACCGCCTCGGCCGCCTGGAGGGAGGCAATGGTTGCCACGGTGAAGGAGAGCACCGATGGCGGAGAGCTGCCCTCGCCCTGGCGGCCGGCGCTGCGCAGAGCTGGAGGATAGATGGCCTGGATCAGGTTATACCCCGGCAGCTGGACCCCGACCTGCCCGTACCAGCCCTGGACCGCACCATGAACCAGGGGACGCTCGATGGCCAGGCACTGGCCTGCCAGGTCGTAACGGGCCTGGATGGAGTCGAGACAATCCACGACCAGATCCGGCGGCTCCCGGATCAGACCATCGCCGGCCCTGAAATCCACGCCCCGGGCCACGGCCGTACAACCGGTGCCCAGGTCGTTGAGCCGGGCAGCAGCCACCCGGGCCTTGTTCTCTCCCAGGGTGGAGCCCAGGGCGTTGAGCTGGCGGTTGCAGTTACTGGGGCTGAAGCGGTCAGGATCAAAGAGGGTCAGCCGGCCGATGCCGATCCGGGCCAACTCCTCGGCCACAAAACCGCCCAGGCCCCCACAGCCCACCACCGCGACATGACTGGTTGCCAGCAGCCGCTGCTGAGCCCCATCCAGGGAGCCCTCATTTCTGGCCAGGGTCCGACCAAAGACAGCACTCATTGTTCTCCTCCCAAGGGTTCAACATTTCCTCTGATCCGGATTGCCATGATGCCTCCTCCCACGCCAGCTAAAACCACTCCAGCTAAAGCCACTCCACCCCATCCCCGCCAAAGCGAAGCGTGACCGGATCACCGATGAGCAGACGATGCCGCTGGTACTCCTCCCGGCTGAGAAAGACGGTGACCATGGTACCGGTATTGACCGCCACCCGGATGCGCTCCCCTTCCTCCAGCAGGAGCGATATCCGGCCATGGAGGACACCGGGGGCCGGCGTCGGCTCAGGGCCGCGTTCCAGGGTGTATTTTTCCGGATTAAGGTGAATCCTGCTCCTGCCCAGGGGCTGGAGGCAGCCCCGAGGCAGGAAAAAACGGGTTTTTTCCTGGAGCAGACAGACCCCCTGCTCCGGGGCAGCTGAACAGGAGAAGATGTTCTCATGGGAGGTGGAGACCAGCCGACCCTTCTCCAGGACAAAGGTCTCATCCGCCAGGCCGGCGGCCTGGAGACGATCATGGGAGGTGAAGAGGATGGTGCAGCCCTGGTCGCGATTGATCCGGCTGAGCAAGCCCCGGATCACGGCCTGATTTTCCACATCCACGTTGGCGGTGGGCTCGTCGCAAAGCAGCACCCTGGGCGAGAGGGCCAGGGCCCTGGCCAGGGCCAGCCGCTGGGTCTCCCCGCCGGAGAGTTGATCGGCCCGGGCCGAGGCATAACTGGAGAGATCCACCAGCTCCAGCACCCGCCGGATGATCTCCGTCCGCCCGGGCCTGCCCACCCCCCGGATCTTGAGACCGAATTCGATATTCTTGAACACGCTGGTGGAAAACATGATGGGATGCTGATCCACCATCACCACCTGGCGGCGAAATTTCTCCAGGCGCAGGCCCGGCTTGGACCTGGGCACGGTACAGCCGTCAAAGATGATGCTCCCTGAGCTGGGCGTCTCCAGAAAGGCCAGGAGGTTAAAGAGGGTGGTCTTGCCCGCCCCGTTGGGGCCGAACAGCCCGTAGATCCTGCCCCGCTCCAGCACCAGGTGGTCGATGTGGAGGACCTCCTTGCCGCCATAGCTCTGCACCAGCTGACTCAACTCGTACTGATGCCTCACAGCCGCCCCCTCCCCTGGACCAGGTTGAAGAGCACATTCATGGCCAGGCTGATGGTCATCAGCACCAGCCCCAGGGCAATGGCCAGGGTAAAGGAGCCCTTGTCATACTCCAGGGCCATGGCCGTGGTCATGGTGCGGGTAAAGCCCTTGATATTGCCGCCCAGCATCATGGAGATGCCGATCTCGGAGATCACCCGGCCAAAGGCGGAGATCACCGCGGCACAGATCCCGAAGCGGGCCTCTCTGAAGATGACCACCGCGGTCTGCAGGCTGGTTGCCCCCAGGGTCCTGGCGGTCTTGGCATAGCGCTCGTCAATCCGGGAGATGGCAGCCACGATCAGGGCCGTTACCAGGGGGGTGATCAGGATGACCTGACCGATGATGATGGCGTTCTGGGTGTAGAGCAGGTCCAGGCTGCCGAAGAGGCCACGCCTGGAGATAAAACCATAGACAAAGAGGCCGATGACCACCGTGGGCAGGGCCAACAGGCTGTTGAGCAGGGTAATGATCAGACGCTTGGCCGGGAGATGGCCATGGGCGATGAAGAAGCCCAGGGGTATCCCCAGCACCGAGGCCAGCAGGGTGGAAAGGCAACTCACCCGCAGGGAGACCTTCACCACCGTGAGCAGCTCCGGATCCAGGGAGAACACCAGCTGGATCGCAGATGAAAAGCTTGCCGTAAAAAAATTCATGCTCCTCCCGGTAGGCAAGAGAGTGGCCCCGGCCCCTGCCCCGGGATCAACCCGGAGAGCGGCCGGTCGGCAACCGAAGCAGTGCTACACGCTTGCTACTGCACCGCATCTGGGTAAAAGAGCTGTTTCCCCAAGAGGCGATAGCCTCCAATGACCGCCTGTCCCCGGGCAGAGACCAGCCACTGGGCAAACTCCTTGGCAACCTGGTAGTTGACATGGGGATGCCTCTTGGGATTGATGGGGATCACCCCATAGGGGTTGGCCAGCTTGGGGTCGCCCTCGGAGAGGATCTCCAGATCGATGGGGATCTCACGGCCATACTTGTACTTGAGATAGGTTCCCCGGTCTGCCAGGGTGTAGGCCTGTTTCTCATCGGCAATGGTCAGGGTCTTGCCCATGCCCTGGCCCACGGAGAGATACCACTGACCCAGTCCTGCAGGATGAGTGAAGCTGATCTCACGGCTCTTGCCCTTCTTGGTCACGGTGCTGGTGACGGTCTCCATCTGCAGACCGGTGGCCTTCCAGAGGGCCTGCTCCTTGGTGTGGGTTCCGGAATCATCGCCCCGGGAAATAAAGAGGGAGTGCGAGTCGGCAATCTGCTTGAGCGCCGGCACCGCCTCCTTCATCCCCTTGATCCGGGCCCCGTCAGCCTGGGGTCCCAGGATCACGAAGTCGTTATGCATCACCGCGTAACGCTTGGTGCCGTAGCCTTCGGCCACAAAGGCCTGTTCCCGATTCTTGGCATGGACAAAGATCACGTCCACATTGCCGTCCCGGCCGTCACGGATGGCTGCCCCGGTTCCCTTGGCGATCACCTTGACCTGAATCCCGGTATCCTTCTCCAGGGCCGGCAGCAGGACATCCAGCAAGCCCGAGGCCTGGGTGCTGGTGGTGGTGGACATCTTGATCACCTTCTCGTTGGCCAGGCCGCTGGTCCCGCTCAGGGCCAGGGTGAGCGCTGCTGCCAAAATCAGCTGTAACAGTTTCATTTCTCCTCCTTTTTTTTCTCTCTTGTTCTACTCTCTTGTTTCTGATGGCTGGCCTGAAGGGTGCGCACCTTCACGATCCCCCGAGGCCATCTGGGTGCAGATGGCCGCAGCCAACTCCACATCATAGCGGAGTGTACGCCGAGTTCCGAGAAAAAAGTCCAGGACAGAAATGAATCTGGCCAAGATAACAGATACTCAGGGCATGGTTTCGGTCCAAACCCGAGACAGCACAAAGCCCTTTGCAAGTCCTCCGCCCGAAACAGGCCTTGGTGCTCACAAGGGGCAAGGCGGCTCAGCTGGGCACGACTGCCACAGGCAAAGCCAGACAACACGACTGATTCACCACTGATGGGTACCTAGAAAAATGAGATTTTTCAAGGTGGCCCGATGATCATGCCCGGCGCACCAGCCTGCGGGAGGGGAAGATGCAGGAGGTGCGCCGATTGCGGCAATGAATCAAAAATCCCAGAAGGTGTCAATCTCCTGATCACTCATATCCCAGACCACGTTATGGGGGGCAATGGGTTCTTCGCTGAAGAACTCGGGCAGACGGTCATCTTTTTCCGTCAGGCCGGCTGCCAGGTTGAAGGCACGCTCTGTCTTGAGGATGGTCTTGCCCAGGTTGGTGACATCATCGGCGGTCAGGCTGATGCCGAAGCGGGCATTGATCATGTCGATCAGGGCGGGCAGACAGTTGGCATCATCCAGGGCGGCAAAGGCGATGAAGAGGCACATGCCGGTGGAATCGATGGCCGCCGTGGCAATCTGGAGGTTCCGGGAGAGCTCAACCTGTCCCTCATGGCTGAGGGGATCAACCGAACCGCCCACGCCCAGGATATTGGTGGCAATGGTGTAGCCCATGGTGTGATCCGCGCCCTGGGTGGAGGTGGCATAGGTGATGCCGATACCCTTGATGGCCCGCGGGTCATAGGCCGGGATGGCCTGGTTCTTGACCACCGGCACCCGGGTGACCCCAAAGGCCCGACCCACCGAACCGGCACCGTTGCCGATGATCCTTCCCAGGGGGGTGCCTTCGGCGATCTCTTCCTGGAGGATCCGACAGATCCCAGCGCCGTCACCGAATTCCAACACCCCTGCCTCCATGGCCACCCCAAAGGCAACCGCGGTCTCGATGGAGTCCAGGCCGATGTCATCCATCAGGTTATCGGCCAGGGCGATGTAGTCCAGGTTGTCCACACAACAGTCCGCACCCATGGCCCAGATGGACTCATACTCAAAACCCGAGGTACGATACTTGCCGTCCGGCCCGTTATAGACCTGGGAACACTTGATCACACAGCCCGGGTGACAGTTATGCTTGGGCTTGCCGCCGCGCTCGACAATGGTGTCATACATGGTCTCACCACTGATCTCCTCGTGCCCTTCAAACTGGCCCGAGGTGAAGTTACGGGTAGGCATCCCCCCGGCCTCGTTGATGATATTCACCAGGACGTTGGTGCCGTACTGGCCCAGGGCCTGGCTGATGGGATTGTCCACCAGGGCCTTGGTAAAGGCCCGGTTGGCAAGCTTGAAGGCCTCGGGATCGGCCAGCACCAGCTTCTCCCTGCTGGCCTCAACCGTGATGAACTTCAGCCGCTTTGAGCCCATGACCGCACCGAGCCCGCCGCGACCGCAGGAACGCATCTTGCCGTCCGGGTCCTTGACCGAGATGTTGGCACCGGTCAGCTTGAGCTCACCGGCCTGGCCGATGGTGATCAGACCGTGCTTGCTCTCCAGACGCTCATCCAGGGCCTCGGTCACCGCAAAGTTGCCCTTGCCGATCAGCTCAGACTCTTCACTGATCGTCACCCCAGCGGCGCTGACATGGAGACTGTACCAGCTGTCACCTTCAGGCAAGCCTTCGATGATCAGGGCCTTGACCCCCAGCTTGGCCATCAGCTGGGCCGAGGTGCCCCCGGCATTGGCCTCCTTGATGGTCCCGGTGAGGGGACTCTTGGCCCCACAGGAGAGCCGGCCGGAGTTGGCGGCGGTGGTACCCGACAACAGGCCCGGAGCAAAGATCAGTTTGTTGTGCTTACCCAGGGGGTGACAGGTGGGAATGACCTCTTCGGAGACGATGGTTGAGGTGAGGCCGCGGCCTCCGAGGCCCTGCCACGGACCTGGGACCTCTTCCACGCTGGTGCTTAAATCCGACATGTTTACACGAAATATTCTGTCTGTCATAATCCTTATCCTTTGTTTATCGCTCTTCTCAAGGGTACGTTGAAAATAGACCCGGACACAATGGATGTACCGACAAGGGCATCTTGAATAGTTGTTTTTCCTGCCAATCCCGAGGCCGAGGAGCTGCCAATCGGATCATATCTGCCTGCAACAGGATGGGGCATCCTTCCTCGACCCTGGTCGAAAAAGCTAACTATTCAAGATACTCTTAAGCTGGACATCTGGTGACCGGCAACAGCCCCAGACCTTCTTGGTAACAGGCAGGCAGTTGATGATGCGGCGAGGTAAGGAGGGGCTCAGCGCATCATCCCCTGCCACGGCGTGGCACACAGAGACCAAAAACTCTGTGACGGCCGACCTGTAGAGGAGAAAGGGACCACGCCGGCTGCGTCTCCAACCGACCTAGGTTGACCGGACGCAGTCCCTTATCTCGAATCAGGATTTAGAGGGCTGCGGTATAGATGGCCGCAACGTCCATATCCTTGGGACGACGAGGGTTGGTCAGCCCACAGGCATCCTTCTGGGCATTACCGGTCATGGTCTCGATATCTTCGGCCTTTACCTCTTTGCCGTAGCGCTTGCCCAACTCGATCAGGCCGCTGGGGATGCCGATATCTGCGGAGAGCTTCTGGATGGCTTCCAGGGCCAACTCAGCAGCATCACGGGGCGCCAGGCCGTCCACATTCTCACCCATCAGTTCGGCGATCTTGATGAAACGATCCATCTTGGCGATCAGGTTGAAACGGCTGACATGGGGCAGGAGGATGGCGTTACACTCACCATGGGGCAGGTCATAGAAGCCGCCCAGCTGGTGGGCCATGGCGTGGACGTGACCCAGACTGGCGTTATTGAAGGCCATGCCGGCCAGGTACTGGGCATAACACATCCCCTCACGGGCCACGATGTCGTCGCCGTTGGCCACGGCCGGACGGAGGTGCTGGGCGATCAGCTCGATGGCCTTCTCGGCAGCAGAGTCGGTCATGGGGGTGGCGATGGTGGAGACATAGGCCTCGACCGCGTGGGTCAGGGCGTCCATACCGGTGGCTGCGGTGAGTGCAGGGGGCATGCCCATCATCAGGAGCGGATCATCCAGGGCGATGCCCGGGGTTACCCGCCAGTCCACGATGGCCATCTTGACCTTGCGGCTGGTGTCGGTGATGATGCAGAAACGGGTCATCTCCGAGGCCGTTCCGGCGGTGGTGTTGACCGCTACGTAGGGAGGCATGGGCTTGGTGGACTGATCCACGCCTTCAAAGTCATGGATCTTGCCGCCGTTGGCAACCACCAGACCGATACCCTTACCACAGTCGTGGGAAGAGCCGCCGCCCAGGGTGATCAGGCTGTCACAGTTGTTTTCCTTATAGACATCCACCCCGTCGTGGACGTTGATATCCGTGGGGTTGGGAATGGTTTCATCGTATACCACATAGGCCATCTCTGCTCCATCCAGCAGGTCGGTGATCTCTTTGGTGATACCGGCTGCGGTGATCCCCTTGTCGGTAACGATCAGGGGCTTGGACCCGCCAAGGTCTTTGATCTTTGCAGGGATCTCTTTTGCTGCACCAATACCAATCAAGGTAACGCTGGGGATAAAATAACCGTATACTTCTTCACGAATTGCCATAATGATACCTTCCTCGTAGTGTGGATTGCTCAAAAACTATCGTTATCTCTTCTGGATCCATTAACTGTGCGCTGACCTCTTTAAAGCAACCGCCGTGCCAACCGTAAAGTTCGCATAATTTCAAGGCGTTACCGACAAGAACCCTCTCCTGGAGAGGTCACTCTCAGCCCAGATAGCGGCCGACACAGCGACAGGCACCGCCATCCCCACAAACAAACACTATAAAAAAACAGCTACTTACAGAGAAAGGGTCGTAATGACCCGCAGGGAGCGCCGGATGGGGCACAATGACCCGGGAAAGATACTGCCTGGAAAAGCTGCTCCAGGCAGGGGCGCAGACAGGCAGCGCCGGACCAGGAAACCGGTTCCGGCTGCAGCGAGAAGGGAGGAGAGGGGACTACTCCTGGGAATAATTCCGCAGCTTGCGGTAGAGGGTCTTTCTGCTGACCCCCAGGGTTTCAGCGGTTTTGCCCCGGTTGCCGTCATGGAAATCGAGAATCCGGAGGATATGGAGCCGCTCCACCGACTCCAGGGTGAGGATATTTTCAGCCGCATCGGCCTGGACCACCAGCTCATGGGGCAGACAACGCTCGCTGATGATACCGTTTTCCGCCAGGATGATGGAACGCTCGATCACGTTGCGCAGCTCCCGGACATTGCCGGGCCAGTCATAGCGGAGCAGACAGGCCATGGCACTGTCCACCACCTGGTAGGAGCGGCCGTCGGAGTTGAGGGTGTTGAGGAAGTAGTTGACCAGCAGAGGCAGGTCTTCCTTGCGCTCCGCCAGGGACGGAACCCGGATGGTAAAGGCATTGATCCGGTGATAGAAGGCCTCGTTGAAACGCCCCTTTTCCACCTCCCGGGCCAGGTTGCGGTTGGTGGCAAAGAGAAAGCGGATATTCACCCGCCGCTCCTCCTTGCCGCCAACCTGCCGGTAGGTCTGGGTCTCCAAAGCCCGGAGCAGGGAGGCCTGGACCGCCATGGGCAGCTCACCGATCTCATCCAAGAAGAGGGTACTCTCATGGGCCAGGTCCAGGAGGCCGTCCCGGGACTCGTCGGCACCGGTAAAGGCACCCCTGACGTGGCCGAAGAGCTCGCTGCGGGACAGCTCCTTCTGCAGGGAGGCGCAGTTCTTGATCACCAGGGGACGGGCCGAACAGTTGGAGCGCTGGTGGATCAGGCGGGCGATCACATCCTTGCCCACCCCGGACTCGCCGTTGATCAGCACCGGGATGGAGGCAGGCGCCACCTTGTTGACCAGAAACATGATCTCAGCCACAGCCTTGGACTTACCGATAAAGTCCACCCTGCCGTCGTCGTCGCCGGCGCGCTGGCGCAGGAGGGCATTTTCCCGGGACAGGGCCGCCCGCTGCTGGGCCTTGGAGACCAGCAGATCCAGCCGATCCAGGTTAAAGGGCTTACGGATAAAATCATAGGCCCCCAGCTTCATGGCCTCCACCGCGGTATCGATATCGCCGTGACCGGTGATCATAATGATCTCGGTGCCGGTGAGGCTCTCCTTGAGGCGGATCAACAGCTCCAGCTCGGTCACATCGGGCAGGCGCAGATCCATGATGATCACCTCAAAGCGCTCCTCCTTGATCAGCTCCAGGGCCTGGCTGCCGGAGGCAGCGGTGACAATCCTGCGGTTGCTGTTCTTCAGCTCTTTTTCCAGGAGCAGACGGATATACTCCTCATCGTCGATGACCAGCACATTATACGAATCCACATCAATCATTGCTCACCCCCGGCAGGGTGACCAGAAACGAGGTCCCCTCCCCCAAAGTGCTCTCCACCGAGATCTCCCCCCGATGATTCTTGACGATGGAGTAGCAGGTGGAGAGGCCGATCCCCACCCCCTGGCCCACCGGCTTGGTGGTAAAGAAGGGTTCAAAGAGTTTATCCACCATCTCCGGGGCAATGCCATCGCCGTTATCCTCCACCACCAGGACCACGCTGCCCCGATCGCCGCTGCAGGTCTGGACCACGATGGTCCCCCCGCCGCGGGTGGCGTCAACGGCATTGGTCAGGAGGTTGATGATCACCTGCTTGAGCTGGGATTCATCGCCGATGATGTGGGGGAGTTGCTCCTCCAGATCGGTCTTGAGGGTGATCTGCTGTTGCCCCTTGAAGTGGTGTTTGAGGATGAAGAGGGTGTCCCGGATACAGCGGTTGAGGTCCACCGGCCGTTGGCTGGCAGCGACCGGTCGGCTGAAGGAGAGCAGGGTCTGGACAATGTCCCGGCAGCGGCCGCACTCCTTGAGGATGATCTCGGTATACTCGGAAAAATCCGCCAAGAGCTCCTTGTCCGGGTGGTCTTCCAGGCGGGAGATCCGCCGTTTCAGGCCCTCGGCAAAACCGCTGATGGCGGTCAGGGGGTTGTTGATCTCATGGGCCACCCCGGCGGCAAGGGTGCCGACGGTGGCCATCTTCTCGGCCTGGTAGAACTGGGCCTGGAACTCCTTGTCCAGGGTCACGTCCCGTTTAAAGAGCAGCACCTGGCGCTCACCGGTGGGCTCCGTCTTCAGAGGCGAGGCAATGATCTCAAACTGGCGGTAGCGGCCGTTGACCTTGTAGATGGCCAGGTCCTTGACGATCTCATCCCGGTCCAGGGACCTGATGGCGGGACAGTTCTCACAGATACTCAAGTTGTTGCGGAAGACCTCGTAGCAGTATCGGCCCACCGGATCCTCGTCCGCGAACCAGTCTTTAAAGACATGGTTGATGGTCAGGATACGCATATCCTCGGAAAGGACCACCATCAGGTCGGTGATCCCGTCCAGGACCGCCTGCATCTCCTGGCGCCGCTTCTCCAGTTCCAGGTTGGAGGTCTTCAAGAGCTCGACCTTCTGCTGCAGCTCCTGGTAAAAGCCCTGTTTACAGTGCTCGATCCCGATCAGGTCATGGAGGGTGGTTGAGGGTCCCATTACCACACCTCCTCACAGATCTTCAAGAAGTCCCGCCAGGTGGCAGGCCCCGGGTTGGTCAGGTTACAGGCATCGCGGACCGCCATCTTGCAGATGGCTTCCATATACCGCCACTCCTCCTCCTCGACCACCTCCCGCAACCGCTGGCTCACCTCCAGGCCGGCAAAGAACTGATCCAGCCGCTCGATCCCGGCCTGGGCAGTATCCAGGTCCGAGCCCAGCTGTTCACCCAGGACAATCCGGCCGATATCGGCCATCTTCTGGACCGCATACTTGCGGTTGAAACGCATCACCGCGGTGAGCAGGATGGGGTGGAGCACCCCGTGACTGACATCAAAGTGTCCCCCCAGGGAGTGGGCCAGGGCGTGTTCCGCTCCCAGACTGGCATTACTGAAGGCCATGGAGGCGGAGACCGAGGCGGTACTCAACTGCTCCAGGGCATCCAGGGAACGGGTATCCACCGCATCCTTGAGGTTGCCCACGATCAGCTCGATGGCCTTGAGGGAGTGCATCTCGGTAAAGGGTGAGGCGATCCGGGAGAGGTAGGCCTCGATGGCATGGGCCAGGGCATCCACCGCCGACTCGATGATCAGGGTCTTGCTCTTGGTCCGCAGGATCAGGGGATCGACGATGGAGATGTTGGGAATCAGGGTGCGGGTGATGATGGACATCTTTACCCGCCGCTCCACATCGGTGATGATGCAGAACTGGGAGATATCCGAACCATTGCCGGCGGTGGTGGTGATGCAGATCATGGGCGGCAGGGCCCGCTGGACCTTGTTGGCCCCCTCATAGTCCCGGATCCTGCCGCCGTTGCTGGCCAGGATGGCGATGCCCTTGGCCGTATCAATGGGGCTGCCGCCGCCGATGGCAATGATCACATCGGTGCCGTTTTTGCGGTAGAGCTCGGCCCCCTGCTCCACCTGAAAGTCCCGGGGATTGGCCGTCACCCCGGGATAATAGACCCACTCGATCCCCTCCTTCTCCAGGATATTCATGAGCCGCTGCAACCAGCCGGCCTCTTCGATGCCGGCATCACTGACCAGAAAGACCTTCTTCGCGCCCAGCCGACGGGCACAGAGCCCTGCATAGTTGAGACTGCCGCGACCAAAGATGATCTCCGGTACTGCAAACTTGGTAATTTCCATCAATGTCTCTTGGTCAAAATTTCAGGAGATGGAGCCCTGTCCCCCTGCCTGCTCAGAGCAGGTACAGGGTCGGACAATCTCGCCAACAATACCAGCACGCAGTAGTCAAGGGAACCTGAGACAGGAAAACAAACGAAAAACAGAGAGCGTATAACTCCACAAAAAACCGGCACCGGCTCATCTCTGCGGAACAATAACCACTTAGCCAACCCCCATAACATACAAAAAAACAGGCCCTATTGCAAAGCTTTCTCCCCGCAGCCACCCGGGCATCATGGTTCCCATGCCCCCTGCAAAGCTGGCGAGCCCTAAAGAGACATTATCAGCCACCGGTTCCTGACCCGCACCCATAGAGCAAAGAGCAAAAAAAGGCGGGGCCTCCCGGCACCCGCCCCTTGCAACCATGGTTTATGGTATCGGTTACTCGCTGTGCTGGGCCCGCATGGTCCTGGCCAGCTCCTTGATCTCGCCCAGGTCTTTGGTCATCTCGTTCCAGCCATACCAGTAGGCATAGTCGGGGTTGACGTGGAAAAATCCCTGATAGGCCCGCATCCGGTGCTTCATGTACATCTGCACCAGCACCTGGTCGATATAGGAGAGCTTATCCAGATCCTTGTCCCAGGCAGCACCGTTGGTGTGCATGAAGGTCAGGAGGAAGGGATAGTTGGCCGGATAGGCGGCAGGCTTCTTGATCAGGCCGTCCTTATAGAGGCCGGCAACGGTCTCGATGGCCTCGGCCATCAGCCGGTCGGCCTTGCTCATGATGGCATCACCCATATCCAGCTGTTCCTTGGCATAGGATGCAGAGTGACACCGGCCGCAGACCTTGAGCATCTTGTCCCGCTCCTTCTGCCAGGATGCCTGATCCAGCTTGGCCATGCGCACGGCCTTGACCGCATCCAGGATCGGGGTGGGCTGGCCCGTGGCCGGGTCGAGTACTCCCAGGGCCTTGAGGATGGTGACCCGGTCGGCGGCAGCCTGGGGATCATCGGGCAGGGGCAGACGGACCCCTAAGAAGCCCCAGGCCGTCTCGTTGTGGTGGTTGCCGTCGACCATATGGCAGGTCTGACAGCTGGGGGCAGCGGCCCCCTCGGGCAGGTCGCCGTTCTGCTTGGCAAACCAGCGCATGCCGTGCTTGGAGCTGGACCACATCTCCCACTGGGGATGGTCATAGCCCATGTGGCACTGCTGACAGGCCCTGGGGTTGAGAGCCTCTTTCCTGCTAAAGGCATGACGGGTATGGCACTCGTCACAGGAGTTGTTCTGGTAACGGTAGCCCTTGGCCTTGAGCTCCTTTTTCTGGGCCTCGGTCTTGATGCCCATGTTGTGACAGCCGCCGCAGCCGCGCCCGCCCTCGATCAGCTCATCCGGGGCCATGTGGGTGGCGGGGATGGCGTTGAGTGAGGTCCAGCCGAAGTTATGCTTGCCGTGGGAGAACTGCTCAAACTGCTCCCCATGGCACTCACCGCAGACCCGCTCATCGGGCAGGATGGCCTGCCGGTAGTCCTCGGCCGTGGCATGACCGCTGCCATGGCACTCCGCACAGCCGACATCGTTGTCCGCGTGGGCACTGACCTGCCAGTCCCTGACCATTCCGGGCGAGACCTCGCTATGGCAGCCGATACAGTCAGCCTCCGCCTGCACCGTTGCAGCGGCCAGGGCCAGCCAACAGAGCCCTCCCAGCATTCCCAGAATTCCCAGCATTCCTCTTTTCATGTTCCCTCCTTAAGAAAACAATGGGTTATCACAACAACTCAACCCCGGACGGATTGAGCAGACCACCATGGGGACAGCAAAGACGCCCTCCAGGCTGGTTGACAAAGCGGCTGAAGGGATTGCGGCAACCTCCTTTTTTCAGGCAGGCTCCTCCTGGCGCCGCTAGCGGGGCAGCCGAGCAAGCCCGGCCAGAGACATCTCACTGATATAGCAAGAATACACCCTGGACCGAAAGAGAGCAAACCAAAGCAGGGCCCGTGATTCCTGCAGCCCTCAAACCATCCCTCAGGCCTGGCCATCCATTGAGCCGCTTCTCTATTTTCAGTGAAACTGCTATAATAGACAATCGTAAACGACTCTAATCGTCACTCATAAGGATGTCAGACCCCGGCACCCCATCCGGATTCGGCTGCAACCACCCTTCAACCAGGGATCTACCTGCAATGGCTTTTACCTTTCCCCCGGGCTTTTCCTCGCCCCAGTCCATCGAGCCGACCCTCTGCTTCACCACCAATCCCCTGAAGATCGGCGAGGAGTATCCCCTGGAGAAGTTGCCGGTCAGCGAGCTGGTCAAGAAGGATCAGCTCTTGCTGGAGTTTAGCGATACGGACCTGGGGGAAAGCACACAGCTGGTGCGCAGGAGCGTGATTGCCGGCGACCACACCCTTCTTTCGGAAGATGGCAATCAGGTTCGGGCAGAGGTGAGCGGCTATCCCCGGGTGGCCTTTGTCCCCCTTGAGGAGAGCGATGATCAGCAGCTGCGGGTCTGGGTGGAACCGCTCTTTGCACTCTCCCCGGACCAGATGGAGGCGGCCATCGTCATCCAGCCGCTGCTCTTCAACTATGCCATCTTAAGCAGTGAAGACCTCTACCAGCAGCTCAGGGAGGCGGGGATCGTCTTTGGGGTCGACTACAAACAGCTCAACCTGGCCAAGCGCACGATCCGGGAGCGCTCCACCGAGGCGGAGCAGATCGTCCTGGCCAGGGGCAGGGAGCCCATCCCGGGCACCCGCGCCTACCTGGACTTTAAACTGGAGATCGGACCCATTGCCGGCAAGCTCTTAAAGAACGGCAGCATCGATTTCCGGGAACGGAAGATCATGGTGCCGGTTGCCGCAGGTCAGCTCATCGCCACCAAGGTGCCCCCCAGCCAGGGCAAACCGGGCATGACGGTGCTGGGCAAACGGCTGGCACAACGACCGGGCCGGGACATCGAGGTGGAGACCGCAGGCGATGCCCACTACTCCCGGGAAGAGCAGGAGGTCAGAGCCACCAAGGACGGGGTCCTTTCGGTGGTCCAGGATCAGGTGATCAAGGTCTTCAGCAAGCTGGAAATCAGCGGTGATATCGACTACTCCACCGGTAACATCGAATCGAGAAACTGCGTTGTCATTCACGGCTCCGTCTTCCCGGGATTTCAGGTAAAGACCGGCGGCGACCTGGAGATCAGGGGCAGCGTCACCTCCACCCAGGTGTCCAGCCAGGCCAACGTGGTCATCAAGGGGGGGGTGCTGGGGAATGTGAGTGCGGTCACAGCCTCCGGAGATATTGATCTCAACTTCATCGAACAGGGCCGAATCGGCTGCAGGGGAAACTGTGTCATCCGCAAGCAATGCTACTACAGCCACATCTATAGCGGCGGCGATATCCGTTGCCACGAACGCAGTACCGTGGTCGGCGGTGAGCTCATTGCCGAGGGCAGCATCTCCCTGGGCGATGCCGGAGCACCGGACGCAGACCCGCTGCTGCTGGCGGCTGGGGTGGTGGCGGAACGGCTGTTTCGCTCCAGAGAGCTCCTCCAGCAGCTGGAGGAGTATGAGAGCTCCATTGTCCAGCGGCTCAAGGGCTACAGCGGGGTGGCCCGGACCAAGAAGCTGCGCAGCCTCAAGGGCGGGATCGAAAAGATGAAGCACAGGTATCTCCGGATCAACCTGATCCCGGGCACCGGCCTCTACTCCCGCCCTGCCGAGGAGAGCGAGGGGGGCAGTCCCCGGCAGGGAGCCGAAGAGGAGGCGTCAGCCGTGGACCCCGTCGACCTCGGTCGGCTCAGCATCGAGGTCCGGGGGACCATCTTTGCCGGCACCCGGCTGCAGATCGGCAATCGGACCCTGACCCTGGAGCAGACCGACGCCGGCCGGCGCTACCGGCTGGATGACTCCAGGCGCCATATCATCTCGCTGCCACTGTAGGTCACCTCTAAAAAACACGCCCGAATCCGGAGACACCCTGCTGCCCCGAAGGCAGGAGAGCGGATCGCTGCTCATGAGCCGGAGGGGTTCGGAGCTCTGCAGAAAAAAGAAACTGGACAGGCAGAGCCGTAATGAGCCTGCCTTGAGCGCTCGTCGTTTCATGGAAAGAGAGGAGAGAGGGCAGTGCAGCGAAAATTTTTCTGAAAGACGTCCCCCCATGCCATAACTCAGCGACGTATTTCACCTGATCGGACGGCTTGAGCATGACCCCGAAACCCCTTAAAGTTACGTCCCTAATGAAGCATGGGGCGGAAACATAGAGCGTCTTCTGGCTGAAGGCTCTGTACCGTTCTTGCGGTGAGATGGAGCTGGGGTATTTCTGCCGTTCCTCTGCTGGATCTAGAGTAGAGGACGGGACCGATTTCAGGCTGAATCCGGGGGAATCGGGAGAGATGCCCCCCAAGGAACTTGAGGAGCTAACGCATTAGAATGAATGGCGGAAGTGCATGGGAATCGAACCCACCTGACAGGCTGTTCACCCGTCACACCGGATTTGAAGTCCGGGAGGGCCACCAGTGCCCTTCAATGATTCCATATAATTAGCCCACCATGATCCTATCCAGTAGATGCACAGTAGATGTTTCGACACATTTCAGGAAGTGCCGGTTGCAGTTTCCTGCAAGGTAGCACTGTAGCGTTTCTTATGTCAATGCTCATCAGTTACAAGTATAGGGCTCTTGACCGTTGAGAAATTCTTCTTGGCAGTAATCATGAGCCTGCTCAACAGACTCCTTTTTTCTAGCTTATAAACAGTTGCACTTACCAATGCATAGGTGTAATTACCTCTCGGAATTCAACAATTTTTCTACCAGGAGAAATTTCCTTTGAGATTTTTCACGCTGCTTACAATCTTAGTTATCTTGTCAGGGTGCTCTACTCACTCATCCAACCTTCAGGTCGGCAATAACCAATCCTATCTCAGCCTTACTGACCAAAGACAAGCCCTACGAACCGTCCAAGAGTACGACTCTTTACCTGAAGGAGGGAAGATACTCGGAATTGTAGGCGCATCACGATGCCACAGAAATTTCACGGAAACAGAACCAAGCAATGACATGGTAACCGTTGATCTTAAAGTCGCTGCATATGCTAAGGGTGCTGATGGTATAACAGATATTAAGATTAAGAAAGAATCTGGCCTCTCCAGCAACTGTTGGTATATCTTAGATGGTTCGGCAACAATGTTTATTCTCCCGGAATAGTAGCTTCAGGGAATTCTGACACAAATTTGTGAGACCCCATATCCCCCTATCTGCGAAACCGTTTCCCCCGGTGCCGGGCCTCCTTCCTGGTACCCCTCTAAAAAGGCAAGGTTCCTCTTGCTTTAAAAACGTGGCTTGTGGTGATCGTTTAGGTTAATGATATCGGTGGCATGCGTAGACACAGAAGGTCCAGGAGAGAGCCTGTTAGAGGCCCTCTCGCGGCTGTCTGGTAGTGTGCCACTGGGTCATGCTGCCTTCACCAGCTTGCTGGCCTTCACATTGTAGATCGATGCTCTACTACAGCCGTACTCCCTGGCCAACTCTGTCGGTGTAGCTCCTTGCTTGAGCTTCCCCTTGATCTCTACCTTCTGTTCATCGGTGAGCTTTGCAGGGCGACCCATGTGCTTACCTGCTGCCTTGGCTGCTGCTATGCCCTCCTGTTGACGCTGTCTGATCAGTGACCTTTCGAACTGGGCAAAGTTTGCCAGCATGCCGAACATGAGAAGCTGCATGGGGTCTGCCTCCTTGCCGGGGACGAATACCATATTCTCCTTGTGGAATGTCACGGTGACCCCTTTCTCCAGGAGTTCATTGACGATGGTATGGAGGTCGATAACTGACCGTCCCAACCGTGAAAGCTCATGGACGTGGAGGTGGTCTCCCTCTCGTACATAGTCCATCATTGCCTTCAGCTCCGGGCGGTTCATGCTCTTACCTGATACCTTCTCTTCAAAGATCTTGTCCAGATCCATCTCTCCCAGTTGCCTACCTGTGTTCTGATCTACAGAACTTACCCTGATGTATCCCACCTGTTTGCTCACGACTCCCTCCTTGTTTGGCGTTAAGTGTCATTTACTCTATAGACCTTTCTAGAAACAATGTCAAGAAGTCCTTCTCGAACCTTTATAACGCTCGCTTGTAACGTGTCGGAAAGGTGTACCTTTTTGGAATCTATCCGGTTTGATGCCTCTGTTTCCGGGGTGTTCCCCTATGTCGCTGACTTCCTGTATTTAATCAATCATGCCCTCTAATAGAGAGGTAGACGCCTGCTGATTACTATTTGGTAACTCCAGTATTTAAGCACTGAGCACAGTCCCTCTCTCAGCAGTTCACAAACGATCCCCATGGTGGGCATTCAGGTTCACCTCACGCCTGTCTCAAGGCTGGCTAGCTACCAGCTGCCCGTACTCAAACCATGGGGGTTGTCCTTTCAACGTGAGGCATCCATTCGACCAAACCAACACAGACACCAGGAGAATCCCTGCAGACCACATGGAGTGGGCCGGGGGGAGGTGTCTCAATTCAATCGCCGTGAGGTAATATGAACAAGACAGCAGTAACCGTAGTTGATGCAGTAATGGGTACCGGGAAATCAACCTGGGTAGCCTTGAAGATCAAAGAGGAGCAGAGCCGCTACGTGGTAGTCCTGCCAAGGCTGACAGAGCTTGAGCGCTATGAAGAACTCCTGGAGGGCCTGGAAGGGGTTGTATCCCTGAGAGATGATAAGGAGCAGGGCAAGAGTCAGAGTAAGCGGGAACTCTTCAAGGAGGCCCTGGTTGACGCCCAGGTGATCCTGATTACTCATGCCCTGTTCGAGAACTACCTGACCCCAGACACCTTCGAGATCATCGGGGAGGGTGAATGGTCGTTGATCATGGATGAAGTGATTACCGCCTTTGAGCCTGTCAAAGGGGTGACTGATACAGATATCATTGGATTGATTGGTAAGCAGGTGATGCGAAGGGAGCCAGTGAAGGGGAAAGTGGCCAGGTTGGTGCCAGATCCTGGAATGGCTGCATGCTATCGGGCTGCTCCTGCTACAGAGGCATCGAAGGCCCAGAAGCATTTTGTGGGGGCTGCTCAGATCAAGGATGTCTACGCTATCGAAAACGACAACGGTAAGGACTTCATGGCCTTCTCACTGAGGGAAGAGCGGCTGAACGCTTTCAAGGACGTTATCATCCTGACCTATCCGTTTAAGGACACAGATCTTGACTATTGGTTCCAGGTCAAAGGCTGGAAGGTGGAACATATGAAGCTAACCAGAGAGACCAAGACCAACTCCCTGGATGACTACAAGCTGACGTCCCATGATGGCCAGTACTCCGGCAAGGAGTTTGCTGAGCTGATAGAGCTGGTGAATGTAGAGCAGCGAGGGGTTAGGCCTCATGAGAGATATGGAACAAAGCCTGGTCACTTCAGTGCTACAGACTCCAAGAAGCGCCTGGTAATGAAGAAGGGTGGCAACGTGGGTAAAGAGGTGCAGCAGATTAGGAAAGCTCTGAGACGTGAATTTCGGCATCCTAAGGATAGGTCCCGTAGGGTTGATCCAGGGGACTTCATGTTCTCTTGCCGTAAGGAATGCATCCCTGTGTGGGCAGAGCCTAAGAATTCACTGTCCAAAGCCTTCATCGGAAGGGATACATGGGTCGCTTTCAATACACGTGGCATCAATGATCATGCTCATAGGCATCACCTTGCGTTCCTCTATAACGTGTTTCCGCAGCCTGAGATTGAAAAGACCGTCCAGGCGTTCGACCTGAACTATAACCGGGACCAGTACGCCTTGCACGTCCTGATTCAGTGGGTGTGGAGGTCAGCTATCCGGAAGGGGGAAAGGATACGCTTGTACCTGCCCAGTGATCGTATGAGGAGGATTCTGTTGGAATGGCTAAGAGTACCACATTGGGGTATGCTCGAAAAGAACGTGCGCGAAAACCGCGCATTGAGGTGTTTATATATTTGAAAGTAGGTTGTTATTGAAAGTGGTACTTATATAGAAACTAGAAGTTATCTCTAATGAAGAATGTTGATAGCGAGTGGCTACCATGGGAGATCCCTGGTTCACCAGGAGGAGATCCACCTGGAACTGATCCTATTGATTCCATAATCACTGATAGTCTCCTGATGGTATGCTTAAGCCAATGATGACCGTAGGCTTCTGGTTGGCAAGGGCATACCCTGGGGAGACCTCCAGGCTGAATACCTCATAAGCATAGGTTACCGGCGGTATGTTCCCTCCCTCCTCACTCGGAGCGCTTCGCGTCCTACGTTCGCTCGGGTCCATTTCATGGAGACCATCCTTTTTCATTTCCTGATCATCCATTGCTGAAAGGAAAGTACCCTACGAACTAGATCAGCAAATACTGGTCACTCCTCCAGCTGATAACCCTGATCCCTAAGCCCTAGCCACAGTTTTCCTATAGTGCTCACGCTGTGATTCCTCATGGCCTATCTCCCTGGTGAACATTCATTGGGAAGAGGTAGGTCTTGAGGGTCACGCTGAGCTGTCCAGTCCTTGTTTTCCTGTATCTGTCTTTTTGCCCTCAGGCTCACCACCCGTTGCTACCCGTTGACCAGAGCATTCAACAACTCCCAGGAGGGACTCCTCATCGCCTGGAAGGATCGAGAGGGATGTCTCCCATGGATTCCTGGAGGCCTGCCACATCGTGTCATGTATACGCTGATGTATAGGGAAATGGCAGTGGCTAGATATACGTTAGTGTATATAACTATTTGAACTTATTGATATTTTGTGCTTGACCTGCGCCTTGGTCGTCGTCTACTGTTGCGCCGCGAAATTCACAATCAACCTTAATCAATAACAACAGAATGGAGAGAGCAAATGGATATGGTTTGTAAGGTCGACGGAATTGGAGAAGTTGAGGTCTGTGACAGGTGCGAGGTCTACGCTGAGAGTGCTGATCATGTCTCGGCTGTCCATGCATATGCGTCGGATCTTCATGGGCCACGCCGCTATGTAATCGTGAGCAATGCCGCTGGAGAGGGGGAGATAGGTGGTATTCCTGATCTGTCCGCCCTGACCGATGCTATCGGAGAAAAGGTGAAAGAGCTGTATGAACGTATCATGGCCCTTGATGATCACCGTGTACTAGGACGTTAAAAACTATTCATCACCTGGGGAGGTCTCCGCTGTCGGAGCAGCTGTCGCTGTCGGCTCATATCGGCTGAATGGTAGGCCTCCCTGTTATCCTCCCTGCTGTACCATCCATTCCCCACCGGGAGTCCTTAGCTGATCACCCGCTTGCCCCACAGCAATCAACCTCCCCATGAACAGCGACCAGAAGATGTCCTCAAGGCAGATCGCTGAGCGGACTGGGAAGGAACACAAGCATGTTATGCGGGACATTAGAACCCTGGTAGATCAGGAGGCTATACATGAATCCAGTTTTGGATTGATGTCCTATCCTGTTGAGATCGGGAATGGCGCAGTCCGCCAGAGCCAGATGTACCAACTCGACTTCCACGCCACCATGACCCTGATCACAGGCTACCGGGCTGACCTCAGGGCTGCTGTGATCGCTCGCTGGATTGAGCTGGAGACTTTACTCCAATGGAGGAGAACAACCATGAGCGAACTCATGACAATCAACGGTGACCTGAAAGAGGTCAATGGCGAAATGATGATGAGCAGCAAGCAGATCGCGGAGCCGCTCTGTGAACCTGGGGATCTTCCACGGCATGATAATGTAAAGCGTGCCATGGAACGCCTTGAACTTAGGGAATTAATTGTTGTTACCCCAATGGAGGAAGAACAAATTGACTCGATGGGACGGGCACATAAGGTGAAGGTCTACTACGTAAACGAGGACCACTCGTACATCGTGGTTGCCCAGCTCTCCCCTGAGTTCACCGCAAAGCTCGTCCATGAGTGGCGACGGTTGACTGAGGAGAACCATGAGCTGCCCCCTTAAAACAGGGGGACAGGTAAGATACCTCCAGATCATCCCGGAGCACCCTGAACCAGCAATCACCCCGTTTGACTATGAAGACCATGAAGTTCGCACCATCACCAAAGATGGAGAACCTTGGTTTGTTGCCAAGGATGTCGCTGAGGTGCTGGGGTACGTTAACCTAAGTAGGGATGTCGAGAGACACTGTAAGTATGTTGAAATACTTAAAAGTACCGAAACGGTACCTTTGGATATCCCGCCTCGTGGCCTGCAGATCATCCCAGAGTCAGACCTTTATCGACTCATCATCAAGTCCAGGCTTGCCGGAGTTGAACAGTTCGAGGCCTGGGTGATGGAAGAGGTGTTGCCCTTATATCTTGCGAAATCGTCCAACGTCAGTACACTTGGTCAACAGGATGTCATAAAGAGAAAGGATAGGTTAAGGTTTGATTATATTAACAAGGAGGAAAACATGGAACCTGTTAGTTTGGTGGCAACCATCGGCACATGTGCTTCAACACTAAAAACAGTCGTCGGCCTGTTCAAGGATGTCAAAACCCAAGTGTCAGAGGGTAAGGGGAGCGAAGCGTTAGGCTCTATAAATGATGCAGAGGGGAAGGTTTCTGAACTGCTCGCATCTTTGATAGAGATTCAAACTAGTACAATCAGGATCCAGGACGAAAACAGGCGGCTTACTGAAAAGTTGAGAGCTAGAGATGATTGGAGTGAACGTCTCAATGAGTATGTAAAAACGAGAACAGATGGTAGAGCTGTTGTCTATCAACATACGGGCGACATAGGTGAGTATGCATGCCCAGCTTGTATTGAAACGCGTAGAGGGATATTTCCGCTACAAGACCAAAATACATATGGTGGTAATTCCCAATGTCCAGAATGTAAATCTATGTACAATACAAGAGAGAGGGCAGGTATTACAGGTGCCAAACTGATTTAGAGTTGAACTTTATTTATCAGGAGCATAGGGGGAAAACTAAAGGTCTCTATGCTATTGGTGTGAAAGGTCGGCAGGGACCATGAGCTTGACGGCCATATAAGGTGTCCTGTTTCAAGACCCTCTCAGGTTATCCCGTACTCAATCTTCTCAATAGCCTCCCTTAGCAGTATCTCTGGCATGTACCGCTTACCATACCTGCCCATGGTTTCGCTCTCGATGGTATGACCGTCAAGCTCATGGATCATGAAGGGGTCAACCCGTTTATGTTTCAGATGGGTGATGATGAAAGGGGTCTACATAGTGTACATACCCCTGAAGGAAGAGGCCTGTCCCCTGGAGGGACTCAATACCTGACCATCTCCAATACCCTCTTTGCCACCAGCAGGTTCTCTCTGGAATGCCACTGGATGTACTGGGCGGTGATATCGTTGCTCTTGTGATTGAGCAAGCGTTTCACCATCAGGTAGTCTATGCCGACCTCGGTTGCCCTGGTGGCAAAGGTTCTGCGGAGATCATGGCATTGAAAGGAGAACCCAAGTAACCCAGCGAGCCTGTTCAACGTGGATCGAGTATCCTTGATATGGCTGTCCTTCTTTTGTGTCGAGGGGAAGAGATATGGGGTGGAGTTCCTGGCCTTATCAATGATGGCCTGGGTAGCTGAGGTGACAGGTACGTAGTGTGGTCGTCTATTCTTGGGATCTTTAATGAGCAAGCAGAACACGCCGTCAACCTCTATGAGATCGTCCCATTTTAGTTTCAGGGCCTCGTTCTTACGTAGACCAGTGTAGAGGATCAACTGCAACCCTAAAACCATAGGGTGGCTGTCTGAGGTCGTTACACGCAACAATTCTCTGACCTCCTCAGCCTTCAGGTAATGCTCCCTCTTCCGTGTTCCCCTATCCACCCGTTTGAGTTTCAGGACATCAACAGGATTGTTGTCGATGAGTTCATCGGCTCTCGCGTAGTTCATCAGGGCCGACAGGATCCGCATAGTCTTAGCTGCCTGGGAGAAAGTCGGCTTGCCGCCGTTGATCCCTTTATCCCTGATCTCGTAGAACCGTTTCTCCACCATATCTTTGCTGATGGAGTGGACAGGGGAATCTAACCAATCAGCGAGATAGAACCCGACAGCCTCCCGATAATCTTGAATCGTTCGCGGTTTCAGCCTTCCCCCTGAGAGATATTGCTCGAACAAAGAGCCTAAAGGGAGGTCTTTCTGGTGAATTTCGTGGACTCCTGCCTTGATGTCTGCGATTATTTCCAGAGCTTTCATTCTGGCTTCATGGAGAGACAGTAGAGGATATGCACCGAAAGTTTTTCTGAAAGACTTCCCCTCATGCCATAACTCAGCGACGTATTTTACCTGGCCTGACGGGTTAACCTTGACCCCGAATCCCCTTAATGTTGCGTCTCTAATGAAGTATGGAGTATCCTCTGACTGAAGGCTATTTAACGTTCTTGTGGTGAGATGAACCTGAGACATTTCTTCCGCTCCTCTGGTAGATGTACAGTAGAGGATTGGACCGATTTCAGGCTAAATATGAGGAATCTGAAGAATTGCCCCCCAAGGAACTTGAGGAGCTAACGCATTAGAATGAATGGCGGAAGTGCATGGGAATCGAACCCACCTGACAGGCTGTTCACCCGTCACACCGGATTTGAAGTCCGGGAGGGCCACCAGTGCCCTTTCCACTTCCCCTTTTGCATCTTAAGCGTAATATGTATTGACCTGAAAAACAACTTTTTATTATAATCGAGCCGTTCGTCAAACCACCCCCTTATCAACCCAGAGTTATAACAGGATGGGATACTCCCAGAATAGAGATGGAATGTGAGCGACTACTTCGCCTGATTAAAGACTGGTACCTGCGCGTCAAGCAGGAGACCATGGCACCTGCACGGATGATGCAGTTTGTCGACCAGCATGTCAAGGACTGTGAAATCTGCCAGGCAGAACTGACCCTGTCCGACGAAATAGAAAAAATTCGGGAGATTGTTCTCCCTGAATCCAAGATTCCCAAGGCTGCTCGGATCCAGGAGGATCGTCCCACCCCGGAGATCTCTCCGGACGAGGAGGACGAGGAAGTCCAGGAAAAATATATCGATGACGATGACGAGGACGAGGAGAGCGAAGATCTTACCAGTAATCTGGAAACCGGGGAACATCCCTGAAACAGGTCTTCCCCCCTCCCTCTTCCATCCCAGGCGCTACTCGATAAGCGCCTGAGAGAGAACGCCGGCAAGCAGCCATGGGCTGATTATCGGCGCAGCTGCTGAACAGGGACGGTGTAGTACCGGCTCGACCTTGGTGGTTGAGCCGGTGCACGCCCTCTCGACCCCTCTCCCTCCCGGATGCCCTCCATCCTGGAAGCTCCCCTGATCCACGATTGCCGACAGGCAAGCTGTTCGCAGGCCCTTGCAGACAGGAGCCCCCCCCTGTCACGGCCAGCCCCCCTCTGCTGGCCCTATTCCAGCCGTTTGCTGAAACGAAAGGCGCTGATCGCCAGAAAAAGCGTTGCAAAGCCCAGAAGATAGCCGATATCTGCGCCCATACCGGTAAGGGGCTCTCCCCTGAGGATGATCCCGCGGATGATCCGCAGGAAGTGGGTCAGGGGCAGCACCTCGGCCAGCTGCCGGGCCACCCGGGGCATGGCCACAAAGGGGAACATGAATCCGGAAAGCAGCATGGAGGGCAGAAAGACAAAGATGAACATCTGCATGGCAGCCAGCTGGTTGCGGGCCAGGGTGGAGATCATCAGTCCCAGGGTGAGGTTGGCCAGGATAAAGATCAGGCAGACCGTGTAGATCTCCAGGAGTTTGCCGGCCACCGGGATGGCAAAGAGGAGTACCCCCAAGAAGAGGATCACCGAGACCTGGAGCAGGCCGATGCCGATATAGGGGATGATCTTGCCGATCATCAACTCCAGGTTCCTGATGGGGGTGGCGATCAAGAGCTCCATGTTGCCCCGCTCCCGCTCGCGGACGATGGCAATGGAGGTGAACATGATCATGGTCATGGTCAGAATCACCCCCAACAGCCCCGGCACCGTAAACAGGGCCGCCCGCCGCTCCGGATTGTAGAGCAGGCGCACCGAGATCGCTTGGGGTGTATCCCGGTTGGAGAGGGTCCTGCCCGGGGCAAAACGAAAGTTGGCCAACTGGCGCAGGGCCCCGGCCACCATGGTGTCTGAGCCGTCCACCACCAGCTGGGCCGTAGGCCGATCCCCCAGCTGGTAGCGCTCCTCGGCATCCGGGGGGATCACCAGGCCGGCGCTGAGCTCGCCGTCCCGGATCCGCCCCTCCAGCTCCTGGGGCGTTGCGCAACGGGCAATAAAGTGGAGGACCTGGGTTGCCTCCAGGTCCAGGGCCAGCTGACGGGAAAAGCTGTTGGCCGGCTGATCCACCAGCCCGGCCGGCACCTGACGGACATCGGTGTTGATGGTGTAGCCGAACAGCACCAGTTGAAACAGGGGAATCATCACCACCATGCCAAAGGTCAGCCGATCGTGGATCAGGTGGAGGACCTCCTTGCGGCAGACCGCCCCGATGCGGATCAGGGCCTGGAGCAGGCTGCTCATCGCCCTGCTCCGCCGGCACCCTTGGCGCCGTTTTCCCGGGTGGCCATCACAAAGACATCCTCGATGGTGGCGCCGGCAGGCTCAATCCCGGCCGTAAAGCCGGCCAGGTGTTCCCGGAGCCAGTCCAGCCCATCGACCACCCCGGGCATGAGCATCACCCGCAGGGAGAGTCCGATCCGGGTGGTGGCCAGGACCTGGGAGACACCCTCCAGATGGTTGCGGATGGCGGTGATCTGGGGCCCGTCGATGGCAAAGACTCCGGCACCCAGCTGCCCCTTCAAGGCCTCCGGGCTACCGTCGGCCACCTTCCTGCCCTCGTTGATGATGGCCAGATGGTGGCAGCGCTCGGCCTCATCCATCAGGTGGGTGGTCACCAGCACCGTGGTCCCGGACTCACACATCAGAAAGAGTTCGTCCCAGAACTCGCGGCGGGTGTTGGGGTCCACCTCGGAGGTGGGCTCATCCAAGAGCAGCAGCCGGGGTTGATGGATCACCGCCGCTGCCAGGGCCAGGCGCCGTTTCTGCCCGCCGGAGAGGGCTCCGGCAAGCCGTCTGCTGAAAGGCTCCAGGCGAAAACGCTGCAGCAACTCCCGGATCCGCCCCCTCTGCTCTGCCCGCCTGACCCCCATGATCCGGGCCATGAATTCCATATTCTGGAGGATGGTCAGGTCGGCGTACATGGAAAACTTCTGGGTCATATAGCCCACCTGACGCCGGATAAGCTCGGTCTGCTCGGGGATACGCATCCCCAGGACCTCGATTTCTCCCGCCGTGGGCGCCAACAGGCCGCACATCATCCGAATGGCGGTGGTCTTGCCGCTGCCGTTGGGGCCCAGAAAACCGTAGACCCCATGGGGCGGGATGCTCATATCCACCTGGTCCACGGCCGTGAAGTCGCCGAACCGTTTGCTCAATCCCCTTACCCGGATGACGGCCTCCATCCCTACTCCAAGATCAGCTGCACCGGGGTGCCGGCGCTGAGAGATTCGGCATCCTCCTCGATGAGATCGAGCTGGGCCAGATAGGAGAGCCGGGCTCGATCCTGTTCGGAGAGGGCAAAGTAGGGGGTAAAGGCGGCCTCGCTGGAGATGCTGCGCAGCCGGGCCTTGAAGGCTCGATCCCGACCGTCGATCAGCAGGCTGTAGGTCGCTCCGGGACGGAGGCGGGAGCGGAAGGGCTCGGGCACATAGACCCTGGCCCAGGGCTGCTTTCCGGCCAGGAGGGTACAGACCACGGCCTGGGCCGGAGGCCGGTCCCCTGCCTTAAAGGGCAGGCTGTCCACCAGGCCGGCCCTGGAGGCCCTGATGGTATACTCTTCCCGGAGCAGCTTGAGGTAGGCCAGGTGGGCCCTCAGCTCACTTTCCCGGGCCCGGGCCTGTTCAAGCTGCTCGATCCGGGTTCCGGCCTGGAGCAGGGCCAGCTCCTGCTCTGCTACGGTCAACTCGTTCCTGGCCTGGATGGCGTTGTTCTCTGCCAGATCCAGCTTCTGCCTGCTGCTGGCTGCGGTGGCCAGCAGCTCCTGCTGACGGACAACCAGGGTACGCCTGAACTCCAGGGCGGCGCGGGCCGCACTCACCCGGGCCCGGGCTCGGGTGATCTCCTGGGGACGGGGACCGTTTTCCAGTTCCTTGAGCCGCCAGCCCGCCTGCTCCAGGCGGGCCTGAATTTCCGCCAGCTGTTGACTGATCTTGCGATCATCGATCCGGACGAGCACGCTCCCGGCAGCAACCCGGCTCCCCTCCCGGACCGCCAGCTCGGTGATCAGCTCGCCGGCCGGAGTCCGGCTGTTGAGCCGATCCCACTCCAGGGTCCCCAGGGCCTGGGGAGGAGACTCCCGGCAGCCGCTCAAGACCAGGAGCAGCCCCAGAAAAAGCAACTTTCCACGGTAGCCCATAGATCCAACTCCTCTCCCTCAAGATACGATATACCGCTGCCCTGAAGAGCGGAAACCTCCACAAACCAGCTGAGATCCTCCTGCTCTACCAGGGACTACTCACAGCAGCCCTTAAAAACCTGTCTGCCCAGGAGGGTGTTGAGCCACTGGCTGATGATATGGGCGGCACAACCCACCCCTGGAGAGACGGTGATGGCCCGGGTGGGGCAGTTGGTCTGGCAGGCACCGCACTCCATGCAGCGGTCACGGTCAACGATGACCGCCCTGTTCCCCTCCAGCCGGAGGATGCGGTGGGGACAGACCAGGCTGCAGCGACCGCAGCCGATGCAGTCCTGACGGTCGAGCCGGAGAGTGACCGTACCATCGATATAACGAAATGCTTGCACCTCTGGGCCTCCTGAGCAGAGCTCATTGCCGGTTTATCTGTTCAGCCTATCTGGGTGAGCACCCTGCCTCACTCATTGAATACACTGCCCACGGTCTGATTACGACCATTCTCCTTGGCGAGATAAAGATTTTTATCCGCTGCCTCCAACAAGGTCTCAGGCGATATGGCCCTTCCCTGGTGGGTGGTGGTGCCCACGCCAATGCTGACGGATACATGGGCGGCAACCTCTGAGTATTCGTGGGGGATACGGAGCTCGGCCACGGTATTGCGGGCGCGTTCGGCCACGATCTTTGCTGCAGGCAGATCCGTTTCCGGGAGGACCATCACAAACTCCTCACCCCCGTAACGGGCGATCAGGTCTCCCGGTCGTTTCAGATCCCGCTCCAGGGCCTGGGCGATCCCCTGGAGGGCAAGGTCCCCCATGGCGTGGCCGTAATGATCGTTATACTGCTTAAAAAAATCCACATCCACCATTGCCAAAGAGATGGGGCTGCCGTTGCGAACAGCTCGTGCCCACTCCCTCCGGAACACCTCCTCAAAACGGCGGCGATTTGGAATTTCGGTAAGACCATCCAGATGGGCCAATTGATCCAGCAGCTTATACTGATGGACAAAACGAAGGTGATTGCGGATCCGTATCTTTACAATGGGTGGGGAGTAGGGTTTGGTAATATAATCCACCGCCCCAAGTCTGAGTCCATGCTCCTCATCCTCCACAGAACTGAGTGCCGTGACAAAGATGACCGGGATATGCTTGGTCTTGTCATCGTTTTTCAACTGCTTCAGGACATCGTAGCCTCCCATCTCCGGCATGACCACATCCAGGAGGATGAGGTCAGGAGGAAGGTCGCTCCAGGCATGTTGCAGGGCCTGTTCGCCGCTCCTGGCAAGTACCGGCGTATACTCCTCCTTCAGGAGGGTTGCCAAGACCTTGAGGTTCATCTTCTCATCATCAACGATCAGAATGCGGGCCTTTTCCTGCTGCGACTTCATCTATCATCACCCTTCTGCTGGAGCCTGCGCAATAAATCGCCGCCCAGGGCTGCGGCCTGTTCATATTCGATCTCATCAATCAGTTCAGCAATGAGCCGCAACTCTTCGTCGACCCCGGCTTGGCAGAGGAGTTGCTCCACCTGGACAAACTGTTCCTCTGCTGCCGCTTCTCCCTTGCTCAGCTGGTCGATGAGCAGCTGCAGTTCTCCCTCAGGCTCCTGGCCGCCAAGAAAACTCAGGCCAAGCTCCTTATCCCGGGCAAGGGGAGCTTCCGCCAGCGCAGGAAGGGCGGAGAGGCTGGAAAGGATGGCATCCAGGGCATCGATAAAGGAACCAAGCTGGTTTGCCGCCTCCTCCCGCTGATCTTTTTTCAGGAACTCTTCCAGCTTGCGGGCGGCCCTCATCAGGGCAGAGGCACCGATATACCCGGCCACCCCCTTGACGGTATGGGCCATATCCTGAATCTGCCGCCAGTCACCCGTCCCTGACCAGTCTCGCAGCTGGGTTGGCAGAGCGGAGTAGCCCTTCTGAAAATCATAGAGCATCTTCACAAAGAGCTGTTGATTCTGATTCAGCACATCGAGGGCTGCCGCCTGGTCGATCCCGGCCAAGACAGGCAACTCCTCCTCAAGGGGCAGCAAACCCCGGCTTGGTTTCCGGGGTGATCCTGGGTGGCTTGCAGCCTGTTGTTCCGGTATCCACCGTTGCAAGGTCTGATGGAGGAGGTCCAGATCAAGGGGCTTGGTGATATGATCGTTCATGCCTGCGACCAGGCTCTTCTCTCTGTCTCCGGCCATGGCATGGGCGGTCATGGCGATAACAGGCAGATCCCTGTATCGACCTTGGCTGCGGATCCTTCTGGTTACCTCCAGGCCATCCATCTCCGGCATCTGGATATCCATGAAGACAAGCGCAAAGGATTCCTGCTCCAGGGCAGCCAGGCACTCCCTGCCATTGGAGGCGATGGTGACCACCATGCCGGCATCCAGGAGAAACTCCCTGGCCACCTCCTGATTGATCCTATTATCATCCACCAGGAGGACATGGGCTCCCCGAATCTTCTCCAGATCCACGCTTCGGGACTGCTCCCTGATGGTCACTGTTCCCGAATCCCTTGCAATGCCGAGGATATCCAAGAGGGTATTGTACATAACCGAGGCATAGACCGGCTTCAGCAAAAAGGCCTGGAGACCGGCCTCATCGGCCTCCAGATAGGCCTCCTCACGTCCGTTGGCGGTCACCATCAGCATGGCCGGTACCTTTGAGAGGGAGGTGTTGGCCTTAATCTTCCTGGCGGTCTCGATGCCGTCGATTCCAGGCATTATCCAGTCGAGCAGGACCACATCGTAGGGGGCACCGCGCTGCACGGCCTGCTCAAGACGGGAGAGGGCCGATCTGCCGTCGGCTGCGGTATCCACCTCAAGCTTCCACGATCTCAACATGGTGGAGAGAACATCGCGGCTCGCGCTATTATCATCCACCACCAGGGCGCGAAGCCCCTCTAAGAGCTCCGAAGCCACCCGGGGCGGCTCTCCCTCGACCTCAGCAAGGCGTAACCGTGCCGTAAAAATGAATTCCGAACCCTTTCCCGCTTGACTTTCAGCCCAGATCGTCCCTCCCATCAGCTCGCTCAGCTGTTTACAGATGGCCAGTCCAAGCCCTGTGCCTCCATACTTGCGGGTGACCGAATCATCGGCCTGGCTGAATGCACTGAAGAGCAGGCCAAGCTGATCCTCTCTTAAGCCGATGCCGCTGTCACAGACGGTGAAACGGACGACTATCTCCTCCTGGCCCCGCTCTTCCAGGTTGACCGAAATCACAATCTCACCCTGGTCGGTGAATTTTACGGCATTACTGGCCAGATTCATCAGCACCTGTCCCAGACGCAGGGGGTCTCCGATGAGCCTATACGGAACCTGGGGATCGATCTGAAACAAAAACTCCAACCCTTTCATCTCGGCCTGGATGCCGATGGCATTGGCGATGTTGCCGAGGATATCCTCCAGGTTGAAGGGGATCTCTTCCAACTGCAGTTTCCCTGCATCGATCTTGGAAAAGTCGAGGATGTCGTTGATCAGCCGTAACAGGATATTGGCCGAGCCAAGAATCTTATCCGCATAGTTGCGTTGCCTGGGATCAAGGGGGGTCTTCTGCAGCAACGAGGCCATACCGATGATCCCATTCATGGGGGTACGGATCTCATGGCTCATCCGGGCCAGGAAGTCCCCCTTGGAGGCATTGGCCGCCTCGGCCGCCTCCTTGGCCTGAATGAGCTCAGCCTCCATCTGCTTCTGGAGGGTCTTGTCCATGGCCGTAAAGAGGTAGCCATCCACACGGCCATCGGGGTTGTAGAGGCTGGTGATGGAGAGGCTCACCGGCAGATGCGCCCCGTCCTTGCACAGATAGAGCCACTCCTGGGCCTGGCTGTGTTTGTGTTTCACAAACTGGTCAAAGACCTTCATGTCCTGCAGGCTGGATCCGGCCACCCCGCTTAGCTGCTGACCATAGTGTTCGAGCTCGTCTGCGAGATGGAGGTCAAGGATGCTACAGTTATCGATCATTTCTGCCGGACTGTAGCCCAGCAGGGTGGCAGCCCCCTTGCTGAACAGCCGGATGATCCCGTCCAGATCGGTGGCAATGATGGAGAGCTGGGTGGCGGCATCCAACACAGCCTGCCGTTCAGCATCCGCGACCTGAAATTTATGGAGCATGCTCTCGGTCTGCTCAAACTGCCTCACCACCAGGTCGGCGCTAATTTCAGCCGCCTCTCTGGCAACCTTGAGTTCGCCGCGCAGCATCTCGATCTCCTGCTCCATTGCGGCTCTACTCTTCTTTTCCATCAGCTGCACCCCTGCAAACCATGGGCAGCGAGGACAAGACTGAGTCCGGCAGCCCGTTCAATCAAGGGGCCGCTACAGGCCCCTTCAAGGCCGACCAGGACAATCTCCTCGGGCGGCTCTCCATCGCAGACCTCGGGAAGTACGGCCAGGACATAGGCCAGCCCCGCCCCATGGCCGAAATGGCGGTCATCGAGGCTGGCCACGATCTGCCGCTGGTCAAGAACGACCAGCTCACCCGGCCGGGTAAATCCCCTGACCGCATCGACAAAGACGACCCTGCCCCCCTGCTCCAACAGGGGCAGGAGATTGAGGCCGGCCAGTCCGCCTTCGCTGAGCTCTATCCCGTCAGCCAGGGGCTGCAGTTCCCCCAGGCGGTCAAAGACCGCCGGTCCGGCGGCATCTTCCGGGACCAGGCGGTTGCCGATACAGATGATCTGACGCTTCACCGGCTCCATCCCCTGAGAGGTGGCCCCTTTGGTCTGCTCAGACAATGGACCGCACAGACCAGGCAGGGGTCAAAGGAGCGGACCACATGCCCTGCCTCGACGGGATTGTTCAGGTCTTTAATCGGGGTACCGATCAGGGCCTCTTCCCATGGACCACGCTGACCGGCGCCATCACGGGGGGAGCCGTTCCAGGCGGTGGGGGTGATGATCTGGTAATGGCCAATCTTGCCGTCCCTGATCCTGAGCCAATGTCCCAGGGCGCCTCGGGCAGCCTGAATCATCCCGACGCCTTCACCGTCTGGGATGGACTTGACGGCATGGTAAAAATCCTCCTGCCGTCTGTGCAGCAGTTCGTCAACCCAGATCGCCATGGGCTCCAGAAAATGGGCAGGACGGACCAGCCGTGCCAACTCTCGAACCAGGACATTGGGGCCTGCCTGGGCGAGCAGATCCTTAAACAGGGGATTGCCGGCCATGACCATCTCGGCCAGGGGGCCGGTCTCAACGACCTCTCCTCCGTAGCGGGGCGCCTTTATCCAGGAGTAGGACCTGCCCCCCTGTCCCGAGGCATAGGGTCTGGTCCTGCCGGCAAAGGGGTGGGCTGGTCCATCACCCTGTTGGTACCAGGAGTGAGAGAGGTCTTCACTGATCTTTGAGGCCGTGAAGGAGGAGACCTCGGTTCCGACGGCAAAGCCAGGAGCCATCAATCTTCCACCAACACCTTGCACTCCGGTCTCCTGGGGGAGGGTGAAATTGCCATAGGAGAGAAAGCGATTTGGACCCCTGCCCAAGGTGTCCAGTCCTGCCTGCCGGGCAAAACGGATAAAAAAACCAAGCTCACTCTCTCGATGGCAGGGATCTTCATCGAGCCAGCCATCGAGATCCCTGCTGCTCTGTACCTCCAGCCATCTTTCCAGGGAACAGCCGAGGATGCTTCGTTCATACCAACCACGAAACCGTTCCAGGATGATTCCGCACTGAAGGAGCTTGGATCGTTCCGGCATCGAGGTGACCCCCCCGGGAACCATGAAGCTGGTGTGGGGCCATTGTCCGCCGATGATGGCCACCATCTGCAAAAGCCGTTTGCTTTCCCGGATGACCTCGATTGCAGCCCTTCCCTGCAGGGGGCTGTAGCGCTGCTGCGCCTGCTCTCCCAGGGGATGGTCCTGATAGGCCTCCTGATTGGCAAAATCCACCATAAACATCAGCACGGCCTGGCGGAGATCGGACTGGATCGTTTCAACCATCAGGGCCAGGTTACGCAGACGGCGCGCATTGTCGGGGGGACTACTCCCGGCAACATCATCCAGGGCCTCCACCGCTGCGGTGAGGTGGGTCAGACTACAGATGCCGCAGATACGAGGGGTCACCACCAGGCCATCCAGTGCTCCCCGCCCGTGCATCATCTCCTCGAAGCCACGAAACATGGTGCCCACACTCCAGGCATCGCTGACGATACCGTCTTCCACGTCAACCCGGATTTCGAGATCACCCTCGGCCCTGTTGAACGGAATATTTATATCTCTCAGGGTCTTCATATCGTCCTTTCCAGCTTATACTTTTGATTTCCGATTCTTCAGATGCTCGGGGGCGGCAGCGGCGGCCATGCCCTTATAGACCATATAATGGGCACGGTTGACTCCCATGGGCAGAGAGAGGGGAATGCCTTCGATATTGGGGGTCTGAAAAAAGGGCGTGGCCCTGGGAAAATCCGGGTCTGTGCAGCCGAAACAGGGGATTCCGGCCCTGGGTTTTGAAGAGTGTTGATTCCAGAGCAACTTATTGCAGGGGCCCGGCACCAGGGGGCCTGCACAGCCCATGTGAAAAAAGAGGCAACCCATCTCGCCAAAGTCAGACTCCTCCACCCGGTACTCATGATATTCATTGCGGGTGCACCCCTGGTGGACAGTCGTGCCGTACCACTCGAGGGGACGCTGATACTCATCCAGCTCGAGGCTTACCTCGTTGGCCAGGGCAACGATCGCCCCGGCTACCACATCGTGATGGCAGGGGCAGCCGGCCAGGTTGATGACCGGCTGTCCGGAGCCGGCGGTGAAATCTTTTCCCAGAAATCCACCCCGCTGTTTCTTGGTGAATTGCAGTCCCGTTGCCTCTATCACCGCATCAACGCCAAAACCACCAAAGGAGGCACAGGTTCCCACGGCCACCACAGAGCTGGCCTGTGATGCCAGGCTGTAGACCAACTCCTTTCTGGGATGGCCGTCCCTGGTGTGGAACATCCCGGTACCAGCCGGTCCACAGATGACGGATCCTTCCACCATCAGGATATCGAGGGTCTGTTCCCCGGAATGGATCTGTGCCAGGAGATCTTCATGGCTGGCCGGGGAAAGGTGAGAAAAAGAGGGATGCCAGAGGAGCTGAACGTTCAACTGGCGAAAGAGCTCAATGATATCAGGATATTCACTACTTAAAAAGGAGAAGGTATCTCCGCCGCAGCCTCCCCCCTGTAACCAATATACGCTCTTCATTCCAGGTTCTCCTCTCTCTTGGTTGAAGGGTAGCCGGAGTACGCACCGAGCACGCCGGCCAGGCTGTGATCAGGAGGCGACCGCCCGATGAACGCCCAGCCTCTGCTCAAGGTACCCTTCAAGAATATAGGGGACACCTCTGGAGAGTTGCCCGGAAGCAGGTCTGATTGTACCTCTGCGCCGGGAGCATGGGCTCGTCCGGGTCAAGCAGAAGGGCGTGAAGGCCCTCTCCAGCAATAATTATATCACTGAATCCAGGGGAGACCTAAAAAAAACGTCAGCCCGGGCGCAGGCTCCGGGAGTAAGCGGCCGCGCTGTTTATGCGGAGACTGCGGACGACCGGGACGGGACCGGCTCAGGATCTGGGCGGAAAAAACTTCCGGGTCCTTGAAAAATCCGATTGTTCAGGCAAGGTCCAGGCGCGCGAGCCATTGTACAGCAGCCATAGGTTTGATATTTCGAGGATAAAATTTCCCGACCAGGTATAAGACCCAGCCAAAATGTATCTCTCCATATAGGCAGTTCGCTGATTCTATTGTCCTTTGTATTCTTTTTCCTTCATGCCACGGTTTCTACCGTCATGCCCCCGCCAGCGCGGGAATGACGACTCTGAAAAGTGCTGCGCCTTCACCATAACAGCACGTATATCGGGATTATCTTGGCACACCCTCTTTGTAGTGCTGCTGCAGACCGATCTATCCATTCCTTCCATTACCGTCTAGTCCTCCCCTCTACCGTCATGCCCGCGCAGGCGGGCATCCAGGTCTTTTATGGGTGTCTTGAACAATGAGATTTTTCGATCAAGATCAAGGCATGCGAGAAAAATTACCACAGGCATATAATCGATATTCCGAGGGTAATTTTTAGTGCATAACGCAGAGATTGGAAGAAAAAGCCATTATTCAAGGTAGCCTTATAGGCTTGCCTGATATAATGCGATGCACAGGGGGACATTTCCTCACTGCTCCATTTCTTGATAAGGGTTTCTATTTGAATGTTTTTCTGTTCCCAGAAAGGCCCTGACTGATCGCTGCTCACACCGGTGTAGAGTGACCCCTTCGGTCTGCTCGCCAAGATGGAGACGCTGGAGCGCTGCCTGGTTCCCCAAAAACTGGATTCCCGCCTGCGCGGGAATGACGACCACCAAGACACCAAGACACCAAGCAGGTTACCAGCGGTCCGGACGCTCTCCTGCGTGGCAATGACAGCAAAAAAAGACCCCCTACCTCAGTACCAGGAAATTCAAGCTGTCTCCCAAGGTAGAAGAAAAATGGCTGAGTTTCATGGTTCAGCAGATAAAACTTTGAGCGCAACGCCAAGGTTGGAAGAAAAAGCAACTTTTCAAGGTGAGCTTACAGGAAGGGCGCCAGCAGCCAGAGCGTCAGCGCCAGACCGGTGAGGGCAAACTGCACCACCAGGCCACGCTTCATCTCATACTCGACCCCGCTGGGCGAGGTAAAGGGGGTGGAGCCGGTGAAGTTCATGGCCAGGAAGGAGGCGATGCTCAGCGACCAGAACAGCAGGGCCAGCCCTTCAACCACGGCCAATGGCGCGGCAAAGAGCCAGCACAGCCCCCCGCTCAGCAGACCGGGCAACAAGCCCTTGAGCCAGAACTGGCGACCCGGCAGCCAGGGCAGGAGCAGCGGTACCAGGACCGTGCCGCTGCAGATGGCGGCCAGGGTGGTGATCAGCAGCAGCGGCCCCCGGCTGAGCACGGCCTCCAGGGAGAAGAAACCTGGTCCCAGGCCGGAAATGAGCAGACAGCTGATCAGGATTGCGGCCAGGGGCTTGAGCACCAGGAAGAATTCCACCGGGATCAACACCGCCCGTTCCTGCCAGGAAAAGGTGACCGTGCGCATCTCTTCATCCGCCACCTCGCCCTGGGCCAGGAAGCGGGGCAGATCTGCCGCCCGCACCGGTCCGAAGATCACTCTGAAGCCGCTCTGCCGGCGGACCTCCTCTGCGCAGAGGGCCGGGGCCGAAAGTTGGGGCACGATCAGCCGGCGGCGGCTGAGCAGTCGGGAGAGCTGATAGTGATCCAGGCTGTAGACGAGTTCAGCCGTGGAAAAGGTGTTCTTGCCGGCGGCGCACCAGACATTGATTCCCCGGGTATCGATGACCAGGATCCAGGCATCGATACCGGCCAGTTGGAAGCGCAGCTGGTCAAAGGAGAGCTTGTAGTTGGCCGTGACCAGCAGCGGCGAGTCTGCCTGGGGATTGCCCACCCCATAGATCCCCGGAGCAACCAGGTAGGTATTGCGGATGGCCCCCAGCCGGGCCCCGATGGTTCCTAAGCGATCAGACCAGAGCGGTGCGGTGGTCACCCGGGGGACCGGCCCCAGAGGCGAGTCGATGAAGCCGCTGACCCAGGGACTCAGGGCGTAACCGGCACGGTGATGGGCCCCGGACCGGGGCTGCTGGGGCGGGCCTCAACAGGGCTCGCTCTCCTTTCCCGAAGGCGGGGCCGAGGCCCGCAGATCCGGCAGCGGACCGGACTGCAGGGAATCAGGGGGAGCGGGGGGGCTGTTGTCCTGCTGGTGCATGCTGCTCTCCTGGTCATGGGTATTTTCCTGAACGATAAACGATCATCCCCCCTGCAGTCAAGGGACAGGAGCGGCAAAGGAAGGCGGAGCAGCGGTTGGACAAGCAGAAGCTGCTGGGATATACTTTTTTAAGGATCACCTTTTCCAGAGCACAACAGCAGGCAGCAACAGCAAGCCTATCCCCTGAGCCATCGATCTCGCGCATCCTACCCTTAAAGGAGGCCCCATGAGTACCCAGACAAACGTTGGCGAATATCTGATCACTAAACTCCATCAATGCGGGATCCGCCATATGTTCGGTATCCCCGGTGACTATGTGCTGGGCTTTTATGACCTGGTGGAGAAGAACCCCCTGATCGAGTTAATCAACACCTCTGACGAGCAGGGGGCTGGCTTTGCCGCCGATGCCTACGCCCGCATCTCCGGCCTGGGGGCGGTCTGCGTCACCTACGGGGTGGGCGGTTTGAAGCTCGCCAACACCACGGCCCAGGCCTATGCCGAAAAATCGCCGGTGGTGATCATCAGCGGCAGCCCGGGTATGGCTGAACGGGATCGGCAGCGGTTGCTCCACCACCAGATCACCGACTTTTCCACCCAGGCCAGGGTCTTTGCCGAGTTCACCGTGGCCTCCACGGTGCTCGACTCTCCGCAGACGGCCCAGGAGGAGATCGACCGGGTCATCCTGGCCGCCCTGGAAGAGAAGCGGCCGGTCTATATCGAGCTGCCCAGAGACCTGGTCTTTGCCCCTATTCATCCCGTCAGCAGCAGCGAGGACCGAAGCCTCCACAGCGACCCCGAGGCCCTGGAAGAGGCCCTGGAAGAAACCGCCCGCCTGATCAACCAGGCCCGGCAGCCGGTCATCCTGGCCGGGGTGGAGCTCCACCGCTTCGGCCTCCAGGAAGAGGTGGTCGCCCTGGCCCGGGGCCGGGGCATCCCGGTTGCCGCCACCATGCTGGCCAAGTCCGTGGTCCCGGATTCCGAGGAATTCTATCTGGGCGTCTTTGAGGGCGGCACCGAGGCGGTCACCCACTACGTGGAGTCGAGCGACTGTCTCTTGATGCTGGGTACCTTCCTCTCTGATCTCAACCTGGGCCTCTTTACCACCGACATCGACCCCAGCCGGGGGATCTATGCCACCAGTGAACGACTCAGTATCCGCCACCACTACTACGATACCGTCCTCTTTGCCGACTTTCTCCGCGGCCTGGCCCGGGCCCCCATCGAACCGCGTCCCCTGGGCCCCATCCCCAGGCCCCAGCCGGCAAGGCCCATCAGCGACCCCTGCGGCGAGAGCCCCATCACCGTGGCCGCGCTGTTCCAACAGCTCAACACCTTTATCCGGGCCGAGACCATGGTGGTCGCCGATGTGGGCGATGCCCTGTTCGGGGCCAACGACCTCTTTGTCCACAATGCCGCCGATTTCCTCAGCCCGGCCTACTATGCCTCCCTGGGCTTTGCAGTCCCGGGTGCCCTGGGCGCCCAGCTGGCCAACCCCTATGCCCGGCCGCTGGTGCTGGTGGGAGACGGGGCCTTCCAGATGACCGGGGTGGAGCTCTCCACCATCGCCCGCTACGGCCTCAACCCCATCGTGGTGGTCCTCAACAACCAGGGCTACTCCACGGAACGCCCCATGCTCGACGGCGCCTACAACGATGTCCACCCCTGGGCCTTCAGCAAGCTGCCGCTGATCCTGGGCTCAGGCCAGGGCTTCCTGGTCCATACCCAGGCCGAGCTCTGCCAGGCCCTGGCAGCGGCCGAGAAGAACGAGGAGTTCACCATCATCGAGGTCCTCCTGGACCGGGACGATCGCTCACCGGCCCTGAACCGGCTGACCGCCAAGCTGGGGGCCAGGGTCAAGGAATCCGCCGAGTAGGCGGTCGGTGTCCCGCCCATCACCACGACCCGGGGGCCGAGGCCCCCCTCGCTCCCTGGTCTTGACAGCTGCACACCGATACCGTATGGTACTGAATACCATTTAATCCCTCATTATCAGTGAGTAATCTACATATAGAATCAATGCAGAACAGAGATACCGCTAGAGCGGCGGCGGCCATGAACCTGGTTCAATGGCAGCCGAACGCTCTTTTTTAGCAAAAAACAGCACGCAAACGCCATTTGGACCAGTTCCCGGTCCATGGCGTCTCTTCAGCCTGGGCCATGACGGTTCAGGCTTTTTTTATGCCTGCACCGCGGCATGGCCTCCACAGATACCACGACCCCAATCTCACCTACACGGAGGAGCACACCATGAGCGATAAACCCCACAAGATCAAGTATGCCGAGCGGATGCAGCATCTCCCGCCCTACCTCTTTGGGATGATCAACAAGATCAAGATGGAGAAACGCTGGCAGGGCGAGGATGTCATCGACCTGGGTATGGGCAACCCCATCGATCCCGCGCCCCAGCAGGTCACCGAAAAGCTCTGCCAGGTCGCCATCGACCCCAAGAGCCACCGTTACCCCGAGGCCGGAGGGATGAAGAACCTCAAGCGTGAGATCGGGCTCTACTACCGGGAAAACTACGGGGTGGAGCTCAACGGGGCGGATGACGTGATCTGCACCATCGGCTCCAAGGAGGGGATCTCCCACCTCTGTCTGGCCCTGCTGGGTCCCGGAGACACGGTCCTGGTGCCGGCTCCGGCCTTTCCCATCCACGTCTATGCCGCGGTGATTGCCGGGGCCAACGTGCTGCGGGTCTCTTTGAGCAGCGAGGAGCAGTTCCTGAAGCAGATCCACACCATGTGCCGCTCCCTCTGCCCCGGACCCAAGCTGGTGATGCTCAACTATCCCCACAACCCCACCGGCACCCTGGCGACCAGGGAATTCTTCCAGGAGATCGTCAAGATGGCTCGGCAGCTGGACTTCATGGTGATCAATGACTTTGCCTACTCCCGGGTCACCTATGACGGCTATGTGGCCCCCAGCTTCCTGGAGGCAGAGGGCAGCCTGGAGGTGGGAGTGGAGTTCGGCAGCTTCTCCAAGTCCTACAACATGGCGGGCTGGCGGTTGGGCTACTGTGTGGGCAACCAGAAGATGATCCAGGGGCTGGCCCAGATCAAGGGCTACTACGACTATGGGATCTTTTCCGCCATCCAGGTGGCCGGGATCGTGGCCATGCGCGACTGTGACGATACCATCTCCGAACAGGTGGCCCTCTATCAGAAGCGACGGGATGTGCTCTGCGAGGGCTTGACCCGGATGGGCTGGGAGGTGGAGATCCCCAAGGCAGGAATGTTCCTCTGGGTCAAGATCCCCCGGCTCTACAGCCAGATGGGTTCGGTCCAGTTTGCCATTGAGATGATGGAACGGGCCAACGTGGCCGTGGCCCCGGGTGCCGGTTTCGGCCAGGAGGGAGAGGGCTATCTCCGCCTGGCCCTGGTGGAGAACGAGAACCGGATCAGGCAGGCCCTCAAGCAGATGCGCCGGGCCATGGCCGAGATCGATCGGGAGATGGCGGCCGGCACCTTTTCCCTGGCCACAGCCTGAGCAGGGAGGAGGACAAACACTCTCCGGCTCTTCACCGGCGGCCGGAGAGTTCCCGCCAGAGGCCACGGACCATCCAGGCCAGCAGCCCCAGTCCGGAGAGCAGCACCCCCCAGAGGATCCACTGCCTCCAGGGCAGGGGCGGGACCGGCGGGCTGAGGGCGGCGCTGCCGCCCAGCTCCCGCCGTTGGCCCACGGTGGCCGTGGTCAGCAGCTCCTGCTCCTCCCAGCCCTTGCCGGCCACCAGCTGGCTCAAAAGTTCTGAGCGCGGGGCCTCCCTGCTCAGCTTGCCGCTGCCCACGGCCAGGAGATAGGGGGGAGCCCCCTGGGCAGTAAACAGGAGCTCGTCCGGGTGCCAGCCCAGCTCCAGGCCAATGGCTCCATCCCGGGGTGCACCGTTGCCCTGGTCGAGAATCTCCAGCCGCCAGAAGGGGTCGCGGCTGGGCCCAAAGCTGCAGGGATCTCCGTTCAGGGAGCCCCCCTCCAACTCCAGGCGATAGAACAGCCCCTGGCAGCGGCTGTGCCAGGGGCCATCGGGGTCGCGCCGGGAAGAGATCCTGGCCCGCAGGGCGGTGTTGTTCCCGGGAAAGAGCAGCCGAACCGCACTGACCGGAAAATGACCGCCAGAGCTATAGTCGAATCGCTCCACCGGCTGAGCCCGATCTCTGGTGGCTGCAGCGGCCAGGGTCCAGTGGAGGCTCTGGCCCGGATCGGCACCACTGAGAGCCATCACCCGCTCCAGGACCAGCTCGGTGCCCTGCTCCAGGATGAGCTTGAGATAGGGTTGGTGGAAACGGGGCAGCTCAATCCTCCTCCGCACCACCCGCTGGCCATGATACTCCAGATCAACCAGGCTCGCCCGGCCAACCAGGGTGGTCCAGCGGTTGAGGTCACGGCTCTGGAGCAGCTCTACCGCCACTACCCCCGGGCCGCCCGCACTGCCCCCTCTCTGCCAGTGGAACTCCAGGGCAGCGGGCTTCTGCGAAACCTCGCTCAGATCAAGGAGATAGCCGCGCCCTCCCTTCCCCTTCCCAGGCACTGCTGTCGAAGCATCCGCCTCCACCCTGAGGCGGGTCCCCTGGTTCTGCTGTCCCAGGCGCAGGTCCAGGCTGAACCCCTGTTCCGCTGCAGATCCGCTCCCAGCCAGGGGGAAGAAGGGGACCTTCAGTTGCTTGACCAGATCCTGTTCCAACCGGATCCCGCGGCGCAGGCCATGGGCCACGGGCTCGGCAGCACCGTTAAAGACCCGGAGATCGGCCAGATCCGAGCGGCTTGCCTCCCGGTAGACCGAGGCAGGCAGGCCCAAACGGTAGATGGCGCCGCCCGGCGGGGTCTCCAGCAGGTAACCGTAAGCAAAATCATCCGGCCGAAGGGCTTCCCCCCAGGCCGCCCCTCCGGCCGTCGCCAGCAGCGGCAACCAGCAGAGCAGCAGCACAGCCTTGAGGAGGTGCTGCCACAGCCCCCCCTTCATGATCGCTCCCCCGCAGCCTTGGGGGGCAGCGGCGCCCAATAGCCGATCACCAGCATCAAGAGCCCCACCACCAGAAAGGAGATGATCCGGGCAAGGGTGCCGCTGCCGGCCAGATCGATGAAAAAGAGTTTCAAGACCACCATGGTCAGGAGCACGGCCCCGGCAAACCAGAGCGAACGCCGGACAAGACGGGTGGCACAGCCGGTCACCACCAGGGCGCTCAGGCTCCAGAGCACGGCCAGGGCCGCCTGGAACTCTGCCGAGTGATAGAGGGCTGCCAGGGTGTAGCTCACCCCGAGAAGGTGGTGAACGCCACGGGCAACCGCGCTGTTCAACCAGAAAAAGAAGAACAGGCCGCAGCCCCAGGCCAGCCTCTGGGGTGTGAGCAGGGAGCGCAGCCTGTCATCGCCCTGCCTGCCGACCCGGGCCGAGACCAGCAGCCCCAGGACCAGGAGCTGGGAGAGCTCCAGAGGGTTGAGCAGGACCAGGTAGGGCAGCGGTGCGGCCCCGCCCGGCTCAGCCCCTCCCAGCAGCAGCCAGCAACCGAGAAAACAGGCCAGGACCGTGCAGCCCGCTCCCTGATAGGCCGAGCGATGACGCTCCAGCGGCCAGAGGGGCAGACGAGCCCAGCGCCGGAGGACAAAGAAGAGCAGGGCCGGCAGCAGCCCCCAGCAGGCCAGGGACCAGCTTGGGGAAAACTCAGGCAGCCGCTGCCAGAGCCAGTCGACCTCCTGGCAGATCACCGCCAGCAGCAGCCAGAGGGTACCCAGGTGCCAGGCCGCTGCCAGGCGGCGGGGCCACCACTGTTCAAAGTGGTAGAGCAGCCGGTACTCCACCACCAGGGCCAGGGGCCAGACCACCACTCCCCAGCCGCCCAAAAGGTGGTCATGGAAGCCTGCGCCCAGGAGCCCTTTTACTGCTGCCAGGACCATGATCACCAGGAGCAGCATCTGCGCCTGGGCCAGTTGCTGCCAGCAGAGACGCCTGGACGCCATGGCCAGGACAATGGTCGAGCCTGCGGCAAAGAGGAGCAGGCCGTTGGCCAGCTCATAGCCCGGGGCATGGATGGTCATCTCCCGGTAACCGCCATAGTACCACCAGGACATGCCCCAGATGAGCAGTGGCCAGTGGAACCGATCTTCGCCCAACCTGATGCGGAGGCCCTTGGAGTTCTTCTCCAGAAAGTAGCTGGAGGCAAGGGCGGCCGTGGCAATGAGCAGACAGCCCAGGAAGTGACGGTTCAACAGCACTGCCGCCTCAAAGGGGTACCAGACCGAGCCCAGGAAGTAGAGGGCCGAGCCCAGCTGAAGGAGCAGGCCAAAGCAGCGGCTCGGGAAGCGGTCCTGACGAACGCCTACCCAGAGCAGTGCTGCCCCTTCCAGGGCCCAGGCAGCACTGGTCAACTTGCCGTCAAAGCCAAAGGGAATGGCCAGGCTGCCGGCCACCACCCCCAGGGCCAGGAAGGCCTCCACCAGCAGCCGCTGCCCTGCCCGGGAGCGTGTTCGCCAGAGCAGGGTGGCCAGGGCGAGGTAGAAGAGGCCGAGAAAGAGCATGGTCAGGGCCATGCCATAGGGGGTATCGCGGACCAGGAGGTACTGGAGGGCGATGAAGGCCAAGGGGGTCCCGAAGACCAGGGTGGTGTCCAGGTAGCGTTCTGCCCTGGAGGCTCCGCCGCGGGCAAAGAGGATGGCCACCCCCAGGTAGAGCAGAAAGAAGAAGAGCAGAAAGGGTTCGGTGCTGGCAAAATGCTCCGGCCGGTAGCCCTGGTAGCCCCAGAGGGAACCGATGCCAAAGGTGGCGACAAAGCCCAGCAGGTTCAACACCCGCCAGGACTGGAACCAGGCAATGGCCAGGATACCGATGTTGAGGAGCCCGAAATAGGAGAAGAGCAGCACATGACTGCCCCCGCCGCTGGACATCAGCACCGGTGCGGCAAAGCCGCCCAGGGCAGCAAATATGGCCAGGGCCCGGGCCTGCTGCAAGACGGCCAGCATACTGGAGAGGCCGACCAGCCCGATCATCACGCCCAGACAGAGGGGAATGGGCAGGAAGTGGTAGAGCTTGGCAGCAGCAAAGACCACCAGGTAGAGCACGCCCACCCCTGCGCCCTGGAGGGTCAGGCCATAGCCTGCCCGCCTGCCCCGCAGCCACCAGCCCAGGGAGAGGAGCAGCAGCCCGCCCAAGCCGGCTGCGGCCAGGCGAAATTCCATGGGCACCAGGCTGTGCCGGACCGCATATTTAAGGAAAAAGGCCACTCCAAAGAAGAGGATCACCACCCCTGCCTTGAGCACCAGGTTGCCGCCGGTGAGCAGGGCGCACAGACGCCCATAGCCCTTGGCCCACCAGGAGGCGACCTGCCCGACCTTGCTGCCGGCGGCGGTCTGGGGTGCAGGTCGGACGGTGTCTGCCGGAGGAGGCTTCGGAATCTCGCTGCCCTTGGGATGGGAACGCTGGACAGCGCTGTCCGGGGACGCGGGTTCCGTGGCCGCCATCCCGGCTGACGCCGATCTCACGCCGGAGGCCGGCAACACGGCCTGGCCGGAATCTGCTGCCGGAACAGAATCCGCAGCCTCCAGACGGCGCACCCGGGAGCGGAGCGCCAGCAGCTCCGCTGCCATGGCGCCCAGCAGCCCGCCCAGCACCGCGCCACCCAGGCTGGGATCCAGGAGGGCGGCAGCAAAGACGGCAAAGACCAGGGAAAAAACAATATGCATGGGAGGATTCTCAAAGATGGTATTCAAGGTACCCTTATTCCAGATACCCTTAGGGCAAGCGTTCCCTGCAATTATATGCTATCGCTGGAGAGAATGAAAAGGCCCAGCCCCAGATTTACTGTTTTCCCGTTTTCAGCAGAGCATATGACACCCTCGCCGACCTCTTCGTTGCTGGCCCCGGATCAGGCCGCCCTCTATGACGCTGCCGCCGGCGGCTGGCTCCACTTCCAGCAACCCCGAAAGATCCTGGTCGCCCAGCGGCTGGAAGAGGTGGTGCCGCTCCTCCGCCGCCTGGAAGAACTGACCGCCCGCCACGGCTGGGCAGCCGCCGGCTGGCTCAGCTACGAGGCAGCCCCTGCCTGCGACCCGGCCCTGCCGGTCCAGCCGGACCCTTCAGGCTTTCCCCTGGCCTGGTTCCTGCTCTGCGAGCCTCCTGCCGCGATGAGCGCTCCCGGCGCCAGCTGTGCCATCCCCTTTTCCTGGAGCCCCTCAATAGAAGACCAGGCCTACCTGGCAGGGGTCGCCAGGATCAAGGAGCTGATCAGCCGCGGGGACAGCTATCAGGTCAACTACACCTACCGGCTCCGTGCTCCCCTGGCGCCTGCCCATGAGCACAACCTCCTGGCCCTGCTCCGGCAGGAGCCCCCCTTTTACGGTGGCTTGATCTCCAGCCGGGACTGGCTGATCTCCAGCGGCTCGCCCGAGCTCTTCTTTACCAGGCAGGGCAGGCAGCTGATCTCCCGGCCCATGAAGGGCACCGCCCCCCGGGGCCGGGATGCTGCCGAGGATCAGGAGCTGGCCGCAGGGCTGAGAGCCTCGCTCAAGAACCGGGCGGAAAACGTGATGATTGTGGACATGGTCCGCAACGACCTGGGCCGGATCGCCCGGCCGGGCAGCGTCCGGGTCAAAGAACTCTTTGCCCTGGAACGCTACCCCACCCTCTTCCAGCTGACCTCCACGGTCGAAGCCGAGAGCAGAAGCTCGCTGGCCGAGATCTTCCAGGCCACCTTTCCTCCGGCATCCATCACCGGAGCCCCCAAGACCAGGACCATGGAGATCATCTCCGAGCTGGAGCCGCAGCCCCGCAGGATCTATACCGGCACCATGGGTTTTGTCCTACCCGATGGCCGGGCCCAGTTCAATGTGGCCATCCGCACCCTGCTGGTGGACCGGGAACGCCGGGAGGCGGAGTATGGGCTGGGCAGCGGCATTGTCTGGGACTCGGATCCCGAAGAAGAACTTGCCGAGTGCCGTACCAAGGCCCGGATCTGCACGCCGCCCACCCCTGCCTTTGCCCTGCTGGAGACCATGCTCTGGACCCCGGGACAGGGTTACAGCCTCCTGCCGGAACACCTGGAGCGGCTCCAGCGCTCGGCGATCTACTTCGACTATCCCCTGGACCTGGCCGCCATCCGGGCCGAGCTGCAGCGCTTGGCCGCCTCCCTTGGCCAACGCTCCCGGGTGCGGCTGCTGCTCCACCGCGATGGCCGGATCGGTTGCAGCGCAACGGAGATCGCGCCCCTGGCCGCAGACCACCAGGCCAGGGTCACCCTGGCACCAACCCCTATCCCGGCTCCTGATCCCTGGTTTGTCCACAAGACCACCCGGCGCAGCTTCTACGAGCAGGCCCGGCAGGCCTGCCCGGACCATGATGATGTGCTGCTCTACAACGCCCGGGGAGAACTCACCGAGTCCACCATTGCCAACCTGCTGATCTCCATGGACAACACCCTCTACACCCCGCCCCTGAGCTGCGGCCTGCTCCCCGGTACGGCCCGGGCCAGCCTCCTGGCCCGGGGCCGGATCCGGGAGCGGGTCCTGCCCCGGGAGCTGCTGGAACAGGGCCACCCCCTCTACCTGGTCAACTCGGTACGCGGGATCTACAGGGCACGCTACTGCCCGGAGGAAGGAGAGCGCAGCGACCGGGTCGCTTGCAGGGCAGAGTGAAGGAAATGAGCCTCCTGCCTTGACCTCTTTTGGGCCGTCATGCCCGCGCAGGCGGGCATGACGGCAAAAGCGCAGGGATGACAGCTGAAACAAGGAATTGATTAATCAGAAAAGAAAATAAGGAGAACAACGATGAACGGAGTGTTTTTAGATGCCGAAAGCCTGGCTGATCTGGATCTGTCCGCCCTGGCCGGCTGTTTTGAAGATCTTGCCGTCTACCAGCAGACCCCGAGCAAAGAGGTGGCCCAGCGGATCGCAGAGGCCGAGGTGGTGATCGTCAACAAGGTCAGGCTCACGGCTGCGCTCCTCCGGGGGGCGCCCCGGCTGCGGCTGGTCTGCCTGGTGGCCACGGGCACCGACAACGTCGACTGTGCGGCGGCCAGGGAGCTGGGGATCACGGTCTGCAACTGCCAGGCCTATGGCACCGACTCGGTGGTCCAGCATGTCTTTACCATGATCCTGGCCCTGCACACCAGCCTGCTCCCCTACACCCGGGCCGTGGCCGAGGGCCGCTGGCAGCAGTCCAGCCAGTTCTGCCTGCTGGATTTCCCCATCGTCGAACTCAAGGGACGCACCCTGGGGATCATGGGCTACGGCACCCTGGGCAGGGGGGTGGCCAGGATGGCCGAAGCCTTTGAGATGGAGGTCCTTTTGGGAGAACGGCCCGGAGTGCGCCAGGAGGGGCGCATCCCCCTGGAGGAGCTCCTGCCCCAGGTGGACATCCTCACCCTCCACTGCCCCCTCAGCGAACAGACCCGCAACCTGATCGATGCCCGGGCCCTGGAGCTGATGCGGCCCAGCAGTTTTTTGATCAACGCCGCCCGGGGCGGGATTGTCGAGGAGCAGGCCCTGGCCGATGCCCTGCGAAGGGGGACCATTGCCGGTGCAGCCAGCGATGTGCTGACCACAGAGCCTCCCGGCGACGACAACCCGCTGTTGGCAGCGGATATCCCCAACCTGATCGTCACCCCCCACTGTGCCTGGGGCAGCTACCAGGCCCGGGCCAGGATCGTGGCCCAGACCGTGGAGAATATTGAGGGCTTTGTCCGCCAGGCGCCACTGCGGGTGGTGAACTAAGCAGGGGGGGCCAAGGCAGCGGTGCGGGCTCAAGCCTGGTTGGAGAGTTCCTCCAGCAGTCGGCCCTGGGCGTCAAAAAGTTTGACGGAAACTGGGACACCACCATCCAGGTGGTGCGTGGCGCAGGAAATTCAGGGGTCATAGGCGCGCACCGCCATCTCCACCCGGTTGAGCAGACTCTCGTCGTAGACGCCCCCACGGATCAGGGAGGAGGCCGCCTGTCTGACGCTCATGTTCATGGGAGCGATGTTGTGGGTGGTGCCCACGATCATGTTGGCCCGGACGATACAGCCCTGCTCATCGGTTGCATAGTCGTGGATCAGGGTCCCCCGGGGGGCCTCCACACAGCCCACGCCCTGCCCCTTGCCCGGGATCACCTCGGCCCGGACCCGGGGATCCAGGATGGCCTCATCGGCCAGCAGCTCCAGGGAGCGCTCACAGGCATAGACCAGCTCGATCAGCCGGGCATAGTGGTAGAGCAGGGTATACTGGGGCCTGGGGCCAAAGCTGGCCCGATACTCCTCCAGGGCGGCCTGGGCCCTGGGAGTGGGGATGAAGTCACAGACGTTAAGCCTGGCCAGGGTGTTGGCCCGGTAGATCCCCTGGGGCTGGTCCAGATCCAGGGAAAACCCCTGGCCCCAGGAAGCGGCATAGGGCGCCTTGGCATAGGACCAGGGCAGCACGGCCTCGTTGATATGGTCGCGGTACTCTCCGGCGCTGAAATCGGTGATCCCGCCCTCGGGATCCATCAGGCGGAGTCTGCCGTCATAAACCGCCAGCCCGCCCTGGTCATCCACGCTGCCCAGGAAGCCGGTGGTGATCACCCCCAACTCCTGGATCTCCTCCTGGTAGCGGCCAAAGACCTGCTCCTTGCCGTAGTCCAGGGCAAAGCCGGCAAAATCCAACAGGGTCTGACAGCCGCCGAGCAGATCCTCCCGCTCCTCCCGGGTCATGGGCTTGGCAAAGCCGCCGCTGACCCCGGCCACCGGATGGATGGCCTTACCGGCAAAGCGGTCCAGCAGCATCTGGCCCAACTGGCGCATCTGCACCACCCTGCGGGCAAGCTCGGGATCTGCCTTGGCAATCCCCATGATGTTGCGCACCGAGTAGTCGCTCTCCGGGCCCAGAATAAAGTCCGGGGCTGCCAGGAAAAAGAAATGGAGGATCTTGTCGTTGATAAAGGCCAGGGCATGGCAGAGCTCACGGAGGAGATGACCCGTGGGCGTGGGGCTCACCCCGAAGCAGCCATCCACGGCCTTGACCGCGGCCAGATGGTGCATCCAGGGGCAGATCCCGCAGATCCGGTTGACGATACGCGGCAGTTCCTCGGCCGGTCTGCCCTGCACCAGCTGCTCAAAGCCTCTGAGGGAGAGGATCTGCATCCTGGCATCGGCCACATTGCCCTCCTCGTCCAGCTCGATGGCGATGGAGGCATGGCCTTCGATCCGGGTGACCGGCTTGATGGTGATCACCTTAGCCATGGTCTGTTCCCCGCCTCTCTCTCTGCTCTCTGTCCAGCACCATCAGCCTCTCCTCCTGGCTCTCTTGCGTAATCGGTTATGCGCCCCGGAAAAACGGAGCAGACCCTGGCGATCGACAATGGTCTTCATATCCACCCCGCCGCTGACCAGGGCGTTCATCATGTCCATCATCTGGTTGCCCTGATTGCGCACCGGCCCGTAACAGCCCCGACAGGGGACCCGGGCCTGGATACAGCTGGGCGCGCCCCGGCGGGCACAGCCTGCGGCGGTCACCGGGCCCATGCACATCAGCCCCTGCTCCAGGAGACAACGCATTGCCGAGAGCTCCTGGGCCGGATCGTAGTCCGCATTGACGGTGAAGCGCTGGACCTCTTTTTTTTCGATCGTTCCCCTGCGGATGGCCGGACAGGTGTCGCAGACACTCTTGGTGGGCAACTGCGGCGCTCGCCCCTCCACCAGGGCGGTGAGCACCTCCTTGAGGTGGACAGGGTTGGGTGGACAGCCGGGAACCAGCAGGTCCACCCGGACCAGCTCGTCCACGGCATAGACCCGATCCAGGGGCCGGGGGACCCCCTGGTCAGGAACCGCAGCCTGCCCATGATCGGCGGCTGCAAAGACCTCGGCATAGGTCTGCTCCAGGCCCCTGGTGTTGGTCAGGGCCGGGATGCCGCCATGGGTGGCGCAGGTGCCCATGGCCACCAGAAAATCGCACTTGGCCCGGATCTCTTCCAGGAGCTCGCGATGTTCCTCGTTGGCGCAGCCGCCGGAGACCAGGCCCACCTCGGCCCTGGGCAGGGAGAGCTGCGGCTCTGCCCCATCCTCCCCCTGGCTGGAAACATACTTATGGTCCATCAGGATGGGCATGTGGACGATCTCCAGCCCGGGCAGCAGCTCCAGCAGGCCCTCACCCATGTTGAGCAGGGCTATCTCACAGCCGGAACAGGAGTGGAGCCACTCCTCAACCAGTCGTAGGGGCATCATCTCCTCCTCGGCTCAGATCTTGGGGCCCCTGCACCCCGGTCAAGGTCGCCACCAGGGTACAGGCCGGCGCGATGGCGGCCTCCATGGCCGGCGACAGTCCCTCCTTCAACTCCACCACCGGCTCACCCACCTGGGCAACCACGATGGCCACCCGGACCCGGGTGTAGCGCTGGAGCTCGTGGAGCATGTTGACCGTGGGGAACTGGTGCAGGGAAAAATCATGGAGCTTGTTGCCGGGAATCTCTCCGGGGTCGAGAACAAAGACCTCGCCGGGCCGGCGATCCTCCTGGTCCACCGAGTCGACGATGATCAGCTGCTCGGGCCGGAGCTCTTCGGCCAGGAGATAGTCAAAGAGATACTCCCGGATCGAGGTGCCCGCATCCACACACTGGAGCCAGGGATAGGAGCAAAGCCGCGGCTCCAGGGCCGCGATCACCGCAGGCCCAAAGCCGTCATCACCGCAGAAGATGTTGCCGCAGCCAAAGATCACGGTCTTCACCCTGGTCGGTACGGCTCGTTCTGCCGCGCTCTGCTGATGCTTCTGCTCCATGTCCCTCTTCACCCCTGTTGTTCTCTTCGTTCCCGGCGGTCCGCCGTCTGCCGCCATCTCTGAATCCCCAATGTACACCAGCAGCCGGCTTTCCTCATCCTGTTTTCCGCAGGCGGCAGACGGGACACCTGGAAGAGGATGACCCCTGGCTGCAGATTTCCCTGTGTTGCCGAGCGGAAAAAGGGTAGATTCACCCCTGCATATCGACCCCGGACCTCTGTGGAGCACCACCATGACCACCCCTCCCTATAGCGATCTCCAGGCCCTGGCCGAGGATCTTCGCCGCTTCGCCGACCAGCGCGAGTGGCAACCCTTCCATTCGCCCAAGAACCTGGCCTCGGCCCTGATCGTTGAGGCTGCGGAACTGCTGGAACACTTCCAGTGGCTGCGCCAGGAAGAGAGCTGCCGACTCTCTGCCGACCAGCAGCAGGAGGTGGCCCATGAAATGGCCGATGTGCTTATCTACCTCACCCGCCTGGCCGACCGCCTGGGCATAGACCTGCTCCAGGCCGCAGCCGAGAAGATGGCCATCAACCAAGAGCGCTTCCCACCCCTTAAGCAGGGAGAACAGGAAAAAGGCGGCCAGGACGGAGCCAAACCATGAAGGCCGCCACGACAAGGGCCCTGGATTTTTTCCTGCCCAACCGGGACATCGCCCGGATCGCCCCCCTGGGCAGGGGCAAGATCAACGATACCTGGCTGGTCCGGCTCTGCTCGGGCAGGCAGCTGGTCCTCCAGCGCCTGTCGGCGGCGGTGTTTAGCGATCCCCTGGCGGTCATGGCCAACCTGCGCGCGGTCCTGGCCCATCTCGAACCCAGCCGGGAGCAGCTGCTGGCTGCAGGGGTGAGCTTCTTCCAGCTCCGGAGCAGTCCCGGGGGCACAGATTTCCTCCTGGACGAAGAGGGCCACTGCTGGCGCCTGCTCAGCGCTATCCACCCCTCCACCACCCTGGAAGGCCTCCGGACCCCGGAACAGGCTGAGGGTATCGGGGCCATGCTCGGCCGTTTTCACCTCCTGCTGGCCGACATGGATCAGCAGCTCCTCAGCGATCCCCTGCCCGGCTTCCACGATACCGCCGGCTACCTCCAGGCCTATGACCGGCTCATGGCAGCAGGAGCCCCGGCAGCAGAAAACAGGGATCAAGGGGAAAGCCTGTGCCACCGCTTCATCGCCGAGCAGCGGGGGCTGGTGCCCCTGTTTCAGCAACAGCAGCCCCAGCTCTCCCGGGGCCTGACCCATGGCGACCCCAAGGTCTCCAACTTCCTCTTCAGCCCGGACCAACGGCGGGTGATCAGCCTGATTGACCTGGACACGGTGCGTCCGGGCCTGCTGCTCCATGACCTGGGGGATTGCCTCCGCTCCTGCTGCAACCCCCTGGGAGAAAACCACCAGCAACCCGAGAAGACCCGCTTTGCGGGCGATATCTATGCGGCGGTGCTCCGGGGCTACTCCAGGGTTGGTCGCAGGTTGCTCACGGCAACAGACCTCCAGCTGCTGCCCCAGGCGGTCCGCCTGATCTGCTTTGAGCTGGGACTGCGCTTCTTCAGCGACCATCTCCAGGGTGATCGCTACTTCAAGACCAGCAGCCGGGGGCAGAACCTGGAGCGGGCCCTGATCCAGTTCCATCTGGCCGACGCAGCCGCACGTCAGGAACCAGAACTCGAAAGCTTGAGCCCTTTCTAGTCAGAGGGGCAGGAGGGGAAAGAGGGGGGGGACAGGGGAAACCCGAAGATGGAGCAGACCGCCAGTCCGGCGGTACCCATCTCCGGGGAGGGGAGGCTTATTTGCAGCTCTTCTCGCCATGGCCGGGGTGACAACATCCCCCCTTGAGGCCGCGAACATCGCTCTGATGCTTGGCAATGGAGATGATCTTGTTCAACCGTTTCTGAACCTTATTGGGCAGATCCTTTTTCGTCAGTTTTTCCGCCTCTTCCACGATGGCCTTGAAGGCCTTGTCAATCTTATCACTGGGTAACATAGGGGATTCCTCTCTGCAAATGGGTTAGAACTGATGCCCGGCTGCGGCAGCGGCAGCGAGCCGATTTCAACCTTCTTAGCACCTTAGGAACAACTGTTGAAAAATCAAGGGGTCACAGCTTGGTTACAGCCTGACCCCTTGACTTGTGTTCAGCGTTGATGAGCCCTCTCTCCTCTTAAAGGGTGTCTTTAATAATGAGATTTTTCGATCAAGATCAAGGCATGCGAGAAAAATTACCACAGACATATAATCGATATTCCGAGGATAATTTTTAGAGCACAACGCAGAGAATGGAAGAAAAAGCCACTATTCAAGCTAGCCTTAAGGAGGCTGGCCGCTTACTTGAGCACCAGGCCGTGGTCCTTGGCCGCATCCCTGATGTGGTCCACAAAGAGCTGGGCAAAGGCATCGTTGGAGCCCAGGCCTTCCAGGACCGTCTCGACCTGATAGCCTTCCTTGGTGAGGCTGGATTTCCAGGAGTCGTCCTCTGGGCCGGCCATGTCGTTGGTGGCATGGTCGCCGGCCACGATCATGAAGGGCTTGAGCAGGATCTTTTCACTCTTGGCATGCTTGAGGTGACCCATGAAGTCATCCAGCGCCGGCATCCCCTCGACCACGCCGAAGTAGGTGGTGACCTCCGGGTAGGCGGCCCGCATCTTCTTCTGCACCTCGGCATAGATCCCGGTGGACCAGTGTTCGTTGCCATGGCCCATGTAGACCAGGGTAGCGCCGGCCTTGCGGGCGGCTTCGGCATCGCCGGCCAGGGTGGCAACGGCCGCATCCACGTCATGATGGTACTCATAACGATCGCCGGGCATGCCCAGGGCAGGCCGACCCATGACGATACTGTTAAAGGGACGCCACTTGTCCTTCATGGTGCGGATGGAGGCCAGGCCGTTGATGTACTGCATCAGGTCATGGGACTGCTCCATGAAAAACATGTGGGTGGGTTGGACGATGATATCGGAGTAGCCGTCTTCGCGCAGATCACCGATGGTGGCGATGATGTTCTCAACATAGAGCACCTCTTTGGGAATGCCCTGGTCCAGCCACTTCTGGGGTTCTGCCTGGCGCTTTTTCCAGACCGAACGGATGATGTTGGAGGTAAAGGTAAGCCGGACCTCGGTGTCGGGATAGGCAGCCCTGACCTTATCGCTGATGTTGGTGATGGCCTTGACCGCACTGGGGACGGTGGTGCCGAAGCTGGCCAGGACGATGGCGGTCTTGCCCTGTTTGGCGGGACTCATCCCCCCGGAGGCCAGGGCCGAACCCAGGCCAAGGCTGATGGCCAGGACCAGGCTCACAATCAATGTTGTCACTCCTCTCTTCATTGCGTTCTCTCCTCTACTGTTTGCTCTTTTCACTTGAACTGCGGTTACTGTCCACCTGGTCCGGGCAAAAAAAAACCCCGAACCATGATACCAATGATTCGGGGATGCCCTGTTCTATCCGCGTCTCGTTCCACCCTCCCTGTCCAGGGGAAGACGGTCTCTCTTTCAGGCAGGTCTTCTGACTTCCGGATCGTTCTAGTTACTGCGCCTTCCCAATCCTCAAGATCAGTGGCTGAGTGCAGTGTTCGTCCCCGGTCACAGCGGCGGGCCCGTCTCCGAGTTACACGGAGTTCCCTATTGTTCCATCTCTGGAACCTGAAAGTGGTCTCACCCTACCGGATAGAAATTTAATTTGTCAAGAAAATTACATATAAGCAGAGCTCACCACAGAAGAAAACGGTGTCTGTCGGTACTGATCTTGAAGCAGATGTGCCCTGGCTGGGATCACCAGCACCGCTGGCCGAAACTGAAAAACGGGCCCTGGGTCATCAATATTTCAAGGGAGCCTTGAATAAATGGAGCGACAGCGTTATGTACAACTCACTGGACTTACGCTACAAGTGTTAATTTAAGAATTATGGTCCCCTTGAAATGTTCGGTTTTTCGATCAAGCTCAAGGAGCGAGACACACCTTGCCGCAGCCACATAGCTGATATTCCGTGCATAAACATTTAAACGCAAGGTGGCCTTGAGTTAGATTAAGGGGTCAAATTCAGATCACGAACAGGATTTTAGGAGAAGATTATGGACGTCGCTTACCTGGTCGACATTTCTTACATGATATATCTCAGTGCCAATGAAGTAGACTTTGAACCGGTCAGTAATGAGGAATATGTCTACCAGTCACAGAAAGAGGCCAAAGAGGCTGCCCTTGGCTATGATCTGCACCAGCACAAACAGGGCCTGTTGGACAGACTCAAAATCGACAAAGGTAGAATAGCAGTTGATGTAATAACCATAAAAGACGGGGAAATAGAAGACTCAATCCTGATGAAAAGTCTTGAATGCACGGTCAGCGAAGGTCTTCCGAAATGGATTGAGAAGTAATCCCTGGCTATCAATCGCAGAGAAACAGGGGAGATAGCAGGAGCTTGCTGAAGGAAGCTATGGCTACCGCAGGATACCGATTCTGCGCAAAGAACCTGGCTCGCCCCCTACTGATCGATCCATCTATGTCTTTAATATAAAAGTAATTTTAGCCAAAAGGAATATGTATGGAGAAGATATGTGTCAAAGATCTCATGGTTCCGATTTCTGAATATGCCACAGTCACTGTCGGCACCTCTTTGATCGATGCTGTCTTAGCCCTGGAGGCAGCCCAGGAAGCCTACTCCTCGAGTAAATACGAGCATAGAGCAATTCTTGTTCTGGATGAAAACCATACTGTTATCGGGAAAATCGGCCAACTTCGGATATTGAAAGCTATTGAAACCAGATATGATCTTGGTTGTGATGTGGAAAAACTGAGTCGTTTCAAATTCAGCGATCAGTATATAGCAGATAAATGTGAACAGTACAGACTGGAAGGTCCGATTCTGGATGAAGAGTCTTTTCGGACAACGGCAAATAAGAAAGTAGAAGAATTCATGCAGCGACCCACGTCGGGTGAATTCGTATCGGAAGAGAGTTCACTGGACATGGCAATCCATAAACTGGTAGCAGGACCGCACCTCTCTCTCCTTGTTACAAAGGAAGAAGAGATAGTAGGGATTTTGAAAATAGGAGACGTCTTTGCCTCTGTTTTTCATAAGATGCGCAATAGAAAAGGGGCGCTCTGACACCTACCTTCTGCTGGTTGCCGACATCGAGAGCTCCTTTAATTGATATATTCATCCTGGGTACATTATATTTCTACGCTAGAGGATAGAGAGATGAACGAACTCCAAAAATTATACGAAAGAATCATCCAACGGGTCAATATCAACCTCCGTGAACTCGACTTTGACGCTGAACCATATTCCACCGGCATTATTCAGCCAGAGCAAATGAATAAGTTTTATGCCTTTTACGGGATAACAACGGATCATCCCTTGAACCTGGTCTTCAAAAATTCCGGATTGGCCGGCAGCTATTTTCTGGGAAAATGCCGGGTTTCAAACTCATTGCTGTACAAAAGTGATATTCGGGGAGATGAGCTGAAGAGGGAGGGAGCTTCTTTTCAATATCAGGGTTTCACAATAGACCTTAACGATGACGAGTTGATCGACATCAGAGACTCTGCCCTGGCCAAAACCCTGGTCCATAATTTTTCACATGACCCGGAAACACCTGAGGTGTTTTTTATCAAAGATACACTTGCCATGGACTATGCCAATATCCATGGCGCCCCAACCGATGGCGCCTTTTTAGGCCCCTTTGCGACCGTTGATTTAACCACTATCCACGACTCTGTCATTGGAACGTACTCCTATATCCAGGCCGGTGAAATCAGTCACATGAAAATTGATCCGGGAACGATATGGGTACACGCCCAGGACCAGTTTAACTTTTACTACCAACACGATCCTGATCTGCTCAAGAAATATGCAAGCGTGGTAGCTGGTGACCGCCCCCATGGCATAATCTTTGACTTCATAGAGGAACACGAAGAGGCTTTCCAGCGCCTTTTCGATGCTGTCAATATCGAGACGATTGAATCTGTGCCCAAAACTGCTTCCCTTGATCGATATGCTGTTGTCCTGCCGAACACAACCATTGCAGACAATGTCCTCATTTCCCAAAGGGCTTATCTGGAAAACTCTCATATCGGCAAAGGCTCCAATGCGCAGGAAAACTGTTACATTATCCACTCCAAGCTCGATGGCTTCAATGTAACTGCGCATGGCGCCAAAATAATTGAATCAGACCTTGAAAGCGATGTCTTTGTCGGATTCAACAGTTTTTTATACGGAAAAAAAGGGGCGAGACTACATATCGGAAAAGGCTGCATCGTAATGCCACATACCATTATTGACATTGATGCACCACTGCATATCCCAAAAGATCATCTTGTCTGGGGATTAATCAGAAACGATGCTGAACTTGAACAGAACAGCATCTCCTTTGATGCATTGAAGGCTCACAAAACTGCCTTCAACAGAGGCAACCTGCACTTTGAAGGCAACGGCTACCTGTTTGTCAAGGCATTCAAGGATCGTATTGACCATATCCTTGATGCCAATGGTGCATTTTTTAACGGAGAGAACAATACCGGTCACGCCCAAAGGAATCAAAACCTGTCACTCAACACCATACAACCGTTTCAATTTGGTTCGATGAAAGGGTTGTACCCGAACATCACCATAGAACTCTAAAAATGAACATGCCCCGTCTGTAGCGATTGTCAGGCCACATGTCTCTTCACCAACCGTACGACTCATCATCATGACAATATATGTAGGGATGACCCAGGATCTTCAAGCCGCCAAAGAATATTTACTTCAAAAACATAACGGTATGTATCCTGACGTTGAAATGGGACCGTTTAAATACGAAGCTGATGCAATAAACTATATTAAATTTATGCAAAATAAATTTCCCGACAGCATCAACCTTGACCTTCAGTTCCTTTCAACGGACTACAGCACATCAGACAGATGGTATGTTTTCTCATTTGAGCATTCCAGCAACATGGTTCAATGACAAGGCAGGTTTTCGGATAGTTACCTTTTCAAGGAAAGAGCGCAAAACAGAGGGCGTGGCACCTTTTCCTGACCAAGTCTGCTGGACCCCTCGACCATGGGCGGCTTTGCCACTGATTCGGAAACAACCGCGAGGGAACAGCTGATACAGGCAAGGCCCCCTGCTCCCTCTACAAACTACAGACCTCACCTGGTTCCGGCGGTTCCAGTACCCCGGTTCCAGATGAAAGCATCTCTAACAGTGATTACCACCAACCCTCAGCCACACCTAGCCCTGCTCACCTAACACACAGATACCTCATGAGAAAAACAGACAAAAACACTGATCCCAGGGAAGCTTTGATTCTGATACGACGGCAACAGATGACTCTCTTGGAGAACTTGATGATCATGGGCCCAGTGACGACTGAACCAGAATAGCCCAGTCGGATCGCTCCGGAGGGGGTGAATCAAAATTAGGGCGTCGGGATCAATTGATTCGCCGGAACCGATGAGTCGAAACAACAGAAAATTCATAAGCTACTACATCTCTGTGGCAATTTTGAAGCTGGATGTTCTAGAAAGAAGATAAGATAGGTGAGTAAATTGGCCATCAAAGAGAAGATTTCAGAGTTTATGATGAAAGTAGCCAGATTTGAATTCTTTCTCATAAACAGCAATATAGAACTTGGAAAAATTAATGAAGAATCTTCTGGATTAAAGAAAATAACAGGAGTCAATTGGGGAAAACTCGCAAGATTACTAGAAAAAAAATTCAAATTCGTCGACTTCAATTTCAAAGAATATAATCTCGAAATTTTTAAAAACACAGCACCACAGTATCTTGTGAAATCAGAAAGTGGCCAGCTCAAATGGGATAGTGATGATAAAGCGATAGATTCATGGGAAATTTTGCTGTCAAGAGGGTTTGCACAACTTAGAAACAATATTGCTCATGGCAATAAAGCCCATATATCTTCAGCTTTCACACAAACAAGAACTGAAGAATTCATCGAATCTGGACACTGTTTAATGAATTTTATTGCAAAAGAAATCTTTAACGTAGAGCACTGGGCCTCAGAGATAGTTTTCAAAAGTTAAAATGTAAGGGGGCGCCCATGAGACCGCTTTGTAGCGATTTGTAGTCATAAACGGCCTGTCTGTCGTGGAATGCAAGGTCCTCGACGCAGGGCCAGGGTCATTTGATTCACGATATTCCAGATTCGTTCTATTCACTCCACAAGAAAGGGTTAAGGCAAGAGAATGTCTTTTAATAAAACCATCATTCAAGAAGAAACGACCGGTTGCGGAATTGCTTCTGTGGCCAATGTTGTAGGGAAGTCCTATTCCGAAGTAAAGAACTTAGCAAATTCAGTGGGAATATTTGCTGAAGATCAAAGTTTGTTTTCAGATACCAACTACGTCAGAAAGCTATTACAAGAATATGACATCTCTGTTTCTGGTGATGAGAAACCTTTCGTTTCATGGGATGAACTGCCTGATATGGCGTTATTGGCAATAAAGTATCAAGAAGTTAAAGGGAGACCCTTCTGGCATTGGGTTGTTTTTCAAAGGTCGAATGGCATGGCAGTAGTGAAAGATTCTGCATCATATCTGGAAAACAACCATCGGGTTGATTTTAGCAACATGAAACCAAAATGGTTTATTGAAGTTTTGCAACCAGATTCCCTATAGACGATTTTCTTTGCAACCGTATAGCCCAAGCTGAACATAGAAATGACAACCTTCAGGCTGGAAATTTCTCAAGGAATAACTATGAATTTTCATTATCTTGTGCGGGCAATTATTCCCAGTGCAAATAACATACTACTGGTGCGTGAAATTGGTGCGAGTAATACCTTCCTCCCAGGAGGGCATATAGAGTTTGGTGAATCGGCAAAGAGCGCACTTCGACGAGAACTCATCGAGGAGCTTGGTATTTCCATCGATATCATTGGGTTTTGTGGAGCCGTTGAACACCAGTGGGGAAATGAAACGGATCGACATGCAGAAATTAATCTGGTTTTTAAAGCCATCATTCCCGATTTTGACAATAAATTGAGCCTAGAATCGAAAGAGCCTCACTTAGAATTTCTTTGGGTTCCTAAAGCTTCATTAGCTTCACATAATTTGCTGCCTTCTCCAATGATTGAGATGGTGAATGACGCAGCCACAAATAACCAAGCATTTTGGGGTTCCACCCTCGAACAAAAGTGAAACCCTGTAGGGTGCCTTGAAAAATTAGATTTTTCGATCAAGGTCAAGGCGCGCGATAAATTTTACTGTAGGCATATACCCGATATTCCGAGGATAAAATTTTGAACGCAAGGCCGGGATTGGAAGAAAAAGCATTTTTTCAAGGTGGCCTAAAGTGGCCCCCCCTCTCAAGAGGGGGCTCAGACCTTCTGATAGAGCGCCGAGCTGCAGGGCCTGCCGTGGAGATAGATCCCCTCCAGGTAGCTGAGTTTCCTGGGCAGTTGGGCCGGGGTGCCGCGGGCCACCAGGAAGTGGGCCGGTTTGCCGATCTCCATCCGCCCCAGCTCCTGTTCACAGCCCAGCAGGGCGGCGCCATGGTCGGTGGCCGCCTGGATCGCCTCACCCAGGGAACAGCCTCCCCTGATCAGGAGCCGGACCTCTCCGGCCAGAGATTCTCCATGGAGCACACCTGCCAGACCGGCACAGTAGTTGTGCTAACCTAAAAATGATCAAAAAAGGGGTGTCGTGCTAACCGAAAATTGACCACCTTGAACAGCCCCTCGACTATTATGGTTTTCAAAAAATCATAAAAGAGGGGGGGGGAGGAGTTGTTAACAGTGGATCAATATGAACTCATCCGCACGGCCTATCGGCAATACGGTAAGAATATCAGCGAGCTGTCACGCATGACCGGTCATAGTCGAAATACCATCAAAAAAGCAATAAGGGGCGAGGCTTGGGGGTATGCAGAGCGCAAGGCGCAGCCGTTCCCTCGACTGGGCCCCTATCTTGAGCAG
>NZ_AUCW01000021.1 GCF_000429965.1 Desulfogranum mediterraneum DSM 13871
TAGCCTCATAGTCACTCTTGCCCAGGCAGAGTAACCCAAGATAACTGCGAAGGATGTCAGGATGGGTGATTACGTTCCGATCGTCCCCTATGGTGCGCTTGGTCGCTTTGGCCAGATCACAGTAACGGTTGATGCACAGCCCCACCAGGGCAAGCCCGGAGTGGCTGGTGTAGGCTTCACTGTCAGATTGCTCAAGGATAAATCGTTTCATTTTTCACCTGCTAAGTGAGTTTTTAGGACAGGTGAACACTTTAATATTATTCTTTGATAATCAACATGTTAATTGCACGGTCATGTGATATTTGTTGGTCGTTTGTCACGGATTAAGGATAACTACATTTACTTAGCTTGGTCCGACCCCCTTTCGAGAAATTTTTCGAGAAATTTTTGGCTGGTTTTAAGACCGCTGATTACATAGGGGAGCTTATGTCAAAGTTCAAATGAGATCGAAATTCAGTTAGAGATCATAATTCATTTTTTCAGTTGATCGCCTGAATTGTCCACCTCCCTGTTTTCTTGTGGTCCTTTGTATTCCACAGCATCTTCAGCGGCTTTATCTCCTGAGTATAAAATGATCATAAATGAAATTATGATAGGCACAACAGAACACAGGAAAGCTATCAATAGTCTGGTTTTAAGTGTCGCCTTAAATGCAAGAAAAAAAGCAACCACACCAACGACTAGAAAAGTAAGGCATAGTTTAATCATTTATTCATCTCGCTACAGCTAGGATTACATCGTTGCACAATAGCAGGGTCTTTAATTAGTTTTCGGTACATCTTTCTGACTTCATCTGCCCAGTCTTGACAGTTATATTTGTATTTTGAATTTCGCTCCCAGAGGAGTTTGTACCTACGTTTAGGAACACGGTTTACGGCTTCTCTCATAACACAATCATTCCAACCAGAGTCATGAGAAGGTTCATATCCTTGTGGGTTAGGCTCTGTTTTTACTTTTCCATCATCAAAAAAGCCAACATTGGGATCCTTCTTGCCATCTTGAAAAAACAATTGTTCATGACCTATCACAGTATTCAGTTGATCATCTCTTTTTCCACCAACGACTCCAAAGATTCCTCCGAGTCCACCTAACGGTCGATTAGCAAAATATGCAAGCCCTTCTGGATCAATATACGAAATCGGATTCTGATTCGCATATGCATAAAGATTTATCCCCCCATCCAACCCAACAGGATCAGCAGTAACATACCGTCCACCATCCGGATCATAAAATCTGTGCCAGTTGTAATGGAGTCCGGTCTCGGAATCAAAGTATTGGCCCGGGAACCGAATATTATTGACCACCGTCTCCACCTGGACCTGCGCTTTCCCATAGGGATAATAGCCGGCCTGCCAGACAACAGTACCGATCGTATCCACCAAACGCTGCGGTGTCCCCAGATGATCATTGATCACATAGTAGAGCCCGGGGCTGTTCTGATACTCCTTGACCGCAATCAGCTCACCGTTGAGATATATATAATCCCGTAGCGCCGTACCGTCAGCTAAAGATTCACCAATCAGTTGACTGTTGCTGTCATAATGGTAATGGATTGTGGTTGCCCCAACGGTCTTACGGATACGACGATTGTTGGAGTCATAACCATAGATTGCCACCACCCCGGTTCCGTCACTGACCTCGATCATCCGATTCAGGCCATCATAGCTAAAGCTAAACACCGAGTCCGAGGTGATATTCCCGTTGGCATCAAAAGTATAACTTTTATTCACAGTCCCGACCTGGTCACTGAGCTGGTTACTGGTACTGTCGTAGTTCAGGGTCGTGCTTTCGTCGGTAAAGGTGGGGACCTGGATATTTTCAATGGAACCGACCTGTCCGGCACCGTCACGGGTATAGATATAATCCAAACCACCACTCTGAATCCGGGTCAGGTTGTAGCGGGCATCATACTCTTTTTCGATTCCGAGAGTTGCGCCGAGGGCCACACTCTTTAAGGGGCCAAAGGGTAGATATTCGGCATCAGCCACTAAGGCGGTCCCGTTGAGCTGGATATCTGCAATCTGCCCGTCGGTGCCCCTGGTAAAGGTCAGGGGCAATCCCGAAGGATAGGTCATGCCGGTTAACTCGCCGGTGGTGGTTGACCAGGCATAACTGGTCTGGTAGCTGGCACTGCCAATGGTTCTTGACTCAATAGCAAGACGGCCCATGTCATTATAGGTAAAGGTACGGTTACCCTCCTGGTCCTGGATGGAGCTTAAACGGCCGATCGCGTTGGTGCCGCTATCATAGCCATAGGTGATGGTCTCAGTACCGATACCCTGGGTTGTCATTCTGCCCAGGATATCGTAGTCCAGGGACATGGTTTGCGCCTTGGCATCGGTGATGGCAAGGATGTTGCCCGCCGGGTCATAGGTATAGCTGGATAGCCCGGTATCCGGGGCATCCCGGGTGATCCTGCGGCCAAGATCATCATAGGTGAAAAGGGTCACCTGATTATCGGAATCAGTGACCTCGATGATGTTGTCATTGGCATCATAGCTGTACTGGGCCGTGGTATCACCGGCCTCGGTAATAGAGAGTAATCGTTTCAGGGCATCATAGGCATACTCGGTCTCGTTGCCGTTCCCATTTACGGTCTTGACCAGGTTGCCGACAAGATCATAGTGTGAGGTTTCTTCATAGCCCTGCGGCAACTCCACCTTATTCATCCGTCCGGCATCATCAAACCCATAGTCTGCATACCAGGTCAGGGTATCGGTGGAATCATTTATTTGTTGGCCAATTTGACGACCCTCGCTGTCATAAGTAAAGGTAATGGTATTGCCCTGGTCATCGGCCAGAGATTCGATCTGTCCGGCAGCAGTATAGGTATAGGTGATGACTCGGGCGTCAGGCAGGGTGATGGTGAGGAGCTTACCGGTATTGTCATAACTGTAGCCGGTGGTCAGGCCTGCACTGGTGCTGGTGCTTAACCTGCCGTTGCCATCATAACTGCGGGTCGTGACCAGGCCGTTGGTATCAGTAATCGTCTCTGCCTGGCCAAACAGGTTGTAATCCGCATAAGTTGTGGTATGGCCAAGTGCATTGACAACCGTGTGCAACTGGGCCCGGTCATTTCCCTGGGCGGCATCGTTGGGATAATAGGTAAAGGTGGTGCTGTCGTTGACATCGGTGCGCGGCCCATCTATGGAGAGGATTTGTCCATAGCTGTTATAGGTATACGCGGTGGTTGCCGAGATGGCGGTTGTATCCACATAGCCGCTTTGGGTCTGGCTGATGAGGTTGCCGTTGTTGTCATAGCTGAACGTGGTAACCGCGGATTCTCCAGGGTTGGCAATGGAAGGAACTGTGATGGTGGCAACCCGGTTCTCCGGGGTATAAGTCTTGCTGGTGACCTGTTCGAGCTCGGTACCGGTGGCCTCGGTGATGGTGGTCCGGTTGCCCTGCTCATCATAGGTGTAGGTGGTCACGGTGTCGTTCTCATCCGTGGCAGTGAGGACCTGGAGCCGTTCGTTATAGAGATATTTGGTGGAGCCGTCGGAGCCGCAGGAGGAACAGCCCGGGCCGGTGAACGAGTCAATGGCCACCACACCGTGCGAGACATCGAGGTTATAGCTGGTGGTGACGCCGAGACTGTTGGTGACCCGGCGCATATAGGTGGCCGGATACTCGATGGTCACCGCCTGGCTGCCATCGGCCTTAGCCGAACTGATAACCCGGTCGCTGGAGTCATAAGCCACGGTGAGTACCCGGTTGTTTTCCTCATCAATGACCCCGGTAAGGTTATGGATATCATTGGGATCATCATAGATATAATCAATGGAGGTACCATCGGGTTTGGTGATTGTTTCCAGGTTGTTATTGGTATCATAGGTATAGCTGACAGTGCCAAGGGCCGAGGTTGCCGAGGCTAAGAGATTATTGGCATAGGTAAAGGAGATGGTACGACCAAAGCTGTTGGCAATGGAGGTAAGATCGGTGCCATTATAGGTATAGGTAAGGCTGTTACCGTTACGATCGGTTCTGGAGAGCAGGTTGCCGCTGGTATCGTAGAGCTTGACGGTCCCGCTTGGTTCGGTGAGTTGATAACCACCAGTCACCGTGGTGATGACCCGTTTACTGCCGATCTCATTGATCCATTGCCCGGACCCGTTATCCTTAAAGTGGACGACTCGTCCCCCGGCCTGGATGAGTTTTATGGTTGTGGTGGTAATATCCAGGCGCTCGGTCAGGTTGGTGCTCCAGCCATAGCCCATCACTGTTGTCTCGTCACTTTGACTGTTATAGGTTCGCTGAAACGAGAGCGATTGTCCGGGACAGGGCAACCGAACATCGGTGACAGAGAGATACTTATTGCCGGTACCGAAGTTAATCTGGTGGCTGGTGATGTAGGGTTGGGTCGAGGCCTGGGCCAGATCGGAGGTAGAGGCCAGCGCCAGTGCGGAACAAAGGCTGAAAGCGAGTACCCGTAGGCCGGTCGTAGAGGATGAAATCATGTTGGCAACCATCGTTTTTATAATATGTTTCATGACTTTTGGTTGGTCTTTATTCATTAAAAATTGATAGGGCAAAAAGGCGGACCTAGGTTTTCAGGTTCATTCTTCGGCACCCACCATTGTTCCCCGCATCGCCTATACAGAGGGGCATAATATGTACCAAAACCACAAGACACTTCATGGGATCCTGTTGTTCCAGTACAATCTACTGGTGGCGTACCGCAAAAATCACAAGTAGTGTTCTCGCAATCTTTATTGAGAAAATTTTTTATATAATCTTCACACCAAGTTGGAACTGTTACGTTAATGCATTGAGGAATATAGCTATAAAAATAGGTCCCATCAGTACAAAAAGCAGGATTGCAATTCCCCCATTTGCACACGTATTCAGCAATTACATGATTTGTTGCCATGAGGAGAAGTACCACAGTCGCCAGAACGATTCTCTTAAACACTATCATTGTTGCCATCCTTATCCGAATCAATATCCAAGATATTGATCAACCCATCACTATCCGGATCACTATTCCAGTCATCACCCCAATAATTCAACTCAGCACCACCCTCGATACCGTCGCCGTCGCTGTAACGGTAGTAGTCTTTATTTATTAAAAATTGATTGGGCAAAAAGGCGGGCCTTGATTCACAGTTTTTTCTTGTTTTGTGTTTGTGTTACACTGCCGCTAAAAATATCCTGTTAAATTAGAACAATACCTCAGGTGTTGTACCGATAAGGACCCGTCTCGGTTCGTACAAGTTCTTGTGATTAGATCTTCTGCTCCTTTAAGCTTACACGTCTCATCTCCAGGAGATAATAGAGCATGTACCGTTGTATAGGCTTCTTCGTATCCGGGAATACAATTACCCGAAGCAAGATGACAATCTCCTAGTACCGACGAAGATCAGCCAATTGCTGACATAGTTTGCATAATTTTATATTTACCTGAAATTGAGAATACACTGTTAACGAGTTGATCCGTAGGCCAATGGCTAGTGACATCATGGGACTTTTTAAAGGGGCATGTTGTTGGGGTAGGTAAACGGTACCATTTACCTTCAGTAAAATCACCAACGGTACAATCTGGGGTTTCAGCAGAAGCAACCTGAACGGCAGCAATACACACAACCAACAGAAAGAGAACCAGTGTCCTCAGCAAATTAAAAGAACTCATAGCTACCGCCGCAAGTCGTCCCTGCCCTATCATTTTCTTGTTATCAATTAACCGCATCATTATTGCCATCATTATCCGAATCAATATCCAAGAGATTAATCAACCCATCGCTATCCGGATCACTATTCCAATCATCACCCCAGTAGTTCAACTCAGCGCCATCCTCGATACCGTCGCCGTCACTGTCGCTGTAGTAGGGATGGGTGCCATAGGTGTTGATTTCATCGTTATCGGTTATATCATCACCATCGGAGTCCAACCCTGCCGGGATGGAACCATGGGTTTTAATGTCATCAACCCGACCGTTGCCGCTGACATAAAACCCGAGCAGCGCATTGATGTTGTTTGTTGGTTGCGCCTCCTTGAGGTCATATTCAAGATCGATAATATAGGTGCCCCAGGTGCCATCCTTACTCTCAGTGCCAAGGCCATGGAAAATATCCGTGCCAGCCCCCAAGGCATCAGTGTTAGCCGGGGTGTAGGAAAGGAAACGCAGACCGGCATCACTCTGCACAGCAACGGAGAGCACAAAGTCCTCACTGAACTTCATCGACCACTCGAACACATGATGAGCGGCATTGTTCCACCAGGAGCTGTCTGCCTCCACCAGGCGATGGCCGTTGAGCAGCCCGTCCCCATAGATTTCAATGACCCGGTCGCCCTTCTCAGCATCATACACATTGGTGACATAGGAGCCTGTGGGATCATCGTCATAGACCTCCCACCCTATTGTGGTTCCGTCCTCGCTGTCTTCATAGACAACGGTTGCAGGTAATGAGGTTGATGATCCCTGGTTACTGCCCTGGGCAACCTCTACCCCATCGAGGATGGAGTCATCGTCAGCATCGGGATCAAGCAGATTAATGATCCCGTCATTATCCACATCACCATTCCAGGCAGCACCCCAATAGGCGTACTCAGCACCATCGGCAAGTCCATCGCCGTCAGTGTCTGTCAGAGTGGGGTCAGTGCCGTAGGTTGTCTCTTCTGCATCGTACAGCCCGTCACCATCGGTATCCACCAACGCAAAGCCGGACCAGGGCGAGTAGTTCACGTAATTACTCACACAACTGCCCTCACCGGTGGGATTATACAAACCGCCGGAGGCTGTATCGTCGGAGTTATCAAGGGGACCGGTGGCATGCCCCCACCAGTTGTTTTGCGCGGAAACAGTAATGGACGCGGTTGTATTCCTGACCCCGCAATTCCCGTTGCCAACAAAGGAGTTATAGGTAAGTACCGGGGATGCCCCCTGGGAGGCCAATACCCCGGCATAGGAGTTGTTACTCAAGGTGGAGTATTTGATTGTCGGGGAACTGCCATAGGCATAGACGGCGCCATAGTTGCCCGCGCCTCCATATTCCACCGTGGCATGCTCAATGCGGCTGCTGTCAAGCGCGGTGGTATAGAACAGGATGCCGTACCAGTTGCCCGGGGCCTGCGTTTCCAACCCTGAGGTAAAGAGGAGGGGAGCACTCGCCGTACCCACAGCACTCAACGCTCCGGGATCCCCGGAGGTCCAGCCGACAATCAGCTTGATGTATCGGGCAAAACGGAGTTCGATGCCGGGTTCCAGGGTAAGGGTGGTCACCCCATCATCACCGGCAGTCCCTTTCACGGTGATATTACCGAGGATGGAAAGCGGTAACGCGGAAGTCCAGGTGGCATCATCGCTGACAGTATCAGCGACCACTTCAACCACACTGGTCGTATCGGTATTGGTAAAGGTGTTGCCCGTCAATAACCGACCCACAGCATTGGCCGGTACTTTCACTGCCCGTTGTTCCGTATAATCAAAGGTGTTTCCGTCAATGACATTGATGCCGTTAACCGGGGCCGACAACCCGCCGTGCACGGTATTGCCGCTTGCACTCACCTGGCCATTGGTAACCAGAATACCGTAAGAGCCGTTATCTTGGATGGTATTGTTGACAAGCACCGGCGCCCCGGCAACATTGACCAGGACGCCGCAATACGAATTATTTACAATGCGGCTGTTGCGTATGGTGGGTGCGGAACCATAGGTATAGACACCACCCCAGTTGCCGGCCCCTCCATATTCCACGGTGGCAAAATCCAACAGGCTTGTTGCTGCTGCAGTGGGATAAAAGAGCACCCCATACCAGTATCCAGGGGTGGGATCCGCTTGATCAGCGGTAAAACGAACGTGATTCTCCTCGCTCCCCAGGGCCCGTACTGCTCCTGGATCCCCGGAGGTCCCACCAACAACCAGCTTGGTGTATCGGGCAAAGCGGAGTTCGGTTCCTGGTTCCAAGGTAAGGGTGGTCACCCCGTCGGTGCCGTCAGTCCCCTTCACGGTGATATTACCGAGAAGTTTGAGCGGGATCGTCCCCTTCCAGGTGGCATCATGACTCACCGTTCCGGAGAGCACTTCCACATAACTCTCAGACGTTACTCCGGCAAAACTGTTGCCCGAGAAAAGCCCACCAACGGCATCCGCGGTCACCCGTAAAGGATGGGTATCGTCATAGTTGATCGTATTGTCACTGACCGTCCCGGTCTCGCCGGTGGGTAGATAGATACCATTGGAAATGGCGTTGTTCTGAATAATAGGATTGCCGGAAGAAACATAAATCCCATAGCTGTCATTGTCGTATATGATGCTGTTGGTAACCGTTGGCGATCCATTATATACAGAGAGTCCGTACGATTGATTGAGGCGTAAGGTGCAGTGATCAAGAGTGGGCGATGCACTATAGGTATACACCGCGCCGTAGCCTGTATACCCTCCATATTCAACAATAACGTACTGGAGGAGACTTGTATCCGCAGCTGTTGTGTTAAAGGTTATCCCATACCAGTCGCCTTTGGCCGGGGTCGCCTGGCCCGAGGTGAACAGGATCGGATTTTCACTGGTACCCAGGGCCTTGATCTCTGCCGGATCGCCGCTTGCCGCCCCAATGATAAATTTGGAATAGCGTGCCATCCTGATGGTTACCCCGGGGTTAAGGGTCAAGGTGGTCAGATTGTCATCACCGTCAGTGCCTTTGACCGTGATCGTCCCCAACCCATGGAGGGGCAATACCCCATACCAGGTGGCATCATGACTGACCGTACCGGCAAGTACTTCGATCGTGCTGCTCGAATCGGTATTGGTGAAGCTATTATTGGCGGTGAGTTGACCGACATAGTCCGGTGCAACCTTGCTCGGTCTCTGGTCGGTATAATCAAAGGTGTTCCCGCTCAGTTGCAACAGCGCACCAGCTGGAAGCGAGACACCACCCTGAATGGTGTTGTTGGTGAGGGTCATCTCGCCGCTTGATCCGCTGACTGCATAATTGCCATTGTCCTGTATCGTGGTACCGGTAATAATCGGGGCAGCAGCGTCATAGGTGCTTACCCCATAGGCTTGGTTGTGTTGGATGATTGAGTCCTGGATAGTCGGAGAACTGAGATAGGTATACACTGCCCCATAATTAGCATACCCCGCGTATTCGACCGTGGTATGCTTGAGAATACTTGTGGCAGCAGCTGTTGTATAAAAGGTAAGCCCATACCAGTTACCTTTGGCCGGGGTCGCCTGACCCGAGGTGAACAGGATCGGATTTTCACTGGTGCCCAGGGCCTTGATCTCTCCCGGATCGCTACTTGTAGCCCCAATGATGAACTTAGAATAGCGTGCCATGTGGATGTTTACCCCGGGGTTAAGGGTCAGGGTGGTCAGCGTATCATCACCGTCAGTGCCTTTGACCGTGATTGTCCCCAGCCCATGGAGGGGCACCCCACCTTGCCAGGTGGCATCATGACTGACCGTACCGGCGAGCACTTCGATCTTGCTGCTCGAATCGGTATTGGTGAAGCTATTATTGGTGGTGAGTTGACCAACATAGTCCGGCGCGACCTTGCTTGGTCGCTGGTCGGTGTAGTCAAGGATGTTATCATTCATTTGCAGCAGCGCACCGACAGGAAGCGAGACCCCGCCCTGGAGGGTGTTGTTGGTAAGGGTCATCCCTCCGCTTGCCCCGTTGACTGCATAATTACCGTTATCTTGGATCGTGGTACCAGTAATGACCGGGGCAGCAGCGCCATAGGTAGTGATCCCATAGGCCTGGTTGTGCTGGATAAGGGAATCCTGGATGGTCGGTGAACTTATATAGGCATACACCGCCCCATAATTAGCATACCCTGCGTATTCAAGGACAGTGTGGCTCAAGGTCGAGGTTGTACCGGAGGCCTGATAAAAGGTGATGCCGTACCATTCTCCAGCTGCGGGGCTGGATGCGGCACCATCCCCATTGGTGTCGCCACCGTACTGATCATTTTTAGCTGATGTGAATATGATTTTATCCGTAGGTGTTCCTTGGGCAATTAATGCTCCGTGCACCTTGATCGAAGAATAGGGCTGCATTTTAAAGATTGTGCCCGGTTCCAGGGCAAGAACGACGCCCTCGTTCACCGTCATGCTCCCACTGATAATATAGGGCCCGGCTGCCTTGGTCAGGGTTGTGTTGCTGCTGAATACCGGCGAGCTTAACACCATTGGTTCATGTTCAGCGGTTGTAAACGACCAGAGTGGGCCGGTTGTGGTCTGGCCATAGGTGTCCCTGGCAACAACCTGCCAGTAGTAGGTTGTACTCGGGTCCAGGAGACCCAGGGTGTGGTTGGTATCGCTGCTGTTCTCCAACATCAGGGTTGGAGTGGTTGATGTTCCGAAATAGAGATCATAGGTGGTGCCGGCATCGCCTTGGGGATCTGTCCATTCCACCGTGACATCCTGGTAGGCGACCGGTGTCTGCAGGTCTGCGGGAACCGGGCTTTCCGGTACAGCCGGGGGCGGTACCAAGGCTGTGGTGAAGGAGGCCACACCCCCTTCGGCACTGAGGTAGTACTCATCGTGGGCCACAACCTTCCAGTAATATACCGTCTCCGGCTGCAGGGTCAGGGGGATCAGCAATGAGGTCTCGGTGACATTACTCTGTAAGAGTGCTGGATTGGTTGAGTCGCCGAAGTAGACATCATAGGTGACCGTGCTTCCAGCATCAGGATCGCCACCGTTCCAGCTCAGCGTTGTATTGGCAATACTGATGTTGGTGGCAGTATTCACCGGCGCCACAGGGCTGGGGGCATTTGGAGCAGTGTTGCCGCCGATACTGTTGGTGATACTTTTTTGCACCAGGTTGGACCGGGTATCATAGGTAAACGCCGCATCTGTCCCTTGATCATAGACTGCACCCGTAAGACGATTTCTGGCATCATAGTTATAATGGACGGTAACGCCAAAGCCATGCACCGGCAGCAGCACCATAAAGGCAGCAAGGAAGCATACAAACGTGGTCAGCTGCACTCGGCTTCGAGCATTCATCAAATCAACACTGATTCTATTCATTAGACGTCCTACCTCTACAATATTTCTATTTTAGATCGAATTTCGCAGTCTATGCTGTATCGCAATGGCGCCATATCTCGGGACATGTCTTTTTCGACTTACGCAAGACGCTCCCCAATCAAAAAAAGAGGTGTTAGTAAAAAGCGCACTTCTACGAACTAGCAGAAATCATTCCTATTTATACGAAACAGGTAAGGGTATGATATTTTGACAGAATGCGAAATTCGATTAATGCTCACAGCAAAGAGTCGAATACGTTGCGGCAGAAAGGCTTGGTGGAAATTACAGGGAACACAGCACGCGTATTGAGAAGCAGAAAAAAGAATAAAAAAATTATTTTTTACAAAAATGTTCAAGAAATAAACCGAGATTCGGCCCCAACAAATGTTGACACCGCAACATTTGTTTGCATCGGTATATAGCCTTGTTTAATCGAGTTTTTTGCCTATTTTCCGGTAAAACGTGAAAAACTTGGCAACTTTTGTTGCGGGTAAACAAGAGAAGATTATTTGATTAAAAATGATATTTTTATCACTTTTTGAGAGCAGCTCAGTAACTATTTGGAATCAGGATGTTGTTGTGGTATGATTCCGATTTGCCGCAGTTCGACATGGGAAAAGCAAAAAGAGGCTAACAAGCTGAAATCACTTGCTAGCCTCTTTGTATATTATGGTGCTCCAGGCAGGATTCGAACCTGCGGCACCAGGATTAGGAATCCTGTGCTCTATCCTACTGAGCTACTGGAGCATGGTCTGTGCGGGGTGGGTCAGGCGGGCGGGGCACGGTATGCCGGCAATCCGCCTCTCTCTCCCGATGAGGGTGGACAATTTACCGCGAAGGGAAAAATCTTTCAACCAAAACCTTACTGTCCTTGGCTCCGGTCCTCCTTTTCTCGCCGACAGCCCTGTTGAGCCTCGTCGTTCCCCGTCCTTCCTGCCCATCTTTCTCCCTTAATCCTGGTTACACTTCTGGATGAGATAAGCGGATCCCTGAGGCAGGGCCTGCCGGATTGTGGCCAGGTCTTTCTCCGCCAGGTAGTGGCGGGCATAGGTTGTCCGGAAGTGGTGGTCTACTCCGTCCCTGCTGATGATCTTCACGCTCTCCTGCACCGCAGCGACGTCCGCCCGGGCCCTGCCGGTCAGGAGGTCATACTTCTCCCAGGGTGCCTTGATGTCCATGGCGCAGTAGTCGATCAGGTCGCGGGCCAGCAGGGCGGCGACGACCCCTGGCCGGCTGCCGTTGGTATCCAATTTTACCTTGAAGCCCATCTTCTTGAGGCTCTCTATGAAGGGGAGCAGCTCCGGCTGCAGGGTCGGTTCCCCGCCGGTGATGACCACGCCCTGCAGGAGTTTGTCGCGCTGCTTCAGGCGCTCCAGGATATCTTTGTCCGGGTAGGGGCTCTCGCCGGCCTCCAGGGGCAGGAGCGAGGGGTTGTGGCAGTAGGGGCAGCGCCAGTTGCAGCCCTGGGTGAAGAGGACCGCTGCCGGGGTGCCGGGATAATCACAGAGGGAGAGCGGCTGATATCCACCGATACGCATCAGGCGGCCTGCAGGCTGAAGTGACTTCTCTGGCCGAACTCGGCCTTCTTGCCCTCGTTCCACTGCTGCACCGGTCGCAGATAACCCACCACCCGAGAGTAGACCTCGGTCTTTTTACCGCACTCCGGACAGCTGAAGACCTCTCCCTGGAGGTAGCCGTGGCTGCGGCAGATGGAGAAGGAGGGCGAGATGGTAAAGTAGGGCAGTCGATACTGTTCACAGATCGTCCGGACAAAGGCCTTGACCGCCTGGTGGTCCGGGGCTGCCTCGCCCAGGAAGATGTGCTGCACGGTGCCGCCGGTGTACTGGCACTGGAGCTCGTCCTGGAGGTCGAGGATCTGGAAGATGTCGGTGGAGTAGTTGACCGGCAGCTGGGTGGAGTTGGTGTAGATCGGGGTCTGGTTCTCGGTACTGCAGCGCAGGCCGCAGCTCATCTCGGGAAAGCGTTTTCGGTCCAGCCGGGCCAGCCTGAAGCCGGTGCCCTCGGCAGGGGTGGCCTCCAGGTTATAGTGGTTGCCGGTCTCCTCCTGGAAGCGCTGCAGTTCTGCTCTGATGAAGTTGAGGATACGCAGGCCAAAGGCCCTTCCTTCCTCGGTACCGATATCGCTGCCCAGGAGATTGCTGGCAGCCTCGTTGGCGCCGATAACCCCGATGGTGGAAAAGTGGTTGTCCCAGTATTTTCCCAGGTGCTCCTTGACCTGACGGAGGTAGAACCTGGTATAGGGATAGAGCCCCTTGTCGGTATAGCCTTCCAGTACCTTGCGTTTGATCTCCAGGCTGTCCCGGGCCGTCTTCAGTCGTTCTCGGAGCAGCTGGAAGAAGGCCTCCTCATCTGCCGCCTGATAGCCGGCGGCGGCCAGGTTGATGGTGACCACGCCAACGGAACCGGTGAGCGGGTTGGCCCCAAAGAGGCCGCCCCCTCGTTTTTCCAGTTCCCTGGTATCCAGGCGCAGCCGGCAGCACATGGAGCGGGCATCCTCAACCGAGAGGTCCGAGTTGATAAAGTTGGCAAAGTAGGGGATGCCGTATTTGGCGGTCACCTGCCAGAGGGCGTCCAGCTGGGAGTTCTCCCAGTCAAAGTCTGCACCGATGTTGTAGGTCGGGATCGGAAAGGTGAAGACCCGACCGTTGGCATCCCCCTCAGACATCACCTCCAGAAAGGCGGTGTTGATCATGTTCATCTCCTCCTGAAAGGCGCCGTAGGTTTCGGTCTGGGGCATCCCGCCGATGATCACCGGCAGGTCGCGGAGGGTGCTCGGGGCTTGCAGGTCCATGGTCAGGTTGGTGAACGGGGTCTGGAAGCCTACCCTGGTGGGGACGTTGAGGTTGAAGATGAACTCCTGGATGGCCTGCTTGGTCTCCTGGCTGGAGAGTCGGTCGTACCGGATAAAGGGGGCCAGCAGGGTGTCGAAGTTGGAAAAGGCCTGGGCCCCGGCGGCTTCCCCCTGGAGGGTGTAGAAGAAGTTGACGATCTGGCCCAGGGCGCTGCGGAAATGTTTGGCAGGAAGGGAGGCGGCCTTGCCTGCCACCCCCTGGAAACCGTGTCGCAGCAGATCCTGGAGGTCCCAGCCCACGCAGTAGACCGAGAGCAGTCCCAGGTCATGGATATGGAGATCCCCCGAGTAGTGGGCCTGGGCAATCTCCCTGGAGTAGACTTTGTGCAGCCAGTACTTTTTACTCACCTCGCTGGCCACATAGTTATTCAACCCCTGGAGGGAGTAGGCCATGTTGCTGTTCTCCTCCACCTGCCAGTCCAGCCGGTCGAGATAGTTGTCCACCAGTCGGATGTCTGCCTGCTCGATCAGTCTTCTCGTCTGGGCGCGCTGGTCCCGGTAGATGATGTAGGCCTTGGCGGTTTTCTTGAAGGGTGAGCTCAGCAGGACCTCTTCGACCACATCCTGGATGAGTTCGACACTGGGCGTGGTGGCGCCCAGTACATTCTGGGCAAGGTTGAGGGCCCTGATGGTCAACCGCTTGGCCTCTGGCTCGCCGAATTCACCGCTCGCCTCACCGGCCTTGAGGATCGCGGCAGTGATCTTGTGTGATTCAAAGGGGACCAGTTGCTCGTTTCGCTTCTTGATTTCTGGAAAAATATGGCTGGCTGCAGAGGGGAGGGCTGCGGTGGTGGGCATGGTTTACTCCTTTTCCTCGAAGGTTGTAAAATATCATTGTCGCTATCGGCAGGTCTTCGGACTCCTGAACATGAGGATCTCGCCTCGCCTACTGACCATCGCTTCCCGGCACAGGGCCAGTGCTGATGATGGTGGTCGTTTTCAGTTACCGCTGCGGGACAGTCCCGGATTCCCACCGGGTTCCCTGTTGCCACGCCTTCCATAAGGCGTACCGATACGCATGGTGTGCCACTGTATATAGTGTCTTTGTTTTTTGTCAATACAAAATAGCCTGTAGGGGTGTTGTCTGTCGTCCTCTCCAGGCTGCTGTTGAGCGCTCATCCGCACTGCCACTGCTCTCTGCTGATGGCCATCTTCTAATCCTGTTTTGGGGCGATGAGACCCTGTGCTATACTAGCAGCAACTCCTGCTGATGCGATCCGGGTTTGCTGTCGAGTTTTATGAGTGCCCCTGGCCCCGTTGCCTTGCAATGATGCAGAAGGGGGAGGCGGAGCTGGTCACCAGTTTCGGCAAAACCGCAGCGCCTAGCCGCTTTGTCCATTATCTGGGCCCTGCCTGTTGCCGGGAAAAGAACCTGTTCTGGCTGCCAAAAGCTTGCGGAGACCTGATCCAGTCGTACCAGGATCTCTACGTTAAGCACATCGGGCTCTTGCGGGGCTCGGTCTATTACCCGCGTTTTGATCATGATGAGGCCATGGACAAGGTTGCGGTGAATCATGAGTCCCGGCTCTTTCAGGTGCTTGCCCGGGGCAGGATCGATGCCTTTGTCGGCTACCAGGGGGGCAGCGGGAGATGGTGGAGGAGGGGATCATGCAGGATATCATCGCTGATTTGATAACGAGCTAGCCCCCGGCCTGGTGCAATGACGGGCCGGCAGCAGACCGGGAGTCGATTTAGGGGGAATGGGGGAAGAGTATGTTGAGTCCTAAAGGTTTGAGAAGTCGCTTTGCCCTGGGCCTGATCTCTGCCACCAGCGTGGTGATGTTTTGTTGTTCCGTGGCAGTGATTGTCTATAACTCCAGGGCGGTCGAGCAGAAGCTGCATCTCTCCCTGCAAAATATCCTGGCCTTTTCCCAGGACAGCCTGGGAGTCGCCCTCTGGCAGTATAACTATGACTATGTTGACCGCTATCTCAAATCCCTGCTCCTCTATGATGACCTGGTCTATGCGGCCGCCATCGTTGATGGCGAACCGGTGGCCAGGGAAACCGTCGGTAAAGCCGGGGAGCGTCCCTTTGCGGCCCTGCAGAGCGATTCCGGTTTTATCGCCCAGGAGGCAGATGTGCACTACAAGGGGATACAGGTGGGCAGGGTGCAGCTCGTTTTCTCTCGGGCCAGGGTGAGCAACCTGGTGGCGGCCAGCAGCGTCCTCTCCATCGTTGAGTTGCTGTTTGTCAATCTGGCAGTGCTGGGGGCGACCTTTTTGCTCTCCAATCGCTATCTCTTCAAGCCGCTGGCAAAACTTGAAGGCTCGGTACAGGCGATCTCTGCCGGCAGGTTGGATGAACCCATCGAGATCAGCGGCCGGGACGAGATCGGCCAACTGGCCCTCTCCTTTCAGGAGATGATGTACAACCTCCAGCAGATGACCGCCAGTCGAGACGAGTTGAACCAGGAGGTGGCGCAACGGCTGCGTTCCGAGCAGAGGGTGGATGGCCTGAATCGCCTGAAGGAGAGCCTGCTGGGGGCGGCTCCTCTGGATGCGAAGCTGAAAAAGATTACCACGGCGGTGGTGGATATCCTTGGGGGTGATTTTGCCCGGATCTGGCTGCTGCGGGAGGGCGATCACTGTGGCGCTGCCTGTCTCCATACCGCGCGTTGCTACGGGGACAGGCAGCTTGGCGACACCAGGAAAACCTGTCTGCAGCTGGTGGCCAGTTCGGGAAGGTATACCCATCTGAATGGTCCCCATGGCAGGGTCCCCCTGGGTGCCTACAAGATAGGGATGATTGGCACCGGTGAGATAGGCGGCTTTCTCACCAATGAGGTCCAGAACGATCCCCGGATCCATAACCATTCCTGGGCCAGGGAGTTGGGGTTGGTCGCCTTTGCCGGCTATGGCCTGCTCGATTCCCAGGGCGAGGCCATCGGGGTCATGGCCCTCTTTAGTCGGCATCGGCTGCAGCCGGCTGATGACGAGTTTCTCCAGGCCATAGCCTCCACCGCCTCAGAGGTCATCCAGGTCAGCACTGCCCAGGAGTTGCTCCGGGAGCGGGAAGAGAAGTACAGAAATCTGTTTGAAAATGCCCAGGTTGGGATGTTTCGCTCCAGGATCAGTGACGGCAGGATCATCGATTCCAATGCCAGGTTGGCGGAAATATTAGGCTACGATTCTCCCCAGGAGTGTGTGGGCGACTATGTGGCTGCCGATCATTATCTCTTTCCAGCGCAGCGACAGGGGATGGTTGAGCAGCTGCAGCGTGAGGGCAGGATAAGCAACTGTATTGTCCAGATCAGGGCCAAGGATGAGAGCCTGCGCTGGCTGCAGTTCTCCGGGGTGCTCTCCGGGGTGGAAGGCTGCTTTGAGGGGATTGCTGCTGATATTACCGAACAGAAAGCCGCCGAAGACCAGGTGCGGGCATCGTTGCAGGAAAAAGAGATTTTACTCAAAGAGATTCACCACCGAGTGAAGAACAATATGCAGATTATCCAGAGTCTGCTGAGTCTTCAGGCCAATGAAGTCAGGGATGATCTTTACAGGAATCTGTTGGTTGATTCCAATAACCGGATTAAATCCATGTCATTGATCCATGAAGTGTTGTATCGTTCAGATGATATGGCCAGCGTCAATCTGTACTCTTATTTTGAACAGATAGCAGCTCACCTGAAGAGGATCTATCAGGAGGTGAGTTCTGGGGTTACGGTTCGAATAGAGGTCGATCCTGTTGAGCTTGGTATGGATCTGAGTATTGCCTGTGGTCTGATCATCAATGAGTTGATTAGTAACTCCTTTAAATATGCCTTTGCTGAGCAGGCCTTGGGCGCGGATGCGGAGGGGCTGCTTGAGGTCTCCTTGAAAGAGCATGCCGGTCAGGAGCTTGTCTTGCGGGTGCAGGATAATGGGGTGGGGCTGCCCGAGGGATTTGAGATGACGGAGAGTAAAAGCCTGGGGCTGAGGATTGTCAATGTGCTGGTGGCAGGCCAACTCCATGGCTCCATGGCGGTGACCCCACAGCCGGGGACCACCGTTGCCATCAGTTTTCCCGTGCCCTGACAGTTATAGAGAAAGAGGCGGTGATGCCTCTGTTTGCCGGGGCGATATGTCCTTAGCCATTGGCAGGAGCAGAGTGATGAATATGGAGAAGATCAAGATCCTGATTGTCGAAGATAATCCAATCGTTGCTGAGGACTTGAGGGTGAAGTTGCTCAACCTGGGTTATGGGGTCACCGCTACCGCCACCTCCGGCGAGCAGGCCTTGCAGTCCGTCGTTGAAGAGCGGCCCGATATTGCCCTCATGGACATTCGGCTTGGCTCAGGGATGAGCGGTATCGATACAGCCCTGAAGTTGAAAGAGGAGTATCAGCTCTCGGTGATCTATCTCACCGCCCATGCCGATGATGACACCATTGCCCGGGCAAAACTGACCGAGCCCTATGGTTATATCATTAAACCCTTTGATGATAATGAGCTGAAATCCGTTATCGAGCTCGCCCTTTATAAACAGCAGAGCGATCGTCGGCTGCGTGAAAGCAATCAATGGTTTAAGACCACCTTAAACAGTCTTGGTGACGGTGTTGTTGCCACCGATATGGCGGGGCAGATCACCTTTATCAACCCGGTGGCGGTTCAGCTGACCGGCTGGCCCGCCGCCGAGGCCGTTGGCCGGCCCCTGGAGGAGGTGTTTGAAATTATTGATGAGCAGACCAGGAAGCCACAGCAAAATCCGGCAAGCCAGGTGATTGATGGCGCTCAGGTCGATGGGCTGGCCAGTCACAGCCTCCTGATTTCCAGGGAAGGTCGCGAGTTTCCGATCAAGAAGAGCGGCGCACCGATCATCCTTGGGGACAGGGAGGTTCTTGGCGCCGTCTTGGTCTTTCAGGATGATTCAGAGGCCAGGGAGGCCGAGAGAAACATCCTTGCGCAGAAGCAAAAGGCTGAGCAGTATCTTGACCTGGCCACGGTCATCTTTATTGGCCTCGATCACAAGGGGCGGGTGACCCTGGCCAACCAAAAGGCCTGCACTCTCTTGGGGGTCGAAGAAGATGAGGTCTGTGGGCTGGATTGGCTGGAGCACTTTGTCCCGGAATCCCATCAAGAGGAAGTCTCCCGAGTTTTGCAACAGCTGCTGGCAGGAGATCTGGCCTCATGTGAATATTATGAGAATCCCATCCTTACCAAGGCCGGGGAGCAGCGACAGATTGCCTGGCGTAACACCTGTCTTACCGATGGGGAGAACGCTATTGTCGGGCTGCTTTCCGCAGGTGAGGATATCACCGAAAAGGTGCAACTGCAATCCCGCCTGCAGCAGGCCCAGAAGATGGAGGCCATAGGTACCCTTGCCGGTGGGATAGCCCATGATTTCAATAATATCCTCTCCTCAGTGTTGGGGTTTGCCGATCTCTCCCTTGATCTGGTGGCCAAGGATAGTGTGCTCGAGGATTATCTGCAGGAGATTCGTTCGGCAGGATTGCGGGCAAAAGATGTGGTCCGGCAGATCCTAAGTTTTGCGCGTCAGGCCGATGAAACGATCAAGCCGGTGCGGGTGGATGGTGTTGCCAGGGAGGCCCTGCGGCTGCTGAGGGCATCCATCCCCAGCTCCATTCAGATACGGGAGTCCGTGAACAGCGTTTCCTCTGTCATGGGTGCGGCGAGCCAGCTGCATCAGATTTTAATGAATCTCTGTACCAATGCGGCCCAGGCCATGGAAGAGCGGGGCGGAATCCTGGAGGTGCTCCTGGATGACATCAGTGTGGAATATGGCTCGGTAAGGTCCGGGCTGCCCCTCAATGCCGGCCAGTATGTCAAGATACAGGTTGCCGATACCGGCGTCGGCATCCCTCAGGAGCAACTGAGCGCCATCTTTGAACCCTACTTTACCACCAAGCCCCCAGGGGAGGGGACGGGTATGGGACTTGCGGTGGTGCACGGGATCGTGGAGGGATACGGCGGCAGGATGAGCGTGGAGAGCACCCTGGGGCTGGGTACGATCTTTTCGATCTACCTGCCTGCAGCCGAGGAGAGCGGTAGCCAACGGCAGGTCGAGAGCGAACCCCTGGCCCAGGGGAAGGAACGGATCCTCTTTGTCGACGATGAGCCCAATATATGTACCATCTCTGAGAGAATGTTAACGGGATTGGGCTATGCGGTAACCACCTGTGTGAGCAGCAGCCAGGCCCTGGCCCTGGTGACTGCAGAGCCGCTGAGTTTTGATCTAGTTATTTCGGATCTGACCATGCCGGAGTACACCGGCGACCGCCTGGCCTGGCGTATTCGGGAAATACGTCCCGATATTCCGGTGATCCTCTCTACCGGTTACAGCAAGATTGTCCAGGGGGAAGAATTTGCCAAACTCGGCGTCCAGGCGATCGTCTATAAACCCTTGGGCAAGGCCGAACTGGCCAGGACCGTACGCCGGGTTCTTGATGAACAGAGGGAGAGGGGCTAAGCTTTGCTGCTGCCCCTGCTTGCAACGAGCAGGGGCTGTCGCTGTCGCTCTATTGCTGATCCTCTCCCAGCCATGAAAGAGTGGACCCGCCTCCAGACGAGCGCAGACTCTTTTTCCTGGGATTTAGTATCAGGAACAGGTATTTTAGGGTCTGTCTGGATCTCCCAAGGCATTGGCAGGGGGGCTCCCCTCCTCGGTCATCCACTTTTTGGCTGGCATTCCCGCGCAGGCGGGCATTCTGTCTTGGGGAAACCCTGATTATCACCGAAATTCAGATGGCTTACCCTGTTAAAAGAGAGCTCTTTTTCCGGCGCCTCTGAAGGCAGCCGAGCGTCTGAAAACACGCTTCACCCAGACTGTTTACACTCTTCTTTGCCAGCCTTTGCGCTGCCCGGGAGGCATGACGATGGGGAAGACTCCCCGGAACTCGTCTCCCGTCGCTCCATGATCGTTGCCGGTACTCACTGCTGCTCGTCAGATGGAAGGTAAACTATGATTGGACGTATACTCGCTCTTCTGGCCGCCCTGTTCTTGGCCGCCCATGCCATGCGTCTGGGTAACGGCGGGGCCGTGGGCTTCTGGTTGCTCGGGGCGGTCCTGGCCACTGTTCGTGCCCCTTGGAGCGGCTGGGCCCTTGGTGGTCTGCTTGGGGCAGGTATGGTCCTGTGGTTGGAGATTGCCATCCAGCTTGTCGGCCTGCGGTTGGAGCAGGGGCAGCCCTGGTTGCGGCTGGCCATCATCCTGGGCGCAGTGGCCGGGCTGACCGGCCTGGCAGCCCTGCTCAATGGTCGGAGGGCCTGGGCGGCCGGAGGGGGAAAGGCCTGGGTTCAGGGCGCTGCCTTTCTGCTCACCGTGGCCGGCTTGGCCCTGGCCAGGGAAAAGTCCTCCCTGGATATCATCCTGGCGGATCGTTTCTTTCCCGGCAGTGGTTGGCTGGCCATCTTTTTTCTGGGCTGCTATGCCGCCTGGATAGGCGGCAAGATGGTTGTGCCCGGGCAGTCTGCCCGCTGGCGGCGAAGGATCTGGGCGGTTTTTTCTGGCCTGTTTTTTCTTCAGCTTGGTCTGGGGCTCTTGGGGCTGGAACAGTTTCTGATGACCGGTAGGCTTCATCTGCCGGTGCCGGCCCTGATCCTTGCCGGGCCCCTCTACCGGGGCGAAGGTTTTTTCATGATCATTCTCTTTGCCACCACCCTGCTGTTGGTCGGCCCTGGCTGGTGTAGTCATCTCTGTTACATCGGGGCCTGGGATAACTGGTCGGCACAGCAGCAGAAAAGGGCCGGACAACTTCCAGCCTGGCGGAGTCGTCTTCGTCTGGGCATCTGTGCTGGCGTCATTGGCGGCGCCATTCTGCTGCGATACTCGGGGTTGTCCATGTCCGTGGCCCTCATCCTGGCCGCGGTTTTTGGGCTGGTCGGGGTGGTGATCATGCTCACCTGGTCACGTCGGAGCGGCAGCATGACCCATTGCACCAGCTACTGCCCCATGGGATTGCTCGCCAACATCTTTGGTAAAATCAACCCCTGGCGTATCCGGATGGCCTCGGGCTGCACCCAGTGCGGAAGCTGTACCCTGGTCTGCCGCTATGATGCCCAGACTCCTCTGGATATCATGGGCGGCAAACCAGGCTTAAGCTGTACCCTCTGTGGCGACTGTATCTCAGGCTGTCCCCACGGCCAGTTGGCCTACACCTTTCCCGGGCTGCAGGCAGAGCATGCCCGGCTGGCCTTTATCGTGATGGTGGTTTCCCTGCATGCCATCTTTCTCGGAGTTGCCCGTCTCTGATGGCCGCATTGAGACGATGCGATCTTTCAACCGGGGAGAGCTTGGGGTTCCTTGTTGGTACAGAAAGCAGAAAGATCTGGAAAGAATAGGCCCCTGCTCTGCAGTTTGTTTTTCATTTTACCTCAGCTAACCTCAGCCTGCTGGAGCTCTCCATGGAATGGAACAGGACCATGACCCTGCCAAAACTTACCCTGGCCGACCTTGCCCGCTCAGGTCATGTGACCCGTTGGCACAGTGTGCGCACCTCTCGAGATCAGACCCTGGCAGAACATCACTACATGGTCACCAGGATCTCCAACAAGCTGGCCAAGGAGATCTTTGCCTCTGCCCTTACCGACAGGGGCCTGCTCCAGATCATGGAGTATGCCTCCCTGCACGATACCCCTGAACTGCTCATGGGCGACCTGCCCAGTCCCCTGAAGCGTCATCTGGAGCAGCTCTGTGGGGAGGATAATCCCCTGGAGGCCATTGAGGACGCCATCGCTCCCTGGCTGCGGCAGATGAAGGAGGATATGCGCCGGGAGCATCCCGAGTACCTGCTGGTGGTGAAACTGGCGGATATTATCGATGCCCTGGTGTTCATAACCGAAGAGGGGATTGGCTCCCATGCCGCCAGGGTGATTGCGATTCTTGAGGAAATGCTCCGCGATAAGCTCAGTCAGGCCCGTTCCTCCTATCCGCACTATGACTGGTCCTACACCCAGGCCCTGCTTAGGCAGTTGCTGCACCAGGGGGAGGCCTCCAAGCTGGCCTTTGAGGAGCCGGTCGGGGAGGACACCTCTTCATCGATGGGGGCTCCTGGCGCGGGCTCATGACCCGGGCAGGGGTGTCCCCTGGTCCGCGCTCTCTTCCAGGCGTTGCTGGACATCCTGCCACCAGCGTTGCTGCCATTGAGGTGAGAAATAGAGCGAGGTGTCCCGGTCAAAGGAGGTGTGTTCTGCAATGATCTCCTGGTGGTGGCCGGCGATGAGTTCCTGAATCCATGCCATTATCGCGCCTTGCGCCTGGGCCGCGGAGTATTCGATGATGGTCGGCGGGGCTGGCGGAGAACTCTCCAGCTGTGCATTGAGCCGCCGGGCTGCCAGCTCCATCAGGGCAAAGTGGATCTGTTCATGCTGGAGCACATAGGCGGCCTGTTCTGCAGCTATCTCGGGGTTCCACCAGGAGTGTTCAGGGACGAAAACCGCCTGAAAACGCAGCTTGTTCACGGTGGCAAAGTAGAGCCTCCGCCCCTGGTAGCTGCTGTGGGTAATGGTGATTCGGGTGCTTGCTGCCGGTTGAATCTGGAGTGTGGAGCGGGCATTGAGGCGATGGTCCTGGTCCTTATCCGAGACGGGATCCCGGGGACTGCGAAAGTCGTCGCGGGTGAGCTGGCGATAGCTGAAAGACGCTACTGCCTCGCCACTTGGGGGGAGAATCCGTGGGGCCGCATAATCGGGGAGCTCTGCACAGCCGGAGAGGAGGAACAGGGTAAAGACGAGCACCGGGGCGAGTCGAGCGGTGCGCTTGGCGGACGAGATGAAAACCAGCGTCCCTGTGAGGGCCACAGGCAGGACCCGTATGAGCCTGCCTGTGGTAACCACTGCCGGATGAATTATTTCATCCCGGTGATGATGCTTTCAACCCGTCGATTTTTGGCGCGACCTGCTTCGCTCTGGTTGGAGGCGATTGGCTTTGCCTTGCCAAACCAGCTCAGGGTTATCCGTTTGTTATCGATACCGCCTTTCTCTACCAGGTAGGCACGAACACTGGCGGCCCTGCGTTGGGAGAGTCCCAGGTTGTACTCGTCGGAGCCCTTGCTGTCGGTGTAGCCTGCCAGGGTGACGTGGGCTCCAGGGTTATCCTGGAGGAAGATGGCCAGCTCGTTGAGGGCGACGTAATTTTCCGGTTTGATCTCGGCCTTGTCAAAATCAAAGTGAAAGGCATTCATGGTGCGGCCGGCCACCTGGGGCTTGGCAGCAGCTTTCATGCCTTTGACCATGAACAGTGGGTTGGTCAACCATTCAGGGTGGCCAAGCAGCTCAGAGAACCTGATAACCTTGCCGCACTCCGTGGCACTGGCCACAGCCTGGACCGCCTTGTCTCCGTTGGTCGCATCATCGGTGTCGATGACGTAGAAGCAGATGTCGTACTTCTTGGCCAGTTGACGGGCCAGGACCCCTGGGCTGGGCAGGCCGTTGTTGACGGTATACTGGCCGTCTGTAAAGAGGAAGACAATGGTCTTGCCAGCTTGCTTGGCCAGGACCGCGTCAAGGGAAACAAGGCCGTGCTGAAGCAGGGTCGTTCCCGAGGGGCGTGCAGGCAAGTCCTTGATGGTGGAGGTGAACAGCTCCTTGCTATAGGTCTGCATGGGGATGTAGGCGTTGAAGGCCTGCTTGCCGAATCCCGGAGTAAAGGTGTAGAGACCTGCCTGCCAGTCCAGTTGGGGCAGGGTGGCATTTTTTTCGGTGAGGATCTGGCGCTCAATATCCAGACGCATCAGCTCGCCGCTCTTGACCGTAGCCCCCATGGAGCTGGAGGAATCGTAGAGGATGATAAAGTTGTCGGCGAGCTTGACAAAGGCTACATTTTTTCCGCTCACCGTCTTGGTTACTTCCTGGGAGTAGGCCGTGGTGGTGAGGCAGGTTGCCAGGATCAGAATCAGTCCATAGATCAGACTCTTTAGGGTGGGTCGCATCGGGGGGCTCCTTGTTGATTTTTGATAATAATTAAGGTGGGTTGAAAAAAACTATAATGAATAGTACTGCAGGGTTTGGGTAGAGTCAAATGGTAATCTGTTGAGCACGGAAACTCTGCCAGGGTACAGAGGGCAGCTTCAGAGACGGTGCCAAACCGCGGAGCCGAAGGGCCCATTGAAAAATAAAATAGTCATAATTTTGGTCGATTAGATGGGATGAGTCATGATATCCCAAATCGCCAGCTGGTTGGGGCATCCGGAACCTTGATGGCTGGATGAAGTCCAAGCAAGCTCGAAAAGAAATAGCGGTCGAGGAGCTGCTACTCCATGGCTTCAATCGAAATCGTGAAAACCAAGCTGTTTCAGCTGACGCTCCAGGTGAAAACGAGTTTTGAAGCCTCTTCTTAGCGTAACTCCTTGCTATCACGCTATATACAGCAAGTGGTGCCCTGGAAGATGGGGCTGGATTTTTCAAGGTAGCCTTTAGCTTCTGGTATCCCAGCTCCTCTTTGGCGCATAGTGTACCCTGTTTGCCTCTGGAGCCCAGTAAAGGTTTGGTAAGTTTTTCTCTCTCTGGGTGGAGGGGGCCGGTGGCTTGCTCTGCCCCGGTGAGTTTGCGCTGGCGGGACCCGGCCGGGGCTGCAGCTGGAGCCGCCATTGCTCCTTGCCCCCTTTAGTGGAGTTTAGCCTCAGCCCTGCAGCAGGGCTGAGCCGGGAGGCTGTCCGGAACAACCCTCTGCCCAGCTCTTGCGAGGTTTTTATCAGCAGCAGGGTTGACACATGGATGGAAAAGAAGCGATAATTTCCAGGATGGTACTTCTTCTTTGTCCGGAACCCCTTGGTCGGATCATTCAGGCGGAGCAGGGCAGGGGAGTGGATCAGCGGCACTAACCTTTGCCAGGGGGCTCTCATCAATTTCAAGGTGATCAGAACGGTCGGCCGTCTCTTGTTTTTTTTGCTCTTCTTTTCCTCGATCTCTTCAGCCAGGGAGGTGATCAGGGTAGGGGTCTATGAGTATCCTCCCCTCCTTTTTCAGGGGGAACAGGATCGGCCCCAGGGGCTGTTCATCGATCTTATCGAGGAGATCGCCCGCCGGGAGCGGTGGCAGGTCCGCTATGTCCACGAAAGCTGGGCCAGTCTGCTGAAGATGCTGGAGCAGGGGGAACTCGATATCCTGCCGGCCATCGCCTACTCTAAGGAGCGCGCCCGTCGCTTTACCTATACCTATGAGAGCGTGGTCACCAACTGGGCAGAGTTGTTTACCGCCAAGTCGACCAGCCTGACCTCTCTCTTGGAACTGGATGGCCTGAAGATTGGGGTAGCGCAGGGGGATATCCACTTTGCTGCCCTCCAGGATATTACCTCCAAATTAGCCCTGGACTGCCGGTTCATTGAAGTTGAGGATTACCTGACCATCATGGAGATGCTCGATGCAGGCTATGTGCAGGTGGGGGTGGTGAGCAGGCTGTTCGGTGTCCAGTACCAGAGCCAGTTTCAGGTCAGGGAAACTCCGGTCCTGTTTAACCCTGTGGAACTCCGCTTTGCCGGGCCCAAAGGGGATCCTTATGGTTGGGTGTCAGCCATCGATCGCCATCTCACAGCCATGCAGAGAGAGGAGGGATCTGCCTATTTCACGGCCACCAATCGCTGGCTCAAGGTGGAGGACCGTTCGCAACTCCCGCGTTACTTGCTGTTGATCATCGCCGCTATCGGGGCTGTGGCCCTCTTTTTTTTCGTCACTGCCTTTATCCTGCGCTTGAAAATAAAAGAGCGCACCAGGGCACTGATGGCGGCCAATCAGCAGTTGACCAGAGAGGTCGGTGAGCGGCTGGAGATAGAGCATGAACTGAGAAAGCTGGCTGAGATCGTTTCCGCCTCCACCGATGCCATGGCCCTGCTGGACAGGGAGGGGGTGCATCAGGTTGTGAACGGGGCCTATATGGTCTTGGCCCGGGAGGCAGGCCTCATTGAGGTGAAGGGGAGCCACTTTTCCTCGCTGTTTGGGGGCACCACCTTCTGTCAGGAGATGGAAGCCGCCTTTAAGCAGTGCCTGGGCGGAGAGGTGGTGCAGCAGAAGCGGGACTTTCTGGGCCAGGGTGGTGAAACCACCATCTGGCATCTGACCTACAGCCCTTCCTGCTTGGCAGTCGATGATCAGGTGAGTGGGGTCGTTCTGGATATTCGTGATGTTTCCGAACAGATACGCTTGGAGGAAAGTTTAAAAAACGCCCAGAAGATGGAGGCCTTGGGGATGCTGGCCGGTGGGGTGGCCCATGACCTCAACAACATCCTCTCCGGCCTGGTAGGCTACCCGGATATGCTGCTCAGCAACCTGGCCGAGGATTCAAAATTCTATCAGCCCCTGATGGTGATCAAACGCTCCGGAGAGAGGGCCGCTGCCGTGGTGGCGGATCTCTTGACCCTGGCGCGACGGGGAGTGGACAACCATGAGCCCCTGGATTTTAATCAGGTACTCAGGGATTTTCTGGACAGCCCTGAACATCAACAGATGGTGCAGGGGCGGCAACACATCCGTTACAAGATCAATATAAGCGCAGAGCCATGCATGATCATGGGGAGTAGCATCCAACTCTCCAAGGTGATCATGAACCTGGTGGTGAATGCCCTGGAGGCCATGCCCGATGGGGGGCGCCTCTTGCTTGAAACCCGTCACCAATCGATCGAACCATTCACCGCCAGTACCGGTCAGGTCCCCAAGGGGCCGTACGTGGTCTTTACGGTACAGGATAACGGGGTGGGGATTGCGGCCAATAATGTATCCAGCATCTTTGAACCGTTTTATACCAGCAAGGTCATGGGCAGCAGCGGGACCGGGCTGGGTATGACCATTGTCTACGGCATAGTCAAGGACCATGGCGGTTCTATCGACCTGGCCAGTACCCGTTTTCAGGGGACCACCTTTAGACTGTTTTTACCCCTGACCGAGCAGGCGGCCCTGGAGGAAGAGGAGGAAGAGGGGCTTGATCTCCTGAGCGGGGCCAACGAGCGTATCCTGGTGGTGGACGACATGAGAGAGCAGCGGGAAATCGCCACCGATATGTTACGTAACCTGGGGTATTCCGCCCATGCCGTTGCCTCCGGAGAAGATTGTCTGGACTATCTTCGCAGCCACGCGGTGGATTTGGTGATTCTTGATATGATTATGCCCGGTGGACTGGATGGCCTGAGTACCTATCAAGAGATCGTTCGCCTCAACTCCTCCCAGAAGAGCATCATTGCCAGTGGTTTTTCCCGTTCCGATCATGTATATAAGGCCCAGCGGTTGGGAGCAGGACTCTATTTGAAAAAACCCTATACCATGCTGGAGTTGGCCAAGGCGGTGCGCGCCTCCCTCTAGTGATGGGGAGGGGAAGAGCAGGGAGGCACTGGCAAGGATATGGAATACCGAAGATTTGGTAAAACCGGCCTGTCCATGCCGTTGTTTTCCGCAGGTTGTATGCGTTCCATGCAATCCTGGCAAGAGCTCTCCCCTGAACAGATCGAGCCACAGCAGCAGGCCAGGCTCCGAGCCATTGTTCATCAAGCCCTGGGGCATGGTATCAACCATCTTGAAACCGCCCGGGCCTACGGTTCGTCGGAACACCAGTTGGGTCGTGTCCTCCAAGAGTGGGAGCGTAGCGACTACATACTCCAGACCAAGGTGGCGCCGGAACCCGATGCTGCGGTTTTTCGCCGGAATGTGCTGGATTCCCTGGCACGACTTCAGGTGGAACGGCTAGATCTTTTGGCCATACACGGGATCAATACCTTCCGTCAGCTCTGGCAGGTGTGCCGAGCGGGCGGCTGTCTCGAGGAGGCCAGAAGGTTGCAGACCGAGGGGCGGGTCGGCTGGATCGGTTTTTCCAGTCATGGTCCCAGGGAGGTTATCCTTGAGGCGGTCCGACTGCAGGAGCACGGCGGATTTGATTACTGTAATCTCCACTGGTATACCATCTTTCAACGCCATGAAGCGGTACTTCAGGAGGCGGGCGAGCGCGACCTGGGGGTGTTTGTCATCAGTCCCAGCGACAAGGGGGGCATGCTGCACACGCCGCCTGCCCTGCTCACCAGGTTGTGCCGGCCGCTCAGCCCCATGCAGTTCAATGATCTCTTCTGTCTCCAGCATCCTGGGATCCATACCATCAGCATCGGTGCGGCCAGACCTGCCGACTTTGCAGAGCACCTCAAGGTCCTGCCCCACCTGGCGGATCGAGAGCTGGTCGCAACCATCTATAACCGCTGGCAGGCACAGATGCAGCGCCTGACCGGCAGGAGCCATCCCGATGCCCACTGGGATAGGTTTCCTTTTTTTGAAGAGATCCCGGGGTATATCAATATCCCCAGAGTGCTCTGGCTCTATGATCTTGCCAGAGGCTGGGATCTGCTTGCCTACGCCCGCTCCCGCTACCAGCAGTTGGGCAGTGCCAGCCAATGGCTGCCGGGTAATGTCCCCGGCTGGGTGGCGGGCTATGACCTCAAGGAGGTCGCGGTCCAGGCCGGCCTGGACGAGCAGGAACTCAAACGCCAGTTAACTCAGGCCCATGAGCTGCTGGCAAGGGGAGCTGTATAGGCGCTCTTTGTTCCTGCACCTAGGTGCCACTCGATTTCATCGCCCACCGCCCCCCCCCATAAAAAAAGCTCCTCTTGTCTTCGGCCAGGAGACGCTATCGCCTTGACCCTGGGACGATCCCCTTTGCTCATCCTTGAGCTTGGTATAATGCGCTCGGGTAGGAGGGCCGGACAGGAGAGAGCTTGGGCTGGGGAGAGGAAGAAGACAAGGGAGCCTCTGCTCATTTTTCGCATGCGAAAAATGAGCAGAGGCTCCCTTGTCTTCAGGAGAGCAGGTCTTCTTTAGAGAGCAGGGTCTCAAGTTTACGAAGGATGTCCTGGTAGTTGTCTTTGTTGATGCGCAGCCGGAGTTCGTAGCGGTCAGGATGGTCGGGAGGAACAGAGGCGGCCCTGGGCTCTGCCACAAGGTTGAAATCTTTTTGGCAGGCCTGGTCGCCGAAATACCTCCGGCGCAGGGGGACAAGCTTCTGAGCCAGGCGCTGCTGCTGTTGCTGGCGCTCTTTCCCGGCAGGCGGCTCAAGGCTGTTCTCGTAGAGGCGGATAAAGGTGGCGGCCCGTTGTCTGGCCTCCATGGCCTGGCTGATAAGGGGGCGTACCTCCTCGGAGGTGATGGTGGCGTGGAGGCTGGTAGATCGTTGAGCCAGGAGTTTGATAATTTTCTTCAGCTGGGGACGGGTTGGTCCCAGGGGCTTGATGATCTCCAGGTAGAGGCTGTCGCGGTCCAGGGGATCCTTGATCGGGGCAAGGACTTCGGCGGCCGTGGAGAACTGGAGCTTGTCATTGATGATATCGTTTATAATTTCAGGAGACTCGCCTCTGGTTCTGATCTGGTTGACCTTCCTGTACTTGTGGATGGTGGAGTGAGATACCTTGCTGCCAGGCGAACCGATCCCCAGAGTCGCGCCAAACTGTTCGGCCAGCATGGTGTTGTTGAGCTGCAAACGTTCACTGGCGCTGTCAAGAAAGTTGCCGATTTCCACCGGGTTGAGATTGCGGCGCCTGGTATTCTCGGCAAGGGAGATGTTGAAAAAGTCTTCGCTGCTGAACTGTTCTTCCTGGAATATCTTGGCCTCAACCCACTCCTGGGACAGGCGGCTCAGGGCTTGAAAGCGTCGAAAACCGCAGAGGATCTTATAGCGGCCATCATCTTTCTGGAGCAGGACCAGTGGGTGGAGCAGGCCGTTTCGTTGGATGGAGACGGCCAGCTCTTCGATATAGGATTCCCTGGAGATCTCGTTGTAACGGGTATCATTGGGTATGCGGAAGATGTATTGCAGATCGTCTTCACCTGTAGCGTCGATGTTGGCCAGCCGGATCTGTCTGACCAGGGCCATCTGCTGGCTGAACTGAGCCAGTGCCGAGGCCAGGGCACTGGCCGTGGCTGTGGTTGCCTCCGTGCTGCTCAGCAGCTGGGGAGCAATGGTCAGGAGGAGGGATCGGACCCTGGGATCAAAGAAGCCGTCAAGATAATTTTTCTGGCGAAAGAGCTGGTTGAGGTGCCAGGGCTCCCTGCCGCAGTAGTCCGAGTCTGTAGGGGCGATGGCCGTGCTCAGCTGCTGATCCTCCATGGCCAGGCGAAATCTGGAGAGTCGTGACGGGGCCAGGGTCGGGTTATGGGGACGTTCCTTTACTCCGCGCTCTCCCTGGCCATAACCCAGGAGCAGCTGCGCTCCCGCCTCCATGGTGGGCGGGCCGACCTGGAGGATGACGACCTGGGGGAGCAGGTCGTTGCCGCTGATCTCTTCCTTGAACTCTCTGATCTGCAGTAAAAAGGTATCAGTGATCTTTTTCCTGGTCTTGACCGCCTCCACATTACTCAGGTCCAGGATCGCTTTCTTATACCTGGTATTGATGACCCCATAACACCCCAGCTGCCTGGTCAGCAAAAAGCCCAGTTGCCCCAGGAAGTTTTCCGGCTGGACCGGCTCATCGCCGCCATAGCCGTTGGCCACAATGAGCAGGAGGTTGTTGTTGCCCAGGATGGTATGGATGGCACGCTCCCTGTGCTGAATCATCAGCTTCCTCCGTAGGTCTCTGCTGCCTGGAAGCGGTGTCCCTTCACTGCCTGGCGGGCTCCTTCCAGGGCAAGGTTTGCCAGCTCTCCTCCTGGACTTTCCTTGCCTTGTCGGCCAAAGATCACCTCAACCACCTCCTGGGCAGGCAGCTGCTCCGAGGTGGTAACCGGCAGGTAGGTGAGCTCCCTGTTGATCACTGTGGTCCGAAGGAGCTGAGCTGCCACCAGGGTGGAGAGGGTCTGGCTGATCTCTGTCGGCGTGCAGGCCTTGAGCTGTTGCTGCAACCCCTCGCTGGTGGTGGGTTTCCGCTCCTGGAAATCATCATAGGTGGCGTTGAGGAGGTCATAGCAGAGCTGCAGGCTCCTCCCCGGGGTGAGGGGCGAGTCGTTGAAACGGTAACTTCGACGGGTTTCGATGGCATAGGCCAGGGTGGCCCCCAGGAGGATAAAGGTCCAGCAGAGGTGCAGCCAGGTCAGAAACAGGGGCACCGTGGCAAAGGAGCCGTAGATGGCATTATACTTGGCCACGCCTACCTGGAGAAAGATGTACATCTTTTGGGTGAGCAGCCAAAAAAACGAGGCAAAGACGGCCCCGGCTAGGGCAGCCCTGGTGGAGAGCTGGGCCCGGGAAAAGAAGAGGTACATCAGGGTGAGGGTCATCACGATGAAGAGAAAGGGCAGTGCCTTGAGCAGACCGGTGAGGAGCCAGGAGACCGGCAGGGCCGTGGAAAGGTAGCCCATCATCCGGTTGCTGGCCAGGATGGCCTCACCGGCAAAGGCCAGGTTGATGGAGATGGGCAGGAGGATGAGCAGGGCCAGGTAATCCATGATCTTGCGCAACAGCGGCCGTCCCTGGGAAGATTTCCAGATGGCATTCATGGCCTCTTCGATGGTGCTGAAGACCATCACCACCACGATCAGGAGGCCGGCGACCCCAAAGGCGCCGATGGCGGCAAAGTTGGTGTTCTCCACATAGCTGAAGACGGTGTCCATGGCATGGTAGATGTGACCGCTAAAACCTGCTGTCGCCATCTCGGTTCCTCCAGACGGGGCAAGGGACTGGATCGGATCGGTTTGGGCTGCAGGACGGGGTTCGATCTGTTCAATAAAGCGTTCGGCCGCCACCCTGAGCTGGTTTTCTCCGCCCATGCCCTTGAGTATGGCCGTGCTCATTGCCAGCAGGGGGACCATGGAGAGGATCACCGAGTAGGTGAGGGCCGAAGCCCGGATGGAAAGATTGGCCTGGATGGCCTCCCGGAACATGATAACCATGACCTGGAGGGTGTTTCGCAGGCCGGCAACAAGCCGAGGCGCCTCGCTCTGCTCAGCGAAGATCCAGCTCTGCCAACGTTCAAGCCAGTGGTGGTGGTTCAACATAGCGGATCCTTGCTGTAGAGGTTGGTGGCGCAGCTGGCGGGCTGGGGAAAGCTGTAGGCGGCAGTCAACGACCGATCTCCCGGTAGAGCCATTTTTCGATGATTTCAAAGACCAGTTCCCGTTTAATGGGCTTGGAGATGTAATCGTTCATTCCCGCCTCCAGACAGATCTCCCGGTCACCCTTCATGGCATTGGCAGTCATCGCCACTATGGGGATGGTCTCAAATCCAAGCTCACGGATGACCCGGGTGGCTTCAAGGCCATCCATCTCCGGCATCTGCACGTCCATTAAAATCAGGTCATAGCGGTCAGGGTTGCCGCTGAAGCTCTGTACCGCCAACTTGCCGTTTGCCGCCACATCAACCTGGTAGCCGGCCTTGGTGAGAATCAGGGTGGCCAGTTTCTGGTTGATCAGGTTGTCTTCGGCCAGCAGGATTCTGACCGACTGTTTGAGCTCCTCGCGAACACTGTACTGGGTGATCAAGGGCTCTTGGGGCTGCGGATCGCTCTCCAGTTCCTCTTTTCCCAGTAATTTTTCAATGGTCTTAAAGAGGATCTCCCGGCGTGCCGGTTTGGTCAGAAAGGCGTTGAACCCTGCCTGGTTGCAGCGTTGGGCACTCCGGTCGGTGGAGGAGGTGTAGGCGAGCAGAGGGGTCCGGGCCGTGGCCGGCAACTCCTCACGGATTATTCTCGCCAGGGTATAGCCGTCCGGAGCAGGCATCTGGATGTCCAGGATAATCAGGTCAAAGGGATGGCCCGCGGCCACGGCCTCTTCGATGGTGGAGCGCGCCAGGGTGCTGTCCTGGAGGGTGGTGACCGTCAGCTCCGCGGCCTGGAGAAGGTGCTGCAGGATGTTGAGGTTGGTGTCGTTGTCGTCGACCACAAGGATCTTCTTGCCGGCCAGGGATACCTTGTTGAACTTCTTGCGGTGCTGCTGTCTGGATTTTTTCAGCCTGGAGGTGAAGTGAAAGGTGCTTCCTCTGGCATCACTCTCGGCCCAGACATGGCCGTTCATCAGGCCGGCGATCTGACGGCAGATGGACAGTCCCAGGCCGGTGCCGCCGTACTCCCTGGTGGTGGAGCCGTCGGCCTGGCGAAAGGCCTCGAAGATCGATTCCAGCTTATCCTCTGGAATACCGATGCCCGTATCTCGGATATAGGCGTGGAGGGTAATATCTTCCTCCTGCTCCTGCTCGATCATCAGGGCCAGTTCGATCTCACCCTCTTTGGTAAACTTGGTGGAGTTGCCCATCAGGTTGACCAGGACCTGACGGAATCGGCCCGGATCCCCCATGACATTGGCCGGCAGGCGGTCATCGATTCGACAGAGCACCTCGATGGGCAGGCCGTTGACCTTGGGCCTGATCAGCTCGCAGACATCCTGCGCCGTAATTTCCGGATCAAAGTCAATGCACTCCAGGTCCATTCTGCCGGCTTCAACCTTGGAAAAGTCGAGGATATCGTTGATCAGGGAGAGCAGGGCATCGGCGCTGCGCTTGATGGTCTCGGCAAACTCGATCTGACTCTCGTCAAGGCGGCTGTCCAGGAGCATCTCGGTAAAGCCGATGATCCCGTTCATGGGGGTGCGGATTTCATGGCTCATGGCGGCCAGGAACTCGCTCTTGGCCACATTGGCCGATTCTGCCGCCTTCTTGGCGGTGCGCAGCTCTGCGGTCTGCTGTTTGATTTCTGCCTGGAGGGTCTTGGAGTAGCTGAGCTGTTGTTCTTGAATCTTCCGGTAATTCTGTTCGTTTTCCACCATGATGTCCTGGAACTTTTTTTCCAGGACCGCGGACTTTCGATCAAATTGTTTTTTCTGGATCCGGAGTCGGCTGATGGTCTCTTCGTTTTCTCTATGGGCCAGGAACAGCCGTACGCTCAGCCGCAGGATGGTCGCCATCCCCTGCGGCGGAATGGCCGCGGTAGGGTGCGGGGTAGCCAGGATGCAGCCGTTCAGGTCCGGCACGGCCAGGAGGGTGAAGCGGCGTCCCTGGTGGTCAAAGGAGAGTTCGGAAGAGCGTTCCTGGTGGTGATCGATCAGGGCCAGGGCCTCTTCGCTCTCCAGGGGAAAGGCGGCAGAGCAGGTATGATGTCCTGTCTGGTCTGCGCAGAAGTAGGCGAGTTCTTCGCCCTCCTGTTCCAGGTGGGTGCAGAGCGAGGATAAACCCTGAACCGGGTCGACAAGGTCGGCAAAGAGGGTGTTGAGGGCCATGGTCATCAGTTTCCGTACATGTTGGTGGTGTTTTCCAGCTCTTCGGGAAGGTCTTCGGCAAGGACCTTGTATTCCTCGACGTTTTTCTGGATGTGGCTGGCCAATTCTGCTGAGAGTGGAATGGACAGCCCCTCCTTGACTGCGAAGCCAAGCTGGTTGACGATGTACTCCGCCATCTGGAGGATGCCGGTGGCGGAGTTGGGCGACAGAGAGCGGTCATCATGGTGATGATCGCGGATCGCCTCCACCAGGGGCTGGGAAATCTGCCACTCCTGGGCCAGGAGGTAGCCGATCTCACCGTGGTCGGTGTTCAGTTCCTCCTGTTCAAGCTCTATCAGGGAGGGGCCGCCCGGTTCGAGTCGGTCAATGATGCTAAACAGGGACTCCCGTGCAACCTCCAGTTCGACGATCAGGCCGATATCATGGAGGATGCCGCAGAGGTAGGCGTCGTCGCCGTTAATGGAGAAGATCCGTTCGGCGATCATCTTGCAGCAGAGCCCCACCGCCGCGCTGTGGGCCCAGAGTTGCTCCGGCGAGAAGCCGGCAGAGGAGGCTTCGGTGTTGATCATCCCCTGGATGGCATCGGTGACCGCAATGTTGTGGAGGTTCTTCATTCCCAGCAGGGCCACGGCCCGGGAGATGGAGTCTACCTTGCGAGACATCCCGAAAAAGGAACTGTTCACCAGGGTGAGTAACCGGGCCACCAGGGCCGGATCCTGGCGGATGACTTCCTCAAAGTCCTGGAGGGTGGAATCCTCATCATTGATCAGCTGAGCCAGCCTGGTCACGATGTGGGGCAGGGTCTTGGTCTGCTTGAATTGTTGGATGAGTTGTTCTGCCGCAGCCATAGGTTGTTTTCCTCCGCCTGGGATGATCAGAGCGATGCCCAGGGGGCGGGATCGATCGCTCACTCTGGGGAAATCTTGCCGGGATCCTCCCGGGAGCATGCCTGTGCACTGCTCCTGTCGGAAAGATCCTGGTGTTTATTGGATAATTTCTTTCTTGCTGACCGCTTCGGCCTTGATCCGATCAAGCAGGGCGGCGAGGACTGGTTTGATGTTTTCCCGCAGGTCACCGGCAACGATGATGAAGAGGAGATCGTCGCCCGGGTAAAAGGTCCCTGAATGGGCCTCGACGATGATCTCGTAGATGCCCTCATGGCTGAGATATTCCTGGCGGAGCGCGGCCACCAGCTCCTGGTCCACGGTGGTTTCCAGGGCCGTGACCGGTTGCCTGTCGGCACGGGACCAGTTACGGACCGTACCGTTATGGATCAGGATCATGCCGACGTTGTCATTGAAATCTGGTCGTTGCTTCAGTTCTTGGATGGTCTTGGAGATGTCCATGGGTTCCGTGGGGCTAGGGTTTGTTTTTGGAGATGGTTTTCAGGGTAATGATCTTGCCGGGGTGATGGGGGACAGCCAGCTGCTGGCCGACCCTGATGGTTGCCTGGCGGTTGAGTCGGTTGAGTTGGCGCAGGGCCTTGGTGGTGGTTTTGTATCTCCTGGCAATGGAGCTGACCGTGTCGCCCCGCCGGACCAAGTGGACAGAGCCTTCGCCTTCGCGTTGCCTGGATTGATAGAAGGAAGCCTTCAACTGACTGCGTTTGAGGCGAATCCGTTTACTCCCGGGCAACCGCAGGGGGTAGCCCTTGGGGACCAGCTTGCGGCCCTGGAGCACCGAGCTTCGCAGGGCCGGGTTGAGGCGGGCGAAATCCTGCTTGGAGACCCGGAAAAAGTTACGTAGGCTCTGGGCAGAGGCATAGCCCTTCAGGGGCAGGGTGATGATGGCCTCCGGCCGTTCAGGGAAGAGGGTCGGGTCGGCTGCCAGGGCTTCGGCCACCTGGGTTGCGGCCAAGAATTCCGAGTAAAAGTTACGGGAGGCAAATTTAAAGTAGCCCTGGTTGTACTCCTGGAAAATAGTAACATAGTCATGATGCTGTTTAACGGCCCTCAGCATCCCGGACCGGCCATAGTTATAGGCCGTCAGGGCCAGGGGCCAGGTTCCCAGCTGGCTATGGTTTTCCTTGAGCAGCCGTGCTGCCGCGTGGCTGGCGAGCAGGGGATCGTAGCGTTCATCCAGGACCGTGTCAATGGTCAGGTAGTTACGACCGGTACTGCGGGTGAACTGCCAGAGCCCGGCGGCGCCGGCCTTACTGTGCGCCTGAGGGTTGAAGGAGGACTCCACGTGGGGGAGGTAGGCCAGCTTCTGGGGCAGGCCATAGCCTCTGAAGATGGTCTTGATCGCCTGGAGATATTTACCGGAGCGAACGACTCCGGCCCGAAAACGATCCTGCTGACCGATCTGGAGACGGATATTGTCCCGGGCCTTGAGAAAACTGGTGTGCCGCTGTTTCGGGAAGAGTGCGGCGATCCGTCTGGCCTGGGCAGTGGTGGCTTTCTTGCCGTGACCCAGGTCGGTAAGGATGTTTTTCAGGTGACGCCGGGCATATTTGATCAAATTGCGATTGATCTGGCCGGAGCCCGGGGCCTCCCAGTCGACCAGGTCGATCACCGCGTAGACGATGTGGAGGTTGTCACGGTCATGGAGAATGCCCTGGCGGGAGGTGTAGCGGCCGTAGACATCTTTCCAGAACGAGACATTGGCCTGGATCTCGGGATAGAGGGGGAATCGTTGGCCGGCCTGGGAGAGCGGCACCATACTCAGGAGCAGCACTGCTGTCATCGCTGCCCAGAGGACGGGCTGGCCGAAGGGTGCAAGGACGCAACGGCGCCTGCTCACTGCTGGTGTTGGGTGTTTCATCCTGACGATCACTTCTCTTGCCCGTTTCGAGCCTTTATCCCTTGGAAAAATTGCCTGTTCATCTATTATACCCAGAAATGGGAAACTGCAAAAACAATAACTGCGACTATAAGGCAGAAGCACACAATGTATCAACCTATCATCGGTACCCTCGGCTACATCCTCTCCCCTGATCGACAAAAGACCCTCCTGGTTCATCGTAATGCCCGCCAGGATGACCAGCATCTCGGCAAGTATAACGGGGTAGGGGGAAAGATGGAAGCCAATGAGGACATCCTCCAGTGTATGCGCCGCGAGGTCCGTGAAGAGACCGGGCTGCGTTGTGACGAGTTGATCCTGCGGGGCACGATCAACTGGACCGGTTTTGGCCCCAAGGGTGAGAACTGGCTGGGTTTTATCTTCCTGATCACCTCCTATTCCGGAACCTTGATGGAGTCCAACGAGGAGGGCGAGCTGGCCTGGCATAGCCTGGATACCCTGGAGACCTTGCCCATGTGGGAAGGGGATCGGTATTTTCTGCCCCTGATCTTTGACGATGATCCCAGGATCTTCCACGGTTTCATGCCCTATGACAACGGTCAGCCCCTCTCCTGGGAGTTCAGCCGTTGTTGAGCGTGCTTTCCTGGGTCCTGTTTTCTAAAAACCTTGCGCTTGCAGTGGCTCATCGGTATAGTTGGCTGCAGCGAACTGAGACAATATTATCGTAAGGTTTTTTTTTTAACCTTTCCGAGAACTTAAATCCGAGGGATAACCATGGAACATAACGCGGAATTACTTCGCTTGGAAGAACTTGTTGACCAGCTTTTAACCCAGTATAGTCAGCTGAAATCCGATTATAATGCCCTTGAGGAGATGTTGCAGGAACGCGATATGGAGTGTGCCGACCTGAAGGCAACCATCGAGAACCTCAACGATGAGCGCAGTTCGGTCAGCAACCGGGTCTCAGGCCTGCTGGACCGGATCTCCCAGTGGGAAAGCGAGCAGGACAGCGATCAAGCCGGCAGCAGTGACTCTGCGGAACAGGCGGATCAGGACTCTCCCTTCAGCGGTGAAGGCGAAGGACAGTAGGCCTGGGCCGGGCCATCGATCCTAATGAAAGAGCGTCTCGTCCGTTTTAACCTGTTTGGTCAGGAGTTTGCCTTCTACAGCGATGCGCCCAGCGACGACGTTGAACAGGCCATTACACTCCTCCGTCAGGAGCTTGAGGGGGATGAACCTCTCGGGCGCAGTACCATCCCGTCGAGCAAGATGCTGGTTCTGGGAAGTCTTCGGCTTGCTGCAAGGTGTGTGCAGTTGGAGCAGGAACACCAACGATTTCGAGAGACCCAGCAGGCGTCCATAGAGAAGCTTGTCCGGAAGATGTCGTCCCAAATTGACTAGGCAGGAGAGATTATCGTTTAGTTTCGCGGAGCGTTCTGCTATACTAAAGACAACAGAATAGAAAAGTCCCCTGCTCTGTTGGTGATTAACGGAGTATTGAGCCAACTCTCATGATTAGGGTAGCTATTTTGTCGGAGGATGGAAATCTTCACTGATTCCCTGAGGACGGCAGCTGGCATTGCCCACCTAATTTATTAGGTTTAATCATTCCGTTAACACGGCAGCGCGGGGGTTTTTTTTTGAAATACCAGCAGGGAAGAGCTGCTGTGCACATATACTCCATCTAACGTGCTTATGTCGGGATGGAGACGAGCGTGGCTAAGGACGCCAACAGGTTGCTACCAACGACCCCTCTGATGAGATCAGGTTTACATAGATCCTAGATGTGAAACCCTTCACCTGGGCTGTTTTTACGAGAAGCTGAATTGTCCTATCTGTCTCTAATTTCTCGTATTTCCATAGACCGTCAAGCGGCAGGCACCTGTTGGTTGTTGTGACAGGTTGGCGCTTCCCTGGAGCTGTTAGATCTGACCTGGTTCCTGACGCCGATGCTCGCCGCGATCCGCACGCCCCCCTTCCTGTATACCATTTTCAGCAGTCCACTGTTTCGCCTATGCACGAGCGATAATAAACTGCGCAACATAAGGTGTTTTTTGTGGAACTCAATGTGACGACCATGCTGCTTGCAGTGGCTAATTTTATTGTCGGCCTGGGGGTTGGGGTATACCTCCGTAAACGTTTGGTCGAGGGAAACCGGAAGAATCTCGAGTCCCAGGGGCGTCAGATCATAGAAAACGCCATCAGCGAAGCTGAGCAGATTAAGAAAGAGGGTCTGCTCCAGGCCAAAGAGGAGGCCTATCAGGCCAAGCAGGAGGCGGAACGCGAGATCAAGATCAGTCGTGAAGAGCTGAAGAACGATCAGCGCCGCCTCAATCGTAAGTTTGATGAGGTCCAGAAGGACTTTCAGCTCCTGGAAACCCGTCAGGACGAGCTCAAGGCGCAGGAGGGGAAGGTTGCTGTTCGGGAAGAGCAGCTGCTGGAACAGGAGAAGACCTACGACTCTCTGGTTGATGAACAGCGCTATACTCTGGAGAAGCTGGCCGGCATTGGTCGTGAAGAGGCCAAACAGCAGCTGATGGAGTTGATAGAGAGCGAGGCCAGGATGGACTGTGCCAAGCGCCTGTCACGCATCGAAAATGAGATGAAGATCGAGGCAGACCGCAAGGGGAAAAATATTCTGGCCCTGGCCATTGCCCGCTATGCCGGTGATTATGTCGCCGATAAGACCGTCTCCATGGTACCCCTGCCCAACGATGAGATGAAAGGCCGGATCATCGGCCGGGAGGGGCGTAATATCCGAGCCATCGAGGCCGCCACCGGGATCGACATCATCATCGATGATACCCCGGAGGCGGTGATCCTTTCCGGTTTTAATCCCATCCGCCGGGAGGTGGCCCGCTTAGCCCTGGAGCAGCTGATCTCCGATGGCCGGATCCATCCGGCCCGGATCGAGGAGGTGGTCCAGAAGGTCACCGAAGAGCTGGAGGTGGAGATCCGGGAGGCCGGTGAACAGGCCACCTTTGACGTGGGGGCCCATGGGATGCATGTGGACCTGATCAACCTGATCGGTCGCCTGAAGTTCAGGACCAGTTATGGCCAGAACATTCTGAAGCATTCCCTGGAGGTGGCCTTCCTCTGCGGGGTGATGGCCGCTGAACTCGGCCTGGATGTGAAGAAGGCCAAACGTGCCGGTCTGCTCCACGATATAGGCAAGGCCGTGGACCACGAGGTGGAAGGCTCCCATGCCGTTATCGGTCGGGACCTGGCCAGGAAGTATGGAGAGCCGGAAGACATCGTCTATGCCATCGGTGCCCACCACGAAGACCAGCCGCCCAAGAGTGTGCTTGACGTCTTGGTGCAGTCGGCGGATGCCCTCTCCGGCGCCAGGCCCGGGGCCCGTAAGGAGATGCTGCAGAGCTATGTGAAGCGGCTGGAAGATCTGGAAAATATCGCAGACAACTTTAAAGGGGTAGATAAGTCCTACGCCATCCAGGCAGGCAGAGAACTGCGGATCATCGTCAACAGCCAGAAGGTCAAAGACGACGAAGCCACCCTGATGAGTCGCGATATAGCCAAGGCCATTGAGGAACAGTTGACCTACCCGGGCCAGATCCGGGTAACCGTGATCCGTGAGACACGCGCGGTTGAATACGCCAAATAGCGGGAGAGAAAAATGAAGTCGGTAGAAGAGCAGATTGCGCTTATCCAGCGGGGGGCGGTTGATCTCCACTCCCGTGATGAGTTGGTGAAGAAGATAAGCCGTTCCCAGGAGACCGGAAAGCCCCTGATCATCAAGGCCGGATTTGATCCAACGGCGCCTGACCTCCATCTCGGTCACACGGTTCTCTTGCAGAAGCTGCGTCATTTCCAGGTTTTAGGTCACGAGGTCCACTTTTTGATCGGTGATTTCACCGGCCTGATCGGTGATCCCACCGGTAAGTCTGATACCCGTCCTCCCCTGACCAGGGAAGATATCGAGCGCAATGCCGAGACCTACAAGGAACAGGTCTTCAAGATCCTGGACCCCCAGAAGACCAAGGTCCAGTTCAATTCCACCTGGCTGGGTGAGTTGAGTTCCTACGAGATGATCAGGCTGGCCTCCCAGTTAACCGTGGCCAGGATGCTGGAGCGGGATGATTTTAAGAAGCGTTTCGAGGCCAATCGCCCTATCTCCATCCATGAGTTCCTCTATCCCCTGATCCAGGGCTATGATTCGGTGGCCATGAGCGCCGACGTGGAGCTTGGCGGCACCGACCAGACCTTCAACCTCCTCATGGGCCGTGACCTGCAGCGTCACAAGGGCCAGGAACCGCAGATTGTCCTGACCATGCCGCTCTTGGAGGGCTTGGACGGGGTCAACAAGATGAGTAAGTCCCTGGGCAACTACATCGGCATCTCTGAGCCGGCCAACGATATCTTTGGCAAGGTGATGTCTGTCTCCGATGAGTTGATGTTTCGCTACTTTGAGCTGCTGAGTGATCGTTCCATGGAGGAGATCACCCGCTTGAGGGAGGATATCGCCGCGGGTACCCTTCATCCCAAGGCGGTGAAGGTCAAATTGGCCAAGGAAATTGTCAGCCGCTTCCATTCGGCTGAGGCAGCCGACGATGCAGAGCGCAACTTTGAGCAGGTCTTTGCCCGCCATGAATTACCCGATGATATCCCGGAGGTGACCCTGGAGGTGGCTGAGGAGGAGATCTGGATCCCGAAGTTGCTCCAGGAGGCAGGACTTGTCAAGTCCAGCTCCGATGGGCGGCGGATGATCACCCAGAATGCGGTGAGTATCGACGGAGACAAGGTGACCGACGTCAAGGCCGAGATTAAAGCCAGCGGCGAGGTGCTGCTCAAGGTGGGCAAGCGGCGCTTTTGCAAGGTGGCCTTCAGCTGAAGAAGTCCTGATCCGGTAAAGAAGAGGAGAAAAGCGGCGACCTGGGCACAGGTTGACCGCTTTTTTCATTCTGTTGCTTTTGTTTGCTGCTTACTCTGCTCACCGCTTTGAAGAGGGGCGAGGGGTGCCAGGGGAGGGGCTGCGCTTACTGGGCCGCCTGTTCGCGGGCCAGCCGCTGCTGGCAGGCAGGACAGGTGCCGGTAAATTCCACATGGTGACCGATGATCTGATAGGAGGTCGTTGCTGCGGCCTGTGCTACCAGGTTGTTGAGCACCGGGATGTCCAGGTCATCGACCTTGCCGCACTCGGCACAGCGGATATGGTAGTGGTTTTCGGTGGTGGCATCGAAGCGCTTCTGGGTGCCGCCGACTTCGATCTTGAGGATCATGCCGTTGTCAGCCATCAGCTCCAGGTTGCGGTAGACCGTGCCCAGGCCGATCCTGGGGAGCCGTTTTCGCACCAGGTCGTAGAGTTCGTTGGCAGTGGGATGGCTGGTGACCTTGCTCAGTTCTTCCAGGATAACCTGGCGTTGGGTGGTCAGGCGGAGCATGGGGGCTGGTGCATTCATGGTGGTATCTGTCTATGGGTATCCTAACTGGGGCGCGCCTCTGGATTTCGGCGCAAGCTCAGTCGTTTTTGTTATGATCTTCGGCTAATCGGTGGTCTGGCAGCCTCAGTGACTGCCAGTCTCACCTTCGAACAGGATAATAATTCTCAATATAGTACCCCTGGGAGGGGTTTTTTTCAAGGTGGATTTCATGGGACAAGAACAAAGCAGGATGCCGGGGTACCGGCCATTGATCATCCGGGGGCTTTCCATCGGACCGCCGCTGCTGCTGGCGCCCATGGCCGGGCTGACCCACTCGGCCCTGCGGACAACCATCCAGGGCTTTGGCGGCGTAGGCCTGCTCAGCACCGAGATGCTGGCTGCCTGGCGACTGCCCAGGGAGAGCCCCAGGTCCCCCTTTCTGGTCCGCACCCCGGGGGAATCCCCCCTCTCCTATCAGCTGCTGGTCAATGACCCGGAGCTGGTGGAGCCGGCCATCCACGCCCTGGAGCCTCTGGGGGCCGAGATGATCGATTTTAACCTGGGCTGCCCGGCGCCGCGGGTCAGAAAGAGCGGCGGCGGCTGTCGGCTGGTGGCCAAGCCGGAGCTGGTGCGTGCAATCATCCGCCGGGCCCGCCGGGCCACGGAGCTGCCGCTCTCTGCCAAGATCCGGATTGGCGAGCGGCTCGAAGAGGCGCCCCTGAAGGCCCTCTGCACCATGCTGGAGGATGAGGGGGTGGATCTGCTCACTGTCCATGCCCGGCTCCATAAGGAGGCGTTCTGTCGCAAACCCCGTTGGGAGTGGGTGGCCAGGGTCAAGGAGTGGCTCTCCATCCCGGTAATTGCCAACGGCGGCGTGGATTCGGTGGCCTCGGCCAGGCAATGTCTGGAGGAGAGTGGGGCCGATGGCCTGATGATCGGCCGGGCAGCGGCAGCCCGGCCCTGGATCTTTGCCGAGATCAGTGCTGCGCTCTACAGCCATGGCGAACAGCCTGTGGTCTCTCTTCCCGGAGTCTACCATGCCTTTGCCCAGGGACTGGTGGACCGTTTCAGGCCGGAGCGGCGGTTGGGGCGCTTAAAGGAGTTCAGCCACTACTTTGCAGAGAACTACCCCTTTGGCCATCATCTGGCCTCCAGGGTACAGTCGAGCCGCTCCGTGGCCGAGGCCCTGACCAGGGCCGGAGATTTTTTTAGAGCCAGCGACGCCGAGGAGTTGGAGCGACTCCGCCTGGCACAGGGCCAGGCCTTTATGTTCGAACCTGGGGATTGAAGTAGCCCAAGCCCACCTGGGGGTGCTCTCCCTTGAGACGGCTCAGCCAGTTGCGGATGCCCATGGCAGGAGCGCTGGCTTGGTGCTGGAGCACCCGCAGGTAGGCCTCGGGGTCCATGTTGAGGTTGCGCAGCTGGATAAAATCGGGACCACAGTCACAGATCAGCTCCGACAGGGCCTGGTACTCGTCAGGATCATCGGTCACCCCGGGGAAGATGAAGTAGTTCAGGGAGACGTGGCGCTGGTAACGCTTCATCACCCGGATGGACTCCTTGACATCCTCCAGGCTGAAGCCCCGCGGCTGATAGTAGCGGCTGTGCTCTTTCAGGCGGGCGCTGTTGAGGGAGATCCGGATGGAATCCAGGCCGGCCAGGGCCAGCCGTTCCACGGCCTCAGGCAGGCTGCCGTTGGTGTTGAGGTTGATGGTGCCGCGGCTGGTCTGGCTGCGGATCAGGCGAATGCTCTTCTCCAGGGTGTCGGCCTGGAGCAGGGGCTCCCCTTCACAACCCTGGCCAAAGCTGACAATGGCCTTGGGGGCGATTTGGAGGTGGCCCGCCCCGATCTCCGCCAGCTCCTCAGGGGTGGGAACAAAGGCGATCCGGTCCTGGGTGGAGGCACAGCAGCCGGATGGTTGGAGGGAGATGCAGCCGGCACAGGAGGCGTTGCAGACCGGTGAACTGGGCAGCGGAGCTTCCCAGCGTTGGAGGAAGTAGTTACGGGCTGCCGGACAGCAGTAGGTCAGACAGCACTTTCCCAGGTGTTGAATCAAGCGGTTGTGGCCGCTCTGCTGGAGCTTGCTGCGGGTCTTGCGGGTAATGGTCTCTTGGTCAAAGTTGGCGGCATCCTGGCGTTGGTCCTGGTCACTGCGAAAACCACTGACCCAGAACCTGCCCTGGGCCCAACCAACGGCGGTGTATGCAAAGAGCGGCAGCAGCGGGCTCTGCTCGTCCTGGGTGTGGTAGGCTGCCGTGGCCAGCGAGGTGTAGGCCGGTGACATGAAGGCGGCCACCGCCTGGACCTGGCCGGAGCCGCCATAGGGGTCGCTCTCCAGGAGGGCGGGTTCCCCGCTCTCTTCCTCGATTCCCACCGGCAGCCGCCCGGGCAGGGTGAAGAGCTCACTCCCTTCAGGCAGGGGGATCAGATCCTCCAGGGCGGGGCGGTAAAACTGACCGGCACTGCTGCCGGCCATCTGCAATCCCTCATACTCCTGGATCTCTCCCTTGGCGTTGGCAAAGAGCAGGCAGGGGGTGCTGCGGGGGTGGCGTGTCTTCATGCTCTTGCGGTCCGGGTTCACTTGGGTCGGAGCGCACTGAGGATCGAGTCCACCGCACGGTAGACATCCAGATCATCGCCGAAAATATCCTGAATATTGCTGTGTTCCAACAGATCTTCAATCACATACTGGGTGATAAAGAGGCTGATGATATTGGGGTCCTGGGTCAGGTTGCGGATCGGGGCAATCTTGTAGCGCATTTCAAACTCTTCCATATCACCCATGGCGCAGAGCTGCTGCTCAATGCTCTCCTGGATCGCGCTGGCAGAGTTGGTCTCAATGATATGCTGGTCAATCAGCCGTTGGACCAGGGAGACAGCGAGTTCTCGACTGTTCTCCCGGGCCTTCTTGAGCATGACCTGACGCTCTCGTTCCCGTTTTCGATCGATGGCATCTATGGTCTTGTTGGTTGAGTTGCTTGGGTTGATATGGCGGGCCATGATCATCTACTCCTTAGGGTTCAGCTGATGGTTCAGCCAGAAATCGTGTGGATACTACCTGCAGCAAGGGGGAGGCGCCTGATCCGGGGCGCCAAGAGCTGGTGACCTGGATCGATGCTGCCTGCCGCTTTCCTTAAGCTGCACAGAAAGCGGCTCCCTGTCGGTTTAACCGAGGTCACTTTGGTAGAGTTTGCGAAATTGGGCAATCTTTGCCGAGGTGGCCCGATCGAGGTGCAGGTCATAGGCCATGATATATTCGGCGGTCATACGATGGGTGTTAAAGATGGGGACATTGAGCTTGAGGTTGTTCACCGCCTTGGCCAAAAATGATTCAGGTCGGTGGTAAAAGGCCTCAAGGATCAGTGGCAGCTGTCGGTAGAATGAGGCAGAGTCTTCGTTGTAGAGCAGGGTAGAGGGATCCTCGCTCAGGTCGGCCTCATCAACCGGTCCGTCATAGCCGAACTTCCAGCCTGTCTGGCCCCCATGGTAGCCCTCAACCCACCAGCCGTCCAGGACGCTGATGTTGGGCACCCCATTCATGGCGGCCTTCATGCCGCTGGTGCCGCTCGCCTCCAGGGGGCGTTTGGGGCTGTTGAGCCAGGAGTGGACCCCTGCAACCATCAGCTTGGCAATGCTCATGTCATAGTCCGGGATAAAGATCAGTTTGCCCAGGCCATTGCTGTGCCGGAAGAGGGCTTCCTGGCAGTCGAGGAGGAGCTTGAGCACGGACTTGCCGGGTTCGTCCTCAGGATGGGCCTTGCCGGCAAAGAGGAAGTTGACCGGCCAGTTATTTTCAACGAGGATCCTGGCCAGGGCAGGGATATCATCAAAGATGAGATCGGCCCGTTTATAGGTGGAGAAGCGTCGGGCAAAACCGATGGTAAAGACCTCGGCCTCGAGCCGGGTGGGGGCGGAGAGCCGGGAGAGATAGTTGGGGGGATCGATCCAGGTCTCCGACATCTGGGCCCGGTGGCGGTCGAGCATCTGGTTGGTGTACTCAATCAAGCGGAGGTTATCCTGCTGCCAGGCCTCTTTGAGGCCGGAGGTCAGCTCCGGGTAGTCATCAATGGCCAGGCTGGAGAAACAGCCGGGGTTCTCCCGCCAGGATTTCAGGGAGGGAATCCGGTCGAACAGTTCGGCCCGCTGGTCACTGATCCAGGTCAGGTGATGGACCCCGTTGGTGATGGCCTTGATCTTGTCGGTAAAGGCTGGAAACTGTTTCCTGGTCACGTCCCGATGGAGTCGGCTGACGCTGTTGATGCTCCGATTGAGGCGCATGGCCATGGCCGTGAAGTTGTACTCATGGTGGTGCTCATCGTCATGGGCCACCAGGTTGAGGATCCGCTGGAAGGCGGCATGGCTGATGGAGGAGTACATCTCTCGGGAAAAACGATCATGGCCGGCCTTGACCGGGGTGTGGATGGTGTAGACGATCTTCTGGGAAACCCGGCTGGCGGCAGCCAGGATATCACGGTCGGTCATCAGCTCTGCATAGTTCTCCCCCAGGGTGGTGGCCAGTTCCTGTAAGATCAGGTGCAGGGTGGCGGTCACGCCGTGCTGCTCGTTGAGGTGAATGGTCTGGGAGCTGATGCCCAGGGCGGAGAGCAGAGGGAGAACGCTGCTGCCGAGCATCCGCCGCTGGTTGGCTTTGACGTAGTCGGACTTGGCGTTGTAGAGTTGTTGGGCCGCCTCGCCGACCCACTGGGGTGCATCGGCCAGGTTATAGTCCAGGAGAAACTCGGGGGTGAAGTAGTCAAGTCCTTCTGCGATCTCCATCTTCATCCAGACCTGGGCCTTGCAGAGCAGCGGCTGTTGGCCACCGTTGAAAAAGGGGATCTCGATTTCCAGCGGCTCTTCGGGATGGTCCGGCTGATGGAGGCGGAACAGGGTCGGGGTCGCTTCAGGGGTCCAGCTGGTCGCGTGGTCGATCTGGCCGACCTTGGAGTCAACGACCTGGGAGAAGTAGCCGCCGCGATAGAGCAGGCTGACCCCCACCACCGGCAGGTGCATGTCGGCAAAGCTCTTCAGGGTGTCGCCGGCCAGGACTCCGAGGCCGCCGCTGTAGTTGGGGATTTTACGCGGCCCGTTGAGATAGCGCTCCAGCAGCTGGTTGAGTGGCGCCTGCTTGCTGGTGGTGACCTGATGGCTGAGCAGGTAGTTGCGTACCGGGTGGAACACATCGGGATCAGCGCCGATCTCCATGGAGACATAGGCCACGGAGTTGCCTTCCGGAGCAGTGATCTGCTTCCAGACCCTGTCAAAGGTGGTTTGGCTTACGCCGAAGAAGGTGCCGAATTGATTGCCGCAGACCAGCTCTGCTGCCGGTTCAGAGGAGGGGGGCGATTGTTGTCTGTTCACGTAGGTTTTTGCAAGGTCCTCAAAGGTGAAAAAAGTTGTTTGCCCAGAATGTAGAAAGGCTGCTATGGTTTTGCAAGTGAAATCGTTTTCCAGGTGAATTCCTTTTCTGGGAAAAAAGGGTTGTATTCCTTCACCGGTTGAGTAAAATCGACCGATTAGAATATCTACTGTTGCGAATTCATGAATTATCTAAGACCTGGGAGAGTGTGATGCGCATCGATAAAACGTTATATCTGGTTGTTGTTATGATGTTGTTGACCGGATTTGGGCTCACCGGCTGTGGCAAGAAGGGGGCGGATGTGTCAGCAGAAATCACCGCCAGCGAAGGCCTGGGGCCGGAAGAATCTCTGGAGACCACGGCCACGGAGATCATGGAGGGACGTACCTCTGGTCCCATGCTGCCGATATACTTCGGCTTTGATCAATCCTCGGTCAACGATGAGCAGGCTCGCCGCCTGGAAGGAAATGCCGCCTTTTTAAAGGATGAGGCTGGCCTGAAGATCCGGGTCGAAGGCAACTGTGATCCGCGGGGAACCCGTGAGTATAACCTGGCTCTGGGTGAGCGCAGGGCCCTGAGCACCAAGCAGTACCTGGTGAATCTGGGCATCGATCCGGAACGGCTGAGTACCATCAGCTGGGGCGAAGAGAAACTGCTGCTCTTTGGTCATGATGAGATTTCGTGGACCCAGAATCGGCGAGCGGATTTTGTTATCGTCAAGTAGTTGATCCAGGAAAGCTGAGCGTAGCTGATAACCGGGCAGGGGTATCCCTGTCCGGTTTTGTTGTTTCCATCTTTTTAATATGGAGAAGTTTCCCGAAGCGGTATCGGCAAACTCCCAAGTAACCCTAAAGGAGATCACTGTGAAAATTCAAACACGTATTGCCTCTCTTATCTGTGGAGTACTTTTTTTCGGAGCCATGGCTTCAGGCGGCAGTGGGGTCCAGGCTGCTGAGGTGAAGATCGGGGTCATCAACATGCAGAAGGTCCTGGCTGGTTCTGATGCCGGTAAAAAGGCCCAGGCCACTGTCTCCAAGAAGATGAAAGAGCTCCAGGCCGGCTTTAAGAAGGATGAACAGGCTCTGCTGGCCCTGCAGAAGGAGATCGAAAAGAAGAGCTCTGCCTGGAGTGATGAGATGAAGCAGGAGAAGGCCATTGATTTTCAGAAGATGCGGCGTGACCTGGGGGTAAAGCAGGAGGATGCCAACCTTGAATTGAAAAAACTGCGGGAACAGGAGGTTGGTCCTATTATCAATAAACTGCAGGGTGTGGTGCAGGAGGTAGCTCAGGAGCAGGGCTATACCCTGATCATTCCCCATAACGTGGTCCTCTTTGCCACCGATAAGATCGATCTGACCGCGACGGTTACCACGGCCCTGAATAAGGCCATGAAGTAGAGCCGCTCGCCGGCAGATCACCTTTGTACGGATATCTATGTCAACACACTCTTTACACGATCTAGTGGCCCGCTTCTCCGGGAAGCGGGTCCTGGTGATCGGCGACATTATCGTCGATCACTTTGTCTGGGGTTCGGTCACCAGGATCTCTCCTGAGGCGCCGGTACCGGTGGTCAATGTCAACCAGGAGGAGTTGCTCCTGGGCGGCAGCGCCAATGTGCTCAGGAACCTGATCTCTCTGGGCGGCGGCGGCTCGCTCTCCGGCCTGATCGGTTCCGACGCCATGGGGCGCCAGATCATCGAGCTGGTGGATGAGCTTGGCGCCTCTTCAGCCGGTATTGTCTGCGGCAGGCGACCAACCACCGTTAAGACCAGGGTGATTGCCCAGGGACAGCAGGTGGTCCGCTTTGACCGGGAACAGACCGGAGAACCTTCTGCTGAGACCTTTGCTGCCCTGGTGGCCTACCTGGAAGAGCATCTCCAGAGTTTTGATGCGGTCATGGTCTCTGATTATGCCAAGGGCGTGATCAACGATCAGTTCATGGTCCAGCTCCGTCGGCTTTTGGCACGTTGCGAGGCTGAAACAGGGAAGAAACTCCCCCTGATCGTCGACCCCAAGCCTTCGAACATGCATTGCTTTGTCGGAGCCACCGTGATCACGCCCAATCATCTGGAGGCGACGCAGATGAGCGGTATTCAGATCCACGACGAGCATACCCTGCTGGCCGCTGCCCATCAGATCCTGGAAGATATCGGTTGTGAGGCGGTCCTGATCACCCGGGGGGAGGCCGGGATGGCCTTGCTCCAGAGCGGTCAGCCCATGATCACCATCCCCACCATGGCCAAGGAGGTCTACGATGTGACCGGTGCCGGTGATACCGTGGCCGCCACCATGGCCCTGGGGTTGGCTGCGGGCTGCTCCATGGAGCAGGCCGCTGAGCTGGCCAACCATGCCGCCGGTATCGTGGTGGGCAAGGTGGGGACCGCCTGCGTCAATGGTGCCGAACTGCTGGAGACCCTGCCGCCTGCCTGCTGAGCCGCCGCCCTGCCCGGAGGCAGGGCGCTGGAAAATTTTTTTACTGGAGCGAAAATACAAACTATGTGCCCACGAAGTATGACCGGATTTGGCCGGGGAGAAGCCTCGATCGACGGCAGAACCTGGACCGCAGAGATCAAAACGGTCAACCACCGTTTTCTAGATCAGAAGGTAACGATCCACCGGACCTTTGCAGGCTTTGAGGAAGCGGTCAAGAAGCGGGTGGCCCTGGTCCTGGACCGGGGCCGGGTTGAATCCAGTTTCACCGTCCAGGGGGCCCTCAGCGGAGGGCCGCAGCTGGTCGTGAATGAGGAGCTGGCAGCCCAGTACCACAGCTGCCTCCAACAGCTGGTGGAGGAGTATCAGTTGAACGGAGGGATCAGCCTTGCACACATGCTCAACGAGCGTGATCTCATCGTTCGGGAGGAGCAGCATCCGGACATGGATGCAGAGTGGGAGCTGATCAGCGCGGCCCTTGATCAGGCCCTGGGCGAGTGTGAGCGGATGCGGGAGCAGGAGGGTGCCGCCCTCAGGACAGACCTGCTGGCCCGGTTGGAGGGCTTTGAGCAGATTATCGCCGCCATTGCCGCCGAAGCTCCCCAGGTACTGGCCGCTCGGCATGCCGACCTCAAGGCCAAGCTGGAACAGCTCCTGGCCGGCGTCAATCTCGATGCGTCCCGGCTGGCCCAGGAAGCCGCCGTCATGGCCGATAAGAGCGATATCACCGAAGAGTTGGTCCGCCTCGGCAGCCATATCGAGCAGTTCCGGGCCTTCCTGGACAGTGATGAGCCCATAGGCCGGCGGCTTGATTTCCTGCTCCAGGAATTTCTCCGCGAGGTCAACACCCTGGCCTCAAAGATCACCAACGCCTCCATCGGTCATCTCGGCGTGGAGATGAAAAATGAGATCGAAAAACTGCGGGAGCAGGTGCAGAATCTGGAGTGATCCTGGGCCGGCCGCAGGTCGGTGCAGTGCGCTTAAGGGGCAAGCTCTTCAGAGGACAACAGGGGAATGGACGGCAACAGACTGGTAAACATAGGATTTGGTAATTCGGTGAAGGTCAGCCGCATCCTGGCCGTGGTCAACCCGGGTTCTTCGCCCATCCGCAAGCTCAAGGAAGACGCCCGCACCGAAAAGAGGCTGATCGATGTGACCGAAGGGCGACGGACCAGGGCCATCATTATCCTGGATTCCGGCCACCTGGTCCTCTCTTCGGTGCAGCCGGAGACCATTAACCAGCGTCTGGCCGCCCTGGATGAGGAACAGAAAAACCCCAGCGTTCTGCTCGAACGCTATCAAAGGAGAAGCAGTGATGAGTAATGGCCTGCTGTTTGTGCTCTCGGCCCCGTCGGGCTGCGGTAAAACCACCATCGTCCGCCAGGTGATGGCGACCCTCCCAGGTCTGGCCTTTTCCGTCTCCCATACCACCCGGACTCCCCGGGCCGGAGAGGAGGACGGGGTCCACTATCATTTTGTGGAAGCCGCTGAGTTCCTTCGGATCAGAGACCTGGAACCTTCCGGCTTTCTGGAGTGGGCCGAGGTCCATGATAACTGTTACGGCACCAGTAAGGCCGAGGTGGAACGGATTCAGAGCGGCGGCAACGATGTCATCCTGGATATAGACGTCCAGGGAGCGGCCCAGGTCATGGAGCAGGCCACCCCAGTGACCGTCTTTATTGCCCCGCCCTCCCTCTCGGAGCTGGAGCGCCGCCTCCGCCAACGGGGTACGGAAGATGAGGCCACCATCCAGCTGCGCCTGGAAAACGCCGGTGAAGAGATGGAGCACGCCGGACTCTATGACTATTTGATCGTCAATGACGACTTGGCTGAGGCCGTGGAAAGCCTGCGCAGCATCATCATCGCTGAGCGCTGCCGCCACCGGCGGACGCTCTCCGGGGGTGCTGTGGTTCTGCTCGGCCCCTGAGATGCAGCTGGCCGGGAAAGAGGCCAGGGTAGGCTCAGCCTCCCTGCTCGCTCCAGGCCGCTTCAAGAAGGACAAAAGGTGATGATGCTGTGGTGAAACAGACGATGAAAAAGAGCGAGAAGACCGATCGGAGAGAGAGGGCCGAGGAAGAGGCCAGTGATCTCATCTGGGGGATCAATGCCGTGTCCGAGGCCCTGGGGCAACAGGCCAAGGCAATAAGTGAAGTTTTGGTCCTCAAGGGCAAGGCAGGGCCACGGATCCAGCAGATTGTGGATGGGGCCAGGACCCAGGGGGTCAGGCTCCGTTTTGTGGAGCAGAATCGCCTGGGGGTGCCGAGAAACTGTCATCACCAGGGGGTGGTGGCCCGACTGGCTGCTACCGCTCTCTCCAGCCTGGAGGAGCTGCTGGCCGCGGTGGGCGGCGACTCCGAATCCGGAGCCAGGCCTGCCAGGATCCTTGTGCTCGACTCTATCCAGGATCCTCGCAACCTGGGTTCTATCCTACGTTCCGCCCTGGCCGCCGGCTTTGCTCACATCATCCTCACCCGAGAGCGGAGTGCGCCGGTCACCGGCACCGTAGCCAGGACTTCCGCCGGGGCGGTCTCCCACCTGCAACTCTGTCAGGTGGTTAACCTGGTGGATGCCCTTCAGAAACTCAAGGACCAGGGCTTCTGGATCTACGGAGGGGTCGCCGAGAGTGAGCAGGCGCTCTCCATGTACAGTGTGGACTTTTCCGGGCCGATCTGTCTGGTGGTGGGCAGCGAGGGCAAGGGGATCAGGCCCCTGGTCCGCAAGCAGTGTGATCAGCTGGTCACCATACCCATGGAGGGCGGTTTCAATTCCCTCAACGCCTCGGTGGCTGCAGCCCTGTTGATGTTTGAGGTCCAGCGCCAGGCCCTCTCCCGCTAGTTTCTCGGTCCGCAGCTGGGGCGCAAGCCCTCCCGGGTAGTCCTGGAAAGAGGCAGCGTAAAGCCAAAGAGCCCTGTCCTCTTGAAGAGGACAGGGCTCTTTTTTTTTGCTCACAGGCAGACGCTGTGCGCTGCTGTGGGCCCTTATTTCTTCTTGTTGATCTGTGCCTTAAGCAGGTCGCCCAGGGTACCCATGGATTTGGGGGTGGAGTCTGCCGGCGGTGGAGTGTAGCGCTCCTCGCGCTGCTCCTTCTCCGTATAGTCTGCCGGGACCAGTGAGATCCGTTGCTGATCCTGGTCGATGGCATCGATCTTGATCGTCAACTCCTGGCCGGCTTCCAGCACCTCCCGGGGATGATTGATCCTCCGTCCGGAACCCAACTTGGAGATGTGGAGCAGGCCGTCGATGCCGGGCTCCAGGGTGATGAAGGCGCCAAAGTCCGCCAGCCTGGAGACCCTGCCCAGATGGGTGGAACCGAGCGGATATTTTTCGCCCACCTCATCCCAGGGGTTGGCCAGGGCCGCCCGTAGGCTCAGGGAGATCTTGTCGCTCTCCCAGTCCAGCCGTTTGACCATGACTTCCACCTCCTGACCCAGCTGGACCACATCCTCCACCTTGTCGGTCTGGCCCCAGGCCAGTTCGGAGATGGGGATCAGGCCGTCTACACCGCCGATGTCGACAAAGGCGCCAAAGTCGCGGATGGAGGTGACGGTCCCGTTGACGGTCATGCCCTCTTCCAGGGTCTCTACCAGCTTCTCCCGCTCCAGGGCCCGCTGTTCTTCCAGAATGGCCCGGGCGGAAAGGATGATGTTCTTGCCGCGGTTTCCAAATTCGATGATCTTGAAGGAGAGGGTCTGCTCCAGGTAGAGCTCAGGCTCGTCCACCCGGCGGATACCCATCTGGGAGTAGGGACAGAAGCCGCGCTGGCCGGCGACCTGTACCGAGAAACCACCCTTGACCTCTCCGGTGACCTTGCCCTCCACAGGGATCCCTGCATGAAAGGCATTTTCCAACTCCTCTGCCGAGGCCTGACCGGAACCGATCTTGGTGGTAAAGACCATTTCGCCCCCCCTGGCAGAGAGCAGGAAGACCTCGATGGTATCGCCGACCGCATGGGGGATTTCTCCCTCATCGTTGCGGAGTTCTCCGCTGTTGAGGATGCCTTCACTTTTGACGCCGACATCGAGGAAGATGGACTCTCCGTTGATGGCGGCGATCACCGCTTGGACCCGGTCACCTGGTTTCAGGGATGGGCGTGTCACGGCTTTGGCCTGGAATAGGTCGGTAAATTTTTCGTCACTCATGGTCTTTTGTTGGCTGGTAAAGGTGTTAAAGGTTAACCAGGTTGGAACCTGGAGTATGGGTGGTATGGAGATAGGTGGTGGAGGAGGCAAACTCCTCCTCGAAATCCATGGGCCTGCCCACGGTGAGGCGGCGAACGGAAAAATCCAGGCTGTCAAAGAGGATGAAGCCGGGAGCAGCATCCTTGCCCAGGAGGTCACCGGGATTGACCACCAAGCAGTCGCCGATCTCTTGCACTGCCGCGATATGATCGTGCCCGCAGCAGACCAGATCGAACTCTCCGCTGCGGGCAAGGGCATGGGCCTTTTCCGGGTAGTGATGAAAACCGATCCGGAGCCCGTCCAGCCGGCAGCAGCCCTGGGTGCCATGGTGGGTGAAGGTGCCTGCCGAGGCGGCGCAGCGCGTCTTGATCAGTTGAAGGTCGCCCTGGTTGTTGCCGGAGATCAGGTGAATCGGGCCCTGGAAGGCCTGAAGGTGTCCCAGCATGAAGGGGGAGATCAGGTCGCCGCAGTGGATCAGGCAGCCTGCGCCGGCCTGATTGGCGAGTTGAACTGCCCGCCTGAGATGAACGATCTGGTCATGGCTGTCGGAAAGAATGGCTATGAGCATGGCAGGTAGCGGAAATAGTGATCAGCAGAGGACCAGGCGGTGAGGACCTGAAGGGAGATTGTGAGAGGCTGTTGAACAACCGGATTCAGGTTCAATCTTTACTCTGCTTCGTGGTTTGGGGCAACCCCTTTCTTCGGCCTGGCGTGGAAGCCGGGGGGACGGCCACCGGGCTATTGGCGGATGATCTCGGTTCCCGGCGCAAGTTCCAGGTCAAGCAGGGCCTCGAGCTGTTTGCCGTCACCGGGGGTGACCTGGTCCAGGGTGATCCCGGAGAGGTCCAGGGTGGTGATTGCGCCGAAGTGATCTTCCATGCTCAGCCTCTGGATCAGCTGATCCGCTCCAAACCAGATCTGGAGGCGCTGGAGTTGGGCGTGGGGTTTTCGGGGGGTCAGGAGCAGGGTCGTCAGGGTGGCCCCTGCCTCTGGGCTGTGCTCTTCAGGGGAGGCAACGGCGAAGCTCTCCAGGAGATCGGTTCTGCCGGAGAAGAGGGCCAGGGTGATGTCCGGGTTGCGCCGGTCGGTGGAGGTGATGAGCAGCTGGTTGTCTGCCCGGCTATAGATGGAGAGCTGGTCACCGGTGTTGAGGATACTCTGCTGGTTGGGCTCCAGGTAATCCCAGCGCATGATGGTGGTCGGAGGGTTAGCGCCCGGCTCAGCTGGTGCTTGCCGGTAGAGGATAGCCCGGCCACGACCGGAACGGATACGGCCGCTGGTGGTGGTCTGCTGGGAAAAGTCAAAGCCGATGCTGCTGAGCTGTTGGTAGCGTTCCTGGATCTTGCGGAGCTGAAGCTCGCCCGGGCTGAGTTGATCCTGACCGCTCCAGAGCAGGCCGGGACAGAGGAGGGCCAGGGCTAGGAGGGCCAGACAGGCAGAACAGAGCTTAGACATCTACTTTCTCCAGGTGAACAGTGCGGCCAAAGATGGCATTGGCCAGGGAGGCGGTCGGCTCGGGCAGGTCGGAGACAAAGAAGCGACTTTCCTGTCCAGGCGCACGGAGGGAGCGTTCCAGTTCCGGGTTCCGGCCGAGGAAGTGGCGCAGGGCCAGGGCCGTCTCTATGGAGGAGTCGATGACCTCCACCCGTTTGCCCATGCGCGGCTCGATCAGAGGTCGAAGCAGCGGGTAATGGGTACAGCCGAGAATGAGGGTATCCACCTGCCTCTCCCGCAGGGGGCGGAGGTATTTCTTGACGATCATCTTGGTCTCCCTCCGTTTGAGCCAGCCCTCTTCAACCAGAGGGACCAGCAGAGGACAGGCCTGGGAGTGGACGGTGTAGTCGGGCTGGTGGGCATGGATCCGTTCCTGGTAGATGCCGGAGCGGATGGTTGCCCTGGTGCCGATGACCCCGATGTTGCCGCTGCGGCTCTTGGCCAGTGCCTGGCTGACGGCAGGCTTGATCACGTCAAGAACCGGACAGGAAAGCTCTCGGCGCAGGGTAGGGCCGGCGGTGCTTGCCGCAGAGTTACAGGCAATGACGATCAGGCTGGCTCCCTGGTCAATCAGGAAACGGGTGTTGTGCCGGGCGTAATCGAGCAGCGCCTCCGGACTCTTGGAGCCATAGGGCGTGCGGAGGAGGTCGCCGAAGTAGAGGACCGGATAGTCGGGACAGAGTCGTTCGATGGCACGGGTAACGGTCATTCCGCCGAGGCCGGAGTCAAAAATACCAATCATGTGATCAGGCTGAAAAAACGCTTGGGATTGAGGGCAGGAAGATCGCCGCTGCGCTCCTGCAGAGGCAGCGGCGATGGCTGGGCGGGTTACTTGGTTTTTTTCTTGGTGCGTGCTTCGATGGCCTTGCGCAGGTTGTCCGGCAAACCGCGTTCTTTGCCGGATTTGGAACGACGCTCGGACAGGGATTTTGCACAGAGGGGCTGACGGGCGGAGAAACCGTATTTTTTGCGGTACTCCTTGCTGGTCAGGTCGTGGGACTTCAAGTGTTTTGGAGAGAGCATCTTGAATTCCTGGCCGCATTCCAGGCAGATCACCTTGTTCCTTTGGATGGACTTTTTCGGCTCCATCACAGGGCCGGCTTCTTCTGCAGGGCTCTCTGCACCGACGACCTCCATCTCCTGGAGGGACTTCAGGGTCTGGAAGGTGTCGTTGAGTGCCTCTTTGATGTCATCGGTACTCATCTCTTTGCTACTGATCTGGGACTGTATGATTTCAGCAGTCATCTCAACAAGTGACTTGCTCATTGCTTGCTCCTATTTGATAAATATTGGTTGGTAAAGAATAGTAGATGCGATTTAATAGGCACAACAATAGGACAGGTCTGGCCATGATGCAATTTTTTTCTGTAATATTGGGGAAAATATTTTTCCTGATGTCCCGCTTAGGCGAGTTGTTTGGAGATAACTCTATGGAATTCAGTGCAAAGAGGACAGGGCTTCTGGAAAAATCATTGGAGAGCCAGCACTCTTTTGAAAAGGCCGGGCAAACTGTCTGATGGTTTAGCTTCCGGGACGGTGCGTCTGTTTTTCTGTCCCTTTGACCAGGGAAAAACGTCGCCGGAATAGCTCCTTGGGGTGTTGGAGTCCCTCCTGAAACCAAAAAACAGCTTGCTGCTGCCGTTCGCCTGCCCGGAGAGTGTTTTTTGAGGAGGCTGCAGGAGAAGATCTGCGGGCAGAGGGGCTTGAGCCCGAGGGGGGCACGGGCGCACGGACTTCGGGCTGCCTGCTCGCAGGCGAGGAGAGGGGGCGCGGTCCAGGCCTGGATAGAGGGAGCTGCGGTCTGATGCACTGGTTCTCACTGGTTCTTATAGGAGAAGTAATGGAGCTTTCCCGGGTACACCGCCTTGCTCCAGTATTGATCAGTACACAGGGGACTTTGCTTTTTTTGGGAGGTGCATCTGCTGTCCAGGTTGACTTGAGTAGGCTCGGTCGTCCTGTAGGCCAGCTAGAAAATCGCCTGTTCTGCCAACTTCGGGCCTGCCCTCAAGATGACCTCTTCGGAAGAGCAAAGGTATGTCTGCGCCACAATGTATGGCGCGCCGTGACCTTGACGGAAAAGTCTCATTTTTCAAGCTACTCTGGAGAAGGGAGCTCTTTTTCCTTTTCCCAGACTGGCAGAGGCCCTGCTGAAGCGTTGGATTGTAGCCCCATCTGCCTGGAGGAAGACTTGAATCCGGGAAGATCAGGTTGACAGGGTAGTATGGAGACATTATTATCTGTGTGGTTTACAAGCGCTGTCAAGGCCATATACCTAAAATCTCTTTATTTTTGAGGAAGTACGATGCCTGTGTATGAATATGAGTGTGCGGGATGTGAAAAAGTTTTTGAAGTCCAGCAACGGATGGCTGATGGTCCCTTGGAGATCTGCCCCGAATGTGGCGGCCCAGTGAAAAAACTCATCTCCATGAGTTCCTTTCAGTTGAAGGGCGGCGGCTGGTATGCCGATGGCTACAGCACCACCTCAGGTGGGAACGGCAAAAAAAGCCCCTCGTCCTCCCCCTCCAGCCCGGCTCCATCTTCACCGCCCTGTCAGTCGGGCAGCGAAGCCTGTAAGAGTTGTCCTGCCGCCAACTAAGGCGATCTGAAATTCCTGTCCCCGGCCTGACCGAGGACCATGGCCCAGCTGTCTGTTATTGCAACGTCTCATCTTTCCGGAGAACCTCATGCCTCGCCTCGCTGTTGCCCCCCTGGTTGGAGCCCTGCTCCTGCTCACCCTTGCCGGCTGCTCTTCCACCTACTATTCGACTCTGGAGAAATTCGGCGTACATAAACGGGATGTGATGGTGGATCGGGTCAGTGAGGCCCGTGATGCCCAGGAGGAGGCCAAGGAGCAGTTTCAGAGTGCCTATGAGCAGTTTGCCAGCGTGGTCCAGGTGGATGGCGGCGATCTTGAAGAGCAGTACAAGGTCTTAAACAGCGCCTATGAGAAGAGTGAGGCCAGGGCAGCAGAAGTCCATGACCGGATCGGTGCGGTGGAGTCCGTTGCCCAGGCACTCTTTGAGGAGTGGGAGTCGGAGCTGGATCAGTATTCCAGCGCCAGCCTGCGCCGCGACAGCAAACAGAAGTTGAGCCAGACCCGTAAACAGTATCACCAGTTGATGGCGGCCATGCGTCGGGCCGAAGATAAGATTCAGCCTGTGCTGGTGGTCTTCCACGACCAGGTCCTCTACCTCAAACATAATCTCAATGCCCGGGCCATCGCCGCCCTGCAGGGGGAGATGCTTGGCCTGGAACGTGAGGTGGCCCAACTCCTGGCAGAGATGGAGGCCTCCATTCGTGAGGCTGATCAGTTTATCTCCCAACTCCATCAGGGCTGAACACCCCTTGCCGGGCTGCAGCGACGAGACCAGCGCTCTCCTCTGCATGCCGCCGGCTGATTCGGGCAGGGCTCAGCGTCCGGCCTCCCTGGTGATGATGGCCATGGCATCGCCATAGGAGAAGAAACGGTAGCCCCTGGCAACCGCCTCCTTGTAGGCGCCCAGGATCTTCTCCCTGCCGGCCAGCGCCGAAACCAGAAAGAGCAGTGATGACTGCGGCAGGTGGAAGTTGGTGATCAGGTTGTCCACGGTTCGGAATCGGTAGCCTGGGTAGATAAAGAGATCGCAGGACCCCTCCATGGGCCGGACCACCCCCTGGCTGTCGGTGGCAAATTCCAGAGAACGCACCGAGGTCGTTCCCACGGCCCAGATCCTTCCCCCCCGCTCTTTTACCGCATTGATGGTCCCTGCTGCCTCTGGGGAGAGGCTGAGGTGTTCCCTGTGGATCTGATGGTTGCGGATATCTGCGCTTCGTACCGGGGCAAAGGTGCCGTAGCCCACATGGAGCGTGAGGGAGACCAACTCAACCCCCTTGCGGCTGATGGCCTCGAGCAGCTCCTCGCTGAAGTGCAGCCCTGCGGTGGGCGCTGCCACGGAGCCGGGGTGGTGGGCATACTTGGTCTGATAGCGCCGCTGGTCCTCCTCGGTGGTACCGTTGCTGCGTTGGATATAGGGAGGCAGGGGCACCTGGCCATGGCTCTGGATGAGGGCTTCCAGGTCTTCTCCCTGTTCCGGGTGATACTCCAGCACGACCCGGGCCTTGCCGTCCTCCTGGTATGCCTCGATTCTGGCGCTCAGCCGTTCGCTGAAGTGGAGGACGCTCCCCGGTTTCGGCCGTTTGGAACTCTTGATCAGGCCCAGGGCCGATGCCTGTTGTCCTGCCGTGCCCTCCGCACCCGGAGCCAGGAGGGTGGGAAACTCCAGCAGGAAGAGTTCCGCCTTGCCGCCCGTGGCCTTGCGGCCAAGCAGGCGGGCCGGGAAGACCTTGGTGTTGTTGACCACCAGGAGGTCGCCCGGGGAGAAGTGGTCGAGCAGGTCGGAGAAGCGTTGATGCTGGAGTTGCTCCTTGCTGCTGAGGACCAGGAGGCGACTCTGGTCGCGCTGGCCGGCAGGTTGCTGGGCGATCTGCCCTGGGGGGAGATGGAAGTCGTAGTCTGTGAGTTGATGGGAATAAGCTGCCATGGAAACGTCAGGGTAAGGGATTGCTGATGGCCCGCGAGGATACGCGGCCTTGTCAAAATGGGATGATCCTTGGGATCGTCTGCAAAGGAGCCTACTCTACTATAGATGAGTCGGAAAGTCTCGGGCCGTTTGCCCGGATTGGTGAACAAGAGGTTTTTATGTATCTGCTAACTGCGGCAACGGCCCTGGAGATGGAGTGCTTCCTTGCCCGGGCAGGCAGCCTGGATAAGGTGACGCCCCTGGTTACCGGCGTAGGGGTAGTGGAGACAGCCACCCGCCTGACCCGTTTTCTGGCCTCCACAGAGAACTGTTATCAGGGGGTGGTCAATATCGGTATTGGCGGCGCTTATATCGATGGCCACGGTCCCAGGGCCGAGCTGCTGGATATCTGTCTGGCACAGAGGGAGGTCCTGGGAGATTTAGGGGTCTGTCTGGGCGACTCCATAGAACCGCTCATGGGCGAGGGACTGCTCTTTCAGGATCAGTTTGCCCTGGATGGGGAGCTGCTGGCCCGGGCCAGGAAGGTGCTGTTGGAGCGGAATATTCCCTGCCGGGTGGGCACCTTTGTCACGGTCCAGTGTGTCAGCGGCAGCGAGCAACGGGGCCGTCTGCTGGCTGACTGCCACGACGGTCTCTGCGAAAACATGGAGGGTGCGGCCGCAGCCAGGGTCTGTGCGGAGTTTTCCCTGCCCCTGCTGGAGTTGCGGGCGGTCTCCAACCTGGTGGAGGATCGGGACCGGAGCAGCTGGAAGATCAAGGAGGCTGCCAGCCGATCCGGCGAGGCGGCGGCCATCATAGTAACTGCTCTTGAGAGCAGCTAACAGCGATTGATTGAGAGAGTGTGCGCAATGAAGCAGGAACCGCAGCGGTCCATCGGCTATTCCCCCTGTCCCAACGATACCTATATCTTCTATGGCCTGATCCATGGCCAGGTACCGCTCTCCGGTCTGCGGTTAGGTCCGCCGGTACTCGATGATGTGGAGACCCTTAACCGCTGGGCTAAAGAGGGGCGCCTCGATGTGACCAAACTCTCCTTCCATGCCCTGGGCCATGTCCTGGAACACTACTCCCTGCTCCATGCCGGTGCCGCCCTGGGCCGGGGCTGCGGGCCGCTCCTGGTTACCGGAAATCACGATAAGCCGGCCCAGCTTAAGGAGTGGAAGATCGCCGTTCCCGGCAACTGGACCACCGCAGCCCTGTTGCTCCGGCTCTACCAGCCGGGCTGCAGCCGGATAGAGGTGATGCGTTTTGAACAGATCATGGCGGCCGTGGCCACTGGTCGGGTCGATGCGGGGGTGATCATCCATGAGAGCCGCTTCACCTATCAGCAGCAGGGGCTGGAGTGTGTCCAGGACCTGGGGCAGTGGTGGGAGGAGGCCACCGGCCACCCCATCCCCCTGGGCTGTATCGCCGCCAAGCGGGACCTGCCCGTGCAGGAGGTCGCTGCCATTGATGGGGCGATCCAGGCCAGCCTGCGTTGGGCCATGGCCCACCCCGAGCAGTGCGGAGACTATATCCGGGCCCATGCCCAGGAGCTGGAGGAGGAGGTGGTCCGGAGCCATATCCGGCTCTATGTGAACGAGTTTTCCCTGGACCTGGGAAGAGCCGGGGTCGCGGCGGTGGAGGAACTGCTCCAGCGGGGCATGGAGGCCGGAGTCTTTGCCCGGGAAAAGATCCAGGGCCGGGAGCTGTTTCGCTCGTGCTGAGCTCTGGAGCCGGCGGAGCCGATCGGCAGGAGCGCCTCCAGCCCCTGGCGAGCCTGCCGCTGCTCGCCGTCTGCGGCGCCACGGCCGGGGAGCGGGAGCGCTGCCTCAGCCTGCTCCGGGATCGGCTCCAGGCAGAGGGCTTGGAGGTGGCCAGGCAGGGCCTCAGCCGTCCCTGGAGCTCTGTCCAGGCAGAGGCTGCGGAGATGGCTGAGCAGTCCCGGCTGGAAGGGCGGCTTCACGGACTCTGCCAGCGCTTTGATCTGGTCCTGGTGGAGAGCGCGGCTAGCTTGCCCTTGCCGTATCTGTGGCTTGAGGGGGGCGGCCTGGTGAGCGGGGTCCATGGCGCTGCCCAGACCAGTTCCGGCCGAGCCCTGGTCTGGAACAGTGCACAGCTGGTTGAGCGGGTCCGCGCCTGGTTAGGGCAGCAGTGGCAGCAGACGCCACTCTGGGGCTGCGTGTTGATCGGCGGTAAGAGTCGGCGGATGGGACGGGCCAAACACCTGATCAGCCGGCAGGGACACACCTGGGTGGAGCGTGGAGTCCAGGTCCTGAGCCGGCAGGTGGAGCAGGTGGTGGTCTCTGGAACGGGTGAACTGCCCGACTCGCTGAGATCGCTGGAACGGGTGGAGGATGTGGCCGGTCTGGGGGGACCGATTGCCGGTATCCTGGCGGTCATGCGCCACCGGCCCGAGGTCTCCTGGCTGGTGGTGGCCTGTGACCTGCCTGAGATGGATGAGCGGGCCCTCCAGTGGCTGCTTGCAGCCAGGGGACCCGGGGTGCACGGGGTGCTGCCGGATCTGAACGGCAACGGCATGGTGGAGCCGCTGCTGGCCTACTATGATTTCCGGGCCCGCAGCGCGGTGGAGGCCATCGTGGCAGGCGGCTCCCTGCGGATCAACCGCCTCAAGTCGGCCCCAGGGATCATCACCCCCCAGCCGCCGGCGGAGTTGCGCCGGAGTTGGCGCAATGTCAACACCCCCGAGGAGCTGGCCAACAAGCCCTGAGGAGCAGCGGCGGCGGCCTTGCTCCCCAGGGGAGACCCTGTTCTGGCTATGGGGTTGCAGCAGGGGCCAGGCTCAGAAATCCAGGGTCCGCTCCTCTTCGTAGACCAGTTCGCCCCTGCCGCCGCTGAGGTAGTACCAGAGCTTGGCCTCAACTGTCACCTCATCGATATCGGTATCAAAGTGGACCAGGTACTGCTCGCGCTGGGTCGTCAGCGGCGGCAGGGTCAGGTCGATGATTCCCTTGATCTGCCAGGCGCCGTAGCGCATGTCCCTGTCCGGATCCACCCCGATTTCAAACCACTTTTTTTCGCTTTTAAACAGTTCCTTGCCGTCAGAATCTTTTGCGGTCACTTCCAGGACCACTTTTCCGGACCACAGTCAGCCGTCCGGGATGCGATGACCGGCCCTGTTGTCCACAAAGGCGGTGATCACGGCGCTGGGCACCCAGTCGGCAGGGTTCTTCACCCCGGTGATTTGACCCGGGAGGTGCTGGTATGGGGCGACCTCCAGCCTGAGGCCCAGCCCCTCTTTGACGGTCTCCAGGTCATGGCCGCCGGGGAAGAGGTGCCCCTTGTTGAGGTGACAGTCCTGACAGGACTTGGAGCCGCCTGCGGCCAGGTAGCCATGGCGATAGCTGCCGGAGAGGGTGTTGCACTGGATGGTTTCACCGTCCGGGGCATGGTAGACCCCGTGGCACTGCATGCAGAAGGCCGAGGTCTGCAGGTCGCTGCTGGCCACAGATTGGTGAAAGTCGTCACCGTCGTCACCGTTGGGGCCGTAGATGACCTTTTCCGCAGGCGCACCCCGCAAGCCCGGCGCCACCCCGTTGGCCTTGATGTTGTGGCAGGAGTAGCAGCCCACATTGAGTTTGGCCAGGGTCTCGGCCGCCCGGACTCCCTGAGCAGAGCCCTTCTCTTCAAAGGCGGTGACGATCAGCTCACCGATCTCCACAGCCAGTTCTTCCGAGGCAAAGTTCACCGCCGGGGCGTGGCAGTCGAGGCACTTGAGGAGCTGGGCCTTGGTCAGCGGGGTCTGCCACTCCTTGGCCAACCCCACGGCAATGAAGTTGCGCATCCCCTTGAGGGAGGAGTTGACCGCCTTGGCATGCCAGGATCCCTGCCACTGGCTGTAGATCTCCCCATGGCACTCGGCGCACTGCTTATCGTCAAACATGGCGACCAGTTCAGCAAGGGTTTTCGCCTCTCTGGCCTGAGCGATGGAGCAGGCGAAGAGAATAAGCAGGGCGATGAGCAGGTTCTTCTTGCGGACAAGGGCTGGATGCATGGTCCCTCCTGTACTTGGGTAGTGTTGCTCTCCAGGTGGTGCCGGCAGGCAGTGATTCGGGATGTTTCCTCAGCGCTGCTTGGCCTTGACCCGGATGATGGCAGCTGGAATGAGTCAGGGGATAAACTGTGGCTCGCTACCTCCTTGGGTGGAAAGTGATTGAAATAGTGCGCTTCCTGTTGCAGTCAGTATCCTGCAGGGTCGTGGAAAAGTAAAGAAAAATGTGGGGCAGGCCGGATCCACCCTGAAGTCAGGATCCGGCTGGAAGGGGAGGGCGGATCCTCTTGGCCCCGGGGAAGGGAGGGGAAGAAAAAATTGTGCACAGCCAGGGGAATGGGGTAGAATAGAGCCATGGCCCCAGCATGCTGATTCTCCCTCTCCCAGGTGCTCCATGACAGGTATCCAACCCTATTCGCGGATCTTTGGTCACGATCCCCATTTCAAGATCTTTCACGAGCTGATGCGCTATAAGGTCCGTGAGATTCTGCTGGTTTCCAGCCCCTACGATGCCTATATCATGGAAGAGGACGGCAGTCTGGCCTCTCGGGTGATCAACGAATATTTCGGCCTCAACCTCAGTCAGCCGCCGCGGATTACCCGGGTGGCCACCGGCGAGGAGGCCCTGGCCATGTTGGCGGAGCGGGAGTTTGACCTGGTGGTCACCATGCCCCACTTAGGGGGGATGGATGGCTGCAGCTTCAGCTCCGAGGTCAAGAGGCAGAACCCGCTGACCCCGGTGGTGCTGATGTCGCACACCAACCGGGATCTGATCATCGATCCGGCCGTGGATCTCTTCACCTGTATCGATAACAGCTATGTCTGGTGCTGCGATTCCGACATTCTCCTGGCCATTGTCAAGAATGTGGAGGATCAGCAGAATGTGGATTTTGACACCAGGAAGGCCATGGTCCGGGTGATCCTGCTGGTGGAGGATTCGGCGGTCTATCGTTCCCGGCTCTTGCCCTTGCTCTATGGGGAACTGGTCAAGCAGACCCAGTCGGTACTCGGTGAGGGGCTCAACGAGCAGCACCGTCTCCTCAAGATGCGGGCCCGGCCCAAGATTTTGACCGCAGCCACCTACGAGGAGGCGATGGAGCTTTTTCAACGCTACAAGCCTTATATCTTTGCGGTGATGTCGGATGTCCGTTTTCCCCGGGGCGGTCAGTTGTGTGATGATGCCGGGGTGCAGCTGCTGGACACGATCCGTCAGGATAAGAAGGATCTGCCCCTGTTGATGCTCAGTACCGACCCGGACAACCGGGACAAGGCCGAGGAGATCCCGGTCACCTTTGTCGACAAAAATTCAGCAGATATCGAAGAACAGATCCATGACTTCTTTCTCCGCTACCTGGGCTTTGGCGACTTTGTCTTCCGCCTGCCTGATCAGACCCAGGTGGGCAGGGTCTCCAGCCTCTATGAGTTTGAACAAGAGCTGCAGCTGATCCCCACGGCCTCGATCCGTTACCATGCCGAACACAACCATTTCTTCAACTGGGTCATGGCCCGGGCCGAGGTGGCCCTGGCGGCCCGACTCCACAAACATCACTTCTCGCAGATTGACGACGATGACCAGCTGCGGGAAGATATCCTTTCCAAGGTGCATGCTTTGCGGAAACTCAGACAGCAGGGGGTGGTGACCCAGTTCAACCGGGACCGCTTTGACCCCCTGATTACCGACTTTATCCGTATCGGCGGCGGCTCCATGGGCGGCAAGGCCAGGGGGATCGCCTTCATGGCCTCGGTGCTCCACCAGGTGGCCAAGAACAATCCGCTCCTGGCGCACTATCAGGTCAAGATCCCCCAGACCTGCGTGGTCTCGGAGGTGGGTTTTGATGACTTTATCAGCCTCAACGAGTTGAAGCAGCGGCAGGGCGAGTCCGATGCCTCCGTGGTCAGCCGTTTCCTCCGGGCCAGGCTGCCGGGTTGGCTGGAGCAGGATCTGCGGGCCTATCTGGCCAAGATCAGCTATCCGGTATCGGTGCGCTCCTCCAGTATGCTGGAGGATGCCCAGTTTCGTCCCTATGCCGGGCTCTACAACACCTTTATGCTGGCCAACACCCATCCCTCCTTTGAGGTCCGGCTGTCCCAGCTGTTCAAAGCGGTCAAGCTGGTCTATGCCTCTACCTGGTTCGAGGCCCCCCGGGCCTTTTCCCGTTCCACCGGCCAGACCCAGGAAGATTCCATGGGGGTGATCATCCAGCAGCTGGTGGGGCAGCGTCAGGGCGATTATTTTTATCCCGCCGTTAGCGGGGTGGTCCAGTCCTACAACTACTATCCGCTGGGCAAGATGGAGGCCGAAGAGGGGATCGCCCATGTCGCCCTGGGCTTTGGCAAGACCGTGGTTGAGGGGGAGTCCAGCCTCCGTTTTTCACCCCGCTATCCCGAATACCTGCCCCAGTTTTCCACGGTGGAGGATATCCTCAAGAACAGTCAGCGTCGCTTCTATGCCCTGGACTGCCGGGAAAACAGCCGCCTGAGTCAGGACAACAGCAACCTGGTCAGCCGGGAGATCAGTGAGGCGGCCTGCGAGTACCCGGTCCGCTTTCTCTGTTCCACCTACAACACTCAGGAGGATCGGATCAGGGATGCCGATCTGCCGGGCTATAAGGTCTTGACCTTTGCCCCTATCTTGAAATACGATGTCTATCCCCTGCCCCAGCTGCTCGCCGAGCTGTTGGTCATCGGCAGGGACGGCATGGGCTGTGAGGTGGAGTTGGAGTTTGCCCTCCATCTGCACGAGCAGCAGGAGAAGAGTGAGCTCTATTTCCTCCAGATCAGGCCCATTGCCACGGGCAAAGAGGAGAAGGAGACCAATATCCATCCCGATGAACGCGATGAGGCCTTTGTCCGCTCCACCCGGGCCCTGGGACACGGGGTCTATCAATCGATCAGCGACGTGCTCTATGTGAAGCCGGACTGCTTTGATCATGCCGCAACCAGGGATATTGCCCAGGAGATCGGCCGGATCAATGGCCGGCTCCATAGGCAAGAGCGACCCTACCTCCTGATCGGTCAGGGCCGCTGGGGAACGGCTGATCCCTGGTTGGGCATCCCGGTGCAGTGGAACGATATCTCCGGGGTGACCGCCATGGTTGAACTTCAGGACCCAAGCCTCAACGCCGAGCCCTCCCAGGGGTCCCATTTTTTTCAGAATATCACCTCGCTGGATATTCCCTACCTGATGATCCTGAACCAGGCAGGCGGCAGCAGCCGGGAGTCCGGGGCGGGAGACACCCCGCCTGAGGAGTGGATCAACTGGGAGGTGCTGGAGCAGCAGGAGCGGATCAGTGAAGGGCGCTATATCCGCCACGTCCGCTTTCAGACCCCCTTTACCTTGAAAGTCGACGGGACCTGTTCGGAGGCCATTGGTTTCCTGGAGAGCTAGTCCTTTATATACGGAGAAAACGGAGCAGCGCATGGAACAGATTGTCAGCAGGATTGTACAGCGGGACCCGGAGCAGAAAGAGTTTCACCAGGCTGTCCACGAGGTCTTGGAGACCGTTCGACCGGTCTTGGAACGAAATCCCGAGTTCAGGAAGCAGGCGGTACTGGAACGGGTGGTGGAGCCGGAGCGGGTCCTGATGTTCCGGGTACCCTGGATGGATGACCAGGGGCAGGTCCATGTCAACCGTGGATTTCGGGTGGAGATGAACTCGGCCATCGGCCCCTACAAGGGGGGGCTGCGTTTTCACCCCTCGGTCAGCCTCTCCATCATCAAGTTTCTCGCCTTTGAGCAGGTCTTCAAGAATTCTTTGACCACCCTCCATATGGGCGGGGGCAAGGGCGGCTCTGATTTTGATCCCAAGGGACGTTCCGATGCAGAGGTGATGCGCTTCTGTCAGGCCTTTATGGCGGAACTGTTTCGCCATATCGGGCCCAACACCGATGTCCCGGCCGGCGATATCGGGGTGGGCGGCCGGGAGATCGGTTATCTCTTTGGGATGTATAAAAAACTGCGCAACGAGTTTACCGGGGTGCTCACCGGCAAGAGCCTGGCCTGGGGCGGCAGTCTGATCCGGCCCGAGGCCACCGGCTATGGGGTGGTCTACTTTGCCGCCGAGATGCTGGCCACCCGAGGTGATCGGTTGGAGGGCAAGAACTGCCTGGTCTCCGGCTCCGGCAATGTGGCCCAGTTCACCACCGAGAAGATCCTGGAGATGGGAGGCAGGGTCCTGACCCTTTCCGACTCTTCGGGCTACATCTTCGATGAAGAGGGGATTGACCACGAGAAGCTGAATCATGTCAAAGAGATTAAAAATATCCGCCGGGGTCGGATCCGGGAGTACTGTCAGCGCTATCCGGCTGCGGTCTATGTGGAGGCAGATCCGGACCTGGAGTACAATCCCCTCTGGACCCACCGGGCGGATTGTGCCTTTCCCAGCGCCACCCAGAATGAGATCAATGCCAGGGACGCCCAGACCATGGTGGAGAACGGGGTGTTTCTGGTCTGTGAGGGCGCCAACATGCCCTCGGCCCCCAGCGCGGTCGAGGTCTTTGTGGAGCAGAAGATCCTCTACGGGCCCGGCAAGGCGGCCAATGCCGGAGGGGTGGCGGTCTCAGGCCTGGAGATGGCCCAGAACTCCATGCGCCTGAACTGGCCCAGGGCAGAGGTGGATGAACGGCTCCAGCAGATCATGAAGTGTATCCATAAGACCTGTGTCGATGCCTCGGCAGAGTATGGGATGGAGGGCAACTATGTGGCGGGTGCCAACATTGCCGGCTTTGTCAACGTGGTCAATGCCATGCTCGATCAGGGGCTGGTCTAGGTGGTCGATTCAGGATATCTTTTGTTTCAAGGTACGTTTTGTTGAAAAACCATGAGCGCGATCAGCGACAACAGCTGCCGGAAAACCAGGCCCTGGAGGCAGCCATTGAACAGTACTTCGTCGATGTGACCTCCCGCTGTCCCTATGGGATGGATCAGCAGGCGATCTATCACCAGGGGATGTGCGGCCGGCTGGATGACCGGACCATGGGGAGCTTCCTGGCCCAGGGCTACCGCCGCAACGGCAACGCCATGTACAACATGCGCTGTCCCGGCTGTTCCCTCTGTGTGCCCATCCGGATCCGGCCGGAGCAGTTTACGGCCAACCGCAACCAGCGGAGGGTCCTGAAGAAGAACCGGGATGTGGTGGCCGGGGTCGCCCCCCTGACCATGTCCCGGGAAAACCTCAACCTGCTGGAATCCTTCCTGACCACCCGTTTCCCGGAGAGTAACAACCATGCCGAGGGCTACTATACCGGTTTTTTTATCACCAGTATCACCCGCTGTTTCGAGATCCGCTACCGGGTCGGGGAGCAGCTGATCGGGGTGGCGGTGGTGGATGGTGCGCCTGGCTGGCTCAATGCGGTCTACTTTTACTTTGATCCGGAGCAGAGCTGGCGCAGCCCCGGCACCATGAACATCCTCTACCTGTTAAATTTTTGTAGGAATCAGCAGATCGATCTCTTATACTTGGGCTACTGGATCAAGGATCTTGGCGGGATGGATTACAAGAAACATTTCCGTCCCCACGAGCTGCTGGTCGACGGCTCCTGGCAGCTGAAACGGTAACCAGGGCCGGCCAAGCTCCTTCAGTCTTACCTCAGGGAAAATCCCTTGCAGTACGCCTGTATTTCATGTATCCGTAGCCACGTCTCTATTTATCACTTGTTTCTATAATCTGAAAATTTCTCATTGGGTAGCAATGAAAACGGCATTAATTACCGGTATTACCGGTCAGGACGGCGCCTATCTGGCGGAACTGCTCTTGGAAAAAGGCTATATGGTCCATGGGGTCAAGCGACGGGCCTCCTCGTTTAACACCGATCGTATCGATCATCTCTACCAGGATCTCCATGAAGAGGATATCCGTTTTCGGCTCCACTATGGTGATCTGACCGATTCGACCAACCTGATTCGGATCATCCAGGAAGTGCAGCCCGATGAGATCTATAATCTCGCTGCCCAGAGTCATGTTGCGGTCTCCTTTGAAACCCCGGAGTACACCGCCAACGCCGATGGACTGGGGACCCTGCGGATCCTGGAGGCTATCCGGATTCTCCAGCTTGAGGATAAGACCCGGTTTTACCAGGCCTCTACCTCGGAACTCTACGGCCAGGTGCAGGAGGTGCCCCAGACGGAAAAGACCCCCTTCTACCCCCGCTCACCCTATGCCGTGGCCAAGCTCTACTCCTACTGGATCACGGTCAACTACCGTGAGGCCTATAATATCTACTGCTGTAACGGGATCCTCTTCAACCATGAATCTCCCATTCGGGGCGAGACCTTTGTCACCCGCAAGATCACCCGGGCCCTGGCCAGGATAAAGCTGGGACTCCAGGAAAAGATGTACCTGGGGAACCTCAGTGCCAAGCGTGACTGGGGGCATGCCAGGGATTATGTCCGGATGCAGTGGCTGATGCTCCAGCAGGAACAGCCCGACGACTATGTGATCGCCACCGGGGTGCAGCATTCGGTGCGCGAGTTTGTCGAGATTGCCGCCGCAGAGTTGGGGATGGTGATTCGCTGGCAGGGCCAGGGGCTGGAGGAGGTCGGGATCGATGAGCGCACCGGTAAGACCCTGGTCGCCGTTGATCCCCGCTATTTCAGGCCCACCGAGGTGGAGACCCTGCTCGGTGATCCGACCAAGGCCAAGTCAGAGCTTGGCTGGGAACCCTTGATCCCCTTCCAGGATCTGGTCAGGGAGATGGTGGTTGAAGATCTGAAACTGGCCGAACGGGATCAGATCGTCAGTCAGAAGGGCTTTAGGGCTTTTAATTATTACGAATAATCAGGAAATTCCTGCGGGGACAATTTTGCTATGGATAAAGATGCCCGGATTTACCTTGCCGGTCACCGTGGACTGGTCGGTTCTGCAATCTGCAGGGCCCTTGAGGCGGCAGGCTGTACCAATATCCTGACCAGGACCCATGCGGAACTGGATCTGACCAGTCAGCAGGCAGTGCTTGAGTTTTTTCAGGAGGAACAGCCCGGGTATGTGTTTTTAGCGGCAGCCCGGGTCGGCGGCATCCATGCCAACGATTCTTATCCTGCAGACTTTATTCGGGATAACCTCCAGATCCAGACCAATGTCATCGATGCCGCCCATAAGGCAGGGGTGAAAAAACTCCTCTTTCTCGGCTCATCCTGCATCTATCCCAAGCTCTCCCCCCAGCCCATCAAGGAGGAGTATCTCTTGACCGGGCCCTTGGAGCCCACCAATGAGTGGTATGCCATCGCCAAGATTGCCGGGATCAAGATGTGCCAGGCCTACCGCAGGCAGTACGGATTTGATGCCATCAGCCTGATGCCGACCAACCTCTATGGCCCGGGCGATAACTTTGACCTGGAAAATTCCCATGTCCTGCCGGCATTGATCAGAAAATTCCATGATGCCAAGCGCGAAGATCTGGAGAGGGTGGAGATCTGGGGTACGGGTACGCCCAGGCGGGAGTTTCTCCACGTCGATGACCTGGCAGCAGCTGCCCTCTTGCTGATGGATCGCTACAGCGATGAAGCCATTGTTAATGTCGGCACGGGCGAAGATGTGACCATTGGTGAGCTGGCTGCCACGGTTGCCGCTGTGGTGGGGTATGGAGGAGAGTTATACTTCAATACCGAGATGCCCGATGGCACCCCGCGCAAGCTTCTGGATGTCTCCAGGCTCAAGGAACTCGGCTTTGCACCCCGCATAGCCCTCCAAGATGGGATCGCCATGACCTATGCCTGGTTTTTGAATAATTCAGCACAGATAAGGATGTAGCTTCAGCCCAGATATGATCCGTACTATCCACAGCTTTCTTGCTCTGCTCTGGCATCAACGGCGACTGATCTTCTCCATGGCCTCCCGCGAGGTCAAGACCCAGTATGTCGGTTCTTCCCTGGGCTTTCTCTGGACCATTATCCAACCGGTGGTGATGATCACGGTGTTCTGGTTTGTGTTCAGCATCGGCTTTAAGGCCCGGCCCATGAACGATGTTCCTTTCGTGGTCTGGCTGACCGCCGGCCTGGCACCCTGGTACTTCTTTGCCGATATCATCAGCGGCTCCACCGGCTTGGTGGTCGGCCATGCCCATCTGGTGAAGAAGACCATCTTTCACCCCCATATTCTCCCCATTGTAAAAGTTCTGTCCGCCCTGGTGAGCCACCTTGTTTTTTTGGGGGTGTTATTTGTGTTGATAATCTCCCAGCAGCAGCCTTTTCTCTTTTCCTTCCTGCAGGTCATGTACTACGGGATCTGTTTAGTTGTATTGGCCCTGGGTACGGCCTGGGTGACGTCGGCTCTCAATGTCTTTGTTCGTGATATCAGTCACTTGGTTGGGGTGGTTCTCCAGGTTGGATTTTGGGTGACGCCCATCTTTTGGGACATCTCCATGATGCCGGCTAAGGTTCAGGGATATTTAAAACTTAATCCTGTCTTTTATATCATCCAGGGGTATAGGGATTCATTTATCACCGGTGCCGCATTTTGGAACTACCCTCAATACACCCTTTACTTTTGGGGTGTTGCCCTGGCCAATCTTCTGCTTGGAGCCATGGTTTTTAAACGGCTTAAGCCTCAATTTTCCGATGTCCTTTAATTCTCCATGTCAAATTACGCAATCGCCGTACGCGATGTTTCAAAGAAATACTATCTCTATCGAAGACCTATTCATAGGGTTCTTGAGGCGCTAAGTCCTTTTAAGAAGAAGTACCATACTTCCTTTGCGGCGCTGAAAAACGTTGGTTTTGAAGTCGGGCAGGGGGAGTCTGTAGGGATAATCGGGCGTAACGGTTCCGGTAAATCTACCCTCCTGCAGTTGATTTGCGGCAACTTGCAGCCGACAGAGGGGACGGTCGATGTCCGTGGTCGCATATCTGCCCTGCTTGAACTGGGCTCTGGTTTTAATCCCGAGTTTACCGGTAGGGAGAATGTGTACCTGAACACGGCCATACTCGGCATGAGCAGGCTGGAGACGGAGAGAAGGTTTCCACAGATTGAAGACTTTGCCGATATCGGAGATTTTATCGACAGGCCTGTTAAAACCTACTCCAGCGGCATGTATGTCCGCCTGGCCTTTGCCACGGCCATAAGTGTCGATCCTGAAATTCTTATCATTGATGAAGCCCTGGCTGTCGGAGATATCTTCTTTCAGCAGAAATGCGTAGATCATATGAAGAAGGTCATGCAATCGTGCTCTATCCTCCTGGTGAGCCACGATATGCATTCGATTACCAATCTGTGCAACCGGGTCGTGGTATTGGATGAAGGAAGGGTCGTTTATACGGGTAACCCGGTGGAGGGCGTTGCCAAGTACACCAAACTTATCCATAATGAGCAGGCCAGCGGCAACAGGCGTCTTACGCAACAGCGTCCCCTGTCGCCTCGGGTGGCTGATCTTGCCGCCAGTCTCTGTGATGATTTTGAAAGCTGGTTAGCCGTGAGTGAAGATGATAGAGGCGGGGCTGGTGAGGTGAAAATAGTTCGGGTGGCGGTCATGAAAGGTCAGTTGCCGGCTAAAACCGTGCAACAGGGTGACCGTGTTGTTGTCCGCTTATTGGTGGAGGCGATTGAAGATAAGAAAGACCTGATCTTCGGCTACACCGTGAAAGACCGGATCGGCAATGCCGTCTTTGGTGAAAACAGCCTCTGTCTGCAGGAAGAGGGGCAAACATTGGACCGCGGTTATAGCATTGTCGAATATTCCTTTGTCTGGCCGGAGGTTTATCCAGACTCATATACCCTGACCCTTGGAGTGGGTGAAGGGACCCACCCCCTAACCCACAGGATACAGTGCTGGGCACATAATATCGTCTCCCTTGCCGCGGTGACGCCGGGGGTGGCTGTTCATGGAATGTTTAATAATAAATTGGACCACCTGGAAGTGTCGCCGATGAGAACGGTGGAGTGAACGATGGAACGTTGGGTAATAGGAGAGCATACCCCGGAAGAAGTCGTCGAGTACTTGAACGATAAGGCCGTATCCCTTCACGAGCCGATATATTGTTTTGATTACTTCGATACCCTGGTGGTCCGCAGCGTCTACCCAGAGCAGACGAAACAGCTTGCCGCCAACCTGTTGAGTCAATTCCTCGATTTTGCGGTTCCAGCGGATACCTTGTATGAGGTGCGCCGTGACTTGGAAAAAGAGTTATGTGCAACAAATGCGGCTGGGGGAGGAGAGCTGGAATTTTATTTGCCGGAATTTGGACCCCATTATCTGGAGCGGCTTAGGCTCCGGGATGCAGCTGCACTGCAACAATGGGAGAGCCAACGATTCACCCAACTGCTCCTCGACCTGGAACTGACGGTCGAATTGTCGGTACAATCCAGATGCACAGAAGTGGTGGCGGTCCTCCAGTCTCTGAAAAGCAAAGGGCAGAAGACCGTTCTGATTTCCGATTTTTATCTCCCCTCTTCACATTTTTCTCAATTACTCGATGCCTTTGAACTGACTCCGCTGCTTGATCATGTCTATATCTCCGCAGACCATAAGCTGGCCAAAGGCTCGGGGCGCTTGTATGAAAAGATTGCCACGGACCTCAACTGCAGGCCCGAGCAGATGGTTATGATCGGTGATAACCCGCATGCCGATGTTGCCATGGCCAGGGAGCGCGGGATCAACGCCGTTCACCTGCATAATCCGCAACAGCGGGAGTTCTACACCCTTCGGCAAAGAGAACAGGTGCCGGGGATAGCTGAAATAACCGAAAAATTTGACAGGGTCATGGGACAGATTGATTGTCCCTTCAGGGAGATGGCCTCCAGCCTTTGGTTTTTTATTGGCCAACTTTTTGGAGAGTTGATCCGCCGGGGCACCGAGGATGTCTTTTTCTTTTCCAAGGAAGGTGAGTTCCTCAAGCGACTCTTCGATCAGTTCCAAGGGGATGTGTTCGGCCGCCCGATTATACGAAGCCATTACATCCTGGTATCGAGAAAGGCCACCTTTCTTGCCTCGCTCAGGCCCCTTGAGCAGGAAGATTTTGCCCGGCTCTTTCATCATTACCGGGATATAGCACTGCGTGATTTTTTGTTGAGCCTGAACCTTGAAGAATCAACTGCACAGGCTCTCTGTGCCGACCTGGAGCTTGATTATGAACAGCGGGTTGCGGACCTTGGGAACAGTCCGCAGTTTACCGCCCTGATCCAGGCTGAGAGTTTTCAGGAACTGTATGAGAGCAGACGTCAACAACAGCAGCGGAATTTCATCGCTTATCTTGATTCATTCGGTGTCAACTATCAGGATCAAGGGCTCACGATTGTCGACGTCGGCTGGAAGGGCAGTATCCAGGATAATGTCTATCATATTCTCGGCGGTGAGGTTGAGCTGCAGGGGTATTTTGCAGGCTCACTCATAGCTACCGAGAAGCTGGAGAAGAACCAAAAGAAGGGGTTGCTCTTTGATGACGCACCTGCTCCTACGCCCTTCTTTCAGGTGTATAACAATAATCGTTCTCTCTATGAGATGGTGCTGGGAGCTTCCCATGGCAGCGCAGACGGCTATTTCAGGGCGTCTGAATATGGACAACTTGCAGCCGATCATCAGCGCTGTGTTCACACTCGATTGCCGGATGGTGAAGAGGCCTTGTTGGTAACAACCCTTGATTTTCCGGAAGAACGTGAGTTGTTCAACGCGGTGATGCGCCCTGTCCAGGAGGAGCTGCATAAGGCATGCATTGCCTTTACCGCTGCCTATCGTCAATCCGGCTATAAAACACCAGGAGCTGAGTGGTTTGCCAGGCAACATGCAAGGATGGTCTTTAAACCGACCCAGGGGGAGGTGGATTTCTTTGAACGACTGTACCACCTCGAAAATTTTGGTGTTTTTGAATATACGGATTTTAAGGCAGGGCAGGGGCTCTCTATAAAACAACGGCTCAGGAACCTGCGCGATGTGACAAGGGATGGTGCACTGCTTGAGAGTGGGATCTGGCCGCCGATTATCCTCAATCGAATGGGCATAGGCTTTTACCGACATCTTGACGGCCGCAGGCGTTACAAAAGGGAGTTTGGTAGGTGATGGAGGCTAAGACGCATCGCATCTGTTTTCTGTTGGGGTCGCCCGACATCAATGGTGGTACCTATGTGATATATGAGCATGGTTCACGATTGCATGCCTTGGGGCATGAGGTGACCATTGTTACCCAGGAGGCCGTCACCCCGGACCGGTATGCCTGGCATCCAGGTGCAAAGACACTTGAGTGGCTGACATTCGATGAGGCACGATCAAAACAGTTTGATCTTGTCTTGGCCACCTGGTGGCAGAGCCCCTTTATGTTGGCGGAGCTTTCAGCATCCCACTATGCCTACTTTGTCCAGTCCATTGAATCTCGTTTTTTTGAAAACACCGATCCAGCCCATCATGATAAATACAATCTTGATGTCTGGTCAGGGTATTGCGAGATGACCTATTCGATTAATATTCCAATTATTACCGAAGCTCGTTGGATTAAAGATTATCTGTTTGACCGATATAATCATCAAGCCTTTCTCGTTCCTAACGGTATCAGAAAGGATGTGTACCTAGACTCGGGTGATCTTGTTGCCCAGCGAAAACCCGGTAAACTTCGAGTACTTGTCGAAGGACCGGTTGATGTGCATTATAAAAATGTGCCCAAATCTATAGAGTTATGTCGGAAGGCAGAGGTAGATGAGGTCTGGCTGCTGACCTCCTCGGAAGTAGCTGAGGTTGAGGGGGTGGACAGGGTCTTTTCACGAGTCCCGATCCATGAGACTCCGGCTATCTATCGTTCCTGTGATCTGCTTGTCAAGCTGAGTTATATTGAAGGAATGTTCGGCCCTCCGCTTGAGATGTTTCACTGCGGAGGCACTGCCATCGTCTATGATGTGACCGGCCATGATGAATATATTGTCCATGATGAAAACAGTTATGTCGCAGCCCGAGATGATGAGCAAAGGGTGGTTGACTATCTTGTGTCGCTCAAGAAAAACCCTTCAGAATTGCAGCGATTAAAGAGGGGGGCTGAAAAAACTGCAGCTTCATGGCCGGATTGGCAGGCGGCGGCACACCTTTTTAACGGGGCAGTGAACGAGATACTCCGCATGCCCTCTGTCAGTCGAGCGTATTTGCAGCGATGGACCACCGAGTGTAACCAGGCAAATACGGCAAAGCTCAGGGATAAAGAAGTCGAACTGTTTCAACGACGGGAAGAGGCAGAGGGGAAACTGGTCGTCGATAATTTCGTGCAACTCTATTACTGGGCAGAGCAGGAGGGGCTTGATGGAAGTAAGTTTAGTTGGGCTCATTATAAAAGTGGCGGTCAGGTAGAAGTCTCTCTTCAGATTCCTCTCACCGGCTTTCCTTTTAGGCTGCGCCTAGACCCCTCGGTCAGGATAGGGGTGATTGAAATGACATCGATTGTTGTGAAAGCTAGCCGAACAGATGAAGCTTTGTTATCGATTGATACTCCAGAGGCATTCAGCCAACTATCTGTCGGCGGTACCTTGCGACGATTATCCAGTGCGTCCAATGCAGCCTTTTTTTCGTATGGGGATGACCCGCAGTTGATTCTTCCTCCAATCAACAGGGGCGAGCTAGGTGACGAACTTGTGGTGGTGATTTCTCTCAAGGAGATGAGCGTACAGACTTTTGTCAATCATGCCTACAGGGAACAGGAGGGGAGTGGTAACGGTTTTGCTTTTACTCGTCTCCGCCATTTATTGTGCCGAGTGAGCCAGAAAATCCGGACAGGGAAACTCGGTTAAGGGTGTCGATATGATACGGTGGCTGCGAATAGTACTCTTCTCCTTTTTTTTGGGGTTAACTTCCTGGGTGTCACTCTGGGCGGCAGCTGATATACCCACAGTTATTCTTGACACCGATATATCTTCAGATGTCGATGATGTCGGGGCCGTAGCCGTTCTTCATGGATTGGCCAGTCGGGGAGAGGTTAAGATTTTGGCCATGATGGTTTCCTCCGGAGACCCATGGAGTGCTCCCTGTCTGGAGGCCCTCAACACTTGGTATGGCAGAGCAGAAATTCCTGTAGGTATGGTGGAGAGGAGGGCGGTGAGGCATGTCTCAAAATATACCCAAGCCATTGCCACAGAGTTTGGTCAGGGGGTGCCGGTGGATGCTGCCACGCCTGGCGCGGTAGAATTGTATCGAAAAACACTCGCCGCGCAACCCGATGAGAGTGTCACCTTGATTAGTGTTGGCTATCTCACGAATTTAAGAAATTTGCTGTTATCTCAGCCTGATCGTCACAGTCCATTGCATGGTATTGCCTTGGTTAAGAGCAAGGTACAACGCTTGGTTTGCATGGGTGGCCAATACCCTCGGGGAAGAGAATGGAATTTTTACCAGGATACCCCAGCCACCCAGTTGGTGATTGAGCATTGGCCTACTCCCTTGGTCTTCTGCGGTTTTGAGATCGGCAGATCCGTGCTTACCGGCAGCGGGCTTCGGCAGGCGAACCCAGAGGCGCCCCTGGCAAGAGCCTATCAGTTGTATAACAGAAAAAGTAATCGGCCCAGTTGGGACCAGGTTACGGTACTTCTGGGGCTTGATGCGGAAGTCAGAAAGAAATTGTTTGGGCAGGATTTTTTTTCTTTTGTCAGTGAGGGGGGAAATCGGGTTATGGCCGATGGGACCAATTTCTGGGAACCACTGCGGGGGCGTAAACAGAGTTACGTGACTCTGGAGGTCCCCCCTGAGGTCCTGGCGACCCAGGTCGAAACTCTAATGATAGGTGATAATCTGGGCATAACCAAAGGGAAATTGTAAGATCATGGCCATGCGTCGGCTTAGCTGGTTGTTGCTTCCCCTATCTATACTTGCCTTTTTTGTCTTCAGTAATGGCTGGTATCTACCGACCGAATTGGTCATTCAGGGACGGGTCCCTTCGGGAAAGGGACAGCTTGAGGTGGCCTGGGACGGGGGGGCGGGATATAATAAATATGAACGGCTCGTTTTTTCCCTTGATACGCGATCTGTCAGGGAGGACGGGCGACATGCCATAGAAATACGCTCTACCGAGAGGAAAAATTCGGCATCGTTGAGCTCTCAGGTGGTGTGCTCCCGGGTAACCATCGATGACAAGGATCTTGAATTAGAAAAACACCCACTGTTTGCCGATCATCCCGATAGTGGTCCTGGGCTGTACCTCACTCATCCAGCGGGTATTTTTGCATTGGAAGCCATGGCCTCGGAGCATGTCTTTATCGAACTGCAAACCAACAATCATTCAGGACGGGTTGAGGTGCAAGTCGATAATAAGGTGCATGAATTTGATCTCTATGTCGCCAACATCGAGGCAAAAAGTATCCAGCTCAAATATTGGCTGGTTGATGGAGAGAATCAGTTTAGGGTGATTGCGCCCTTGCCGCGCTATGGGCTTGAGGCCTTAAAGGTCAGTAACCTGGACGAACACCAATCGGTTGTGGTTGAAGGTGTTTTGCTTAGGACTGAGGCCTCAGAATACCCCCTTCTTGCGGATGAAGCGAATCTATCCTCAGGGGTGCCCCTTATCTACTCCCGGCCAACCGACAGGTTTAGGGTTTATTTTGCAAAGCATCAGTTTTTGCTTCAGGTTCTTTTTTCTCTCTTGCTTAGCTGGATGATCGCAGCGGTGGCGGCTAAGGTAAAAGCTGTCGGTGGCTGCCGGGAGCTGTTCCGGGGTAAACGTCGTTTTTTTTGGTCCTGTTGCCTTGCCTCTGGGGTGATCTATACTTCCTGGCTGTTTATTTTCTGGCCAGGAGTGATGTCGGTGGATTCCTTAAAGGTGTGGAGAGCCGCCAGTCTACCGGAAGTTTTTTTGAATGATCATCCCTTGCTCAATGTGCTGTTATACATGTTTTTGGCACAGATTTGGAACAATGTGGCGGTGGTTCCGGTCTGTCATATCGTGCTTCTTTCGCTCTTAAGCTCCTCGGTTTTTTATACCCTCCACAAAGAGGGGGTGGGGCTTGGCTGGCTTATCCCCTGCTTTGTTTTTTTGCTTGGTTCCCTGCCGGTGGCACTGTATAATCTCACCCTGTGGAAAGATATCCCCTTTGCCCTGCTGATTGTCTTTTGGGGCTTTACCCTAGCCCTATTCTACCAGAAGCGCTGCCTGGGAACCCTGCGCTTCACCTTGGAGAGCGGGATGGCCTACTTTCTCCTCTATCTTGCCCTTGCCCTCGTCCGGCACAACGGCGCGGCTTATCTCGTTGTTGTTCCTGTCTATTTTTTGGTACTGCGTTTGGTGCCTGTCCGTACCTTTCTTACTTTGGCCCTGGGCGGGATCCTGGTCGTCGCCGTAACGATTACGACCATCTCCTATGCCTTGAAGATTGGTGATGCCGGTTACCTGCTACGCCAGGGGAGCCGTTTTATGGTCTCTTTCTTTCAGGAACCACTGGGGTCAGCGATCATGCGTACCTGGCACCACTACTGGGGCATTCTTGATATTAACCAGACCGTGAGTAAGTGGGATCTGTGGCACTATTTTCTTCGGGACAGGGTTGCCTATAGCTTTTTGCAGCATGCGGGCTGGAACGATATCTATCCCTACCTTGCTCCACCTGCAGCGCCCCTGATTTCCCTGCGCAATGCGGCCATGGATCTTTACTGGCACTCCTATCAGCTGCCTTGGGTCTATTTAAGCTGGAACCCTGTGGTCATGCTTGGTATCTATCTTGGGTCCATTGTTACCTTCAGGATCACGCCAAGGACAGCGATTTTCAGTAGTTTCGTGTTGACGCAGGTGTTTTGTCTGCTTTTTTTTATAAATATATTAAACTGGCGATATTACTATTTTGTTTTTCTGGGGGGATATTTTCTTCTCCCCTTCATTTTTTGGGATCTGGCAAGACTGCGGTCCAACAGGAAAGGATTGGTTCTATCTCCATGAAATTCAGCGTTATCGTTCCAAGTTTCAACTCCGCGCGCTATCTGGAAGAGAGCTTGAAGAGTATATTGGTGCAACGTCAGGAAGGGATTGACCTTGAGTTGATCGTTGTCGACGGCAACAGCCGAGATAAGACCAGCCGGATTCTTGAGCAGTACGCCGGACAGATCGATCAACTGATTGTTGAAGAGGATGACGGTCCTGCCCATGCTATCAATAAAGGCCTGCAGTTGGCGCAGGGTGATATTATATCCTGGCTGAATGCCGATGATCTTTACACCTCCTGTGCATTACATCGGGTCTTGGCTGTATTTTCAGAACATCAATCTATCGGATTTTGTTTTGGACGGTGTCGAATGATCAATGGACATGGAGAGGAGATCCGTCAGGGGATTACCGCCTTTAAGGAGTTTTTCTTTCCTTTCTCGTCACGATTTACCTATCAATGCATCAATTATATCTCTCAACCAGCTATGTTTTTCAGGAAATCAGCCCTTGAGCGTATCGGAGCTCTTCGTATGGATATGGTGGCTGCATGGGACTATGAGTTTATTCTCCGGCTTTGGCGTCAAGGAAAGGGGGTTTCTATCCAAGGTGATCCCCTTGCCGCATTCAGGTGGCACGAGCAGTCAATCAGCGGGCAGCACTTTGCACTCCAGTTCAAAGAAGAATTTGATGCTGCGGTTGAAGATGCCGGGAGAGGTTCTCTGCAGTCTATTATCCATGCCTGTGTCCGTTGGGGGATTGTTGGCGTGTATAGTGCTATGCAAATGAAGCGAAGCAGAACGGTAGCAAAGGGATAACTCAATGCGTCTTGGTATAAATACCCTGTTTATGGTCCCTGGAGATGTTGGTGGGACCGAGACCTATTTGCGAGAGACATTAGTTGCGGCCTTAAAGACCTTTCCTGAGGTCGAGTTCATCCTCTTCACCAACAGGGAAAACGATGAACTCTTTAGGCAGATCTGTATTGACTTTGCAGCCGTGCATTTTGTAAATCTGAATTTCAATGCCTCAAACCGACCGCTCCGGATACTCTTGGAGCAGCTTAAGCTTCCCTTTGTGGCAAAAAAATATCAGTTGGACCTGTTGTGGTCACCGGGGTACACGGCACCCTTCCTCTCTTTTTATCCCCAGGCCGTAACGATCTGCGACCTGCAATACAAAAGCTATCCTGAAGATATGAGCTGGCTGGAGCGGTGCACCCTTGATCTGCTGGTCCGCGGGGCATGTCGCAGGTGTGATCTGGTCCTGGCTATTTCTGAATTTTCACGTCAGGAGATAATTCGATATAGATTTGCCGCACCGGAAAAGGTGCATACCGTCTTACTCGGTGTCGACGAGACCTTTGCTGAAGACTATTCGGACGAGGAAAAATGTATCACTCTCACTCCGTTGATAGATTTGGACACACCCTATATTCTTTGTGTGGCCCATACCTATCCCCATAAAAAAGTAGATCTTCTCATAGATGCCTTTAGTGATGTTATGGATAGCCTACCCCATAACTTAGTAATAGTCGGCAGGGCCAGAAGGGGTGAAGAACTTGTCGTTAAGGCTGTATCATCATGTAAAGATCCTTCCAGAGTTATACGATTTATGGACGGGTTGCCGTATCGCACCCTGCAGCTGCTTTACCAGTCGGCAGATATGTTCGTCTTGCCGTCGGCCTATGAAGGGTTTGGCTTGCCAGTCGTAGAGGCAATGATGGCAGGGGTGCCTGTTGTTACCACCCAGGAAGCGTCGCTGAAAGAGGTGGCAGGAAATAAGGCATTTCAAGTCGAAACTATCAGTCGTAAGAGCCTTGCCGAGCAAATTGTACTGGTCGCTTCGTTGTCCCCGCAGGAAAGAAAGAGAGTGATTGAAGATGCGAAGAGTTGGGCTGCGACTTTCAGCTGGGAAAAATCTGTACAAAGGATGTTTGAGGTGTTTCAGGGGAGACTTTGTTCAACTGATGCATCATAATATCGGGGAAGTAAGATCATGAGAGCGTTAATCTGTGGTGTATCCGGGCAGGATGGAGCATATCTTGCCCAACTCTTGTTGAGTAAAGGATACGAAGTGTTTGGAGCTTCAAGAGATGCCCAGATGTCTTCTTTTGCTAACCTGAAATTCCTGGGGATAAATGACAAGGTTAAAAAGGTATCCCTCGCGATAAATGATTTTAGATCCGTGCTGCAGGCAATTCAGCAGATACAACCTGATGAGATTTATAACCTCGCCGGCCAGAGTTCCGTTGGTCTCTCATTTGAACAGCCGGTAGAGACCCTGGAGAGTATCAGTATTGGTGTATTGAATCTGCTTGAGGCAATCCGTTTTTCGAAAAGAGATATTAAATTTTATAATGCCGGTTCAAGTGAAGTCTTTGGCGACACGCATGGTGTAGCCGCAACGGAAGAGACAGCCTTTCATCCACAGAGCCCGTATGCGGTCGCAAAGGCCTCTGCCCATTGGATTGTCGCCAATTATCGTGATGCATATGGCATATTTGCCTGTACAGGGATCCTTTTTAACCATGAATCACCCTTGAGACCGACTCGTTTTGTTACCCGGAAAATTGTCTCTACCGCCTGCAGAATAGCAGCAGGAAGTGGTGAAACCCTTAAACTGGGTAATATTTCCATAGCTCGCGACTGGGGATGGGCTGCGGAGTATGTCGAGGCAATGTGGCGAATGCTTCAGCTTAAAGAACCAGACGATTTTGTCGTGGCAACCGGCACCTCAAGAAAGCTTGAAGAGTTTATTGCCCTGGCCTTTGAAACGCTTCAGCTTAACTGGCAGGATCACGTGGAAACGGATCCTTCACTCCTGCGACCTTCCGATATTTTGGAAGGTTCCGCTAATCCGGTCAAGGCGCTTCGTAGCTTGGGGTGGAAAGCAAAATACGGGCTTGAGGATGTTGTTCGGATGATGGTTGCTGCAGATATCCAAAAGAACAAAGAAGTTGGAATGCCGGGTTCAGTGGATCCGAGACAGACAGTATAGTATATGCAATTTATTTTGAGCTTTATTGAGCGGTGGCTCGGAGGACTGGCCGGTGTTCTCATTTCGTTGAGCGGTATTTTTTTTTGTATCGTCTTGATTAATGCCTTTTGGGATCGCAGGCTACGACTCTCTGAGTTTATTTCTTTAGGGCTCTGCGCTATCGCCTTAACGTTTTACCAGCTAACAACCAGCCTTTGCCAAAAACTGTTTGAGGTTGAGCAAAACATGGTTGTCTCCGCATTATTTTTTTTTACGCTTTCAGGTTTGGTTTATTCTTCGATCAGGGAGATGAAAACAAATGCTAAGGCAAAATTATTGGGAGAAAGTCTCAAGAGTACGATTTTTTCGGAAAAAACAGCAGGGCGCGTAATCAGGGGGACAAAAATAGGGGCCCCTCTTGTTATCATTCTCAGTGTCCTTGCAGTCCTCGCTACAGGGCTTTCAGCACCGCAGGTAATGGTTGGCGATGAGGTTACTCATTATTATATCCTCACCCACCAGGCAGAGGATCTGTCAAAGCCGAATTTTTATGCAGAAATTCCAGTCGCCACTGGAGAGATAGAAAAGAGGCGGTATCCTCATTCGTTCTTTTGGCACTACGCTGGGGCCATCATCCACCGCCTTAGCGGCGGCTCTTTTGCCTGGATCCAGTTTTACCAGGCATTTTTTCTGATTCAGTTTCTCACGATTGGCTATTTAATTGCCCGTGACCGGCAAGGTGTAGCCACACGATCAGCCCTCTTGTATGTCCTCGCCTTGGCGTCACTGCCACTTTCCCTGATCTTTTCGGTAGCCTTTTATCAGGATGTACCGCTGACAGCCCAGATTCTCACCGCCTTTTATTTCCTGCGTAGGGGGCGATGGTATCTGGCTGCACTTTTTTTGGCATTGGCTATTGGTCTTAAAGTTACCGCAGTACTGTTTTACCCCTCTTTCTTCATGTTACTCTCGTGCTGGGCGATAAAAAAAACAGGGTGGTTCAGAGGGATTCTTACAGTTGCCTGTGCCCTCCTGATTGTACTATCCAGTACCTGGTCAATCGGTCGTGCTGTCCTAATCTACGGTAATTCGAGTTTTTACCCACAAGAGCAACTGGAGAGATTAGTAAAAAAAGCGCATAGAGCTCTCATCTCAAATGTGTCTGTGGTAGCGGAGAAAAGAGCACCTTCACAGGCGCATACCGATCTTGCCGTGCGGCCTTCCAAGGTGAAGCCGGACAATAAACCACGACCTCCGGTCATAGCAAACCATCCCGGAGACTTGAGGATAAAGCAAAACTACTTGATCTATGGTGGAGTTGTGTTGTGGCTTCTGGTTTTATTGGGCGCAGGCGGCATGTTGTACTCTAGATTCCAAGCCAAAGGACGGTTCAGATGCCAGGAGTCAAATATATGGATGATCTTTGTTGGAGGGTCATACACGCTCCTGGCAGCATGGTTTATTAAAACATCTCCTGACGCAAGATTCTTTCTTCCCGGTCTGCCGTTTTTACTCCTGCCCATCGTTGAAAAGGTTGTCTGTTTGCCCAGGCCCAAGGTGATTGTTTCTGTGATTGCAGCGCTTGCTTTTTTGCAAGGTGGATTTGTCCTTGCCAAAACCCATCGGTTGCGCGCACTTTCGACGGCAATCCAGGAGGGTATCGATTTTATGAAGAAGCACCCTCCAGAGGGTCGTATTTTTATGTATCCAGAGGGCAATTATCGATTTTTTCCGGCTCAGCACGAGTGGTATCTTGGCTATCATCTCCGCGATTTTTGGCGAGCTGACAACGATAAACGTATCCAACTGCTTGAAGATTATGATGTGAGCATGGTGGTCATTAAAAAACATCTTGTTGCTCCGGTTGATGATCAGATTACCAACCTTGGAGTATATCCGGTGGAGTTTGTCAATGAAATCAGTGTTGATGAGAGATTTGATAAGGTGTTTTCAAATAGTCAGCTGATAATGTACAGACTCAGCAGAAATGATTAAGGGCAGTACGTCAGGCTCCTAATGGCGTTGATTTAAGCAAAGCCAGATTTTTCCCTTTATATTTTCGACAAATATAGTTATGACGAATATATTCTTTATCTTTTAGAAAATTTTAAACGTTAAAAAAGTTATGAGGTCAGATACTGAATTGTGTGAAGCAAGAATGAGGTTGATTGAAATCGGCGGACGTACCTCGCAGGATCTTGGGGCCGGTCGCATCGTTGGTCAGGTGCTTGTTTACCTTTATCTTCAGGAGCATGAGCAGTCCCTTGATCAGATAGCGAGCGATCTCGGGCTAAGTAAAGCTTCGGTCAGCATAGCTGCCCGGCAGCTCGACAGCCTTGGGCTGATAAAAAAAGTGTGGAAAAGCGGCGACCGTCGCAATTATTATAAAAGTGCGGAAAATATTGGTACCGCTCTGCAACAGGGGCTCCTTTCTTTTGTCCAGCAAAAGGTCCAGTTGTTTGGCCTGGAACTGGACGATACACTCTCCCTGATTGAATCTCATGATAGTGGGAACAGTAGTTGCGACGCGGATTTTTTGCATCAACGAGTCAGCAGGGCCAAAGCTCTGCAAAGTAAACTCGACAAAATATTGGGCAACCCGATGGTGAAATTTCTGGCAGGGGCTGTAGGTGGAAAGCAATGATGACAGACAAGAATGTAACCGGTGATGATTCCGATTGGGACATGGTGATAAAACCCCAGGCAGGGTGGATCGGTCTGGATTTGGGTGAGTTGTGGCGGTACAGGGATCTTGTAGGGCTATTTGTAAAAAGAGATTTTGTTGCACTGTACAAGCAAACAGTGCTAGGGCCTTTGTGGTATATTATTCAACCCCTTTTCACCACGCTGGTTTTCACGGTGATTTTTGGCAAGGTTGCAAAGATACCAACAGACTCTATTCCTCCTTTCCTGTTTTACCTGGCAGGAAATGTCATGTGGGGGTATTTTTCTACAACACTTACAGCGACGTCGAATACCTTCAATCAAAATGCCGCTATTTTTGGCAAAGTGTACTTTCCTAGGTTAACGGTTCCTTTAGCTGTTATCATTGTCAATTTTTTACAGTTTGGAATCCAGTTCTGTCTGTTTTTGGGTTTCTATTTTTATTTTATGGTTAACGGTGCTCCGGTCTTTGTAACATCATGGATATGGACTTTGCCATTGTTGTTGATCCAAATGGCGATGTTGAGCTTTGGCTTTGGCATCCTGATTTCGTCATTAACCACAAAATACAAAGATCTACGATTTGCCATGGCGTTCATCATTCAGCTGTGGATGTATGCAACTCCGATTGTTTATCCTTTGAGCCAGATACCGGATTGGCTGAGAAGCTATTACGTTCTTAATCCAATGGTGTCTTTGGTTGAAGGATTCAGGCTTGCATTTCTTGGAAGAAGCGCTTTGTGTTTTTCTGATGTTATCTCTAGTGTAACTGTAACAATCCTGGTGGTTTTTATTGGCGTAGCTCTGTTTAACAGAATTGAAAAGACTTTTATGGATACTGTCTAAGGTGCCGGTAAAGGCGGTTGGATTAACTCAATCCAGTAAACAATGAAAAATAAAACAGTATTGATTTGATTACAGTATGAAAGCAATTCAAATTGACAGCCTTTGGAAAGAATACCGTCTTGGAGTTATTAACCATGGAACGCTAGTAAAAGATTTCCAATCCTGGTGGGCGCGACTTCGGGGTATAGAAGATCCCAACTCCCTGATCACAATAGATGAGGCTGAGAGTTGTGGGGTTAACGCTGGTAAAGTTAATGCGTTGCGAGATATTAACCTGGAAATCAATCAGGGGGAAATCCTTGGAATTATCGGGAGGAATGGGGCAGGGAAATCAACACTTCTCAAGATTCTGTCAAAAGTCACCAGCCCAACCAGAGGTTGCATAAGGACTAGAGGAAGAATAGCCAGTCTACTTGAAGTAGGTACAGGCTTTCATCCTGAATTGACGGGTCGTGAGAATGTGTTTCTCAATGGTGCAATCCTGGGGATGAGTAAAGAGGAAATTAAGCAGAAATTTGATGAAATTGTTGAATTTGCCGAATTGAATCACTTTATAGACACTCCTGTAAAAAGATATTCCAGTGGCATGTATGTTCGTCTGGCTTTTGCAGTGGCAGCTCATCTGGAGACCGAAATCATTGTGGTTGACGAGGTCCTTGCTGTTGGTGATGTTGTTTTTCAGCGAAAATGTCTTGGAAAAATGAAGGACGTGTCAAGTGCTGGGCGGACAGTGTTGTTTGTCAGTCACAATATGAATGCTATTAAAAATCTTTGTACCAGGGCGATTCTGATTGACCAGGGGTGCTTGACCATGGATGCAGACCCGGAAAGTGTTGTTGCACGTTATCTGGATCGCAACCTCGTGGAGGGACCTATCGTTTCAGAGCGTGAAATTGAGAAGAGAATCGAGGGTGTGATCAAAAAACAGTACCCACATTTTCGGATCCTTGAGATTCGCATGGAAAACGAACAGGGAATGGCAGCTTCTAAATTTGAGTCGACAGAACCGGTTATTGTACAAGTTAAATACAGGGTTTTTCAAAAAGTTAACGATTTAAGAATATTAGTTGCCGTAGCCGATGAGATGGGGACAAGTATTTATGGTTCGCAGAATACCGATGATAATTCAACAGCTGAACAATTTTACGAAATTGAACCTGGCGACTATATCGCGCGGTGTGTGTTACCTGCCAATATTTTTGCCAATAAAAAGTACCATCTTAATATAGACGTGGTTAGCCCGAAAAAAGAACACCATGTGTTGAAGAAGATCCTCGAATTTGAAATTGAGTTTCACGGATATAATTCGGAAATTCAATATGGCGGCAATAATTTAGATTTTTTTCTGTGGCCCAAAATGTCTTGGCAGGCCGAGAAGATAGATACAGCAACAGGAGTGTAACATAATGCTGAGTGATTCAACCATACTTGTAACTGGGGGCACCGGTTCATTCGGGCATACTTTCATACCCATGACCCTGGCTAAATACAATCCCAAAAAGGTCATCATCTATTCCCGGGATGAGATGAAGCAGTGGGAAATGGCAAAGCTCTTTGCCGGAGATAACCGAGTTCGCTTTTTTATTGGTGATGTGCGGGACAAAGATCGTCTGTACAGGGCCTTGGACGGGGTTGATTTCGTTGTGCATGCCGCTGCTTCAAAAATTGTTCCAACAGCCGAGTATAATCCTTTTGAGTGCATCAAGACTAATATTAATGGGGCGATGAACCTGATAGATGCATGCATTGACCAGGGGGTTAAACGAGTTGTTGCATTAAGCACGGATAAAGCATCAAGTCCTGTCAACCTTTATGGCGCCACCAAATTGGCATCCGATAAGGTCTTTGTTGCCGGTAATGCCTACGTCAGTGACTATAAGACGCGCTTTGCTGTAGTGAGGTACGGAAATGTGATGGGATCAAGGGGGTCGGTAATTCCATTCTTCCTCTCGATCAGAGAGAAGGGTGAGTTGCCGATAACTGATCCTCGTATGACGCGCTTCATGATCACCTTGGAGCAGGGAGTGGACCTGGTGTGGCATGCTTTTGAAGATATGGAGGGGGGGGAAATATATGTGAGGAAGACGCCTTCCATGAATGTGACCGATATCGCCTCAACAGTAGCCCCGCAGGCAGAGCAGAATATTATCGGGATTCGTCCGGGTGAGAAGCTCCACGAACAAATGATAAGTTCGGAAGACTCCTACTACACCTATGAGTACCCGAAATATTTTAAAATCCTTCCCTCTATTCATGAGCAGAGCAAAGACCCGCTCAGGATAAAAGACGGTGTTCTGGTTCCGGAAGGTTTCAGTTATACCTCTGACAACAACAAAGAATGGATGGAGCAAGAAGAGTTGGGTGGATGGATTGAAAAAAACAAGGATAAACTTCTCAATAATGGCTACTGAGAGCAAGTATATCCCCTACGGGACACAGTGGATTGATGAGAACGACATCGAAGCCGTTGTGCGTGTATTACGAAGTGGCTACTTGACCCAAGGTCCCCAGGTTTCTGCTTTTGAGCGTAAAATTGCCGATTATGTAGATGCACAATGGTGCGTTGCTTTTTCAAGCGCTACAGCCGCCCTCCATTGTGCAGTGGCGGCGCTTGGGATTGCGGAGGGCGGTGCAGGCGTAACAAGTACGAATACCTTTGTGGCGTCTGCAAACTGCCTGGCTATGAACAGGCTGAGGCCCATGTTTGCTGACATCGATCCGGTCACCTTTAATGTGACGGCTTCTTCGATTAAAAAGGTGGTCGACCCTACTGTGAAGGTATTGATACCTGTGCATTTTGCAGGGCAACCTTGTGACATGAGCACTATTGCCAGCCTGGCGAGCGAGAAAAATATTGCAGTGATTGAGGATGCTGCCCATGCTATTGGCTCGAACTACCCTGACGGTTCCAGGGTCGGGAATTGCAAATACTCGGATATGACCGTTTTTTCCTTTCATCCGGTCAAGACCATTACTACGGGCGAGGGAGGTGCTGTCACGACCAACAGCAGAAGCCTTTACAACAGGCTTCAGCTGTTGCGATCTCACGGTATTACCAAGGATCGGGATTTATTGCGGCACAATCCGGGGCCCTGGTACTATGAGCAGCAGGCACTGGGCTTCAACTATAGGATAACCGATCTTCAATGTACCCTGGGGATACGGCAGTTGGAAAAATTGGAGGCATTTAAGCGTCGTCGACGGGAAATTATTGCCACGTACAATGAGTCTTTCTCCGCAGTGGAAAAGGTGAAAATTCCCAATCAATCGACAGGGAGTGACCCTTGCTTCCATTTATATGTTCTGCAGATGGATTTTGCGGCAATGGGCAAGAGCCGTGCCGAGGTTATGGAGGAGCTCAACCAACTTGGTGTCGGAACACAGGTCCACTATATTCCGGTACACTCCCAGCCATGGTACCAGGAAACGTATGGATACCGCTGGGGGGATTATCCGTTAGCCGAGGCGTACTACGAAAGAGCTTTGAGCCTACCGCTCTATCCGAAAATGACGGATACCGATGTCAACACTGTGATCCAGTCTGTTCGCGAGGTTGTCGGTTAGATGAATTCCAGAATTTCCCTGGGGACAGTTCAATTCGGTCTGGATTACGGAATCAATAACCTGCGTGGAAAGGTTCCTCCGCAGGAGGTTCAACAGATACTCAAAGAAGCTTACCGGCACGGTGTTGACACCTTAGATACTGCAGCGGCATATGGCGAGAGTGAACAGGTGCTTGGGGAGGCTCTGCGGGGGGCAATGCCTTTTAAAGTCATTACAAAATTTCCGCCTGTTGGAGATTCTTCGCCAAGGGAGGTGCTGCAGACGAGTATTAAGCGCTTGCAAACTCCGCTATACGGCTACCTGCTCCATAATTATCACTCTTTCAGACAGCGGACAGGTATTGTCGATCAAATGCAGGCGCTGAGGCAAGAGGGTCGGGTCTGTAAAACCGGATTTTCCATTTATGAGCCGGCAGACCTTGAGGAAATTTTCGACCTTGACCTGCCGTTTGAACTGGTGCAGTTACCATTGAGTATTCTGGATAGAAGGTTTGAGCCCTATCTCTTTGAACTGTCGGAAAGGGGGGTGGAAGTACATTGCAGGTCCGCATTTTTACAGGGCCTTGTTTTTATGGAGGCTGCGAAGGTTCCGCCGTTTTTCTATCCGGTGAAGGGGCAGTTGCTGCGGCTAAAAAAAATAGCGCTGGAACTTGGGCTCACTGTTGCAGAGTTGTGTGTAGCCTTTTGTCTTGCCCATAATGAGGTTGAGCGGGTGGTTGTCGGCGTTGATGGCTTGGATAACCTCAGGCAAAATCTCGAGGTGGAGAAAAAAGCATGGTCAGCAGCAGCCATTTTAGAACAAGCCGAAGAGTTGAAAGTGACTTCTCCTGAAATATTAAACCCTTCAAAATGGAAAATCTGATGAAAACAGGAGCACTGGTTCAAGCGCGTATGGGTGCCACCCGATTGCCGGGAAAGGTGTTGATGGAGCTTGGAAAAGAACCTGTTCTGCAGCATGTGGTAAAACGTGTGAGCAGAAGCAAATTGGTTGATGAGGTGCTTGTGGCGACAACCATAGAACCTGGGGACCTTCCAGTTGTTGGATGGTGCGCGGCTCAATCCGTGCGGGTTTATTGTGGTTCCGAAGAGGATGTCCTCGACAGGTTCTATCATACAGCGCGTCTGGCCGGCTTGGATGTTATTGTCCGTATTACAGCAGACTGTCCATTCATTGATCCGGAAGTCATAGATCTGGTCATTACCAGATTTATCGAAGGCGATTTTGACTACGTAAACAATTGCGGCAATGAATCATGGCCGGATGGATTGGATGTGGAGGTCTTTTCATTTAAGAGTTTGGAGAAGGCCTGGAAATCCGCTGATCTTTTGTCGGAAAGGGAGCACGTTACACCCTTTATATATAATAACCCAAGCCTGTTTAAGCTTGACGTGGTCGACCATGAACCATCGCTTAAAGGGATGCGCTGGACACTTGATCAGGAAGAGGACTTTACCTTCATCTCCCTTGTGTACAATGAACTGATGAAGTCAGGGGATGATTCTTTCGGAATGAAGGAAGTGCTGCAACTATTGGCTGAACAGCCCCAGCTGCAGGAAATTAACGGTTCGATCGTGCGGAATGAGGGGTACCTCAAGTCATTGCAAAAGGATACTATGGGTGAGAAAAAGCAAACGGGACAGGAGTTATATCGAAAGGCAAAGAAGGTGATTCCAGGCGGGACACAGCTTCTCTCGAAAAGGCCGGAAATGTTCCTGCCAGAACAGTGGCCAGCATACTACGCAAGTGCGCAGGGGTGTGAGGTCCAAGACCTCGATGGTAATGTGTTTCAGGATTTGAGTTACATGGGGGTCGGGGCCTGTATCCTTGGGTATGCCGATCCGGATGTGAACAGGGCTGTTAAAAATGCTGTTGACAAGGGGTCAATGACAACCCTTAACGTGCCTGAAGAATACGAACTGGCAGAACTGCTTGTAGGGCTTCATCCCTGGTCAGATATGGTGAGATATACCCGGACCGGCGGAGAGGCTGCCGCCGTTGCTGTGCGTATCGCCAGGGCTGCTACGGGCCGGGGCAAGATTTTATTCTGCGGCTATCATGGATGGCATGACTGGTATTTGGCTGCGAATCTGTCCGATGACTCGGCCCTGGACGGTCACCTGTTACCGGGGTTGTCGCCAACAGGAGTGCCCAGACATCTGCTCGATAGCGCCTATCCCTTTAATTACAATGATGTCAATGGATTCTTACAACTTGTTGACAGCTATAAAGGTGATGTTGCAGCAGTGGTAATGGAGCCAATCCGTAACTTTGACCCTGAGCCTGGTTTTTTTAAAAAGGTAAGGCAGGTCTGCAGCGATTTGGGCATCGTACTGATCGTTGATGAGGTGTCGGCAGGCTTTCGTCAGACTATAGGGGGAGCACACCTCCTTCTTGATTTTGATCCTGATATTGCTGTGTTTGCCAAAGGAATCAGTAACGGTTTCCCTATGGCCGCTGTGCTGGGCAGGCAGTCGGTCATGGCTGCAGCGCAGGATTCTTTTATCAGCAGTACCTATTGGACTGAACGCATAGGTCCTGTGGCAGCTTTGGCAACTATTAATAAAATTATAGAGAATAACGTCCCTCAACACCTCATGGAAATTGGCCGCAAGGTTCAGAATGGGTGGAGACAAATGGGTAAAGTCAACGGCGTGGACCTGGAAGTCGGTGGGATACCGCCTCTTGCACACTTTTCCTTTTCTGGTTTTTCCGATCCGTTAGCCTGTAAGACGTTGTTTACCCAGGAAATGCTTGATCGCGGCTATCTGGCGACAACAGCCTGTTACTCGTCCCTGGCCCATACAGAAGGTGTAGTTGATAACTATCTCACTGCAGCAGATGAGGTTTTTTCCTGCATAGTTGAGGCGGAACAGCACGGAAACATACAGTCTCTTCTCAAAGGGCCAGTTTGTCATGGTGGGTTCAAACGGTTGAGTTAAGCCTTATTCAAAGGTGATGTAATGTATGTGGATACGGTTTTATACGCATTTGTTGACAATGTCCCGTTCGCGATGAGGTGTCTGAAACAGGATGATGTTACTTCACAGTATATAAATGCTCTAAATAATGAAAAAAAATATTTGGAGACCAAACCCGTCAAAATAACTCAAGAGGGCCAGAGGGAGTATGTCGGGAATGTAGTGGATAGCTGCAGCAACGTCCTGGCCGGTCTTTTTAGGGGAGGGGAATTGATTGGCACATCAGGGGGGCAGTTTTCCGAGAGTGGTGATGCCACTATCGGCATTTTTCTTTTTGACGATTGGCGGCGAAAGAATTTGGGAGCTGTCTTGGTGTGGATGATGTGCGAGTTTGTCCGTCGTGAATTCGGTGCTGGGATAATGAGAGCGGGAATGAAAAAAGAGAACAAGCCTTCTCTGGGAAGTTTTCTTCATTGCGGTTTTGAAATAGCTTCAGCCCGGGATGAGCAGTATTCCGTAATGCTTGAACAATATAAATTGAAAGTGCCGAAAGGCTGCGTCAAAATGAACTGACAGTAAGAGGGTAATGTATTTTTATTATTGGATATTACTGTTGGAAAGGATGGAGTAATGGAAAAAAAATCAGAAGAATATTGTGATAATCCTTACCTCGACTCTTTTGGTGTCCAGAGGATGAAGGAAAAAATGATTCGCAGGTATGGCAAGCAGTATACCGAATATCGAGAGAGGTGGGCTCGTGCAGAGGAATTGAATGAGCTCGAGTTTCCGGTCAACCTGGAACTTGATTTGATTGATGCATGTACCCTCTCGTGCCCGCAGTGCTTAAGGAGTTCGGACATCCTTCCTCAGTGGAAGGACTATCTTGGCAAGGGGTCGGTACTTGACTATACATCGATTGTGAAAGTTCTGGATGAGGGGAAAGAGTATAAATTACCTTCTGTAAATATCGGAGGGAGCGGAGAGTGCATGCTGCACCCTGATTTCCTTAAAATCTGTGAAGCCATTATGGAGCGTGACATTCTTGAGTTGCGGGTCATAAGCAATGGAACGAGATTGACCAGGGAGATATCCAAGGGGCTGATTGACAATCAGGTTCATTTTTTATCCATCAGTATCGATGCGTGTAGTGCTGAAACGTATGCCTTGGTGCGAGGTAAGAAAGATATGTATCAGGGGGTTGTTGATAATGTGAAGGAGTTTTTAAAACAGAGGGAAGAGGCTGGGAGTGACTTTCCTATGCTGCGCGTTACTTTTGTCAGGCAGCAGAGTAACAAGCATGAAGAACAGCAGTTTATCGAAAAGTGGTCGCCCGTCGCTGACCTGGTTGATATTCAAACCTATTCCGACTATCGGGAGCAGGACACGTTTTCTTCTGATTTTAGTTGTAACCAGCCTTGGAAGAGACTGGCCATTTATGCGGATGGGCATGTCGTGCCCTGCTGCGGTTTTCCGGGTATCAAATTCAACCTTGGGTCCATTTACGATATGACATTGAAAGAAATGTGGGATGGGGGGGAGATGGATAGGTTGCGGAAGTTATTGCTTAAAAAACAATATCCCAAGGCATGTTTGCAGTGTATGGGGTCTTTGGTATCTTTTTGATTTAACTACTGAGTTTTTGAAATGAGTTGGCATTATCCAACAGAAACAAGCGATAAATAAGATGGCTCAAAAGGTTTGTATACTTGATTTCGGATCCGGCAATACAGGGTCGGTATTTAATCTGTTTCAGAAAATTTCAGTAGGGGCAAAGGTCTCGCGAGAGGTTTCTGACATACAGGAGGCTACTCACCTCGTTCTTCCTGGTGTGGGGGCGTTTGGGGCAGCTATGGAGAAAATCCGCAGCCTTCTTCCCGTGGAAGAGTTGGAAGCCGAGGTGTTGGAAAAGGGAAAACCGATTCTGGGCATATGTGTGGGGATGCAGGTGCTTGCTGATAGGGGCATGGAGTTTGGAGAACACAGAGGGCTTGGTTGGATTCCCGGTGTGGTACAGCGTCTTGAATGTTCCGGTTATCCGTTGCCCCATGTGGGGTGGAATGATATTAAGATAGTGAAAAGTACTCCGCTCTTAAAGGGGCTTGATACTGTAAAGGATTTTTATTTTGTGCACAGTTTTGCCATGCAAACCGAAGAAAGAGGTCAGGTTTTTGCTACAGCAGATTACGGTGGTGAGTTTGACTGTGTTGTGAACAGGGGCAATATTTTTGGAGTCCAATTTCACCCTGAGAAGAGTCAGAAAGCAGGATTGCGCCTTGTCCAGAATTTTCTTGAGGTTGCACAATGAAAAAAAATAGAATGATTCCTGTCCTCCTGTTAAGGAACGGATGGCTTGTGCAGAGCAAAGGGTTTCAGCGATATCAAAATTTGGGTAATCCAGTGTGGTCGGTTAAGCGCCTGAGTGAGTGGGCGTCAGATGAACTTATTTATATCGACATCTCTTCAGATGACAAGCATGACTTGCGCCGAGATGATATCGGCCACCCAAACAGGCAGTCCTTTCTTGAGATTATCGAAGATGTATCAAAAGAAACCTTTATGCCGATTACTGTTGGTGGGCGTATCAGGACCTTGAAAGACATAGAAATGAGGCTTTCACTGGGAGCTGACAAGATTACCATCAACACCCAGGCGCTCGAGGATCCGCCATTTATTGGACAGGCAGCTAAAGAATTTGGTTCGCAGTGCATGGTGGTTTCCGTTGATGTGTTACAGGACAGTGGGAATTACCAGGTATTGTCACATGGCGGGACCAGAGTTATGAACGAGGATCCTGTTGCTTGGGCGCTGGAGGCGCAGGAACGGGGAGCAGGAGAGCTTTTTATCAATTCGGTTGACAGGGATGGTATGCAGAACGGGTATGATATTGAGCTATTACAGAAAATATCATCAGCGGTTTCCATTCCTGTAATTGCCTGTGGAGGGGTCGGAAAGTGGGAGCATTTTGCTGAAGCGTTTGATCAGACCCAGGTAGATGCCGTTGCAGCAGCCAATATATTTCACTATATGGATCAATCAGTTTTCCATGCAAAGAAATTCCTTTTTAAAAAGGAATATAATGTAAGACCCCCTGATCTGATTTCAATTTAGTCTATCGGAGATACTCGATGCGTTATTGTAATAGATGTGTTTACCCAGAGATTTCAGTCAATCTCAATGTTGATGATGAAGGTATCTGCTCAAGCTGCAGGACATTTGAGAAATTTGAATTGTTAAATGATGAATTCTGGGCTCGAAGGAAAGAACGCTTTGAAGAGGTCATCGAAGATATCATGTCCGAAGGGGCTCCGGATAATTATGATTGTGTTATTCCGGTGAGCGGAGGAAAAGACAGTTACTACCAGGCTCATGTAATGGCTAGGGAATATGGCCTAAAGCCTTTGTTGGTAACCTACCATGGGAATAATTATCTGCCGGAGGGGGATTATAACAGAGATCGAATGCGGCATGAATTTGATGCGGATCACATGGTTTTTGGTCCAAGTGTTGACGTGTTGAAGAAGCTAAATCGTCTATGTTTTAAGAAAATGGGGGATATGAATTGGCATGCTCACTGTGGAATTATGACTGTGCCGATTATTGCAGCGGTTAAATTTAACATACCGCTGATTATATGGGGGGAAACGGCTTGGGATATTTCCGGGATGTATGAACCGGATGATTTTGTGGAGTTTAGTGCAAGGGCTCGTCATGAACATGCCCTCAGAGGATTTGAGTGGTATGACTTGCTGGATGATCCGGAGGAGCCGCTTTCTCCGAAGGACCTGCTTTGGGCAAAATACCCCAGTGATGAAGAAATACTGCGTGTAGGGGTCAGAGGTCTGTATGTCGGTAATTTTTTTAAATGGGATCCCAATGTTCACACTAAGCTGATGCAGGATAAATATGGCTGGAAACAGGCGGAAAAGCCTTTTGAAAGGACCTACAGGAAAATGTCCAACCTTGATGATAGGTATGAAAACGGGGTTCACGACTTGTTGAAGTTTATAAAGTTTGGCTATGGCAGGGCCTCGGACCATGCATCTAAAGATATTCGCACGGGTTACATGTCACGGGAAGAGGGTATAGATATGGTGCGAAAATATGATCATGTCGTCTCCAGTGATTTGTATTACTGGTTGGATTATGTAGGGATGAAAGAGAGTGATTTCTGGCAAATTGCCGACAGTTTTCGCGACAAACGCGTATGGAGACAGGAAAAAGGGCAATGGGTGAAGGATAATCTGTGGGGAGGTTCTTCATCCTATGGACCTGTCCGTTCGTGATCGGCATGTCGGTTGCCCGAAGAGTAAAGACCTGCTTTTTTCAATGATGTTTTTGTCCAATCCTCATTTGCTCATTCGTGCGGATGCCAATCCGCAAATCGGTACAGGTCATGCCATGCGGTGCCTGGCGCTCGCCCAGGCATGGATTGATAGAGGTGGTAGGGTAACTTATCTCATGTCCCCTGATGGAGGTCCTTTAGGGAATCGTATCATTGATGAGGGGGTAAAAATTAAAAATGTCGCATGTGAACCTGGAAGTCGTGAAGATGCTGCAGTGACATACCAGATCTGTAGTGAACTCAAGGCCAAAATGCTTGTCATTGACGGCTACCACTTCCTTCCGGAATACCAGAAGTACATTTATTCCCAGGCGACCAGGTCTTTTGATATCATGATTATAGACGATAACGCAGATCGGGATAGCTATTATGCCGACTACCTTTTAAATCAGAATTTTCATGCCTCTTTGGATCTGTATAAGGAGTCACAGATAAACTCATCCCTGAAATTTTTTTTGGGGCCTGGTTACTGTTTGCTCAGAAGAGGTTTTGCCACGTGTGATCTTCCTGAACGAAATTCTCCGCACTTGGCAACTCGTTTGCTCGTTTCTATGGGGGGAAGCGACCCTGATAACGTCACCTCGAATGTACTAAGGGCCTTGAAGGAGAGGACAGGGGGCAGCAGAATGGCTGTGAAGGTTATTGTCGGAAGTAACAACATATATACAGACGAAATATTCGAACTGGCTGCTGAGAATATTTGGTTGGAGATCATTGTAGGGGCTGATGATCAACAAATGATCGAAGCTATGACTTGGGCAGACTTCGCATTAAGTGCTGCTGGCAGCACGGTTTTGGAACTTTGCCAAATGAGACTACCTTGTTTATTGGTGGCTATTGCTGAGAATCAGGTCCAAATTGCAAACTATGCTGTCAAAACTGGTATAGCATGTGATGCTTTCTACTGGAAACCTGGCAATAAACCGGTGGAGTTGGTTGATAGATTAATACATAATATGGCTGATCAAGGAATTAGAAAGGATTGTATTAGTAGAATGGAAAAACTAAACACAGGCATGGGGTGTGGAAATTTAATAAATGACCTGATGAAGTAGTTGAAAATTTTGACACCCATCATGTCTTTCAGTTCTATTTGTTAGATAGTTATAAGAAAATTCTTTTTTATTTTTAAGGTTGCAAGGTAAGTAGTCTCCTTATAGGTGTTCTCGCGCCAGGATTTTAGGGATCATCTATTTGTTTCTGTCTTGAGGATTCATTTTGTTGATTTTAGTTGCATTAGTTTGAAAAATATTACCAAGTTTTACATGTGGTTATAAATGATATCGTCTGAAAAGGGAAATGTTCTGTTTTTAGGAGAAAGAGGAAATCCTCTACTCGTCTGGTTAAAGAACAACGGTGAAAGAGTTTTGCAATATTCAGACGTTGTTAATCCCAAATTCATATTGAAAAATAATGTTTTTTTTATAGTTAGTTATGGGTATCGCTATATTTTGAGAAGAGAAGTCTTGGAAATGATGCCTAGTCGAGCTGTAAATTTACATATTTCTTATCTTCCTTGGAATAGAGGAGCAGATCCAAATTTTTGGAGTTTCGTAGATGATACCCCGAAAGGAGTAACAATACATTATATTGATGAAGGTGTTGATACAGGAGATGTGATAGTTCAAAAAAAAGTCGATTTTGACTTTTCTATTGAAACATTAGCCAGTTCTTATCGGGTGTTGCAGCTGGAAATACAGAAATTATTTATTGAAAATTGGTCGGAGATTAAGTTGGGGAGATGTAAAAGAGAAAAGCAAAATGGAGTTGGAAGTATGCATAGGAAAAAAGATATTGAAGGGTATGATTATTTGTTGACTGATGGGTGGGATACTTCTTTGTCATGTTTGGTTGATACAATTGCTTGGAAAGATAAGTAAATTTAAGTCTACTGTTTTTTTTTAATTAGGTGTAAGGTTCAACGTTACTTATATGTAAACGATTAATTGATAAAAATCAAAATAGATTGTTTTTTTACGACCTGTAAGGATGTGAATTTCGTGAGATGATTTAAAAAAATAAACGATAAATTTCTACCTGTACAATACTATATTCTTTTCTGATAATGGAAGGGATGTGGTGATTGGTGCTACTGCTAGTGAAAAGATGCTTGATTCAGGATGATTATGGGGTGGTAATGCGCTGGTTATTGCGTTTGTTTTTTCTAGATGATGTTCATTTGCTGGTAATTGATACTCTTGACCCGTAAATTAAGTTTTGAAAGATTTTTGTATTATAGAATAATCATTGAGGTGTTGAACAGGTTTTGTAATTTAAAAATAGAACTATTTGGATGGTCACTTCAGGGTGTGGCGGATGCACCCGTATGCTGGTGTTGTGTCAATACCGGTGGGATTGGTGCTAAAATGGATTTGGAGTTTGTCTGGTATAGGTAGGTGAACAGGGAGGGTGCAGGTACATCTTCATTTGTTAGGAAATTGTAGGGTCGAGTGCGGGTTACTATAGGGCGCTCAAATGCGAGTGTGTTTTCCTGTGTGAATTTGGTGCTTCGGAAGGCTTTAGCAGGTGATTTGAATTTTATTGTGACCGGCGTTATTTTATTTTTATATGTAAATGCCACCGGAAGTACAGGGATTGCTTTGTGCGGGAAAAGAGTTGTATTGTAACTTAATCCTTGGTGGTGTTACTTTTTGGATCACTCTTTAGTGCCTCTAGAGGAAAAATAATTCAAAATTAATATTGAGTGTAAACTTCGGAAAAAATATATTATTTTGTATGATTTTATCCGTATTGATACCATTTATCGTTATGCTGAATATATGTGAAGGGATGGATTGTGAGTACGTTAATGAGTAATTTATATAAGCAGCGAATTCATAATAATAGTGTATACGTTGTAGCTGAGCTTTCTGCTAATCATGGACAAAGCCTTGATAACGCAATATTGTCTGTACAAGCAGCAAGGGAATGCGGAGCAGATGCAATTAAAGTGCAAACGTATACACCAGATACTTTAACTATTAATTGTGATAACGATTTTTTTCGAATAAAACATGGAACCATTTGGGATGGTTCTACTTTGTATGAGTTATATAAAGAAGCCTTCACCCCATGGGAATGGCATGGTGAAATCTGTAATGAGGCTTTGAGACAAGGGCTTGATTTTTTTTCAACTCCATTTGATGTGACCGCTGTTGATTTTTTGGAGGAAATGGGGGTTGAAATCTACAAAATTGCTTCTTTTGAAATTACTGATATTCCTTTGGTAGAGTATGTTGCTTCCAAAGGTAAACCAGTCTTGATTTCAACAGGAATTGCAACACTCGCTGACATTGAAGAGGCTGTTTGTGCCTGTAAAAGGGCTGGGAACTCAGATGTTACCTTGCTCAAATGCACCTCAAGCTATCCTGCTGACCCTGAGGATGCAAATCTGTTAACGATACCAAATCTTGCCGAAACTTTTAGTTGCAGGGTAGGTATTTCTGATCACACTATGGGGCATGCCGTTGCAGTCGCTGCGGTTGCGTTGGGGGCTAAGGTAGTTGAAAAACATTTCATTTTGGATCGATCGATTGGAGGACCTGACTCGCTATTCTCTATGACTCCGGGCGAGTTTACAAGCATGGTAGCGAATATAAGAGTTGTTGAAAAGGCTTTGGGACGTGTCAGTTATGATTTGACCCAGAGGGTTGAAAAGCAGCGTATGTTTGCAAGGTCTTTGTTTGTGGTGAAAGACATGCAATCCGGTGACGTTATTACAGCTGAAAATGTGCGTTCCATAAGGCCTGGTTACGGGTTGGCGCCAAGATTTTTGCCCTCAGTAATTGGAAAGAAGGTCAAGGAAGATGTTAGCAAGGGAACTCCGCTGAGCTTTGAAATTATAGATTAACAATACAGAATTCTGTGATGATAAAGTTACTTAGAAATAGTGTTAACTCATTGGTTGGTAACGTGCATACCTATTTAAAAGAAAAACCTGATAGGTATGCAAAAGATTTTATTTCGCATAATAAGAGAGTCTGGAAAGAGTTTAGAAAGGAGAAAGATCAAGGGGAGATTCTCGTTGAAGAAAACAATATGGGTGGATGTGTTGTCGGGCAAAGCTATCTTGCTTCTGTTTTAGGGAAAGAACACAAAGCTAAAATCGTCGCATACACTAAAGGCATAAGTAGGTATAATAGAGAGATTTATGAATCATTTGTAGATAGCATATTAACCTATTCATCTGAAATCGTTCAATCAGAAGCTGAAGTTCTTTGTAGAAAGGTATGTTTGAATTTAAAAAACAAGAAAGATCTTGAAGGGCTTGAGATTTCAGGGATTTGTATCGGCGATCTTGTTTATGATTTGTATATAAGAAAGTTTGAAGAGACCACGGTTGATATAAAAAGCGAAAAGTTAAGAGAGTTATTGAAGGAGGCTGTGTGTTACCTGCTTTTTTGGCAAAGATATTTTTCTGCCCATAAAGTTAAAGCTGTCTTGGTTAGTCATTGTGTTTATCCATGGAATGGTATTGTAGCCCGCGTAGCTGTTTTTCAACAGGTTTCAGTCTTTCTCGTTCAGCCAAATAGGATATATCATATAGATAATAGTCACAATGCAAGAGCATATAATCAATATATTGATTATCCGAAACGTTTTGCAGCTCTGGCTATTGAAGAAAAAAAGAAAGCTCTCTGTCTTGCAAAAAAGAATATAGAGAAAAGGTTTAGAGGGGAAAAAGATGTTGGAGGGCATCATTTAATAAGTACGCTATCAACAGTTAAAACCAAGGATAGAATTTTGCCTATAAGTGATAAGTTTAAGGTTTTGATTGCTTCGCACTGTTTTTCTGATGATAATCATGTCTACGGTAATAATATTTTCAGTGATTTCTATGAGTGGCTCGAATTTTTAGGGAGAGTTTCTGAAAGAACAGGGTATGACTGGTATATCAAACTGCATCCAGACAGGTATGATTGGGAAACGGAGCATATCTTCGAATTTACCAAAAAGTATAATGCTATAAATATCCTTGATTCAACTGTGTCGCACCTGCAACTAGTGGAAGAAGGAATAGGTTGCGTTTTGACTGTATATGGTACAATCGGATTTGAATATGCTGCACTTGGTGTTCCTGTGGTTACATCAGCGCCATGGAATCCAACCGTTGGTTATAGTTTTAATTTGCACCCAAAGGATGAGCAGGAGTACAGAGAAATTCTCTGCAATTTGCCTGGGATAAAGTTGGAGATAGACTATGAAGAAGTGTGTGAATACTATTATTGCCATTATATAGATGAACCTGATAACTGGCTTTACAATAGTTTTTCTCAGCTTGATGAGGAGTTAGGCGGAGGTGTTGGGCATTTGGGGTCGATGAGCTATAAAAAGTTTTTAGATCAGTATAATGATGATAAACATAAAAACATTCTAATGACCTTGGATAATTTTTTGAGGTCGAAAGAATATTGCCTTTATCCAGAACATGTCTGTAGTTAGTAGACATTCTTTATTTAAAAAAAGGTGAAGAGTATATGAGTTTTCAGCCACACAAGGTAGATTGGACTCCAGAGCTGGTAGAAAATATTTGGAACTACTACAGTGATAACCCTGCGTATAAAAATTCGTATTTTGCTCAACACAGCGGGCAGAATGTTCTGTCAGAAGTTTCAGAGATAATAGGGATGAGAGGCAATGTTCTGGATGTCGGGTGCGGTCCTGGCTATTTGTTTGATCACATAAGCAAAATGGAAGGATGGGATACTTATACCGGAATTGATTCCTCATCAAAATCACTGGAAGAATTAAGAGGAAAAGCTAGAGGCGAAACAAGAAGTGTCCAAGGGGTATCTGTTGATAAGGTCCAGGATATATCAAAAGACTTTTTTGATAGAGTTTTTTGTATAGAAGTTTTGGAACACTGTGACGATGATACACTTCAGGAAATTTTTTCATTGATACATCGAAGTGTAAAAAAAGATGGATTTGTCATTATGACAACACCTAACCGGGAAGACCTGCAAAGGGAGATGCAGATCTGTCCGGAATGTGGCTGCACGTATCATAAATGGCAACATGTTCGTTCTTGGTCGTGTGACGAAGTCGCGCAGTTTGTATCTTCATGCGGTTTTAATGTTCACTCAATATTTACTTGCCATTTCGGGAGGAAAGATTTAGGGCGGGGAATGGTGGATAGTTTTGCTGCCAAATTGCGTTATCGTAAACAGTGGAGACAGAGATTTCTGCACCTTCCACAAATAATGATTCTTGCGACCCCTGTAAAATAGAAGGAATCTTTAAATGTGTGGTATTGTAGGGTATTCTGGTTTTGAAACGGATTTTTATCTTGAAGGGATGAATTCGGCTCAAATCCATCGTGGGCCTGACGATCATGGGAAGTACTGGGATCCGTCTTCAAGAGTAGGGATGGCAATGCGGAGGTTAAGTATTGTCGATCTTGAGAGCGGGCATCAGCCAATGATGAATAGCAGTAAAAATATTGTCATTACCTTTAATGGGGAAATATTTAATGCGCCTGCTATAAGAAAGGAACTTCAATCAAAGGGTATTGAATTTGTCACTTCTAACTCTGACACAGAAGTGATTTTGAAATTGTATGAAACCGTTGGTGAGGATTGTGTTACTCATTTAAACGGAATGTTTGCTTTTGTTATTTATGATAGGCAGAGGCGAGTGCTCTTTGGGGCGCGTGATCCATTCGGTATCAAGCCGCTTCACGTCTTCAGGCATTCCGATGGGATTGCCTGGGCATCTGAAATTAAGTCATTCTTTGCTCTGCCATCTTTTATGGGTGATGTCGATTCGATAGCTGTTAGCCAGTATCTGGGCCTACAGTATGTTCCCGGGGCAAAGACAATTTACAAAGATGTAGAAAAAATAGAGATGGGGTGGCAGTTCACCTATCATCTAGAAAACGGTCATTTTAAGCACAGGAAATATTATAATCTGCCTCTGTCGAGCACTAGCCTGGATACTGAGCTTGACTCTTCTTGTATCCGAGACAGGTTTTATGAGGCAGTGGTCCGATGGAGTCTTTCAGATGTTCCGATTGCCTGTTCTTTGTCCGGTGGGGTCGATTCAGCAGCCATAGTTGCTTGTTTAGCTCGCAGTGGTATCAATGTTAAAACCTATACACTTGGTTTCAGGAGTCCTTTTGATTCCGCTATCGATGAGACATCTTATGCACGCGAAGTTGCCGATATGTATTCTACCGATCACCACGAAGTATTTCTTGATGTAGATGATTTGCTTTTGGAGATACCCAGTATGGTTCAACATCTTGATGAACCGTATGGTGGGGGGCTTCCTTCGTGGTATGTATTCAAATATATGGCACAAGATGTAAAGGTTGCATTGACGGGCACCGGAGGCGATGAACTTTTCTCTAATTATCACAAGTATAGGTGGCTTGAAAGCAGAGCATGTTTTTCCTCGGCACTGTTTTTAAGGACACATTACCCACAAGTGTCTAGAGGGTTGTCCAGGTTGTCAAGATGTTTGACTGAAGTGAAAAAGGCGATGGGCGCATCAGGGGAAGCGTTGCCGACGCGTGAAGTTCACAGGAGAGAGGATGCGGCCCTGTTTTGGTCCGATCCTTTTGGGCTTACATTTCCTACGGGCCATGGCACAGGCTTCTCCGAGAGAGTCTGCGCTGAACCGAACGATTATAGAAAACTATCTTTAGGCAGGCAGGCCTTACAAGATATTTTTGATAAATATAAAGGGGAGTCGGTTCGTAACCGGTGTGTTGCTGTTGATTTTAGCGGGCAGCTTCCCAATGAGTTCTTATTTATGACAGATCGTTTTTCCATGGCGCATTCCATTGAAGCTCGAACCCCGTTTCTGGATAAAGAAATGGTGGCCCTGATGTTGGGTACTGATCCATATAAAAGGCTAAATGTCGACCTTCCAAAACAGATGCTGAAAAAGGCTTTTCAGAACTGGCTGCCTGATGGATTCACTGAAAGGCGAAAACAGGGGTTTGTTTTACCAGTCGCGCGATGGCTCCGTGGGCCATTAAAGGAAGAGGCAATGGATCTTTTTTCTCCGCAGCATCTTGCGAAGAGTGGTTATGTTAGAAAGGATTTTCAAGATACGATCTATCGTAAATTTCTTGAAGGCGAAACAGGGCTTACGGAAACTGTATGGACAGTATATATGTTTCTCCAATGGCAAAAACATAGCAAGTACGGATCGTGAATACAACTGAATGTACCTCCTGTTTTGCTTCATGGGGTTTTGAAAGTTTTTGAATACTGTAGTGTGTTTTGTAAATATCTTAATTGGTTACTTGTCGATAATGGTCTTGTCGTTAACGTGTATTCGTAAATATAAGCTTTTTGCTTGTCCTCAGTATTAGATTATTTTTTTCTGGTTTTTTTGGTGTTAAATTGAAAATTCTGCATTTGAGTACATTCGATATTCGAGGTGGTGCTGCCAGGAGTGCTTATCGACTCCATAGAGGGATGTGCAAAATTGGTTTGGATTCGAGTATGCTCGTCCGGAGTAAATGGAGTAAGAATGCAAGAGTGACAGCATTCTCTAATAATGATAACTTTTCGAAAAGGCTTGCAAGGTGTTTTCGATTATATTGGCTGAAACGGCAGTTAGCAACTCAGACCAAGGTACCTCCAGGTGCTTCAGGACCATTTTCTGTAGACCGAACAGACTGTGGCATCCCTTCGCTTGCGTCTTATGATATTGTCAATTTGCACTGGGTTGCCGGGTTTGTTGATTTCAACACATTTTTTGTAAATAATCGTGATACTTCAGTGGTGTGGCGATTCTCTGACCTCAATCCTATAACCGGCGGGTGTCATTATGATGCCGGCTGTGGAAAGTATCTGGAGAGATGTTATCGTTGTCCACAACTCGGAAGCAAGGTGAATGAGGATATCTCCTCTGGTATTTGGTTGAGAAAACAAGAGGCTTTTAAGAAGCATTCGGTCGGTAATCTGCATTTTGTTGCACAAAGTAATTGGATGGCTGGGAAAATGAAAATGAGTCCGCTCGTAGGCCATTTTCCAGTTACCGTGATTGCTAACGGGGTCGATACAGACATTTTTAAACCTGTTGCAGGATTTGGTTTGCGCTCCTGTTTGGGGATTGCAGAGGAAGATACTGTGTTATTGTTTGTGGCAACATCTACACATACCGAACGTAAGGGCTTTTCCTATTTGGTTAAAGCCATTGCAAATCTGGATTCCAAGGTATGGATCTTGTCCGTAGGGAATAACGAGCCAACAGCATTGAATCATCAGCGGCATATTTGGCTCGGGCAGATAGATAATGAACTGTTATTAACCGCCGTATATAATACTGCCAACTTGTTTGTTTTGCCCTCCCTGCAAGATAATTTGCCTAATACTGCTATCGAATCAATTGCCTGTGGTACACCCGTCGTTGGCTTTGATTCTGGTGGGATTTCAGATATTGTTACTTCAGGCGGCACTGGTGAGCTTGTACCTAGGGGAGACATTAAAGAGCTTTCTCACGCTATCAAAGAGTTGGTGAAGGACGGAGCGAGGAGGGCTAAGTCAATGCGTTCTGCATGTCGTGCAAAAGCGTTGAGTGATTTCCATCTACCCTCTCAGGTGAGGAAGTTTCATGACCTATATAAGAATATAATAGATGGAAAAAAACAACATGGCCGTTTTGAAGAGTTGCATTGTAAATCAAAAAGAAGCTGATGGGGTTCCATTTCCGTCTTCGAATACTAATGATTGGCCGTGGAATGTGGAGGGTATCGCTGATTGGGTTGGCAGGTGGAGGGAAAAAAGAGATGGTTGGCCCCGGGTCAGTATAGTTATGCCCTTCTATAATCAGGGGGGATTTATTAAGGAGGCGATAAGGTCAGCAGTTCCCGTTATGGCCGCAACGCCTTAATTCCTTTCAGGTAACCCCCCGGCTTTGCCGGGGGCAACAACAGTTTGACGGTTCCAGAAAAATAAAGAAGCCTCCAAACTCGTGGACCGCTCAAAGTCACGAGAAGGAGGCTTCAAGGAACAACGTAAATAGCTTAAGTCATTCAAAGTGGGAATGCAGGTACCATGTTGTCTGGATCCCAAAATGTCGGGGAAAAGTTCTCTATGGCCAACTTCGGCAACATTTGAGAAAGGTATTCCATGATCTTGCTCGTCAAAAAGAGAGCAAGGTTTTGGAGGGGCATCTACAGCTCAATCATATTCCTATATTGATCGCCATTCCACCGAAATATTCAGTTGCTCAAGTGATTGGTTACATGAAGGACACAAGTGCAATCCACATTGCGCGAGCTTATCTCGGTCGCAAGAAAAACTGGGTCTATCCGAATCTCCCAACGCCCTGAGCCCGAATCGAGCACCCAAGGGAGCTGCGATATTGTTGTCGTGAGAATGGGCCAAAGTGACGCTCG
>NZ_AUCW01000022.1 GCF_000429965.1 Desulfogranum mediterraneum DSM 13871
ATCATTGCCGCTCCGACGAGCGTCACTTTGGCCCATTCTCACGACAACAATATCGCAGCTCCCTTGGGTGCTCGATTCGGGCTCAGGGCGTTGGGAGATTCGGATAGACCAGAAAAAATGGGTCTATCCGAATCTCCCAACAGAGGTGGTCAAACCTTCACAACATCCCTCTTTTTCCAGGACTATGATCGATCAGGTAAGCACCATTTTTCCCCATAAATACTCTGAATCCGAGTTGAAAACTTTTAGCGAACAGCTGTTCAAGTTGCACTGTAAAATCTTCGCCGGAGTCGACAAGGAAGCTTTTGAACATTACGTTGTTAAATCACCAGCCTCCTTTACCAAAATCCGTATTTTAAAGAGCAAGGGGATATGGGTAGGGTATGTGGCTGTGCATTATTTTACTGTTCATCTTGAAGGAAGAGGTATTGTTGTCCTGAGGGGTGAAATCGGGGTGCTGAGAGAATACCGGAAACAAATTAACGCCACAAAGATTGTTATCCACGAGGCTTTACGGTGTAAGTTGAAAAACATCGGCAAAAAGGTCATGGTTCTCGGTTGTTTTGTGAATCCTGTCATGTATTACGCTTTAGCCAAACTGCTCTATGAGATTTACCCGAACTACCGCAGACCAACGCCAATAGCAGTTATCAGGCTCATGGAAAAGCTGGCAGGAATTTTCCATCTTGAAAAGGTCAACGAGGAAAATCCATTCGTTCGACGAGTCGGTTGGCAGGTGAGAGAGCAACTTGATGAGCATAGGGCTGCGGCACACAGCAACAAGTCCGAAATCTTATTTTTTATTCAACAAAACCCCTGTTACAACAAAGGGTATGGACTAGAAATCATCGCACCTGTTACCTTTGCCAACCTGTTTATCTCATTCTACAATTCAATTATCGTACAACTGAAACCTCAGTGGCGATACTTTAAAAACCTGTTTGAGGTTTCAGCCTAGCGCAATGACGTGTCTGGCTTAGAGGGGTTCTGCTTGTAAACCGAGACACTCCATAAAAAATAAGAAATGGCTAAGAGCTATTGAAGCAGGAAACATCCCTCTTAGCAGTCATGATTTCCTGGAAAAAGGTTGACTCGATTTCAGGATGAAGAAATGGGTATCGTCTCACCGAATCTCCCGCTTACAGAATAAGGCAGAATAACTGGCTGGACGCAAACAGGACAAAAGGATTAGACATGAAATACATAGAAGGTGGTCGATTCGGAAGAATCACCAAACACTTACGGAAACAAGGACATGAAAAGGAGATGGAAGAAATCCTCTATGATTCCAAAAAATTTCCCAAATTGAAAAAGCCCGAACAAACCAAATATGTTGAAACTGTGATCAGTAGAATGGAGGAGATCATTGGCAAAAAAAATTCCGAAAAAGTTCTCTTTGAATGCGGAGCACAATGCTGCGGTAAATCGTGGTCAAACTTTGTCAAGCGTATTTGGAATCAATCCGATTCAACAACCGACTTTTTGAAAAAACTGAATAAAGAAGAGGAAAAGTACCACACTCATTTCACCTATGATACAGAGAGAAATTCAATCACAGTAGCAAGAAGCAAATGCATATGCGGCCTGATAAACAAGGGAAACCGCTTCAGAGAAAATAACAGTTACTGCAAATGTAGCATTGGACACATGTTCGCTTTTTTCAACGCCGTGCTCAAAGTCAAGAAGATAGAGATACAGCAATCGATATATTCAGGTTCTGAAAAATGCAAATGGAAAGTCCAACTCAACTAATTTTAGCCAACAACACGACACGCTGACACATCAGAAAACAAACGACAGCTTTGAACATCCGCCTAAAGTGAAGGTCTTTGTTGATTAGTTGCGTATTGGCAAAGGATCCAGGGTAACCAAATAGGGAATTACCGTCTGACCGGGACCGGTTCTGATTACATGGAAACAGCTTGACCCGATTTCAGGATGAAGAAATGGGTATGTGTCCCCGGGGCTGCTGCCTTTGAGCACCGGCTTGCCGCCCTGGCGGCGAATCCGGGATCCGATGACCTTCATCCCTGGAACATCAACCAAATGCCTGGCGTAAAGCTTCCCCACGGCTTGCCCTTGACTGAAAAATCTAATCTTCCAAATCACCCATTAGACAAAAAATGAGCATATACGAGCCATGAGACCTGAGCAAATTATTAACTTTATCCAAGTAATTGAATCATTTAAAACATGCGAGAGAACATGCCGAACGACGGGCAAAAATAGGTTCGAAAGTGACGCCGAACATTCCTGGCACCTGGCACTATTTTTAATGTTAATTGAAAGCGATTTTAAAAACGTAGATTCTTTAAAGTTACTTAAACTTGCCTTGATACACGACCTTCCTGAAATTTACGCAGGAGACACTAATCCATACAGAGATGACACTAAAAACAAGGAAGAAAACGAGGCAAATGCAGCAAAAAAGTTATTTTCAAACTTAGCAACTGAGGATAACTTACATTTCAACTCTTTATTTCAAGAATATATCGACCAGAACACTACAGAGTCCAAAATTGTAAAGTCGGCCGACAAGCTCATGCCACTCATTCAAAACTTATGCACAAACGAATCACATTCTTCTTACAGAGAGAAGCAAGTAACTTACCAAGAAGCAAAAAACTATATGGATGAATATTTTACATCAGACGATATACTGAAAGATTTTTATGAGATACTGATTTCAAGAGCTGACACCGCAGGAGTTTTTTTTGATAAAAAGGCAGACACATAACAATAAAGTATCTATCTAAAAACAGTTAAAACCTGAACCCTGGCTGGCCCAAAGCAACCAGCTTAATTCAAATATAAAAATATTAAATTCTCATCTTCACTGCTAATTAGTCAGCCACTCCCGCTTAAAGCGGGAGTGGCTGACTAAGAGAGGGCCAACCTCCCGGCAACCCCTTTTCCGTACCTGATTGACCAACCACTGAGCAAGCCTTGCTTGCTCAGCAAAATATCTACCTCCCCCCCCAAATTCCGGAGTCTGCAAGGGTGCCCAAATTTGCGCGCTTTTCATTGACCGCTAGAGTAAGGCTCTGCGGTCAATGAAAAGCGTGTGAAGGTGGTGCGCCTTTGAAGGCTCCTACTATTCGACGGTGACGCTTTTGGCCAAATTCCGCGGCTGATCAACATCACAACCCCTGCGATGGGCGATCTCATAGGAGAGCAGCTGGGCCGGAATGGTATAGAGCAGCGGATTGAGATCCTCCAGCACCTCGGGCAGGTAGAGCACATCCTCGGAGAGCCCGGCCAGGTGTTGGTCGCCACCCGTGCCGATCAGCACCAGCCGTCCCTGGCGGGCCTTGATCTCCTCCAGGTTGGAGACCGTCTTCTGGTAGACCCCGTCCCGGGGCACCAGGCCCAGGACCGGCATATCATCATCGATCAGGGCAATGGGCCCGTGCTTCAACTCTCCGGCTGCATAGCCCTCGGCATGGATATAGGAAATCTCCTTGAGCTTGAGCGCCCCCTCCAGAGCGATGGGGAAGTTGACCCCGCGGCCGACAAAAAGAAAGTCCCTGGCCGTGTAATATTTTTCGATCAGGGCCCGGATCTCTTTCTGGAGCCGGGGCAGCTCGGCCTCGATCACCCCGCAGAGAGCGATCAGACCACTGCCATACTCCCGGCGAAGCGCACTGTCCATGGTACCCCTGACCTGACCCAGGTAGAGGGTGAAGAGAAAGAGGGCAGCCAGCTGGGAGGTGAAGGCCTTGGTCGAGGCCACCCCGATCTCGGGTCCGGCATGGGTATAGATCACCCCATCCGCCTCACGGGTCATGGTGGAGCCCACCACGTTACAGATGGTCAGGACCTTGGCACCCAGGGAGGAGGCCCTCCGGATCCCGGCCAGGGTATCGGCGGTCTCACCGGACTGGGAGATGGCAATGGTCAGCACCCGCTCGTTGAGCAGCAGGTGGCGGTAGCGAAACTCCGAGGCAATATCCACCTCCACCGGGATACCCACCCACTTCTCCAGCCAGTACTTGGCCACCAGGGCCGCGTGCCAGGAGGTGCCGCAGGCCACCAGGGAGATCCGTTCAAGCTGGCGGATGTCTGCCTCGTCAAGGCCGATCTCGGGCAGCTCCACCAGCCCGGTATCCGGGATGATCCGGCCGCTGACCGTATTGAGGATGGCCTGGGGCTGTTCAAAGATCTCCTTGAGCATGAAGTGCCTGAAACCCGCCTTTTCGGCCATGGCAGCGTTCCAGTCGATGGTGGTGACGGCCTTGTCCAACAGCTGCGCATCATCCACCCGGCTGATGGTATAGCGCCCCTTCTCCAGCACGGCCAGCTCCATGTCATCCAGGAAGATCACCTCACGGGTGTAGGGCAAGAGCGCCGGGATGTCCGAGGCGATGAAACAGGCCTCCTCACCCACGCCCATGACCAGAGGGCTCTGGTTTCTGGCCGCCACCAGCAGCTCCGGCTCCCTGGCCCAGAGCACACCGACCGCGTAGGAGCCTTCCACCTCGGCCAGGGCTGCCCGGACCGCAGCCACCAGGTCATCCTCCAGGTGTTCTTCAATCAGGTGGGCCAGCACCTCGGTATCGGTCTCCGAGCTGAAGACATGCCCCTTGGCCGTCAGCTCACTGCGCAGGCTGCTGTAGTTCTCGATGATGCCGTTATGGACCACCACCAGCTCACCGCTGCAGTCGGTATGGGGATGGGCGTTGTCCTTGGTGGGCGCGCCGTGGGTGGCCCAGCGGGTATGGCCGATGCCGGTGCCGCTGGCAACCCCGATATGTTCGTCCACCACCTCCTCCAAATTGACCAGCTTACCCTTGGCCCGAAATCGCTGCAACTGCCCCTGGTGGTGATAGACCAGGCCGGCTGAATCATAGCCCCGGTACTCAAGCCGACGCAATCCCTCGAGAAGAATCGGCACTACCCTGCGTGGTCCTACATAACCGACTATTCCGCACATATCCTGCTTCCCCTTGTTGGTAACCTTGTTATTAATGTACTCACTGTCCAAGAGCGGCTGCCTTGATCCCCGTTGTTCTGCGCCAATGACGCTCCTTGAGACAGAGTGACGGCGGCAGGGCGGTCTGCCCGGCTCAACAACACCCTGGCCTGGTCATGGCAAAAAAAACGGATTCTTGAAGTTAGCCTTCGGTAATTCGAGAACAATGTAAAAAATTATGGTATCACAGCAGGCAAATTATCGACAGACAAATATGGGGTGCCTTGAATAATTGCCGGCAGGGAAAGCACGGTTTCAGACTCAATCTTTTAGCCAACAATATTAAAAAGATAAGCCGGAGAAACTGTTCCCGGGCACCCGGGGCCCTGCTGAGCAGGGCGGGCAGACCATCCCCTCTCAGGGGGGATGACTCCCCATCGACGCCGGTGCAAAAATCATTTTGCATGCACAAAAAAAACACTGTATCCTTAACCAAACATCTAACCAAGGAATATTCCGCATGAATGAACGACAGCGACTTCAAGAGCTGCTTCTCGACAAGTCCTACCGCCAGGGCACCTTTACCCTGACCTCGGGCAAGACCTCTGATTTTTACGTGGACGGCAAACAGACCACCCTGGACGCCGAGGGCGGCTACCTCTGCGGCCGACTGCTCTACAAGCTGATCCAGGACCACTCCGAAACCATCAGCGGAGTCGGCGGCATGACCCTGGGGGCCGATCCTCTGGTCACCGCGGTCTCCCTGGTCAGCCACCTGGCTGACAACCCTATTCCGGCCTTTATCGTCCGTAAGGAGGCCAAGGGCCATGGCACAGGAAACTATATTGAGGGTAAGAACAACCTGGCTCCCGGGGCCGTGGTCGCCCTGGTGGAGGATGTGGTGACCACCGGCGGCACCCTGCTCAAGGTGATTGAAAGGGTCGAAAACGAAGGCTTCAAGGTCGGCCTGGTGGCCACCATTGTCGATCGCCAGGAGGGTGGCGCCGAGGTCCTGGCTGCCCAGGGCTACCCGCTGAAGGCGGTCTTTACCCGTGAACAACTCATTGGCAAGGGATAGATCGTGAAGTGTCGAAAATGTGAAGGTACCCTGAAGGTCCTGCGTCGCTGTCGTCAGGTCCGGCTCCAGTGCAGCAGTTGCTGCCACGAGTACCGGATCCATGAGGTTGCCGCCGATCTGGATGCGGCAACCGAGGCGGAGCTGGAACGGTACACCGCCATCATCTATGACTGAGCTGCCCCGCTGCCATGGCCACCGTTAAAGCGTACGTCCGTGCCAACCACACGGCCACCATCTCCTGTCCCGCCTGCGGCGCGACCAAGACCATCCAGCTCAATCAGCTGAAGAACCGCAGGCGGGCCATCAAGATCCGCTGCCGCTGCCAGGCCGTGTTTGAGGTCCAGTTTGACTACCGCCACACCTTCCGCAAACTGGTGAACCTCCCCGGGACCTACCTGATCCTCCAGGGCGGTCAGGGCGGCGGGGTGATCCACATCCAAAACATCTCCAGGGGAGGGATCGGCTTCACCGTCTCCGGAATGCACCAGCTCCGTGCCGGCCTGCTTGTGGGGATCGAGTTTCAACTCAACGACAAGAAACAGACCATCATCAAGAAAAAGGCCGAGGTGCTCTCTGTGCAGCAGAACAAAATCGGCTGTCAGTTCAGTGAACAGGGTGATATCGGTAAGGACCTGGGCTTTTTCCTCCGCTCCTGAGCCCCTGGCCAAGCCCCTTTAGAGGGACAAGGCCGGCCGACCTGAGTCAGCAGCGACCCTGTACCGCCCCCCTGTAAGCCCTCCTTAACCTGCCTGCAAGGAGCGCTGCAGCAGGTGCTGGGCCTTGACCAGGAGCGGCTCCAGGCTGGCCGCATCAACGGCACTGATCCCCACTCCCTGCTCCCGGGCCATCTCCTTCAAGGCCTCCTCCTCCACCTGATCCAACTTGTTAAAGACCTTCAGACAGGGCAGTTGCCCCAACTCCAGCTCCTGGAGCAATGCCTCCACCACGGCCACCTGCTGCTGCCACTGGGGATTGGAGAGGTCGATCACATGGAGGAGCAGGTCCGCCTCAAAGAGCTCTTCCAGGGTGGACTCAAAGGCCTTGAGCAACTCTGCGGGCAGGTTGCGGATAAAGCCCACCGTATCGGTGATGATCACCTCCAGATCCTGGGGAAAACGCAGCCGCCGGCTGGTGGGGTCCAGGGTGGCGAAGAGCAGATCCTCGGCCTGGATCTCGCTGCGGGTCAGGGTGTTGAGCAGGGTGGACTTGCCGGCATTGGTATAGCCCACCAGGGAGATCACCGGCACATCCCGCTTGCGGCGACGGTTGCGGCGATGGTAGCGCTGGCTGCCCACGGCCTTGAGTTCCTTGGCCAGCCGGGCGATCCGGTCATTGATCCGCCGCTTATCGATCTCCAGCCTGGTCTCGCCGGGACCACGGGCTCCGATGCCGCCGGTCAGCCTGGAGAGGGCATCATCGCGGGTGGTCAGCTTGGGCAGCATATACTTGAGCTGGGCCATCTCGATCTGGAGCTTGCCCTCCCGGGAACGGGCCCGGCTGGCAAAGATATCCAGGATCAGCTGGGTGCGGTCGATCACCCGCAGATCGGTGTGATCGGTCACCGAGCGGATCTGGGAAGGGCTGAGTTCCTGGTCAAAAAGGAGAAGATTGACCCCCAGGCGCAGACTGGTGAGCATGATCTCCATCAGCTTACCGCGGCCCAGGATGAAGCGGGGATGCATCTGCTTGCGCCGCTGGATCACCTCGCCCAGGACCTCCACCCCGGCCGAGCGGGCCAGCTCCACCAGCTCGGCCATGGAATCCTCGGCCAGGACCCGGGAACCGGTGGTGACGCTGATCAACAGGGCCCGATCCTTACCCCGGGCCACCTCCCTGATGGGCCGTTCCCGGACAAACTCCCGCTCCAGGGATTCGATCAGCTCCAGGCAGGAGCCCTGCTGGTTGGCCGGATGCACCGGGCTCAGCTCGGCCCAGTCACGGCCATCCTCCTGGCGAGGCAGGAGGTGAGCGGTGTAGAGCAGCTCGGGCAAGCCCTCTTCCATGGTCATGACCGCCATCAGGTCCAGCCGCAGGCAGGCCATGTCCATCACATCCTCTTCATTGACCCCGGCCTTGCGAAAGCTGGTATGCACGCAGCGCAGACCGCGCAGGCGACCGCCGCCGGTGCCCACCTCGGACAGGGCAGGGATCACGATCCGATCATGGTCCCCCACCACCACCTTGGCAATGGCGCCGGAACGATGGATCAGCAGCCCGATCTGGCGATTCAGCTCGGTGGAGAGGGCTGCCATGGTGCGGGCCGTCTCCCGGCCGATCACCTCCTGGGGACTGATTTTTTTCTGGGCCAGCCGTTCAAGGGCACGAAGCTGCTTGCTCTTTAAACCGCCTTTATTGCCGACTACTGCAGCGATGGGTTCACCTCCACGTCTCTACTCCTCCTCTTCTTGTCAACCATGCCATCAGCAGGGGGCATTGCCCGGAGTACGGGGAAAGGGGATGACGTCGCGGATGTTCTGCATCCCGGTCACCAGCTGGACCAGTCGTTCAAACCCCAGGCCAAAGCCGGCATGGGGCACCGAACCGTAGCGGCGCAGATCCAGATACCAGCCATACTCCTCAAGATCCAAGCCCGCCTCGATCATCCTGGCCTTGAGCACCTCGTAACGTTCCTCCCGCTGACTGCCCCCAACCAGTTCTCCGATGCCGGGCACCAGGATATCCATGGCAGCCACGGTCTCGCCGCCCTCATCAAGACGCATATAAAAGGGCTTGATCGTCTGGGGATAATTGGTGACAATCACCGGCACCCCGGCCACCTCTTCGCAGAGGTAGCGCTCATGTTCTGCCTGGAGATCACCCCCCCACTGCACCGGAAATTCAAACTCCCTGGCAGCCTTCTCCAGTTCCCGGACCGCCTCGCTGTAGGTCATGCGGACAAAGGGTTTGCTCCGGATGGTCTCCAGTCGCTGGAGCAGCCCCTTGGAGACAAAGCGGTTAAACAGATCCAAATCATCGCCGCACTCCTCCAGGACCATGGCCACCAGGTTTTTGATCATCTCCTCGGCCAGATCCATGTTCCCCCGGAGATCGCAGAAGGCCATCTCCGGCTCCAGCATCCAAAACTCGGCCAGATGCCTGCTGGTGTTGGAGTTCTCTGCCCGAAAGGTGGGGCCAAAGGTGTAGACCCGACCATGGGAGAGGGCAAAGATCTCGGCCTGGAGCTGACCGCTGACCGTCAGACCGGCCCGGCGCTGGAAAAAATCCCGGGCAAAGGGGTCCTCGCCCCTGATGGCCTCCGGCTCCAGGGCGGTGACCGTGAACATCTCCCCTGCCCCCTCGCAGTCCGAGGTGGTGATCACCGGGGTCTGGACCTGGAAGAAACCCTGCTCCCGGAAAAATCGATGGATCCCGAAATTCAAGGCACTGCGCACCCGGGTCACACCACCCAGGGCGTTGGTGCGGGCCCGGAGATGGCTGATGGAGCGCAGGAACTCGAAGCTGTGCCGCTTCTTCTGCAGAGGGTAGTGTTCCGGGTCTGCCCAGCCCACCACCTCAAGTGCTGCCGCCTTGAGCTCGACCTCCTGGCCCTTGGCCGGTGAGGCCACCAGCTCGCCCCGGACACAGACCGCACAGCCGGTGGTCAAGCGCCTGACCTCGGACTCATAATTGTCCAGGTCCCCTTCGGCGACCACCTGGAGGCTGGCCAGACAGGAGCCGTCGTTGAGCTCCAGAAAGGAGAGGCTGCCCGAATCCCGCCGGGTCCGGATCCAGGCCTTGACTTCAACCCGGCTCCCCACCGGTGCGGACTGAAGCAGGGTCTTGATGGTCTGCTGTGCTGCTGATAAACTCTTCATGGCATCTGGTCTATTGTATATGGGTTCAATCGTTAAATTTCCCCTGAAAGGAGGGAGCGCCCCTGGCCTGATCAGGCCGCCGTAGCTGCCCCCTAGAGGTGGAGGACCGAGGCTTCCAGCATCCCGGTGCGAACCGGGATCAGCCAGTAGCGGTCAGGATCCTCCAGGACAGCCTGCTCCAGCCTCTTGCTCACCCGATGGGAATCCTCCACCAGGCTGTAAAAGACCGAGTCCACACCGATGAAGCCATCCAGCAGATGGGTCAGGGTATGGAGCGCCTTGGTCAGGTAGCCCTGCTCCATCTCCAGCAGGTCGCCCAGGGTCTCGACCCCCTCCTGGTGGAGAATATCCACCATGGAACGGCCGAACTCCATGTTCTTGGCCACGGCCCGCTCCACCGTCGGCCAGAAACGCGCCTCCCTGGCAGCGATGATCTCTTCCGCTCGGATCACCAGGTCGGCATAGCTGATCAGTTGGTTACCCTTGAGGTAATGGGCCACCTGCTCCGTAGCCTGGCTCGGGTTTTCGGCCAGGACCAGGAAAAAATGGGATATCTTGTATCGGGCCTGTTCTGCATTCATGGCTTCTGTGGAGTTGGATTATCTAGAGGTGATGTATCAGGGGCAGGCATAGTACAGACCGGAACCACAAAGTTCAAACAATTTATATCCAGGACTCCGGCATAGCCCATGTCCAGGTTGACATACCAGCCCTCATGGTTGCCGTGGAGGTCACAGCTCCACAGCCAGCGGGAGCCATCCCGGATATGGGGAAAGTCCCCGGCGCTCCCCTCCAGCTCCAGCAGGCTGAGCAGCTCATCGACCGTGGGCAGGCGCCAGTGGTCATGGCCCAGGTGGTGATGGCGATTGAGTTGATCGATATATGCCCGGGCCTCACCCTGGGTCAGGGGATAGGAGCTGGCCCGGCGGCGCCAGATCAACCTGGAGAGGGGATCACGGGCCAGCTGATCCCTCAACTCGAGACAACGCTCCACCACGGTGATGGGCCGAAACTGCTCATTGAGCCGGAACCGCTCGCCTGCCCTGGAGCGGCAGACATTGAGCGGCTCACTCCTCAGCCTCAGCTCCTCGCCCGGGGCGACCCGGCTGCAATGAAGGGGCATCCGGGTCTCCTCCCGAAGCAGGCGAAGCCCTTCAAAGGCTCCAAGCATCTCGCCGGCCGAAGCAAAGCGCTCATCGCGGTTCCAACTCAGGGCCTTGCGGAAAAAGGCGTCCCAGCTCTCATCGTAGAGGGGGTTGACCTGGGAGAGGCAAAAGCTCTGCATCCCGGGAAAGGTGCCGGTGAGCATCCGGTAGAGCAGCACTGCCGCGGAGTAGAGATCTGCCCGCCCATCCACTCCCGAGGGTTGGCTGCGCTGCTCCGGCGGGGTATAGAAGGGAGAGCCGATCTGCATGGTCTCCGGTCCGCAGAAGGCCACCCCCTCCACCAGGGCCATGCCGAAGTCACAGATCTTGACCTGATTCTGGTCAGTCACCAGGATGTTCTGGGGCTTGATGTCCCGATGGATGATGCTGTTATGGTGGAGAAAGGCGAGGGCCTTGAGCAGCTGGCCGCCATAGTGGAGAACCTCCTGGGCAGGGATCACCCGGCAGTTCTTCTCCATCTGGAACTCTTCGCCGATCATGTCGCCCAGATTTTTACAGATATACTCCATCACAAAGAAGGGACGCCCCTGTGCGTCTTCGGCAAAGTCGTGGGCCGTGACCAGAAAGGGGTGCTGGAACGAGGCCATGGTCCTGGCCTCAAAGGTGAAGATCTCCCGAAGCTTGGCCATCCCCAGGATATCTTCCATGATCTCGGCAGGATCAAGAATCTTGATCGCCACCACCTTCTCAATCACCGGCACGATCCCCTTATAGACCGCACCCATGCCGCCCTTGCCGAGACGACGGATAATCTGATATCGACCGATTTGCCTCATACCTTCCTCATCGCAGTCGCCTGGCATTGGAGAGGGGAAAGCCCCGCTCTTTCAACAGACGGATGGTGGTCTCCACATCATAGTCCAGCCCCCTGATCTCCACCTCCCGGCTGGCCTGATCCCAGAGCAGGTACTTGGCCTGGGGGCCTAGGGCATCACGGGGTTGGCCTACACTGCCGGGGATGATGATATAGCGGCTCTCAGGCGCCAGGGAAAAGCTTCCCAGCTTCAGCCGGTTCTGGCTGAACTGTTGCCCCTGGTAGCGATAACAGAGCAGGCTATGGGTATGACCGCAGAAGCAGAGCTGTTCAGGATAGGAGGAGAAGATCCGCTCCAGCCGCGGGGCTGAAGGGGAAAAGAGGTAGGTGGTCATGGATTGCGGCGGACAGCCGTGGACAAAGCGGCTGTTGTGAGCCAGCAGAAAGTCTGGCAGATCCTCCAACCAGCTACAAGATCCTGCGCTGAGCAGCCCCCGGCTCAGATCCAAGGACTCCCTGGGAGCCGGGTTGAGGCGCTTATAGTAACCGGCAGAGATCAGGGCCAGTTCATGGTTGCCCATCACGGAACGCACGCCGCGCGCCATCAGGGCCCGGACCACCTCCTCGGGCTGGGGACCATAGCCCACATTATCGCCCAGGGAGATGATCTCTCCCACCCCCTGACGGTCCAGGTCCCTGAGCACCGCCTGCAACGCCTGATAGTTGCCGTGGATATCAGCCAGAATCGCAATCCGCACGCTTTACCCCGCCTGCAGGGTTTCGGAGGCCAGGAGCACGGCTGAGCCGATGCGAAGATCCGCCTGGGGGTGGTCTGCCCGGAGATGGGCCAGGACCGAACTGCACTTGACGGTAAAGAGGAAGACGATGGGAGCCCGGGCCTCGGAGAGGCATTCAAAGTTGCCCATGCCCTTGCTGATGATGAGCTCGGCCCCTGCAAAGGCCTGGCGAAACTCTGCTGAACAGCGCTCAAGTGAGGTTCCGGGCACATCCGCTCCGTTGGAGATCACCGGGCACAACTCCTCCAGGCCGCAAAAGCGGGCATCCTCCAGGGTGGCATCGTTGATGACCGGCGAGGCCCGCACTGCCAGGGTGAGGCTGCAGCCCCGTTCAAGCAGGACCCTGATCACCTGTTTATCAAAGACAATCTCACCACAGTTATCGGCAAGATAGAGCACCCTGGGACGACGGGCCAGGGCAGCCTCCAGCTGGGGATAGTGGTCTATGGCCAGCCCGCCCTGCTGACATTCGGCCAGGGTGGTATCCAGGTCGAGCTGCCTCTGGGCACCGTTATCCAGGACATTGGCGCCTATGGCAAAACGAATCGCAGCCAGCAAGGGATCGGCGGCCTGGGCCACGGCAGCGCTCATGGCAGGTTCCATGGACAGGGCCAGCCGGTTGGCCTGATCCTTGATCTCGGCAAAGGGGTCCGCCACCCCGGTCATCTCGGCGATCAGCCGATAGTAGGCAGCGGCATTCTCCGGTGGCGAGGCCTCTGCCGGAAAATCCTCCAGCATGGCCCCCACCCGGGTCAGCACCCGGCGTTGAAGTTCGGGGTCTTGGCTGCAGAGCTTGACCGTGGTCAGCACCTGCCGCATAAAACAGACAAGACAGTCATTACCGGTCTGCATCAGGTCCTCTTGGTGGTGTTGGGGGAGAGCAGATATTCCTGCCGCACATTGCCCAGGGCCGCAAAGATATGTTCCTTGGCATCGGGTACGCTGGCATAGATGGTCTGCACCAGTTGATGGATCTCTTCCCGCCGGGTCTGCTCGGACAGGGGACAGGCCGAACGGATGGGGCTAAAACCGAGCCTGCGGCCCAGCTGATCGACATCCTCCTTGTCACAGTAGGCCAGAGGACGGATGATGGAGAGTCGTCCGGAGAACAGGGCCTGACAGGGCGACATGGTACTGAGGTTGCCGGCAGAGGTCAGGTTCAGGAAGAAGGTTTCGATGATGTCGTCCCGGTGATGTCCCAGGGCCAGTTTGCTGAAGCCGTGGTCCCTGGCATGGGCAAAGAGTTGGCTCCTCCGGGAACGGGCACACTGAAAGCAGACATCCTTGCGAGCCCCGCTGGCCAGTTGTTCCGGGCTGGGGCGCCAGGCAGCCGGCAGGACGACCGGGTTAAGCCCCAGCCGCTCCATGGCCGCCCGCACCTGGAGAGCGGCAGGCCCGGGTTGGTCGGCATCGCCCTCCATATCGACATGAACCGCGGTCAGTTGATAGCTGATGGGGGCCTTGTTGTGCCAGGAGTCGAGCAGCCAGGCCAGGATGAGGGAGTCCATGCCTCCGGAAACCGCCACCAGAACCCGATCGCCGTCGGCCAGCATCCCATAGTCGTGCATGGCCCGCCCTACCCGCCTGTTCAACCGACGCAGTTCGGCCTTCATGCCCAGGGACGCACCAGTAGTTTCAGCCACAATCTCACCTGCCCCCGGGTCAGGGTGCCTGGAGATAGGGGCACTGGTCGATTTTTTCCTCAAGTCCCTCCTTGAGGAGCTGCTCACCGGTAATCCAGGTAAAGCCGGGGCTGCGGGCCCGTTTCCAGTTGTAGAGATTTTCCATGAAGGTTTGCTGGACCTCGTCGAAGCTGCCGTGACAGAGGACCTGACCGCTCTCAACCTCGTAGAGACGATAGTCAAAGGCCACCGAGGCAGGAGTCTTGGCCGTATAGTCGCCACCCACCCGGTCGTGATAACGGCTGATAATGACCTCCATCATCCCGTTGCAACTGAGCTGCTCTGCAACCAGTTTGACCCCGACCGGCCCGTCGGCCTCACTGCTGTTCTTGAGGCCATAGAGCTGGCTGCTGGTGACAAAACGAACATCCCGCCGCCCGGCAAAGGCCCTTTCCAGCAGGCTGTCCAGCAGGGTCGCCCCCTCTTTGAGCTGTTTGCTCTGGGCAATGGAGAGGCTGTCATCGTAGTCGACGGCTGTTTGCACCGGCAAGACCCCGATACAGTTCAAGACGACCTTCGGATCCCTGGACACGGACTCCTGGGCCTGTTTCTGGCTGCAGGCAGGCAGCAGGAGCAAGGATGCTGTGCCGAGAAGGAGTATCCCCTTAAGATGTTGAATCATTGTACCTCCTTAAAAGAGTGGTCTACGGGCTATCTTCTATACTTGGATTATGCCATCAAGGTCAAGTTCCCCTCAAGGCAGGTGATCGGTTCCTGCCCAGACGCCTGGCAACGGTGGTCGGCTGAGCTGGTTGTGCATGGCGCTCACCCCCTTGAAAAGAGCGCTATCCGGTGGCGTGGCGGCCCTGTTCTCCCTGGCCCTATACAAGAGGAACAAGAAGAGGGAGGACTAGAGGCTCCCCTTGGAGGAGAGTTGACCGCTGAGCTGCCCATGGGCTGTCACAGCCTGGGCAACGGCCCGTCCCAGCCCCTTGAAAATTGCCTCGATGATATGGTGGGAGTTTTCCCCGTGGAGGAGGTCGACATGGAGGGTGAGGCCGCCATGGAGGGCAAAGGCCCGCAGAAATTCCTTGGCCAGGGGAGTATCAAAGGTGCCGACCTTCCGATCCTCCAGCTCCACCTGATAGTGGAGGTAGGGGCGATTGGAGAAGTCGACGCATACCCGCGCCAGGGTCTCATCCATGGGTACATAGGCATGACCGTAGCGACAGATCCCGCCCTTATCACCCAGGGCCCGGGCAAAGGCCTGGCCCAGACAGATCCCCACATCTTCCACGGTATGATGATCGTCAACCTCCAGGTCGCCCTTGGCCTGGATGGTCAGGTCGAAAAAACCATGCACCCCGAACAGGGTGAGCATATGATCCATAAACCCCACTCCGGTATGAATATCGGTGGTACCGGAGCCGTCGAGCTTCAAGACGAGTTGGATGTCGGTTTCCTTGGTGGCACGGACAATTTCCGCCGTGCGGGGGGACTGTAGCACCATTGGCCACTCCTGTGTGGTGAAAAGATAATCTGCCCCCGGCTGCAACATCTCACTGTTATACCGGGTTAAGCGAGCAAAAAGAAGAGTTTAACAGCACCTCTCTGCAACGCCTGTTGCTCCCTTCATACTATTCGGCTTCGGGAAGATTCGCAACTGTTCTTGCTCGCCGAAAACGGGTTTCACCGGCCTGGATTCCAGGAAAAAGAGCCCGCCGTGTTTTTTTTCATTGACACAGACCGGCTAACTCTGCTAATTTGCCCGGCGTCAACAGCACACGACTGAGCGGGAATAACTCAGTGGTAGAGTGTAACCTTGCCAAGGTTGAAGTCGCGAGTTCGAATCTCGTTTCCCGCTCCATCAAATATACTCAAGGTTCGGACCACCGTTCGAACCTTTTTTTGTTAATTCGCGGGGCGCAAATAATGAAAACATATTATACGCCAGTAGATGAAATTTCCCGTCGCTGGTTTGTCGTCGATGCCGACGGAAAAGTTCTCGGTCGTATCGCTACAGAAATTGCCAATCACTTGCGTGGCAAACACAAGCCAACTTTTTGTAACTTTGAGGACAATGGTGATTTTGTTATCGTCATCAATGCCGATAAGATTCACCTGACCGGCAACAAGTGGGATGACAAGATGTACTATCGTCACACCGGTTATGTGGGCGGAATCAAATCCATTACTGCCAAAAAGCTGCTTGAGAAGAAGCCTGAAGAGCTGATCCGCAACGCCGTTAAAGGCATGTTGCCCAAAAACAAGCTCGGCCGGGCCCAGTTCAAGAAGCTGAAGGTCTATACCGGAGCAGATCATCCTCATCAAGCACAACAGCCTGAAAATCTCGAGCTTTGATAACGGAGCATACCATTATGTCGCAGGAAAAAACCTACGCCACCGGAAAACGTAAAAGAGCCGTTGCTCGCGTCTGGATCAGCCCTGGCAGTGGCAACATGGCCATCAACAAGATGTCTCTGCAAGATTACTTTGGCAACATCTATTTTGAGCCCAAAGTGGCCAAGCCCTTTGCTGTCACTGAGAGTATCGACAAGTTCGATATCCAGGCCACAGTGTGCGGTGGTGGTAAGTCTGCCCAGGTCGATGCCTTGGTTCATGGTATCGCCAGAGCCCTGCAGGAGCGGGATCCGGACATGCGTCTGCCCCTGAAGAAAGCAGGCCTGCTGACTCGTGACCCACGAGCCAAGGAACGGAAGAAATACGGACAACGTGGAGCACGCGCCCGGTTCCAGTTCTCCAAGCGTTAAACGGTGTCAACGGCTGCCTCTGCAGCCGTCATCGTTCATTTGTTGGCTCAAATGTTCAGGGAGTAACGATTTCTTCGTTACTCCCTTTTTTTTTGCCGGGTGGTTTGTCCAAACCTCTACCCTTACAGGAGCATTGTCATGTTGAATGTCGGTATCGTTGGTGCCTCGGGATACACCGGGGTCGAGTTGGCCCGCATCCTTGCAGGTCACCCTGAAGTACGAATCACCGCCGCCACCTCCCGAAAATACGCCGGTCAACCCTTGAGTCAGGTCTTTCCCAACCTGCGCAAGCGGGTGGACCTGGTCTGCGAGAATCTCTCGGTGGAGCAGTTGATCGAGCGCGCCGACTTTTTCTTTACCGCCGTACCCCATAAGACGGCCATGGATATCGTCCCCCAACTCCTTGCCGCCGGCAAGAAGGTGGTCGATCTCAGCGCCGACTACCGCATCCGCAGCGCCGCCACCTATGAGGCCTGGTACCAGGAACACTCCAGCCCCCAACTGCTGACAGAGGCGGTCTACGGTCTGCCCGAGCTGAACCGCGAGCAGGTCACCGGCTGCAGGCTGACCGCCAACCCCGGCTGTTACCCCACCTCGGTTATCCTGGCCCTGGCGCCCCTGCTCCGCAACAGGCTGATCGCCCCGGAGACCCTGGTCATCGACTCCAAATCCGGCACCTCCGGGGCTGGACGGGCCGCCGCTGTGGGGACCCTCTACTGCGAGGTGGCCGATGGATTCCGCGCCTACAAGGTGGGCGGCAGCCATCGGCATATCCCGGAGATCGAGCAGGAGCTGTCCCTGTTGGCCGGAGAGGAGCTCACGGTTTCCTTCACCCCCCACCTGCTGCCCATCTCCCGGGGGATCCTCAGTACCATCTATGCTTCCCTGAAGACAACCGTGGAACAGGCCGAACTCCAGGAGCTCTATGCCGACACCTACCGGGACGAGCCCTTTGTCCGGGTGCTCCCCCAGGGCAGCTTCCCGGCCACCCAGCATGTGCGCGGCTCCAACTGCTGTGACCTTGGCGTCCAGATCGATCAGCGCACCGGACGGGTCATCGTCCTCTCAGCCATCGATAACATCGTCAAGGGCGCCTCGGGTCAGGCTATCCAGAACATGAACCTGATGCAGGGGTTTCCAGAGACCACCGGCCTGATGCACGCGCCCTTCTTTCCCTGATGTCCCGCCTTATCCGCCTACTGATCTCCTATGACGGCAGCGGCTATCACGGCTGGCAACGACAGCACAACGGCATCACCGTACAGGAGGTCGTGGAAGAGCAGCTTGCCGTTATCTGCCGACATCCGGTGGCTCTCCATGGTGCCGGTCGAACCGACGCCGGTGTCCATGCACTGGGAATGGTTGCCCACTTCCAGACCAGTACCTCCATCCCGGTGCAGGCCTTCAGCAGGGGGCTCAACTCCATGCTGCCCCGGGATATCCGCATCCTCGCCGCCCAGACAGAGCAGCCCGACTTCCACAGCCGTTTCAGCGCCCTGGGCAAGACCTACCGCTACGATTTTTTCTGCGGCGAGGTCCAGCTGCCGATGAGCAGAAAGTACTGCGCCCACTATCCCGGTGCGTTCGAGTCCGAACGCATCCAGCCTGCGATCGAGGCTCTCATCGGCAGCCATGATTTTGCCAGCTTTGAACGCAGCGGCTCCAGGGATCCCTCCCGAACCGGCGGCCGGGGTGCGGTCCGCACCCTCTACCAGCTCAGCTGTACGCCACAACTCGGCCGGCCCGAACACTGGTCCATCAGGGTGAGCGGCGACGGTTTTCTCCGCCAGATGGTTCGGATCATCGCCGGCACCCTGATCCAGATCGGCTGCAGCAGGCGTGAGCCCGACTCCATGGCTGCGGTCATCGCCGCCCGTGATCGTACCGCCGCCGGGATGACCGCACCGGCCTGTGGGCTGTACCTGGAAAAAATCTATTACCACCACCTCTTTGACCACTAATCCCGGCCCACCATGAGCGCACCCATGTTTGAGCAGACCTGTCCCTTTATCCTGGCCTCCGCCTCTCCCCGCCGCAAGGCCTTTCTCCGGGATCTGGCCCTCAGCTTCACCACCCGCCCGGCGGTCATCGACGAGACGCCCCACCAGGGAGAAGCACCGGAGAGCTTTGCCCGCCGCATGGCCCGGGAAAAGGCCCAGGCCCTTGCCGCGAACCACCCGGAGAGCTGTATCATCGGCGCCGACACGGTGGTGACCCTGGAGCAACGGATCTTCGGCAAACCCGAGACCGCTGCAGAGGCCGTAACCATCCTCAAGACCCTGAGAAACCGTAGCCATGAGGTGATCACCGGAGTGGCACTTATCCAGCGTCAACGCCGGATAGAACACGTCTTCAGCGTCCGTACCCAGGTCTGTTTTGCCGATTTCCCGGATCAACTCCTCCGGGCCTACGTTGCCAGCGGCGACCCCATGGACAAGGCCGGGGCCTACGGCATCCAGACCATGGGCGGCCTGCTGGTCGAATCCATCCACGGCTCCTACTCCAATGTGGTGGGCCTGCCCATGTGCCAGCTGATCAGGGAGCTTGTTGACGCAGAGCTCCTGCTCCCCAAGCCCGAATGAGGCTGAAGATGTTCCCTTGACTTCAGAGTTCGGCATGCTATTCTATTTGGAGACAGTCCATCTAAAGGATAACAAGAGAGGTTGGAGCCATGCCGACATTCCTCAACAAATATTATCCTGTCCGCAAGATCCTCTTCTTCTTGGGAGAGAGTCTGCTCATCTTCACCACCTTTCTCTGCGTCACCCTCGCCGCCACAGGCTGGCGAATCTTTGTCCTTGATCTTCTCCAGGTCAGCATCCGGGCAACGGTGGTCACCATTATCTTTCAGATCACCCTCTACCTCTTTGACCTCTACGACCTGAAAAAAACGCCCGAAGCCACCGCTGACACCGCCGTTCGCATGGTCCAGTCCTTTGGTGTCGGTTGTGTCATTCTGGGTCTGATCTATTACCTCCTGCCCTCACTGATCATCAGCACCAAGATCTTCTGGTGGGCCTATGTGATCGTCTGCGGGGTCCTGCTGGCCTGGCGCGCCCTCTACTATATCATCCTGAAAAACAAATACTTCACCAAGGAGATTGTCATCGTTGGTACCGGCGAGATGGCTGCCAAGATCCACCAGGAGATGTGCGCTGACCAGGAATGCGGCTTTAACCTCCTGGCCTTTGTCCTCGGCAGCAGGCAACCAAGCTTCCAACTGGAGGGAATCCCCCTGCTCCCTGACCTGGCTGCCCTGGAGCAGCAGCAGTTCGCCCACCGGATCAAACACATCGTGGTCGCCCTGGACAACCGCCGGGGGACCATGCCCATCCCTGAACTGCTCGAGCATAAACTCCAGCAGATGGGGATTGAAGACGGGATCGCCTTCTATGAGGGGCTCACCGGCAAGCTGCTGGTGGAAAATGTCAACCCGGCCTGGCTGATCTTCTCCGATGGCTTTGCCTGCGGCTGGTTGACCGCCCTGCTCAAACGGCTGATGGATATCACCATGGCCATCCTGGTCCTGGTCTGCTCCCTCCCGTTCTGCCTGCTTACCGCCCTCCTGATCAAACTGGAATCCCCGGGCCCCATATTTTATCGTCAGGAACGGGTCGGTCTGCGTGGCCGGAATTTCCAGGTCATCAAATTCCGCTCCATGCGCAACGATGCCGAAAAAAACGGTGCGGTCTGGGCCAGTAAAGATGACGCCCGGGTCACCAGGGTGGGCGGCTTTATCCGTAAGGTCCGTATCGATGAGATTCCCCAGATCTGGAATGTCATCAAGGGGGAGATGAGTTTTGTCGGTCCTCGCCCGGAACGTCCGGTCTTTGTCGAGCAGTTGCTTCGCTCCATACCCTACTATTCCCTCCGCCACTTTGCCAAACCCGGACTGACCGGCTGGGCCCAGGTCTGCTACCCGTACGGCGCCTCAGAGCTCGATGCCCTGCGTAAACTGGAATATGACCTCTACTACATCAAAAACCAATCCATCTTCCTGGACCTGCTGATCATCTTCAGAACCGTGAAAACCGTGCTCTTCCGGAAAGGATCCCGCTGAGCCCTGACCGCTCCTCCCCCTATGCCTTGGGCATTGCTTGCTAAGCTGGAGGTATTATTGTATCCTCAGCACAATCTATTATCTCAATTGTCCAGCGACGATGGTGAGCGGAATCATGCACAGTCCCCCTTCCAGGCCCCCTCAAGAGAGCAGTCAAGATCTGCTCGAATTTCCCCTGCGTATCTATACCGCGCTGCGGACCATGCGTCTCTATCCTCCGACCAACCCCCAGGTCATCCGCACGGTGGATAGTGCCTACCAGGCATGCAAGAGGTTGCTCGATGCCCAGCCGGAAGAAGATCTCAGCCTGGCCCTGAGCGGAGACACCCTCCTGATAGCAGGCCAGCAGCTCGATGAAAAAGATCAGAACCGGCCGCAGATCAAAGGGCTGATCACCTTTCTCCTCCGCCTGAATATCCACAGCCTCACCTTTAAGCAGTCATTTTCCGGCCATCAATGCAGTCTGCTGATAGAGGTCCTGGCCCAACTCTTTGCCCAGCAGGAGATCAGCGTCAAACTCGCCGAGCTGTTGGCAGAAAAAGATATCCAGTCCGTCCATATCGATGAAAAGCGCTATGTGGCGGTCCACAAAGGCGAACAGGTTGTCCGTGACGACCAGGTCGGGAGCGGCCCCGGCATGCCGATCAACGATGAGGAGTTGAGCCAATATATTCTTGGCCACCCCATCCAGGCCGGCTCCCTTGGCCAGATCTCCTCCCATGAGCTGGAGCCCTTTCTCGAGCAACTCGCTGCGGTGAGCAAACACCATCAGGCTCCGGAGGAGCTCAACGCCACCCTGCTCAAGGCCTTGCAGGGCGGAGAGCAGGATGATGGCGGCGACCCCAGCCAGGCAAACCATGAGCTGCAGGCCTCTGCCACCTCCCTGGCAGGCCTGGACCCGACCCTGCTCAACCGGCTCCTGGCCGCCCTGCCGCCAAGCAGGCAGAGTGAGCAGGTGCTGAACACCACCCTGGAACAACTCTCCCCCCATCAGCTCAACCGCCTGGTTGGCCGACTGCTCAACCAACTCAACCAGGAACAGCAAGAAGGAGAGGGAGAGGAATCAGCAGCCACGGGGCCGGATAAGCGCTTCATCAAGCGTCTGCTCCACTCCAACCGGAGCAGGGAAATTAAACAATCCATTGCCCGCAACGCCGATGCCAGACAGCTCCTGGAGAACCCGGACACCACCCTGGCCCAGCTTCCGGCGCACCTGCTGGAGCGCCTCCGGGAGCCCCAGTGGTCCGCACCGGTGCTGGTCGAGGGGATCAGCCAGGCCATGGAGCCTGCTGCAGACGGCCAAGCCGTCGATCCTGCGGCAATCAACCGGATGCTCAGCCACTATGAACAGCTCCTGGACCAGAATCAACAGCAGCAGGTGGCGGTCCAGGCAGGCGCCCAGCTGGCCCAGCTGGCCTCCGGCCAGGGGCTGGCCCTGGGCAATATCATGGCCCAGCGATTCAAGGGCCTCTTTGGCGAACAGCTCTACAGCCAGCTCATCTCCCAAGTCTCGGACGAGCTCCTGGATGAGACCATCGAGCACCTGGACAGCAAACAGCTCAACCGGATGGTGGCCATGCTCTCCGCCAACATCCCCCTGGCCGTCAACAGGGAGGGAGACCCGGATTTCACCACCCTGGATGACGAGGCCCTGGCCAGGCTGACCAAGAGTTCCAAGGGCGACGAGGTCAGGCAGGCCATGACCCGGACCATGGATGCCAGACAGCTCCTCGAGAATCCGGATATCAGCCCTGAGGCGCTCCCCCCCCACCTCCGGGAGCGCCTCAGGGAGCCCCAGTGGTCCGCACCGGTGCTGGTCGAGGGGATCAGCCAAGCCATGGAGCCTGCTACAGAGAGCGAAGCCGTCGATCCTGCGGCAATCAACCGGATGCTCAGCCACTATGAACAGCTCCTGGACCAGAATCAACAGCAGCAGGTGACGGTCCAGGCAGGCGCCCAGCTGGCCCAGCTGGCCCAGCTGGCCTCCGGCCAGGGGCTGGCCCTGGGCAATGTCCTGGCCCAGCGATTCAAGGGCCTCTTTGGCGAGCAGCTCTACAGCCAGCTCATCTCCCAGGTCTCGGACGAGCTCCTGGATGAGACCATCGCACACCTGGACAGCAAACAGCTCAACCGGATGGTGGCCATGCTCTCCGCCAACATCCCCCTGGCCGTCAACAGGGAGGGAGACCCGAACCTCACCGCCCTGGATGACGAGGCCCTGGCCAGGCTGACCAAGAGCTCCAGGGGCAACGAGGTCAGGCAGGCCATGACCCGCACCATGGATGCCAGACAGCTCCTCGAGAATCCGGACACCAGCCCGGAGCGGCTCCCCCCCCACCTCCGGGAGCGACTCCGGGAGCCCCAGTGGTCCGCACCGGTGCTGGTCGAGGGGATCAGCCAGGCGGTTTCTCCGGATAGATCCGCTGACAGAGAACAACTCAACCGACTGCTGGCCAACTACGATCAACTCCTCAGCCCCAACGAGCAGGCGCAGGTTGCCCAACTGGCAGGCCTCCAGCTGGCTGACCTGGAAGAAACCGAGCTGGGCCTGCTCCTGGTCCGGCGTTTCAAGGGAATCTTTGGCAAGCAGCTCTACAGCCAAATCATCGAGCACCTCAGCGATGCCCAGCTCGGTCAGCTGGGCCAACAGCTCCACCGCTTGGCCACCGGCCTGGAGGAGCTCCCTGCCGACCGGTCCAGTGAGGAGATCAGCGCGGCCTACAACCGGCTCAAACAGACCGCACAACAGCAGAAGATGCGCGCTGTGGTGGACTTACATACAAAACATACCAGGCAACAGGAGCAGCAACGTCAAAAACGTGTCCAGGAGGGTATCCAGTCATTGCTGGCAGGTGAAGGCGAGGTCCTGGAGCAGGAAGAGCTCTGTCAGGCCATCCCGGAAACCATCAGCCGCCTCTTAGACGACAAGGAGAGCCAATCGGCAGATAATCTTCTGATCCAACTGGCCATCACCCTGCAGTCCCCTTCCCGGCAACTCCGTCACAACGGGGCTGCAGCTCTGGCGAGCACAGCCGAGCAGCTGGCCGGCGACCTCCAGTGGCCCAGGCTGATCAAACTCCTCCCTGCCCTGGAACAGGCGCTGCAACTGCTCCGGGAAGATGAGCCCAGCATCAAGAAGATCATTACCTCCATCAGCCGGTTGGCTGAACATTATCTGGATGAACAGGACTACTCCAAGGCCTATCAGATTGTCCATCTTGTCAAGACCTTCAGCTGTGCAGCCCCGGGCACCCTCAGCCATGCGGTTCAACAGCATGGCATCTCTGCCCTGGACCGAATAAGCTCCAGGAAGCTCCTGGAACAACTGCTGGCAGACTTCCTCCATGGCTCTGAAAACAGTGAATATGCCGCCAACCTGCTCACCGACCTGGGGAAAAAATCCGTACGCCACCAGCTCCAGTACCTCATGGCCAGCGACAGCAAGAGTGAACGCAAGCAGTTGCTCAGCCTGATCCGGCAGAGTGGTCAAGGGGCGGGTGAGGTACTCATCGAACAACTGGAACAACCCTCACCCTGGTATGTCTGCAGAAATATCATCCGCCTGCTGGGGGAAATCGGTCGCCCTTCCCTGCTGCCCGCCATGGCCTCCTTTACCGGCCATAGCGACCTCAGGGTTCAACAGGAGACCCTGAGCACAGCCGCCAAGCTGGGAGGCAAGGAGATTCAACCCTTTCTGGTTCAGGCCCTGGCCGCCGTGGATGATTCCCTCAAGGTACGGGTGGTCCACCAGATGAACAATTTTCCCGCTGCCTCCTATGTGGCTCCCCTCAGCGATATCCTGGAAGGCAGGCAGGTCGTGCAGCCGAAGAATAAACAGATCCTCCAGCTCGCCATCTGCCGGACCCTGGCCACCATCGGCTCCAAACGGGCCATACCGGCCCTGCAACATATTCTCAGGAGTAAAAACCTCCTGGGACGTCCTAACTATAGTGACGAACTCCGCAAGACCGCCAAGTATGCCCTGGATCGCCTCAGACGATCAGGAGATCCCGACAACCATCAACCTTCTGTGACCACAAGCATGAGCGAACAGCAACCACCCCCCGCCCAGGATCAGGACCAGCCCCTCTCCATCCAGGAGGCAGAGGCTGCCCTCTTTCGCCTGGCTGAACAGGGGAAAACAGAAGAGGCCAAGAGAACACTCTTTGAACTGATCGTTGCCACGGCCAAGGCCGGCGACTTTGCCGATGCCGAACGCTTACGGGAACGGATCTACGAGATTGACCCCATGGCCCTGAGCGAAATCATTCGCTCAGGTGAGATTATTGAGCAGGAAAAGAGCGGCTCCATCAATGAGGAGGACCTCACCATCTGGGCTGAGCTCACCGATCAGCTGAGCAGCGAAGAGTTTCAGACCATCTACCACGAATTCCATGAGCAGATCTATGCCCCGGAGGAGAACATCGTCAGCCAGGGCGACGAGAACGATGCGCTCTACTTTATCAACCAGGGAAGCATCAAGGTCTCCCATCAGGTAAACGAGAGGGAGATCTTCATCACCAGTCTGGGCCGCGGCGAACTCATCGGCGAAAATTTTTTCAGTCCCTCGGTCTGGACCATCAGTCTCACCGCCCTGACCGAAGTTCGGCTCTACAGCCTCAAACAGCAGCAGCTCGACAAGTGGCTGGAACGCTTTCCCGGCCTGCGCGCTAAACTCAAGACCTTTTACGACCACTGCAACAAGGTTCCGGCCACCCTGAAGAAAAAACGGCTGGAACGCCGCCAGGATCAACGTTTTACCCTCTCCCGCAAGATCCAGGTGCAGCCCCTGGACAAACAGGACAAGGCCATCGGCCGCGGCTTCAGGGCTGAAATTGCCGATATATCCCGGGGAGGTCTCTCTTTTCTGATCCGAATCAGCAAACAGGAAAATGCCAGGCTCCTTTTAGGCAGAAGGCTGCAGGTCATCCTGCCGGTGGGCGGCAAGGCCAACTACCTCTACCTCAAGGGGCGCTCCATCGGGGTCCAGCCCCATGATGCCCTGACCAGTGACTACTCGGTGCATTTTCAATTCGCGAGCCAGCTTGATCAGGAGAGTCTGCAACATATCTTAGGCTGAGCCCCCACAGGCTGCCCCGGGTGGCGACACTCTCCGGAGTTTGCACGCTCCTCCTGCACCGGCCCTCTTCCCGGTCAGGTCCATTTCTCCCCATGCCGCTTTAGCGGCCGAACAGAGCAGAAAAATATCACCCGGAGGTGCCTGTATGTCGGATGCTGTCAGCGAATTCTACCAAAACGCCGTACCTGAAGCGCTCCTCAGCAACAAGGTCCTCAAGGCGCCCTGTCCCTTCTGTCGTCTCCAGGGGAAAGAAAAACCCGGTCAGTTGACGGTCTTCCTCAATGAAGAGAGCTTCTTTCACGGCTATTTCCAGTGTCAGAGCCGCTGCAGCCCGGGAGGATTCCCCCTCTCCTTTGCCCGGCAGCTGGGGCTGGATCTCCACACAGTTCCGGGCTACGACCCTGAGCGGGAATACCTGGGAGGCGAGGTTGATCTTCCCGTAAAAAACATCAACCAGGAGGTCATCGATTTTACGGAGAAGATGACCACTGAACTGCGCCAGAAGTTCGAGCGCTACGGCATCTCCCCCCAGGTATTGAGCGCCCTGCAGATCGGCTATAACGGCCGTTACCTGGTCTATCCCTATATCCAGAGCGACGGCAACTACTATGCCGCGCGCTGTGTCCACCCGGATAAGGCTGAAGATGCCTTCTGGTACGGCAACGAGCAGTTCACCACCCCCAGGTTCCATCTGTTCAACCAACTGGAGATCCAACGCTGTGAAAACGGCGCCCTGATTCTGGTGGAGGGCGAACAGAGTCTGCTCACCCTCAAGGAACTTGGCCTGCCGGTCATTGCTCTCCCTGCAGCCTCTGACCTGGAGCAGCTTGATCCCCTCCACTTCCGGTGGATAGAGACCCTCTACCTCTGGGTCAACAACAGCGCCGAGTCCATGGCTGCTGCCCGCAACTTTGCCACCAGGACAGGCTACAAAGTCCGCCTGGTCCGCTGGCAGGAGAGCCAGCCCCGTGACTACTCCCTGCCGGCCATGGCCCATGAGTATGGTAGCCGCTTCCAGCACCAGGTCTTTGCCATGCTCCAAAAGGCCCGGGCCTTTTCTCCCTTTGCCACTCCGGAGCAGGAGTATCAGCACTTCAAAGAACGGCTCCACCGGGAGACAGAAAACAGCCTGACGGCTCCGCCCCCCGAGTTCCTTCGGCTCAGCCAGGCCCTGGGAGGTTTTAAGGGGATCAATATCATGGGCGGCACGCCCAAATCCGGAAAATCGTGTCTTTTCATCCAGCTCGCCTCAGAGCTTGCCCGACAAAAGAGAGCGGTGATCTACTATGACTTTGAAAACGGGAAGCAGAAGATCTACCAGCGTACCCTGGCGCGACTCAGTCGACTGGCCGTGGGGCAACTGGCCGCTGGCGGTCTCGATGCAGAGGAGCAGCAACGCCTGGACCGTGCCCGCAAACAGCTGCAGGGATTGCTGCGCTGGTTCCGGGTGGTGAATGACCGCAAGTTGAGCCCGGAGACCATGCGCCGCCACATCGATTTTCTCCAACACGAGACCCGCAGCAACCATACCGTGGTGGTGGTGGACAGCCTCCACAAGCTCCCGTTCAAGGATCTCAGCCAGCGCCGCTCGGGGATCGACGGCTGGCTACGCCAGATGGAAGCGATCCGCGACGAACAGAACGTCACCTTTCTGGTCATCTCCGAGTTGACCCGGGGCCAGGACGGCCAGTTCGAGCGAGTTCCCCAGCTGGGCTCCTTCAAGGGCTCAGGGGACATTGCCTACTCTGCAGACAATGCCCTGGTGTTCCTGCCCCAGTGGGATCCCTTTGAGCAGAGCCCCCCGGCAACCAGATGCAACGATCTCTGGCTGGTTGCCAGTCGGGAGCAGCCCCCGGGGAAAATCAGCTCCTATCGACTGGACTACCCGTTCTGGGGATTTGTGGAGCTCTGCGAGTAGCCCGCCCCTGGGAGAGCTCAGCCCCTGGCGGAGAGGCTCTCCTGCCACGACTCCAGCAGTTCCAGGGCCAGCTTGGCCCGGAAAGGGCCCCGCTCCTTTTTGCGCATCTTCTGCCTGAGTGGAGGAAAGAGGCCGAAGTTGACGTTGCTGGGCTGAAAATGGCCGGCATCGGAGGCGGTGAGGTGTCGCACCAGGGCCCCCAGGGCGGTGGCCGCAGGTGGTGGCGGAGTTGGAGCGCCCCCCAGTGCCAGGGCCGCGGTATTGATCCCTGCCAACAACCCCATGGCCGCACTCTCCACATACCCCTCCACACCGGATAACTGGCCGGCAATAAAGAGGCCGGGCCGCTCTAAGAGCTGGAGAGAAGGGTCAAGCAGTTTGGGGGCACAGATAAAGGTATTACGATGGATCGATCCCAGGCGCAGGAATTCGGCCTGCTCCAGTCCTGGAATGGTCCGGAAAACCTCCTGCTGGGCGCCATAGCTCAGCTTGGTCTGGAAACCGACCATATTGTAACTGGTCTCCTCCCTATTCTCCGCCCGCAGCTGGATCACGGCATGGGGCATCTCACCGCTTTCCGGGTGGGCAAGGCCCACTGGCTTCATCGGTCCGAACCGCAGGGTCTCCGGCCCCCTGGCGGCCATCACCTCGATGGGCAGACAGCCTTCAAAATATTTCGCCTCTTCAAAATCCTTCAAGGGAACCGTTGGCGCCGCCATCAACCGGGCCAGAAAGGCGGTATACTCCTCTTCGCTCAGGGGGCAGTTGAGATAATCCCCGGGTGTGTCATCATCCCAACGGGACTTGCGATAGATCTTGGCCCGGTCAAGGCTGTCCGCGTCGATGATGGGAGCAATGGCGTCATAGAAGGCCAGGTTGTCCTTGCTGATGCGCTGCAACTCTTCTGCCATGGCTGCCGAGGTCAGGGGACCGGTGGCCAGGATGACCGGAGCCTGCTCCGAGGCCTGGGGCAGGCTGGTTACCTCCTGACGACGGATCTCGATGGCCGGATGGGCCTCCAGGGCCCGGGTGATATGGGCGGCAAAGCCCTGTCGATCCACGGCCAGGGCCTTGCCCGCCGGTACTGCCGTGGCAGCGGCGGCCTCCATGACCAGGGAGTCCAGGCGCCGCATCTCCTCCTTGAGCAGGCCCACCGCCGAATTCAGGCCATCGGCTCGCAGGGAGTTGGAACAGACCAGCTCTGCCAGGGCCTCGGATTCATGGGCCGGGCTGAATCGATGGGGCTTCATCTCATAGAGCACCACGGAGGCCCCCCGTGCTGCCGCCTGCCAGGCAGCCTCACAGCCGGCCAAACCGCCGCCGATGATGGTAATGGTCGTATTGTCTTTCACGTCTTGTTCACCAATCTATTTGTACTTCAAGATGTTTGCGGCCCCACTGCAGGGCCTCTCCATGGGACTCAAAGTAGAGATCCAAGCGCGTCGGCCCCTGGATGGCCCCTCCCCGGTCGGTGACCACCCCCCAGCCATAGCCCGGGATATGTATCCGGGTGCCGAATGGGTAGTAGTCGGTATCTGCAGCCAGGGTGCCGTCACGCTGACTCCATAACCAGGGAAAGATGAGCCGCACCGGGATCATCCAGGGGTGGGTCAGGCTGTCCAGAGAGAGAAGGCCGGCCTGGGGCTCCACAGGCACGGTGTTTGCCGCGGTCTTTCCGCTATAGGGTGCGCCCCTGCGTGATCCTGCACTCACATACCTGTTCCAGAAGTCGAGTTTCAAGAACAGCCACCTCCCCCGCTCCCAGGAGCAGCAGGCGCCGCAGCCGCAGTAGGCGGTGGTTTCCATCACCCTGGTCTGGTAGCCTGTACAGCTACAGAGACCAAGGACAACAACCAGCAGGATCGAGCAGACAGAGATATGGCGCATAAAAAAAAAGGGCAGAATGGTATGCTCACTCTGCCCTGTACCCAAAAAAATGGAAAAAAAAGACCCGTTAATACCGATAGTAATCCGGCTTAAAGGGACCGCTCACCGCTACCCCGATGTAGTCGGCCTGCTCCTGGGTCAACTCGGTCAAAGTGGCACCGATCTTCTGAAGATGAAGACTGGCCACCTTCTCATCCAACTGCTTGGGCAGGAAGTAGACCTGGTTCTCATACTGCTGATGATTCTGCCACAGTTCCATCTGGGCGAGCACCTGATTGGTAAAGGAGTTACTCATCACAAAGCTGGGATGACCGGTGGCGCAGCCCAGATTGACCAGCCGTCCCTCTGCCAGGATGATCAGCCGCTTCCCATCGGGGAAGATCACGTGGTCCACCTGGGGCTTGATGTTCTCCCAGGTCAGTTCGCGCAGACTGGCGATATCAATCTCCGAGTCAAAGTGACCGATGTTACAGACAATGGCCTGATCCTTCATCATGTCCATGTGATGACGGTTGATCACCCGGAGGTTACCGGTACAGGTGACGAAGATCTCACCCACCTTTGCGGCCTCCTCCATGGTCACCACCCGGTAGCCTTCCATGGCCGCCTGCAGGGCACAGATCGGATCGATCTCGGTGACCAGGACCGTGGCTCCCATCCCCCGGAAGGCCTGGGCACAACCCTTGCCCACATCTCCGTAGCCGGCGACCACGGCAATCTTGCCGGCCACCATCACATCGGTGGCCCGCTTGATGCCGTCCAGCAGGGACTCGCGACAACCATAGAGGTTGTCAAATTTTGATTTGGTCACCGAGTCATTGACGTTGAAGGCCGGGGCCAGCAGACTGCTGTCATTGGCCATCTCGTTGAGGCGCAGTACCCCGGTGGTGGTCTCCTCGGAGATCCCCCTGATCTCCTCCATCAGCTCAGGATACTTCTGATGCATCACCAGGGTCAGGTCGCCGCCGTCATCCAGGATCATGTTGGGGCGCCAGTTCTCCGGGCCAAAGATGGTCTGTTCGATACACCACCAGAACTCCTCCTCGGTCTCTCCCTTCCAGGCAAAGGTGGGGATACCGGCGCCGGCCATGGCGGCAGCGGCATGATCCTGGGTGGAGAAGATATTACAGGATGACCAGCGCAGCTCGGCACCCAGGGCAACCAGGGTCTCCATCAGCACGGCGGTCTGGATGGTCATATGGAGGCAACCGGCAATCCGGGCACCGGCCAGGGGCTGCTGGGCTGCAAACTCCTCGCGCAGGGCCATCAGGCCGGGCATCTCGGTCTCGGCAATGGCAATTTCCTTGCGGCCCCAATCGGCCAGGTTCATATCGGCTACTTTATAATCGGTCATGCTCTACTCCTGCACTCCCCGGAGGGGGCGTACTCAAATTGTGGATAAATGGGGCTTACAGTCCGGCGGCCGCTTTCAAGGCCTCTACCTGATCGGTTCGTTCCCAGGTAAACTCTGCCAGTTCCCGACCGAAATGACCATAGGCCGCGGTCTTCCTGTAGATGGGCCGTAACAGATTCAGGTGCTGGACAATGGCCTTGGGCCGCAGGTCAAAGACCTGGCCGACAATACGCACCAGCTCCGCCTCGCTGACCTTACCGGTGCCAAAGGTCTTCACATTGATGGAGACCGGTCGGGAGATGCCGATGGCGTAGGCCACCTGCACCTCCACCTCACTGGCCAGGCCGGCGGCCACGATATTCTTGGCCACGTAGCGGCCCATGTAGGAGGAGGAACGGTCGACCTTGGATGGATCCTTGCCGGAAAAGGCCCCACCGCCGTGGGAGCCCCGACCACCGTAGGAGTCGACGATGATCTTTCTGCCGGTGATCCCGCAGTCACCCACTGGTCCGCCGATAACGAAACGGCCCGTGGGGTTGATGAAGTACTTGGTATCGGCATCGATCATTGCCGCAGGCAGGATGGGCTTGATGATCTCTTCCATCACGCCTTCCTTCAGATCGGCATAGTTGACCTCAGGGCTGTGCTGGGTGGAGAGGACCACGGCCTCCACCCGCTTGGCCACATTATCTTCGTACTCGATGGTCACCTGACTCTTGGCATCGGGACGCAGCCAGGGCAACACCCCGGCCTTGCGCACCTCGGCCTGACGCTTGACCAGGAGGTGGGAGTAGGTGATGGGCATGGGCATCAGCACCTCGGTCTCATCACAGGCATAGCCAAACATCAATCCCTGATCACCGGCGCCCTGATCCAGATCAAGGCCGCTGCCCTCATCCACGCCCACCGCGATATCGGCAGACTGCTTATCGATGGAGGTCATCACCGCGCATGACTGCCAGTCAAAGCCCATATCCGAAGAGTTGTAGCCGATCTCCCGAATGGTCTGACGCACGATATCAGGCATATCCACCCAGGCCGAGGTGGTAATCTCTCCGGCAATGAGGGCCATGCCGGTGGTCACCAGACTTTCACAGGCCACCCGGGCGTGTTGGTCCTGTTCGAGGATGGCATCAAGGATGGCATCAGAGATCTGATCGGCAACCTTGTCAGGATGGCCTTCAGATACCGACTCTGAGGTAAAAAGATGATTTGACATAGAGATATGTTCCTTACAGTTTAAAGAAAAGTATGGTGAAGATGATGATAGTATTAATCAGGTTCGAAGAGGCGTCTGCGGCGGCAGCTCACCCGGGGGGTTGGGCTGTCGCGGAGCTACAGCCGCGCCTGCAGGGGATACCTGTTACAGGTACAGTAGAGCAAGAGGGTCCCGCCTTCTTCCCCTACCCCTTGCCGCCGGCAGCCTGCAGCTGCTCCCCGGGTCTGAGAAAATACAGCTGCAAATGATCTCAAGATTTCAGCTGAAACGACCCTATAGCTCTACCTGCATCTCAAAAAAAACTCAACCCCAATGCGCAGCTTAGGCGAAAATAATCTGTCTGGGTAGAAAAGGCGCTGCAGAACCCGCTCCTGGCCATGATTCGGTGACGATCCCTGGTGCCTGGCCAACTGGAAGAGTACAGGCCACCTTGCAAGATTGCCTTTTCTTCCTATCTTTGCGTTATGGTGAAAATTGTACCCTCGGAATAGGTATCATATGCCTGGGATACAAGTTTCCCCATGCCTTGAGCTTGATCGAAAAATCTCATTTTTCAAGGTACCCTAAAGTTTATCAGGCCAAGGTACATTGATGCCACCACCGAATTCCGCAGGCTCAGGGCCTGGAGTTCAAGAGCAGGCGACGCAGACTGTTCTTCAGGAAACGAAAGGGGTTGAAACGAATGGGCATGAGTTCATCGGGCAGACAAAAGCCGCGAACCGCCAGCTCCTCGGGCCGCTGAAAGAGCCAGGATATTTCCTCCAGTTCGACCCCTGCCCTGCCCAGCCGCCGGGCAGCACCCCAGAGGGGGCAGCTGGAGGGAGCCACGTCCAGGACCTTCAACAGCGCCGTATCCAGGGCCACCCCATTGCGGGCACAGCCCAAGAGACCGAGCTGAAAGGGTCTGCCATGGACCGGGCCGGTGACATGCATGGCCCTGATGCCGTCCAGGAGGGCGACCCCGGGCGGCAAAACTGCCGGGAGCTCAACGATCCGTTCCAGGAACGATCCCGCTTCACCGCCATGGACCATATGCCACCAGGGCTTGCGGAAACCGACCACACAACCAAACAAATTTTTCACCGCCATGGTCAGCCTGGTCTGGGCATGGGCCTTGAGGCGCGGCAGGTTGACCAGCAGATCACACTCCCGGGCAGCCGCGGCCAGGCCTACCTTCCCCCCTCCGGGCAGGACCAACTGCTCCGCCTGGTCAAATTCCCGAACGCCCACCCCGAGTCGTTGCAGGGGAGCCAGGGCCCCGATGCGATCAAGGACGTTCCCGGCAGTGCCAAAGGCCGGTGAATCACCCACCTCCACCCGAGCGCCACGATCGATGAACCAGCCACAGACCGCAGCCAGGACGGCAGGCTCGGTACAGGCCAGGGCCCTGCTCGCACTGATCAGGTTCGGCTTCACCAGGACATGACAGGAATGCCAGGAAGACCTGGCAAGAACAGCCGTCAGGAGTTGATCCACCCCCAGGGCCAATCCGCTGGAATCATAGTCTGCACAGGCGAGCAGGCCGACGCTGCTCTTCTCTTCAGCCATCCAAAAACCCCCACGAAAAAAAAACCGGCTTAACCCAGAGAAGAGTCAAGCCGGTAAAGGAGAGAAGAGATGAAGTATCTCTGCCCTGGAAATATGCAGAAATGATACCACAACAAAAACAGAAGCCTCAAACTTTTTTCCTGCCAATACAACAACCACTTACAAGAGACCAGCAGAGAGAATCCCGGGATAGCGGCTCGACCTTAAGTTCAAATATTTGAACCTCACGTTTCGATGATTCAAGCCCCTCCTTTAAAAAAATGTGTTTCAACAGAAAGTTACCTTTTTTTTTACCTCACCGGCAGCTGTTGGATATTTTTTACCCGGTTTGACCACGAAATCACTGGAAGGCAATAACCCGGGTCCGCAGCACCCCTTCCTGCTGGCAGATCTCTTTCTCCACCTCGGCAGGAACCGGACCGGCACAGTCGATGATGTTGTAGCCCAGGGAACCGTTGCTCTTGTTGGTATAGTTCATAATATTGATATCATACTTGCCCAGGATATTACTGACCAGGGCGATCATCCCGGGCTGGTCGCGGTTGACCACGGTCAGGCGGGTATGGACATCCACGGTGGGGATGGTCTCCACATTGGGAAAGTTGACGCTGTGGACGATATTGCCGTACTCCAGGTAACTCATCAGCTCCTTTACCGCCATGGTGGCACAGTTTTCCTCAGACTCTGAGGTGGAGGCACCCAGATGGGGCGTGACGACGATCTTCTCATGACCGATAAAGTTGACCGAAGGAAAATCAGAGATATGACCACGCAGCTTGCCGCTGGCCAAGGCCGCCAGGACCGCCTCTTCATCGACGATGGGACCGCGGGCATAGTTGATCAGGATGGCGCCGTCCTGGAGAAACTCCAGGAAATCCTTGGTCGTGACATAGCCGCGGGTATTTTTGTTAAGGGGGATATGGACACTGATGAAGTCCGCCTGCCCCAGGGCCTCCTTCCTGGACCTGGCCAGGATCACCTCCGAGGAGAGTCCGTGGATGTTGTCCATGGCAGGAAAAGGATCAAAACCGATGACCCGCATGCCGTGATGCAGTCCGGCATTGGCCACCCCGACCCCGATCTTGCCCAGGCCGATCACGGCCAGGGTCTTGCCGGCCATCTCCTCGCCCTTATAGAGTTTCTTCTGGGCCTCCACCTCCCGGTTAATGGACTCATCATCACCCAGTTCGGTGAGCTGCTTGCAAAAGGAGATACTCTTTTCCACGTTGCGCAGCCAGATGCCCAGGGTGGTATAGACCAGCTCCACCACGGCATTGGCATTGGCACCCGGGGTGTTGAACACACAGATACCCTTTTCCGAAGCCTCATCCACTGCTATATTATTAACACCAGCACCTGCCCGGGCTACGGCCAACAGTTCAGGGAACTGTGACAACTCCACCTTGGAACTGCGGACCACCAACCCCAGGGGGTTGCTCTCATCCGAATCCACACTGTAGCGATCTGTGAACAGGGACAAGCCTTCCCGGGCAATGGCATTCATGGTTTTAATTCGAATAGGCTGCATGGGACTTCCTCATGGTTGTAGTCGCCTGAACAACGCTTGGCTGCCGGCGCGATTTTGTGTTCTCCTCGCCCCATGATCCAGGCTCAGGGAGAGCTGAAGCAGATCCGGGGCAGCAGGGATAGAAACCGATGAAAAAAGAAGCAAAGATGAGCCAGAAACCTACAATGAACCATTGCGCATTGTCAAGAGCCAAGGGGGGCGCCAACCCAGGCTTCCCTTCCCTATCCCGGCAGGATGCTTATGGTTACCGCTATGATCCTCGCCCCTGCCAATCCCAACAAGGCGATACCCTATGAAAACAGTGACAGGCCTTCTCTGGCCCCTCCTCCTGGCCCTCCTCCTGAGCCTCCCCCTGGAGCTCTCCGCGGCCCAGCCCACCTCGCTGCACCACACCATCTCCATCAGCTTTGATCTCAAGGAGCAGCTCCTCCGGGGTACCTCACGGCTCTCCATTCCGGCCAACAGAGGGCTAGGGCTCCGTTGTGGGTCCTTGACCGTCACCGGCACCGTCCTTGAGCGGGCCGGACAGACCCCGCAGACACCGGCCATGGGAGCTGGCAACATCCTTCGGCTTCCGCCCTCTCCCCAGGCCAGGGAACTCTACCTCTCCTGGGAGCTCTCCACCAGGGATCAGCAGGACCAGGACAACCTGATCTCCGCCCAGGGAATCACCCTGGCCGGCTCATGGCACCCCCTGGCAGACCAGGCGATGACCTTCACCCTCAAGGCGCTTATCCCCAGGCACTTCACCGCCATCAGCGAGGCCGAGACCATCATCAGCCGGGTCCGCGGCAAGCAGAGAGAGATCCAAACCAGTTTCACGATCCCCTTGGCCGGCATCCATTTCGTTGCAGGCCCCTACCAGGTGCAGTCCCGCCGGCTCGGTGAGCTGACCCTGTCCAGCTATTTCTTTGCAGAAGACGCTCAGCTGGCTGCAGAATACCTGGATCGGGCCCAGGAGTATATCCGCTCCTATGAGGGGCTGATCGGCCCTTTCCCCTACAACCGCTACAGCATAGTCGAAAACCGGCTGCCAACGGGTTTGGCCATGCCCACCTTCACCCTCCTGGGCCAGGCGGTCATCCGGCTGCCCTTTATCAAAGACACCTCCCTGGGCCATGAGATCCTTCACTCCTGGTGGGGCAACGGGGTCTTTGTCGCCCCGGCCTCGGGCAACTGGTCCGAAGGGCTGACCAGCTACCTGGCAGATCATCTCCAGGCAGAGCAGGGGCAGCGGGCACAGAGTTACCGTAAAAACCGACTCCTCCGTTATGATGCCGCTGTGCCTGAAGACAACCTCTTCAGCCTGGCGCAGTTCCGCGACGCCGGGCATGACCAGGCTGATTCCAGACTCAAGCGGGCGGTGGGCTATGACAGGGCTGCGATGCTCTTTCATATGCTCCGCCAAAAACTGGGCACAACTCTCTTCCAGGAGGGGCTCAGGGATTTTTACCGGAACAACCGCTTCAGCTATGTGGGCTGGGAGGAGATTGAGGCCTCCTTTAGCCGGGTCTCCGGCCAAAACCTGTCCCCGTTTTTCAGCCAGTGGCTGCAAGGCAGCGATATCCCGAATCTCGGCCTTGAGCAGCTGGAGATCAGCCAGGAACAGGGTGGTTCGGTGATTCGCTTTGAGCTGGTCCAACAGAGCCGGGAGCCCTACACCCTGGAGATCCCCATCCGAATCACCACCCTGGGCGGAATCAGGGAAGAACGCATCACCACCAACAGCAGCAGGGAACAGGTTGAACTGCACAGCGACTACCTGCCCCGCAGTCTCAGCATAGATCCTGGTTATGATCTGCTCCGCCGCCTGTCCCGCCAGGAATGGGTCCCCACCTGGGCACACTACCTGGGAGCCGAGCAGGCCAGGATCCTGGTCCCTGCCGTCGATGCTGAGCCATATCAGCCCCTAATCCAAAGGCTCCGCCAACTGGGCGCCGAGCTGAAGAGGGAGGAGGAGGTCAGCAACCGGGAGCTGCAGCAGGGCGCCTGGCTCTTCCTGGGCAAAAGCGGCCAGCGCAGCAGTCTCTTTGCAGACCCAGGCGGAACAACAACCGGGTTTTCCCTGCAGGTCCGGGAAAATCCGCTCAAGCCGGAAGGAATCATGGTGCTGGTGGACAGTGCCTCCAGGGAGGAGACCCGCGCCGCGGCCGGCAGGCTGGACCATTACGGCAAATATTCCACTCTGCTCTTTCAAGGGGGGCAGATCCGGGAAAAAAGAGTCCAAGCGAGCGTGAACGGCATCCAGGCCCCGCTGATCGCTCCTCCCCAGGGCGTACCGACCCGGGCCTTGCTGGACTTCAGCCAGATCGTCGGCCGACTTGCAGCGAGCCGGGTCATCTATATCGGCGAGTCCCATACCGATTACAGCGCCCACCTGCTCCAGCTCCAGCTGATCCAGGCCCTCTACCTGCGCAACCCGAAGATGGTCATCGGCATGGAGATGTTCCCCCGCTCCTCCCAGGCAGCCCTGGACCGCTACAGCAGCGATCCCTCCTTCAGTGAGCAGGACTTTCTCCAGGCATCCCGATACTTTCAGGTCTGGGGCTATGACTACCGCCTCTACAGGGAGATCATCAGCTTTGCCCGGGCCCACCAGCTGCCCATGGTCGGCCTCAACCTGGACAAGGCCCTCACCTCCTCCCTCTTTCACAGCGGCAACACAGACCAGCTCTCCAGCGAGCAGCTGGCCACGGTTGCCGCCGAGCGGGACCTCAGCCTGCCCGGTTACCGCCAACGGCTGGAACCGATCTTCCGGATGCACCGGAGCCGTGGATCAAAGGGATTTGCAGGCTTTATCCAGGCCCAGGCGCTCTGGGACGAGACCATGGCCGAGTCGGTTGTCTTTGCCCTCAGGAAGTTCCCGGAGCACCAGCTGGTCGTCATCGCCGGCAGGGGTCATGTCGATCGCCGGAGCGGTATTCCTCCCCGGGTCCAGCGGAGACTGCCCGCGCTGGTACAGCGGGTGGTCATCCCGGAGGGTGGCAGCAATCCCGGAGGAGCAAGGGAGGAGGAAGCAGACTTCCTGATCCCTACCAGGCCCATGGAACTGCGGCCGGCGGGAAAGATGGGAGTCGTCCTGGAACAGCGGGATGAGGAGACGGTGCGGATCAGCCGGATCAGCCCCCATGGTCAGGCTGCTGAGGCAGGCCTGCAGGCGGGCGATATCATCACCGCAGTGGCCGGGACTCCGGTGACCAGCGTGGCTGATCTTAAATGCAGTCTCCTGGACCGCAGCCCCGGAGATCAGGTCGATATCCGGGTCCGGCGGCAGGGGCAGCAACTCCACTATCGGCTGGAGTTGTCCAACCTGCAGCCAGGGAGGATGCCCAGGGAGCATCCCCGGTTCAGCGTGCCCTGATACAGGCCACTGCCCCGGAGAGCTGGAAGCTCAGGGCGTGGCCGCCCCTCCACAGACCCGGGCCAGAGCCACGGCCTGACGGTTCTCTTTGACCGCGTGGACCCGGAGGATGTCCACCCCCTGGAGGGCACAGAGCGCTGACACCACGGCCGTGGGCAGGTCCCGCTCCAGCGGGGAGAGCTCAAACAGGGTGTTGAAAAAGGATTTTCGGGAATGACCGATCAGCAGAGGGCAGCCATGTGTTGTAAAGGACTGGATATGGCTGAGGATGGCCAGGTTATGGTCCAGGGTCTTGCCGAAACCGACTCCCGGGTCCAGGATCACCCGCTCACGCTTGATCCCCTGCTGCTCGAGCCAGGCCAGACGTTCGCTGAAAAAGGCGTTGATCTCGCTGATCAGATCCCCGTAGCTGGGGCTGAGCTGCATGGTGGCGGGATCGCCCTGCATATGCATGATGATCACCGGCCCCTGGTAGGCCTGGACGACCTCGACCATGGCAGGATCGTGCTGCAGAGCCGAAATATCGTTGACCATGGTGGCGCCGGCGGCCAGGGCGGCCCGGGCCACCCGGGCCTTGGTGGTATCAATGGAGACCGGGATGGTGCTGCTGCAGCCGCGGATGGCGGCAATGGCCGGCAGAACCCGGGCAAGCTCTTCCTCCTCAGCCACCGGCTCGGCAAAGGGACGGCTGGATTCCCCACCCACATCGATGATATCCGCCCCCTCGGCCAGCAGTCTTCGTACCTGGGCCTCCAGCTCCTTTGGCCGTACAAAGCGGCCACCGTCTGAAAACGAGTCCGGGGTGACATTGAGAATCCCCATGATCCGTACCTGCTCGTCTGCCATGCTCTCCTCCAGCTCGACCTTCTCCACCACTGCCATAAAAAAAGGGTTGATTGGCTGCACCAGCCAATCAACCCCTGATCATGCCGTTCTGTTCCTCTTACACCTCGATGGTCTCTTCCTCGTCCTTGCTCTCGACCACGGCTTCGGCCACCGGTTCCGCAGAATCGGCGCCCTCTGCGGGGAGTTCTTCACCCCGTAATTCGGCAATGATCCGATTCATGTCTTCCAGCATGATGGTCTCTTTTTCCAGAAGCTCTTCAGCCACGGCCTTGAGCACATCCATGTTGTCTTCCAGCAGGCGGGTCACCGAATCGTTGGCATCCAGGATGATCCGCTTCACCGCCTCATCGATCTTCTGGGCAGTGAGCTCACTGTAATCCCGGTGCTGGGCGATCTCACGGCCAAGGAAGATCTGTTCTTCCTTCTTGCCATAGGCCAGGGGACCCAGTTCGTCGCTCATACCCCACTCACAGACCATCTTGCGGGCAAGTTCACTGGCCCGCTCGATATCATTGCCGGCTCCGGTGGTGATCTCATCAAAGACCAGTTTTTCCGCCACCCGGCCACCAAAGAGGATGGCAATGGAGTTGAGCAGGAAGCCGCGGGCATGGGTATACTTCTCATCCATGGGCAGCTGCATGGTCAGGCCCAGGGCCCGGCCGCGGGGAATGATGGTGACCTTATGGATGGGATCGGTTCCCGGCAGAAAGCGCGCCACCAGGGCATGACCGGCCTCATGGTAGGCGGTGATTTCCTTCTCCTTCTCCGAGATCATCATGGAGCGGCGCTCCGCACCCATCATCACCTTGTCCTTGGCCCGTTCCAGCTGTTCGGCGTCAATCTCCTCCTTGCCCTGACGGGCAGCCATCAGGGCGGCCTCGTTGACCAGGTTCTCCAGATCAGCCCCGGAAAATCCAGGGGTACCGCGGGCGATGACCGCCATGTCCACATCATCGGCCAACTTGGTCTTCTTCCCGTAGATGTGGAGGATCTGTTCCCGACCCTTGACATCGGGAACCGGGACCATCACCTGGCGATCGAAACGTCCGGGCCTGAGCAGGGCGGGATCGAGCACATCGGGACGGTTGGTGGCCGCGATGATGATCACCCCGTCATTGCCCTCAAAACCATCCATCTCCACCAGGAGCTGGTTCAGGGTCTGTTCGCGCTCGTCATGACCGCCGCCGAGACCGGCGCCGCGATGACGGCCCACGGCATCGATCTCATCGATGAAGATGATGCAGGGGGCATTTTTTTTGCCCTGGTTAAAGAGGTCACGTACCCTGGAGGCACCAACCCCGACAAACATCTCCACAAAGTCAGAGCCTGAGATGGTAAAGAAGGGCACCCCGGCCTCGCCGGCAATGGCCCGGGCCAGGAGGGTCTTGCCGGTACCCGGGGAACCGGCCAGGAGCACCCCCTTGGGGATGCGACCGCCCAACTTGGTAAACTTCTGGGGATCACGGAGAAAATCGATAATCTCCTCCAGCTCCTCCTTGGCCTCGTCTATCCCGGCCACGTCCTTGAAGGTGACCTGGACCTCGCCCTCACCCTGGAGTTTGGCCCTGGTCTTGCCGAAGGAGAGCGCCCCACCCTTGCCCCCACCCATCTGCATCTGGCGCATGAAGAAGATCCAGACTCCGATCAGGAGCAGCATGGGGAACCAGGAGATAAAGATCGTCAGATACCAGGGAGTTTCTTCAGGTTCCTTCACCGAGATATCCACCCCTGACTGCCTGAGCATGGGGATAAGCTCGGCATCGTCGGGAGCCACGGTGACAAAGGGACGACCATCAAGACCCGCACCTGTGATTTTCTCTCCCCTGATATTCACCTTATTGATCGCCCCGCTCTCCACACTGGACCAGAATTCGCTGTAGGTCATGGAGTTGCTGGTGGAGTGGGGTTTGTTGAAGAGGTTGAAGAGGAGAATCATGGTCAGGCCAATGACCAGCCACATGCTTAGATTTTTATAGAAGGTATTCAAAAAAAACTCCCAAAATAGTGTCGTTAAACGAGTGTCGGCGGGGCCTGAGCAGTCCCACCGACACCTCTCGTGCACAGCTTTGAACTTATAGTAATACCATTTCCATCTCAGTCAATGCTTTCAGAGAATTCCTGAACCGTTTTCACCCCGACATCCTTGGCCATCAGCGACTCCACAGCCAGGGCCATGGACCAACCGCCGGTGATGGTGGTGGTATAGGGGATATGGTAGTCCAGGGCCGCCCGCCTGATGGTGTAGGAGTCTTCGGTGGTCCGGGTACCGGCGGAGGTGTTGAGAATCCACTGGACCTCACCGTCTTCGATCTTATCCAGAATATGGGGTCTGCCCTGGGAGATCTTGTTGATCTCGGTGCAGGCAATCTCCTCCTCCACCAGCCGGGCCGCGGTTCCCTTGGTGGCCAGCAGGGTGTAGCCCAGCTCCACCAGCTTGCGGGCAACCCTGACCACCGCGTCCTTGTCACCGTGACGAACCGAGAGAAAGACCGTGCCCTCCAGGGGCAGATCCGTGCCTCCGGCCAGCTGGGCCTTGGCCAGGGCCTGGCCCAGATCGTCATCGATGCCCATGACCTCGCCGGTGGACTTCATCTCCGGCCCCAGCAGGGTATCGACATTCTCAAAACGATCAAAGGGAAAGACCGCCTCTTTGACCGCCCAGTGGGACAGCTGCTTCTCCCGGGTAAAGCCCAGTTCCTTGAGGCTCATGCCCATCATCACCTTGGTGGCGACCTTGGCCAGCTGCACGCCGGTGGCCTTGGAGACAAAGGGCACCGTGCGGGAGGCCCTGGGATTGACCTCCAGGATGTAGAGGGTCTCGCCCTTGACCGCGTACTGGACATTCATCAGACCGATCACCCCGAGCTCTTCGGCCATGGCCTTGGTGGCCCGGCTGATCTCCTCCACCATGGCCGCAGACAGGGTATGGGGCGGCAGCACACAGGCAGAGTCACCGGAATGGATCCCGGCCTCCTCGATATGCTCCATGATCCCGCCGATCACGGTCATGGTGCCGTCACAGACCGCATCCACGTCCACCTCGATGGCGTCTTTGAGGAACTGATCCAGGAGCACCGGGGCCTCGCTGCCGGCCATGCCAGGGATATTCATGAAGTCCCGGATCCCGGCCTCGTTGTAGACGATCCGCATATCACGTCCGCCCAGGACATAGGAGGGCCGCATCACCACCGGGAAACCAATCTTTTCTGCCACCTGGAGGGCCTCTTCCAGGGTGTGGGCAGTGCCGTTGTCCGGCTGGCGCAGACCCAGTTTCTGGAGCAGCTGCTGGAAGCGTTTCCGGTCCTCGGCCCGGTCAATGGCATCGGGCGGGGTGCCGATGATGGGTACCCCCATCCTGTCCAGGGGTACGGCCAGGTTCAGGGGGGTCTGGCCGCCGAACTGGACGATGACGCCGTCGGGCTTCTCCCGTTCAATGATGTTGAGCACATCCTCCCGGGTCAGGGGCTCGAAGTAGAGCTTATCCGAGGTGTCGTAATCCGTGGAAACGGTCTCCGGGTTGGAGTTGACCATGATCGACTCCACCCCGATCTCACGCAGGGCAAAGGAGGCGTGGACACAGCAGTAATCGAACTCGATGCCCTGACCGATCCGGTTGGGCCCGCCCCCCAGGATCATGATCTTCTTCCGATCGGTGAGCCGGACCTCATCTTCCTGCTCATAGGTGGAGTAGTAGTAGGGGGTATAGGACTCAAACTCGGCTGCACAGGTGTCCACCAGCTTATAGACCGGCTCCAGCCCCAGCTGGAGACGCAGCTGGCGGATATCGTCCTCCGAGGTACCGGTGAGTTTGGCCAGCTGGACATCGGAAAACCCGTACTGCTTGGCCGCAAACAGGGCCTCCTGGTCCAGGCCGCTGAAACCCAGGTCCTCAATCACCTTGCCCTGTTCGACAATCTGCTGCAACTGGTCCAGAAACCAGGGATCGATCAGGCTGAGCTCATGGATCTGCGGGAGCTCCATGCCCCGACGCAGGGCCTCAAAGAGAAAGGCGAGCCGCTTGGAGTTGGGCTGGCTGAGGCCGCGCTGGAGATCATCCTGGTGGAGTTCGTTCATCTCCTCCTTGCCGTCAAAGCCAAAGCCCATCCGGCCGATCTCCAGGGAACGCATCCCCTTCTGAAAGGCCTCTTTAAAGGTCCGGCCAATGGCCATGGTCTCGCCCACGGACTTCATGGCCGTGGTCAGGAGATCCTCGGTCTCCGGAAACTTCTCAAAGGTCCAGCGCGGAATCTTGACCACGCAGTAATCGATGGTGGGCTCAAAGGAGGCATAGGTCTCCCGGGTGATATCATTCTTGATCTCATCCAGGGTATAGCCCACGGCCAGCTTGGCGGCGATCTTTGCAATGGGAAAACCGGTGGCCTTGGAGGCCAGGGCCGAGGAACGCGAGACCCTGGGGTTCATCTCGATGATCATCAGCTCGCCGTCTTTGGGATTGACGGCAAACTGAACATTGGAGCCGCCGGTCTCCACCCCGATCTCGCGGATGATGGCGATGGCGGCATCCCGCATCTCCTGGTATTCCCGATCGGTCAGGGTCTGGGCCGGGGCAACGGTGATCGAATCACCGGTATGGACCCCCATGGCATCGATGTTTTCGATGGAACAGATGATGACCACGTTGTCATTTTTGTCCCGCATGACCTCAAGCTCATACTCCTTCCAGCCCAGCAGGCTGCGCTCCACCATGATCTCGGTGGTCATGGAGAGGTCGAGGCCGGCGGTGGCCAGCTCGCGCAACTCGCTGCGGTTGTAGGCCACCCCGCCTCCGGTACCACCCAGGGTGAAACTGGGACGGACGATGATGGGGAAACCGATGGATTCACCGGCAGCCATGGCATCATCAAGGGTCTGGACGATGAAGGACTCGGGCACCTTGAGCCCGATCTTGAGCATGGCATCACGGAACTCTTCCCGGCCTTCGGCCTTCTGGATGACAGCGACGTCTGCGGCCAGCATCTCCACCCCGTACTTCTCCAGCACCCCCATCTCCGCCACCTTGATGGCGGTGTTGAGGCCAGTCTGGCCGCCCAGGGTAGGCAGCAGGGCATCGGGCCGCTCCCGCTCGATCACCTTGGCCACACACTCGGGGGTGATGGGTTCGATATAGGTCCGGTCAGCCAGGCCGGGGTCGGTCATGATGGTGGCCGGATTGGAGTTGATCAAGATCACCTCAAATCCTTCCTCCTTCAGGGCCTTGACCGCCTGGGCCCCTGAGTAATCGAATTCACAGGCCTGACTGATGATGATCGGACCGGAGCCAATAATTAAAATCTTCTGGATATCTGTTCGTTTAGGCATGGATATATGTCAGCTAAGAGGAGAGATCAACGGGACTGCTGCATCAGTTCTATGAAACGGCTAAAGAGGTACTCCGCATCATGGGGGCCGGGTGCATATTCGGGGTGGTACTGCACCGAGAATGCCGGATAGTCGCGGTGGCGCATCCCCTCGAGGCTGTTGTCGTTGAGGTTGATATGGGTGACCTCAACCTCAGGGGGCAGACTTTCGGGATCGACGCAGAAGCCGTGATTCTGGGCCGTGATCTCCACCTTGCCGGTGGTCAGGTCCTTGACCGGCTGGTTGCCGCCGCGGTGGCCGAATTTCAGTTTATAGGTGGAGCCGCCATAAGCCAGGGCGAGCATCTGATGGCCCAGGCAGATCCCGAAGATGGGTTTTTTCCCCAAGAGTTGGCGGACGTTTTCCACCACGCCCTGGACTCCGTCCGGGTCACCCGGGCCATTGGAGAGAAAGATACCATCAGGTTGCAGGGCCAGAATCTCGGCGGCACCGGTGGTCGCCGGCACCACCATCACCTGGCAGCCGTACTGGCTCAGCAGCCGCAGCTGGTTGTACTTGGCACCAAAGTCAAGCGCCACCACCCGAAAGGCAGCAGAGCCGCTTGCCGGAAAGGCAGCCGCCTCCCGGGGACCTTCCGCAGTCCAGAGATAGGGGCGAGCACAGCTGACCCTGGCCACCATATCCCGGCCCACCAGGCCGGCCCAGCTCCGGGCCTTGGCCACCAGGGAGTCGCCGTCCAGGTCCTCGGTGGAGATAGCCGCCTTCATGGCCCCGCTCTTGCGGAGCAGACGGGTCAGCATCCTGGTATCAAACCCCTCTATCCCCAGAACCTGATGGCGCTGCAGGAGGTCGACCAGGGTCCCGGTGGCCCGATGGTTACTGGGCAGGGCCTGGTACTCACGCATCAGAAAGGCTCTGGGGTGAACCCCGGCAGACTCCATATCTTCTTCGTTTACGCCATAGTTGCCGATCAAGGGGTAGGTCATGGTCACCAGCTGGCCGGTATAGGAGGGGTCGGTCAAGACTTCCTGATAACCGCTCATGCTGGTATTAAAGACCATCTCTCCCATCACCTCACCGGGTCCGGTAAAGGATTTTCCGGATATCACAGTGCCATCTTCAAGCCCGATCAATGCTTTCATAAATCATTCGTTATCTAAGGGTTAACTGAAAATTCCGACCAGCAGCCAGGTGTAGCCTCATGCCCCACAGCTAGGCTTCAGGCTGCAGCAGCTCTTTCACCAGGGCAAGCTGCTGCTGGACAATTGCGGTCTGCCCGCTCTTCAATGCCTCTGCCTGCAGACAGGCAGCTTGATACGCCTTCCGGTCGGTCTGGTGGTGCAGGAGCAGCGCGGCCAGGGCCTCACCATCCTCTACCCGGAAACCGCAGCCGGCTGCCTCCAGCTGGGCAGCGGGACCCTGAAAATCAGCCATACTCGAACCATAGTACACCGGACGCCCCCAGCGGACGGCTTCCATGATGTTATGGCCGCCCTGGTCCACCAGACTGCCGCCGCAGAAATTATAGGCACCAACGCTGTAGAGTTCGGCCAGTTCACCCATGGTGTCGATCAGGACCACGGCATGGCCGCGCTGCCCCCCCTTCTCCAGGGTGGAGTAATAATCAAAGCCGATCCCGGCCCGGTACAGGAGCTCTGCCACCTCTGCCAACCGCTCGAGGTGCCGCGGAGCAAGCAGCCAGACCACGGGACGGCAGGCAGCCAGTTGCTGATAGACCTGAAGAAGCAGGGCCTCTTCGCCCCTATGGGTAGAGCCGCAGATAAAAACCTGTTCACGGTTCAATTGCAGCAGCCGGCGATAATGGGCCCGGGCCGTACCGCCCGGAGGCGCGACGGCTGCCGACTTGACATTGCCGCAAACCCGTACCCGCGCAGGGGCGACTCCCAGACCGATGAATCGGCGGCCATCCTCCTGACCGATGGCCGCGACCCCGGCCACGCCCTGCAGCAGCCAGGACATCAGCCCGGCGACTCGAGAGTAGCGGAGAAAGGAGCGTTGGGAGATCCGACCGTTCAATACCACCACCGGCACCCCGCTTCGCCGGCTCTCCCGCAGCATCGCCGGCCAGAGCTCGGTCTCCAGACAGATATAGAGATCAGGCTGCAAACGCTCAAGACTCTTGCGGACCAGCAAGGGCACATCCAGGGGCGCCATCAGGCAGGGGATATCCTCTCCCAGACGCAAGCGGGCCACCTTGTTGCCCTGCTCGGTGGTGGTGGTCAGCAGATACTGCAGCCCCGGCACCTCCCGGGCCAAGGCCTCAAGGATAATGAGCGCTGCCTGCACCTCTCCCACCGAGGAGGCATGCACCCAGAGACGCTGCTGCCCGTTTTTCGCTGCTAACAGCCCCTGGGGCACGCCATCCAGGCGCTGATCAAGGCCATGGCTGTAACGGCTTGGCAGGCGTCTGAGTAGAGGGCGCAGCAGGCGCAACACCATCAGGCCTGCAAGGCCCAGGAGGCCGTAGCCGCTATAGAAAATTTGTACCACCGTAGCACCGATCCCAAAATGCGAATTTGCAAAACCATCCATTAAAACAGGATTCAATCTAACCGTCAACACTGTTCGGCCATTATGCGGTAAAAGGGTACTTTTATGCCTTTGCCCTCCCCCTGACGCTCTTTATAACAGCAGCCGGAGCCGAGACCGGCCAGGGGTCTTTTTCATTGACAAGCCGTGATCCAACCTGTAAGCAAGCCTGACCATTCAAGGCTTCCCCTGAAGGCCATCCCAGGCCCAAAAATGGGCATCCCTGTTGATGTTCCCGGGTAGGTTCTTCTCCAAGCCATAATGACTGGCCCCTGTACCACCAGTACCCTAAGGCGACCGTGGGCGACCTTGAACAGCTCTTTTTTCTGGAAAACCCGGCCTCACGGACAAGGGTTGATCATCGGCTAGCCGGCCGCTGCCCATGACCGACAGCTGATCCTGAGCCGGAGACCGGCGGAAAAAATCTTTTCAAGCTCCCCTGCACAACCCTAATCACCTGCTCATCCAACTTTTTTGTACCGGAGAACTCAATGAACAAATTGCTCATCCCACTGGTGCTGACAGCCTTGCTTTTTTGTTCCGGACAACCGGTATCAGCCCTTGAGGAAAAAAAAATGAAAGACGGACTCTACGCAAAGATAGCAACCAACAAGGGAGACATCCTCCTTAAGCTCTACTACGACAAGACCCCCCTGACTGTGATCAACTTTGTCGGCCTGGCCGAAGGCTCACTGGAGTTGGGCGGCGCTGACAAACCGACAGGCACACCTTTCTATGATGGCCTCGCCTTCCACCGGGTGATCAACAACTTCATGATTCAGGGCGGTTGCCCCCTGGGCACCGGCACCGGTGGCCCCGGCTACACCTTTCCCGACGAGTTTGATCCGGCCCTGAAACATGACCGTCCAGGCATCCTCTCCATGGCCAATGCCGGCCCCGGCACCAACGGCAGCCAGTTCTTCATCACCCATCTGCCCACCCCGCATCTGGACGGCAAGCACACGGTCTTCGGCAAGGTACTCGAGGGCCAGGAGGTGGTGAACGCCATCAGCCAGGGAGACACCATCGAGACCATCGAAATTATCCGCAAGGGTAAGGCGGCAGAGCAGTTCAAGACCGACCAGGCTGCCTTTGACGGGGCTGTGGCCGAGATCAAGGGTGCCAAGAATGACCAGCTCAAGGAAGAGCAGGAAGAGATCGCCAAACAGATCAAGAACAAGTGGCCCAACGCCAAGAAGACCCGAAGCGGTCTCTACTATCAGGTGGAGCAGGAGGGCAGCGGCCCCACCCCCAAGGCCGGCACCACCATCAGCGCCCACTACACCGGTCGGCTCCTGGCCAACAACCGTAAGTTCGACAGCTCCTATGACCGCAACGAGCCCATCCAGTTTCCGGTGGCCACCGGCAGGGTTATTCCCGGCTGGGACGAGGCCCTCAGCCAGATGAAGCGGGGGGAGAAACGCACCCTGATCATTCCCCCGGACCTGGCCTACGGCGAACAGGGCGCCGGCGGAGTCATCCCGCCCAATGCCTGGCTGGTCTTTGACGTGGAGCTGGTTGATTTTTAAAGGGCGGCTCTTGCCTTAACAGCTAAGCACCCACCTAAAAAGGCAGGCCCAAGGGCCTGCCTTTTTGCTTTTCCACCTTCATCCCTGCCAAAGAGAACAGCTGCCATGTCCAAACCTGGAGCAACCAGCGCTGGAGCAACCAGCGGCGTCTACCTCCGCCTGGTTCTGACCATGATCTTCTGGGGCGGCACCTTTGTAGCCGGTCGGATCGCCACCGCTGAGATCCATCCGGTCACCGCTGCCAGCGGCCGTTTTCTGCTGGCCTCTCTGCTGCTGCTCCTCTTTATCTACTCTACAGAGGGACGGCTGCAACGGCTCAGCCTGCGTCAATGGGGAGCCATGGCCCTCTTGGGCCTGTCCGGCATCTTTGCCTACAACCTCTTCTTCTTTGCCGGACTCCAACGGATAGAGGCAGGCCGGGGCGCGATGATCATAGCTGCCAACCCGGTGATCACCACCCTGCTGGCCATGCTCTTCTTTGGAGAACGGTTCAACCTCCGCCGCAGTTTCGGCATCTGCTTTTCCGCGGCCGGGGCCCTGGTGGTGATCTCCCGGGGCGACCTGCTGCTGCTCTTCAGGGGAGAGATAGGGGCGGGAGAGCTCTGCTTTCTGGGGGCGGTGCTCAGCTGGACAGCCTACACCCTGGTGGGCAAGCGGGTGCTCCGGGCGATCTCCCCCCTGACCGCAGTCACCTACTCCTGCCTGACCGGCTCGGCCCTGCTCCTGCCGACCATGCTCCTGATGGGTAAGGGCCATGAGCTGCTTACCCTCTCCCTGAGAGGAGGCGGCAGCCTCCTCTACCTGGCCTTCTTCGGCACGACCCTGGGCTTTATCTGGTTCTACCAGGGGGTTCGGGAGCTGGGGGCCGGCCGGGCGGTGCTCTTTGTCAACCTGGTCCCTGTCTGCGGGGTCGTGTGGGGGATACTGCTGCTCAACGAGGGACTGGACCTCTCCCTCCTCTCCGGAGGAGCCCTGGTCCTGATCGGCCTGCTGCTCCTCAACTACCAGCCCCGGGCCCAGAGATCAGCAGGCGGGTCAGGCCCCACCACCCCTTCCCACGCGGCCGACGATCTTTAAGGCGCCTCCGCTCAAGGGGCGCGCCTGAGCTGTCCCTCCTGTCCAGGCAGGGAGCTTGAGGATGCGCTGAGACTATCTTCTCCCATGACGCGGAGAGTGCGGCTGCAGAGGCAAGGTTTCAAGCTCGCCCTCAGTATTTCAACCCCATCCTGTCCCGGGCCAGATCCAGGGTCACCACGGCCTTGGCCCGGGCCTTTTCCGCTCCCCTGGCCAGGATCTGGCGGAGATAATCGGGGTTGGCCAGCAGTTCCCTCTTCCTCGCCCTGGCCTCGGCAAAGTAGTCGTTGATCAACTCAAAGAGATCCTGCTTCAGATAGCCGTAGGCTGCTCCCCCGTTGAGATAGAGGTCATGGACCTCGGCCATCTTTTCCGGGGAGGCAAAGAGCTTGAGCAGGGCATAGAGATTACAGTTCTCCGGATCCTTGGGCTCCTCCACCGGGGTGGCATCGGTCTGGATGGACATCACCACCTTACGCAGGGGCTTTTCATCCATGAAGATGGGGATGGTGTTGCCATAGGACTTGGACATCTTCTGGCCGTCGACCCCGGGAACCGTGGCCAGAGATTCACTGATGGCCGGTTCAGGCAGGACAAAGGTCTCGCCAAAGGCGTTGTTGAACTTCTGGGCAAGGTCCCTGGCCACCTCAAGGTGTTGTTTCTGATCCTTGCCCACCGGCACCACCTCGGCCTGGTAGAGGAGGATATCTGCAGCCATCAGTACCGGATAGGAAAAGAGCCCATGGGTGGGGGCAATATTCTTGGCCACCTTATCCTTATAGGAGTGGCAGCGCTCCAACAGTCCCATGGGGGTGAGGGTGGAGAGCATCCAGGTGAGCTCGCAGACCTCGGGCACATCCGACTGCACCCAGAAGGTACAGCGCTCCGGATCGAGCCCCAGGGCGAGGAAGTCTGCAGCAGCCTCCAGGGTGCCGGTCTGAAGACGCTCCCGGTCATGGACCGAGGTCAGGGCATGGAGATCGACAATGAAGACGTAGAGGTCCGAGGTGTTCATCTGCTGGACCATGGTCTTCATCATGCCGAAATAGTTGCCGATGTGAAGTTTACCCGATGGCTGGATGCCGGAAAGTATGCGTTTCATAGCTCGTGTTGCCTTGTATCTAGGATTACTCTAAAGGCCCTCTGGGGACTGCTCTTTTTCGCTCAGCTTTCAAAACGGCCCGTAGACCGGGCCCGTTGGATACGTTTACCACAGGGATATCATGGTGATCGCCAGGATAGACCCAGATTAGACCCAAAATAGAATTTTTCAGAGCAGATCGAGATCAAAAAAGGCAGGCAGAGCGGCTCAGCTGAAAAACTGCGACCCATCCCTATAGCGCAAAACCAAAAAAAAAGGGAGTGTAGATTTACTCTACACTCCCCTCCTCTACAGCCAAACTCCCCGAGGGGAGCAGAGGCGCTTACTTCACCTCTTCAAAATCGGCGTCTACGACATCATCGTCATCCTTGCCGCCGCTCTTGCCTGCACCGGCCTGACCGGCAGCGGCTCCCCCGGCGCCGGCTCCTCCTCCGGGCTGATCCTGGGAGGCCTGGGCATACATCAGCTCAGCGAGCTTGTGGGAGGCCTGGGTCAGGGCCTCGGTGGCGGCCTTGATGGCCTCCACGTCCTCACCTTCCAGGGCCTTTTTCAGATTTTCGATCTCCCGCTCCACATTGCCCTTGGTCTCGGCATCGACCTTGTCACCCAGCTCCTTCAGGCTCTTCTCGGTCATGTGGATCATGGCATCGCCATTGTTCTTGGCTTCCACGAACTCCTTGCGCTTCTTATCTTCCTCGGCATGCATCTCTGCATCCTGCTTCATCTTTTCGATCTCTTCCTCGGAAAGACCGGAGGAGGCGGTGATCCGAATGGACTGCTCCTTGTTGGTGCCCAGGTCCTTGGCAGAGACATGGAGGATACCATTGGCATCCAGGTCAAATCCCACCTCGATCTGGGGTACACCGCGGGGTGCAGGGGGAATATCCGCCAGCTCAAAGCGGCCGATGGTCTTGTTGTCCTGGGCCATCTCGCGCTCACCCTGGAGCACATGGATGGAAACCGCCGGCTGATTATCGGCAGCCGTGGAAAAGACCTGGCTCTTCTTGGTGGGAACGGTGGTGTTCTTCTCGATCAGCTTGGTCATCACCCCGCCCAGGGTCTCGATACCCAGGGAGAGCGGAGTCACGTCGAGCAGGAGGACGTCCTTGACATCACCCTGGAGCACCCCACCCTGGATGGCGGCACCGATGGCAACCACCTCATCGGGGTTGACCCCCTTATGGGGTTCCTTGCCAAAGATGGACTTGACCTTTTCCTGAACCTTGGGCATCCGGGTCATACCACCGACCAGGATGACCTCATCGATCTCCGAGGCACTCAGGCCTGCATCCTTGAGGGCGGTCAGGCAGGGCCCTGCGGTACGCTCCACCAGATCCTCAACCAGGGACTCCAGCTTGGCACGACTGAGCTTGACGTTCAGGTGCTTGGGCCCGGAGGCGTCGGCGGTGATAAAGGGGAGGTTGATGTCGGTTTCCATGGCCGTGGAGAGTTCTTTCTTGGCCTTTTCTCCCTCTTCCTTCAGCCGCTGGAGGGCCATCTTGTCGCTGCGCAGGTCAACGCCCTGGTCCCGCTTGAATTCGTCGGCGAGCCAGTTGACGATCCGCATATCAAAGTCCTCGCCACCGAGGAAGGTGTCGCCGTTGGTGGACTTCACCTCAAAGACCCCGTCGCCGATCTCCAGGATGGAGACGTCAAAGGTACCGCCACCCAGGTCAAAGACCGCGATCTTTTCTTCACCCTTCTTGTCCAGGCCATAGGCCAGGGAGGCAGCGGTGGGCTCGTTGATGATACGCTGGACATTGAGTCCTGCAATCTTGCCTGCATCCTTGGTGGCCTGACGCTGGGCATCGTTGAAGTAGGCTGGCACGGTAACCACGGCATCTTCCACCGGCTCTCCCAGATACTCTTCTGCGGTCTGCTTCATCTTGCCCAGGATCATGGCTGATACCTCGGCAGAGGTATAGGCCTTACCCTCCACCTCGACCACGGCGTCACCGCCCGGTCCCTCAACGATGGTGAACGGGCTGACCTCTATGGACTTCCGGACCTCAGGGTCCGTGAATTTCCGGCCGATCAGTCGTTTGATGGCAAACAGTGTCCGGGTGGGGTTGGTGACGGCCTGGCGTTTGGCCACCTGGCCCACCAGCCGTTCACCGTTGTCGGGAAAGGCTACAATGGAGGGAGTGGTTCTGTTCCCCTCACTATTTTCAATGACCTTGGGGTCACCTCCCTCCATGATGGATACACAAGAGTTAGTGGTACCCAGGTCAATACCTATAATTTTTCCCATAACGCGTTCTCCTGCCTCCTTTTCTGTTCAGCGCCAAGCTGAGCAGTAGTCTAAATGTACAATATTGTAAGTGTGGTTATATGTCGTTATCCCGTGTGGCTACCATCGGGGAGCTATCCCGGGGTCCTGTCATGCCGGACCGCTGGAGACCACCACCTGCGCATGGCGCAGGACCCGATCTTTGAATTGGTAGCCCTTGGCAAACTCGCGAAGGACATGGTTGGCCGGGACCTCGTCACTGGCCTCCATGGTCAGGGCATCCTGCTCATCGGGGTTAAACTCCTTACCCACCGATTCCAGGGGCTCCACCCCGAACTTTTCCAGGGTAGCTGCCAATCCCTTCTGGGTGAGATCCAGGCCTTCGAGCATGGACTGCAGTTTGGCGCTATCTTCGCCGTTCCCTGCCTTACCCTGCTCAATGGCCCGGTCGAGATTGTCCAGGGTGGTGAGCAGTTCCCGGAGGATATTCTCTCCGGCATACTTGATCAGCTTGGCCTGCTCACGTTCCATTCTCTTTTTAAAATTTTCAAACTCAGCAGCGATACGCAACAGCTTATCCTGTGCCGCCCCGAGCTCCTCCTGGAGATGAGTGCTGTCCACCTCGTCGGCTTCTTCGACAACAACGCCTTCCACATCTCCGAGCTCATCAGGAGTCGTTGCCTCCTCCTGGTCAACAGGTTGCTGTTCTCTGGTCTCCTCTACCACGTGTTTCTCCTTCTCGATGGTTACTGTATCGCGTAATCGTTTAAGGCCTGCTCATTACAGAGCAAACAGGCTGTCCGGCCGAATCTGGACCAACAATAAGTATGGCAAAAACCAGTGTCAAGGGCGGAGAAAACTGATTTAAAGAGGAATAAAACAGGGCTGCTGATTTTTCCGGGAAGGCCGGAACCGGGCGGCCGGTCATGATCCGAAGCCAAGCCTCCTCCTCCGGCTATCAGGCGGAGCAGAGATAGCGTTGAATGGACTCGGCAATGGTGTTGAAGATAGCCCTGAACCGCTTTTCATCCTTTTCCAGGAGGGTAATACGGAAGCCATGAAGTTCGGTGGCAAAGGAAGAGAGCGGCACCACACAGATCCCGGTGGCGGCCAGCAGGTAGTAGACAAAACGCTTGTCCGGCTCCACCTCCGGACCGTCAACCAGCTCCTCGACAATGGCCCGGACCCGGTCATCTCTTATCTCCAGGGTCTGCCTGTGGTTGAGCAGCCCCTCTTCAAAGGCAGCGCTCATGTAAAAGGCCCCATTGGCACGGTTCACCAGCATTCCCTTCACATTCTTGAGGGTGTCGTAGGCAATGTTGGAGTAGCGCTCGTAACGCTCCACCCTCTGGCGAAGATACTCGGGGTAGAGCGGATGCTGCTTGATCCTGGGAAAGACCATCTGCGGCAGGGTGGTGGAACAGACCTCAAGCATCTTGGCATTGACGATGGATTGGACATAGCACTCAAACATGGGATCCCGATGGCCGTTGTAGACCTCGATCCAGCCGCAGCGGGCGCCGGGCCAGGGCATCTCCTTGGAGATGCCGCGCATGCAGAGGGCAGGCACCTTGTCGCCGATAACCGTACACAGGGGGACCGAGGTGGTGCCGTTGTAGGTCATATTCTGGTAGATCTCATCGCAGATCAGAAAGAGGTCATTCTTCTCACAGATATCAACGATGGCCCTGAGTACATCGGCGGGATAGACGGCTCCGGTGGGGTTGTCGGGATTGATGACCAGGATCCCGGCCACTGCCGGATTATACTTGATATGGTTCTCGATATCCTCCAGATCCGGATACCAGAGGTGATTGGGATCCAGAATATAGGTGACCGGCTCGGCCCCGGCATGGGCAGCCTCTGCAGAGGAGTGGGTGGTATAACTGGGGGTGGGCACCACCACCCGGGCGGTACGCTTCAAAAAGCCAAAGACCTTGGAGATGGCATCACCCAGTCCGTTGAAAAAGATCACATCCTCGGCATCGATCTGGGCCCCGCCCAGGCGGTTGGTCTCTGCGGCTATATATTCCCGGGTAGCCACCACCCCCTTGGTAGGGCTGTAGGCATAGGCTCCATCCTCCTGGACCACTTCGGCGACGATATCCTTCATCCATTGCGGTACCTCTTCCCCCTTGGCCACAGGATCACCGATGTTCTCCCAGTTCACCGGAACCCCCATCTTCTGGAGGCGTTCACCCACCATGACGATGTTCCTGATTTCATAGTTGAGCTCACCGGCTCCGATATGAAGAATATTGGTACGCATAACACCTCAAGATTTCAGTATTCAAAGAAATTAAGGGTACGTTGAAAAATAAGATTTTCCGACCAGGATCAAGGCGTGGGGAAGATTTTACCGCAGGCCTACAACGGATATTCCGAGGTTACAATGTTCATCATAACGCGGGGATTGGCAGGAAAAGCAACTTTTCAAGGTAGCCGTAAGCTTTCCCGAGAAGGACCCGAGAAGAGCCGGTGGGGTGGCGACATGTCAGCAGGGCTCTTACCACAGAGCGCCCAAGCCGTCAATATTTCATGATTAGGATGGGTCGTTCCCCGGCCGGAGAGCTCAGCTTAAATCCCCCCCTTTGACCCATGGACCGGAGATGCCCGGAGATCGGATCCCTGCCGACTCGCCAGCGGCTGCTCTCCATCGCCCAGGCAAGCCAATCATCCGGAAATCTGGACCAGCGCTCTTATCCGGGAATTCCGGATTGACCGACACCGCTAAAGCCACTATCCTGTAAGGCGAAAAGAGGAACAGCCCCCTGGCCCTCAAGGGCCTCCAGGTCCTCTAGGGCCTGCTGACTGCACCCGCTCCTGGCGACAACACCATGACCAGCCCGATGACCCCACACACCTTAGCCAACTGCACCATAGCCAACTGTACCATAGGTGAACACCGACTGGCCTATCTTCGCCAGGGAGCAGGCAGAAGAGGGCTGCTCCACTTTGCTGCAGGGCTGGACAACCGACACCTCCTGGAAATCCGGGAAGAGCTGGATCGACTCCAACTCCCTGTCCTGATCATCAGGGGGGAGGCTGCCCCCTACCTGAGCCCTGCCATTTCCCGGCAACTGGCAGAGCAGCTCCCCCAGGCCGACCTCATCTCCAGCCGCTCTGCAGGCCACTCTATCCGGGAGGATGAGCCGGAACTGCTCGCCTCGGCCATGCTTGACTTTTTTCAGACCAGATCATGAGCACCCCCACCAGGCCAGACATTGAGCTGCTCCAGCAAAAACTCCGCCTCCTTGAAGCGGAGAACGCCATGCTGACGGAGCGAGCCGAAGAGACGCTCCTCCTCGGCCAGATCTCCAAGATCACCCAGGGAAACGACCAGGTCACGGAACTCCTGGAAAAGGTCCTTGAGCGGATCTCCATCCTCAAGTCCATCCCTGCGCTCTGCTGCGGCCAGCTGAGCGGCAACCGGCTGGAGCCCCTCTGCAGCTATGCCCGTTTTTCCGAGCAAAGCCTTCCCGGCAGCCCCATCACCATCAAAGCAGAGCTCCTCAGGGAGCTGAAACAGGGGCCAGTGCTTACCCGGATCCAGGACAGGATCAGCTGCAGCTTTCCCCCGGAGCTCTTTGTCCCCTCCAGGGCCGCGCTGCTCCCGTTTACGACCCAGAGCCAGCCAAAAGGCATCTTTCTCCTCTTTGCAGACGCACCGGCGGTCGACCGGCTCTGCTCCAGCCTGATGGTGGTAGAGCAGGTCGTGGAGATGGTTGCAGCCAAAATGGACAACCTCTACCTGCTCAAGGCCCTGACCCGGGCCAACAAAAACCTGGAACTGCGGGTTGCCCGCAGGACTGGCAAGCTGAGCCGGGCCAACACCACCCTGGCCCATGAGATAGCCGTGCGCAGACATTCCGAACAGGCCCTCCATGAGTCCCACCAGACCCTGGTGACGGTGCTCAACAGCATAGACGCCACCATCTACGTGGCAGACCTTAAGACCCATCGCATCCTTTTTATGAACAAGGCCATGCTCGATGCCTTTGGCCAGGACCTTACCGGCAAGACCTGCTACAGACACTTCCGCGGCAAATCATCGCCCTGCAGGCGATGTACCGGCCTGGAGAGCTGCAGCGACGGCCAAGCCCCTGGCGAGGTCCGGGTCTGGCAGGAGAAGAACCCCCTCACCGGCAGGTGGTATATCAATCAGGATCGGGCCATCAGCTGGACCGACGGCCGCCTGGTGCGTCTCCACATTGCCACCGACATCACCAAGGTCAAGGAGATCGAACACCAACTGCTCCAGTTCCAGAAACTGGAGGCCGTGGGTACCCTGGCAGGGGGCGTTGCCCATGACTTCAACAACCTGCTGATGGTGATCCAGGGCAGGATCTCGCTCATGGCCTGCGACCAGCCCCCGGACCACCCCCATGGCGAGCATCTTGCGGCGATTGAAGACCACATTCGCAGTGCCACCGCCCTCACCAACCAGTTGCTCGGCTTTGCCAAGGGCGGCCAGTATGAGCCGAGCCCCCTGGCCATCAACGAGCTCGTTGCCAGCAGCGCCACCCTGTTCGGCAGGACCAAAAAACAGATCCGCCTCTCCGCCAAACTGACCCCGAATCGGGCTGTCGTTATCGCAGACAAGCGACAACTGGAACAGGTCCTCCTGAACCTCTATATCAACGCCTGGCAGGCCATGCCTGACGGAGGGGAGTTGCAGCTGACAACGGAACGGGTCTCCCTGGACCAGACCTTTTGTCGGCCGCATCAGGTCGCCCCGGGGGAGTATGTTCGCATCTCGGTACGAGACACAGGCACAGGGATGAAGGAGGAGGTCCGGCAGCGAATCTTTGACCCCTTTTTCACCACCAAGGAGAAGGGCCACGGCACTGGCCTGGGCCTGGCCTCCACCTACGGCATCATCAAGAACCATGAAGGCATCATCACCGTCTCCTCCGAGCTCGGCCGGGGAAGCACCTTCACCATCTACCTGCCGACAGCTTCCCGGGAACCGGCAGCAGCCAACCCGCTGCCACCCAGGCCACGTCCCGGCTCCGGGACCGTGCTGGTGGTGGATGACGAGCCGCTCATTGCCGCCATGGGCAAGACGCTCCTGGAAAAACTCGGCTACACCGGCCTGGTTGCCCACAGCGGTGAACAGGCCCTGGAACTCCTCAAGGAGGAAAACAGCAGGGTAAAGCTGATCATCCTGGACCTGATCATGCCCGGGATGGACGGCACCGCCACCTTTGACCGCATCAGGACCATTCAGGCGGATCTGCCGGTGATCCTTGCCAGCGGTTACGCCGCCAACGACCAGGTCCGTGAGATCCTGGGCCTAGGCTGCACGGCTTTTCTCCAGAAGCCCTTTACCCTGAGCGCGCTCTCGGCCAAACTCCGGGAGGTACTGGCCCCGTAAGCGCCGCCTCCTTCAGCTGCCCTTTGCCGACCCGACCCCATAGCCATCCTGGCTGGCCAGCAACTCGAGCACACCGGCCCGATCCCGGGGCGGTGCAAGCAGATCACCCATGACCTGATCACAACCATGTTGGCGGAGAAAATCCAACTGGCTGCCCTGCTCTACCCCCTGCCCCACCAGTTCCAGCCTGAGTTGCCGGCCCAGGCCCACCAGCAGGTCGATCAGGCAGGAGCCATCACCCCCCTTTCTCCCCTGGTCCGGCAGGCCGCGCTCCAGGATCAATCGCTGCAGAGGCAGCCCCTGCAGCCGGGCCAGGGAGAGGGCCTCTCCCCCCAGGTCGGCAACGGCAAACCTGAGCCCCAGGGGTTCGAGAAAGGCGAGATGCTGCTCAGCACGGCGATCCTCGCCCGCCAGGATGGCTGGAGGCAGGACAAGCTCGATCCGGTTCCCGGGCAGGTTCCGCCGCTGTAACTCCGCAGCCACACCCTGGACAAACTCCTGGCTGCGCAGCTGTTCTTCCCCTACCCGGAGGAGTACGGGAAGATGCCAGGCTCCACGGCTCTGCCAGAACTCAAGGTCGGCACAGACCTCCCCCAGGACCCGGAGGCCTATCTCGACCGAATTGTCCTCCCCCTGTTCACCCTGGTACCGCTGCAGGACAGCCACCTCTCCCTGGCTCGGATGCTGCCAGGAGACCCTGGCGTCCAGGCCGGCCAGGCTGTCATCCTCCAGCTTGTAGATCGCTTGATAGCGCACCGCCAGGCGGTCGAGCTGAAGGCCCAGCTCCGAGTCCACTGCCTGCAGATAACGCCTTTGGCCAAGGGGCGCTGTCTGGCGATTATAAAAACGGTAACAGTTCCTGCCCAGTTCCTTGGCCTCATACAGGGCCATATCCGCACACTTCACCACCCCCTCAACATCCGCCGAATCATCGGGGTAGAGGGCAATGCCGACACTGGTGGAGATCATGATCTGATGCCCCTGCACCACCACGGGCTGCTCCATGGAGGCTATGATCTTGTGCGCCACCATGGCCACGTCCTCTTTAGAGGCAATCTCATCCAGGATAAAGACAAACTCATCACCTCCCAGGCGGCCCACCGTATCCGACTGCCGACACTGCTGTTGCAGTCGCGTGGCCACCTCCACCAGCAGGGCATCCCCCACGTCGTGGCCCAGGGTATCATTCACCTGCTTGAAGCGGTCAAGATCCAGATACATGATCGCCACACTCTTCTTGATCCGATCCCCCTTGATGATCGCCTGGTTGAGCCGGTCCTTGACCAGCAACCGGTTGGGCAAACCGGTCAGGGTATCATGGTGGGCCAGACGATAGAGCTTGGACTGACTGTCACGCAACTCCTTTTCTATCCGCAAACGGTCGGTGATATCGCGGCCGATCTCGATGATTCCGTAGAGCCGGCCATCACCATCGTAGAGGGGAGAGACATCGATCTCAAAGGTATTGTTGATCCTGTTGCCGTGATAGGGATTATGGATCAACTGTTGCTGCTGGGACTCGCGCTGCACCTCCCTGACCGGACAGGGATAACGGCCGTCGTTACAGGGCTGGGTCTCCTTACAGAAGAGCTGATAGCACTTCTTCTCCTGAATCAGCCCCGCCGAATGATCCCCCTCGATCAAGCCGGCTGCAGTCCGGTTGATCAGGAGGATGGTATAGTTCAGGTCAATGACCATCACCGGATCGCCGGCGCTGTCAATCACGGTCTGGAGGAAGTTACGCTCATGGTCCACCGCTTGGTGGAGCTGCTGCTGGATGGCTGCCAGGGTCTGTTCCCGCTGCTTCTGGAGGGAGATATTCTGATGGGTACCGGTCATCCGTACGGGCATGCCGTTTTGATCCCGCTCCACCACCTTACCCCGGTCCAGGTACCACACCCACTGGTCATGTTCCCCCTTGACCCGGTATTCGATCTGGTATTCCTGATTTTTACCGGCAAGGTGATCGTTGAGTACCGCCAGCACCCGCTCCTTATCATCGGGGTGAATGAAGCGCTGGATCGCACCGGGGCTGCTATCGCCCTTACGGTAATCCAGATACTCTTTCTGATTGGGGCTGGTATACATGGTGCCGGTCTGGATGTTCCAGTCCCAGAGACCGGCCTGGGAGGCAAACAGGGCCAACTCGTAGCGCTCTTCAACCAGACAGAGCTCCTCTTCACGGCGCTGGGCCTCTTCAAGGGCAGAGAGACGGCCCAGGGCCAGGGAAATCGCGCTGCCGATCTCCGTAAACAACTGCAGCACTGCGGGGCCAGGCTTCCCCCCCTGACAGCCCTCCTGGCCTGAAACCACCAGAAAACCGGACAGACTCGGCACACAGCTGATGGCGGTGCACAGCCCTGCGCAGATCTTTTGGGAATCCGCCTCGCCGGCCAACATACTGCAGCCGCCGCAGAGCTCCGGATCACAGGGCATGACCGGGGGCCTTTCGAGCTCCAGGATCTCCTGGCCGCAGCGGGGCAACACTCCGGCTCGCAGCTCGGCCATGACCTGAGGCAGCCGATCCGCCAGGCCGGTCTCAGCGGTAATCATCCCACCCATGGCCTGATCCTGGAGCACGATCAGTGCCGAGCGAAAGAGCTGTTCCCCTACCAGGCGATCACAGATCCCCTGGAGCATGTTGGCCAGGTCCCGCTCACTGAGGAGAAATCGATACAGCTGATTGACAGCCTTGAGCAGGTCCTCTGTTATATCATCCGCCATCCTTGGCCTCACCATGCCGTCTAGCGGCAGATTCTGCTGTAATTATCGCTCACCTGCTCTATATCCCCTGTCCACCCTTGACTGCAGGCCACCCCTCTGGACAGCACACTCCCCGGAACCGGGGCCGGAAGCAGATAAGCTGCCAACGAGCGGGATCTCTTGCCCAGCCCCTGTCAGCACGAGACACTCTCCTTGAAAAGGCCAGATCGTATCACTGTATATTATAACTCTTCAGCTTATTCAAGAGGGTCTTGCGGGTAATCTGCAAGCGCCGGGCCGCCTCACTGCGGTTACCGCCGGTCTCCTCCAGGGTCTGGAGGATGAGCGCCTTTTCAGCCTCCTTAAGGGTGGCGGGCCGTGGTGCCTCCTTGAAGGGGTGCCGGCCGGCCCACTGCTGGATGGTCAGGGGCAGGCCGCTGAGCTCCAGGTATTCACCGCGCATCAGGATGATCCCCCGTTCAATGGAATTTTCCAGTTCCCGGACATTGCCTCGCCAGGGATAACGCACCAGCACATCCATGCACTCCGGAGTAACCCCTCTGACCTGGCGATCATTTTTTTCGGCAAAACGGTGGATAAAAAACTCGGTCAGCAGGGGGATATCACCGTCACGTTCCCGCAGGGGCGGCACCTCGAGGACCACCACGTTGAGGCGGTAGTAGAGATCTTCCCGAAAGCGCCCTGCAGCCACCTCAGCCTCCAGGTTGCGATTGGTGGCAGCGATGATCCGGGCATCCACCTGGATCGTCTCCTGCCCCCCGACCCGCTCCAACTCGTGCTCCTGGAGCACCCGGAGCAGTTTGACCTGCATGGCAGGGGTGGTTTCACCGATCTCATCCAGGAAGAGGGTGCCGCCCTGGGCCTGGACAAAGCGCCCCTCCCTCCTTCGATCGGCACCGGTGAAGGCGCCGCGTTCATGGCCGAAGAGCTCCGACTCCAGCAGACTCTCTGCCAGGGCTGCGCAGTTGACCTTGACAAAGGGACCTTCTCTGCGCCTGCTGTTGTGATGGAGGGCCGAGGCCACCAACTCCTTGCCCGTGCCGGACTCCCCGGCAATCAGCACCGTGGCCTCGGTGGGCGCCACCTGGACAATCAGATTCCAGAGGTCCTCCATGGCCTTGGAGCTGCCGATAATGCGTTCGTTATCGCCAAAGGGGAGGCCATGGTCCATCACCCCCTCTTCCCCCTGGCGGTGGCCCATGGCCAACTCCAGGGTCTGGCGAAGTTTATCAAAATCCAAGGGTTTGGTCAGGTAATCGTGAGCCCCCTCTTTGATGGCGGCCACGGCAGAGTCCACCGAAGAGAAGGCGGTCATGATAATCACCGGGATAGCCGGATTGATGGTGTGAATCCGCTGCAGGGCCTCCATCCCGTCCATGGTGGTCATCCGCACATCCATCAGGATGGCATCAAATGGCCCCTGTTTCACCGCCCGGACCGCGGTGGTACCGTCATCGGCCTCTTCGCTGTCCCAACCCCATTCGCTCATCAGGGAGCGCAGCATGAAACGATGCACCTGATCATCATCAACGATGAGGAGCGTATACGGGCTTGCCTGCTTTGCTATCATAGTTATCTGTCGGCTACTTAAAACGGTTCAACTTTTCAATCTGGATCAAGGCATGGGGAAATGTGCACCACGGACATTCACCTTATTTTATAAGGATATTTTTTGTACAAGGTAGAGATTGGCAGAAAAAGCGACTCGTCAAGATAGCCTGTTGTTGTTTTTCACCAACTCGGTAGGGTATGCTCCAAGGGGCCTGCGAGTGCCCTCTCACGATCACGGCCTGGGAAAAAAATTACCACAGGCACGCAACTGATATTCCAGGGATACTTTTTTCCATCAGAACGCAGAGATTGGCAAAAAAACAATTTTCAAGCTCAGCCGTCACCTATCAGCTGTCATCTATCACCTAAAAGCAACTAAAAGCAACTAAAGTACCTTGTCAGCAGAGGCTGGAGCCTCTGCCTTCAGCCTGGCTATGGTAGCACCAAACCCTGTGAGGACGCAATGGAACATACACTGGAAATTCAAAAGATCATCCACGGGGGCTCAGGCCTGGGGTATCTTAGCGACGGCATGGTGGTCATGGTGCCCCAGGTCCTGCCCCGGGAGCTGGTCCGGGTAAAGGAAAGGAAACGAACCAAGAAGTTCCTCCAGGCCAGCCTGGTCCGGGTGGAACAGCCCTCTCCCCACCGGGTCCAGCCGCCCTGCCCCTACTACGGTCGCTGCGGCGGCTGCAACCTCCAACACATCGCCTATGAAGAGCAGCTGACCGTGAAGGGGCAGCTCCTCGGCGAGACCCTGGAGCGAAGCCGGCTGGACCTCTCTACAACACGGATGGATGCCACCCTGGCCTCCCCCCTGGCCCTGGGCTACCGCCACAGGATACGCCTCCACCTCAACACCAGGGGCGAACTGGGGTTTCACCGCTGGGCCAGCAACACCATCATCCCCATTGAACAGTGTCTGCTCGCCACGCCAGCCATCAACCGCGCTCTCAAGCGCTGCCGACAGCTTGGTCTCGATCCCCGCTTCAACCGGCAGTGGAAGGCCATTGAACTGCTGGAGAGTCCGGCCGGCGGCGAGCTCAGCATCGTTCTCCATCCCCGAAAGCCCGCAGCCCCATCCCGGCCGCCCGCGGAGATAGCCACCCTGGCGGACCATGCGGTGATCAAGGATCCGGCCAGCCTTCGCCGGGACACCACCCTTCCGGCAAAGGCCCCTCTGCAACAGGAATTCTCCGCAGCTGCCGGCCCCTATACCCTCTCCTGGGACAGTCACTGCTTCTTCCAGGTCAATGTGGCCCAGAACCAACAGCTGGTTACCCTGGTCAGCGAACTCCTGGGCCAGGGCCATGGCCGTCCCCTGCTTGACCTCTACTGCGGGATCGGCAACTTCTCCCTGCCTGCCGCGCTCCTGGGCTGGCAGGTGACCGGGATAGAACACAACCGACGCAGTATCCTCTGGGCCCGGGCCAACCAGGCTGCCACTCCCCTGGCCGCAACAACCGCCTTCCAGCCCGAACCGGTCAGGGATGCCCTCCTCCGCAGCTGCCAGGACAAAGAACAGGTTGCTACCATTCTCCTGGACCCCCCCAGGCAGGGGCTCGAGCGGGAGGCGCTCCAGCTGCTGCCGCAGCTTGGAGCCGAACGGATCATCTATATATCCTGCGACCCAGCCACCCTGGGCCGCGACCTGGCCCTGCTCTGCGGGGAAGGATATCGCCTGGTCCGGGCCGTGCCGGTGGATATGTTTCCCCAGAGTCACCATATTGAATCGGTGGTGGTCCTGGAAAAAAATTGACATCCGACCGGTGACGCACTATCTATACTGGTTTTGCACGATCGCGGCCGGTGAAGGAGTAAAAACCGCTCCCACCTCGATCGTGCATGGTGAGATTTTTCGATCAAGATCAAGGGCCGCTTGAACAGGTGTTATTTTGCCCGAGCTCGGCGTCAGGGTCGGTCAATTATCGTCGGAAGAGCAACTATCTGTGATAATTTTTCCCGCAGGCCTTGAGTTTGAGCAAGATATCTTATTATTCAAGGTACCCTCAAGGCATGGGGCCCCTCATAGCTACTTTAAGGATAACCGTGTCCCCATAAGGCCGAGACCAGCAAAAAATAGAACGCTTCAGGGTGGCCGCCACCCTCTTCCCCTCCCCCTCCAACCCTTAGTCTTACACCTGAATCCGATGGAAACTACAAGCAACCTCCTCAGCCAGCGTCGTGAAAAAGCAGAAGCCCTTGCCCAGGACGGGATCAACCTGTTCAGCAACAGCTTCACAGCACCCCAGGCCGTGGCCGATATCCTCCCCAAGGGAGACCTGCTCCAGGCTGAAGCCCACGAAGAGAGCGGCACCACCTATCGCCTGGCCGGCCGGATCATGTCCATGCGCAAGTTCGGCAAGGCCGCCTTTTTTCACCTCCAGGACTCCTCTGGCCGGATCCAGATCTACGTCCGCCGCGACACCCTTGGTGTAGAGACCTTTGCCCATTTCAAGAAGTGGGATGTGGGCGATATCGTCGGGGTTGAGGGCAAGTTGTTCAAGACCAAGGTGGGAGAGACCTCCATCGTTGCCCGGGAAGTGGTGATGATCTCCAAGTCCATGCGGCCCCTGCCGGAAAAATTCCATGGCCTGACCGACGTGGAAACCAGGTACCGCCAGCGCTACCTGGACCTGATCGTCAACCCCGCAACCAGGGAAACCTTCCAGAAGCGGGTGGAGATCATCCGCCTGGTCCGCGAGTTCCTCAACAACCGCGGCTTCATGGAGGTGGAGACCCCGATGATGCAGCCCGTTCCCGGCGGCGCCACGGCCAAGCCCTTTAAGACCCACCACAATGCCCTGGGCATGGACCTGTTTCTGCGGATCGCTCCGGAACTCTACCTCAAGCGGCTGCTGGTGGGCGGTTTCGAACGGGTCTTTGAGATCAACCGTAACTTCCGCAACGAAGGCCTCTCCACCCGGCATAACCCAGAGTTCACCATGCTGGAGTTCTACCAGGCCTATGCCACCTATCACGACATGATGGACCTGACCGAAGAGATGATCTCCTGGCTGGCAGCAGAGATCACCGGCTCCATGGAACTCAGCTATCAGGGGACTCCGGTCAACCTGGCGCCCCCCTGGCGGCGCCTGACCATGGACCAGGCCCTGGTCCAAATCGGCGGGGTGGACCAGGCGCTCCTGAACGATGATGCGGCCATCTTCGCCCTGGTCAGGGAAAAAGGGATAGAACTGCAGCCCGAGGCCGGTCCCGGCAAGGCCAAGACCGAGCTCTTTGAGCTGCTGGTGGAGGAACAGCTGATCGACCCCACCTTTATCACCTCCTACCCCACCGAGGTCTCGCCCCTGGCACGTCGCAACGAGGAAGACCCCACTGTCACGGATCGCTTTGAGCTCTTTATCACCGGCCGGGAGATCGCCAACGCCTTCAGCGAGCTCAACGACCCGGTGGATCAGCTCCAGCGCTTCGAGCAGCAGATCAATGAGCGCGGAGACGACGAGGAGATTCACCCGGTCCTGGATCACGACTATGTCCGTGCCCTGGAGTACGGGATGCCCTCTGCCGCAGGCGAAGGCATCGGCATCGACCGGCTGGTGATGCTGCTCACCGACGCCCCCTCCATCCGGGACGTCATCCTCTTCCCCCACCTTAAGCCCGAGCTCCGGGAACAGGGCAAAGAAGAAGCCCAGGCCGAGGCTTGAGTCTTGCGGTGAGCCCATCAGAATCCCTGGTCTGCACGGCGGAAGCGTAGATGGCTTCGTTTGAATGGTTTGTCTGCCTGCGCTACCTCAGGGCCAAGCGTCGCCAGAAGTTCATCTCCCTGATCACCATCATCTCGGTGCTGGGGGTGGCGGTGGGGGTGCTGGCCCTGATCGTGGTCCTGAGCGTCTATACCGGCTTTACCCAGGGCCTGCGTGACCAGATCATCGGCATCAATGCCCACGTGCTGGTGCAGGCCTATGGCGGCACCATGCACGATCCTGCCGAGCTGCGCCAACGCCTGGCAGGGGTTGAGGGTGTGGAGGCCACCACCCCATACATCTACGGCCAGGCCCTGATCACCTCGGGCAGAGCCTCAACCGGTCTGGTCCTCCGGGGGATTGAACCGAGCACCGCCCGGGAAGTGATCTCCATCGACGGGGTCATGGAACAGGGACGCCTCCTGGATCTGGAGCAGCAACTGGATTTTCCGGGGATCATCCTCGGCAGCGAGCTGGCCAAACGGCTGCGGGTCACCATCAACGACAAGGTCCGCCTGATCTCCCCCCACGGCAGCCTCTCGCCCATGGGCGTCCTCCCCAAGATCACGACCTGTACCCTGGTGGGAACCTTTAACACCGGGATGTACGAGTACGACTCCAGCATGGGTTATACCAACCTGACCACGGCCAGAGCCCTGGCCGGCCTGGATCGGGGAGTACACGGGCTCGAGGTCCGGGTGACCGAGATCGACCAGGCCGACCGCACGGCCACTGCCATGGAGGCCGTACTGGGCCCCGGCTACTCGGTGCGGGACTGGATGGAGATCAACCAGAACCTCTTTGCCGCCCTCAAGCTGGAGAAGGTGGGGATCTTCATTGCCCTGGATCTGATCATCCTGGTGGCGGCCCTCAACATCATCAGCGCCCTGATCATGGTGGTGATGGAAAAGAACCGGGATATCGCCATTCTCAAGTCCATGGGCGCCACCACCGGCTCCATCATGCGGATCTTCTTCTACCAGGGGATGATCATCGGCCTGGGTGGTACCACCCTGGGGGTGCTCAGCGGTCTGGGCCTCTGCGGGCTGCTCAAACGCTACAAGATCATCGAGCTGCCCAGCAACGTCTACCCCATGTCCACCATGCCCATCACCGTGGTGCCCTCGGACGTGATCATCATCGCCGTCTCCGCCCTGGCCATCACCCTGCTGGCCACCCTCTACCCTTCCTGGAAGGCCTCCAAGGTGCGACCGGCAGAGGCCCTGAGCTATGAGTAAGCCCCCCAGACTCCAGGCAGATCAGCTCTCCAAGAGCTACACCAGCGGCCCCTTCACCATCCAGGTGCTCAACCAGGTCCACCTCAGCCTGCAGCCACGGGAGATGGTGGCCATCGTCGGGGCATCCGGAGCCGGCAAGACCACCCTGCTCCAGGTCCTGGGCACCCTGGATCAGGCGGACAGCGGCAGCCTCACCTTTGAGGGGAAAGAGCTGAGCGGCAAATCAGAACGGGAGCTGGCGGCTCACCGCAACAGCAACATCGGTTTTATCTTCCAGTTCCACCACCTCCTGCCCGAGTTCACGGCCCTGGAAAACATCATGATGCCGGGCCTGATCCACGGCATGGAGCACGGCCGCCTGGAGGCCAGGGCCCAGGAGTTCCTCCACAGAATTCAGCTGGACCACCGCAGCCATCATCGCAGCGGCGAGCTCTCGGGCGGGGAACAACAACGGGTGGCCCTGGCCCGCGCCCTGATCATGGAACCGGCCCTGCTCCTGGCCGACGAACCCACCGGCAACCTGGACTCCACCAGCGGCAAGATGGTCTTTTCCCTGCTCCGCGAGCTCAGCGATGCCATGGGACTGAGCGTGATCATGGTCACCCACAACCTCCAGCTGGCCCGCCGGCTGGACCGTTGCCTGACCCTGGCCGACGGTTCCCTGAAGTAAGCTGTTTTCCCTTTGCCCCAGGCCCTCCGGCCCGAATAAGGGCAGGAAGAGCTTGACGCTCGGCCGAGATTAGGCCATACTCTCCAACAATACTAAACAGATACGGGCAGAATCGCTCCTCTTGGAGAGCGAGTGCAGCTCAGCTGAGACAAGGGTACCCCCCTCTTCAGCCGGCCGACGGCTGGGGGAGTTCTTCTCCTCAGTGGCCTCACCGCCTGGTACCTGGGCAGTGGCATCCCATCTTCAATCATCCCCGGAATTCAGCTCGATATCATACCTATGGAACAACTCCCTCTCCTGCTGAGCAAGCAGCAGGACCGACTCACCCGGCGTATTGTCAGCTATGCAGGGGAACAGGACTATGGCCGCCATACCTCTACCCGGGCTAAGGCCTGGCCAGCCTCGGTCAGTCAACTCAACCTGGCCCTGGCTGGCACCATCGCAAGCCTGGAGGAAATCCCCCCGCTCCATGCCAGCTCCCGGATGGAGCACAGCCCCATGGGGGTCTTTGCCGCCCAGATGGCTGAGAGCCACCGGGCCCAGGGGATCCCGCTTTCCCGGTTTATGGGCTTACTCAAGTGTTTCCGCCAGGGCTATCTCGATGAGATCCAGGAACAGGCCACCCCAAAGGGGCGGCTCTATGTTTCGCTGATCAATCGTTTTTTTGACTGGATCGAACTCGGCGTCTGTGATGCCTGGCAGAAGCCGGCACAGCCAAACCAAGGGAAAGATTCCCTGGAATGGCGTCAACGCCTCAGCCGGGAGAGCAAGCTCCACCTCACCCTGCTGGAACATATCAGGGAACCGGTCTTCTGGCTCGACCCAAACCTTGCCATCCAATATGCCAACCAAGCCGGGATCACCCTCCTCAGCCAGGCCACCCAGAGTCACTCCCCGCCCAGCGGCGCAACCGGCACAGATTCCCTCTGCTCCACCCCCTTTCCCTGGTTCGAGCAAGAGCTGCGCAGCCTGGTGGCCAACCCGGACTCTTCCCTGACCTCCCTGCCGCCGCTCATCCTGGGAACGGAGGCCCGCTGTTTCAGCTTCCAGATAATCCCGGTGCTGGATCTCCATACCAAGCTTGAGGGTTTTGCCGTCATCGCCGAAGACGTGACCAAGGAGCAACAAACCCGGGCCGCCTTCCAGGAGAGCGAGGCCCGACTGCGGGCCTTCTTTGAATCCTCCAGCGAGGGCATCGCCATCCACAGGCTGATCAGCGACCAGGCCGGTACACCGCTCGATTACCAGACCATCGAGGCCAACCAGGCCTTCCCGGTCGATCTCCATGATCAGCCCCCCTCCTTTCTGGCCGCCTGCGCCAGGGCAGCAAGAGGAGAACCCCTGCAACAGCTGGAACACTACGATCCAGGCAGCGGCCGTCACTACCTGATCAAGATCTTTGGCCTCAACAGAAAACATGTGGCCACCATCCACTCAGACATCACCGCCAGGATCCACCGGGAGAAGGAACTGAAACAGACGGTGGAGATCGTCAACACGATCATGCGGGCCGCCCCCTCGGCCGTGGGCATGGTCCACTCCCTGGGCAGCCGGAACTTTGGTTGGGTCAACGATCGGATGTGCGCCATGGTCGGCTATCAGCGCCGGGAACTCCTCGGCAAATCGGCACGCATGCTCTATCCTGACGAGGAAGAGTACCAGCGCACCGGCCAGGCCTTTGTGGATCAACTCCGGGACAAGCCAGTGGGTTGGGTGGAAACCCGCTGGCTCCACAAAAACGGCAAGGTCCTCCATATTCAGTTGACCTATGCCCCCCTGGACAGCAAGGACCATAGCCAGGGTATTGTCTTTACCGGTCTGGATATCACCGAGGGCAAACGTTTGGCAGAGGAGCAGGCCCGTCTGGAACAGCAGCTCCAACGCACCCAGAAGCTGGAAAGCCTCGGCGTCCTGGCCGGGGGCATTGCCCACGATTTCAACAACATCCTGGTGGCGGTTCTGGGCAACACCGACCTGGCCCTCTCTGAGCTGCCCCAGCACTCGGCAGCGCGGCCCTACCTCCAGAACGTGGAAACCGCCAGTCGCCGGGCCGGTGATCTCTGCCGCCAGCTCCTGGCCTACTCCGGCAAGGGCCGCTTTGTCATCACCAGGCTCCAGTTCCAGGAGATCATTGAAGAGATGACCTGCATGCTCCAGGTCTCCATCGCCAAGAACGCTGTCCTCAAGTTCCGCTTCAGCGATGGCGTGCCGCCGGTGGAGGCGGATGCGACCCAACTCCGCCAGGTGATCATGAACCTGGTGATCAATGCCTCTGAGGCCATCGAGAGCAGGAGCGGGGTCATCTCCATCAGTACCGGGGCCATAGAGTGCAACGAGGAGTACCTGCAGACCACCTTCCTGAACCAGAATCTAAACGCCGGAGTCTACTCCTACATCGAGGTCTCAGACACCGGCATCGGCATGGAGAGCGCCACCCGGGAAAAGCTGTTTGAGCCCTTTTACACCACCAAATTTTCCGGACGCGGTCTGGGGATGTCGGCGGTCCTGGGAATCGTCCGCGGCCATCAGGGGGCCATCAAGGTCTACAGCGAAGCCGGCAAGGGCACCACCATCAAGGTCATGCTGCCGGCAGCATCCCAAGACCTCGCCCCCATGCAGTCGGCTGAAGGGGAAGAGCAGCAGTCCTGGCAGGGAGAGGGCACCATCCTGGTGGTGGACGATGAAGATACCGTCCTGGTGGTGGCTAAAAATTTCCTGGAAAAATTCGGCTTTACGGTGATCACCGCCAAAGACGGTGCCATTGCCGTGGATATCTACCGCAGCAGGCAGGAGGAGATCACCGCCGTGCTCATGGACCTGACCATGCCCCGGTTGGACGGGCAGGCGGCCTTTTCCCAGATGAAGGTGATCAATCCCCAGGTCAAGGTTGTGCTCTCCAGCGGCTACAACGAGCAGGAGGTCAGCGAACGCTTTGGCGGTAAGGGGACGGCCGGCTTTATTCAAAAACCCTACCGGATGATGGAACTCAAGCAGACCCTCCAGCAGCTGCTTGGTTAAAGGCCGCCGGCGCTCTGCCTCCCTCGGCCATGGCCCCATTTCCGAGGCGCTCCCTGCTCTTTAACGGCAGGGACCACTTTGTCCATTTGTCACTTTGTTTCCCAGGTGTGATGACGTACACTGTAAGGGGATGCCGGCAATGCCTCGCTGCCCGCCCAAAAGACCACCCCCTGTTCCTCCCTTGAAGCGATCCATTGACGGGGTGCCGGGCGATGCGCATTGTCTGCAGCTAAGGTTGACGACCACCCCCTACTGCGACAGGGCCTTCAACCACTCCCCCTCTGTCCCCAGGGGCCATCCCCCTCTAATCGGCAGGCGCCATGGAGCGTTCCTGTTGTTCCTGCCGTCTCTGCATCCGGCTCTGACCCTTCAGAGCACAGAAGAGAGGACACGATATGGATTTCATCCACCAACTCGGTATTCGGAAACTCAACTCCGGCGTCTCTACAGGAACCAGCTGGCTCTCCCCGACCAGGGAGAAGCGCCTCAAGTCCCGCTCCCCCATCGACGGCAAGGTGATCGCCTCGGTCCGCTGTGGCGGTGCCGAGGAACTGGAACAGATCCTGGCCACCGCTCAGGAGAGCTGTGCCCTCTGGCAGCAGGTCCCGCCGCCCCAGCGGGGCGATATTGTCCGCCAGATCGGTCTTGAACTCCGCGAGCAGAAAGAAGCCCTGGGCCGTCTGGTCTCCCTGGAGATGGGCAAATCGCTCCAGGAGGGATACGGCGAGGTCCAGGAGATGATCGATATCTGTGATTTTGCCGTGGGCCAGTCCCGCCTGCTCTCCGGCGCCACCCTGCAGTCGGAACGCCCCCTCCATCGGATCTATGACCAGTACCATCCCCTGGGGCTGGTCGGGATCGTCACGGCCTTCAACTTTCCGGTGGCGGTCTGGTCCTGGAATGCGATGATCTCCGCGGTCTGCGGCAATGTCAACATCTGGAAGCCCTCCTCCCTGGTGCCCCTGACCGCCATTGCCGTCCAACACCTCATCGGCCGGGTGCTGCGCAGCAACCAGCTGCCCGAAGGGATCTTCTCCCTGGTCATCGGCTCCGGCAGGTCCGTAGGCCAGGCCATGCTCCAGGACCCCAGGATTCCGCTGATCTCCTTTACCGGGTCGGTGGCTACCGGTCGTCAGGCCGCCCAGACCGTTGCGGCCAGGCTGGGAAAATCCATCCTCGAGCTGGGCGGCAACAACGCCATCATCATCACTCCCCAGGCCGACCTCAAACTCGCCATCCCGGCGGTAGTCTTCGGGGCCGTGGGCACCGCCGGCCAGCGCTGTACCACCACCCGCCGACTCATCGTCCACAAAAAGGTCTATAAACAGGTCAAAGAGGCGCTGATCACCGCCTACCAGAGCCTGCGCATCGGCTCGCCCCTGGACCCGGTAAACCATGTGGGTCCCCTGGTCAACCAGGAGGCCGTGGCCGCCTATGAGCAGGCCGTCACCGCCATCACCGCCCAGGGCGGCAGGATCATCTTCGGCGGCAAGGTGCTCAGCGGCAAGGGCTACGCTTCCGGCTGCTACGTCATGCCGACCCTGGTAGAGGCCGAGCCCTCCATGCCCCTGGTCCGGGAAGAGACCTTTGCCCCCATCCTCTACCTGCTCAAGTACAAGGGCGCACTTGAGCAGGCCATCGCAATCCAGAACGGGGTCAGCCAGGGACTCTCTTCGGCGATCTTCACCACCGGGCTGGCCGAGGCCGAGACCTTCCTCTCCAACCAGGGCTCAGACTGTGGGATCGCCAATGTCAATCTGGGCACCTCGGGCTCGGAGATCGGCGGGGCCTTTGGCGGTGAAAAAGAGACCGGTGGCGGCCGGGAGGCCGGCTCCGATGCCTGGAAGGCCTACATGCGTCGCCAGACCGTGACCATCAACCATGGCACTGCCCTGCCCCTGGCCCAAGGCATCACCTTTCAGCTCTGAGCGATCTTCCCTTCTCCCTGGCCCGCCGGCTAAGCGCCCCCCGCGCTTCAGCCGGCGGCACCTTGGCCGCTCTCTGACAACCGACTTCACTGGAGGTTTAGCGATGATGACTCCCCATGATGTTGCCCCGACCCTGGCACGACATATCCTCACCGACGGCCTGGACCTGGTCCTGGACCTGAAAAAGTCCTCCGGCTCCTACCTGGTGGATAAGCTGAGCGGTGCACCCTTCCTGGATTTCTTCTCCATGTATGCCTCCATGGCGGTGGGCTACAATCATCCCAAGCTGCTGGCCGCACAGGATCAGCTGGCGCCCCTGGCCGTGCAGAAACCCTCCTGCTCCGATGTCTACACCGAGGCCTATGCCGAATTCATGGCCACCTTTGCCAGCCACGCCATGCCCGACTACCTGCCCCACGCCTTTTTCATCGAGGGCGGAGCCCTGGCCGTGGAAAACGGACTCAAGACCGCCTTTGACTGGAAGGTCCGAAAAAACCTGGCCAAGGGGAACCATCGCCGCCAGGCAAGCCAGGTCATCCACTTTCAGCAGGCCTTCCACGGCCGTTCCGGCTATACCCTCTCCCTGACCAACACCCATGATCAGCGCAAGACCAAGTTTTTCCCCACCTTCAACTGGCCCAGGATCATCAACCCCAAGCTCCGCTTTCCCCTTGACCAGGCACAGCTGGAGGAGGTCAGCCGCCGGGAAAAGCTGGCCATGGATCAGCTCACAGAGGTGATCAAGGAGGCAGGAGACGACCTTGCCGCCCTGATCATCGAACCGATCCAGGGCGAGGGCGGCGATAACCACTTCCGGCCCGAGTTCCTCCAGCAGCTGCGCGATCTCTGCGACAACCATGAGCTGCTCTATATCATGGACGAAATCCAGACCGGCCTCGGCCTCACCGGCAGATTCTGGGCCCACGAACACTTCAATGTCCGACCCGACATCCTCTGCTTCGGCAAAAAGACCCAGGTCTGCGGCATCCTCGCCTCAAAACGTATCGATCAGGTGGCTGACAACGTCTTTGCAGAGTCCAGCCGGATCAACTCCACCTTTGGCGGCAACCTGATCGACATGGCCAGATGCAGCCATATCCTCAAGATCATTGCCGAAGACGAACTGGTCGCCAACAGCCGGATCCAGGGAAAACGGCTGCTTTTGGGGCTGAAGGCCCTGGCTGGAGAGTTCCCGGAACTGGTCAGCAACCCCCGGGGCAGAGGCTTGATGTGCGCCTTTGACCTGGACAAGGAGGAGAGCAAAAACAACTTTATCCAGGCCGCCTTTAAAGAAAAGTTCCTGCTCCTGGGCTGCGGCGAGAAGACCATCCGTTTCCGGCCCCACCTGACCGTTGCTGAAGCGGAGATTGATGAGGCCCTGACCATCCTCGCCCGCCTGCTGAAGCGGATGCGCAGATGAAGGCCTCCACCCGCGCCAAGCTGGTTGACAAACTCCGCCGACAGCTGGACGGCGAGGTCCGCTCCGATGAGGCCACCCTGGAGCGCTACTCCACCGACAACTCCATCTATCAGCTCAAACCCCTGCTGGTGGTCTGGCCGGACTCCATGGAGGATCTGGAAAAGATCATCCTCCTGGCAGGCAACGAAAACCTGCCCATCACCCCCCGGGGGGGCGGCTCAGGCACCGCCGGCAGCGCCCTGGGCCGCGGGATGGTGCTCCGCTTTCGCCAGGACGGCTTTCTGGGAAAGATCAAGGGGATGAGCTGCAGTGGGGGCCAGTGCAGGGTCGTTGCCGAGGTGGGCGTCTCCCATCAACGCCTCCAGGACTACCTGATCCGACGCGGCTACTACCTGCCTGCAGACCCTTCCAGCGGACCCCTCTGTCAACTCGGCGGCAACATCGCGACCAAGGCCAGCGGTCCCCATGGCCTCTCCCACGGCGCCATAGACAACTTCATCGAGCAGCTTGAATTCTTCACCGCCCAGGGCAACTACATCAACACCCAGGTTCCCTCTTCCATTCCACGGGAGCTGAGCTGCGCCATCACCTCCCTGCTCAAGGCCATCAGCAATGATCCCCCCTCCCTGGAACTCCTCAGGGCCAGAGCCGCCATGAAAACAGCCAGCGGCTATAACCTCAAGGCCCTGCTCCAAGAGTGTTCGCCAGGCACCAGGCTGGCCAGACTGCTGGTGGGCAGTGTCGGCACCCTGGGAGTGTTCACCAGGGCCACCCTGCGGGTGGAAGCCCATACCCCGGAGAAATCCGCCCTGCTCCTCTGTTTCCGGAGTCTGGCCGAGCTGGCCGAGGCCGTTGCCCTGGCCAGGGAACATCAGCCCACAGCCATGGAGTTGATCAGCCGCCAGACCATCAGCATCATCCAGTCGAGGACAGGGCGGGATCTGGGCCTGCCTGACAGCGGCCACCTGCTCTTCATCGAGTTTGAGGGAGCGCACCGCCAGGAGCAGTTGGAGACGGTAGCCACCCTCTTAAAGGGCCAGGGATTCGATTTTACCGCCCCAGCGCGGCAGGCTGGCGATGAGCAGGAGTTGCAGGCACTCTGGAAGGTCAGGAAACAGATCCTGCCCATCCTGATGCACCCAGGTCCGGCCCTGCGGGCCCTCTCCCTGGTCAATGACGTGGGCGTGGACCCCATCTACCTGGCCCCCTTTATCGCCGACCTGGAACAGCTCTTTGCCCGCCTCCAGCTGGAAACCATCCTCTTTGGCCATGCCGGCAACGGCAACCTCCACCTCCGCCCCCTGATCGATCTCTCCAGGCCGGACCTGAAGGAGCACCTCCAGGCCATCGCCGACCAGGTCTATGGGCTGGTCTTCCGTTACCAGGGCACCATCACCGCCGAACACGGTATGGGCCGGCTGCGCGCCCCCTATCTGCAGCAGGAGTGGGGAGCTGCAATCTATCAGCAGATGCAGACCTTGAAAGAGATCTTCGACCCCAGGGACCTCCTCAACCCAGGGGTCATGTTCAGCCAGGAACCGATCACCAGCCACCTTCGTTCTGAACTGACCGGAGCCAGACCAAAACCCGGACAACAACAAGGAGTCCCCCATGGATGAGAACAGACCCTTTCAATGGCAGCGACATCCACAGGCAGAACGCTTTCTCCTCAAACTCCTGGAGGAGGCGCAGCAGGCCAATCCCGCGATCCGCGCCCTGGAAGAGGGGCTCAGCACCACCAGCTCCACACGCCTCTTTGACTGGCTGGACCACTTCATCCTGGAAGGCTCCGGCGAGCTCCAGACCCGGCTCGAGGCCCTGGACTTCATCCCCCAACACCAGGCCCAGCTGACCCTCTTCCTCCACCGCGACTCCACCCTGCCGGCGGTGATCACCCGTCCGGGCAAGGAGGAGCCCGCCGGAATCGCCCTCCGGGTGGACAGTATCGCCCATTTTCTCCAGTGCAACGGCCTCCAGGGTGAGATACGAGGTGAGCCCCTGGCACCCCTGCGCAGGTGCTGCGCTACCCCGGACTGCCATTGGGCACTCTATGCGGTGGAACGCAGAGGAGGCAAAGGCTACCTGCCCACCACGATCATGCCCTACAGCCAGGCCCAGTACCTGGAGTCCCAGGAGCAGTGGCAGACCATCCGCCGCACAGCGCCCACACCAGCCGAGGAGAAGCAGCTCCTCTCGAGCTTAGTGGATACCGCCGAGCACCTCATCGAGACCCTGGGCCGGGATACGGCCGCCCATGTGATCTGCCAGGCGGAACGGGGGTACTGGATGGCCCGCAACCGGGTGGCCCGTATCCAGAAGATGCGTCAGGATATCCTGGGCATGGGCTGGGCCAACCACGACCATCACACCTTCCGCAGCTCCAGAAGACACTTTGCCAAACTGGTGGAATTCTTCAGCCTGCTGGGTTTTGAGAGGAGGGAACGCTTCTATGCCGGCAAGGAGGCGGGCTGGGGGGCTCAGGTGATGGAGAACCGGGATGCCGGCCTGTCCCTGTTTCTGGATGTTGACCTGGCCCCGGAGGAGGTGGCCCTGGATTTCTCCACCCAGGGCCTGGAGGAACGGGAGGAGTTGGGGACCGTGGGTCTCTGGTGCGGGCTCCACGGAGACTCCATCCTGGCCGCCGGCATGCATCACCTGGCGGCAAACTGTCTCTTTGAGCTCCTGCCCCAGGATCTGCACCGCTACCAGACCGACTTCATGGCGCCGTTCAGTGATTTCGACTACCTCAAACAGTCCTTCAGCAGGGGGGAGATCTGGGAGGTGGCCCCCTCCAGGGTTCAGGCCCTGGTGGAACGCCGGGCCATCACCCCGGCCAAGGCCGAGCAGTTCCTCAGCAAGGGGGTCATCGGCAGTCACCTGGAGAATATCCAGCGCCGGGAGGGCTACAAGGGCTTTAACAAGAACAACGTCAACCTGATCATCCGCGGGACCGATCCCCGCCGCTACCAGCAGTAAGCACTTCGCCCGCGCAGCGCCCTCGGACGCCATCCCTGGAACGCTGGCGGGCGCTTCTGCCTCTCCTCTGCCTGACCAATCGAAAACAAAAGCTTCCTCCGGCCTCCGGGGAACCCGACGGCAGCAGGGCTGGCCTTGGGACTCACTCCTCCTCGGCCTGGCGCTTGAGCAACTCAAAGAAGGCGTCTGCGGGCAGAGGCCGGCTGTAGAGGTATCCCTGGATCTCGTCACAGCCCTCACGTTCCAGGAAATCCTTCTGGATCTCGGTCTCCACCCCCTCGGCAACCATGCGCAGCCCCAGGGCCTTGCCCAGGCTCAACATGGCCCGGACAATGGCCTCTGCCTCGCTGTTGGTGCCCAGGTCACAGATAAAGGACTTATCGATCTTGATCATGTCAAAGGGAAAACGGCGCAGATAGGCCAGGCTGGAGTAACCGGTGCCAAAGTCATCCATGGCCAGGGAGAAGCCCTGCTCTTTCAGCTCGTTCAGGAGCTTGGCCGCCCGCCTGGGATTGTTCATCACCAGGGATTCGGTGAGTTCCAGCTCCAGATTGATGGGCTTGAAACAGGTCCGCTGCACCACCCCCTGGAGCATCTGCAACAACTCCTGGTAGCGAAACTGCCTGGCCGAGACGTTCACCGAGACCCTCAGGTTATAGCCGGTCTCGATCTCCCAGTCGCAGGCCTCGGCCACGGCGGTACGCATGATCCAGTCCCCCAGGGGCATGATCAGGCCGGTCTCTTCGGCAATGGGGATAAAGCTGTCGGGCAGGAGCAGCCCCATGGTGGGATGGTTCCAGCGGACCAGGGCCTCCACCCCCACGATCTTCTCTGTTCGCAGGTCATACTGGGGCTGATAGTAGAGTTCCATCTGGTGCTCGCTCAGGGCATTGTGGAGATCCTGCTTCAGGTCCAGCCAGAGCGCGGCCCGCTGGGTCAAGCCCTCGGCATAGTAGCGAAACCAGCCCTTATCGTTGGCCTTGGCCCGATACATGGCGGTATCGGCGTGCATCATCAGGGTCTCGGCATTATCGCCGTCCTTGGGGTAGAGCGCAATCCCAATACTACAGCCCAGATACAACTCCCTCCCATCCATGGGGAGTTTACGGCCGATCTCATCCAGGAGCCTGCGGACGATGGTGGTCACAAAATGTTCGTTCTCCGGGGCATACAACAGGACCACATACTCATCTCCGCCGATGCGGGCCACGGTGTCCACCTCTCGGACACAGCCACTGATCCGGCGACCAAGCCGCTTGAGCACCGTATCCCCCACGACATGGCCCAGGGTATCATTAATCTCCTTGAAGTTATCCAGATCGAGAAAGAGCAGGGCCAACTCCTCCTCACTGCGCCTGGCCATGATGATGGCCTGCTGCAGGCGGTTATCCAGGAGATTGCGATTGGCCAGACCGGTGAGGGTATCGAAGTTGGCCTTATGCTCCAGCTCCAGCTCATACTCTTTGCGGGCGGTCACATCCTGGAGGGTCTCCACGGCCCCTACGATCCCGCCGTCGAGGCCGTAGAGCGGGGCTGCCGTAAAGTAGAGCCACTTGGGCCCGGATTGAAAATCGGGAAAATGGGCAGTGGCCTCCCAGGCCCCGGCGATCAAGGGCGACCTGCTGCAGATCGCCTGATAGTACTCCGGGATGGTATCCTGCTTGCTGCTGATCACCAGGTCCGCCATCACGGGCCGCTCCTGGGCATAGAAGGCCTGCCACTGCTTACGGGTCCCCACCATGGACTCGGCAGGGACGCCGTTCAAGGCCTCACAGGCCCGGTTCCAATGGGTGACCCGATGCTCCCGGTCCAGGACAAAGATCGGTACCGGTGAGCCGTCGATGATCTCGCCCAAGAGGTGCTGGTTCTCTTCCAGGGCCTGCTGGGACTCTTTCTCGGCCGTAATATCACGGAGGGTCTCGATGGCGCCGATGATCTCGCCCTGGCTGTTTTTCAGGGCTGCGGCAGAAAAGGCCAGCCATCTGCCCCCACCGGGGAGACGGGGAAAGTAGTCCTCTGCCTCCCAGGTGTGCTCCAGGATGGGCGAGGGAAAATACTTGGCCGCATAGTAGCGCTCCAGCTGGTCCATCTTGCCGTCAACGATCAGGTCTGCCATCACCGGCCGCTCCTCCGGATAAAAGGGCTCCCAGATCCTGGTGGTGCCGATCATGGTCTCGGCGGAGACACCGGTAATATATTCACAGGCCTTGTTCCAGTGGAGTACCCTGTGCCGGACATCGATCACAAAGGTCGCCACTGGAAAATTTGCTATGATCTGGGACAACAGGGTTTCGTCACCACCCTCCATCTCCAAACCAGGAATTGTGTTCTTCAAGCTTCCCCCTCACAGTCAATCAATAGGGTACTTTCAAAAATGAGATTTTTCGATCAAGATCAAGGCATGAGAAATTTATTCCGCAGGCATATAATCGATATACCGAGGATGAAATTTTCACCATAACGCAAAGACTGGAAGAAAAAACCGTTTTGCAAGGTAACCGATAGCGGATCCACCCCTCCGGCCCCGGCGAAGTCAGCGATCCAGTTGCCTTTACTATAAGCATCTGAGCCGCGCTGCCCTGTTTCATTTCTCTTGAACCTTGACCCGGTCCTCAAAACAGAGACCTGCCTGCCCTGCTCTCCCCTTGCCTCTGCAGGCCTGGATCATAGAGACAACAGTAGCTGAAGATAACCAAAAAGAGAACAGGAAAGAGAGGTGGGGATACGCCCTGAAGGTCAAGGCGTCAAAGACTCAGCCTAAGAAGAGCCCAGGAAGACTCTGGCAGGCAGAGCTGGAGGAGGGGTGGAGGGGGGGCAAGCCCTGAAAAGGTTGAAAAAACCAGGGAGCAGGCCTGGCAGGCTCCCTGTTGGAGCTCCCGGAGCCTGCTCCGTACAGCATAGAGCGTAAAGCGCTGATGCCTGGGCAGGAGGGAAATCAATCCCCCCTTTCCTGTTCAGGACATCAATCCTGCGCCTCGGTGGTGGACTGCACCTGCTGGATCATATAGTTGTTGACCGCATCCTGGACGGTTTTAATGGCCAGGTAGGCACAGTGCTCTTCTTTTTCAGGAAACTGACCGATCCTGGCCAGGACATCCTGGCCGGTGAGGTCAAAGATCTCTTCAATACTCTTGCCGATGGCCATCTCGGCGGCAAAGGAGCCGCAGACATTACTTGAGCCGCAGCCATCGGTGACATAGCTGGCCTCCGTGACCCGGCTGTCAGCAAACTTTAAAAACATCTCCATGGTATCACCGCAGCTGCCGGTGATCCGTCCCTTGCTGTCCGCATCCTCCATCCTGCCGCCAAAACGGGGATTGCGCCAACGTTCAAAACCAGTGGCGCCATAGGCATCCTTGGCGTCATCAAAGACCTGCTCCTGGATCTTATCGACCAGGGCATTAAACTGTTCATCGTTCATCTACAACATCTTCCTTTCAAACACGGTTCAAACACATGGCTGTGGCTGGTTCCGATTACTCCCTGCCGCTAGCTCCTCCCTCGACAAGATCGCTCGGCTGCCTACCAGTGGGCATCAGCGTTGGCGCTGTCGGTATAGCTCACCGCACCGCTCTGCATCTTTTCTACCGCGTCACGCACCGTACCGGTGATATCGCTGACCACCTTGATCCCGGCCGCAGAGATGGTTTGAAAGGCCTTGGGACCGCAATAGCCGGTCATCAGCACCTCGGCACCGGTATCGCTGACCATGGTGGCGGCCTGGATACCTGCCCCCTTGAAGGCGGCGCAGTTGGCGCTGTTATCCATGGCTTCGAAGTCAAGGGTATCGGTATCAACGATCATTATGTAACTTGCCCGCCCGAAGCGGGGATCTACTTCACTGTCCAAAGTGGTTCCTTTGGAGCTTACCGCAATCTTCATATCATCACCTGAAAGGTTTAAAAAATCTGATTAGGTATCATACCCAGCCAAAACTATCTCTACAGACAGGGGACTGATGTTATTTCTCTTCTAATATCCGGGAGACAGATTTATTTTCAAAAAAAACATGTAAAAAAAATCAGTCCCCTACCTCTGTAGCGAGAAATTCAATCTGTCTCCCGAGGGTAGAAGAAAAATGACTGAGCTTCATGGGTAATCAGATAAAAAAATGCCTGCCCGGTAAAGGGCCAGTACCAACAGATAAAGGGGAACAAACGTTCCGAGGTAGGAGAAACTCTGAAGTTAAGTGCAAAGAATCCTTACCAGGCAGGCAAGTGCTTAGCGACCGCCACCGCCTCCGCAGACATCGTTATCCGTGATCATCGGCAGGTTACCGGCAAGAAAATCCTCCACCACCGGCCTGATATCCGGACGGGCACTGTCATGGTAGACCTCGATACCTACCTGACGAAAACCCATCAGGGGCCGCATCCCGATTCCACCAACAACAAGAGCGTTGACCTTATTTTCAGCAAGCAGGTTTACCGGCACCATGCATCCACCCTGGACATGTTCCCTGTTGGGAACAATGGAAACTTCCTTGATCTCTCCGTTCTCGAAATCAATGCAGGTAAAGACATCACAGTGGCCGAAGTGTCCTGCCCGCTTGCCGTCTAAACCGCCCTCACCCTCAGAGGGGATTGCTACTCTCATTGTCGCCATATTCCTTCCTTCTCATTAAATGTTAACTATCGAATTACTGCCTTCATATCCAGCACACCCATGTTGTTCAACACCGATGCACCCTCTATCTTCTCCCAGATGGCACGAACCGCCTCCAGGGTCGCAGAGTCCTTGTTATCCTCTCCATATTCGAAAATATTCTCCCCCTTGACCATGGCATGAACAAAGATCGGATCAAAGGGAACCATGCCCAAGACCTCCATGTTCCGCTTTGCCGCCACCTCGGTGATGGCTGCAGAGAGTTCAAGGTTCAGGTCAAACTTATTGATACAGATCATCCCGGGAATCTTGAAGTGGGAGGCCAGCTCCGCCACCCGGATCATATCATGGAGGCCGGAGACCGTGGGCTCCACCACAATCACCAGGGCGGTGGCCCCGCTGATGGCGGCAATCACGGGACAGCCGATCCCGGGAGGGCCGTCGGTGATCAGCAGGTCACAGCCCTGTTCTTCGGCAAGATTTCTGGCCTCTTTGCGCACCAGGCTGACCAACTTACCGGAGTTCTCTTCGGCAATGCCCAGACGGGCATGGACCATGGGGCCGTACTTGGAGTCGGAGATAAACCACTCCCCGCACTTCTGGATGGGAAAATCGATGGCCCCCTCCGGACAGAGATCCACGCAGACCCCGCACCCCTCACAGTGGAGAGGGTTGATGACCAACTGCTCGTCAATGGCCGCAAAGCGGCACAGATCCCGGCAGGTCCCGCACTGGCTGCAGCTCTCCTCCCGAATCCGGGCGATTCCTCCGCCCATGAAATCCGTGATCATCCGGACCTGGGGCTGGGCCAGGAGGTGGAGGTCGGCAGCATCCACGTCTGCATCACAGACCACCTTGTTGGCCGCCATCGAGGCAAAGGCTGCGGTCAGGCTGGTTTTGCCGGTTCCGCCCTTGCCGCTTAAAATAACTAGTTCCCGCATCAGCTTATCTCTTAATTAGGATTCCACTATGGCTTCAATCCGGTGATACAGCTCCCGAAATTTTTCCGCCCACTCCGGCATGGCCTCGACCACGGACTGTCCCGATGAGTAGACCTCGGCAATCCGGCGATCAAAGGGGATTTCCATCAGGATGGGAATCTCCTGCTCCCGGGCATAGGCGTAGACCTCCCGGTTGCCCAGATCGGCACGGTTGATGACCAGGCCGCTGGAGATGCCGAGCAGCTTGACCGCCTCCACCGCCAGCTTGAGGTCATGGAGGCCAAAGGGCGTCGGTTCGGTGACCATCAGCACAAAGTCCACCCCATCGATGGCGGCAATAACCGGACACGAGGTGCCTGGAGGCGCATCGATGATGGTCAGTCCCTGGGCACGAGTGGCCTTGCGCACCTCCTTGATCAGGGGCGGCGCCATGGCCTCGCCCACCCGCATCTTGCCGTGGGCAAAGGTGATCTTATCCCGCTGCCCCTCTTCGATCACGCCCAGTTCCCGGCCGGTCTCGGTGATGATCCCCTCCGGACAAACCAACATGCAACCGCCGCAACTGTGGCAGAGTTCGGGAAAGACCAGGACCTGCTGGCCGACCACGGCGATGGCGTTGAAACGACAGATATCCATGCACTTGCGGCACTGGGTACACTTCTCCACCTGGATCTCAGGGACCGGGGTCTCGACCTGGCGGCTGCTGGAGATAGCAGGCTCGAGAAAGAGATGAGCATTGGGCTCTTCAACGTCGCAGTCCAGAAAGGTCAGCTCCGTTTCCAGGGCCTGGGCCATGTTGGTGGAGACCGTGGTCTTGCCGGTACCACCCTTACCACTGGCTACACTGATGATCATGACGGATCCGCTCCAAGCGGCTCAAGGAGGAGGGCAACCTTGGCCAATTTTTCCATGAAATATTCGGCATCTTTCTGTCCGGGAACAGGAGAGAGCTGGACCAGGATCCCCAGGCCTTCGGTGGCCTCGTGGAACTTCCCCGGCCCCAGTCCGCTGACCAGGGCGGTGTTGACCATGGGGTTCAACTTGACCAGTTGCTCGATAAACTGGATACCGCTTCCATTACTTAAGGCCTCATCAACCACGATGACCTCGGCCTGCCCCTCTTGGCCCCGCTGCAAGGCTGCAGCAGGGTCGTCTGTTTCCTCTAACGAGATATTCGGATGCTGTGCCAACACCTCTTTAAACACCTGAAAATTCGATTGTTCCTTATATACCAACAGTGTTTTCACTCGCATCACTCCTGAATAATTGTTCACCTGTTGCGGCCACGCTCCGGTTAGCGGTTGTTGCCGTTTCTCCGGCCAAAGCCGCCGCCGCAGCGAGTAGCGCCTCCCGGCCCCCGCAGCTGCTGCCTGCCCTGGCCGCCGCCAACGCCACCTCCCCGACCGGCTTGAAAAGCTTGTTCCGACGGGGCCATCCGGCCACAGCGTCCCTGTTGCCTTCCGGTTCGTGCACCTTGTCCCTGGGGACCACTTCCATCAAATCCTGGCATCTTCCTGTCCTCCGTTTGCTCTATTTATAGAGATACCCGCCAAGCTCGTCATGCTGCGCAGCCTTGATGGCTCTGCCATGGCGAATCTTACCGCGGCAGCAGATATTCCTGCCGCAGCCAGGCATTTTCAACGCACTCCATACCGGCTGTTCCACTACCAACATCGCCAGCACTTCGCTGATGTCTCCACTGATAAAGGGGATCAGTTCAAACTCGGCCGCCTCCAGGACCTTTGCAGGCTCTTCAGAGACCGCTCCGCAGATCAGGATCATCACGCCGTTGTCTACCAGCATCTGCACCAGCTGGGACACCCTCTGGGGATCAAATTGCTGCAGATGCTGGCTGGTTATTTCGGTGTCGACCAGCTCAACGATTAACAGGGTCCGGGCCGAATCAAACACCGGCGAGACCCGATTTTCCCACACCGTCACAGCAACTTTCAATCCCGATGGTTGTCTCTTCATACCCAGGAGAAGCAGAAACCATGCCAAGGGAACAGCGAGCGGATACCTTTCCCTGTCCTCCCAGGGAGGGAAGGGACCTGGGCAACAAAATATAATGTGAAAACAAAGAATTACACAGGAAAGAAAACCAGGAAAGAAGAAAGCGTACCAACCAGGGCTCAGAGCAGATCGCAACGGGGGACGAGACAGGGACGCGGAACCGCGCCACTGTGCGACGGTACAGCGGAGCGGTTCCGCGACTATAGGGCGGAGCTGGAGTGACGGCCGTCAACGGTGGGTAGGGTGATCCCCAGCTTCTTGACCTTACGAAAGAGGGTACTCTTGTGCATGCCCAGTTCCCGGGCCGCGGCAGTTCGATTGTAGCCGTGGCGCTCCAGGGCGGCATGTATCAGCTCGACCTCGGTACGCTCCACGGCGGCATGGATGTCCGGGGAGGCCTCCTCCGGGATGGGAGGCCCTTGCTGCACCAGGTAGGAGGGCAGCTGGGCCGGAGTGATCTCCCCTTGGCTGCAGAGGATCAGGGCATGTTCGATCATGTTTTCCAACTCACGGATATTTCCGGGAAAGCTGTGGCCCATCAACAGGCTGAGCGCCTCTGGGCTCAGGCCTGAGACACTCTTGCCCCCCAGGCGATTCATCTTGGCAATGAACCGTTCCGCCAGCAGGGGGATATCTTCCCGACGCTCACGCAGGGGTGGCAGCTGCAGGCTGACGATATTCACCCGATAGAAGAGATCCCGGCGAAAGCGGCCCTGCTCCACCAGTCGGCTCAGTTCGCGGTTGGTGGCCGCCAGGATGCGGACATCGCTCTTCTCCCTGACCACGCTTCCCAGGGGCTGAAATTCACGCTCCTCCAGGACCCTGAGCAGTTTGACCTGAAAGGCCGGACTGGTCTCTCCCAGCTCATCCAGGAGGATGGTGCCCCCCTGGGCCGCGGCAAAGATCCCCTGCTTATCCCTGGCCGCGTTGGTAAAGGCCCCGGCCTTGTAGCCAAAGAGCTCTGATTCCAGGAGGGTGTCGGGCAGGGCGCCGCAGTTGATGGCCAGAAAGGGCTTGTCCCGGCGCAGCGATTGGCGATGGAGGGCCTTGGCCATCATCTCCTTTCCGGTGCCGGTCTCCCCCTCGATCAAGACCGTGGAATCACTCTCGGCAATCTGGGGCAGGACGGCAAAGATCCTGTGCATGGCATCGCTGTTGCTCACCATATCGCCCAGAATGAAGCCGCCGCTGAGTTCCTTGCGCAGCTCCTCCACCAGGGTATTGTCCCTGAAGGTCTCTACTCCGCCCAGAACCTTGCCATGCTCATCCTGAAGCGGGGCAGTGGAGACGTTGATGGGGATCCGTTTTTTGTCACTGTTGATGATATAGGTGGAGCTGCTGACAAAGGCCTTGCCCTCCTTCATGGTCCGCTTGAGGGCGCAGTCGCCTTCGCACATGTTGGAGCGGAAAACCTCCCAGCAGAAGCGACCGATGGCCTCGCTGCGCGGGATGCCGGTGATCTCCTCGGCAGCCCGGTTAAAGGACATGATCCGCCACTCATGGTTGACGGTAAAGACCCCGTCCGAGATCGACTCCAGGATGGTTTCGGTCACATTGGCCGGTATCGCCTCACTCTTCTTCATCCGCCCCTTCCTTTCTCTTTGCCTGCACCACCTGTAACCACCCCTGGCCGAGTCACCGGCCCCCCTGATCCTGGCCCTGGGATCGGCTCAACCTGCCCCCCCCTGCGGCCTGAAAAAAACTGCCAGTTAGAAGTCCGCTTTTTCATATCTTATCAAGCACTTCCGAATAGAGAGACCGCCTAAAGAAGGTTTTAACAGAAATAACTATTCCCATTTCTACCCCATTTTGCTAATTAAGGCTGGCTAGGCCAGGATGTTTTGTGTATATGAACAGCGGATCGAGCATAGTCGATCTGTACCGCTCTGGCACTACTCTATATGCACTCTCCGCCTCGATGGAAAGATCCTGAAGCGGTTTTTGTTTTCCAGGCACCATTCCCCAATTACAACTTTTATATCGATCATAATACGCTATAACTATTTCGCTACAAGCACGGAGAAACAGTGATGACCAGCACCAACCTCGTTGTCATCGGCGGCTCTGCCGCCGGAGCCAAGGCCGCGGCCAAGGCCAAACGTCTTAATGAAGCCGCCAATGTCACCATCATCCAGAAGGGAGCGGACCTCTCCATGGCCGCCTGCGGCTACCCCTACTACGTGGGCGGGGTCTTTGATGAACGCAAGATGCTGCTCTGCACCCCCACCGGGGTGGTTCGCGATCCCGCCTTCTTTGCCAAGGCCAAGGGCATCACCGCCCTCACCGAAACCGAGGTGATGGCCATCGATCGGGAGCAGAAACGGGTCCACTGCCTGAACCTGCGCACCAGGGAGGAGCAGACCATCCCCTACGACAAGCTGATCATCGCCACCGGTGCCAGCGCCAACCTGCCCCCCATCCCCAACATCGACCTGGACGGGATCCACACCCTGCTCAGCATGGAGGACAGCGATGCACTTCGTAGGATCCGGGATGCGCAGCAGGTCAAGAAGGCGGTGATCATCGGCGGCGGCCTGATCGGGGTAGAGACCTGCGAGGCCCTGCAGCTCTCGGGAATGGAGGTCACCGTGGTGGAGCTCCAGGACCAGGTCCTGCCCTTCCTGGATTGGCGGATGGCCAAACTGGTGGAGAACCACATGCACGCCTCTGGCGCCACGATACTGACCTCCACCGGGCTCAAGGAGTTCCGCGGCAAAGAGGGCAAACTCAGCGGGGTGGTCCTGGCAGACGGCAGCGTGCTCGACTGCGAGCTGGCGGTGATGGCCATGGGCGTCCGCCCCAACAGCGGTCTGGCCGCCCGGGCAGGACTGGCCATCGGCAAGCTGGGCGGCATCAGCGTGGACCAGTACATGCAGAGCTCTGATCCCCACATCTACGCTGCCGGCGACTGTGTGGAGATCAACAACTGCAACACCGGTGACAAGACCTTCTCCCCCATGGGTGACCTGGCCAACCTGGAGGGAAGGGTGGCCGGCGAGAACGTAATCCTCGGCAACAGCGTCACCTTCCCGGGCACCTACCAGACCGGGATCTGCAAGATCTTCAACTTCACCGCCGGTTCCACCGGGCTCTCGGAAAAAGTGGCCCAGCAGACCGGCTTCAGCGACTATGAGACCGTGGTGAATGCCAGCCCGGACAAACCAGGCTTCATGGGCGCCAAGCTCCTGATCTCCAAGCTGCTGGTCTCCACCCGGGATCAGCGCATCCTCGGCTACCAGTGCGTCGGCCCCGGCGATGTGAGCAAGCAGATCGCCATGGCCGCCATGGCCATCCAGGGCAAGATGACCGTGGAGCAGCTGGTCAACGCCGATCTCCCCTATGCCCCGCCCTTTTCCCTGGCCATCGACCACTTCATCGCCTCTGCCCACATCATCCAGAACAAGCTCAAGGGACGGATGAAGGGCACGGATGCCACCGCGGTCTGGGAGAGGATCCAGCAGGGAGAGGAGCTGTTTCTGATGGATGCCCGCAGCCCGGAGGAGTTTGAGGAGATGCAGCTGGGCATCGGCGAGAAGCTGGTCCCCCTGGGCGCGGTCCGGGCCCGACTGGAGGAGCTGCCTGCAGATAAGGAGCAGGAGATCATCTGCTTCTGCAAGATCTCCATGCGCGGCTACGAGACCGCCACCATCCTCCGGGCCCACGGCTACACCAATGTCCGGGTCATGGAGGGCGGGCTGATGGCCTGGCCCTATCCCCGCAAGAGGTAAGCCCCGGGCTCCAGCCCTCCACTGCTCGATGCCGGGCCCGCTGTAGATGACAGTGGGCCCGGCCCTCCCCGGGCTCCAGCAGCCCTGATCGCGGCCGCTGCAAACACTCTCCCCGCCCCTGCTCCCCCTCTTTCCCCGGCAGCCCTGCCTTGAAGAATAACGAGAAGAGCTTAAGATAGTCTTAAGGCGTCTTAAGGTCACCTTACATCGTTTGAAACAGGTGGCTCTTCTCTGGAGTCAGCCGCTGCAGGCAGGCCCCATCGCCCCTCTTTTTACTCAACCTTACTCCCTCAAGGATCAGATCATGCAGACAGCAGCAGAGATAGGCCTTATCGGCCTGGCCGTCATGGGCGAAAACCTCTCCCTGAACCTGGCCAATCACGGCTTTGCGGTCTCGGTCTTCAACCGCACCACGGCCAGGACCGATGCATTCATCAGGGGTCGGGCCCGGGGAACCACCATAAGCGGTTACCCCACCCTGGCCGCCTTTATCCGCTCCCTGGCACCTCCCCGCAAGATCATGCTGATGCTCAAGGCAGGTCCGGTGGTGGACGAGGTTATCGAACAGCTGCTCCCCTACCTCGAAGCGGGCGATATCCTCATCGACGGCGGCAACTCGCACTACAGGGATACCAAGCGGCGGGTCGTGATGCTGAAGGGACAGGGATTGCACTTTGTCGGCTGCGGGGTCTCGGGCGGTGAGGAGGGGGCCCTCCACGGCCCCTCCCTGATGCCGGGAGGCTCCAAAGAGGCCTGGCCCCTGCTGGAACCCCTGCTGCTGCCCATCGCCGCCCGGCTCAGCGACGGCAGCTCCTGCTGCAGCTGGCTGGGCCCCGGGGGAGCCGGCCATTTCGTCAAGATGGTCCATAACGGCATCGAGTATGGAGACATGCAGCTCATTGCTGAGAGCTATCATCTCATCACAGAGCTGCTCGGCCTGGAACACCGACAGATAGGAGAGATATTTGCTCGATGGAACAGCGGCCGACTCAACAGCTACCTGATCGAGATCACCGCCGAGATCCTCAGCTTTCAGGACGAGGACGGCTCCCCCCTGCTGGAGGCGATCCTGGATGCGGCAGCCCAGAAGGGCACCGGCAAGTGGACGGTGGATGCGGCCCTTGACCTGGGCATCCCCCTCTCCCTGATCAGCGAATCGGTCTTTGCCCGCTGCCTCTCGGCCAGCAAGGAGCAGCGCCTCGCCGCAGCCCCCGTCTTTCCGGGACCCGGGGGAAGCTGGAGCGGCGATCCCCGGGCCCTGCTCAGGGACCTGGAGGCAGCCCTCTACATGGCCAAGCTGATCTCCTATGGCCAGGGCTTCCAGCTCCTGGCCACCGCCTCCCGCGATTTTTCCTGGAACCTTGACCTGGGCGAGGTCGCCCGGATCTGGCGGGGCGGCTGCATCATCCGCTCAGCCTTCCTGGAAACCATCAGTCAGGCCTACGCCCAGTGCCCGGAGCTCGACCAGCTGCTGCTGGCACCCCACTTCAGCACCACCCTGAACCAGGCCCAGGCTGCCCTGCGCCGGGTCATCACCGCAGGGGTCACTGCCGGCATCCCTGCCCCCTGCCTCTGCAGCAGCCTCCAGTACTTTGACGGCCTGCGCAGCAGCCGGCTGCCGGCCAACCTGATCCAGGCCCAGCGCGACTACTTCGGCGCCCACACCTACGAGCGAACCGATCAACCCAGGGGCCGATTCTTCCATACCAACTGGACCGGCCAGGGCGGCGAGACCACCTCAGGCAGCTCTAAACGCTGAAGGGAGCAATAGGTGACGGAGCAATAGCGAGCAATAGGGGACACGAGCAATAGGGGACAGACCACGTTTTCCCTTGAGCCCTTTTGAATAACTTACTATTGGATAAGATATGCCTAGACGACCTCGACTGATAGTACCCGACATACCGATTCATATTATTCAACGCGGGAATAATCGACAAGCATGCTTTTTCACGGATGAAGACTACCTGTTTTATCTTGATTGGCTCAAAGAGTACGCTAACACAACAGGTTGTTCCGTTCATGCCTACGTTTTAATGACCAACCACGTACATCTCCTCCTGACTCCATCCAAGGCTGACAGTGCCGGTAAGCTCATGAAGCGCCTTGGCCAGCGTTATGTCCAGTATGTCAATCGCAGCCATCAACGGAGCGGCACACTCTGGGAGGGACGGTTTCGATCGAGCATCGTTCAACAGGAAGAGTATCTTTTCAGCTGTCAGCGATATATAGAAATGAACCCGGTACGTGCCGGCATGGTCAGTCAACCGGGTGATTACCGCTGGTCAAGTTACCAGGTGAATGCCCAGGGAAATCAATCTGAGATAATACGCCCCCATCATCTCTACCTGAATCTTGGCCGCTCCCATAGGGCGAGACAAAAAGCATATAGGGAACTGTTTAGCCATGACTTGGACCTTGAAGAAGCAGATAAAATCCGAAAAGCCACCAACGGAAACTTCGCATTAGGCAACAGTCGATTTACCTCAGAAATCAGCGAGATGCTTGGACGTCGCGTAACTCCAGGCACCGCTGGCCGACCAAAAAAAGAAAAGGGTGTTACGAAGGGATCAACTTAATTGGGGTCTGTCCCCTATTTTTTCTCCTACCAGGCAGAGCAGAAAAGATATCACGATCAAGCAATATCTTGTCCTGACCTGATACGAAGTCAGAGATTACATCAGAATTTCCCTCTTGATCGAGAGCTGAATCAAATACAAAGGTATCCTTTCCTCCATTTCCCTTAAGAGTATCATTACCGCTTCGCCCATTCAGGATGTTGTCGTTGTTGTTTCCCTGTATCAAGTTATCCTGATCATTACCAACACCAGCTATCGACTGATCCCCCTGGAGCTTCAATTTCTCGACATTGGCTCCAAGGGTATGGTCCACCGAGGAAAATACCCGGTCGACCCCTTCATCCCCCTGCTCCACGATGACATCGTCCGCTGAATCCAGGTAGTAGCTATCGTTGCCCACTCCGCCGCTCATCAGATCGGCGCCTGCGCCACCGTTCAAGATGTCGTCACCCTCACCGCCGCTGAGGCTGTCGTCACCCAGCCGCCCGTAGAGTCGGTCATCGCCTGATCCACCGCGCAGATCATTACCAATACCGTTGCCAGAGATGGTGTTGGCCATCTCGTTGCCCACCCCGAGCACGGCCGTCTCACCGGTCAGCACCAGCCTCTCCAGGTTGGCGCCAAGGCTATGGTCCACCGCAGAAAATACCCGGTCGACCCCTTCATCCCCCTGCTCCACGATGACATCGTCCGCTGAATCCAGGTAGTAGCTATCGTTGCCCGCTCCGCCGCTCATCAGATCGGCGCCTGCGCCACCGTTCAGGATGTCGTCACCCTCACCACCGCTGAGGCGGTCATCACCCAGCCGCCCGTAGAGTCGGTCATCGCCTGATCCACCGCGCAGATCATTACCAATACCGTTGCCAGAGATGGTGTTGGCCATCTCGTTGCCCACCCCGAGCACGGCCGTCTCACCGGTCAGCACCAGCTTCTCCAGGTTGGCGCCGAGGCTATGGTCCACCGCAGAAAATACCCGGTCGACCCCTTCATCCCCCTGCTCCACGATGACATCGTCCGCTGAATCCAGGTAGTAGCTATCGTTGCCCGCTCCGCCGCTCATCTGATCGGCGCCTGCGCCACCGTTCAGGATGTCGTCACCCTCACCGCCGCTGAGGCGGTCATCACCCAGCCGCCCGTAGAGCCGGTCATCGCCTGCTCCACCGCGCAGATCATTACCAATACCGTTGCCCGAGATGGTGTTGGCCATCTCGTTGCCCACCCCGAGCACGGCCGTCTCACCGGTCAGCACCAGGTTCTCCAGGTTGGCGCCGAGGCTATGGTCCACCGCAGAAAACACCCGGTCGACCCCCTCATCCCCCTGCTCCACGACGACGTCGTCTGCTGAATCCAGGTAGTAGCTATCGTTGCCCACTCCGCCGCTCATCTGATCGGCGCCTGCACCACCGTTCAAGATATCGTCACCCTCACCGCCGCTGAGGCTGTCATCACCCAGCCGCCCGTAGAGCCGGTCATCGCCTGCTCCACCGCGCAAATCATTACCAATACCGTTGCCCGAGATGGTGTTGGCCATCTCGTTACCCACCCCGAGCACGGCCGTCTCACCGGTCAGCACCAGCCTCTCCAGGTTGGCGCCAAGGCTATGGTCCACCGCAGAAAACACCCGGTCAACCCCTTCATCCCCCTGCTCCACGATGACGTCGTCTGCTGAATCCAGGTAATAGCTATCGTTGCCCACTCCGCCGCTCATCTGATCGGCGCCTGCGCCACCGTTCAAGATGTCGTCACCCTCGCCGCCGCTGAGGCTGTCATCACCCAGCCGCCCGTAGAGTCGGTCATCGCCTGATCCACCACGCAAATCATTGGCCATATCGTTGCCTACCCCGAGCACGGCCGTTTCACCGGTCAGCACCAACTTCTCCAGGTTGGCGCCAAGGGTATAGTCCACAGAGGAAAACACCGTATCGCTGCCTTCATCCTCCTGCTCCACGATGACATCATCCGCTGAATCCAGGTAGTAGCTATCGTTGCCGACCCCGCCGCTCATCTGATCGGCACCTGCGCCGCCATGCAAGGCGTCGTCGCCCCCACCGCCGGAAAGTGTATCGTCGCCACTGAGCCCATAAAGTTGATCATTACCGGCTTCACCAAATATAGTGTCCTTGAGGTTGGCACCACGAACGATATCGTTTCCACCTTTTCCGTGGATGACATTCTCTTCGTCTGAGAAACCTCGAATCATCTCGGAATTCTCAGTTGACATCAGGTCAACAATCTCTGCTTTGCTCAGTTCTTCCCCTGAGTCAGTCAAGACGATATGCTCTATGGTGAGAGCAGGATTAAAATAGTCTCTTATCAAAATGGTATCATCTGTTGCTCGATACTCCCGGTTGAAACCAACCAGACCGTTCTCAACATCCAGGAAACTCCGGAGTCCGGCAAGGTCAGTAATTCCACAGACAGCCTCATCGCTGCAGCTCAAACGATATGCCAACGATCGTAACGCCTTATCGCCATAAGCCGCAAAATCATCACTGGTGACAACCCTTGCCTGGGAGTTTGTTTCCCCTGTTGCGTGATCAACCACGTTTTCCAATAGAGGGTTGGCATCATAATAATCTGTAATGATGGCAAGATTAACATCGCGATCATGCCATGCCTGATCCGGATCCTGTGATTTTAAGCGGATGAGGAGATCATCGCCGCCATTGGCCGGGTCCTCCATCTCCGTTGCCCAAAAGATTTCAAGGTCGTCCTTGTGGATATCTCCCCCCAGGGTATCTCCTCCCAGGAGGAGGGAGTCATTGCTGGGGGCTTCATTTGGATGCACTTCAGTGACAAATTGCCCCCAACCAACACTGTCGCCATCATCCGGCTGATAACTTCCATAGGAATCGGTAATAAAGGGTAACTCCTTGTCCCAAATCACATCATTTTGGTCGCCACGCTCAAAAACATATCTGTCACTGCCATTGCCGCCGTTGAGCAGATCATCAGAGCCTCTGCCGTGCAATTCATCATTGCCGCTATGCCCGAGCAGCTCATCAACGCCTGCACCGCCGTAGACGATCTCATTATCCGATCTGCCGTTAAAGAGATTCCAGTCAGCGTGCCCGGTCTGGACAACAAACTGATCTGCCCAGCTGTTGTACAGTTCGCTCTTCAACTCAATATTATTGAATATATCGGTGCTGCTGACCTGATGAATATCGACCCCGAGTCTTCCCGCGATTCTCTCAAGGGCGGAGACTACCTGCTCCCGGGTGATGGTGGAACCATCCGAGTTTTCAAAAAGCTCAACCCCATTACCACTCACGATCATCTGGTACTGCAGATACAGGCCATAATCGATCACCAGATCTCCGCCGGTGTTTATGGTAAAAACGATATCCTCCCTGGCTATATCACTCTCAAAGATGACCCTGTCGTAGCCATCTTCATCGGAGAGGGTGTCCCTGATAAACTTATCGTCTACACAGGGAACAGCCTGGGTGCTCAACCAGGATTCAAACTCCTGGGGAGTGTTTCTATTGGAGACGACATAGGTGTCGTTTCCGCTCCCGCCATCGAGATAATTGTTTCCTCCCCTGCCATCCAGGCGATCTTCTCCTTCCCCGCCCCACAGGGCATCATCGCCCTTGGCCCCCACCAACACATCATTGCCGGCAAGACCGTTCCAGGAAACCGCCTGGGAATAGCTATTATCCTGGATCATTTCAAGGTGGTCATCGCCGGCTGTGCCACCGCTCAAAGATGCAACCAGTTCATCACGGTCCAGGCTGGTACCATCGGCGAATTCGATGCGTTTTACCCAGTTGGAATATTCGCCGTAGCGAACCCATCTGTCCCAATTCGAGTCATCCCAGACTGAGTATTGCTCATAGATATTGACCTCAGCCCTCACCTCATGGTTGAAATAGCCTTTAACGATGACCTTGTCGCCCAGTTCATTCCAGGCGGCATTGGGCTGTGCGTCATCTTTAAGGGCTATCACTAAATCGTTATCACCCAACTCGCTATTCTCCCCTGAGGGAGTCCGGTATAACAAGAGATCGTCGGCGGTTATCCCCTGGCCAAAGACAAGAGTGTCTCTATCGTAGGAAGACGCCACCCTGCTTAGACGTTCATGGCCAAAGCTGTCCTTGACAATCGTTTCGCTGTATTCACCGCTGCTGTTGACGATGGTGTCAATACCGTCTCCTCGATTGAATATATAGCTGTCATTGCCGGCCCCGCCCTCCAGGAGATCATTCCCTCTGCCGCCGGCAAGGAGGTCCCCGTTTTCAGTACCAATCAGCCGATCATCTCCTCCCAAGCCGTGCAGAACAGTGCCCCCCAACCCTTTATCACTTGACGCAACCAGGATGTCGGCAAATTCGGAACCGGTGAGATTTTTGATCTTATACAAGCGATCCCCCTCGGCATCTCCGCCATGGGCCTCACCTGTGTCCAGGCTAACCTCCACCCCTGCTGACGAGGAGCGGTAGGAGGCAGTACTCAGGTAACCCCAGTTACCATCCAACACATCAGCTCCCGGCCCCCCCTCAAGTACAGCATAACCAGCGCTCGTCAGATGATCATTGCCCTTGCCGCCTATGACAGATTCGATGTTCCTGTAGGTGTCGCCTTCGGCGCTGCCGCCCCTGCCGCCCTCCCATAAGACTACGGTTATGTCCTCCGTCTCAGCTGCATACGAGACCGTATCTATGCCCTCGCCGCCATCGAGGTAGTCTGCGCCCTTGCCGCCGTCAAGCAGGTCATCTCCTTTCCCGCCGTAGAGCCTGTCATCGCCAGCCCCTCCCTCCAGATGATCATCGCCCTCGTCTCCGTAAAGGGAGTCCTCCCCGTCATGACCGTAGAGGTGGTCCCCCCCGCCGCCTCCCTGAAGGGTATCCTGCCCCAGTGCCCCGGAAAGCGTATCTGCCTCATCGCCGCCCTGAAGCTTTCTTTCCACATGGGCAAGGATCTCGGCATGGGTCATCACGCCATCGTTGAAGCTGAGGCTCCAATTATTGACCCTGCCGCTGTCAACAAAAACCGGACCTCCGCCCTGATAGCGAACCAGTATCCCCTGGGCCTCCTGATCCTCGCAGACCGTACCATCCGTTTCAGCGGCATAGACAAAGGAGATGTTGCTTGCCGATCTGCTGGACTGTAATGCCAGCGTATTCCACCCCAGGTTGTCGTAAATAAAGTCCTTGCCATCACCCGGGGAAACCACATAGGTGTCATTGCCCTCTCCCCCGGACATGACATCCCGCCCTGCACCCCCCACAAGCACATCGTTTCCCGCTCCTCCTGAGAGGGTATCGTTGCCGACCTCGCCGTACAGGGTATCGTTGCCTCCGCTCCCCTCCAGGGTGTCATTGCCGGCCCCACCGGCGATGACATCGTTGGTGCTGCCGCCGGTAATGACATCGTCATCGGCTGTGCCTGTAAGGGTGTTGATTGCCCCTGCCATAAAGGCTTGCCAGGAGAGCTCTTCTCCGCCAAGCCTAAAGCTCACCTCCGCACCTGTACCCACCTGTTCAAGCAGCAGCAGATCGGTCGGTGAATAACGGATCTTGACGCTGTCGGTTGAGGGACTCTGTTCCACCACGATCCCAGCCAGCTCGACGCCATCGAGCTGGATCACACTCTGCCCCTCCCCGCACCTGACCACATCTCCGGCGCCGCCACTGTCTCCGGCCGCAAAGAGATAGCTGTTTCTGCCGCTGCCGCCTGCCAGGTAGTCGTTGCCGGTCCCGCCCTGGAGAATATCGTCTCCCCCCTGTCCAAAGAGGTTGTCGTCTCCCGAGCCTCCGGACAAGGTATCGAGCCCGTCATTGCCCTGCAGCTCATCATTGCCGCTGCCGCCGAAGAGCTGATCATCGCCGCCATGGCCATAGAGGTGATCGTTACCGGCCTCTCCAAACAGCCTGTCTGCCCCGGAACCCGTGGCATCACCATTATCGCCATAGAGGGTATCGGTTCCTTCACCGCCCCTCAGGGTATCGTCGCCGGATTCACCGACGAGGATGTCAGAGTCAGCACCACCATACAGCTGGTCGTTGCCGCCGTCGCCGTAGAGCTGGTCACCCCCGGTGCCGCCATAGAGGGTATCGTGGCCTGTACCGCCGTTGAGATAGTCGCCTTGATCGCCGCCGCTAAGGAGGTCATCTCCGCCATGGCCGAACAGCTGATCCTGACCCTGCTCACCAAAGAGCCGATCATTGCCGGCAAGGCCGTAGAGCAGGTCATCACCATCGCCGCCCTTAATGAGATCGTCCCCTGTGCCGGAAAGATCGCTGTTGTCCCCGACCAGCCAGTCGTTACCAGCACCGCCGGATAAGTTGTCGTTGCCGTCACCGCCAAACAAGGTATCATGGTCCGCCTCACCAAGAAGGATGTCATTGCCACCACCCCCCTCGATGTAGTCACGCCCCATACCACCGGCCAGATAGTCGTCGCCCGCATTTGGGGCGTCGTTATGGATCTCGAAGTTAGAAGAGGTGAAGCCGCTGGCGTAGCCGGCCGCGGAGTAGCTCAGGCGTAACGAAAGTTGATCCAGGTTATCCAGATCCAGAGACCCTGTGCCGGTAAAGTAGCCATCTCCAAACAGGGCATCATCACCATCCCCGCCCTGGATAACGACATCATCGGACCCTCCGGCCAGGACATCGTTGCCTGAACCGCCGGACAGCTTATCCTCCCCGTCGTAGCTCTGGATGATATCGTTGTCTGCACCGCCATCAATGGTGTCGTCACCGCCACTACCGCTGATGTAGTCGTTGCCGGCTCCACCCTCGAGCAGATCCCCCTCCGGGATGGAGTTCTCATAGAGCACCACCCCGTTCCAGGAGCCCATATAACCGTTGATTATATCGCTGCCATCGCCGCCGTCGAGATGGTCATGACCGGCGAAACCAAACAGGAAATCTCCCCCCTGCCCACCGAATACCTCCATGCTCGGTGCCTCTGCCGGTAATGGCGTCTGATAAAATGGGGTGTTGCTGCTTACTCCGTCAGGAAAGGCGGTAAAGGCAAGGCGGCCGTTGGCCCCCAGGTTGAGATAGGCCAGCTCATCGCGGGAATCAGTGCCGTTCAAGGTAAGATCGTAGAGCGAAGGCGGCGGGGTGTAGTCGCTGAGGGTGATACCGAAGTCGCCGCAGACAAAGTTTTCGATGGAGAAATAAGAGGGGTTGGTCCCTGCGGTTACGGAGAGGGTGTTGCTGGCCTCGTCCAGGCTTGCCTGGAACTGCTTATCCGCACTCTCATAGAAGTGGAACCCCTCCCCCTGTTCGGCCAGAGAGAGAAGCGGCAGTTGCTGGCCCTCAAACCAGATGACCCCCTGCTTATCCGCATCAGCTATGATGTCACCTAAGCCGACATGGTAGGTATCGTTCCCGCTGCCGCCCTCCAGGCGATCGCCGAGGTAGTCGTCGCTGCCGTCCCGCTGAATGCCGTAGAGGGTGTCGTCACCGGCCATGCCCCTGAGGGTATCCCCCATGGCCCCGCCGTAGATCAGATCCCTGCCGTTGGAACCGGTGATAATGTCGATCCCGCCGCCCCCTTCGATGCGGTCGATATGGCTGAGGCTCATCCCGCTCAGGTCGATGGTGTTGCCCTCCTCGGTGCCGGCGATGATGTTTTCGCCGCCACCACCGTCGATCACCTCGATGGAGTCGGCAGCGGTCAGGGAACGGACCCGGATGGTGTCGTCCTGAGCTCCGCCCTGGATGGTGTCGGTGCCGCTACCGCCGTTGAAGAGGTCGTAGGCCTCATCCTTGCCCATGATGAAGAAGGTGTCGTCGCCTCCGCCGCCAAACATGGTGTCTCGGCCCTTGCCGCCTTCGAGGTAGTCGTTCCCTGCATAGCCGCTGAGGGTATCATCACCGTCCATGCCGTAGAGAAGGTCCCCCTTATCGGATCCGGTGAGCGTGTCCACATAGGAACCACCGAGCATAAAGGATTCATTTCCCGAAGCAGTAGCCGTCATAGCACCATCGGTGGAATGGAGATACCAGTCCTTTAAGCTAAAGATCCTTTCTTCTATGATTGTCTGCTCCTGCTCAGGAATACTAGCCAAAAAACCTTGAAAAAACTCTTGATAACCCTTGGTACCGGCCAATGAATCTGCCACTTTCTCAAGACTGAAATGGATATTGCCGTTCCCTCCTTTGGTATCGAACAATTCGCCTGATTCTACCAACCCACCATCCTTATAATAGGCCTGCATTGCAAAGGCGATTAACATTTTCTGCAGGCTATTGTTCGAGGCAATGATGCCTCCCGCTTCTCCGATCTTGACCATATCGTTGGTAAAACGGGTCAACATATCGGTATCGGTTACTCCAGGTGCATTGCCGAATTCATAACGTATAAGGTGTTCAAGGAAATTAGTGTTTATTGATCCAGGATCTGTTTCGTATGCGTATAATTTTTCATCGAAAATCATACCCAGCAGATCAGTTAACTGGTTGGTCACCTCACGGAAATCGGGGCATTGCAAAAAGGCAGTGAGCAAGGATATGGAATGCAGACTAATACCTCCGATATCTGTCGACCCGTGGATAAGGAGGTTCTCGGTTGGAGTTGTGCCGATGATGTCAAAGTTTCGAACGCCAAACCAGCTGGAAAGAAACTCACCATCCACTCTGATGTTGGTGACACCCTGCTCTCGCTCTTGCAGCATATCAATAGACTCTTGACGCATTGCATCCACATATTCTTCCAAAGGCTGTAGAAGACTTTGATCAATTTGATCATTATCCTGTAAAACAGAGAGCATAAACGCATAAGCATCAGGGGATTGCAAGTTATGAGATTCTGCCGCGGCACGGAAGGGAGCCTGATCAAAAGTCATGGCTTCCTCATCGAAGAAAACCGCGATTAACGATGCCAGACCTCCTCCAAGGGAATGGCCGGTCAGCGTTATTTTTGCATCCGGATTGGTTGTTTTAACTTGCAGGTAATATTCGGCAGCTTCCTGAAGCTGTTGTGAATAATTGCCCGAGGCCAACGCAACGTCCGTAGCCATATCACTGGAGCCACAGGTTCCGGCAAAGGAAATTACGATTTCGTCGCCGCGTTGGAAAGTGACGGCTTCGAAACCACTGCTTTTTTCATCTTGATCAATCAGCGACCATCCCTGAGGGGTTGGGAACCAGTTTGTTTCACCACGAGTTGATTCATAAGCCCGGCCTGCCATCAGTGCCAATTCAATATCAGTTGCCATAGCTCTCCGCTCTCCCTATTTATGTTTGCTAAACAATCTATCGCATGGACAATGCCCTGGAAGCACTTCCTTAAAATTGCAGGCATTTATACAACGTTCATATGTTGGCTGTGATTTGAATATATAGATACTGGTCCATCCACCTTTAGTACGAATTTTTTCAACACACCAATCTATTCGTTCCTGTGGTAACGGCTCCCGTAGGACGCTTTGGAATTCAGGCTGAGTGAGGCTTTTGTTCAGCTCATGGATCTTCTCCGCCGAAACCGGATTCATTCCGGATCGCTGTGCTTCTAAATCCGGTGATGAAATAATCATATTCGGAACTTTGAGAGCCAAAGGCAGATCTTCCAACTCGATCTGCTGCCAAGTCTTGTTGGTATAGCGAAATATCATATAGGGCGGATTCGGCCTTCCCCATTTGTTATAAGCAAGGCATCCAACGGTTCGATTTACGAGAAAAGGTGTATGACCAATAATATCAAGCATTATAGGTGAAAGATCTGCGTAGCCAATGTCTTTGGCACCTTCCACTTTCCAGCTAACACTTTGTTTTGATGATGGCAGAGTAAAAGAAAGGCTCTGTTTCTTGATCGGTGGGCGCTGCCCAATCTCGTGCCGCCCACCCCGATCCGCTGTACGCTCAACCAATACCTTCCGCCCGTCATGCAGCAGAACTTCTTCCCTCCAGCTCACTGAATTACCAAAACTCTGGGAGGCAACTGCCACAATCAAAAAAGTAATGACTGAAACAACTACCAGTATCATTTTGTGCCAAATCTTCATATAGCTAGTACCGCGTAATATTAATAAGTTCGGATAAAGCTTCTTGAGTTTTATCCGCGCATCGTTCGTCGCAAACTACCAATCGATTGGCTCGGAAGCATTGTTTTGGGTCCAATTGGGGTTGCACCAAGCTAACCTATCGACCTTATTCCTTATTCCTTCCAAAACCGTACGTTTTTTACGTCTATATTGCCCTTTTCGGTACCGAAAGAAGCGATATAGAGCGACGGGATTCTCGCAGCTCATAGCAGTCAGCCTTTTCCCGAATCTGGCGGCCGATCGCAAAACTGCGCATCTGGCCTTTGACAGGCTCGACAAAGGAGCGAAGTCCCGGGGACAGGATACCTAACTCAACCGAATTCCGTATCCTGTCCCCGGAACTCCACACTCCCCGCACCTGACCACATCTCCGGCGCCGCCACTATCTCCGGCCGCAAAGAGATAGCTGTTCCTGCCGCTGCCGCCTGCCAGGTAGTCGCTGCCGGTCCTGCCCTGGAGAACACCACCGGCCAGATAGTCGTCGCCCACATTTGGGGCGTCGTTATGGATCTCGAAGTTAGAAGAGGTGAAGCCCGTTGCGTATCCGAGGGTAGAGTATGCAAAGCTTAACGAAAGTTGATCAAGGGTATCCAGGTTCAGGGCACCTGTACCGGTAAAATAACCATCTCCAAACAGGGCATCATCACCATCCCCGCCCTGGATAACGACATCATCGGACCCTCCGGCCAGGACATCGTTGCCTGAACCGCCGGACAGCTTATCCTCCCCGTCGTAGCTCTGGATGATATCGTTGTCTGCACCACCATCAATGGTGTCGTCACCGCCACTACCGCTGATGTAGTCGTTGCCGGCTCCACCCTCGAGCAGATCCCCCTCCGGGATGGAGTTCTCATAGAGCACCACCCCGTTCCAGGAGCCCATATTACCGGTGATTATATCGCCGCCGTCGCCGCCGTCGAGATGGTCATGACCAGCGAAACCAAACAGGAAATCTCCCCCCTGGCCACCGAATACCTCAATGCTCGGTGCCTCTGCCGGCAATGGCATATCATAAAAAGGGGTGTTGCTGCTTACTCCGTCAGGAAAGGCGGTAAAGGCAAGGCGGCCGTTGGCCCCCAGGTTGAGATAGGCCAGCTCATCGCGGGAATCAGTGCCGTTCAAGGTGAGATCGTAGAGCGAAGGCGGCGGGGTGTAGTCGGAGAGGGTGATGCCGAAGTCGCCGGAGACAAAGTTCTCGATGGAGAAATAAGAGGGGTTGGTCCCTGCGGTTACGGAGAGGGTGTTGCTGGCCTCGTCCAGGCTTGCCTGGAACTGCTTATCCGCAGACTCATAGAAGTGGAACCCCTCCCCCTGTTCGGCCAGAGAGAGAAGCGGCAGTTGTTGGCCCTCAAACCAGATGGTGCCCTGCCTATCCGCATCAGCTATGATGTCACCTAAGCCGACATGGTAGGTATCGTTCCCGCTGCCGCCCTCCAGGCGGTCGCCGAGGTAATCGTCGCTGCCGTCACGGTGAATGCCGTAGAGGGTGTCGTCACCGGCCATGCCCCTGAGGGTATCCCCCATGGCCCCGCCGTAGATCAGATCCCTGCCGCCGGAACCGGTGATAATGTCGATCCCGCCGCCCCCTTCGATGCGGTCGATATGGCTGAGGCTCATCCCGCTCAGGTCGATGGTGTTGCCCTCCTCGGTGCCGGCGATGATGTTTTCGCCGCTGCCACCGTCGATCACCTCGATGGAGTCGGCAGCGGTCAGGGAGTTGACCCGGATGGTGTCGTTCTGAGCTCCGCCCTGGATGGTGTCGGTGCCGCTACCGCCGTTGAAGATGTCGTAGGCCTCGTCCTCGCCCATGATGAAGAAGGTGTCGTCGCCTCCGCCGCCGTCCATGGTATCTTGGCCCTTGCCGCCTTCGAGGTAGTCGTTCCCTGCATAGCCGCTGAGGGTGTCATCACCGGCCATGCCGTACAAATGGTCGTCATACTCGGAGCCGTTGAGACCGGTGAGGGTGTCGTCACCAGAGGTACCGAAGGTGTATCTGGCATACCCAAGCTCATAGACAGGGACATCGGCTTGCGATTCAACCTCAACGGGCAGGTGCTCGATTTTGACACCCAGATCCTGATCCCAGTACTCAATCGGCTCTGCGTTTTCGTGCATGATGGTGTGGAGAAAATCAAACCGGTCTTTGAGGTACTGAGCAGAGTATTCATCAGGATTGATACTGGAGTAATCATCAACACCTTGCAGAAGATAGGGCCTGAGTTGAACAAGAGAAAAGATATCCCGCTGCGATCCGTTCAAGGCTGCTGACTTTACCAGATCAAACCGTGCCTGGGAGTATGCGTAATAGTTGGTTACCTGAATCGGGGCGGGATGATCACTGGCAGTGAGCTGGATATCTTCCCGGTGATAGGAGAGGACCGTATCAAGCCAACTCTCGTGTTGAGTAAGTTCAGCGAGGGTCTGGCTAAAGGTCAATGTACCGGTTGACCCTTCATAATCAACTGTTTGCTGCTTGCCACCAGGCAGATCAAAAATAAGTTTCCAATTATTTTCGGCAACAAGTTTATCGCCATACCAATGGTGGAGAATAATATCCAGGGTACTGCTGTTTGCCCTGATGGTATACCCTGTGTCATCTTCATTTGTCCTGATATCCGCGGATGGAGAAATACAGTATTCATATTGCTCACCGATAAAATCGGCTGCAGCACTGGCTAAATTAACCCCGGCAACGACTGTACCCACTGAAAACAGAAAGGCTGCACCTGCACCTACTCCCGGACTGACCGCTGCGGCTGCAAAAGCGGTAAAAACACTGTATGTAAGCGTTTCAACGATCCCCTTTACAACGGCCCTGTCAGGGCTGTCACCTTGGGCAAGATTCGCGACAGTATCCAGGATAAGTCCACCATGCGCACCCCACACCTGGAGTTTAACAGATGATGCCCCGGCACCGGTAACATCAACATACACAGATACCGTACCGGCGATATAATCACTGGCCCGGTCAACGGATGAAGCATCCAGCCCTTCAAACTTAGCCAGCAGCAGGTCTTTGGTATACTGTCCAAGATTGTTGTTCGTCTGGTTAATCTCATCGATGTAATCAACGATGTCCATGGAGGTTCTCCTCAATCAGCTGTAGTTCTTTATGGTAAATACTTCGCACGTGGCGGTCTTCTACCTCTATCCATTTTTGATTGTTCACTATCTCAAATCGTTCCTCACCAGCCATCTCGATACCGCAGTACCAGCGGAAAACCCTGTTATGAAACCGACCACGTATGGTATTGATAATCAGGTCATAGTGGGACTGGTACTGCTTGCCGCGCCCTAAACGCATGAGCGGCGAAGGGGATCCCTTGCTGCCGACAAACTCCTGCCGGGCCTGTCGGTACAGCAGGACATAGGGATGGTCACAGCGAAATTCCCCTTGACGGATCACATCCACCAGGGCCATATGTAGTGCCCCATTAAGCAAGGTCTCCTGTCTGGCGAGCTCAATCAACGGGCGTTTATGGATCTCATCATGAATTGATGCATCTGCCTGCCACTTATCTTCCAGCTCCTGCAGCCATCTAACCATGGTGTGGCTACGCGCGGTGTGCAGCGGTTTGTTTATCAAATCAAAAAAAGACCCTGACTTTTTCGGGGCATAATAGCCATGGAGAAAATAGTAGTAGAAGGCAAGTGCTGGAAAATTCTTCAGATACTGCAATTGCATCTCCGGGTCGGCATAGGTGAGGGTTGCCATTGCCTCCAGGGTCTCCCAGGTTTCATCAAGCAGAATAGTCATCCCCGGTGAAGGGTTATCCCTGTCACAGTCCCAGGCAATGGATTGTTTGCGAACGTAGGGGTAGAGAAACCATCCCTGCTCCCAGACTGCCCATTCACCATCAGACTTGGGGATGTGCTCTACCCCCTTATCATAGATCCAGCGCTGCAGGGTATTCAGCGGCATCATCACCGGATGTCCAGGGCCCATGAGCAGCCAACGTTGGAGGGTATTCATCCGCCAAAACCCTGGAGTGCGGCTGAAGAGGCAGAGGAACTTGCGCGCAGCATAAAGCGGCTGGCCGGCAACATAGTATTCCTTGGCAGTATGATAGGCGTTTTCTGGCCCCATCCACTGACGCCGCTGATTGAGATACAACATCAGAACAAAAGCAAGAAATCCCAACAGAAACAACTTTACAACCCGGCGATTAAACAGTTTCACCCGCATCATCTTGAGCCAATGCAGCGGCCGTTTCCAATCTACCGGTGGCGTTTCATTGGTCGCCATACCTTTGGCAAGAGCGGCAAGAAAAGAATAGACAAGAAATACTGTGCTAGCTACCAGCCAACTACAGGCTATGGCTGCAAGCAGATAGCAAAGGATCAGCACCATACTGATTACAAGAAAGAAAAGTCCCCATACAACATGGATCATAAATATACCTTGCATTAAAAATTAAAAGGGCGGATGCATCCTCTCCGCTCCCAGCTGACCAGCGTCTCACCTCATGTCCAACAACTTCCTGACACAGCTCCTTGCTGCAAATCAGCAGGCAAAACCCTTTCCCCACCGGCACAGGCCGCCATCCCGGGCAGGAATCAAACCATCCCGGGATAACTCCAGCGCAGCCTGCGCCGCCCTCACCCGGGCAACCGCCAACCGGAGTCGCACCAAGCTAACATCTCGATCTTATGTATTATTCATTCCAAAACAGCAGGTTTTCTACGTCTATATTGTCCTTTTCGGTACCAAAAGAAGCGATATAGAGCGACGGGGACTCTCGCAGCTCATAGCAGTCAGCCTTTTCCCGGATCTGGCGGCCGGTCGCAAAACTGCGCATTTGGGCTTTGACTGCCTCGACAAAAGATCGGCTCCCGGTTGCAATGCTCTGTGTCCAGTAACCTTCCCTTTGCGCTTCACCCTCAAGCAGCGCTGATGCAACCCACTGTCTATGCGCCGACTGAAAGCTCTCGATATCCTCGAAGCCGGAAAGAGAGCTCAAGGACTCGTAGTCGATGAGAATGTTTTTTCGACGAGGGTGCTGGATTTCATTATATCCTCCATGATTCCACTGCTCCGGGTGAGTCACAACCCCTGCTCGAACCATGTTTAGGTCCACATACACAAGACAGCGCAACAGATGCTCACCAGTCTCGATGGCGGTAGCATGGTAACGATCCTCCCAGAAAGCACCCTTTCTTTTCTTTCTCTGGTTGTATTCCTGGCCGGTCCTGCCAGCTATGAGCCGAATTGAATTTGGAATCGTTTCTCCGCCATCCTCGTCGTAAACAATCAGGTGAACATGATTGGAGGTAACGGCGTAGTTCAAGATGACCAAGCCGTAGCGCCTTTTCGCCTCAAACAGCCATTGCATCCATCGATGACGATCTCTCGAGAACTTCAAGAGGAACTCCCTTTTATGGCATCTATGCGTTATATGCCAGGCATGGCCGGCAATGTAATGACGATGTGCTCTTGCCATCAGAGCCCCCTCTGTATCCTTACAGCTCTTGATTTCAACAGAATGTAAGATGACACGAATTCTAGCATCAGGTTTTATTGTTACTTTTCAAAAAATTAATAACTGTCAACTGCTTACTACTCTTTAGGGTTCCTTGAAAATTAAATACAGTAATTCGCAGCATCTTGACAGTTAACTTGCTGTTTTTGCATAAATTTGGTACAATTTTGTCGATTTGAGATCAAGCGGTAACCTTACTCGATGGAGACAACCATGATTCAGCCCGGCTTTTTCGATCTGCAGGATAGATTGCTCAAAATTGACAAGAATGGTGACCCCCTCGCTAGGCTGAATGAGGTTATTGATTGGGAATTGTTCCGACCGGCTATCGAAAAAGTCCGCAATAAGAAACGAAAGTCAAACGTT
>NZ_AUCW01000023.1 GCF_000429965.1 Desulfogranum mediterraneum DSM 13871
TTACGTTGCGCCAAGTACAATTCTAAGTTTGATGCCTTTTTTGAGGAATATGAGAGCAAGGCTCAGGCTAAACGTGCTTCACGGAAAAAGAGGATCCGAGTCGTAAAGTAATGCCATAAGTGCCGGATGCACCCGCTGTTGCGGGTAGCATAAAACATAACCCCCTATTCATTCGTTACCTGGTAACGAATGAATAGGGAAGGGGGGGTACCCTGTGATCGCTCACGGCGTTGTTCAACAAGCTGGGAAAATTTTGGGAATTACTGCATTTCATTTAAAATGTTTTGCGCTTTCAATAATACTATTTCATTAATTCTTGAAGATTGTAAAATAATACCCAATGCCTCTTTTTCCATCTTAGATTCAAATATAATTTTGGCATTGCTACACCTAATATGGGCTCCGTTATGATTGCTAACTTTTTTACTAATTAATTTATTTATACATTGTTCTTTTGAGATAATACCATTAGCATAACTTTCAAAAAAATCATAATTATCCACAAAAACTTTTTTGCCTACCGAACAAAGCTTCCTGTTTAACTCGATATTATTCATATCGTTTACTCCTGTTGATATACTATTTTTTATTTTTATATATTGTGATTACATGCCCTCCTTAAACAGGAGAAATTCCTCCTTTTTCTCGCTCAAATAGCTTTATGGCTTTTTGAGATCTCACATCATTTTATCATGCTCCTTATTAGTTAAAGCCTATTTTGTAGGCATCACCGCATGCATTAGTCACTTCGCCATAATCCATTATGGCATCTATCACTACTCGTGATATTGCTCTCTGTTGACTTCTGGCTTGAGCGTGTCTGCTTGCTTTCATGATAAAGACCATTTACATTTAGTAATTTGTGGAGTCCTGAATGCTATCTACAAAGCCTTTCCTCCAAAGATCTATTACCGAACGATATCTAATGTTGTGCCTGCCCATAAATTGAACAGACAAAGCCATTAGTAAAAAATTTTGATCGACATCATGGTCAACACACATATCATCACCTATTTCCCAAAACCCATCTGTTTTTTCTAAACATCGTTTTGGGAAGATCCAATTATTGGCAAAAGCTTCATGTTCTTCGATATTAGCTGAAGACATTAGATCATTTTGGGTTAATAAATTAATTATGTCGTCAGGCCTATCTGCCTCAAAAACTTTTAAGAGTCTGCCTAATTTATGTTTTTCATTTTCATTTAAGTGTCCTTGATAACTGACACCAAAGTCATAACCAGATTGCCAGATAGAATTGTAAAGTAATGCGTCTCCAAGTTCATGGTGCAAAGCTTTTTCTATGATTTCGTCGAGACTTTGACCCTTTCTGAATCCTGATTTTGCAATTTCAATTTTTTTATATAAATCTTCAGAAATATTACGATCAGTTTTAACAACCATAACTATACCTTAAATGTTTATATTTGTTTTTTGCTAAAAATTTTGACACATTCAACAATAGCTCTTTGCCAAGTATTGACTATATTGTCATATCTTATATCAACTTGCGTTCTACCTATTTTTTCCAACTCATTCCGATCAACGGACACCCTATTACCTTCAATTATCAAATCCATCTCTTCCTTAGGTTTGCTTTCATTACCGTAAAGCTCATCATGGGTATTATATTTTTCTGGATAAAACTCTACTCCATCATGAACTGCAGGACTTCCAATCCAGATATTCCAATCATCCTCATCACCATACCCTTCTATATGCTCAAACCTTTCATGTACATTTTTCCAGAACTGGAACAGATCAATATGCTTTTTTAGATTTTTAGGGCTTAATAAGCCTCCTTTTGAAAACAAACTGGTTAAATCTCTCGGATAATGCCTAGGGAAATTTCTGAATATTTTTTTAAGCTTTTCTTGCTCATCAATATTTAAATTTCCCAAATACTCCTCTGCAAAGCTAAAACCATCATCATAGACCGCTGTCATCCTGAGAGCATTTTCCAAATTATCCTCAATCGCTCGCTGCACAATTTTAGAAATACTGAACTCTTTGCTAAATCCCTTTTTAGCATTTTGCACCTTTTCATATAACTGGTCAGGAATACTAACCGTTAATCGCTTAACCATAATCGCCCCCTTTTTTTTTATTTACAAAAAGCATAAGCCGTAATCATGCATGCGTCAACATTTTTTTTACATTTTACGTAAAATGTAAAAGTAAAACATTTTTAATTACAAGCCCGAAAAGGTATGCCGTTACGTAAAACTAACGCTAAACAACGAGCAAGCTAACTTAATATCTGCTTACCCCTCGGTGGGGTCCGGTGTTCTGAATATGATTCATTAGTTAAGGTGAGAGTAGAATAGTAACTGTTTCAAAAACCACCGTTTTCTTTACACACCGGGCAAGCTTCACTGTTGCCCGGTTTTTTATGGTCTAGTGTGTAAAGAAACTTGTACAAAGAAACTAAGTAAAGTAAAATTATATAAAGATGAGTTGTTTTACAAAATGTAGCCTAACCTGACCTGGATACCCCGTTGGTTGGTCAGGATCCCTCAACTACGAAGCAAGGTTGAATAGAAATACGAAAATTGGTTACGCCCGTGTATCCACCCTGGAACAGAACCAGGAGCTGCAGCTTGACGCCCTGGAGAAGGCTGGCTGCGAAAAGATATATTCAGATAAGGTTTCTGGGGGCAGGGCTGATCGGCCTGGCCTGCAGGAGGCTCTTGAGTACCTGCGCCCTGGTGATGCTTTAATTGTGTGGCGGCTTGATCGATTGGGCAGGAGCCTGAAACACCTGATCGAGGTGGTAGAAGACCTGGAGGAACGGGGCATCGGGTTTGCCTCCCTTCAGGAAGGTTTTGATACAACTACCAGCGGCGGTAAACTGATTTTTCAGATCTTCGGCGCATTGGCTGAGTTTGAGAAAAACTTAATCCGTGAGCGTACCATGGCCGGGCTGGAAGCAGCCAGGGCAAGGGGCAGGCTTGGTGGGCGCCGCAATAAATTGAGTGATGCCCAAACCAAGACCCTAAAAAAGATGCACGAATCTAAACAGCACAGTGTGGGGGAAATATGCAAGCTACTCTCCATCAGCAGGCCAACCTTCTATCGCTACCTGAACATGAAGTAAATGCTTTATGCCGGGGATGGCTGCGAAAGGATCCGCTTTTCTTAGATACCGAGACCACTGGCCTGGATGAGAACGCTGAAATTGTAGAGCTGGCGGTCGTGAACTGCGAGGGTGAGACACTGATCAATACCCTGATCAAACCAAGCGTTCCTATTCCCGCCACAGTAACCGCTCTACACGGGATCGATGATGCTATGGTTGCCGATGCTCCAGACTGGCACGATGTCTACCAGGAGGTTTGTTCCCTGTTGGCTGGTCGGTATGTTTTTGCCTACAATGCCAAGTTTGATGCACGGATGCTGGAGCAGACCTGTGGCATTTGATGCAAAGTACGGTTGTGGCTAGGTCAGCTTGTGCAGCCTTGGCTTGAATCTTAAATTGCTTTGCCAGCAAAAAATTGGATATCTGATAAGGGAAGTATTCTTTCTCGTCCAAGTTGAGAAAAGCAAACCTTGGATGTGCCAATCTCTACCTTGCTTAGCGTCCAATTATTTTATTCGTGATAAGTGTGATTGCTGTTTGTCATTTCCCTGGGATCAAAAAAGCAATTGACTCCACTTGATACATTTGATACAAATGTATCAAGTGGTAATTAATTGATCCCAAAACGGAGGCAGTGGCAAATGAATCAAACAATCAAAATTTCGGCTAACTTGTATCAGCGTCTTGGTGCTCATGCGGAAGGTTTTGAGACCCCTGAAGGTGTAATTGAACGGTTGGTGACTTTCTACGAAGAGCAGAGGGGTCTTGAAAACACGGCATTAACGAAGCCAATGAAAGAGATGCCTTTAAATTTGGACATTATTTATTATCCATCCGATGAAGAGAGTTTTAAGCAACAGCTGTTACAGAAAAAAGTTGCTTATCTTCTGTTGCATAAGTTTGACGGTTCAAAAGAGATCAAAGAGTGGAATGCACTGAATTTCAGTGACCAGTCTAGTGTTAACGGTAACTTACGGTCTGGCTACTTACGGGATTGGCAGAAGAAAGGTATTGTTAAGGCTGAAATCACCACAGATCGAAACGACTTCAATTAGAAGGAAATGTTATGGAAACACATGAAATAATTTCAGTGAAAATTGTGCTTGGACAGTCTTTAGAATAATTGGGGTCAGAGTAAAATTAAACCGTATCTGCTCCCTGGTTGGTTCTTTTCTGGTGCAGGGTGATGGCCATCCTGGGCTGTGTTCTCAGCTGGACTCCTTATTCCATTATCGGAAAAAAGGTCATGGAGCAGCTTTCACCACTGTAAACCGTCTCCGCCTCTTCCCTTGCCGGCGCCTTGCTGCTCTGCCTGATTTCCCTCCGGCTCCAGCCGTTGGCAGCTATCTCCTGGGTGCCCCCCCAGGAGTGGTTGGTCTCCATTTATCTTGGCATATTTGATTCAGCCATTGGTGTTTAGGTGTTCTCCTCTACTATCAGGCGATTAAAGATATTGGCGCCGCTTGATCAGGAGTGTTCATCGACCTGGTCCGTTTTTTGCTGTACTCCTGTCGTGGTTTTTTTTAGGCGAGTCCGTCAAGATCTCTGTCTTGCTTGGTGGTATCATCCTGGTCGTCGGGGTGTGGCTGCCAGGGAAAAGAGCCACCGAATAAACCGGTCTCCGCTGAAGCCATAGGCGGCGAGGAAGAGAAGTGCTGTTGAGGCACTCTGGTATGGTGATGGGGCCGTAGACCATCGGGAGGCGGTTCACCGGCGGGACGGGGAAAGGCTCCCTGTTGGGGCGGCTCTACTTCAATCCTTTGGGAAGGCTCTGCCTGGCCATCTCAAAACGGTCATGCCAGGTGGGTTAGATTCCAAAGTGCACCGCTTCTTAGGAAAGGTAAACAATGCAGACGAATCTGTTTTCATTTGTAATCAAAAAAGAGATTTTGCTGGGCAGCCTCCGAAATAGCCGCTACCGCAGGATGCCTGATAATTCGTTCCACCGAAATAGCATAAAATTTTTCCCTGATTTTATTTGTACGCCCGATAACCTCAACTTGATACTGCTGTTCAACTTCTTTTTCTATAACTGTTGGTGCCATGAATATTCCTTCACCCGCTTGTCCAAAAACTTTCAGCAGGGCATTGTCATCAAACTCACCAGCTACTATCGGGTGAACGTCAATTCTTTCAAACCACTGGTCGAGCATCCCTCGCAATGAACTCATGGCCATCGGTAGCAGCATCGGCGATTGGTCAAGGGAGTTCGGGAAATTTTTTCGGAGTGGTTTGGCGAGCTGCTCTACCCCAAAAAAAGAAACGCCACATTCACCCAGAAGGTGATTGTATGCCTTGATACTTAAACTCGAGCGAAGCGGAGTATCGGTCAAGACTACATCGAGATTATGCATAGCCAATTCGGCAAGCAGCTCCTTATCTTTACCCTCGTGACAAATTAATCGTACCTGCTCAGCCAATTTACCGGCCGGTTCAAGAAGCTTTCGCGCCACAAGTTTCGGAACCACGTCGACCACGCCAACTTTCAGGGATAAAGGACCCGCCACCGGCCGCCCTCGGATAGAGTCCATCATTTCCCTGCCCAGTGAAAAAATTTCATCTGCATAGCGAAAAACCAAATGCCCCATGTCTGTAGGCTCAAGATTTCGGCCCACACGCTTGAAAAGTTTTGCTCCTAAATTTTTTTCAAAGCTGGATAGTTGTGCGCTAACAGTTGACTGGGCCAGGGTGAGCTTCCTGCTGGCTGCGGTGATGCTTCCTTCCTGCATTACAGTCCAGAAGTAAAACAGATGGTGATAGTTGAGCCATTCCATAATGTTATAATCTCTGATGGTTGATTTCGTAGGGGGCTGCGCAAGACTGTTTACATCGATTTAATCGAAGCGTTGTGGAGAATTTATCTGTTTGACCATACTCTTTTTTTGCTTTAGATTCGATCTTTCGATCTCTGCTTGTTTGGCGGGCACTATTTACCCTGAGTCGGTTTGGTGCAACTGTCCAGGCTCTTGAAATCTTTATCAATGTTTTTCTGTCCTGAGACACAGTCTTTCCCCTGCAGCTAGAACGGTCAGCCGTAATATGTAGAGCTGGATCTATAGAACCTTCCTGGTGGAAATCAAGAAGGCCATATTGTTTGGAGATTACTCCTTGCTTAGCTGTAGACCGTCTGGGAAATGAACTGCAGTAAAAGGGCTTCAGTAAAATTCGCTGTGTTTTTAGCTGGGAGGTCTTTTTCCAAAAAAGGTGTCTGTAACCGTGTGGTTCGTGGCTGCGGAGATGTAGGTGGCGTCGGTGCAGGTAGCATCAAGGCATTTGAAAAATTGACTTAGGTATTAATCTTATCATGAAAATAATCAGGAGATCTGCAATGTGTAGATTGAGCATCTTTTGCATTACCACAGCCCTTGTTGCTTTTTTGGGGTTTGGCGGAACCGTCTTTGCGGCTGATCCGGGCGTGATCCAGAAAACTTTGAACCTTACCCAGCATTGGGGAGGTTATGTTGCATTGATAATCTTTGTCGTGGCATACGCCTTGGTCATGCTCGAAGAGGTTAGCCATATGCGAAAATCCAAGCCGGTTCTGCTGGCTGCCGGTATCATCTGGGGCATAATCGGTTTGATATATGCGATGAACGGGATTGACCATGTCGCAGAGGCCGCTATTCGCCATAATATCCTTGAATATGCTGAGCTGTTTCTCTTTCTGTTGGTTGCCATGACCTTCATCAATGCCATGGATGAGCGGCAAGTGTTTGAGGTGCTCAGGGTAAAGTTGGTCAATGCCGGCTACTCTTTCAGAAAGCTGTTTTGGATTACAGGCCTTCTGTCCTTTTTTATCTCTCCCGTTGCAGACAATCTCACCACTGCCCTGCTTATGTGTGCGGTGGTGATGGCTATCGGTAAAGAGGACAAGAAGTTTGTCGGCTTGGCCTGTATCAATATTGTTGTCGCCGCTAATGCAGGTGGTGCCTTTAGTCCTTTTGGCGACATTACCACCCTGATGGTATGGCAAAAAGGAATTATTCAGTTCCAGGGTTTTTTAGTCTTGTTTGTGCCTGCTGTGGTCAACTGGCTGGTGCCGGCCGCTATCATGAGCTTTGCCATACCAGATAAAAAACCGGAATCAGGTGTGGAAGATTTAAAGTTGAAGCGTGGTGCGTTCGTGATTGTCGGACTTTTTCTCTGGACCATCGCCACTGCGGTAAGCTTTCATAACTTCCTGCACCTTCCCCCGGTGGTCGGCATGATGGCAGGCTTGTCCCTATTGAAATTATTCGGTTACTACCTTAACAAGACCCATGTCAAAAACAACCTGACCTATGACCCGAAGAAGGCAGAGGAACGGATCGGACAGGTCGTTCCATTTGATGTTTTCACTAAGGTTGCACGGGCCGAGTGGGATACCCTGCTCTTCTTCTATGGTATTATTCTCTGCGTTGGCGGTCTCGGTTTCATGGGCTATCTGGGACTCGTGTCAAAGGTGATGTACCTGGACTGGGGGGCGACAACCGCCAATGTCATGGTTGGTTGCCTCTCCGCGATCGTTGATAATATTCCGGTCATGTTTGCCGTGCTGACCATGATGCCTGATATGTCTCATGGCCAGTGGTTACTTGTCACCCTGACAGCTGGGGTTGGGGGAAGCATGCTTTCCATTGGTTCTGCAGCAGGCGTGGCCCTCATGGGACAGGCGAGAGGGAAGTACACCTTTTTCGGCCACCTCAAGTGGTCTCCGGTAATTGCCCTGGGGTATGTGGCGAGTATCTATACTCATTTTCTTGTAAACGGCTCATTGATGTAGTTGAAACGTGACATGTTGAGCATGGAGCCCATGCTCTGGATTGTCATAATAAATTGTCGGGCAGGAGGACGGCCAGGTTTCAAATGTCCTCCTGTCCGGTGAGGCCGGTCGTCGATGGCGGCCACCACATATCCCCATCCAGTTTTTTGGCCTTGTAAATAATTGGGGTCAGAGTAAAATTAACCCGTATCGGTACGATCTCAGGAATGCGAAGTCGATGTTCACACTTATCACCACTCCTATATAGAAGCCATGGCCAGATTACCCAGAATTTCTCCGGTAGATGTACCGATTCACCTGATACAGCGAGGGAATAATCGCCAGATCTGTTTTGCCTCAGAAGAAGACTTTAGCGCCTATGTTGGTTGGCTCAAAGAGTACTCAGGCAAATACAAGGTGGATGTTCATTCCTGGGTTATGATGTCCAATCATGTGCACCTATTATGTACTCCTCGTCAGGCAGGTTCAGTTAGCCTGATGATGCAGGCATTGGGGCGCCGATATGTTCGTTATTTTAATTTTGAATATCAGCGAAGCGGGACGCTATGGGAAGGGCGGTTTAAATCTTGTTTGGTTCAGCAGGATCGTTACCTGCTGGAAGTATACAGGTATATAGAGCTTAATCCGGTCAGGGCTGGGATGGTTATGGATCCAGGCGAATATCGTTGGTCAAGTTATCCTGTTAATGGACTCGGTGTTGCTTCTGATCTGTGTACACCGCACCCTGAATACCTTGGATTGGGTATCGACCCTGTGGAGCGCCGGAATACCTATCGTGCTCTGTTTGCCCAAGAGGTAGAAGAACCGTTGTTAACAGAAATACGAGTGAATACCAACAAAGGGCTGGCTATCGGGAATGATCGATTTAAAGAAGAGATGGAGAAGGTAACCGGTAGGAGGGTAAGGGCAAAGAAAAGGGGACGGCCGCTTGGGTGGCGGAAAAAAGAAATGTAATTTTACTCTGACCCTATTTACTTACTATTTACTTCGGGAATAAGGTTAACCGACCGCTTGTCTGCCATCGGTTAACCTTTTCTGGACACACCTTAGAGTGGGAAAATAGAGTGGGAAAAGGGGGCGAGTCTTTCTGGAAAATTTCCCTTTGCCCCGTTTCTTTCCGTTGCCGGGGATGTTAGAAGGTAAAATTCACCCGCACCTGAGCACGATTATAATCCCATTCAGTTGCTGCGTCATTTTCTTTATCATCGCTTACGACGTAGACGGCGTCAACGGACCAAGCCTCGGTTATCTCGTATTCAACGTAGAGGTTATGCTCATCCACTTCTGCGTCCGCCGTGTTGTCCATCGGGTCAGTGCCGCCTTCGTAGTGACCAAATGTGTATCCAAGGCTTAAGCCTTCTACGCCAATATCACTGAAGTCGTACCCCAGTGACAGGGTATAGGAGTCGGCATCCTGACCCGCTGCAAACTCATTGGCAACCAGCGTATCGATGTTGGTAAAAAATGGTCCTCCGCCCCAACCGCCGAACAGTGCCTCGCCCTCATCCACCGATGCATGATCATATGCAATTCCGGCTGTGATCCCAATCACGGAGAGTTCAGCCATCGCCCCGTACAGATTTCCTTCGACTCTGGAACCGATTTCCCCAGAGGTTTGGAGGTTGGTGTTATCGCTCTGGACGACAGCCTGCAGGCCAAGAGTCAGGGTGATATCTTCGCCCAAGGTGATCGGTGCGACGATATCCGCATAGAAAACATCGACTACATCGGTAACACTGTAGAACCAGAGCCCGGCCTCAAATAGATCGCTGCCGTAACTGCCGCCCAGCATCCAGGTGCCATCGGAACCGGCAACCATATCGTCAAAATCTGCATCGTTGTGATAACCGGCATCCACTCCCTGCCAGGTCGAAAGATAGCCGCCTGTCACTGAAAAATCATTGTATGCATAGTCGGCAACCGCTGCTTCAAAGGTATGCGGTGTCATGCGGATATCATCACTGTCGGCAAACGGGGTATCTATAAGTTGGCGGCCCACCCGGATATTAAAATCCTCCCAGCCTCCATTGATGTACGCCTCTGCAAGGAGATCATAGTGTTGAGCTGGTGAAGACAGTTCATCGTTAAAATTTTCATCATCCGGCTGAATGATACTGTGTGATGTATAAAATGCTGCTCCAAGGGAGAGGCCGTGAAGGGCAGCAGTTTCAAATTTTAACTGGCCACCGAGTGCCAGGTCATAGGTTGATTTTGCGCCATCTTCCTCCGGATCGAGCCAGATATAGCCAAGACGAATCTGGCCACTTGGCGTACCTTTTGTAAACATTTCCGTGAAGGATGTCGCCTCCTCGGTTGCTTGCGCGGGGGCCATGCTGCCTATCAGTATGCTGGCGGTTACTAACGAAATTGTTGTCTTTTTCATTTCACACCTCCTTTAAGAAGTTTCAGGTTGGAGATGTGCTTGAAAAAGCAAAAAAATCCCCGAACCTATTCAATAATAGATCCGAGGAGTCCCTGTTTTTCCACGAATATTCCACAAGCACATGCCCCTTGTCCACGAGGGTGCTCTTTTCCCGCTGTGCATCTTTGTCGGCACATCCAGAATATTCTCAGACAGGTCTTCTGACTCCCGGCTCGTCCTCCTTTTGCGCCTTCCCAACTCCTGGAAGTCAGTGGCTAAAATGCAAAAGTCGTCCCCGGTCACAGCGGCGGGCCCGTTCCGGATTTTTACCGGATTCCCTATTAAACTCAGTTAAGAGTACCTAAGAACAGCCGTTGTCTAAGCAATAAATTGAAGAGAAGTCAACGCCAATGTTTTTTTTTAACCCAAAAAACGAAACGGTGAACAGATAACGGTTTGAGAGCCTTGGCTGCCAAGGGAAACAGGGGCCAACGATCCTTTTACCAAAGCGAGAGGCGCCTGCGGTGCATCAAGGTCCAGGGTCCGGGGGAAAAAATCGGGGCTATCCGGATCAGCCAAGCCATGGGCAGCGGGGGCGCTCAATCATGTACTTTTTGGCTGTTATTGACAAGTTGGCGGGATCCGGTCTTGGAGAAAGCAGGAAGCGCTCTTGGGGCTAGCTTTTGGCGGGCAAAGGGGATGGGGAGTTTTACATTGGTGTGGTGGAGTAGGGACCTGCTGAGGGGGGCCGGGAACGGTACAACATTCAAGCAGAAGGCGTTACCATGGGACATCAGAGCAAGAGAAAACAGGTCAAAAGGTGGCGTAAATTTGGAAAATGCGACGCAGGAAAGAAATGAGCCTCCAGTAGAACGTATGATATGGGCCGTTACTGTAAGGGCCTGGATGCCCGCCTGCGCGGGCATGACGTCGAGGTGTGAGGTGCGGAGCATTTCTGGATGCCTGGTTGACCGGGCATGGTGTCGGGGAAGAGAGGTATAGTCGGGGCAACCTGGCTGCTCGGTTTCGGGGGCGTGAGGCCGGGGAAAAGAGGGCTCTTCGACGTTTCAAGTGAAAAAGCCGAAGCCCGCTTCCCCGGAGCGAGTAATCATCTGCAGCAGCTTGCGGATCTGAGCTTGGATGCGCATCAGATTGGCCTTGGTGAACTTCTGCTGGCCGATTTGGTACACTGGTTATCGGCCAGGATGTTTTTTTCGGCTGCCAGGTAGCTTTTTAATCGTTTCTGAACTTCTGTCTGGGTGGGCATGTTTGCTCAAAGGGGGGGAGTGCTGCCGGTAGTACTGGCGGGTATGGAATGGCGCGGATAATGCCGGTTGTTGAGTGAAACTGGTATGCGTCTTTGGCGAAATGTGTGGACGGTATAAATCGTGTGGATGGTAAATTAATACTTACTCTGCAGTCGCTTCAGGGAGGTTGAGAAAAGATCTCGATTTTTATCATCTTTCAAAGCGATTATTCTCGATCATGATCTGAGAGAGATTTGCTTACCTTTTACTTCCTTTGGAAAAGATAAAATATTGGCTATAAGGTTTATGTAAACTCAGGGCTTACCGCACAGTATCGCATAATGAGGGGGATATGGAATACAGCAAGAAATCTGAAGACCAATTCGTTGTAGAAATTGAGCAATTACTTCAATCGAGCGGAAGTGTCCTGGAGCTGCTTGAAGCCTCGCCAGTATGTACGAAAATTGTGGATCTTGATTTTAATCTCAAATACATGAGTGCTGTTGGGGTAAAAGATCTCAACATCAAAGATATCTCAGAGTACTACGGGAAACCTTACCCTTTTTGTTTTTATCCTGAATTATTCAGGGTCAACATGGGTAACAGTCTGGTGAAAGCCAAAATGTATGGAGAAGTTGTTACTCAAGAAGGTGTCGTGAATGACCTTGAAGGCAATGAGCAGCACTACCTTTCGACACTTGTGCCGGTGAAAAACGATAAGCGTGAAGTTGAGTGCATCATGATCGTCTCAACAAATATTACTGTGCAAAAAGAAGCGGAATACGCTTTGAAACAGGGCCTTGAAGGCTTGGAGATGCAGGTTGGATCACGCACTGTCGAGCTGGAAAAAAGTGAACAGCGTTTTGCCGCAGCCATGCAGGCTGCCAATGATGGGTTGTGGGACTGGAATCTTGAAACCGATGAAGTGTATTATTCTCCACGTTGGAAAAGTATGCTTGGCTATGGAGAAGAAGAGCTTGATTGTGTTTTGGATACATTTGTGACTCTTGTTCATCCTGATGAAAAGGAGAAAGTGTTGGGGATGGCTCGTGACTACATCGAGGGGCATGCTGATTCCTATGAAGCTGAAGTGACTATGCGTCATAAGTGTGGTCATGACATCATGGTCCTGTCCCGAGGTTTTCTTGTTCGGAGTAAAGTTGATGGTAAACCTGTTCGGTTGATTGGAACTCATGCGGACATTACCGAGAGGAAGAAGTCCGAGCAATTTATTCTGGATACTTCAGGCATCCTCAAGATGATTGCCCTGCGAGAGCCTAAGGACAAAATCTATGACGCTATCGCGCATTTATATGAATCTCGCCATCCGGGAATGCGTTGTTCCATGCTGATCCTTGAGGGGAATAAACTTATGCATGCGGGAGCCCCCAGCATGCCAAAAGAGTATTGTGACGCAGTAAACGGACTGGAAAATGGTCCCAATGTTGGTTCATGCGGAACATCCACCTATCATGGAATACGGGTAGTGGTTGAGGATATTGATACAGATCCTAAATGGGAAAAAATCAAACACGTGGCTCTTCCCCATGGTATGCGCTGTTGCTGGTCTGAACCTATTAAAAATTCAAAGGGTGAGGTCTTGGGTGCTTTTGGCATGTATTACAATTATCCTGCACGCCCAAATGAAGCGGAATCCAATGATTTGTCGTCGGCAGCTCGACTCGCTGGAATTATTATGGAGAGGGAGAAGTCGGAAAAAGAATTGGAACAGCACAGAGAACATCTTGAAAGATTGGTTTTTCAACGAACTCGCCAGCTTGAGTCGGCTAAGGTGGAAGCGGAAGCCGCGAACATAGCAAAAGGTAACTTCTTGGCGAATATGTCTCATGAAATTCGTACACCTATGAATGCGCTTTTAGGGTTGTCACGTCTTGCACTCCAAACAAATCTTAATCCAAAGCAACATGACTACGTAGAGAAGATAAATAGTTCTGCCGAATCCCTGTTAGGGATCATTAATGATATTCTTGATTTCTCAAAAATTGAAGCAGGTATGCTCGAAATTGACAACATTCAATTTGATCTCAGTGATACTGTCAGGCAGGTGATGGATGTCTTTCATCTGTCTGCTTTAGGTAAGGGGTTGGATTTAAAGGTTAACGTTTCTGCTGGCACTCCATCTCATCTCATCGGTGACCCTTTACGCTTTAGACAGGTACTTACTAACCTTGTTGGCAATGCTGTTAAGTTTACAGAAAAAGGCTCGGTCTCTGTCGCTGTCCAATCTCTTGAAAGAGGTGATGGAAAAGTTAAGCTGCAAGTCACTGTTTCGGATACGGGTATCGGAATAACTCAAGAGCAATCTGAAAATATTTTTGGAGCTTTCAATCAGGCTGATACCTCTACAACTAGGGAGTTTGGCGGAACCGGGCTTGGATTGTCGATCACCAGGCATCTTGTTGGATTGATGGGGGGGAATATATGGGTAGAGCCTAACGTTGATGAAGGTTCTACCTTTATTTTTACTCTCCTTTTCGGAGAAGGTTCAGGTGCGAATGACTTGGAAGTAGTCAACAAAAAAAGCGGCGTGCCAGACTTCAGGGGTGTGCGGATTCTCTTGGTTGAAGATGACAAGATTAACCAGCAGGTAGCTCAGGAGTTACTTGAGCTAACCCAATGTTCAATACTAGTTGCAAATAACGGGAAGGAGGCTGTTGAGGTTGTTGCCTCAGATTCACAGATTGATCTCGTGCTTATGGATGTTCAGATGCCCGTTATGAATGGACTTGATGCGACGAGAAAAATAAGAGAAAGTGAGAGCGATAAAGAAAGAGTGCCAATCATTGCAATGACGGGAGCAGCAATGGATGCAGAGCGTATTTGTGCACTTGAGGCTGGTATGGATGCGCTTATTGCCAAGCCTTTTACTTTAGAACGCCTATACTCGGAACTTACCAGGTGGATAAAGAACCCATACCCGAATTCGTGACGTAGCAGTTCGTACCCATGCGCTGCACTTAAAGCGGTTGTTTTTTGGGTCTATCCGAATCTCCCTCGCATCAGTTGCGGGGGCCCTCAAACAGAGCCATCTCTCTCTTCTCTCAGCCATCCATTTTTTGACTGTCCTTCCCGCACGGGCGGGAATCCAGTTTTCGCGGAACCATGAAGCACCATTGGGTCTGGATCCTGGCGAGCAACGGGATGGGGCATTCTGCACTGGTGTAACCAACGATCTGCGAAGGCGTGTCTGGGGTCATGAAAACACTCGAGCAGAAGGCGTTGCCATGGGACATCAGAGCAAGAGAAAAACAGGTCAAAAGGTGGCGTAATTTTGGAAAATGCGACGCAGAGAAGAAATGAGCCTCCAGTAGAAGGTGTGGTATGAACCATTACCGTAAAGGCCTGGATGCCCGCCTGCGCGGGCATGACGTCGAGGTGTGGAGCTGCGCTCGGGGTACCCCTGGATGCCGGGGTGACCGGCCATGATGTCGAGGAAGAGAGGTGCAGTCGGGGCAAGCTGGCTGCCCGGTAGTGCTGGCCGGGGAAGGGAGGTGCGGTCGGTGTGCCCCCGGATGGCCGCCTTCGGAGCAAGCTGTCATGGCTTCCGGGATTTCGAATAGCTTCTGCCGCCTCAGGTCCCTGTGGGGGAGTAGGCGGGTCCTTTGTTGAAAAAATAGCTTGGCCTGTTTGGAGATCGCGAGAGAAATTGCTATAATTGCAGAAGGTTGAATCGAGGTAATTCGTCTTCTCTTCTCGAACAGAGGTACTGCCATGCTTGGTCAAAGGCGTAGGGCAAGGGTCTCGGTGTTGGCGTTCTGTATTTTCTCCCATCTGTTGCTGCTGCTTGTGCCGCTTCATGTTCAGGCCGAGGATCGGCGGGTGGTGCGGGTGGCTGCCAGGTCCTGTCCTCCCTTTGTGATCAAGCAGGGCGGCAGCTATGGCGGCTTAAGCATGTTCCTGCTCGATCATATCACCGACCAGCTGGGCCTTGACTACTCCGTCTCCGAATATGGCCTTTCCGGGATGATCCGTGCCGTTGCAGAGGGTGAGGCCGACGTCGCAGTGTCCTGTCTTTCCATCACCAAGGAGCGGGAGAAGCTCGTCGATTTTTCCCATTCCTTTTATGAGACCCATCTGGCCATTGCCGTCAAACAGCGGGGCCTGCTGCAAACCATCAAGGGGACCCTCTATAATAAGAAGTTACTTGTCGCTCTTGGCATTATTGTCGGGGTGGCCATCCTGATCGGAGGGATCCTGTTTCTTCTGGAGCATAAGGTCAACGACAAGCTCTATTCGATGAAAACCAAGAGTGGCAAGGCCAAGGAGGCCTTTCTGGTTGGCCTGCTCTTCGCGACAACGGGTCCTATCCGTTATTATGAGTTTAAGACCCTGGCTGGGCGTATACTGGCAGGTTTTCTGGCCGTTGGCAGCACGGTCTTGATTGCAAGTATTACCGCCCTGCTGGCCAGTGCCTTTACCCTGAACCAACTGCACTCCGAGATCAGCGGGCCCCAGGATCTTGGCGCGGCCGAGGTCGGGGTGCTGCAGGCCTCAACATCCCTTGCGTATCTGCAGGGGCACGGCATCACGGCCCACACCTTTAAAGACAGGAAGGCGCTTCTCCAGGCCTTGGACGAGGGCAGGGTGAGCGCAATCGTCGGTGATAACGCCGTGTTGCGATATAAGATCAGAAAGGCCCAGGCCGAGGGCAAATATGCCTTGCTGTCGGTCCTTCCCTTTGTCTTTGAAAAGCAGAATTACGGCTTTGCCCTCCAGGACGATTCCCCGGGGATCGAGAAGTTAAACCAGGCCCTCTTGGCCGCACGTGATGATCCTGGCTGGGAAAGGGAGGTTGCCAAATACATCGGCAGCGAATGAGGGACCATCTTCAAGGTGGCTGCAGCGGGCAAGGGGGATGGCTCAGGCAGGGGGCGTTTCGCCGGCTGACCCGGCTGAGCCGGCGGGCCTTGCCGCGGTGAGCTGCCTGAGGAACAGCCAGGCAACAGGCGGCAGCACCAGCCCAAATGCGTAGCAGAGGTAGAGAAAGGTCTGCTGCACCCCGAACCGGTCGGCAAGCATGCCCACCAGCGGGCCGGTACAGACAAAGCCGAGTCTGAAGAGCAGCGACTGGAGCGAGAGGATGCCGGCGCGATGGGCGGAGGGGATCTCCTGCTGGGCATGGTTGAGCATCATGGGAGCGCGCAGGCCGCGCATGCTGGTCAGCAGGTAGTAGAACAGAAAGCCCCAGAGCCCGCCGGCAAGGCCGAGTCCCAGGTAACCGGCAAGCGTCAGGAGCAGAAAGAGCACGATCATGCGCCTGTCCCCCAGTTTCATGTGGCTGCGATAACTCGCCAGGGCAAACAGGGCCACGCTCAGGTTGGCCACCGCCCAGACCGGGCCGAACCACTCGACCGGCACCCCGCTGTCCTGCATATAGGGCTGGATAAGCCAGACCGGGTAAAAGGAAACCAGTCCTAAGATGATGTTGAGGATAATCGTGTAGCGAAGGCGGCGGTTTTCCAGCAGGGCATAGCGGGTCGTCTGCCTGGCTTCGCGAAGATGATGCACCGCGGGCTTGATATCCCTCTCCGGCTCGATCAGGCTCCTGCTCAGTATCAAGGCCAGGCCCCAGACGAATACCTGGATGAAAAAGGGAAGCAGGGGGGCTGCTGCGTAGAACAGGCCGGCAAAGAGCGCGCCGCAGGCCTCACCAGTCTGGCTGAAGCCGTTTATTCGTCCCTCATGACGGGCATAGTACTGCTCTTCACTTCCGCCTTTCAAGCTCTCGTAGAGCAGGGCGCTATCGGAGCCGCTGATAAAGGAAAAGGAGATTCCAAGGATAATCTCCGCAACCAGGACATGGTTAAAGGAATCGGCAAAGGTATAGAGCCCCCAGCCGATGATGCCCAGAAGGGAGGCGAGATTGAGCGCGGCACGATAGCCTATCCTGTCGCTGAGGTAACCTGAGGGGTACTCCATGATCGCCATGGCAACGGAATAGATCCCCTGGAGCACCAGGATTTGGGTCAGGCTCAGGCCGATGTGATCCTTCCAGAAGAGGGTAATGATGGCCATGGGGAAGAGGCTCATCTTGAGAAAGGAGAAGAGGTAGAGCTTTTTTATGTTGGAGTGGTATCGGGTCATGGTCAAGGTCTTGGGCGAGCAGGTTGAATCTCGCAGCACAGCGTGTGGTGGACCGGGAAGGAGATCGGAAAAAGGCCACTCTTGCATGTTCGGCAGAGAGAATCAATTCTTTTTCTGATTACCTGCTCAAGGTTGTCTCTCTGCTTCAGGACTGGTTCAGGGCTGGATTCCCGCCTGCGCGGGAATGACGGCTGCGAAAGCTGCTCTGCCCTTGCGGTAACAGCCGGTCTTTCAGGGGGGGATCCGGGTCGCCGGTGTCAGGGTAGGTGGCGTCTATCTGGTTCAGGGCTGTTTCAGGACTGGATTCCCGCCTGCGCGGGAATGACGGCTGCAAAAGCTGCTCTGCCCTTGCGGTAACAGTCGGTCTTTCAGGGGGGTATCCGGGCCGCCGGTGTCAGGATAGGTGGCGTCTCTCTGGTTCAGGGCTGTTTCAGGATTGTTTAAGGGCTGTTTCAGGACTGGATTCCCGCCTGCGCGGGAATGACGGCTGCGAAAGCTGCTCTGCCCTTGCGGTAACAGTCGGTCTTTCAGGGGGGGTCCGGGCCGCCGGTGTCAGGGTAGGTGGCGTCTCGCTGCTTCAGGGCTGTTTCAGGATTGGTTCAGGATTGGTTAAGGACTGTTTCAGGGCTGGATTCCCGCCTGCGCGGGAATGATGGCCTGAAAATGAATGGAGGGGGGCTGCTCATACCTTGGGAGAGCCGGATAGATTCCTTGGGATACTATTCCGAGGGATCCTTTTTGTCTCTTTTTCGATAAGGCTCGGCTCAGAAGAAAACGTAAATTCTAAGGATGCCTTCAGGGTGGCATCGCCTTGAAGGTATCCAGGGCCGCCCGAAAGCGATCGTATACCGGTTGGACGACCCTGCCCTGGTATACCGCCTCCAGGCGGAGGTACTTTGCCAACTGTGTCGAGTAGCCACGGCTGAGCAACTGCTCCACCCCATAGCCCCTGTCCAGCCAGTAGAGCATGGCTTCAAGGTTGTGGGCCTTGTCTGCTGTACTCAGGGTCAAGACCTCTGCCTCGGCGGTCAACATCCGCTGGTAATAGGCCTGATTGCGTGCCTCCCAGCCCTGGCCGCTCTCTCTCTCCGTCACCCCCAGTACCAACTCCACCACCCGCTGGTGAGTGATCTCTTCCAGCAGGGAGACGGCGTCCATCTCGGTGTCCTCGAGCACATCGTGGAGGAGCGCCGCCGCAATCAAGGTCTCGTCGCAGTCGGCATCGGCCAGGATCCCTGCAACCGTGAGCGGGTGGTTGATGAAGGGTTCCCCCTGCTCTCCCAAGGGGGCCTTGCGCAGTTGCCCGGCATGCTCCCGCTCGGCGATTTCACGAGCCTTGATGATAAGATGTGATGAGAACAGCATGGGGCTTTTCCTCTCAGCTTCGGCCTGTTTTTTGGGGGGAGGGGGGCTTTCGGGGGAGCGCAGTCCTCCCGGAGTTGCTCCTTGTTCGGTTATTTGCCGCTTTCCCCTGGAGTGCTGCCGCCATCACCACCGGGATTAATATGGTACCCCTTGAGTTCTGCGCCGTTGGAGAAGGGGCCGAGAACCTTCCCTTCCAAAAAGCTAAGCCCTTTACCCGATAAATCACCCAAGATCATTGTCTTTCCTTCCTGGTTGAAGCCAAAGAGGCATTTCGCCGCCAGCTCGTACCTTTTCCCGCTTGAGCTGCTATTTTTATTTCCTGTTTATCCTGTTTATTAAATGTCGAGCACCATGCCGGGGCTCTGTCATTTCCTTTGATTTCATTGGTTTGGTTTTGGATTACAAATTGGTATTTCTAAAGAGGAACAGGGGCTGGGTACAGTCGGATGCTGTCCTGTGGCTGGGGGTGGCTGGCAACGGCCGAGACCTGGCTGGGCACGGCTGGACAGTTGGTTCGATCTTTAAAGTGCTCTTGTTTGTAATGATTTAATTTTAAAAGATATTTTGCCTAGTCTGCCAGGGGAGACAGTCCGGTGGTGTCAACCGGTGACCAGCTGTTTCTTGCTCTGATCCTAAGGGCTTGGGCTATTTTTTTGGAGGAAAAATGACATCGGCATACAACTTGCTGTTTGAGTGGAGGGTGTAACACTAGGAGATCTTGAATACTTCCCTTTGGGCCAGTCTCGACCTGTGCTGTAGAACTGGATCCCCGGAGATTGACTCTGTGCCGGTGGTGAAGGTGTCGCAGGCCTTGCAGTTGAACGTAGATTTTAGTCTTCAAGATACCCTCTATTCAAGAAAAGGAGAGAGTAATGAAAAGAATTGGGAGGATTGCTGTATTTGTTCAGCTTGTGACCCTGCTGTTGGTGGTGCCCCAGGTATCTGCCCTCAGCATAGACACGAGTGCTGACTGGGCTGGGGTGATCAATAATGGCTGGACGAGCAGTGGTCAATCGCTCACCGTTGATGCTGGCGAAAGCTTCTTGGAAGATATCGGCTTTTATTACGATACAGCATCTGTTGGTCAGGTCTTTGATTTTTACCTGACCGACGCCCTGGTTGGGGGGAATGTCCTCTTCTCCTCTTCCTTTGAGGTGGAGAGCGGGCTGAATCTGATTGATGTGGATAGGGCCCTGGCCCCTCAGAGCACGGTTTATGCGCTGGTTGATTACAGGGGCTTTAGTGGATCCACCGCCCATTTCATCGGGGCTGATGTCTACAGCGGAGGGAACTCCTTTTTCGGTCACGGAGCGGCCCTTGGTGATCTGGTTTCCTATGGGGGGCTGGATCATCGTTTTGTCGCCACCTTCAGCAATGGGGGGGGGACCCCGGTGCCTGAGCCAGGGACCACCCTGCTCTTCGGCGTAGGAGTGGTCGGTTTTGCCGGAGTGGTGCGTTGGCGTAAGCGCTAATTGTCAGAACCCTCTATCGTCAGATCTGTAGCCATTGAGATCGCCTTCCCTTGGGAGGCGGTCTTTTTTTTTGCACCGCCCGGATCCGGGCACCGGGGCCTGCTCGATGCACGAGGAGGTCAAGATCAGTTGCAGAGAGCAGCCTGCGGGGTGGCTGTGAGTTTTGGTTATTGTGGCGGCGTATGGTTCTGCGGGGAGAGGGTGTTTGTGATGGTGGCTGGCAGCTGGTCGTCTTTTCCGTAATTTCAATGTATTAACAGGTCTTTCTTTTTGACTTTGCAGCAGGCCTTGTCCATAATGAAAGGGTCTGTTGTCGGTGTGAGCTGGCCTGGGAATGAGAGGATTTTCCGGGTGCCAGGCGCTTTCTGGCACAACCGTTGGACCTCTAGGCGGAAGAGGTTGTTACAGGTTGGCTTGCCATCTTTACAAAAATAGAAAGGAGAATGAGATGATGAAGTGTGTCAAGGCCGCAGTACTCTCGGGTGTTCTGCTCTCAGTTGCCTCATTTAGCTACGCTGATGCCATCGTGATTGAAGATTTTGAATCCGGAAGTTATGGGGCCAGCTGGACGAGGACCGGGCCGAGAGATTTCGGTTCGGTAAACCCCGCTGCTGCCCATGACGGCGGCTATGGGGTAAGCAATTCCGGTTGGGCATGGTATACCGGGGAGGCAGGGCAACTGGCTGAGGGGGACAGCGTTTCTGCCTGGTTTAGAATGAATAGTAGTAGTGGCAGATTCTATCTAGGCTTCGATTCCGATGCCTTTGGTACCGATTCCTTTGTGGCGGCAAAAAATTCAGGAGATATTCGTTTTCAAGAAAATCTTGGCTATGGCTACAGAGAGTTGAATATCTCAGGCCAATCTTTTGAGATCGGTTCTTGGTATCTTGCCGAGGTCGTGCTTGGGGCAGGAAATACCGCCACCGGGAATCTCTATGGCAGTGATGGCACCACCCTGCTCAACTCTCTTTCCCATACCTTTACAGATGGCTTTGATGGAGGCGTGGCCATACGAAGTTTCGGTAACATCGATATCGACACCATTGCCGTGGATAAGGCGACTGCACCCGTTCCCGAGCCCAGCACCACCCTGCTCTTTGCCACCGGCATCGCCGGCCTTGCAGGGCTGATGCGGAGACGGAGAAAATAGGGCGAAGTTATTGCTAAGCTGAAAAGCGTACGCCTCCTGCTTCGGGATCTGCGCTAATTACTAAGGCCTGTAGCCCTCAGTCATGGGGATTGCAGGCCTTTTTTGGGCGTACACGCTTGGTCGCCTCCTCTCGGGTGTCGTTTGCCGGCGGCCAAAGATCGCACCTGTCGAGGTGGAATTTCCCGAGTGATTGTATTCCTCACAAGAGCTAGGCTTTGTTTTGGGCCAGGCGTTTGCTCCACCCAGTGCTGATGCCAAGATTATACCAACGGTCTTTTCTGCCCCTCGGTCAACCGCTGCTTATCAACAGGCCTTTTCTTCGAGCTGGAGAAATATAGATGCGGCGAGTGGTTTTTTTTTGAACGAGACAGCTTAAGCTGATACAATTACATCCATATGTTGAATCAATACGATTTCTTCCGCTCAATCGGGAGGTACAAATGTCTTCAGAATTGAATATACTCATCGTTGACGACTCTAAGGTGATCCGCTCTATGCTTGCTGATGCGCTGAAATCAGTCGGCTACCACAATGTGATCAGTGTCGCCAATGGAAAAGAGGCAATCGATATGCTGCTTCAGGTCAAGGTCGATTTGGTGATTTCGGATTGGAATATGCCGATATGCAGTGGCTTTGATCTGCTTAAGTCAATCAGGCAATCTGAAGGCTACAAAGATCTGCCGTTCATTATGCTGACTTCCGAAAAAGGTAATGAGAGCTTTAAAGCCGCCATGGAAGCGGGAGCAACCGATTACATAAAGAAACCTTTTTTGAAAGAAGATGTTGCGCTTAAAATAAAGTCCATCCTGGAATGGAGTTGAAAGCTGTAAAGTTGCAAACGATGATCTCCCTGTCACAAAGCTGCACCAGGCGTTTGAAGTCCGTCTTGGATGTCGATGAAGTCGGTTCCAATCAGGCCCACCGGCTGAGATAAAAGAACCTGGCCTGTAAATATGGCTGTTATCCCTGTTGGAACACCTTTCTCCAGTTTTCACCTTTTCAGGGCCATTCCGATTCTCTCGAGGGAGTTGGCTGTTGCTGACTTTGGGGAGCCCGGTCAGCGGATTGGTTGGTTCTATCCGAATCCCCCAAAAGGGCTTAACAGGTAACCTCCTGTACAGCACGGTCGGGGTGTAAAGGCGCCTGTTCAACGATCCCAAAAAACTCTCTGAATATTTTAGAGAGGAAGAAGTTGAACCTCACCTTCACCTTCACCTTCAGGTTCAGGTTCAGGTTCTGGCTCTGGGGGGGGGCGCTGCTCAGGGCTTGGGAGGTGCCGATGGGCCCCTCAAGCCGTTACTGCCGGCTTCAGCTCGACAAGGTTTGCTGCAATTCAGATGAAACAGGGAAGAGCCAACTGCTGGCCACCCATACCCATAAGGATAGCCATGGATTACGAGACCTACGAAAAAGAATGTGCAAAGATCAAGGCTCAAAATCAGGAGCTGTTGACAGCGTTCAGGGCCTACCTGGAGGCAAGCCGCTTGTCTCAAAAAACGGTAAAGAAACATCTTTACAATATTGATTTCTATATCAATGAGTTTCTGCTTTATGAGGAGCTGCAACAACCTGAAGAAGGGGTCAGGAAGCTGAATTACTTTTTTGGCTACTGGTTTATCCGTAAGGCCATGTGGGCCTCTGTCAATTCTATTAAAGAGAATATAGCAAGCCTGAAAAAGTTTTATGCCTTTCTGGAGAGAGAGGGGCGCTTGGACCCTGATCATTATCTTGACATGCTGGAGGAGGTAAAAGAGAGCAGGCAGGAGTGGATTGAGGGCCTGATTGCATATGACACCGGCTTCTCTTCTGCAGATATGTGGTAAAGGCGTTGGACCTGGTCAACGGTCCTTTTAGCCTTTGGGCGGCCACTCGGGGCTGTCCACAACACCCGTAAAGGCCTTTTATTGAGCCGATGCAGCCCTTGCCTTGGCCGTTTCAGCCACTGTCTCAAGCTGCTCTCCACTCCTGCTGGAGAGGGTAGTTACCATGGTCGCTGCCTTTTAGTTTCCAATGGAAACAAAAGGTTCCATGATGGGTCTTGCTTTATTCCCAGAAGGTTCAGCGCTTTTGCAGGGCTCTCCGTTAACTTTTGTTACCACTCGATCGTTTTTCTCGCTCTGTTGTCCCCCTTTCACTCCTGGCATACCATTTCCTTGTCATACCTTTGGTCAAAGGGTTGTCCTGCTAACTGCCTGTTACAGTTGTGGATATTGTTCAGGTGGGGGCCGGGGCGTATCATTTGGTCTCCCCAGGGCCTTGAAAAAAGTAACCAGATGCTTATTGGCCAACTTCTTGCAAACTCTCTCGCAACTGTCCGCCCCCCAGGGGAGGGCCCGTAGCTTCCCAGAAGATTATCCATCAGCAGTGAGGAACTATCATGATCGTAGGCATACTCAAAGAAATCAAAGTAGCTGAAAGGCGCGTCAGCATGACCCCTGCCGGGGTTGTTACCATGATCCGCAACGGCCACAAGGTACTGGTGGAGAAGGCTGCCGGTGCCGGTGCCGGATACCCTGACAGCGAGTACCAGGCCGCAGGAGCCACCATCGTCGACACCCCTGCAGAGATCTTTGCCCAGTCTGAGATGGTGATGCACGTCAAGGAGCCCCAGCCCTCCGAATACGATCTGATCCGTGAAGATCAGATCGTCTTCACCTACCTCCATCTGGCCGCCGATGAACCCCAGACCAGGGCCCTTATCGCATCCAAGTCCATCGCCATCGCCTACGAGACCATAGAGAAGGATAACGGTTCACTGCCCCTGCTGGTGCCCATGAGTGAGGTTGCCGGTCGGATGGCTGCCCAGGAGGCAGCCAAGTACATCGAGATGCCCCAGGGCGGCCGTGGTATCCTCCTCGGCGGCGTCACCGGTGTAGAGCCTGCCACCGTGGTGGTCATCGGCGGGGGCGTGGTGGGCGTCAATGCCGCCAAGATGGCCTGTGGCCTTGGCGCCAAGGTCTACATCCTGGACAAGAACCTGGAGCGCTTGGCCTACCTGGATGACATCATGCCTGCCAACTGTTTCCCGGTCATGTCCGATGAGATGACCCTGCGCAGGCTGGTCAAGGAGGCTGATGTGGTGATCGGAGCGGTGCTGGTGGCTGGTGCCAAGGCACCCAAGCTGCTCACCCGCGACATGCTCAAGGAGATGAAGGATGGCTCGGTGATCGTGGACGTCGCCATCGATCAGGGCGGCTGCTTCGAGACCTCCAGGCCCACCACCCATGATGACCCCTGCTTTGTGGTGGATGGGGTTATTCACTACTGTGTGGCCAACATGCCCGGTGCCGTCGCCCGCACCTCCACCCGTGCCCTGACCAACGCCACCCTGCCCTATGCCGTCGAAATTGCCAACAAGGGTTGGCAACAGGCCATGCTGGACAACAGGGAGATCAAGCTGGGTGCCAATGTGGTCAAGGGTAAGGTGACCTACAGGGGCGTGGCCGAGGCCTTTGACCTGGAATGCGTTGATATTGATACCTTCCTGGGCTGAAAACAGAGCAAGCCCCGGCCGCTTCGGTGTGCCGGAGGATTATACAGGCGTAATCCTGCGCCATCAACCAACCAATCGTAACAGGAGAATCGTTATGAAGAGGAAGTCCTTACTGATAGGCCTTGTCCTGGCTGTTTCAATGGCTTTTCTGAGTTCAGCCATGGTCACCGATACCATGGCCGGCAAGAAGAAGCATAGGTTGAAGATCGCCCAGACCCTCTATCCGTCGCCCAGTGCTCATATGGATTCCATTCATCGCATTGCCGATGAGGTCAAGAAGCAGACCGACGGAAGAATCACCTTTAAGGTCTACGGACCTGAACTTGGCGACTGGAACGAGCTCAACGAGATGGTGAATCGCGGCGACATCGACATGATGCTGAGCCCGATGTCAGCCACCTATGATCCCCGCTGGAATGTCACCTTTGCCCCCTATATCGTCACCGACTACAAGCAGGCAAAAGAGGTCTTTGGTCCGGGCGGTTTCATGGACGAGATGTTCCGCTCCTGGGCAAAAGACATCAACATGCACTGGCTTGGCACCTGGATCCAGGGGTTTGCCGGCATCAGCCTCAGCGCCCAGCCGGCCACCTCCCCGACAGAGGCCAAGGGGATCAAGGTCCGCACCCCGCCCATTGCAGCATTTGAGTGTTATCTGAAAAAACTTGGCTTCACTCCCAGCCTGATTCCCTACAGCGAAGTTCCCACCGCGATCAGCACCGGCGTGGTTGACGGCCAGGCCGGCGGTGGTCCGTTCCAGACCTACAGCTGCTGCAGGGATCTGAATAAGTACTTTGTCTACTATCGCGATTATGTCGAGGTCTGGGGCTACACCATTAATATGGATCGCTGGAACAAACTCGATGCGGCTGACCAGGAACTGATCCAGAAGATTGTCAGTGAAGAGGTTGCCAAGAGGATGGAGGGGGCAGAGCAGGAAGACCAGGAGTACCTCAAGAAGCTTGAGGAGCATGGTCTGACCGTTGTCGACCTGAGCGATACCCCGGATAAACTGATGACTGCCCGCGACTCCTGCCGGGAATGCTGGACAGAGCTGGATGAACTGGTCGGCAAGGAGTGGATGGACAAGATCCGTAAAGAAGTCGGCGTCAAGACAGAGTAGTCCTGGTAACAGCAGGGACAAAGCAGATGCCGGGCCCCCGGCATCTGCTCCAGGTGCAGAGGAAAACGGTTCAGCGGTTCATTTGATCGCATCTGATACCAGGGGCAGCCGTTGAGTGAGAACCAAAAAGGGGTGAATGCATGTCAGCAATTACACAAGTAATACAACAGAGCGACACGGTGATACGGAGGTCGATGTCCGTCATCATCATCCTGGTCACGGTGTTGGCATCCTGCAGCATGCTGCTGCAGGTCATCGCACGCTATGTCTTTGAGATCGCCATTTCTGGTCTGGACGAACTGACCGGTCACATCGCCGTCTGGATGTACATGATGGGGGCGGCCTACGGCAGTCTCAACAAGACCCAGATCAAGGCCGAGATGGTCCATCTTTTTATTAAGAACAGGAAGGCGTTGTGCTGCATTCGGGCTCTGACCACGCTCATCGGCGCCGTAATCGCCGGCTACATGGTTACCTGGAGTTATGGCTACGTGAAGTGGAGCTTGCTGAAACATGAAGTCACCCCCACCCTCCAGCTCCCGACCGTCATCTTTCAGGTTTCCATCCTCATAGGGGCGGTACTCATGGTCATCTACTTCCTGCGGGAAGCGGTTGATCACCTCCTGGAAGCCTTTCACCCACCCTCTGCAACGAATTAAGGAGTCTCCCATGGTTACCCTTGCAATTGGTCTTGGCATCCTCATCGTACTGATGGTCTTAGGCGTACCCGTGGCCATGGCCTTTGGTGCGATGGCCATTTACCTGTCCACCAGCTTCGACATCAGCTCTCGCCTGCTCATTCCCACGGCCTTTTACCAGGTCAAGTCGGTGGTCTTGCTGACCATCCCCTTTTTCATCCTGGTCGGTACCCTGATGAGTACCGGCGGTCTGGCCGAACGTTTGATTGATTTTGTCAACTCGTTCGCCGGTCGGGTCCGCGGCGGCCTGGGGGCCGTGACCGTGGTCGCCTGCGCCATGTTCGGTTCCATCGGCGGTTCCTGCTCCTCTGCCGTTGCCGCCATCGGCACCATCATGATCCCCAGGATGGAGGAAAACGGTTATTCACGCGGTTACTGTACCGCCCTGGTTGCCTGCTCCTCGATCCTGGGTCAGCTGATCCCGCCCAGCGTCCCCATGATCCTGTTCGCCCTGGTCACCTACCAGTCCATTCCCGGTTGCTGGTTGGCAACCATCGGCCCCGGGATCCTGGTCATCACCATCTTTTGCATCTTCAACTACTTCATGGTCCGCAAGATGCCGATCAAGACCATGCCCAAGCTGGACCTTAGAGACCAGTTGACCGAGGTTCGCCAGGCCACAGGTCGGGCCAGTCTGGCCCTGCTGCTGCCTGTCCTCATCCTGGGTGGCATCTACGGGGGCATCGCCACCCCGACCGAGATGGCCTGTATCTCGGTGTTCTATGTTATTCCGGTGAGCATGTTCGTCTATAAGAGCCTGAGTCTCAGGGATTTGGGACGCTCCATCGTCTCGGGAGCCACCACCACCGGCGTGCTTATCCTGATGTTCTTCTTTGTGATGATCAACACCCGGATCATGACCATGGAGCAGCTGCCCCAGGAGATGGCCACCTGGATCATGACCGTTTCCCCAAATAAATATGTGCTTCTGCTCATGGTCAATCTCTTTCTGCTGGGCATCGGCATGGTGATGGATGACATCAGCGGAACGGTCATTGCCGCAGCCCTGCTCTTTCCGGTCATGGAAAAAATCGGCATCCACCCGCTCCACTTTGCCGCAATCCTGGGTGTCAACCTGGGGCTGGGGAATGTGACTCCGCCGACCGCGCCCATTCTCTACCTTGCAGGCAGGATCGGCCGCTGTCAGATCGAACATTACCTCAAACCCGCCCTGATCCTGATGTACCTGGGGATGCTGCCGGTTGTCCTCTTGGTGACCTACTGGCCGGGCTTGTCGCTCTTTCTGCCGACCCTGTTCGGTTATGTAAAATAAGGGGATTGGGATCACTGGGGAGTCAGAGGCGCAGGGAAGACGGGCGAGAGAGGGTACATCTTTCTGCCTCGAGCCGAGGAGACTGCTTTTTTTACCCCTTTGGGTGAATCTCAAGCAGTCCCCTTGCATCGCCTCGATAGCTGCTGTTTCTGCTCTGGCGGAGTTTGAGTGGTAATCAGATTATATTTTGCCGGTGCCCCGGGCAGATTGCCGCCTCCACGGCAGCGGTAAAAATGAGCATGTCCAAGGAGAAGACAGATGAAGAGACTCGGTATCACCTTTTGCGGCTGTATCTTTGCCCTATCCGTAGCAGGCAACAGCTTTGCTCAGGATGTTAAGGTCGGAACACTTTTTGATCACAGCGGTGCCCTTCAGGACTGGGGGGAGAGACACCAGAATGCAGCTGAGCTGGCGGCCGAACAGCTGAACAGGGCCGGCTGGACCATCTCTCTGGTGCATGGAGACAGTCAGTCCTCTGCCGAGGCCGCCAAAAAGGCGGCTCTCCGGCTCGTTGAAGAGGATAAGGTCCTGGCAATCCTGGGATCATCATCCAGCGGGGTCGTCGTCCCGGTGGCGGAGTCGGTTACCATTCCCCATGGGATCCTGATGATCTCACCCGGAGCCACCGCTCCCTATATATCAACGCTGCAGGATGACCAGGGAAAAGATCTGCTCTTCCGTACCTGTCCGTCGGACAAGCTCCAGGGCGTGGTCCTCGGCAAATTGGCGGCCGGCCTCTACTCCACCGCCTCCATTCTCTATGTGGACAACCCCTACGGCCAGGGACTGGCCAGACAGTTCCAGCACTCCTTTGAGAAACGCGGCGGCCTGGCCACCATGGTCCCCCACGGTGAGGAGGTGGCCTCGTCCTATGTCAGTGAACTTCGCAGTGCCTTTTCTCGAAAGTACGGCTCCAAACCCATGCTTGCAGGCAAGTTTGATGTGCTCTGCGCCTTCAGTTATCCGGAACATGCCAAGATCTATATCAAGGAAGGCATAGAGGTCTTCCACGGTAAGAATTTCCTCTTTAGCGACGGCACCAAATCCGAAAAACTGATCCAGGAAGTAGGGGCGGACAAGCTGGAAGGTATGATGGGGACGGCACCGGGAGGCGGCTCCGGCTCCGGCTTTGAAAAGTTTAAGGCCTTTTATACCGTAAAGTATGCCGATTTCCCTGCAAGTCCGTTTATTGCAAACGCCTACGATGCCGCCGCCCTGGTGGGGCTGGCCTCCTACGCTGTTCAGGCAAAGGGACAGGAACTGAGCTCGCAGAGTATCAGGGATCAGTTGCGGGAGGTGGCCAATCCTCCGGGTATTTTTGTCGGTCCGGGTGAATTCGAAACAGCCTTCAGGCTTCTTGATATGGGGAAAGCCATTAACTACGAAGGCGCCTCCGGTAATGTTGATTTTGACAGCAACGGCGACGTGGTAACCCCGATCGAGGTGTGGAAGATAGAAAATGGAAAAATAGTCACCTTCCGGATCGAATCGCAGATTCCGGAGGAGTAGCCCTGCTGGCCCTGCCTGGCCTCCCTTGCCCGGGGCGAAGGTAGGGCCCGGGCCCCGGATGAACGGGGCCCGGGGGGGCCTGGTTCTTCTCCAGCTTTTGCCAACAGCAGGGAGAAGAGGTATCATGGTGATGGCAGGGGGGGTGATCGAAATATCTATTTCAAGGTACCCTCAAGGGACATACAATCCAGCAGACAGAGGCACCGGGAGTTTTCGGGCCTGCCCGGAAGGAGCGCACTGCCAGAACATAACCAGGTGGGACTCGTGACCGAAAACCCCAAATTTAAGCTTCTTTTTGATGATCGCGTTGGCATCGTTTTTGATATAGCCGGCCTGATGGCCCGGCAGGGGCTGAATATCATAGCCATGGAGGTGGAGCAAAAAGGGAGCTTTGCTCAAGTCTCTCTTGAGATAGAGCGACCCCAGACCCTTGAACTGGAATCACTGCGGCGTCTGTTTGCAAGCCTTCCCGGGATCAAGAGCGAGAGAGTCGTGGGGTTGTTGCCCCGGGAAATACGGCAAAAGTGGTTTCGGACCCTCTTTGACGGCATGAGCGAGGGCATCATCTCCATCGATGCAAAAGGCGTCATCAACACCATCAACGCGGTCGCCTGTCAAATCCTGGGGCAGGTCTACGACGAGATCATTGGCCACCACATCAGTGAACTGAGTCCCAAGGACTCCATCCTGCTGGAATGCATCGAGAAAAAGATCCCGATCAGCAGGAGAAAGATGATCGTTACAGATACCGGCAGAGTCGAATTCTACGGATCCGCCAAACTGATTAACGACTCACAGGGCAATCTGGTCGGTGCCGTCCTCCTGATGAAGGATATCAGAGAGGTCAGGAAGATGGTCGATGCCGTCTCAACCCCGCTGGCGCTCACCTTTGACGATTTTATCGGCCAGAGTCCGGCTATTAAAAACCTTATTACCTTTGCCAGGAAGATTGCCAATACCGGTGCCATTGTTTCCATCACCGGCGAAAGCGGTACAGGCAAGGAACTCTTTGCCAAGGCCCTGCATTATGAAAGCGGCAGAACCGGGCCGTTTATTCCCATTAACTGTGCTGCCCTGCCGGAAGCGCTCATTGAAAGCGAACTTTTCGGTCACGTTGACGGCGCCTTCACCGGAGCGAGGGCAAAGGGGAAGCCGGGCCTGTTTGAGGCTGCCGGCGATGGTACCATCTTTCTCGATGAGATCGGCGACATGCCCCCGGGAACACAGGCCAAAATACTCAGGGTACTCCAGGAGGGCTTTATCCGGCGTATCGGCGGTGTTCAGGAGATTCCGGTGAATGCCCGGGTGATCACGGCCACCAACAAGAATCTTTGGGAGATGACGCAGCAGAACAAGTTTCGTGAGGATCTCTTTTACCGCATCAATGTATTCAACATTCTGATACCACCCTTGCGGGAACGGCTGATGGACATCCCTCCCCTGGCAACCGATTTTCTTCACCAGTTCAACCGCAAGTTGTCCAAGGCAGATCAGACCATTAACAAGGGGGCCATGGCCAAACTCTACAACCACTCTTGGCCCGGCAATGTCCGGGAATTGAAAAATGTGATCGAGCGAGCCGCCGTTCTCAGCGACGGCGAGGACATCGCGGTGGATGCGATCCTTCTCAGCCATGAGGCTGCAGATCCAGGTTGTCCTGAGTCAGTCCCCGGCATTAGCGGCAACAACAATTCGCTGAAAGAACAGGTGGGTTCCTATGAGGTGGCGATTTTACTCGATACCCTCAATGCAACCCCCAGTATTCGTGAGGCTGCCCGACAGCTTGGGGTCTCACACACCGGGCTTCTTAAAAAAATTAAGAAATACCAACTCCACGGTGGCAGCAACAAGAACCAGTGGAGCAAGAATAAGCCGAGAGCATAAAGGCTCAGCTGTTCAGGATGTACTGAAATCCCCCTGCAAGGTTGAAGAGCCTTTTCAACGCCCCCCCCCTCCTTCCCCCTGATAGTAGCCACTACCCAGAAAAGAGTGAGGTAGCTAAAAGCAGATCCCCCCTTGCAGTTTTTCAGGAATTGATCCTGACACCAGGCTGCTCCCCCTTCTTCATGATCTCCTGTGACAGCTGTTGTCCGAAATTCCGGAATGTTGGAATGGAGGTGTTGCTTTTTCTGGAAAATGCAGGGTGACCAATGGAGCTCCTGTGCTAGTGATTTGTTATTATGCAATATTTTGTAATTTTTTGGTTGGGTCGTAATTTGCATAGTTTATTGTAACAGCCAAGTTGAGCGTTTTACGTCTTTTGCCAAGAAACCTGAGACAGGGGGTTGCTTATGAAGAGACTAAAGCTTGTTTCTGTAGGGGCTGTTGGGTCCATCCTATTCACTCTTGCTGTAGCTCAGGCTGGATTAATAGGGGTAAGCGGGCCTCTGAGCTCTAAAGGAAATGCGGCCCAAATCATCTCTGCACCGGATAATGTTCTTGACGATGCAAGTTATGGTGGGGAAGAGAATAACGCCATGCAGGGCTTTGACGAAGCCCAGGGCGTGCGCACAGTAATGGATTATCTCGTCGATGGCGGTGTCGTTGCTGCCGGGACCCTTGTTGCCAGCCACATGATCTTTCTTAATTCACCCAGCAGGGAGAGGGTCACCCACAATGATGTTGAGTGGACCTTTGACGGGGAGATACTTGGTGTTATGTCGGATACATGGGGAGTCTATGAGGCTTCCTCCACCTGGCAGCTGGGTGCATTCGGCACAGACTATACCGGTGCCTTCGGTACTCCGGCCGGGCAGGTTCCCTCGTTCAGATATCGTGGCTTTGAGGGGGGAGATGGCTACAGCTTTTTGAGCAATGTCCTGACTGTCTCCATGACCGTGACAGAGCCGGGTGACTGGATTAGAGTGCTTACCCGTAGCGCCAACGATGAGCAGAGACCCGTACCCGAACCCCGCACCATGCTCCTCTTAGGGGCAGGGCTTGCCGGACTTGCCTCCCTATCCAGAAGGTCTAAGTCTAAATAACTTCATAATACCGTAATTCTCTTTGGCAGGGTCCTCTAGGGCCCTGTTTTTTTGTTCCCGCGTCTTTCCCGCCGGGCTCTGCACCCCCTTGCCAGCACCTGCCTTTCCCATGACCGAGAGCTTCAGGCTGATGTTTTGGCCCTGCCTCTTTCACCCTGCTTGCGTCCGGCAGCGGTCAAGGTTGCCCCTGGTTCTTTCTCGGTCTTAAGGGCCTCTTGAATACCTGCTCTTTTGCCCCGACTCGGTGTTGTTCTTGAAATTATCTTAATATATCAGTTGGATGCATGCTGGAAAGTTCTCTCTTCCCTTGATCCTGGATCATTATTCAAGATCCCCTCAGGAAAAGAGACTGCTTCCGTCGCAAGGTATGTCGTTTCTGGATAGGAAAACGGGATGATATCTCTGGGATTCAGAGGGGGCTGTAGTCCTTCTTCGCTGGACGTGTCCTTTACCTGTCAGCAGGGGATTACATTTGGAGATTTCATATCGATAGCCTAGGATAAAGGTATGAGGTCTGGTGAAAGGGTTTTGGTACGTTCTGGCTGAACTCTCCTTGAAACGAGAAGAGAGGCGGGAGTAGCCATTGGTTTTGTATAAAGTAAGGGCATCGCCTGTGACAGGCACGGGCCCGCCTTCCGGCTGACTCTGGGCTCGCCTTTTTTCTCCCTGATAGAGCAAGGAGAGGAACCGTCAGCGCGGAGTAAGGCCGGACATGGTACCTCAGCCTCCATATCCGCTGTTCTACGTGTGAGCCTATGCAGAAGAATATGCAGCCAATAATTGCCTCAGGAGTGGCTCTGCTCTCCCTGGGCTTGATCGTGGTCGTCCTGCTCCTTTGGGGGATCAATGGGTATATTATTCAGCCCGCCTTTCTTCGCCTGGAAGAGAAGCAGGCTCTTGAGGATGCCGGTCGGGTCAGATCAGCTCTTGATGGCGAAATTGCTAACCTGGGAACAGTGGCTATCGACTGGGCAAACTGGGACGATACCTATGCCTTTGCCCAGGATCAGAACCCTGACTATGTTCAATCAAACTATCCTGTCCCAGCGACTCTCTCCCGGGATAGCAAGGTGGATCTGCTTGCCATCTTTGACAGGAGCGGCCGGCGCCTCCTCCTGGGAAATTATCACCCTGGTGTGAAAAAGCAGCTTGGGTTGGATATCTTTTCCGGAAGTGTGCCTCCGGTATTCGCCCTCTTGGAACCGCTGCTCAAGGAGAAAAAAGCTGTTGCCGGGCTACTGTCTACCAACCATGGGCTGATCATCCTCTCGGCGCATCACATCCTCGATTCAAAGGGCCGGGGGCCCTCCCGTGGTGTCCTGATCATGGGGCGCTTTTTCACGCCGGCAAGCCTGGCAGCTCTTGCAAAAAGAGTGCAGGTGGAGTGTGATTTCTTCATGGCCGATGGTGGCCGCCTATCTCCGGCAGAACAGGTTCTGTTTAGCCGGTTATCTTCATCGTCCACCAGGTTGCGACAAGCGTTTCGGCAGGGTTTTCAGTACCAGATCTATCCCGACATCGCCAACCAGCCGCTGTTGCTGCTTCGCAGTAAGGCCCGCGGGGAGATTTTAACCATTGGCAAGAGCGTTGCTCGCCTGCTCAACATCAGTCTCTTTCTGGTCTCCTCTGTCCTCCTGGTCTGTTTGCTTATTTACAGGGTCAGAATGAAGATTTCAAAAGAGTCTCTGCGAGACAGTGAAGAGCGCTATCGGACACTTTTTGCCAATAAACATACCGTGATGTTGCTGATTGACCCGGACACAGGCTCTATTGTCGATGCCAATCCTGCCGCCTGCAGATACTATGGCTGGAGTCTTGAAGCGTTGAAGACGATGTGTATCTCCGATATCAACACCCTGGCCGGAGATAAGCTCAGCGCAGCGCTGGAGCTGGCCGGTTCAGGAAACTGCAAGAGGTTTGTTTTTAAACATCGGAAGGCCGACGGCAGCATCGCTGACGTGGAGGTCTACAGTGATCCCATGGTAATAAACGGAGAGGTGCTTCTCTACTCCATCATACATGACATCACAGAGCGTAAGGAGGCGGAAAAGAACAGAATCCGTCTTGAACGTCAGCTTCGCCAGGCCCTGAAGGTAGAGAGTCTGGGGCGGATGGCTGCGGCAGTCGCCCATCACTACAACAATCTTCTCTGTGTGGTCATGGGCAACCTGGAACTGACAAGAGACATCCTCCCGCCTTCCCTCGCTTCAGCCACCACCTTGGCTGAAGCCATGGCTGCAGCCAAGCGCGCCTCGGAGATCGGTCAACTCATGCTGGCCTACCTGGGACAGACGGATGCAGAGAGGGAGCCTCTCAAGCTTGGCGATGTCTGCGGTCAGTGTCTCTCTGATCTGCGGGGCGAGCTGCCGGAGCAGGTAACCCTTGATCTTGCCCTGTCTGCCCCAGATCCGGTGGTACAGGCTAACTCCAGCCAGATCTGTTTACTTGTGGAAAATCTGGTCACCAATGCCTGTGAGGCCCTGGGGGACCGCTCCGGTGTGATTTCGGTGGCTGTCGGAACCCTTTCTTCGGACGAGGTCTCCGGCAGCCATTACTTCCCCGCTGAATTCAAACTCCCCTCCCAGTCAACGGACTATGCCTGTCTGGAAGTGAGCGACACAGGAAGGGGCATAGAGGAAAACGATATCGATAAGATCTTTGATCCCTTTTTCTCGACCAAGTTTACCGGTCGAGGCCTGGGGCTTCCCCTTGTACTGGGTGCCATGAAATCTTATGGTGGCCTCGTCAGCGTGGAGAGTGTGCCTGATCAGGGGAGTCGTTTCAGGGTACTTCTACCCATCCTGGCGTTAGGCGTGCAAGGATAGGCGCTATCCCGATCTTCCCAGGCATCCGCTGCAGGGGATCTCCCCGCTCTGTCAGTTTTTTTTTGGTTGTCCTGGTCTCTGGATCCCGGCGCGCAGAGGAGGTGGGAGATTCTGCGTCGATGGGCCAAGGTGTGCTGGAGGGCAGTGGATTTTTTTTCGGTAGAGCCGCTTGGTCGATCGGTACTGACAGCCCATAACAGGGTTTCAGGTCCAAAAATCTGCTTTTTAACGATATAATCCTTTTGGATCAAGCCCTTGGCCTGGTCTGCCCCCGCCGTCTGTTTTCCGGCCGCTGCGCGGTTCCCCTTGTACGGCCCTTCAAGCTGGTCTCTTCTTATACAGCTCCCTGTTTTTTGGCCTAAAGCTTTTTCTTGCTTCTGCCGATCAACGATAAGGGAGTGGTGTGTATCCAGGGAAGGGTATGCGGCTCCCCTTCAATTCGCTCAGCTGATTCCACGGAGGGTGTCCCATGATTATCGCTGATTCTTCCATTTCCCTGCAGAGTAACCATAACCTGGTGGAAAAATACAGCCATCACCAGTCGTTGACGGTCTGGACGGATGAGGCCAGGGAGGAGGCAGGGGGCACCGCTCCCAAGACGCTCTTTAGCGGGGATGCCGTATCCTTATCCCAGCAGGAGCTCTCTGCGGAGCTCAGGCAGGTGAAGGTTGAACAGGCCCCTGCAGAGCTTACCCCCATCGAAGATCTCAATGTCCGGATATTGAAGGCCCTGTTTGAAAAACTCTTTGGCAAGAAGATCCGCCTTCCCCATCTCGGAGATCTCGCAGAGATCCATGGCCAACAGCAGGAAGCCGAGGCAGCGTTTGCCCCTGGAGCAGAGAACCCGGCGGCAGGTTGGGGGCTTATCTATCACGAGTACAGTTCCTACCATGAGGCTGAGCAGCTTGAGTTCGCAGCCCAGGGGATCATCCAGACAGCAGATGGCAGAGAACTGGAGGTTGAGCTCAGCCTGAATATGAGCAGAGAGTTTTATACGGAGCAGGAACGCTCTGTGGCCATGGGCGATGCCCTCAAGGATCCTCTGGTTGTCAACTTCTCCGGTGAAGCCGCCGAGTTGACCCAGAGCAAGTTCTCCTTTGACATCGATGCCGACGGGATGAAGGATCAGATCAGCTTTGTCGGACCGCGCTCCGGATTTCTTGCCCTGGACAGCAATGGCGACGGAGAAATCAACGATGGCACAGAACTTTTCGGGGCGGTCAGCGGGGACGGCTTTGCTGAACTCTCCGCCCATGATGCTGACGCCAACGGCTGGATCGACGAGGGTGATGCCATCTTTTCGCGGCTGCGTATCTGGACCAAGGACGCCCAGGGGCAGGATCAACTCTTTGCCCTGGGGCAAAAGGGGATCGGCGCCCTCTACCTGGGGAACATCGCCAGCCCCTTCTCCATCACCACAGAGTCCAATCAACTCCAGGGGCAGCTGCGCTCCAGCGGCATATTTCTCCACGAGGAGGGAGGGGCAGGGAGCCTGCAGCAACTCGATCTGGTCGTCTAGGCGTCTCTGTCCGGGAAAGGGATTTTCGCCCCCGAGGAGCCGGGGCATGGCAGCTGCCCCTCAGATTTCACCCGGGCGCAGCTACATACTCCTTGCGCTCGACCGGAGCTCTGTTACAATCAGGGCCACCGTCGTCCTGGATGCCCCTTAAACTCCACTAAAGGGTACTTTGAAAGAGCAGACGTTTCGATCAAGATCCAAGGTGTGGGGCATTTTTAGCGCAGGTATATGGTCGATATTCCGAGGCTACAATGTTCACCATAACGCATGGATTGGAAGAGAACGGAATTTTTCAAGGTAGCCCAAAGAAACTCTCGCCAAGCGTGACTGTATGGATCCCGATACCATTGCGGCTGACCTGCCCGGCATAGAGCAGATTCGTCAGCAGGTCGTCGACTCCCACCGGAGATCAAGGGCGTTCGGCATCTCCCCCACCAGCAGGAATCAGCATCAGCTCAAACTCGCTCCCCCCGAACTGGAGGCAAGGAAAGAGGAGTGTCAGGACCTGTTGGAGGTCATCACGGCCCACTTTCAGGAGTTCTACGAGTTGCTCTCCCCTGAGGAGTTCATGGTCGCCTTCGCAGATGGGGAGGGGTACATCCTCCACCAGGAGGGAAGCGATGAGATCAAGATGATTTGTGCCGAGAGAAACTGTAGCCCCGGCTATCGCTGGACCGAAGAGGATGTCGGCACCACCGCGATCAGTCTATGCCTTCGGATGCAATCGTCCCTCCAGCTCAACGACAAGGATCATTTCTGCAAGAAGGCCCACGGCTTTACCAGCTCAGCAGCACCCATATTCGGACACCAGGGGGTCCTGGAAGGGGTGCTGGTGGTTTCAGGGGAAAGCGCCAAGACCCACCCCCATACCCTGATCATGATCACCATGATGGCCCGCTCCATCGAGAAACACATGCGCCTTCTCCGCAGAAACCGGGAGATGTCGCTCTATATCGGTTTTTTGGATAATGTCATCGAGGCGACCGGCACCGGACTGATGACCCTGGACAGGGAGCTGCAGATCAGGAAGGTCAACCGCCAGGGAAAAGAGATCCTGAGAAACCAGGATCTGGAAGGCCGGCCTGTATCTGTCTTGAACGACCTTGATCTTGACCTGCAGGAGATGCAGGATAATCCGCAAGCCTGGAAGAACAGGGAAGCTGACCTGGCAAATGATATCCACGTCTATTATACGGCCCAGCCAGTGGTCTCTCCCCGGGATGAGACCCTGCTGGGGGCGGTCATGGTTTTTGAAGAGTTGAACTCCATCAGAAAACTCGCAGACAAGATCTCGGGTGCGGAGCCATTCTTTACCTTTGAGCGCTTGATAGGGAGTTCAGAGGTATTTGCAGAGGCGGTGCAGCTGGCCAAGCTGGCCTCCCGATCATCCTCAACCGTGCTTCTCCGCGGGGAAACCGGCACTGGCAAGGAACTGTTTGCCCAGGCGATCCATAAGGGGGGCCGTCGGGCGCAACAGGCCTTTGTTCCCATCAACTGCGGGGCCATCCCCGGTGAACTGCTGGAAAGTGAGTTGTTTGGCTATGTGGACGGGGCCTTCACCGGTGCCTCCAGATCAGGACGTCCCGGCAAGTTTGAACTGGCAGACGGCGGCACGATTCTCCTCGATGAAATTGGTGACATGCCCCATGATATGCAGGTGAAACTGTTGAGGGTCTTGCAGACCGGAGAGGTCCAGCGGATCGGGGCACGAAAGCTGATCCGTACCGATGCGCGTATCATTGCCGCCACCCATGTCGATCTTGCCGAAAGGATCGAGCTCAAGCGTTTTCGAAACGACCTCTATTACCGGCTGAATATTATCCAGATCAACCTCCCCACCCTCAGCCAGAGGGGCGCCGCCGACATCGAGGCCCTGGCCCATCATTTTATCAATCGATACGGGAGCGGCAGCCGGCTCAGTGGACCTGCCCTGGATACACTGGTTGAGTATGATTGGCCCGGCAATGTCAGGGAGCTTGAAAATACCATCCAGCGTGCCCTCCACCTCTGCGGCGGCAGGGTAATAGGGTCCCATCACCTGGGCCTTGAGCCGCGGACAAGGCCTGTTCGCAGCGTAGTACCAGGGACCCTGAAAGAGATGGAAAAAAACGCGATCGCCCAAGCCCTTGAGGAGAATCAGCATAATATGGCCCGGACAGCGAAGGGGCTTGGGATCTCCAGGGCCACCCTCTATCGAAAGGTGAAAGCGTATCGGATCACAGCCGTCCGGAGCAGCTAGCCCTGTTCCCGGCCCGAGGCCTTGCGCTTCTTTGGTTCACCCGGGAGGGGGGCTCCCGGGTGGTTTATACCGGCTACTGGACTATGGAATCGAGGACGCCCTTGCCCCACTCTGCACCGACATCCTGCAGCACCTCAGGCCAGACCGTCTTGTGGATGGTCGCTGCAATGGCCGCAATCTCGGCTTCCTTGAGAGGGACGATGGTTGCCCCGTAATCGGCCAGCCGTTTCTCGTTGGCAGCCTGATCCGCCTCGGCAGCTGCCCAGCGTCGCTCTTCAAACTGGCCTGCGACCTGCTCTAACTGCCCCTTCTTCTCCTCGGACAGTCCGTCAAAATACTCCTTGTTGATGATCAGGTACCAGACTTCAAAGTGGGTGTTTGAGGGGATATAGTATTTGGTCACATCCCTGAAGGAGGAGTAGTAGCCTTCTGCGCCGGAGCCGATCACCCCGTCGACCACCCCGGTCTGGACGGCGGTGAAGGCATCGGAGAAGGGAATAGGGGTGCCCAGGTAGCCGGTGTTGTCTGCCAGCATCTGGAAGGTCTTCATCGGCGGTACCCGCAGCTTGATGCCTTTGGCTGCCGCAGGGTCACCCGGGGACAGGGGCTCACGGTTCAGGGCGATTCCGCCGAAGTAGACGGGCCAGGCGGCCAGCAGATGAATCCCCTGCTCCTGATAGAGGTCGGCCACGACCTTGCGCAGCGGCGCTCCGTTGGAATAGTTTCTTCGTGCCTGGTCCCAGCCATTGACCATATAGGGAAAATAGACCACCTGGAAGCGCTTGTCAGCAGCCGAGGCAGGGGGCTGGCAGGCCATGTCCACTGCGCCGAGGCCGACACGCTCCTGGACAACCGTGTAGTCACCCAGGGCGCTGGCAGGATAGATCTTGGCCTTGAGCTTGCCGTCTGAGGTGCTCTTCAGGGTCTCGGAGAACCAGCGGAGGTCCTTATCAATGGCCGTATCCTGGGGGCGGACATGGGAAATCTTCAAGGTCTTCGCCTGAACCGCGCCCAGGCAACAGAGGCTGCAGGCCAGCAGTACGGTGAGGCTTAACTTCCATTGCATCTTCATCTTTCGCTCCTTTTCTCTTTAGAGGATTAGTATCCAAACAAACCGGGGAAGAATAACGACAGGCTCGGCCAGAGAGACGTTAGAAAAACCACCGGAACATACCCGCAGATGATCAGAATCATGGCAGGTTTTATTACCTCGGAAAACTCGACTTTACCTATGCGCATCCCCAGGTAGAGAATGCTGGCATAGGGCGGGGTGACCCCGCCCATGGCGGTGTTGACCCCCATGATGGCCGCAAACTGCACCGGACTCACCCCGATGGCCTCCATCAGCGGCAACAGCAGGGGTGCGATCAGGATAATAGCGGTCACGTCGTTGACGATCATACCCACAAAGAAGAGCAGCAAGTTGATCAGGATCAGCAACAGGACCCTATTCTGGGTGATGTTGAACACCCCCTCGACCAGGGCCTGGGGCACATCCTCCATCACAAAGATCTGGCTGAGCATCAGGCTGAAGACGATCATCACCATGATGGCGCCCACTGCCGTGGCCGAGTTCTTTGCAGCTTTTAAAAAGGATTGCGGGGTCAGCCCCTTATAGATGAGGAAGCCCACGGGCAGCGCGTAGATAACGGCAACGGCAGCCGCCTCTGTCGGGGTCATGATACCGCCATAGATGCCGCCGAGGATGATCAGCGGCATGACCAGGGCCGGGATGGCGCGCGAGGTACGGCTCATCCCCTCCTTGACGCTTGCTGCGACGCTCTGGGGCGGGTCAAGCACCAGGGGGAACTTTCTGGCCATCACCATGTTCACCACCGAAAAGAGCAGGGTGATCAGCAACCCCGGACCCAGGGTGGCAAGGAAGCAGGCCAGGATGGAGGTGTCGGTTACCCAGCCATAGATGATCATGGTGACGCTGGGCGGGATCAGCAGTCCCAGGATTGAGGAGTTGGCCACCAGGGCGGTGGCATAGCCCCGGGGGTAGCCCTTTTCAGCCATTTCAGGAATCAGCAGCGGGCCGGTTGCGGCAACGCCTGTCAGGCCGCTGCCGGAGATTGCCCCGATGATGGCACAACTGACCGCAGCCACCACCCCCAGGCCTCCCCGTACTCTGCCCACGAAAATGTTGACAAAGCGCAGCAGGCTGGCGGCAATGCCGCTCTCGCTCATGATCGTGCCGGCAAAGACAAAGAGGGGGATACAGAGCAGTACCGGGTTGGAGAGCTGGGTGAATCCCCAGACCATGGTCCCCTTCATGGTCGCCTCGCCAAAGAGGCACATACTCATCAGGGCCCCGCCAAAACAGTAGGGCAGGGCCATGCCAAAGCTGAGCATCACGACAAGGACCCCCAGAGACAGCAGTGAGATGGTAACGATATCCATGGTTATGCTCCTTGTTGTACGCCCAGTGCTCTCCTGAGCTTCAGGATGTTTTTAACGAGATACCAGGCCGCATAGAAGGTCATCAGGCTCAGGCCGACAAAGAGTGCGCATTCCCCGTAGAAGGTAGGGATATACAGGGTAGGGCTCTCCTTCCAGACGCGCAGGGCATATCTGAAGTAGTCGTAGGCCCAGAAGGTCAGCCAGGCGGCAACAATCACCGACATCAGGTCTGCAATCACCCGGACGATCAGTCGTGATCGTTCTGTCTTCAAAAACACATCCAGTACATTGGCCTTGATCTGGGTATCCTCCCGGGAGGCGTTGACGCTGCCGAGGAAGTAGAGCCAGATGGTGGGATAGACCAACATCTCCTCCAGCCCCATAACCGGAATCTCCAGGATGTAGCGCATCACCACCTGGTAGAACTCCATCGCTGCCACCGTGCTGATCAGGATGGTGAGCGTATATTTAAAGAATCGTTCCATCGGCTGCTCCTTCTCTCCCTTGTCTGTTGCTGCTCATCTCTGTTGTTCCCTTCTTCCTGGACTGGTTTCAGGGGTTGAATCAACACCCTACTTCTTGGCTGCAATCACAGAGATCTCAACCAGCAGATCGGGCCGGGCCATGCGGGCCTCGACACAGGCACGGGCAGGTGCGGCCCCCTCGGGTACCCAGCTGTCCCAGACCTTGTTCATGCCGGCAAAATCCTTCATGTCCCTGATGTAGAGGGTTGCCGAGAGGATGTGTGCCCGATCGCTTCCGGCCTCTGCCAAGAGGGCATCCACCTTTGCCAGCATGTTTTCCGTCTGTGGCCCGATCCCCTGGTCAGCATTGTCCCCAACCTGTCCACAGAGGTAGACTATATCGTTATGGCTGACAATTTTACTCATTCGTTCACTGGTTTCCTGCCTGATGATATCGCTCATTGCTCAACTCCTGAAGATCTATTTGCTTTGGTTTTTAAACAAGTCTGCCGGCTGTGCTGCCGAGCCCTCCAACTCCATGGTTGCAACCTCCTCCAGAGGAATGGGCTTGAGCGGAGGTCGGACGGTCAAGGTCCCCATCCGCTCGGGTGGAGCGCTGAGCTCGGCTGCCATGACTTCGGCCAGGGCAGGTCCGCACATCCGCCCCTGGCAGGGGCCCATGCCGCAGCGGGTCACTATCTTTACTTCGTTTACATCCCGCACCCCCTCCTGGACGGCCTTGCGGACATCCTGGACCCTTACCTGCTCGCAGCGGCAGAGCACGGTGTCCTTGTCCAGGGTTTCCTTGGAAAATAGCGGGGCATAGACTGCGTCGACAAAGGGCCTGGGATGGTGGTCGTGGAGAATTGCCTCCCTGATCGGGCGGGCAAGGAGGTCACGCTCGTAGGTCGGGATGACTCCCAGGCAACGGGCGAGTTCAAGTGCTGCCAGCTCTCCCCGGTACTCTGCGGCCAGGGCGCCTCTGACCCCTGCCCCATCGCCGGCAGCAAAGATCTTTTCAAAGTTGGTGCGGCCCCATTGGTCGGCTTTGGGGAACCAGTAGCGCTGTTCCTGGTTCCACTCCAGGTGGCAGCCGATCAATCTGAAGATATGGGTATTGGGGATGACCCCGAAGTGGGTGAGCAGGAGCCCTGCGGGAAAATGAAGCTGTTCAGAATCACTGTAGGCCTCCACCGTTTCGACCCGCTCCTTTCCCAGGGCCTTGATCTTGGTGACGCCCTTGTAATGCTCCGCCCCTGACCTCTTGATCTCGCTGACCATCTTCAGGCCCTTTGTGAGGAAGTCCATTCGTTTTAAGGCGGGCGGCAGCTTGGCCACAGCCGTCAATGGGGGGAGTTTCGGGGTGGTCTCAAGGATGGTGCTGATCCGTACCCCCTTCTTGATGAGCAGGCTCGCCTCCAGGAGGAGGAGGGGGCCGCTGCCAACCAGGGCCACCTCGCAGTCCGGCACCAGGCCGGCCTCTTTGGCGAGATTGTTGACCGCTCCCGCTCCCATGACCCCCGGGAGGTTCCAGCCCGGGAAGGGGACCGGTCGCTCCATGGCCCCTGTTGCCACCAGCACGTAGTTGGCCTTAAGCTGGTGGGAGGTCCCTTCTTTGGAGTAATAGACGTGGCCGTCGGCTTCAACATGCCAGACCGTGGCCCCGGGCTCATGGCCGGCGCCGCTTTGCTCAAACCTGGCAACAAGTTCGCGGCCACGCTGGTACTCTGCTCCCATGTCGGCGAGCAGCTCGGCAGAGGCATGGCTGATATTGCGATATATCTGACCGCCCAGGGACTGCTGTTCATCAAGGAGTACGACCTGCAGACCCATCTCGGCAAGAGTTGCCCCTGCGTTTATCCCTGCAGGGCCAGCACCGATTATGACGACATCGTAGCACTTACTCATGGCTGTTCTCTCCTGTTTCGGACAGGTGACGGTTGATGACCATCTCCTTTTCGATTTCCGTGGTGCAGGCCTGCCGCTGGATGCCGTCAATCTCCATCAGGCACTCAAAACAGACCCCCATCAGGCAGTGAGGCCCACAGGGCTTGCCAGAGGTGGGGGAGAGGCGTGAGTTCAGCTCGCCATCGGCGAGGAGTGCCGCCATTACGCTTATTCCTGCCTGTAGCTTGCGCGGTTCACCGTCGACGACGACTTCAACGGTCTCCAGATCTTGGGTATCAACTTGTTTAAACATTGAATCGTTTGTTGCTGAAATGTGATATTTGAGGAGCCTCGTTGGTACCAAGGATCCAGGGAGCTATCATCTTTACGTGTAAGGGAGTAAGGGACACCGCGCTGTGCAGGGCCAGAACCGTAATGTTTTCAAAACGGTCCAGCCTGGTGTAAATGGGGGCCCCGTCCGGGGTCATCACCCTGATCGCCCCCCAGGAGCGTGTCCAGTTGAGTTTTTTCAACAGAGGGAAGAGGCGGATGGCGTTAGCAGCCTGGTTTTTCATGGCATCGATGGTGACCTCGCTGCTGAGGGCGGCATCCTCTGTGGACAGGCCGATCAGGAAGGTGCCGTCAGGTGTCTGCCGGGTACAGAGCACCGGCACCTTGAGCACCCGCTGGTACCGCTCTGAAACCATCAGCTGACCGCGCTGGGGATAGATGGGCAGTTTCTGTCCCAGGGGGGTCAAGAGGCGAGGTGAGCCATGGCCTGCAGCGACGACCAGCTTCTTGCAGTGATAGGTTCCCCTGCTGGTGGCAACGGCTATGGAGCCGTCGTCCTTGGGGCTAATCGCTGAGACGCTGTGGGCCCCTTTGTAGGTGCCTCCCCTCTTTTGAAAGGCTGAGCGCAGCGCGGCCAGGAGCAGCAGTGGGTTGATGTGGCCCTGTTCAGCCGTATACATGGCTCCGGAGACCTCCTCGCCCAAGGGCATCTCTGGAATGAGTGCTGCAAACTCCTCCCGGTTCAACATCCGGACCGGGTAGTCCAGGCCGACCTCCCGGCAGGATCGGGTTATCGCCTCAACCGAGGCCGCATACTGACGGAACTGCTCCTCTCCGAAAGCGTGGACCGCGCCGCCGGTCCACTCAAGCTCGATATCGTAGCCGGTCTCCTCCATGAGCTGGGCTGCAAAGGCAGGCCAGGCCTTGGTTGCCATCCGACACCACTGTGCATAGATGGGATTGTTCGCCCCTTTGCACATAAACCAGGTAAGACCGAAGTTGCCGCGCGACAAACGCTGCGAAGGGAGTTGCTCATCAAAGATGACGACACGCTCGGCTCCCTCTTCCAGCAAGCCAAGCCCCACTGCCGCACCTGTAACTCCCCCACCGATCACTATTACATCTGCTTCACTCAAAGCAATTCCTCCACTATAGATAGGCCCAAACACGGTTTACATTTCAGTACGTTGGAACAACCTGTCCTGCTGGCAGGAAGCGGCATTTCTTTCAGGCTGCTCTTGAGCCGGGTTGCACCTCTTGCCTGGGTGTAGCTCAGCTTGAGCGAGGTGCTGTCCAGCGTACGCTGCCAGCCCTTTGCTAATTTTGTGCCACTGTCGAGGTCGGGGCAGGGACCGGTGGGCTGGCCTGGGTGTGCTTGCCTGTTAACCGCTTGAAATGGTAGGGGTAAAAGCTTGGGCTTCCGGGGAGGAGTTGAGCTGGGAAAGAGTTGATCAGTTGTGTTTTTTTCGGCTGCCTGGTCCTAAAATGATCACCACCTTGGCTCGTCTGTTACAGGAACTGTCTCAAAAAGAGACGGCTTTGCCTTGAACCTTGGCCAAGCCCCGGTCGATGGGAGATGGCGGGAAGGGTCTCACTGCGATACATGTCGCAGGATGATACATCTCTTCAGGCCTTTTGGCTGAGAGGAGGGGGCGTCCCTGGTTGGTGGGCATGGAATACCTCGGGCGTGGAGGCAGAGGAGTTCTTCCTGTTCAATGAATCCAGTTTTCTTGGCCACTATGGGGGTAAAGCCTCTGCCCGGACTGGATAGATCTGCTATACTGAGCGGGACGGTCAATACATCCGAAAGCAACAACCCCCCCTCAGTGTGGATGGAGCAGATGGCAACGAAAGCGCGGGAAACAAAACAGTACTATTATATAGGCCTTTTTATTCTCTTTGGTCTGTTGATCGCCTTTTGTACCTCTGTGGTGAACTACCGTCTCGAGCTGGTCTCGATCGAGAAAAAGCTTGGCCAGCAGGCGGAAGCGGTGTTCCAGAACAAGTTGACAGATTTGGAAAGTTACACCCGCGGCCTGGAGGATATCGTCTCGGCGCTCCGGGATAACGGTCTGCTGCTTGACTACCTGAAAGCCCCCAGTCCCCAGGGGTACCATAACGTTTGCCGGTTCTTTCAGGGGATCGCCCTCTCCCATGAGGAGTTGATGCAGGTGCGTTACCTTGACAGAGAGGGGAGGGAAGTTGTCAGGGTTGACCGGGACAGGGGCAGCATCTCGGCAGAGATCATCCCCGAGGATCGACTGCAGGATAAAGGCCACCGCTATTATTTTATTGAATCCTCCCAGACCCAACCCTATGGCTACTGGTACTCAAGGCTTGATCTCAATATAGAGAATAAAAAGATCGAGGTCCCCTATAAACCGGTGCTGCGGCTGGCCTCTCCGCTCTATCTGGGGCAGCAGTTTCAGGGGATTGTGATCATCAATGTCCACGTTAAGGAGTTTCTGCAGAAGTTCAGTCAAAATTCTCTCTTTGATATCTGTCTGATAGATAGGGAGGGCTACTATCTGAAGGCCCATCAGGACAACTTTTCCTGGTCACGTTACCTGGAAACCGGTTTTTCGGTGTACAGCCACTATCCCGAGCAGGCACAGCAGATTCTCTTTGATGAGCAGACCACCCGGCTCAAAGCTTACGGCACGCTCTTTGTCGGTTCCCTAAAGGCTTTATTGAAGAAGGATGAGGGGCTGCTGTTGCTCCACGCCCGGGATGATGCTGTCCAGAGTCTGCAGGAGGAACGCCAGCGGGCGGCTCTGCTGATCGTCACTATCATCCTGCTGCTCTCCATCCCCCTTGCTCTTATCATCTCCAGGGGGCCGGTGAAGTTGCACCGGAAGATTGCCGAGCAGAACAGGGCCTTGAGTGAATCCATGGGCATCATCGACAACAATGTTGCCATTGCCACCCTTGACCTGGAGGGGCGATTCAAGGAGGGCAGCACCGCCTTTGCCCGTTCCCTGGGCGTCTCCAGAGAGCAGCTCACAGGGATGCACTCTGATCGACTCCGCAGCCAGGATCTCCCCGGCGCCTACTATGATGACATCTGGGCGAGCGTTCAGGATAGTGAGGCCTGGAGCGGTGAGGTGCAGTACTCCAGGCTGAACGGGAATTGTTACTGGGCAGATACCCTGATCCTGCCGCAACGGGATGAGGATGGGGAACTGAGCGGCTATTCTGCCATCTATCAGGATATCACGGACAAGAAACGGATTGAGCAACTCTCCATTACCGATGTCATGACCGGGCTCTACAATCGACGATTCTTCAATGTGGTGATTGAAAAAGAGCTCAACCGGGCCAGGCGGAGTGGGAGGTATCTCGCCTTTGCCATGCTTGATGTGGATTATTTCAAGCAGTATAACGACCATTACGGTCACCAGAAAGGCGACAGCGTCTTACAGGAGGTCGCCGCCATCATTGCTGCTAAGGTGTCCAGGGGAAGTGATGCCTGTTTTCGTCTTGGAGGAGAGGAGTTCGGGATACTCTTCACCGAAGTCGATCCCTGGGAGGCACAGAAGTTTGTTGACTCCATTCGGCTGGCCATGGTCGAGAAGGGGATCGAACACCGCTGGTCCAGTGTTTCCGAGGTGATTACCGTCTCCCTGGGGCTTCTTTCGGTGCTGCCGGACGAGAGCGTGAGCGTGGATCTGGTCTACCGGCTGGCTGACGAGGCGCTGTATGAGGCGAAAGAAAGCGGACGGAACAGGGTGGTGGCAAGAACCTTGGATACCGGAGGGAGGCGGACCGGGTGAAACCGGCGTAAGGAATGTCTATTTGGATCTGATCAGCTCATGACTCTACGGTCACGCTGCTTGCAGCAGAATTATTGGAGCGGGAAACGAGATTCGAACTCGCGACTTCAACCTTGGCAAGGTTACACTCTACCACTGAGTTATTCCCGCTCAGCAATTCAGTAGACGGCGGGAATGTACCTTCTCTTCGGGCCTGTGTCAATTAATAATCATGCCCCCCTCTGGTGTCGCAGGGTCACTCTTAGCAGAGGGAAGATGGTGGCTGTCTCGCATGGTGCTGGTTTATGCCGTTTTTTGGTTCAAGGATTCTCGGGAAAATGAGGTGCGTTATTTTTTCTACCATGAAAAAAAGCAGGTTCCCTGCAGCTCTTAGCCGGTTTTTACGGCCTCTTCGAGGTCACACTCCTGGTCCTGGACAATCAGCTGCTCGCTGGCCAACCCTGGCGGCAAGCTCCCGCTTCTTTCAAGCAGGATGGCGATAGTTCATCCCCCTCTACCCCCCCCCTCCTTTGTCTACCTCCGGCCTCTTTGGGGTCGCTCTTTCAGGTCCAGTTGCCTTCAATCATTTTTGGCTACCTTGAAAAATTGCTTTTCCTTCCAATCTCGGCCTTGCACTTAAAATTGTATCCTCGGAATATCAGATGTATGCCTGAGGTGAAATGTATCGCGCGCCTTGACCTTGATCGAAAAGTCTCATTTTTCAAGGTACCCTTTGGGCTGTCATTCCCGCGCAGGCGTAATGCCACTCTTGGAGGAAGCATGGAGCACCCTTAACCTGGATGCCCGCCTGCGCGGGCATGACGGAAAAGGCGCGTCCACGGGGGTAAGGAGCTGGCATGACGGCAAAAGAATGGGTTGATCTGTCCATAATGAATGTTTTCAAAATCAGCCAGGAGATCAGGGACCAGAATCTTCATCATGGGGGACGAGCCGGAAGGGAGTGGCCTCATTTTTGAGCCTGAAGGTGAAAAGAGGGTGGCTGGCGGCAACTCCCTGCTTGTTGTTTTCTGGAGCGTGGAGTAGACTGGCGATCAGGTGTATCCGTCTATGATGATTGTCTTTTTTCCTGTGACTTGTCAATGGGGTGCGCTGTTTTTGCCCAGGGGCGCTACTGTGGAGAAAGGTTGATCAGAAGAGATCGTTTGCAAGCCGATGCTCCCTATTACGCATGCCTGGGCTGTCTGGGATCTTTACGCTCGATGGCTGATGTCTCAGTCATCCGGGAGATGGCATGGGCCTGATGATCCTGTTTCTTTAAAAGTATAGAGTTTCGATTAGATCTAAGGGAGATGGAATGAACTGTACAAAAATGAGCAAACGGGTCTTTCAGCTCAAGGTCAATATTGAGGAACAGGGCTATCTCTTTGAAGGGCTCTGGGCGGTGCCCAATGGGGTGAGTATCAACAGCTACCTGGTACGGGGGGAAAAATCCGCCCTCATCGATATGACCCAGGATCTGCATTCGCTGACCAGTTCTCTGGAACAGCAGCTGGAGCAGACCGGAACCACCCTGGAAGAGCTGGATTATGTGATCGTCAACCATATGGAGCCGGATCACTCGGGGATGCTGCGCGAGTTTGCCGCCAAAAACAGACGCTGCAGGTTTCTCTGTTCTCAAAAGGCGGTGCCCCTGTTAGAGCATTTCAGCTCCATCCCCATGGACAGGGTCGATGTGGTCGGGGATGGAGAGAGCCTGGATCTCGGCAAGGGGATGATCCTGCGCTTTTATCTCATCCCCAATGTGCATTGGCCAGAGACCATGGCCACCTATCTCGAGCCGGAAAAAACCCTCTTTCCCTGCGATGCCTTTGGTTCCTATGGGGCTGTAGAGGAGTATGTCTTTGATGACCAGTTGTCCGATGAGCGGGCTGCCTTTTATGAAAAAGAGGCCCTGCGCTATTACGCCAATATCGTGGCGACCTTTTCCCCTTTTGTGGAAAAGGCCATTGCAAAGCTCAAGGCCCTTGACATTGAGGTTATTGCCCCTTCCCATGGCATTGTCTGGCGCAGGAATCCCGCTGCAATCATTAATCACTATAAGCGGTATGCCTCCTATGCCAAAGGTCCTGCCGAGCCCGAAATCTGTCTGCTCTGGGGTTCCATGTACGGCAATACCGAGAAATCCATAGCCCCTCTTGTCAGGGGGATAAAGTCCGAAGGCCTTGAGCTCAGCATCTTCAGGGTTCCCCAGGATGACCTGGGCCATATCCTTGCCGCCGCCTGGAAGGCTACGGGCCTGGTCTTTGCCATGCCGACCTACGAGTATAAGATGTTTCCCCCCATGGCCCAGGCCATTGAGGACCTCATGGTTAAGAAGGTGAGGAACAAGAAGGTATTACGGGTAGGATCCTACGGCTGGGTTGGTGGGGCGGAAAAAGATTTCAGGACCAGAACTGCCAAGGCCGGCTGGGATATCAGGGAGAGTCTGGAGTTTCAGGGCTGTCCCACGGATGATGATCTGCTGAAGATGGAAGAGGAGGGCAGGAAACTGGCCCAACAGGTTAAGGAGTTTTGCGGCCAATAAGCCGGCGCTAGGGTGCGAAGGGGTCAAAGTTCACCGCCAGGAACAATGCTCTTGGCGGTGACTGTCCGACCTGTGGGAAAATTGTACCCCGCGCCAGCCCTGAAAAAAGTGGGGAGGGGCTGCTCCTGGCTCAGGGCGGCCAAGCAGGCAATGGAGTACGATTCGGCCCCTGTGCAGAGCTGCTAACCGCGTTCACACAGTTCAACGAGTATGCCGCCGGTAGCCTTTGGGTGGAGAAAGGCAATCTTTGCTCCCCCTGCACCGATTCGAGGTGTTTCATCGATAAGCTTTATCCCTTTTTCCTTTAACTCCTCCAAAGCCTCAGCGATATTTTCAACCTGGAAGGCGACATGTTGGAACCCTTCTCCTTTTTTTTCAATAAACTTGGCCACCGGTCCATCAGCTGCGGTTGACTCCAGGAGCTCGACTTCACTTTCTCCTACAGGAAAAAATGCTGTTGTAACCTTTTGTTCTTCAACGGTTTCTGCGCCTGCAAACTCCAGGCCGAGAACGTCGCTCCAAAATTTTCTCCCTTGTTCAATACTTTGTACAGCAATACCTAAATGGTTTATTTTCAATATCTTCATGTTCGCCTCGCTGCGGGAAATTTCCTGCGGAGCAGCCGTGCTGCCCCGCAGGTTCATTTGCTTACTATTCCGGCCAAAAGGATTCCGCTCTCTCCTGGATGCGGTTCAGGAGACCCTGTACCCCTTGGCCATTGGCCAATCGATCAGGAGAGGGGGAAGCGATCCAGGTTCATCACCTTGTCCCAGGCCGCCACGAAGTCATTGACAAACTTTTCCTGGGACTCTGCGGTGGCATAGACTTCTGCCAAGGCACGCAGCTCGGAGTTTGAGCCGAAGATAAGGTCAACCCGGGTGGCGGTCCAGCGCGGCTGACCTGTCCTTCGATCGCTGCCTTCAAAGATGTCTTGGTCTGCAGAGCTCGCCTTCCAGGCCGTGCCCATGTCGAGCAGGTTGACAAAGAAGTCATTGCTCAGTGCCTCGGAACGGTCAGTGAAGACGCCGTGCCCTGTTTGGCCGAAGTTGGTGTTCAGGACCCGCATGCCGCCAACGAGAACCGTCATCTCCGGAGCAGTCAGGGTAAGCAACTGGGCCCGATCAACGAGCATCTCTTCAGCCGATACCGTGTATTTGGTTTTAAGATAGTTTCGGAAACCATCTGCCTCGGGCTCCAGAACGGAGAAGGACGCAACATCGGTCTGCTCCTGGGTGGCATCCATGCGGCCAGGCGTGAAGGGAACCCTCACCTCCTGACCGGCGTTCTTTGCCGCCTTCTCAACCCCTGCACAACCTGCCAGTACGATGAGGTCAGCCAGGGAGACCTTCTTGTTGAACTCGCCTTGAATAGCCTCGAGGGTCTTCAGCACCTTGGCAAGTTGATCCGGCTGGTTGACTTGCCAATCCTTCTGTGGCGCCAGGCGAATGCGGGCCCCGTTCGCGCCGCCGCGCATGTCGGAGCCGCGAAAAGTGGAAGCCGACATCCAGGCGGTTGAAACCAGCTCGGCGACAGACAGGCCGGAAGCCAGGATCTTCTCCTTCAGGGTGGCAATCACACTCTCATCGATCAGTTCATGATCGAGCGCAGGGATCGGGTCTTGCCAGCTGAGCTCTTCGGCAGGAACTTCGGGTCCCAGATAGCGGGCGCGAGGTCCCATGTCACGGTGGGTCAGCTTGAACCACGCCCGGGCAAAGGCGTCTGCGAACTCCTCCGGGTTCTGCAGGTAACGCCGCGCGATCGGCTCGTAGATGGGGTCGAAGCGAAGGGAGAGGTCTGCCGTGGTCATCATCGGCCGGTGCTTCTTCGAGGGGTCGTGGGCGTCAACCACCATGTCCTCTTCGGCCACATCCTTTGCCAGCCACTGATGCGCGCCGGCCGGGCTCTTGACCAACTCCCACTCATATTTGAACAGCACCTTCAGATAGCCCATGTCCCATTTGGTCGGATTCGGCTTCCAGGCGCCCTCGATACCGCTGCCGATCGTATCTCCGCCCTTGCCGCTGCCGAAGCTGCTCCTCCAGCCGAGTCCCTGTTCCTCGATGCCGGCGGCCTCAGGCTCAGGACCGACAAGCGCTGCATCGCCTGCGCCATGGCACTTGCCGAAGGTGTGCCCGCCTGCGACGAGGGCGACGGTCTCTTCGTCGTTCATGGCCATGCGTGCGAAGGTCTCGCGAACATCAAGGCCGGAGGCGACGGGATCCGGGTTGCCGTTGGGGCCTTCCGGGTTCACGTAGATCAGACCCATCTGAACGGCGGCAAGCGGATTCTCCAACTCCCGGTCGCCCGAATAGCGTTCGTCACCCAGCCAGGTCTCCTCAGCTCCCCAGTAGATGTCTTTCTCCGGCTCCCAGATGTCCTCACGCCCCCCGCCAAAGCCGAAGGTCTTGAATCCCATCGATTCCAGCGCGACGTTGCCGGCGAGAATCATCAGGTCGGCCCAGGAAATTTTTTGGCCGTACTTCTGCTTGATCGGCCAAAGCAGCCGTCGTGCCTTGTCCAGGTTAACGTTGTCGGGCCAACTGTTGACAGGGGCAAAGCGTTGGTTGCCTGTCCCTCCCCCGCCACGGCCGTCTGCGGTGCGATAGGTGCCGGCGCTATGCCACGCCATCCGGATGAAGAGCCCCCCGTAGTGACCGTAATCGGCCGGCCACCACTCTTGTGAATCTGTCATCAACCCGTGGAGGTCCTTCTTCACTGCATCAAGGTCCAGACTCTGAAACTCTTGAGCGTAGTCGAAATCCTTTCCCATCGGATTGGACTTGGAAGAATGCTGGCGCAGAATATCAAGCCGTAACTGATTCGGCCACCAATCCCGATGAGATCTGTTGCCTGCTACCGATTTAGCTGTTCTGCCCGTTACCGGACACTTGCTTTCACCACTCATAATGTTACCCCCTGTTGTTGTCTGAAATTATTCATTGTACAGCCATGAATGTAACATCTGGTATACCGGATAATGCCATCTGTGATGGTAACTGCTCCATACCCATCACTCTGTATGCGGTCGACAGGTTCCTTTTTACCCTCCTGAATTCGTCTAACAGCTGGCTTTTGCCTCTTCGTCTCTATAAAGGCTACCTTGAATAATGGCTTTTTCTTCCAATCTCTGCGTTATGCACTAAAAAATATCCTCGGAATATCGATTATATGCCTGTGGTAATTTTTCTCGCATGCCTTGATCTTGATCGAAAAATCTCATTATTCAAGACACCCTAAAATGACACCTTGTGTTTGTGGACAACTGTTCTTCATAAAGGCGTTAAAAAAACTACTTCTCCTGGCAAGCAGGACAAATCCCGTAGAAATCAAGGCGATGACTTGTAATCCTGAAACCAGTCTCTGCCATCATTTTACTCGTTATCTCTTCCAGATCAAGCATGGATGGGTCAATGATCGTTCCGCATCCCGTACAGATAACATGGGGATGAGGGTAAGGCTTGTTCCCATCGTATCGATTACCCAGTTCACTGAATTCCAACTCAAGAACTTCTCCTCTTTTTTTTAGTAAGTTTAAGGTCTTGTAAACAGTGGCCAAGCTCATGGTCGGGTATTCAGGCGCGAGTAGATTAAAGATAGTTTCTGCAGATGGATGCTCTCTGCTGCGGCAAAGAACCCTGAGGACAGCATACCTTTGCGGAGTAATGCGATGCTCACTCTCCTTGAGGCGTTCTACCATCTGTTTAAGCCGGTTTTCAGAGGATTTATTATCGTTCATAGGAATGCGTGGCTGGAATATGGAAAGCAGTTATTTGATAATAATTATTATCCCTGAGAGAGCAAGGGGGGCAACGAATTAATACGGAAATACCCTGAGTCAGGCATCTCTGGAAGAGCTGCGACCGGGAGAGGGTATCAAAATCCAGGGTGGATATATCGATTCATTCTCTTGCCGTCATGCCCGCGCAGGCGGGCATCCAGGTCTGTACCCCAATGGTCCGGATAACGGGTCTTGGATGATTGTTGTACTGTTCCCAGACACGGCTGAGCAGGTCGCTGGTTGTGGAGCTTGCAACGCACACCGGTGGGCTGCCTGCTGTTGCCTCTGCCCGTCAAGATCCAGAGGCAAGGATGCTTCATGGTTCCTCCCGGATCGTATTGCCGCCTGCGCAGGAATGTCATGGCTGCCCATGCCTTGGGAGATCCGGACAGAGCAACTTTTTTTTGGGAGGTTCTGGCCATTGCTGTACGAGCCGGAAGGTCAGCTGAAATCTCACATATATTTCCCCTGCCAGCCCTGCTGGCCGGCTCAATTTATCCCATGGGCAGCTGGGCTTGAAGGCAAGATGGTCGTAGGGAGTGGCCCCTCCTCTCAGGAGGTATTGAAAATGCCTGTTTCATAATTTTTTCAAAATAATTATACTAATAAAATTGATTAATTGACAGCCCGTTGTCCCGTCCTGCAGCAGGCCTGAAGGGCTTGCTTGGCAGTTCCTTACCGACCAGAGTATCCGGGCAGGGAGGCGCTCCCGGGTGAGTCGTCGACTTCGGCCAACAGCGCTGTCCTCAGCTGTTCTTTGGGGGGCGACGCTCATTACTCTGGGGGGTTGACGGTGTTGGAACGAGGGATACAGAGAAGAGAGGTTTGTTATGACGACAACTGTTTTGCAACGACTGTGGCAGATGCACGATGAAACCAAGATGCTGTTCGTGTTCAGGCCAAAATCTGCAGCGCGACGCTGTGCACAAGAATTCGTTGTATTCAACAAGGCAAGCACTCCGGAAAGGGAGGTGGATCTTGCCGAGAAGATCGAGGCGGCCCCTGCCGAGCATGGCAAACGTCTCCGCGGCGGACCAGGCGGCGTTGAGGAGGGAGAGCCCCGTGAGTATACCACCCGCCAGAAGATCGGCCTCTTTCTGGGGCCCCTGCTCTTTGTGCTGATGTTGGTGGCGCCGCCGCCGGCAGGGATGGAAGCTGCGGCCCAGAGGATGGCTGCCGTGGCCCTGCTCATGGCGACCTGGTGGATGACCGAGGGGATTCCGATCCCTGCCACCAGCCTGCTGCCCGTCGCCCTCTTTCCCCTGCTCGGGATCATGGGGACCAAGCAGGCGGCAGCCCCCTATGCCAGTCACCTGATCTTCCTGTTCATGGGCGGCTTTATCATCGCCCTGGCCATGCAGCGCTGGAACCTGCATCGCCGGATCGCCATGAACATCGTCCGGATCGTCGGCTTTTCGCCCGGCCGCTTGATCTTCGGCTTCATGATCGCCACTGCCGTACTCTCCGCCTTTGTCTCCAACACCGCAACCACGGTGATGATGATGCCCATAGGGCTGGCCATTATCCAGCATGTGATCGCCGAAGGCAAGAAGGAGGGCCTGGATAAGACCATTGATTTCAGTAAGGAACGGTTTGCCTTTGGCCTCAACCTGATGCTCGGTATTGCCTATGCCGCCTCCATCGGCGGGATTGCCACCCTGATCGGGACGCCCCCCAATACGGTCCTGGCCGGCTACCTTAACAAGACCTACGCATATGAGATCACCTTTGCCAAGTGGATGATGGTCGGGGTGCCCCTGGTAGCGGTGATGCTGCCGCTCTGCTGGCTGTGGCTGACCCGGGTCGCCAATCCCATGGCCTTGAAGAGGGTGCCCGGAGGACGGGCGCTGATCGACGCAGAGCTGAAAAAAATGGGTCCCATGGGCAGCGGTGAGCGCTGGACCGCCCTGGTCTTCCTGCTGACGGCCCTGGGCTGGATCTTCCGCAAGCCCCTGGGCGGCTCTCTCTTTATGGATCCCAAACTGGTCACCGATGCCACCATCGCCATGATCGGTGCCCTGCTGCTCTTTGTCATCCCCATCAACTGGAAGAAGAATGAGTTTGTGATGAACTGGAACTGGGCCTCCAAGATGCCCTGGGGGGTCCTGATTCTCTTTGGCGGCGGGCTCTCCATGGCAGGCGGTTTCAAGGTAACCAACCTGGCCAGCTGGATAGGGCGTCAGGTCGGCCTGCTCGAGGCGGCACCCATTCTGGTCCTCATCATTGCCGTTGCCACCCTGATCATCTTTCTGACCGAACTGACCTCCAACACCGCCACCTCGGCCATGGTGATGCCCATCCTCTCGGCCGTTGCCCTGGGTCTGGGCCAGAGTCCGTTGCTCTTGATCGTGCCGGCCGCCATTGCCGCCTCCTGCGCCTTCATGTTGCCGGTGGCCACCCCCCCCAACGCTATTGTCTTTGGCTCGGGATATGTGACCATCCCCCAGATGGTCCGCAGCGGTTTTGGCCTTAATCTAATGGGGGTTGTGGTCACCGTTGTTCTCACCTATCTGGTCCTGATGCCGGCCTTTGGTATCCAGATCGATGTGATTCCCCAGTGGGCCCTAGTCGGGGTGAACTGAGGGCATTCTCTATCAGGGAGCTCTCGGTTCAACTCGGCAGCAGTTCTCATCGCCTGCACTCCTCTTTCCCGGAGCTGTGCAGGCTTTTTTGTTTTCCGCCCCAGTTTGGCGGGGAGCAAGATGGCGCAAGCTAAGGCCAGGGCAATTTCTTGAATCCCATGAAGTGCGGTGCTATCATGGCAGAAGAGCTTGATCCCCTGGGGTAAACAGCTGCCAGGGGGCGGAGGATGTCGATCTTTTGCTGAGATGGGTGTCAGCTGGCTTGAAGGTCACCCTGAAAAGAGCTCGGACAACTTGAGCCTGCAGTAATAACAGCAACAGGAGGGAGGGGTATGTTCAATGGATTCCAGGCGGCTTTCCAGGTAGTCACCCTTATGGTTATCCTCCTTGTCGCTGCCTCCTGGGCTGGTGCCGGCCTTGAAGGAGATCCTGGGCGGCAGAAGACCTTCATTCTTGCCAAGGTGGGGGATAATCCCAAAAAGGTCTACCCCAGGCTCAAGCCCCTGGCCGTCTACCTGGCCTCTCGGCTTACGGATCAGGGCATTGTCCGGGGCGATGTCATGGTGGCCCCGGATAATCAGACCATGGTTTCCTGGCTGCGTCAGGGCAGGGTGGATCTGGTCACGGAAACGCCCTTTTCTGCAGTTTATTTTCAGGAACGGGCCAAGGCCATTCCTGTTGCCAGGGGCTGGCGCAGAGGGGTGCCCAGCTATCACTCTATCATCTTTGTCCACAAAGAGAGTCTGATCCAGGAACCGGCAGACCTGGTAGGAAGGGTCATCGCCTTTGAAGACAGGGGATCCACTTCAGCCTATTACCTCCCTGCTGCCGACTTGATCAGCCAAGGCTATGCGATGGCGTATCTCTCCTCTGTGAGAGAAGAGGCGCCTGCAGAGAAGGTCGGCTATGTCTTTTCCGGTGAGGAAATCAACTCCACCACCTGGGTGCACAAGAAGCTGGTTGCCGCTGCTGCCTTGAGCAACCTGGATTGGGAATCCGATGAAGCGGCTCCCCAAGGCATGAAAGGTGATTTACGGATCATCTATCGTACCCCGGATTTTCCCCGCTCGGTTGAGCGATTAGGAGCAGAGTTGTATCGTGCTCATAGCGTTCCGGAAGGCCTGGCGGCAATGAAGCGCTATAAGAACACCACCAGGTTCGATCCGGTCGATGAGGCTACCCGTCAGTCCCTGGAGTCCGCGAGGGTGTTATATACAGTCGTCAGGGAACACCTTGAGTAGGCTATGCGCTTGAATCTGCAGGCCAAATATCAACTTTCCATCTCCATTATTCTGACCCTTTCCATCGTCTTGCTTGCCCTCCTGCTGCTCTGGTACGGCAAGCAGGCTTCCGTGGAGGTCCGAACGGCCAGTGCCGATCTGATGCGCCATGAAATGATGGTCCAGGTCGAAGAGCGCGCTCTTTCCCTGGTGCGAGCCTTGTCCAGTAACCTGGTCAACCCCCTCTACAGTTACCGGATAGAATCGATCTACCGTTTGCTTGCAAACGCCCTGAAAAATAACGATGTGGTGGCCGTAGAGGTGTTTGACCCCCATGGGGTCATTCAGCATGACGGCACTCGCGATATCACCCGGTTCGGTGCAAAGGTGAGCAATGGGAGGATGGTTGCAGCCCTGAACCATGGCGCCTCGTATCATTCAACCCTTGAGAACGGGCGCCTCTCCCTGGCCCACGCCATCAAGATCGGCGATAAGCTCTTGGGCGGTGTCTGCCTTACCCTCTCCCTGGAGAGGGTAAGCCAAAATATCGCTCTGATGAACAGGGAGTTAAAGGAGATCAGCCAGACCAGCAGGAACAGGCAGGTGGTGATCGCCCTGGCAGCGTCCCTGCTCTCCCTGGCTGCTGCTCTTGTTCTTGGGATGATGCTGGCGCGTTACCTGGTGTATCCGATCAGACAGCTGGTCCAGGCGACCCACTCTATCAGCGAGGGGCAGTATCATTTTACCCTGGATCTGAAACGGAGGGATGAACTCGGAGAGTTGGCGGATTCTTTTAACGCCATGAGCCGTAGTCTGGACAGGCATCAACAGGAGGTGCATCATATCGCCTATCATGACGCACTTACCGAGCTCCCCAACCGTTTGATGATGAAAAAGCTGCTCAACGAATCGCTGGAAACCAGCCGGAAAGAAGAATCGCTTATGGCCTTGATGTTGATCGATCTGGACAACTTCAAGGAGGTCAACGATTCACTGGGCCATGATGCCGGGGATCTGCTCTTAAAGGAGGCTGCCAGACGTATTGCCGATGAGGTCCGAAATCAGCAGGACCTGGTCATGAGAGGGGAACTGCCCCATGATCGGGTCGAGCAACAGATGGTCAGCCGGCTGGGAGGGGACGAGTTTACCGTTATTGCCGTCGACCTGAGCGTTCAAAAAGATGCGGCCGCCATTGCCAGGCGAATTATTCAAGCCTTAAGGAGACCTTTTGTCATTCAAGAGCAAGTTGTGGGCATCGGGGCCAGTATCGGTATTACGCTCGCGCCCCTGGACGGAGAGAGCGCAGAGGTGTTGATCAAGAATGCCGATCTGGCCATGTATCAGGCAAAGTATAAGGGAAAAAACACCTTTGCCTTTTATGATCAGGAAATGACCAGGGAGATCGAGAAATTTTCCAGGGTAAAGCAGGAGCTTGGGGCGGCTTTCGAGCATGCAGAGTTCGAGTTGTATCTCCAGCCCCAGGTTCGGCTGGACACCGGCAGGGTGGTCGGCAGCGAGGCCCTGATTCGCTGGAACCATCCTGAACGGGGGCTGGTCTTGCCTGGTGAATTCGTGCAGGTGGCCGAGGAGACCGGCCTGATCGCTCAGATGGATGATTGGGTCTTGGAGTCGGCCTGCAGCATGGTGCGGTATCTTGAGCAGCGGTTGAACTCTTCCTTCTACCTCGCCGTGAACCTCTCTTCACAACAGCTCACAGACAAGAGATTGCCGCGAAAACTGCAGCGGCTGCTTGGGAACTATAAGATATCGTCAGGGTCTCTACATCTGGAAGTAACCGAAACCATGCTGATAAAAGATGAAGGCCGTGCCGCCTTGGTGCTCGACCAGGTGGCAGCGATTGGCTGTCCCATCTGGTTGGATGATTTTGGGACAGGTTTTTCCTCCATCAGCCACTTACAGCGATTCCCCTTAACCGGGATTAAAATTGATCGAGCCTTTATCAAGAACTTGCACGAACGCGAGCGGGACCGGCAGCTCGCCCATGCACTGATCACCCTGGCGAAAATGCTGAACCTGGAGGTAACGGCGGAAGGGGTGGAGAGGGAAGAGCAGGCCCTGTATCTCAAGCAGTGGGAATGTCCCCTTGCCCAGGGATATTTGTATAGTCGTCCCTTGCCCCTGGATGAGTTTAAGGCGCTGTTGCAGGGGCTGCAGGGGCTGCAGGGCCAGCCTCAATCCGAAGCGGGACGCTTGTCTGCTGCAGAAGCGGAGACTTCGGCAGAAATTCTTCCGGTATAGGGAGAGGACCGGCTCATCAGGGGGGGATGGGAAAGGGACAGGTCTGGTTTTTTCGTTTTCGAATAAACACCATCTGCTGGCGCTCCAACCGTTCCTCCTCCCCAAGCCAGGCGTACAACAGCAATGCCGGTTGATGCTGGGAAACGGTGATGCGATGGGTATGTGCCGGCGGGTTGAAGATCATTGAGCCGACAGCGTAGACGCCCTGATGGTTTTCTGAGACGCTCCCGGAAAGGCAGAGGTAACTTTCGGTGATCCCATCATGGGCATGAGCCGGGTAGACGCAGCCAGGAGCAAAGAGGACGATACCGAGGATGACCTCTTTTGCAGGTATGGGGCCCTGGGGGCCGCAGAACTGAGCATAGGCAAATTTTTTTTCCAGGCCGCGGGGCACTTTTTCATACCCATACTGCCAATGCAGACGGGTATGGATGGCTTCAATGGCTCGGATCAGCGTGGCGTGACGCTCCCTCTTTCCCTCGTCAAGAGCCCGCCTCAGGTGGGCGGTCACCGGTTTGTCGGCGAGGCTCACCTCTTGGAGCGGTGGGTTGGCGTGGATGAGCCGGTTGAGGGCTTCCCTGACAAAGCGCTGGTGCGTACGAATGGGTTCACTTCCACCAGAGGGTTGGAAGCGATAAAGTTGGTAGCACGTCTGAAGCAGGTAGCTCCAGTCAGGGAGATCGTCGAGCCGTTGTCCACGCATACTCGGTACCTCTAGGGGAGGTTAGAGGATGCGGCTTGCCCCCAAGGTGGTGACCCATCCCTGGGGGCAAATTGCATTTCCTCGGGTGGGAGGCTTAGCGCTCAAGCCCGCCCATGCAGAGATATTTAATCTCGAGGTAGTCGTCCAGACCATACTTGGATCCTTCCCTGCCGTTGCCGGATTCCTTGACCCCGCCAAAGGGGGCGGTCTCGTTGGAGATGATCCCCTCGTTAATGCCGACGATTCCATATTCCAGGGCTTCGGAGACCCGCCAGATACGGCCGATGTCACGGGCGTAGAAGTAGGCGGCCAGGCCGAACTCGGTGTCATTGGCCATGGCAATGGCCTCTTCCTCTGTGCTAAAGGCAAACAGCGGGGCCACCGGGCCGAAGATCTCCTCCCGGTAGACCCGCATGGTCTCGTCCACCCTGGTGAGGATCGTGGGTTCGACAAAGGATCCGCCCAGGGCGGGTTGGCCGCCGCCCAGGATGACCTGGGCCCCCTTCTCCACCGCATCCTCGATGATTGCCAGCACATTTTCGGCGGCCGTCTCATCGATGAGCGGGCCGGTGGTCACCCCCTCGTCCATGCCGTTGCCCAGCACCAGGTTGCCCCCCACTGCAGCGGCGAGTTTCTCGGCAAAGGCATCGTAGATCTCCTCCTGTACCAGGATCCGGTTGGAGCAGACGCAGGTCTGGCCGGCATTGCGGTATTTGGAGGCGATGGCCCCTTCCACGGCGGCATCCAGGTCGGCATCGGCAAAGACGATAAAGGGGGCATTGCCGCCCAGTTCCATGGAGGTCTTCTTGACCGTGGCACTACAGGCGGCCATCAGCTCTTTGCCCACCGGGGTGGAGCCGGTAAAGGTCAGCTTGCGTACCAGGGGATTGGAGGTCAGCTCTTTGCCGATTTCCGGGGTCTTGCCGCCAAGGATATTGATTACCCCGGCAGGGATGCCGGCTCGTGTTGCCAACTCGGCCAGGGCCAGGGCGGAAAGCGGGGTGGCATTGGCGGGCTTGCAGACCACTGTACAGCCGACAGCCAGGGCGGGTGCGATCTTGCGGGTCAACATGGCGTTGGGAAAGTTCCAGGGGGTGATGCAGGCGACCACCCCCACGGGCTGCTTGATGCAGACCAGCCGTTTGCCCTTGTCCGGTGCCGGGATGGTATCGCCGTAGACCCGCTTGGCCTCTTCTGCAAACCACTCGATGTAGTTGGCGCCATAGGCGATTTCCCCCCTGGCCTCGGCCAGAGGCTTGCCCATCTCTGCGGTGAGGATCTTTGCCAGATCCTCCTGGTGCGCCATCAGCAGGTTGAACCAGCTGCGCAGCAGCTTTGCCCGCTCCTTGGCCGGTCGTGCCCGCCAGTCAGGGAGGGCGGCCTCTGCCGCCTCGATGGCGCGGCGGGTTTCGGCGCTCCCGCAGCGGGCGATGGCGGCTATGACCTCCCCACTTGCAGGGTTGTGTACCTCGAGGGTTTCGCCGCTGTCGGCATCGAGCCAATCACCGTTGATAAAGGCCTGGTCGTGGAGCAGGCCTGGGTCGTCTAGGTTGAACATCTTAGGTCCTGAGTGTCTGGTTGAGAGAAGAGTGGTGATCGCCGGCTCGCACACCCTTGGAGAGGCGGGCCGGTCGGTCGCAGCTTGAACAGGGGGCATCTCTGCCTGTTTCTCTGATAATCCGCTGCTTGGAACCTGTCAATAAAAGTGTGGGTGCGGCCGGACAAAGAGCTGGGCAGAGAGTGACTATCTCCCCTGGATGTTGAGCCCCCCCAGGCGGCAGCGGTCCTGATCCAGGTGGATCAGGTTGCAGCAGCCATAGCCCTGTTCCAGGCGAAAGAGGTTGGCCGGCGGCATCCCCAGCAACTGACAGAGCAAGACCCGGTTCACCCCGGCATGGGCGACCACTGCCAGATGGGCAGGGCCTGCCGCCGCTGTCCTGGTCAAGGCCGGCCAGACGCGTTGGCGCAGATCTGCAAAGCTCTCGCCTGCCGGGGGGCGGTAGCCGACCAGGTCCCTGCCCCGTGCCTCATAGGCACCGGGAAAGCGCTGCTCCACCTCCCGGACGGTCAAGCCCTCCCAGGCTCCCAGATCGATCTCTGCAAAATCCTGCTCCACCTCCTGGGGGCAGCCCAGGGTCGAGGCGAGGATTGCAGCGCTCTGGCGGCAGCGCAGCAGGGGGCTGGAGATGATCCTGTCAATGGCAGCGGAGCGCAGAGAGGAGGCCAGGGTGGCGATCTGCTCCCTGCCGCGGGCGGTGAGCCCCAGGTCCTGGCGACCGATGAAGCGGCGTGGCGAACCGGTGGCGATCTCGCCGTGGCGGATGAGGTAGATGGTGGTCATGGTTGCGGCGTCTCCCGGAGAATATCTTCAAGGGGACGGCAGGTCGCCTGCTCCACGGCCTGTTTGAGGCCCAGGGCATTCTCCAGCCTGGTGCGAATCGCCCGGCAGGCGGCCGGGTCTTCGCGGTAGAGATCGAGTTTCTCCTGGAAGCGCTGCTCCACCGGCATCCGTCGGGTGCCGCGCACCAGCTTGTCAGCCAGGCAGACCAGCTCTTTTTCAGCGAGCTCTGCAGCCGGGACCGGCAGGGCATCACGATGGGCGCCGATCACCTCTGCCAGCCGGCCCAGGCCGAGGGCTTGTGCCATGGCGGCCCCCCGGGCCTCGTGGTCGGGCTGGCCCTTGGCCAGATCATGGAGCAGTGCCCCGTTATAGACCAGGTCCGGATCCAGCTGAACACCGTGGCGGCCAAGTTCCCGGGCCAGCATGGTGGCGATATGGGCGACGGCCCGGCCATGTGCCTCGCCCCGCTGGGGCATGGTCAGGGCAGCCAGGGATTCTGCCTCCAGCCGGGAGCCGGTTTCCCACTGCTCCAGGCGGCGAACCAGGCGCTTGAAGTCCCCGGGGGTGTCTGCATCCATGAAGGCCCCATCGTCCCAGACCTGGACATCTCTGCCCTCAAAGCGGGCCAACAGCCGCTTGAGTCCGCCGCTGCCGTCATGTTCCATGATCGCAGGGATCAGCTGAGCAGGGATCAGCGGAGGGTGGCCGCGGAGCCCGTTGCGGCAGGGGTAGGCAATGGTTCGGCCGTCAAAGGCGGCCATCAGCAGCTCCAGGGTGGCCCTGCGGACCAGGGGGATATCCACCGGCAGCATGAACAGACCGTCCAGGTCGGCCATGGCAGGGACTGCCCTGCGGACCGAGGAAAACATCCCCTGGTCAAAGTCCGGGTTATAGAGCGGCTGGGCACCCTGGAGCCTGGCTTCCCTGTTCACCTCCTGCTCTCGGTGGCCGCTCACCACCACGATGCGTTCAATGCCGGCCGCCTGAAACAGCTGGACACAGTGGCGGAGCAGGGTATGGTCGCCCAAGCGCATCAGCGGCTTGAAACCCTTCATCCGGGAGGAGTAGCCCCCGGCCAGGATGACCGCGCCCAGCTTCATCGTTTTTTTCCTGCCCGGACTTGAATCAGTTCCGCCACAATGCTCACCCCTATCTCGGCCGGGGTGTCTGAACCGATGTCCAGGCCGATGGGGCTGTAGACCCGATCCAGATCAGCCTCGGTAAAGCCGTCGGCCAGCAGGGAGGCATAGACGGCCCTGCGTTTCTTGCTGCTGCCGATCATGCCGATATATCCTGCCCCGGTGCGCAGTGCCTGGGCCAGCACGTCCCGGTCATGGATATGACCACGGGTGACGATTACCACATAGTCATCGGTACCAAGTTCCGGAAAGCAGTGGTCAAAGTTTTCCAGCACCCGTACCTCTCGTGCCGTGGGGTAGCGCTCGCTGTTGGCAAATTCTGCGCGGTCGTCCAGGACCACCACCTCGAAACCGGCATAGGCGGCGAGATGGCCGGTGGAGAACGCCACATGACCTGCTCCGGCCAGGTGTACGGTTCCCGGGTGCACCAGTGGCTCGACAAAGAACTCCCGCTCGTTGTGGACCAGGGTAAAGGGGCTCCGCCGGCCTTTATTCAAGAGCTGCTCCCGGAGCGTCTCCGGCAGCTCGGCCGGGGCCTCGCTGCCCAGCATCATCAGCTCCGGCGGGCTATCGGCCCGGGGCAGCAGGGTCAGCAGCAGGGGACGCGCCCCTGCCCGGTACAGCCGCCGGAGTTCCAGGAACCGCTCCAGCTCCGAGGGCTTCACCCGCTGGAGGAGGACGGTGACCGCCCCGCCGCAGACCATGCCCTCGTCGGCTGCCGCAGAGGAGCTCAGGTTAAAATCCAGCTCCCTGTGGCTGGCCGAGTCGGCCAACAGCTTCGTGGCTGCCGCCTGGCAGGCCCCTTCCACCGAACCCCCGCCCACGCTGCCGGCAAGGCTGCCGTCAGCCAGGACCAGCATCCGTGCCCCGGAGGTTCTGGGGGCAGATCCGGCGCTGCGGACAATGGCACCTAAGACTGCAGGTTCGCCCTGCTCAAGTGCTCCAATAAGTGTATCAAGAACATATCGCATCTCTGTCTCCCTTGCTGCGTTGGTCTATAATGGTTCGTTTGAGGGTATGAATGGCCGCAAAAGAGTCGACCTGTTGAAATTGGCCCAGGACCAGTTTTCCGCAGCCAAGGCTGTCGCGGATGGCTGGCAGGCTGATGAGCGCAGCCCTGAGGGGCTCCTTCAGTTGTCGCGCTTCGGCTAGGGCCAGATAATCCAGGTGGAGTCGATCCCGCTGCTCATGATCCAGGCGGAGGCGGTAGTCCAGCAGGCCCGGTATCCGAAAGAGGAGGTCATCCACCTCCTGGCTGTAGAGCAGGTCCCCGCAAGGCAGCCGGCAGCCGGCCATCCGGCCGCGTATTGCCCGGAGCCTGGCCGTTATGCCACCGCAGACACAGCGGCTGCGCTCCAGGCAGGCCGTGTCGCCGGTACGGTAACGGATGAGGACCATTGCCTCCCGGCCCAGGGTGGTGAGGACCACTTCCCCGGGTTGGCCGTCGGCCAGCGCCTTGCCGCTGAGCGGATCCACGATCTCGACCAGCAGATCCGACTCGCGGAGATGACAGCCTCGGTGGGCCCGACACTCTACTCCTCCGCCCAGGCCTGACTCGGTGGTGCCGTAATGGAGAAAGGTTGTACCGCCGCAGTTGGCCTCAATCCGGCGGCGTAGGGCAGGTGCGGCATAATCCGAACAGAGCAGCATGGAGCGCAGTTGGCCCGGCGGCGCCAGGGTGGACACCGCCAGCAACTGCTGGGGCAGGCCGACCACACAGCGGATCTGCTGCTCCCGGAGCTGGCGGCTCATGGCCGTTCCCGGCAGCGGCGGCCACATCCCGGCAGCCTTGATCCCGCCCTGCTGCAGCGCTGCAATGAGCAGTTCGCCCACGCTGGCCGGTTGAAGAAAGGGCAACAGGACCAGGACCCGCTCATCGCCTTTGAGCAGGCTGTGCATGCCGTGGAGGAAGAAGTCCGAGGTGGAGGCCAGGTCTGCTATGGAAAAAAAGAAGCGCTTGGGACTGCCGGTGCTCCCCGAGGTCTGGAGGGTGACCACCCGGGCCACCCGGCTCTGGGAGACAGAGAGCAGGCGATGCCCCTGCTCCGGGATATCCGCGGCGCTTAGGAAGGGGAGTTCCTGGAGGGCGTCGGCTCCGGTCAGGCAGGCGGGGTCGTAGCCCCGCAGCCGCTCCCGGTAGAAGGGGCTGTGGGCCATGGCGTGGCCGAGGGTGGAGCGCAGGGCCGCGAGCTGGGCCTGTTCCAGCTCCCCTCTGTCCATGGCCGCCCCCAGGCCGAGCCGTCGGGCCACCAGCCGGTCCACAGGGCTCTGCTCCAGCTGCTCAGGCATCGTGCCCTGACCGGTGCTGTGGTTGATCTGGTTGAGGGGGAGGTCGGTGGAGGCCGCGGCCGTCTCGGGCGGTGAGGTTGAAGCTGCAGAAGGGCACCAGGCCGCCGTCGGCTTGGGCCACATGGATGCAGCAACCCTGGAGCCGCTCCAGGTTCATGGACCAGCAATCCTGGAAGGCCATCCCGGAGAGGGAGAAGGTATGGGTGCGCGCCCGCTGAAGAAAGTGTTCCAGCCCGTCTGCCGGCCGGCTGCACTCCTCTGCGGCCTCTTTGCCGACGCCTGACCACTGCCGTGCCGTTACCCCGATGGAGGTCAGGGCCCCCTCTTCTGCGGGCACAGGGCTGCAGTCACAGGCGTCGCTGCCCAGGCGGGTCAGCCGACCGTCCTCCTGGCTGATGTACCTGGCGGAAAAGGAGCAGAGGGCATGCTCGCAGCCGGGCGGGCGAAAATCGCTGAGCTGGAGCCTCCCCTGGCTCTGCCTGGCCAGGCCGCTCATCACCTCGGGCAGGGTGACATGGTCGGGCACGAACTCGGCCGGGAACCTGCCAAAGTAACTCATGGGCTGAAAGTGGACCCCGCGGACATGGGGTTGGCGCTCCAGGCCGAAGCGAACGATCTCCCAGAGCTGGCTCGTGTTGACCCCGCGCACCAGCGTTGGTACCAGGACTATGCCCAGACCGGCTGCTCCAAGATGCTCAATGGCCCGGCACTTGGCGGCAAAGATGGGCCGACCGCGCATGGTCCGGAAGACCCCGTCGTCCACCCCGTCAAACTGGAGGAAGACCGAAGAGAGTCCGGCTTCCCGGAGACGGAGGGCCAGGCCGGGATCTTCGGCCAGGCAGAGGCCGTTGCTGTTCAACTGGATGAAGCTGAAGCCCGCCTTCCTGGCCAGGCCGACAATCTCGGTCAGGTCCTCGCGCATGGTCGGCTCCCCCCCGGAGAGCTGGAGGTTGCAGCCGCCGGTCTGCTCCATGATGCGTGCAAACATCCTCTCCAGGGTCTGCAGCTCCGGATCCGCCTCGCTGCCGCCGCTGTCTGCAAAGCAGACCGGGCAGCGCAGGTTGCAGCGGGAGGTGATCTCCACCAGGGCGGTACAGGTTCGCTGGCTGTGGTTCGCGCAGAGTCCGCAGTCATAGGGACAGCCCCGGCCGGTGCTGCGCCGTTCACCGCCGTAATAGGGGATCTTGGGGCGGTACCAGGAGGCGAAGTCGGGTTGCCCTCTCCAGACCGTGGTGGAGAAGCTGCCATGCTCGGGGCAGTTCTTTTCCAGGTCGACGCGCTCGTCCCGGCGGACCAGGGAGCCCTCTATCCGTTCCAGGCAGACCGGGCAGACACTCTCCACCCTGCGCAGGATTTCAGCGTGCATCGGGGTTTCCCGGCTCAAAGCCGTGCTCCACCAGGATGGTCATAGCCTGGCCATAGCATGCGGAGATCAGGCTGCCGCAGAGCGCACTGTCGGCAATGCCGTGGCTGACGATATCGCTGCAGGAGGTCCCGAGCCGGCGCTCGCCGCAATAGGAGGCAAACCAGTCGGCCAACTCGTCCAGCATCAGGGGGAGGCGTTTATCCTCCTCCTGCTCTGCTCCACCCTTACCCCCATAGTAGCCCAGCAGGCAGGCTGCACCGGTCAGGGCCCCGCAGCTGCCGCTGGTGGCCGGGAAGCCGTGGCAGAGTGCAGCGAGTGCTCTGATCAGACCCGCATTTTCACGGCCCTCCATCTCCAGGGCGAGCTGCAGCACCATCTGGCTACAGCAGTAGCCCTGGCCTGCCAGCCGCAAGATCTCCAGATCATATTCTCTCATTTATACTCTCCCGCTTAGTCGCGTTTCTTCACAGGGCTGCGCTTTTACACTCTTTTTTCTCTCTGCGCCAGAGCCTTTTTTTACGGTTTCGGACAAGCCGGTACAGGTGGCTTGACTGCAATCAGCAGAAAAAGCCCGGGACGGCTGGTGGCGGAGGCCGTGCAGGCTGCCCGTGCCTGCTCAGAGTTGCCCATGACCGCCTGCCAGAAGGCCTGCAGCGAGCCATGGGCAAAGACAAACTCGGCAGCGGTCCGGGTGAGCAGCGGGCTGTGATCCTCCAGGAGCAGGATCTCAAATCCTGCAGCCCACACCATGGACTGCACGCTCTCCAGGTCCGTTGCCTGGAAGAAACAGGAGTGGCTCGGCCAGCCGTTTTTCTCCGGGCCCTTGCCCGGACTGCGCAGGTAGATATCGCTGAGTCCCAGGGCGCCTCCGGGGCGTAGCACCCTGGCACATTCTGCCAGGGTCTCTTCTTTGGCTGTGAGGTTCCAGCTGCACTCGGCCAGGACCATATCCACGCTCTCGTTCAACAGCGGCATCCTCGCCAGATCGGCCCGGGCAAGCTCGGCCCCGTGGGCTCGGGCCTCGCCCAGCAGGCCCGGGTCAAGATCGAGCCCCACCGCCCTGGTGACTCCCTGCTCTTGCAGCATCCCCAGGGTGGCGCCCGGACCGCAACCGGCGTCCACCACCAGGTCTTCAGGGCCGGGGGCGAGCAGTTCCAGCAGGCGCCGGCTGAGGGCCTCGCCACCCGGGCGCAGGCAGGGGCCCAGGGCCTCTCGTACCGGGGTGCTCAGGTAGAGCGGTTTCATTTGTCCTCAAGCAGCTGTTCTATTTCCAGCATCCGGCCCGTGGCCAGTTCCTCGGAGATCAGCACGGCCGAGCAGCTCGGGCAGACGGGCAGCTCCACCCTGAAGACGTTGCCCAGGTAGTGGAGTTCCACCATCCCCGGCTGGAGGGTCGCTCCACAGCTCTGGCAGCGCCAGTTCATGTCTGCGGGGAGAAAACTCAGGTTCATGGCCGACCTCCTTGAATCACCATGCGATGACTCCAACAGCGCTCAATCCGGTAGACTCCTGCCTCCTGTTGATACTCGACCCAGAAGGTGACCTGGCCCAGGCGGGCTGAGGCGATCCTGGCGCCTGACTCGGGATGGATAAAACAGGAGCCCCGGGTCTTGGCTGGGTCGGTCGGATCGATCGATTCCTTTAACCTTTTCTGGTCGGCCAGATAGAGGAGCTGGCGGAGGTCGTCCTCCAGGATCCTGCGCTCTTCCATCATCACGGCCACGGGCTCGGATATGTTCAGTTTGAGTGCTTCCCAGGGGGCTGGCGCAGGACCCTCCTGGGGTGCATACCTGGCCAGCAGCTCGGCCTTGAGCTGCCGCCGCTGGCTGCGTCGGGCGGAGATGGTAACCGGGGCTGTCGCGGCGGGCAGGGCCTGCTCCGGCAGGAGCAGGTCCAGCAGGTAGGATACCGGCCTTCCGGCCCTGGCCAGCTGATCACGGCACATGGCGCAGTAGGTGAGGATCTCCGCCTCGGTCTGGGCGACCCTGGCTGCGGCAACCTGGCGGGCCAGCTTGGGGTTGGCGCTCTCCATCAGCCCTCCGAAACCGCAGCACTCGGTCTGCTCACCGGACATGGCCAGGGGGGCCAGGGCTTGGTCGAGCCGGGCCAGGATCGTGCGGACCGCGGCCTGGGTCTGCGGGTCATCCCGGGAGGTGCAGGGGTCGGAGAGGGCCAGCGCTGGTCTGGGAGTCCCTGTTGCCGCCTGCGGATGTGCGGCGAGCACGACCCAGGCGGATTCCACCGGAACGGTCGGCAGGTGTTGCCGGAAGATCTGGAGACAGCTCGAGCAGGCCGTGATCAGCCGTGGTCGTCCCATCTCGCTCCAGCCTGTCTCCAGTTGTTCCAGAATCGCGGCAAACTCGGTTGTGCTGCCTGCCCAATGGGCAGGAGCCGCGCAACAATCCAGCCAGATTCCGGTCTCCGGCTCCAGCTCACGCAGCCGCTCATAGAGGGCCAGAGTCTGCTCCGGTCGCGTCCCGGCCAGCTGGCAGCCGGGGAAAAAGAGGGCCCTGCTGTTGGTCGTGCCTGGAGCGTGGCGCCTCAGGGCCCCCTCGCTGCGGGCAGAGCGCATCTCCTCCAGTGCAAACCAGTGGGCCGAAGGCGGCATCCGCTCTTCCCGGACCATGGTCTGTCGTGCCTCCAGGCAGAGGTCGGCCATGGAGAAATCGTTGGGACAGAGGGTCTCACACTGGCGGCAGAGCGAGCAGGAGTTGATCAGGGTGTTGGCCTGGTGATTGCCCCTGACAATGGCCGAGTTGTTATAGATCCTGCGGGCATAGACCTTGGGGTAGGCGCCAAATGCTTGGAGGTACTGGCAGTGTCGGACGCACTCCAGGCACTGGCAGTCCAGGCAGCGGCTCGCCTCCTGGAGCGCCTCCCCTCGACTGTAGCCCCTGGGATCGGCCGGAAGAATACGTTGGCGCGGTGTTACCTGGTCGGTGCGGGTGAACAGCTCGGTCCGGCCGTGTCGCAGTGCTACCCGGCTGGCGGTAAGGGAGGCGCCCTGGAGAAAACGATCCAGGGATATTGCCGCCTCACGGCCCTGGGATATATCGCTGATAAAGCGAAAACGATCATCCTCGTCACTGGTTCCGCCGCTGAACCAGCCCGTTTGGGGCAGAGCAAAGGTGAGATGGTCCGGTTGCCTCAGCAGGCTGGTGATGGCCCCGGGCAGGGCGTCGTCCTGGCCGAGGTAGCAGCCCTCGGCCTCCTGATACAGCTGCGGGCTCAGCTGGCTCATGGGGAGAAAACTGACCCCCAGATCCTGGAGGCGGGCCAGTTCCTCCTCAAGCACCGCCGCGGGCAGGACCTGCTCAGGCAGGCGGTTGAGCCAGCCGCCCGGATGCTCGCCACTGTGGAAGAGGGTGACGGGATACCCCTTTTTCCCCAGGTCAAAGGCCAGGGAGAGGCTGCTGGGCCCGCCGCCCACTACCACCACCTTCTTGGGGCGGGGCGGCAGGCGCAGGATCTTGCCTTGGGAGGGGGCAGCGGCAACACAGGCCCGTTCCAGTTCGCCCAGGGCAACGGCGCCGCCCAGGGCTTGCCGGAGGCAGTACTGTTCACAGGGCGCTTCACAGAGCCGGGCGACGATGCCTGTAAGGGGCATGCTCTTTTCCAGGATAGCCCGGGCCGCCGCCATCTCGCCCTCGGCCACGGTCCGGGCAAAGGCCCGGCCATCCACTCCCAGGGGGCAGCCGGCGCGACAGCCCGGCGGCTCTTCCTGGATGCAGCGGGCCTCCCAGGCCCGCAACTCCTGTTGATCCATGGCCACTCCTTACTCTCAAGGTATCCTTAAAGCTATCTTGAACAGCTATTTTTTCTTTTTATTTTAAACGGGTAGTCGTGTTGGTCCCGGGGCGAGCCGAAGGCCTTGCTCCTGTCCCCTGGCTGCGCTGTGAGCTGATCCCTGCCCCAAGGGCTAGCCATACCGCAGCTTGAGCGAAAAAGCGAATTGTTCAAGGTATCCTAAATTCATTTTTCCCTCCGGATGCAGAGCGCATCCGGAGGGGGGAGAGCTCTTACTTCTCTGCCAGTCCTGCCAGGACCTTTTCAGGTCGGGCCGGCAGGTGGGTTACCCGCACGCCGCAGGCGTTGTAGATAGCGTTGATGATGGCAGCATGGGGCACGGTCAGGGGCAGTTCACCTGCACCAGAGGCGCCGAAGGGTCCTTCCGGCCGCTCAGACTCCACATAGATCAGTTCCATGTTGTCGGGAATCTGTTTGATATAGGGGAAACCGGCGCCAACCATGGAGGAGTGCTTCTTGATATCCTCGAAGTCCTCTGTCAGGGCCAGGCCTATACCCTGGGCAATGCCGCCGTACATCTGGCCGTCCACCAGCAGCTTGTTGGCGATCTTACCCAGATCCGCCACCAGGGTCATCTTCTCCACCGTGGTCTTGCCGGTCTTGAGCTCCACGGCCACCTCGGCCATGAACAAGCCGTACATGTAACAGGCAAAGGGGTTGCCCTGGCCATTCTCGTCACAGTCCGTGGCCGGAGCGGTCCACTTGCCGCGGTACTTGGTGGGGATCTCCTCGGCGATCATCTCCGCATAACTGCGGAAAGCGCCGTCTTTGGCCATGCCGTCGAGCAGCATCTCACAGGCCACCTTGATCCCGCGGCCGACCACGACCTGGGAGCGACTGCCGCCGGCCGGGCCGCCGTTGGGGCAGACGCTGGTATCGTTGAGCACCAGTCTGATCTGCTCCGGAGCCAGGCCCAGGGGGCGCAGCGCCTCATGGGCAACCGCCAGGGTTCCCATGTCCGCGCCCTGGCCATGCTCATGCCAGGTGGTGAAGATGGAGACCGTGCCGTCTGCGTTCAGTTCGGCATCGACCTCAGCGCTGTCAGGGCCGTCCAGGCCGCTGCCGTAGACTCCCAGGGCGATGCCTACCCCGCGCTTGATCTCTGCGGTGGAATCGGCCGCTACCCTGGTCTTGGCAGCCTCGTACTTGGGACGGAGGGTGTCGATCAGCTCGGGCAGGCTCCAGACCTCAGGGGACTGGCCGGTGGGGGTGGTGGCCCCTTGGCGGTAGACGTTCTTGTAACGGAGTTCAAGTGGATCCATGCCGATCTTTTCGGCAAGCTTATCCATCAGGACTTCGGAGGCAAACTCGGATTGGGGCGAACCATAGCCACGGAAGGCAGAGCCCCAGGCATGGTTGGTACATACTGTCCGGCCCATGCCGCGGATATTGGCGATATCGTAGCCTGCACCTATAAACTGGGCACCACGCAGGGTCAGCAGGTCACCGAACTCCGAGTAGGGGCCATGGTCAACGGACCAGTCGGTCTCCAGTGCCAGCAGACGGCCGTTTTCATCGGCAGCAAAGCGGGCATTGATGAAGAAGGGGGAGCGCTTACCGGTATAGGTCTGCTGCTGGAAGTAGTCATATCCCAGATAGACCGGCCTGCCCGTGGCCAGGGCCGCTGCACCGACCAGGGCCTCCATGGTCGGGCTGAACTTGTAGCCAAAGGTTCCGCCCGCAGGGTTCTGGATCATGATCATCTCTTCGGGCTCAACCCCCAGACCCGGGGCAATCATGTAGAGGTGGAGGTGGAGGCCGATGGACTTGGAGTGGATGACCAGTTTGTTCTCGTCGTTGATGTAGGCAAAACCCACATCCGGTTCGATGGGCATGTGGGGCTGACGACCCACATAGAAGTCATCTTCCACCACATGGTCGGCGGTCTCGAAGATCGGTGTGGTCTCCTCACCCTTGGCAACCCGCTGCTCAAAGTAGACGTTGGGGGTTTCCGGGTGAATCTGGATGGCGTCCTCTGCCATGGCTGCAGGAGCGCTCATGTAGGCGGGCAACTCCTCCAACTCCACCTTCACCTTGGCCGCAGCTGCCTTGGCCTGTTTCTCGGTGGCGGCACAGACGATGGCGATGGCGTCGCCATACTGGAAGACCTTGTCGTCACAGAGGATGGGGCGATCCCAGCCGTCCCCCTTGTTGGTGGGGAAGGTGATCAGGCCGGTGATCCGGTTCTTGCCCTTGATATCCGCGTGGGTGATGATCTTGACCACCCCGGGCATCAGTCCTGCCTCGCTGGTGTCGATGGATTTGATCCTGGCATGGGAGACCTCGGCCTGGACCAGGGCCAGCCGCAGGGTATCTTCGGGCAGCTTCAGCCCCAGGTCGGCGCCGTAATCGCAGGTACCGGTGACCTTGGCAACGGCCGAGGGGCGTGGAAACTTGGTGCCCCAGATCCGGCCGTCTTCAGGAATCTTGAAGGCCAGTTCGTCGATGCTCATCTCGCCGCGCAGCACCTTGGCCGCATCCATGGTGGCATCCACCAGCTGCTGGTAGCCGGTGCAGCGACAGGCGTTGCGGTGTTTCTGGAACCAGTCGCGTACATCCTCTCTGCTGGGATTGGGATTGCTGTCCAACAGTCCCTTGGTGGAGACGATGAAACCTGGAGTACAGAAGCCGCACTGGGCGCCACCGTGGGCGATCCAGCTCATCTGGATCGGATGGAGGTTGTCCGGGGTGCCGATGCCTTCGATGGTGGTGATCCTGGCGCCGTCCTTCAGCCGTCGCATCTTCATGGCACAGGAACGGACGACCTTGCCGTCCACCAGGACGCTGCAGGCCCCGCACTGCCCTTCGTTACAGCCGACCTTGGTGCCGGTAAGCACCAGGTTGCTGCGCAGCACCTGGGCCAGGGTCTCGTCGGCCTCGGTCACCAGGTTTTGGACGATGCCGTTGATGATGAGTTCCTTTTTGATCATTCTTGTTCCTCCATATGGGTCATTTTTGGTTCTCAATGGGGTGTGTCTCTTCAGATCTTTCCAAAACCGCAGGCCGGGTAGCGACAGCTGGGGCAGCCCTCGCAAAAACCACCGTGACCAAGGGCCACGATCTCTTTTCGGGCCAGACGCTCTCCGGCAAGTATCCGGGGGATGACCAGATCAAAGATGCTGGCCTTGTGGTACATCACACAGCCGGGTAAGCCGACCAGGGGCACCCCCTCCAGATAGGCCAGCATGAACATGGCCCCAGGATAGGTGGGTGCCCCGTAACTGACGATCTCGGCTCCGGTCTGGCGGATGGCAAGGGGGGTCTGGTCGTCGGGGTCGACACTCATGCCGCCGGTGACGGCGATCAGATCGGCACCGTCCGCCAGCAGGGAGCGAATGGCCTGGACCGTCATCTCGACCTGGTCTGAGACCAGGATCTGTTCGGTCACGGTGGAGCCAAGGGTCTGAAACTTGCTGCGCAGCACCGGCCCGAAGCCGTCCTTGATCCGGCCTGAATAGATTTCGCTACCCGTGGTGACCACCCCGACCCGGGCTGCCTTCAGGGGCTTCACCTGGATCAGCGGATCATTACGGCTGCAGATGGCCTCTGCCTGGCTGAGGAGTTCTTCGGGTACTGCCAGGGGGATCACCCTGGTGCCGGCCAGGGCGCGTCCCTTTTGGACGAACTGATGGCTGTGGACCGTGGCAAAGGTGACATCTTCCAGGCTGTTTAAGGCCATCAGGGCGGCAGTGTCGATCTCCAGCAGGCCGTCGCAGGCCGCGCTGAGGGTCACCTTGCCCTCTGTGGGACCGTTTAAGGTGATGTTGGCCCCGGCAGCTGCGGCGGCCAGGCGCAGCGCAGCTGTATCTTCGTGGACATAGCCATCCCTGGGGTCGTAGACGTAGAGATTGGCCTTGCCGATGTCCAGCAGGGTCGAAATATCGTGGTCTGTGACCACGTGGCCCCGCCGGAAGGCCGGACCCTTGGATTCACCCGGAACAATCCGGGTGATGTCGTGGCAGAGGACGGTGCCCACGGCCTCTTCTACAGGAATTGCCTTCATCTTCCTCCCCTTCAAACAAACGAGCCAACCTGCCGGGGCCTTTGCTCAGGAGCAGGCTTTGGTGGTTGTGGGTTGTTTTGGTTCTTTCAGGTTTTTATTTGCAGCGGTACCGGTGTGGACGGTGCGTGTTTTCTCAGGATGTCTCTGGGTCTTCTCTGCTTACCGTAAGCAGGTATTGGGCCAGTTGTGAAGGTTTCGGCTGAAATATCAGGATCGGCCGAAAAGGGTGCCGGCGCAGGGGCTTATGGAGGGGAGATCGGAGCTGGGGCAGGAGTGGAACGGTCCGGGCTGTGTAGGGGGTGTGAAAGGGCTGTGACCCTCTGTGACGGCTGGAGGGTTACAGCTCTTTTACACTGCTGAGCTGCTCAGTTGGCAATATCGTGGCGGTGCATCCGGTTGTAGATGGTCTTGCGGGAGACGCCGAGCTCCCGGGCAACCCTGCTGACATTACCGTAATGGAGGTTGAGCAGCTGGAGGAGCTGCTGTTTCTCCCGTTCCTGCCGCTGTTTGCGGAGCTGGTGGCGGCTTGACTGCAGGGAGGGCATCATCGGGCTGGGCTCGGTCTGGACGCGCTGATGGGTAACCTCCCCGGGCAGCTGGTTGCTTCCCACCACCCCGTTGATGGCCAGGTTGGCGGCCCGTTCCGCCACATTCTGGAGCTCACGGACATTACCGGGCCAGGGGTAGGTGTAGAGGTAGTGCATCAGGTCATGATCTATCGATAGCCTGGTTCCCCGATCCCTGGAGAGTTTCTCGATGAAGTGGCTGAACAGCTGGGGGATATCTGCTGTTCGCTCCCGCAGCGGCGGGATGGTGATGGACATCACGTTCAGCCGGTAGTAGAGGTCCTGGCGAAAGGTGCCGCTGCGGACCTTCTCCAGCAGGTTCTTATGGGTGGCACAGATCAGGCGGACGTCAACCGGGATCACCTTGAGGCCGCCGATCCTGGTCATCGTTTTTTCCTGGATCACCCGCAGGAGCACGGCCTGATGCTCCAGGGGCATGTCGCCGATCTCGTCCAGAAAGAGGGTGCCGCCGGAGGCGAGTTCAAATTTCCCCGGTTTGCCGCCCTTGGAGGCTCCGGTGAAGGCCCCGTCCTCATAGCCGAACAGTTCGCTGCCCACCAGTTCCCTGGGGATGGCCCCGCAGTTGAGGGGGATAAAGGGGGCTGCCCTGCGACTGCTCTGGTTGTGGATGGCCTGGGCAAAGATCTCCTTGCCCGTGCCTGATTCGCCCTGGAGCAGGACATTGGAACTGCTCTGGGCGGAGAGCTTGGCCAGTTCGATGGCCTCCTGCATCTCCCGGCTCTCACCGATGATATCACTGAACTGGAGGGAGGCCAGGTAGCCGCTGTAGCGATGGACCAGGTTTTGGACCGCCTTGATGGGGCGGAGGGTGATGAAGCTGCCGGTGCGTTGCTCCTCTTCGTTGAGCACCGGTTCGGCAGAGGCCAGGCAGCGACTGGGCCCCTGGGGCGTTTCCAGGGAGAGTTCAAGCTCGGATCGGGGGCTTCGGCAGGCCAGGAGGGCGGTGACCTCACTGCAGCCGGATTCCCCGGAGAGCAGCTGTTGAAAGCGGGTTCCGGTTAACTCCTTGCGTGTCTTCCGGAAAATACCTTCCGCAGCCGGATTGAGCTCGGTGATGGAGCCGTGACCGTCCAGAATCAAGACACCCTCGGAAACCATGTTGAAAAAATTCACCAACTTCTTGTTGGCCACTGCCAGCTGGTTATTTTTCTTGATGATCCGCAACTGGGCGGTGATGGCCTTGGTTGCGGCGACCACCATGCCCAGGGTATGGGCATGGGCGCAGCGGTAGGGACCGGAGATGTCGAGGATCCCCAGGAGCTGTCCGTCAGGGTCGGTGATCGGTGCCGCCGAGCAGGTGAGGCCATGGTGTTTATGGCAGAAGTGTTCCGGCCCGGTTATCTGTACCGGCCGTCTTTCCTCCAGGGCCGTGCCGATGGCGTTGGTGCCGGCATCCCTTTCCTGCCAGCTGGCGCCGACGGTAAAGTTGCTGGTCAGGGGGGTGGCTGTTGCCTCGGGATCGCCGAAGAACTCCAGGATATAGCCCTCCTGGTTGGAGAGAACCACCACAAAGCCGGTTCCCCTGACGATATCGTAGAGGTCGGCCATGAAGGGACGGGCAACCCCGAGCAACTGTTCCCGGTCCTTGAGCGCCGCTGCCAGCCGGTCGCCGGCGATGCGATCGTGGGGCGCGCTATCCAGGGGGTCGACTCCGGCCTCCAGACAGCGGTGCCAGGATTGGAGAATGGCTTCACGGACCCCTGGGAGGCTGCGCTCTCTGCTGTGGGTGAATGCCTGCCAGTGGGCGTAGAGGCTTTTTTCAGATGCCGAGACCTGGATATTCATTGCACGAACCTCGCCGTGATGCATGTTGTTCAAGCCAAGAAGAAACCATGGCCCCGGCAGGGGGGGCGGAGGCGGTAGATGGCTGTCGTTGCTATAAAGGTCGATCTGTCAGGGTGTTAATGGTTTGTTTCGGTGGCACTATAACACCATGGTCTCAGGCGAAACATCCTTTTCTTTATAATGACCAAATCTTACTTTTACCGATACCTCCAGCCTGGATCTTGGCCTCGCCGTCAACAGAGGTCGGAGAGGGGAGCCTCCCCTGTCCCCTCTCCTGGAGCCTGGGCATGGCTTGGCAGGGGAGCTCTCGGTGGCGAGCGGCTCGCTGGTGGCTGGGGAGTCGAGGGGAAGAGGGCACACCTTTGTTGATGAGCTTATCTCCTATACCTGCCACAACAGCTCGATCTGCGCTCGATCTGCTTTACCGGACTGATCCCCGCGGATCAACTCGATGGGATCCTCCGTTTTGGCAGGCAGTTTCTTGAGCAGGCCTCGGTGCCGGGCCCTGATCCGGGTCTCTGTGTTGTCGAAGAGGGTGCCGAGCTTGATCGTGCCGCACTGATCAGCTTCGGTCATGCGGCAAAGACCACGGTCTTGAACACGGATCAGGCCTGTAGCTGCCCCTGGTGCAGCCGGAGCATTCAGCAGTTGTTGTTTGCAAGGGAACTTTAGGAGGCAGGGGGTGTACGATGGGCTTCCATTTTTTCTACTGATAAGCCAGGTCGGTAAAGAGCGAACCCTCTACTGCGGGAGTCTGCTGTTTTTTCTACCGTGTGGCTGATTTTGCTGCCGACTTCCAGGGTACGCAATGCTGTCAGTTCATGAACGGCTGCAAAGATTCTGAGAGGGGGGCCAGCTCGTCAGCACCACAGGTTTTGGCCTCTTTTCACCTCTCTCCCTCTAAAAAAAATAAAAATAACTGACATAATGCAGCTTGGCTGCTCTTTTTTTTCAAAGGTTTTTTCCAAGCTGCAGGGGAGCAGGAAAAAGGTTTGGAGCCATTGGCACTGTTATGATTTTTGCGGTGGGGATGGAGAAAGAATCATGGGGTAAGAGGGGCTTGAGAACCATTTCATTTTACAGCATAAAATGAAATGTGCTACTGTTTGAGAATCCCTGATTCCAGCTGGGGCCGCTGTGGTTGCCCGCTTTTGTCGCTGGTTATGGTCCCCTCGTCTCATTTTCTCTGGCCGGTTTTGTTGAACAACAGAGCTGTCTTCTCCCTGTTCAGTTGCACCGTTGTGCCGGTAAACAGCGGCAAGCTATCTGTTGGACCTTGCCGACCAAGACCGGCTGCGTCATAGGGAGTCACCATGGTCGCGAACGTTGAGGCCGCTATCTTTACTGACTGCCTTGTACCGCGGCCTCAGGGAAAAGTGGATCCAGGCCCGCGTTGGCGCCGGGCTCCATTTTGGGAGACGAGGGAGATACCCTCCAGCCTGCTTAAAGTGGAACCAGAGACGGGATCGATGAGTGAGACCAGGATTTAGCCCAGGAGATGCTTATGAGAGTTTTTTTTGCTGTGGTCTGTTGCCTTGTGTGTGCAGCCGCCTCCCATGCCAAGACCTACGGCTTGGTGGTGGGGATTAATGCCTATACACATTATCCCCCTTTGCAGGGGGCGGTGAACGATGCCAATGATATCACCGCTGCCCTCCGGGCAATGGGGGCGGCAAGAGTTATCCAGCTTCTCGATGAGCAGGCGACCTACAGGGCCATCAGCTCAAGCTGGCAAGAGCTGGTGGAGATGGCCGCGCCCGGAGATACCGTGGTCTTTTCCTATGCCGGTCATGGCGGGCGTGAACCGGAACGGATCCCGGGCAGTGAAGAGGACCAGCGGGATGAGAGCTTTGTCCTGGCAAATTTTATCGAGAACGGGCCTGCGAGTGGTGAACGTATCCTTGATAATGAGATCAATCAATGGTTCAGGGCTGCCGATAAGGTGAGGATCATCTTTGTTGCCGATTCCTGCTATTCCGGAACCATGATGCGTTCCATCGATTCCCGGGTCCAGACCCTTGGCCATCGCAGCATCGGCGACTATGGCAGCCCTGCCGATGACCAGCACCCGCCCCCAGCGGTTGCCTCCTCCATGCTCACCCCCTCAAATCTGCCCCATGTGCTCTTCTTCTCCTCAAGCGAAGAAGATAAGAAGACCCCGGAACTGCTGATCAACGGCCAGGCACGCGGTGCCCTGAGTTGGGCCTTTGCCAATGCCATCCGCGGCGCAGCCAATGTGGATCAGGACCGTGCCTTAACCAAAAGAGAACTGGTGCACTATATCGTGGCCAATACCCGGATGGTGACAGAGGGCAGGCAGGAACCGACCTTTTTTCCCCGAGGTCACGCCGATGATGACAAGGTGCTCTTTCCCGCTGTGGTGCTTCCCAGGGAGCGGCTCTCAGAGGCAACCTTACAGGTACGAATCATCGACCAGGGGAGAGCAGACAGCAGGCTGCCTGCTCAGCTCAAGGGCGTTGTCGCGGCCAAAGAGGAGGGGGTGGCCGATCTGGTCTGGGACAGGGATGCCGACCAGGTCATCAGCGGCATCGGCGATATCGTTACCGATCATTGCGGGCCGGGAGTAGCCGATTTTCAACGGGTGGTGGATAAATTCAGGCTGATGCATCTTGGCAAACAGATGAGTGAACGCGGCGGCCTGCTGCTTCGTTTTGCCGGAGGCGGGAAACGCTATGCCGAGATGGAACAGACCACCTTCACCCTCCAGGGGCGCCGCTTCAACCATGTCACCCTCTTTGCCCTGGGGCCTGACGGTAGGGCGGAACTGTTGTATCCCCTGAGGGAGACCGAGCCTGTCGATCCTCTCTCCCTGCCGATTATGGCCTCCTTTAGCGTTGATCTCGAGGTTAGCCCGCCTTTTGGCGCCGAGCACCTTGTTGCCCTGGCCACGAAACAACCTTTGCCTGCTCTCCACCGCTTGCTGGCAGGGGGGCGGGCTGGCTATGCAGAACTCCGGGAGTTCATGCAGGCCATCCAGCGGAAGGGGGATGTGCAGGCCGGTATTGTCGGCCTGTATAGCGCCAAAAAAACGGAACAATAGGAGCGCTTCCCGCCTCGGTCCATCCCGTTCCAGGGGGAAGGGTTGCTGGCCGAAACAGGGTCGTGTTTCCCCAATCTATAAGCGTGAACCTTTCACCCTGGCAGGAGATGGCCGAAAGATGAAAACAAAGCTGATGTTGTCCACTCTACTCCTCTGCTGGCTGGTGCCGGCGCTGCTGCTCGCCGCCGATCGGGCCCTGTTGATCGGTATAGACCGGTATGCAAACGTTCGCCCCCTACGAGGTGCGGTCAATGATGTCAAACGGGTGCACTCCTTTCTGACCGACCGGCTCCGCTTCCCGGAAGGGCAGATCAAGGTCCTGCTCAACCAGGAGGCCTCCAGGAAGAACATCCTGGCAAGCCTTGACAGCTGGCTGGTTGCAGGCTCGGAGGCAGGGGATAGGATTTTTTTCTACTATAGCGGCCATGGCTACTTTCAGCCTGATCTTGACGGTGACGAGCAGGATCGGGTCGATGAAACCCTGGTGAGTTATGATAGCCTCAGGCGTGAAGATTCCAGCATAGAGAAGATGGTGAGCGACGATGAGATCGGCCGGGTCTTAGAGGCCCTGGCTGATCGGCAGGTGGTGGTGGTCATCGACTCCTGCCATTCGGGGACCATGGCCAGGGGCGTGGGCTTGAGCAAGGAGCAAGGCCTGCTCAAGATCCCTGTCTTTCCGCGCAGGCAGGAGCGTTCGCTTCTCAAGGCACAGTTTCGCTCGACCCGTCGTGAAGAGAGCTTTCTCAAGGGCAACGGTTCGCGTCTGGTCTGGAGTGCGGTTTCTGCAAGTCAGTCGGCCCTGGAAAATAACGAGCTGAGCCCCATGAGTGGGGTTTTCACCAATGCCTTTCTCAACGGGGTGGAGCAGGGCTTGGCCGATGGCAACGGTAACGGCAGGGTGACCAACAGCGAACTGCTTGACTATGTTCAGCGGGAGTCAGCAGCTTTTTGCCGCCGTCATGCTGCGGCCTGTACCCTTGGCCTGACCCCAAGCCTGGAGACAAGCGCCGAAAGATTGGCTGAACCGGTGTTTTTCTCCTTTGGCTATGGTCAGGATTCTGTCCAGGGTGAGATCGGTCAGGGGGTGACCGATATCCTGGCCCATGATAACGGGGCGAAGATCAGCCTGGATATACTGCCCTCCAACCGACTTCGCCTGGGTGAGGAAATCCAATTGCGAGTTTCCAGCCCGGTCGACGGTTATCTGGTGGTTCTGGATATTAACGCCAATCAGGAGGTGACCCAACTCTTTCCCAACAGCTACAGTGACAGGGCCGGGCAGGGGAATATGATCCAGGCCCAGAGGCCGGTGGTCATTCCCAACAGCTATTATGGCTTTCGCCTGCCGGCAGGCGAACCTGTTGGTGACGGGCTGCTGCTGGCCATCGTCAGTGAAGATCCTCTACCCCTCGATGACCTGCTGGCCGCTGGCAAGGATCTTCAGGTGATTCAAGACAGCCGCGCATATCTCACCAAGCTTGCCCTGCGGCTCAGGCAAACCTGGCGCCAGGATCGGTATAACCGACAGTTGCGCTGGTCGCTTGCAGAGAAGGAATATCACATCACAAGGTAGAGGGGGCAAAAGGGCGGGCGCTTGCTGTTCCGGAGAGGGCTTCTTTCCCTTGGCATTGGCTTGAACCGCTTTTCCGGATCCTCCCGACCGCATCCTGGTTGGTTTTCTTGGCCGCTGGTATATCTTGCCGGATTGTCGGCTTAATTGATCCTGCCGGCGTGCGGCCTCACCTCTGGAGAGATCTTTTTTCCTTTTTTAGGCAAAAAAATAATCACACTCTGCCAGGGTTGTTACTCAGATTGGGTAAAGAGCAGCCAAGAGGGGAGGCAATCACCCTCGGCACGAGCTTTTAAGGAGACCATCCAACTTAACCAACGGAGGAGCATCTATGCACAAAACACAAACACGAGCCTTTATTGTCTTGGCCCTGTCCCTACTGGCCCTCTCGGGCTGCGCCGGCCAACAGACCGTATCCCCGTATAGGGCAGTCAATCAGCCCTTTGGGCTTGAACGGCTGAGTAATGCGGCTGCGCCATACGGGCTGCAACTCTGGTCGGCAAACGATCCGCTGCTGATCGGGCAGGAGCTGCAACTCTATCTTCGCCCCATGGCCGAGAGCTATCTGAGCCTCTACAGCATCAGTTCTTCGGAAAAGGTCTACTCCCTGCTGGAGAATCAGCCGGCCCGTTCCGGACAGACCCTGCAGTTCCCCGGGGAGCAGAGTCCGGTTGGTTTTCGCTTGAGTCCGCCAAAGGGGGTCGAAACCTATATTCTGATTTCCACCCTGGAGCCACTTGCCGGTCCCCAGCCGGCCCCTGGGACCGCCGACAGTCCGCTGACCGTTCTTCCCCATACGCCTGAACAGTTGATAAGCGCCTTGGCAGGTGCGCTCCTGGAGCGAAACCAACATGAGTGGAATAGCGCGATTATAACCTTACCGCTTTACGAGAGCAAAAATTAAGGAGGGACCGAGACAATGAGGAAACAATGGAGCAGACATCTCGCTGTATGCACTCTGGTGGTGGGAACCCTGGTCATGACCCAGGTCGTCAGGGCCGATATGGTGATCCCGGCCATGCCGCCGACAGCGCAACAGCTGCAGCAGGCGGAAAATCGGGTCGTCCCCGGCCAGGCAGTCCCGGTCGGGCTGCAGGTGGCCAGCGGCCAGGACCAGGAGGCAACAGCTGCGGCAGGTACAGCTGTTACAGTTGTCAAGGCACGGATAAAGGCCATGCTCGAGGAGATCTTGCAGCAGAGCGCCACCTTGGTGCTGGTCTCTGAGCGGGTCGAGCAACCTGGCCAGGTCCCTGTGGGCTATGCGAAAAATCTGATCATCACCCCTGTAGCCGCAAAGATGGTGGTCGAGGCAGTGGTGACTGCGCCGGTCAAGGGTGTTGTCAGTCAAGAGTACACCCCGGTGGAGATACGAGTGAAGGATCATCAGGGGCAACTCTTGGGCAGCAGGAAAAGCAAATATCGCCAGGACAGGGAAGAGGCCCTGGGCAAAGAGTTGAGCAGCTTCCTGGCAAAGTATCTTGAGCTGGCTCCGGCGCCATTGGTTGATAATGGGGACCAGGAGTTGAAACGGCCGTTGCTCCGCTCCTGGATTGAATCCAGTGATGGTACCACGATCCGGATCGGCAGTAAGGTCGCCATCTACTACACCTCTGACACCAGCGGCTATGTCAGTGTCTATCATTTCGGCTCAAGTGGGATGGTGCAGCGGATCTATCCGAACAGCCAGCAACCGTTTAATTTCATCGAGGCCGGCAGTGTCTATCGCTATCCCAAGGAGGGCTATCTCAGCATGAACGGCCCGGTCGGGGAAGAGACGGTGAAGCTTATTCTGACCACCCTGCCGTCCAATACGCCCCGCGAGCAGGGTGGTGGGCTCAGCCTGAAGATGGAGCCTCTGCGGGTGATCCCCACTCATTTCCCGGTGCTCTTCAGTGACGGGCCGATGCATCGATTCTTTGCCCTGCCTGAACAGAACTATACGGAAACGCATATCAACTATTCCCTGCAACCAGCTATCAAGGAGTAATCAATGAGACTGAAAGGCTTTACAACCATTGTTCTTGCGGCTACCACCATCTTTGCCCTGGGCAGTTTTGCCCTGCCGCTGTCAGCAGCAGCGTCCTACGACAAAGACATTGAGGTACTCCCTTCCAACAACAATCAGGCCCTGGAGATCGCTATCAATGCGCACACCGTCCAGATAGGTCAACCGGTGTCCTTTACCTTTTCCTCCAGCCAGAGCGGTTATGTCTCGCTCTGGGATATCGGTACCTCCGGACGGGTCAGCAAGATCTTTCCCAATAAATACAGTGGCAACGGCATGGTGCAGAGTGGTCGGCGTTACGGAGCCGGTGGCGCCAATGATACCTTCTCCTTTCGGGCGAAGGGACCGGCAGGGATGGAAGATGTCTACCTGGTCTGGACCTCAACCCCGGGAGAACAGCCCAAGGATTTCAGCTATTCCTCGGCAAAAGATCTGGCCCGCGATCTGGAGGTCGTTGAGCGGCTTCCCGAGAATAATTGGGCCACGGCAAAGGTGAGTTTTGAGATAGTGGACGGAAGAGCACCCGTGGACACGGTCGCCCCTCCCGCCCCCTCGGCAGCTCCCGCGAGCAAGGTCTATATCCTGGCCATGGGGGCCAATGTGGTTCCGTTGACCAAGCCCAATCAGGATGCCAGAAACTTTAAGAATTCGATGCAGCAATTACTGCAGGTACCTGAGAGCCATATCCGCTTGATCGAGAATACCAGGAAAAGCCAGTTCCAGGGCGGGATGGAATGGCTGCGGCAGAGTGCCCGGCCCGGGGACCTGGTGTTGATCTTCTTCTCCGGACACGGCAGCACCATCAGGGACGATGACGGGGATGAGGCGGACGGGATTGAAGAGGGCTTCGTGATGCAGGATGCCCAGGATGCCCCCTATCCCTCTGCACGGCACCTGGTCCGAGACGATGAATTTGCCCGCTGGGTGAACAGTTTGGCCACCGACAAGGTCATCACCTTCATCGATGCCTGCCACAGCGGCGGTCTGCGTAAATCCTTCTCTGCCAGCCGCACCAAATTTTTTGTAGGCGGTGAGCTTGGTGCCCCTGCCTCCCCATCGCTTGCCAGTACCATGGGTACGGTGTTTGGCACCAAGTCCAAAGACATGGCAGGTGGTCTGGATGGTGGACGCCAGGTCAAGGGTTTGGTCTATGCTGCTGCCGAAGAAGATCAGGCTGCCTTGGAGACGGTGAGAGGAGGCTTGTTCATCACCAGTTTTCTGGAAGCACTCCGGAACGGCAGCGCTAACACCGACTTTAACCGCGTCTTTGCAGAAGCCAGGAGCAAGGTCTTAGAGAAAAGCAGACGTCAACAGTCACCGATCGCGGTGGGGGAGACGGATCTGGGTCAGAACCTCTAATACCCTGCACCGTAGACCAGTGGAGCGGGCCTGCCCGCTCATAACTGTCAATACCATCAATAACGCTACACTTATTATATCATCCAAGGAGGATACCCCATGAAAGTTACATCTCAAAATATGATCATTGCCCTGGCTGCAACGGCTCTCTTTATGAGCGCGATCCCCGCTGTTTACGCTGATATGGCGGTTCCGGGTCAGGCCATAAGCCGGGACCTCAGCGTGGAGCAACGGCCCATGACCGATCTGCAGGTTCCGCAAAGCGACCTGGCGGTAACGGCCTGGGTCGATCACCAGGATAATACCTATCGGGCAGGAGATACCGTCACCCTCAGCATCAAGCCCAATAAGGATGCATACCTGACCATCCTTGATGTGGGAACTTCCGGGAAGGTCCACATCATCTTTCCCAACCAGTTTCAGCAGGACAACAGGGTCAGGGCCGGACAGATTGTCCAGGTTCCAGGCAAGAAGCAGAACTTTGACTTCAGGGTCGGCGGACCGGTCGGCTCCGAGTTGATCAAGGTGATTGCCACCACTTCGGCCACACCACTGATCAAGCCCGGCCTTACCTCTCCGGCAGGCCCCTATAAGGCGGTCCATCAGAGCGCTGCTGCCCTGGCCAAGGACTTGAGTGTGGTCGCCCGTCAGGACACTGCAAATCAGTATGCCGAGTATAACAAGGTGATCAGGATCGTTGATGGTGCTGCCCAAACTGCTGCCTCTGCTGCTCCTGCTGTCCCTGCAACTCCTGTAATCCCTGCGGCAACAGGGGTAAGGCCTGCTCCTGCGGTTCCGGCGCTGGCGACCACCGGAACGGTTGCCGCTGCTGCGGTCGAGCTGCATCCTGAAAACGTTCCTTTTAGCCTGCACCTGCGTGCCGAAAAGAGTGTCTACCGTTACGGCGAAAAAGCGCGGATCATGGCGACTCCGGAAAAGGACTGCCGCCTGACCGTGCTCGATGTCGGCACCTCCGGCCAGGTGACCATCCTCTACCCCAATCGCTACCAGCAGGATAACAGGCTGCGGGCCGGTCAGACCGTGGTCATCCCCGGTGATGCGGCGGCGGTTGATTATGTGGTCGGCGGGCCTGAAGGGGTAGAGGCTCTGATTGGTATTTGCAGAACCGATGATCGTCCTGTATTCACAGGAGGGTATGATTTTCAGACCAACGTCTATCAGCCCTGGGGGAACAGTCAGGTGGTGGCCAAGGATCTGGCAGTAGTCCTTCAGGAGCCTGCCGGAACCCTGGCGCATACGGCGACAACCTTCCTGGTTACCAAGTAATGTACCCCTTGAACGGTCAGGTTGCCGGTCAACCTGACCGTTCAAGGTCCTGAGGAGAGATATGGCTGTTCCAAAAGATCACTATACCTACCTGAGCAACGGTGAACTGGTGGCGCTGTTAGCCTCCTTTGCCAAGCCAGGGCAGCGCAAGGGCAGCATCGAGAAACTCTATGATTGTTTTGCTCCCCAGTTTCATGCCTACCTCATCAGAAGAGGGTGCCCGAACAGCGATCGGGAGGAGATTATCCACGACAGTTTCGTCAAATTCATTCAACATCTCGACAAGCACCAGAAAAAGAAGGGCAACTATTGCCCGCAGCACCCCAAGGCCTATTTTCACGCCATCTTTCGCAACAGTTATAGTGCCTATCTGCGCAAACAGGAGCGGACCGTCAATCTGGTAGGGCTGGATGAGCTGTTGGCCTATGCTGTCGGTGCAGATGGCGAGGAGACCTTCAGCCTGCGGGAGACCTTTCGGAAACTGTACAAGGAATATACCCTGAGCAACCCTCTGTGCGTGTTTGCCTTTGAGCAGATCGCGCTCGAAGAGTTATCCCAGAAAGAGCTGGCTGTGATCATCGACAAGACCTACGGTGCCACCAGGCAGTTTGTCAAAACCTGCAGGGAGCGATTTATCAGCCTCTGGCAAGCGTGTACCTCTTGATTGATGAGGAGAACAGTGATGAGCAGAGAAGACGGGCGATGGAGCAAGGATGAGGAGGATTGGTGTGAAATATTGGCAGGAAAAGAGGTCGATGATGCCTCGGAAGAGAATCGGGAAGTGGGCGAGCAGTTGCGAGCGGCTATTCTTGCCCAGCATGAAGAGGCCCTGATGTCTGTTTCTCAAAAAGAACTCAAGCAGGGACGGGAACGTCTTCTCTTTCGGCTGCACAGGGAAGGACTGTTGAAGAAGGAACCGCGAAAAATGTCCCCCTATATCGGCCTGGCCCTGGCGGCCTCCTTTGCCCTGATGCTGGTGACCACTCCGATGTTGCAGCAGTTTCTGCCGGGTCGGCAGCTGCCGCTCTCCGGTCCTCAGCTGAGCAAACAGTTTGAGGCCCCCCAGGTTCTCTATGTGGCCGATCCCCAGGCCGCAGCGGCACGCTGTGCGGGGGAGTTGCAACAGCTCGGACTCGAGGTGGAAATCATCGATGAGGAGCTGAGTGTCATCCTGGTTGTGCAGTTGGCTGATCGTCCTCCCGGTGCGGAGGAACTGCTTAAGAAATGGGAGCTGGTTCCCACAGAGGCGGAACAGATTATTGTGGAGTTTATCAGAAAATGAAAAGAAAGAGTGGTCAATCCCTTGGTTTGAGTCTTGGAGTAGTGGCCCTGTTCCTTTTGCAGGCAGGAGCTGTGGTCCATGCTGATTGCCGTGATATTGTTGAACAGAGCCGCGGAGCGGCAGAAGAGCTGGATACGGTTGTCTTGAGTCGTCTCCATGACGAGGCCGCCTTTGATGATCACTGCAGCCACGCCTTTCGTCGATGGCTCGGTAAACAGCTCGCCATCGCCCATGTCAGTAGGGCCAGGCTCCAGTTGCAGGGTCAGGACAGGGCGGCGGCAGTCAGCTCCCTGGACAAAGCCCTGGCCGCTGACCGTTACTGGATGGCCCTGGCAATGATGGGGGATGTTGAGGCGGAGCAGAGGCAGTATGCCAGGGCCTCACTCTATTACCAGGAGGCCTTGGATGAGATCTCTGACAGGGAGGAGACGGTCACCCCTCCACCACCTGAGATCATCGGCAAGGTCTATAAAAAGGCGGAGCAGAGCAGGCTGCTGGCTGCCAGCTATGTGCACAGTCCGAGCAACAGGGCTGGTAAGGCCGGCGGGCTTGCCGGCCTCTCCTTTCGTGGATTTACCCCGAAGCAGGTGGCGATACCGGTTAGTTTTGTCTACGATTCCTCAACCTTTACCGCCAAGGGGGAAGAGGCTGTCAGCGCCCTGTTCAGGGAACTCTCCGAACAGGGACAGCCTGACATCACCCTGGTCGGCCATACCGATCCCATTGGCTCGGAGGCGTATAATGAACAGCTCTCTTTGCAGAGAGCAGAAGCTGTAGAGCGTTATCTGCGGGCAGCGAGCTATGGCGGCAGGATCCAGGTGGAGGCCCGGGGCGAGAGAGAACCCTATCAGCTTGCCGATGGGGCAGACTACAGTCAGGAAGAATGGTATCAGATGTGTCGCCGGGTTGAGCTGAAACGGCAATAGATGTTTTGGATGGCATCGTCCCGGAAGGGGAGGGGAGACTGGTATGAGGAGAGAGATAAATCGTTTTTGTGGTGTTGTTGCCCTTTTTATCCTGGGGGTGAGCCTCTTTTTGGCCGGTCCAGCCGGTCCTGCCGGCGCAGCAGGGCAGCCTCTTCTGAGCGTGGATAGCGGCGGGCATAAGGGTATCATCAGAGATCTGGTGGTCAGCTCGGATAACCGTTACCTGATCTCTGCCTCGGATGACAAGACCATCCGGGTCTGGGATATCAAGACCCGCAAGGAGGTGGCCAAGATCCTGGGGCAGATCGGGCCGGGCTCAGAAGGGAAGGTCTATGCCGTCGCCCTCTCTCCGGATGATCGCTGGTTGGCGGTCGGGGGCTATTTGGGGCGGTTTAGCGGCAAGAAAGCCAGAGCAGATGAAGAAGCCCATAAAGTTCGGATCTATGATTTTTCCAGCGGTAAACTGCATCGTCTCCTCAAAGGGCACACCAATGTGGTCAATGATTTGGTTTTTAGTGCGGATGGCAGCCTGCTGGCATCCGGCTCAGGGGACAAGACGGTCAAGCTTTGGAGGGTGGCGGATGACTTTAGTTTGGAGGCGAGCCTGGAGGGGCATCAGGATGATGTCTACGGTGTCCGATTTTTAGCCGACAAGCGAGTCGTTTCGGTTGGTGATGATGAGCAGCTGATTCTCTGGGAAGACGGCAGGCTAAAGAAGAGCTATAAACACAGCCATGATCTTGATTATATTGCCGTGGGCAAGGAGTGGCTGGCGGTATCCGGTGCTCAATCGGATAAGCAGATTCTTGTTTTTGACCATGAGCTCCGCCTCCACAAGACCATCAACAGCCCGACTAACCCGACGGGCCTCAGCTTCTCCCCAGATGGGGGCCAGCTCCTGGCTGGAACCGGCTCTGCTCCCTGGGGAGCCATCGTCTATGATGTGGCCGCTGATTTTCGTGAGCAGAGCCGCTTCAGCAAACATGACAATCTGGTTATGGCGACGGCCTTTCTGGCCGACAACACCGCGGTCACTGCCGGTGGAAATAATAAGGATGTCTACTTCTGGAAGAACGGCAAGGCGCTGGGCCATATTGGAGGCAGCGGCAGGGCCGTCTGGGCGGTGGGCCTTGATCGGGGCGGCCTGCACTGGGGTACGACCTGGAAACAGGGTGTAAAAAAACATGCCAATCCCCTGGAGCACCGTTTCGACCTGAGCAGCTTTACTGTCGGCGATTCAGATATCGCGGCCCAGAGAATGAAGACGCTTTATCAGGACTGGTCCCTGAGTCATCGTAAGGGAGGGGCATACGCATTTTCTGATGCCACGCTGGTGATCAGCAGGGCTGGGCAGGAAGAGGCGAGTATTATCCGGAAGACTTTCAATGGGTATCGGCATAGAGTTTACGGCTTTACGGGTGAGGGACTCATCATCTCGGGAGGGGGTAATGGCCATCTTGCTGCCTATAACCGGAAGGGGGAGGAGGTCGCTCAGTTCATTGGTCACACCAGTGAGGTCTGGTCCCTGGCCGTTGAAGGGGATCGGCTGCTGTCAGGATCTGCTGACCAGACCCTCAAACTCTGGGACCTGGGAGAGCTCAGCCAGGGCAAGAAGAAGATCTATCCCTTGCTCAATTTTTTCGCCGGTAGTGATGGCGAGTGGGTGGCCTGGTCCCGGTCCGGTTACTATACGGCCAGCGCCCAGGGGGACAAGTATGTGGGCTTTCACGTCAATGGCGGCCCGGGAAAAGCAGCCCGGTTTTATCCGGCCTCCCGTTTTCAATCCAGTCTCTACCGGCCCGATATCATCCAGGCCCTGATCCGCAGCGGCAGCGAGGAGGAGGCCATCCGGATTGCCGGCCGCTCACGGAGGACGGAAGTCGTGGATACCGCCTCGATTCTGCCGCCTCTGATCGAGTTGATCAAGCCAAGCCAGCTCCGACATCAGGTCCAGGGGGACCGGCTGGAGCTGCAGTGTCTGATCACCCCCCAGTCCAAGCATCCCATCACCGAGATCCAACTCCTGGTCAACGGCCGGCCCACCGCGGAAAGCAGGGCTCTGAAGCGGAGGAAAAC
>NZ_AUCW01000024.1 GCF_000429965.1 Desulfogranum mediterraneum DSM 13871
TACAGTGACTGCAGGATAAGGATCTTGAACAGCAATATCGCATCGTATCCTCTGGGGCCAACGTTTGACTTTCGTTTCTTATTGCGGACTTTTTCGATAGCCGGTCGGAACAATTCCCAATCAATAACCTCATTCAGCCTAGCGAGGGGGTCACCATTCTTGTCAATTTTGAGCAATCTATCCTGCAGATCGAAAAAGCCGGGCTGAATCATGGTTGTCTCCATCGAGTAAGGTTACCGCTTGATCTCAAATCGACAGAATTGTACCAAATTTATGCAAAAACAGCAAGTTAACTGTCAAGATGCTGCGAATTACTGTATTTAATTTTCAAGGAACCCACTTGTTGCTTGGTGCATCTCTGCCGAACAAGTTCAGACATACTGACACCTTCCCTCTTAGCCTCTCTTGTTAAGAATGCTTTAAAATCAGGTGTTCCAAGAATAGTTATTCTTTCAGATTGTACAGCCATGTTACCTCCTTTCCCTAAATGCTTTTTGTTATAATGAGTATTATTATGTTAACCAGGGGCGGAGTCAATCCGTTTTGTTAATTTTTCTTAGGGAATCAGTGGGTTATGCACTTATCACTTGAATTCAGCTCTTCCTGTTTTGTTTCAAATTTAGTTTTTTGAGGGGTGGGGGCAGTATCATTTCCTCTCGGCCCGGGCCGACCAGGTGTGTAGATCTGGTATCAAAATCGTCGCCGGCAGCTGGTCCGGATCTCGCTTTTTGATACCAGAAAAAAGAGGATCGAGGGTAGCGCCGTACAGATCTCACGCAAACAATCAAAGGGCGTGGTATTAATCTTCCCAGGCATCGAGGACCAGCTTTCTTTTTTCTTCCCCGACAACTTGCAGATATATTTCAGTGGTTATCGGGCTGCCATGCCCCATGAGCTGAGCCAGAATATGGATAGGTAGAGGATTGGGGCCTGACACCATAGCGACACCAAATCAGTGACGAAGCCCTTTCCCTGTAGCCTGTTTCCCCTTGATGTTGGCTCTATTCATAACCCGCTTTACAAGGCGATATGCAGTTGGTCTACTCACACCCCAAAATAATCTGTTGAGCCGAACTTTACCCTCCAGATCGCCTCGACCCCAAAATCTCTTATAAAGATTTCCGCTAAAAGCCATTCCAGGGTGATACCAAAACTACGAATCGGTCTTGGTTTAAGTCGAAAATGGTGTTGGTCGAGGCGTTCAACCAGGCCGATCTCTGCCATGTAGAGATATACCCTGCGCTAACCTCCGCTGAAGGGTATTTTGCCACCTCGCTGAGAGAGAAGGCATCCTGATGCTTGATGATATCACGAAAAAAGATTCTAAAGGAGTAGTGAAGAATCCTTTTGTAATAACTGTTGATATGGCAAGCTTCAGGGATAAGCAAATCCTGCAGAGGTGCAGACGTATAAACGGCCTGCCCCGTGTCCTCAGTAAGGTCTCGAGATTCGGCGGAGTTGTTCTATGGTTTCTGATTTCTTCATGGATCAAGGGGCAACGCCAGCCTGGATAGATCTGCGAAAGGGTCAGGATCGATGCTGCTCTTCCAGGCGCTGTTCCCTTGAAATCAGCGCAACCAGGTCTGTCAGCTGTTCGGCAAGCAGGTCCACCAGGTCATCCACGGCAATAATCCCTTCCAGGCCTCCCTGCGGATTCACCACCGGAATACGGCGTACACCCCTGCCGCGCATTCGCTTCACGGTGGCAGAGAGTTCATCTCCCTCCAGGGCGGTGAGCAGGTCAAAACTCATGGTTTCAACAATCTTAACCTCTGCCGGGTCAAAATCCCGGGCCAGGATTTTAAGCACGATGTCCCGGTCGGTCAGGATCCCCACCGGTACCCTTTCCCCGGATCCTTCCTCTACCACCACCAGGTCGCCCACATGGTACTGCTGCATGAGCTTTGCAGCCTCCAGTATGGTCTGTTCTCGATTAACGACAACCACCTCACGGTTACAGATCTCTCCAGCGTTCATAGTGTCTCCTCTTTAATATAGAAAACAGAACGGTTACGGCCATACAACCCAGTTGCAAGAACCAACCACTGTCCCGCTCGCCTGGCGGTTCAGGACGGGTGTTTTTTCTCCCTGTCGGCTCTATTTCCCCTGGCCTTCCTCTGTCTGGCGATCAGGTATCCGTAGATAAGGCCGTTAATGGCGACAACCGAGACCCCCAAGATGAGCTGCATCGATCGGGTCAGTGCCGAAGGGTAGACCAGGGGCAAAAGGTAATGCTCCACAAATCCTTCCTGATAGGCCGTTTTGCTCAGGTTTCTGAGATACTGTTCCACAGGGGTGAGTGGGCACTGCCAGCCCAGGAGCTCAATAAGGGTTCCCCAGGCCACTGCGGGGAGGTGCAGGGAGCAGAGCCAGTTCCATTTCAAGACCAGGAAACCGCCAAACACCACAAAGAGGATAAAGCCAAGGTGAAGAATGACCAGAACATCTGCAAAAAGTTGAGCCGGCATGGGCGACCTGTCTGAGATGGTGGGCAGGTAAGGTCGAAATCACCTTGTAGAGGCCTGGGCATGGCCGTTCAGGGACCAGTGGGCCTTCATCCGCAACCCTTTACTGCCTTTACTGCCTTTACTGCCTTTACTGCCGTTACTGCCGTTACTGCCCTTAAAAATTAACCATCTTTATTGAGGAGACAACCGGGAAAAATGGAGCTATCCCTTGGCCCCCATACAAGCTTTTTGTTCCAGAGGCTGCCATTGTTTTTGACAAGAGTTGAGCTGATGATAATTTTAATGGAACAGAGAGAATGATGACAGCCGCAAAGGGGGAAGGGGGAGCGTCATAGACCCTGGTGGAGTGAGGAATGATCGCCAAGAAGAACCTCCTGGTCATCCGGGTAGAGTGCTATTCAGGGTATCGGGGAGAGGAAACACCGCGCCGCCTGGTGTTTACGCATCAACAGGTGGAGGTGGTCGAGATCCTGGATCGCTGGCTGGCTCCGGATCACCGCTACTTCAAGCTCAAGGGTGATGATGGGGCGATCTATATCATTCGTCATGAGGTAACCAGCAGGCAATGGGAGCTGACCCTCTATGATCGCGCTTCCCTCTGACAGATCCCTGAGAGGCCCTGATACCCTTCCCCTGTTACAGAGGAGTGGCCATGGTCCAGAGAAGAACGCTGGTTGGCGTATTTGTTCTTATCCTGCTGCTGATACCGCTGGGCAGACTCGCTGCGGCAGAGCCGTATGAGGAGCTGCGCCGGAGCCTGCTCCGGGAGATCATCGAGAATGTCCGCACCACCAGCAGGTACCTGAAGAAAAGCAGTCTGGACGAAGAGGTCATGGTCGCCATGTCCAAGGTGCCTCGCCATCTCTTTGTTCCCGAGGCCTATCGGCGACAGGCCTATGAAAATCGGCCGCTGCCCATCGGTCAGGGGCAGACCATCTCCCAGCCCTATATCGTCGCCATCATGACGGACCTGCTGAACCTGGATCCTTCGGACCTGGTTTTAGAGGTAGGTACCGGCTCTGGGTACCAGGCTGCGGTCCTGGCAGAGTTGGTCAACCGGGTCTACTCCATGGAGATCATCGAGAAGCTGCAGAGCTCTGCTGCAGAACGGCTGAAACAGCTTGGCTATACCAATGTGGAGACCAGGCTGGGTGACGGCTATTACGGCTGGGAGGAGCATGCACCCTTTGATGCGATTATCGTGACCGCTGCCGCCGGCCAGATCCCTCCGCCGCTTATCAGGCAGCTGAAACCGGGCGGCAGGATGGTGATACCCGTGGGCAGCACCTTTATGACCCAGTACCTGCTGCTGGTGGAGAAGCGGAGGGACGGCAGCCTCTCCACCCGTCAGGTGCTACCGGTTCGCTTTGTGCCTCTCACCGGGATCCACTGATGAGGCCGCCTATCTTTGCCGTGGCCCTGCTTTCCGGGGCAGCACTCTCCTACGAAATCCTGCTGATCCGCCTCTTTGCCATTATCCAGTGGCATCACTTCGCCTACATGATCATCAGCCTCGCCCTCTTGGGCTACGGTGCCAGCGGCATGTTCCTCAGCCTGGGCCGTGAGTGGCTGCAGTCCCGTTTTGCTGCGGCCTTCCTGGCCAATGGCCTGCTCTTCTCTCTTTCCTCCATCCTCTGCTTCCTGGTCGGCCAGCAGATTCCCTTCAATCCCCTGGAGATGGTCTGGGACGGTCGACAGCTTCTCTCTCTCCTGCTGCTCTACCTGCTGCTGGCTCTGCCCTTTTTTGGGGCGGCAAACTGCATCGGTCTTACCTTTTCCCGGTTCACGGCGCAAATTCCCAGGATATACGGTTTTGATCTGCTTGGTGCCGGGGCAGGGGCCCTTGGCATCATTCTTCTCCTCTTTCTGGCGGCGCCATTGACCGCGCTCTATCTCATCGGCGCCCTTGGCTTGCTGGCCACTGCTGTCGCTGTTCTTGAATCCCGTCTCGCTCCCCGCTGGCTGGCAGCGTTCTTGGTCGTCCTCGCCCTTGCCTTGGTCCCCATCCTGCAACTGCAGAAGATCCCCCTGCAGATCTCACCCTATAAGGGCCTCAGCCAGACTCTCACGGTCCTGGGCAGGGAGGTGGTCGAGGAGCTGAGCAGTCCCCTGGGGATGCTCAGCGTGGTCAGGAGTCCGCTCGTTCCCTTCCGTCACGCGCCCGGCCTGAGCCTGAACAGCGCCCTTGAACCGGCGGAGCAACTTGGGGTCTTCACCGACGCCGACGGCCTGAGCGTGATTACCAGGGATGACGGCCAGCCGGACTCCCTTGCCTATATGGACCATTTCACCTCGGCTCTGCCCTATCATCTCCTCAAGGAGCCGCGGGTCCTGATCCTTGGTGCCGGCGGCGGCGCAGATGTCCTCCAGGCCCGCCTGCTTGGGGCGAAGAGCATCGATGCGGTCGAGATCAACCCCCAGATGGCCGAGCTGGTGATGAACAGCTATGCCGACTTTGCCGGAGACCCCTATGCCGCCCAGGGGGTTCGGCTCCATATCGACGAGGCGCGGGGCTTTGTCTCGAAAAGCAGGGGGCGATACGATCTGATTCAGGTCGCCCTGCTCGACGCGTTCAGTAGCTCCTCGGCCGGTCTCTACGCCCTCTCGGAGAGTTATACCTTCACCGTTGAGGCACTGGTCGAATATCTCCGCCATCTCTCTTCGGGTGGGATGGTGGCGATCAGCCGCTGGGTCAAGGTTCCACCCCGGGACGGGCTCAAACTCTTTGCCACCGCTGTGGCTGCCCTGGAGCGCCTGGGGGTGCATAACCCGGGGCAGCAGCTGATCCTTATTCGCAGTTGGCAGACAAGCACCCTCCTGGTCAAGAACGGGGTGTTGAGCGATCAGGAGATTAAGCAGGTGGAGCGATTCTGTGCGGCCCGTTCCTTTGACCCGGGCTACTATCCGGGCATGGTTGCCCGGGCGGCCAATCAGCACAACCAGCTCGAGCGGCCATACTTTTTCGAGGCAAGCAGTGCCCTGCTGGATAGGGCAGGGGCAGGGGCATTTGCAGACCGCTATAAATTCAACATCCAGCCTGCCACCGATGACAGGCCCTATTTTTCCCATTTTTTCAAATGGAGCAGCCTGGCCGAACTGCTCTCGCTTGGGGCCGGCGGCGGTCTAGCCCTGCTGGAACAGGGCTACCTGGTCCTGATCGCCACCTGTGTCCAGGCAACAGTCGCCAGCCTGCTCCTGATCCTGGCGCCCCTCTGGTTCTGGGCTCGCCGGGAAACCAGGCCAGCAGCCACGGGTATTCGCCATGAATCGTGGTGGGTGGTGAGCTACTTCTTTTCCCTTGGCCTTGCCTTTCTCTTCATCGAGGTCGCCTTTATCCAGAAGTTCATTCTCTTTCTCCACCATCCGCTCTATGCCGCAGGGGTGGTGATAGCAGGCTTTCTCTTTTTTGCCGGCCTGGGGAGCAACCTGAGTTCCCGGCTCAGCCAAAAAAATGGCCTGCAAAGTGTTGCCCTGATCCTGCCGGTGAGCGCCATTGCCGTCATCTCCCTGTGCTACCTCTTCCTGTTGCCCTCCATCTTTCAGCAGCTGCTCTGGCTTTCCAGCCCCTGGAAGATATGCGTTTCGCTCTGCCTGATTGCCCCCCTGGCCTTCTGCATGGGCATCCCCTTTCCCCTGGGGCTCTCGGCGCTTGCCAGTCGCGCACCGGAACTGATCCCCTGGGCCTGGGGAATCAACGGCTGCGGTTCTGTGATCAGTGCGGTCCTGGCGACCATCCTGGCCATCCATCTGGGATTTCGAGCAGTGGTGATCGCAGCGGTCGCGCTCTATCTGCTGGCAGCCCTGGTCTATCCTGCCGGGAAGAAGAGTGTATAGACCCTGGTGATACGGCTGGGTCAAGGTTTCCCTGCCTCCGGATTTCCCATGAATAAAGGATCATTTTCATGGATGAGCAGTGAGGGGCTTTCCCCTCTCGCTCATTTTCTTTGGCTGTCATGCCAGCCTTTGCGGGCATGACAGCCAAAGCGCGTGAATGGTGTCCTTTATAGGGGGAGTCCTTTGTCGCAGCGTTTACTTTGGGCAAACCAAGTGGAAACACCAATTATCTTGCCTGGTTTTCGAATATTACTTGGAGGTGATCCGGGCCGGAGGAGATCCGGAGCTAGAACTCCCAACTCACCCCGGCCCGCACCAGAACCGCGTCGTTGGAAACAGAGAGTCCGGTGTTGAGCATCAGGCTCTCCACGGCTTCCAGGCGGTGCACAGCGGTAAGGCCCAGGGCGACCTCACCCTTAAAACTGGCTGAGCCAAGGTTGAGGGTGATCTTGCCGGGGGCAGAGGGCATCAGTTCGATCAGGGCGGCGGCTGCGGCAATGCCGGCCCGGGACTCGTTCCTCAGCTCATCGAGGGAACTGCTCAGGCTGTTGATACCTTCACGGTTCTGCTGAATGTTTGTTCGGTTGTGGCTGATCTCGCTGCGGTTGCGACGGATGTTTTGGCTATTGGTGGCTACCCGGGCGTTGGTCCTGTCAAGCTGCCCCCTGTTGACCGCATCAGTGGGCTTGAGACCAGGGGCGAGGTTGGTGAGCCGCCGTTCGTTTCCCGGTGAGCCGACAGAGACGGTGTTCGGCTCAGAGGCGACCGAGTCCTTGCCCAGGGCCACGCTGCTGCTTGCCCCTGCCTCAATCCGGGCGTTCTGGCCTATTGCCGTGCCGCCGTCTGCGCTGACCGTGGAGTGAGCGCCGATGGCCGTATCATTGGTCCGGGACGAGGCACCCGGGCCGCTGGCAATGGAGCCGCTGCCGCTGGCAGTGGAGCTTCCTCCCGGGGCGGAGGAGAGCCAGGCGGTTGCAGCCCTGGTGCTTGAGATGGCGCTGTTGAGCTGACCAAGATTCACCCCGTCGGTGTCGGTGTCGCTGCTGCCTGCTGCCTGCTGCCAGATTGGTGAGCCGCTGTTCCGCTCCGGAGCGACCAATGGAGACGGTATCCGCTTGATCAGCCAAGGAGCGGTAGCCCAAGGCCACGCTCCCCTCAGCGGAGGCCCAAGAAGAGCCCCCTGTCGCTGTGCTCTCCCTACCGGTGGCCTGAGAGTCGCTCCCTGTCGCCGTGCTTCCAATACCTGTAGCTCTAGTATCTGGCCCCACTGCTAAATTGAGCAAACTTGTTCCCAAGGGCGTACCATCATCAGCTGGATGTCCTAAGGCTTCCCCAAGCTCAAGGGCTCGGAGCGGGGAGCTGAAACCCAGGGTGGTGATAGCTTCCCCTCATTCCTTTCCTCCTCTCTCTTTCCCTGACTCCGGCCACCCTATTCCTGGGCGGGTGAGCCAGATCCTCTGCTCCCTTGGGAGCCGATTTATACCCTAAAGTATCCCTGAAAGGCTACCGTTGAAATCGTTAAAATCGTGGTATCTATTTGTAAATAAAGGAAAAAAATTTATGATGGTGTCGGCCCGGTCCTGGTCTCCGGAGGCGCCGGCCGGAGACGGCTCTGCCCGGGTTTTCCAGCTGGGAGAGGCCACGTGATCTCCTGCACAGCCAGCCAGCTCTCTACCGGGCAAGAAAATTGAGAGGAAAATAGTGAGGGGTGGAGGTGATTTCACTTGACGATATGATGTGCGGTTCATTATATGAATCATGCGTCATTTTTTGTAAGTTCGCGTCAAATATGATCACAGGGAGGTTGAATTATGGAGGGAGAGAAGCTCTCACGCCGGGAACGGGAAAAACGTTGGCAACGCCAGGAGATGCTGGCCGCGGCCATCGAACTCTTTTCAGAGAAGGGATATCACAATGTCTCCATGAATGAGATTGCCAAAAAAGCAGAGTTTGCCATCGGTACGCTCTACAAGTTCTTTAAAAATAAGGAAGATCTCTACAGATCAATCATCGCTGAGCTCTCGGGAAAGTTTCATCAGGCCATTAATGAGGTCCTGGAGGGGAGAGGCGATGAGATCGAAAAACTGCGCAACTACGTCAAGGCCAAGGCCGCGATCTTCATGGACAATGTCTCCATCGTCCGCCTCTACTTTGCCGAAACCCGCGGCGCCAGTTGCAATATCAAGGCAGGCCTGGATCTTGAGATTCGAGAAAAACATGAGCGGCATCTGCAGGATATTGCCCTGATCTTTGAAAGCGGCATGAACAATCAACGATTTCAGAGGATCGCCGAGCCCTACCATCTAGCCGTCAGTATTGACAGCCTGAGCAATGCCTTTCTTCATCTCTGGCTGGAGGCCCCTGATCAGCACCCCTATCCAGAGGATCCGGATGTGATTCTTAATATCCTCTTCAAGGGGCTGCTTGATCCAGGCGAGTCCTAAGAGAAAAAAGAAAAATCATATATTATTTTAATTAGTTGGAGAATTAGTAATGCACGTTGATACAATGGTATCCAAACCCCTTGGCCGAGCTATGGCCTTGCTGCTGGCGGCAGCTTCACTGGTGTTGGCCAGCGCTGAGCGTCCGGCGCAGGCAGCGCCGCCATCACAGCCACGCGAGGTTGTGGTGCTGTCGGTGCAGCCCAGGCCCTTGACCCTGACCACCGAGTTGCCGGGACGTACCTCGGCCTTTCGGGTAGCGGAGATTCGTCCCCAGGTGAGCGGGCTCATCCTCAGGCGGCTGTTTGAGGAAGGTTCCGATGTCGAATCCGGACAGCTGCTCTATCAGCTTGATCCCGCTCCCTTCCAGGCAATGCTCGATACAGCCCAGGCCTCTCTGCTTCGGGCAGAGGCCAATCTCTCTGCCATCCGTTCCAGGGTTGACCGTTACCAGAAACTGCTGGCTGATAAGGCGGTAAGTCGGCAGGATTATGATGATGCGGCTGCAGTCCTGAAACAGACCCAGGCAGAGATTGCCTCCTGGAAGGCCCAGGTAAAGACCGCCCGGATTAACCTCCAATACACCCAGGTCACTGCCCCGATTTCCGGACGTATCGGCAGGTCCCGGGTGACCGAGGGGGCCATCGTAACCGCCTATCAACCCCTTGCCCTGGCCACCATTCAACAGCTGGACCCGATCTACGTTGATGTGCCCCAATCCACCTCCGAATTGCTGCGTTTGAAACGCAGCCTGGCAGACGGTCGCCTCGATCAGGGAGGGACAGAGCTGAACAGGGTCAACCTTGTCCTGGAGGACGGGCTCCCCTATTCCCAGGAGGGCAGTCTGCAGTTCCAGGATGTTACCGTTGACCCGACCACGGGATCGGTCATCCTGCGGCTTGTCTTTCCCAACCCGGACGGGCTGCTCCTGCCAGGCATGTTTGTCCAGGCCCTGATCAAGGAAGGGATCAGCCGGCAGGCCATCCTGGTACCACAGCAGGGGGTCTCCCGTGATCCCAAGGGGAATCCCTTTGCAATGATCGTGGACCCTGAAGGCAAGGTCCTCGTCCGCAGGCTGACCATTGACCGAGCCATCAAGGATCAATGGTTTGTCACCTCGGGCCTGGTGGCTGGAGACCGTTTGATCATCGAGGGCAGGCAGATGCTGCGGCCCGGTACCGTGGTGAAAGCTGTCCCCTCTGCAGGAAAAGGGTCAGAACAGGGACTTGCCTCGGCCCATGCAGCTCAGTCATCTCAAGCAGCTTCTGCAGCGAATTAAGGGAGGCGCGTGATGTTGTCAAAATTCTTTCTGGACCGTCCGGTCTTTGCCTGGGTCATCGCCATCGTCATGATGGCGGCAGGAGGGCTGGCGATCTATAACCTGCCCATTTCCCAGTATCCACCCATCGCTCCGCCCTCCATCGCCATCGAGTCGTTTTTCCCAGGTGCCTCGGGTGAGACCGTTGAAAATACCGTAACCCAGATCATCGAGCAGAAGATGACCGGTCTGGACGACATGCTCTACCTCTCCGGTACCAGCTCTTCCTCCGGTGCCTCCCGCATCGATCTGACCTTTGCCCCGGGGACCGATCCGGATGTCGCCTGGTCAAAGGTACAGAACAAGCTTCAGCTGGCCATGGCCAGTCTCCCCGATGTGGTTCAGCGCCAGGGGGTCAAGGTCAGTAAGTCAACCAAGAACTATCTCCTGATCGTCGGCCTGATCTCCGAAGACGGCAGCATGGATGGCAATGACCTCCGGGATTATGCCCAGTCCAATCTGGAGAAGATCCTCTCCCGGGTGCCCGGGGTCGGTGAGGTCAACAACTTCGGCTCCCAGTATGCCATGCGGGTCTGGGTCAACCCCGACAAGTTGACCAGCTTCAACCTAACCATGGAGGATGTCATCCTGGCGCTCCGTGCCTACAACGTGGAGGTCTCTGCCGGTCAGTTCGGCGGGGCACCGGCCGTGAAAGGACAGCGCCTCAACGCCGCCATCACGGTTCAGCATCTGCTCCAGACCCCGGAGGAGTTTGCCGCCATCCCTGTCCGCACCAATGCGGATGGTTCTGTGGTGCGTGTCAGTGATATCGGTCGGACCGAGCTGGGCACCGAGCGTTATGATGTCATCGCCCGGTATAACGGCAAACCCTCTGCAGCCATGGCTATCCGTCAGGCCGCCGGGGCCAATGCCCTGGACACGGCCGATGCCGTCAAAGAGAAGCTTGCGGAGATGAGCCCCTATTTCCCCCCTGGGATGAAGGTGATCTACCCCTATGACACCACGCCCTTTACCAAGGTGGCCATCGACGAGGTGGTCAAGACCCTGTTTGAGGCCGTGCTCCTGGTGTTTGTGATCATGTACCTCTTCATGGGGACCTTCCGCGCCACCCTGATCCCGACCATTGCCGTGCCGGTGGTGCTGCTGGGGACCTTTGCGGTCCTGGGGCTGTTCGGTTTTTCCATCAACATGTTGACCATGTTCGCCATGGTCCTGGCCATCGGCCTTCTGGTGGATGACGCCATCGTGGTGGTGGAGAACGTGGAGCGGATCATGGCCGAGGAGGGGCTCCCGCCCAGGGAGGCCACGGCCAAGTCCATGGAAGAGATCACCAGCGCCCTGATCGGTATCGGTCTGGTGCTTTCGGCGGTCTTCGGCCCCATGGCCTTTTTCCCCGGCTCGACCGGCGTCATTTATCGTCAGTTTTCGGTGACCGTTATTGCCTCGATGCTGCTCTCGGTGGTGGTGGCCCTGGTTCTGACCCCGGTCCTCTGCGCCTCACTGCTCAAGCCGGTGGCAAAGGGGCACGAACCCTCGGACAATGCGGTCTTTTTCCTTCGTCCTTTCTTTCGCTGGTTTGACCGCTTCTTCTTTGGGGCCAGAGATCTCTATGTCAGGCTGGTCGGCCGGGTCCTGGCCAAAAAACTGCGTTACCTGCTGCTCTTTCTCCTGATCGTGGGTTCCATGGGATACCTCTTCCAGCGTATGCCCACCTCCTATCTTCCGGATGAGGACCAGGGGATCCTCCTGGTCCAGGCCATGCTGCCGTCAGGGGCGACCCTGGAGCAGACCGAGGAGGTCATGAACAGGGTGCGTGATCACTTCCTGGAGAATGAGCAGGAGGCGGTGGATTCCTTTCTCTCGGTTTCTGGATTCAGCTTTTCCGGCCAGGGACAAAACATGGCCCTGGGTTTTGCAAAGCTCAAGGACTGGAAGGTGCGCCAGCGCCCGGATCTCAAGGTCAAGGCTGTGGCCTCAAGAGCCATGGGCTCGTTTTCACAGATAAAAAGTGCCATGGTCTTTGCCTTTTCTCCGCCGGCGGTGATCGAACTGGGCAATGCCACAGGCTTTGACTTTCAGCTGCAGGATCGAGGCGGGCTGGGCCACCCAAAATTGATGTCCGCACGGAACCAGCTCCTGGGCATGGCGGCCCAGGATCCGCGCCTGGTCAGGGTTCGGCCCAACGGCATGCAGGATGTGCCCGAATACCGGATAGAGGTGGATTGGGAAAAGGCAGGCGCCCTGGGGGTTCCCATCAGCTCCATCCATAACACCATCGCGGCGGCCTTTGGCAGCGCCTATGTCAACGACTTCATCCAGGCAGGACGGGTCAAGCGGGTCTTTATCCAGGCAGATGCCCCCTATCGTATGTTGCCGAAAGACTTGAAAAAGCTCTATGTCCGCAACCAGGCGGGCAAGATGGTCCCCTTTGCCTCCTTTGCCTCCGGCAGTTGGAGCCTGGGCTCTCCCAAGCTGGAGCGCTACAACGCCTTTCCCTCCATCAACATCTGGGGTGAGCCTGCGCCTGGCATGAGCTCCGGCGAGGCCATGGAGGCCATGGAGGAGATTGTCGCCAAGCTGCCCCAGGGGATCGGCTTTGATTGGACCGGACTCTCCTACCAGGAGCGGATGGCCGGTTCCCAGGCCCCCCTGCTCTATGCCTTCTCCATCTTTGTGATCTTCCTCTGCCTGGCAGCCCTCTATGAGTCCTGGCCCATTCCCTTTGCCATCCTGCTCTGCCTGCCCCTGGGGGTCATCGGTGGGGTCATTGCCTCGTCCATGCGGGGAATGTCCAACGATGTTTACTTTCAGATCGGACTGTTGACCACCCTGGGCCTGACCACCAAGAATGCGATCCTGATCGTCCAGTTTGCCAGGGCCAGGGTCGATGAGGGCGTGGGCCTGGTCGAGGCGACCCTGGAGGCGGCCAGGTTACGCCTGCGTCCCATCATCATGACCTCGCTGGCCTTTGGCTTCGGGGTGCTGCCCCTGGCTCTGGCCAGCGGTGCCGGCTCGGGTGCCCAGCGGGCCATTGGCACCGGCGTGCTGGGGGGAATGGTCACCTCCACATTTTTGGTGATTCTGTTTGCACCGCTCTTTTACGTCCTGATCTATAAGCTTCTGGGAAAACACAGAAAAAAGGTAAGCTTTGAACATGTTGAAGAAAATGTTTCAGGAGGGCAGGGGAATGAATAGGCGATTATGGTTTCTTCTCCTGGCCGCGGCCCTGCTGCTCCACGGCTGCAGCCTGGCTCCCGACTACAACCGCCCCCTGGCTCCGATACCGTCTGAATGGCCGCAGGGGCCGGCCTATGAGGGTACTCAGACGGTCCCAGGTGCGGCAGGGGCTGCGGAACTGAGCTGGCAGGAGTTCTTTTCTGATGAACAGTTACGCACGATTATTGAAACCGCCCTGGCCAACAACCTGGATCTACGTTTGGTTGCCTTGAAGGTGGAAAGGGTGCGTGCCCTCTACGGCATCCAGCGGGCAGAGCTCTATCCGGCCCTCAACGCCGCCGGGGCGGGAGCTAAGCAGCAGCGATCCGTCGATCTTATCGGTCCGGGGGATGCCAGGACAACAGAACAGTATAGCCTGAACCTGGGGCTTGCCTCCTGGGAGATCGACTTCTTCGGCCGTACGCGCAGCTTGAGTGAGCAGGCTTTGAATGAATATCTGGCCACAGAACAGGGACGGCGCAGTGCCCGGATTCTGTTGATTTCAGAGGTCAGCAGGGCCTATCTCACCCTTGCCAAGGATCGGGAAAACCTCAGCCTGGCCCAATCCACCCTTGAGGATCAGCAGGGCGAATATGATATCATTCAAAGGCGTTATGATGTCGGGGTTGCAACAGAACTGGATCTGCGCCGCGCCCAGACCCGGGTGGATGCCGCCAGAAGAGATGTGGCCAGCTTCAGCCAACAGCTGGCCCAGGACCACAACCGCCTCAATCTGCTTTGCGGTTGTCAGCTGTCTGCCGAACTCCTGCCTGCGGATCTGAGCAGCCTCACCCCGCCCAGACCAATGAGCGCCGGTCTCTCCTCTGCGACACTGTTGAACCGACCCGACATCGTGGCGGCTGAATACCGTCTCAAGGGCGCTTATGCCCGGATCGGTGCAGCCCGGGCGGCCTTCTTTCCTCGGATCTCCTTAACCACCTCGGTGGGAACCGCCAGCGACGCCCTCTCCGGTCTCTTCACCTCCGGTACCGATGTCTGGAACTTTGCACCGCAGCTGGTGCTGCCGATTTTCGACGGTCGTATCTGGGCCGCATTCCGGCTCAGTGAAGCAGAGCAACAGATTGTTTTGACCGAGTATGAGAAGACCATTCAGGTCGCCTTCAGGGAGGTGGCTGATGCCCTGGCGGTGCAGGGAACCATAGACCGGCAGTTGGCCGCGCAGCAGTCTCTGGTCGATGCCCTTGCCGAGACCTATGGTCTTGCCAATAAACGCTATCTCGGTGGCCTTGACAGTTATCTCGGCGTCCTTGATGCCCAGCGGACCCTCTATGGGGCAAGGCGGGTGCTGATTTCACTTAATCTGGCCAAGCTTGCCAATCGGGTCAACCTCTACGCGGTCCTGGGCGGCGGCGCCGGCTAGCGCCCGGCCCGGCAGCCATAGGCCCGGGGCATGGAGCAGGCAGAAGCCGTTAGGGGAGAAGGAGAACTGCCTGCTGGTGGAGGGGAGGGAGCGGACAGCGCTCATTTCCCGAGAGTGTTCTCTGTCTCTCCATGATGTTCCCCCCCGGCAGACAGGCTTGGGGTCAAAGCGGATTCGGACTTAAGGGGGTTATGCTCCACTCTCTGGGTGCTGGTATGGATGGTTCATCCGGCAGAGGGGAGGTAGCCGATGGGGCTATTCCGAGCGCAGGGCCTCCAGGGGGTCGAGCATCGCAGCCTGTCGGGCAGGCAGGATGGAGGCGATCACGCCGATCCCCATGGCCAGCAGCTCGGCCAGGAGGACAAAGTGGTAGGGGGTATGTACCGGCAGAAGCGGCACAAAGGTGTGAATGAGCAGGCCGCAACTAAGACCCGCGGCCAGTCCCGCGGCACCGCCCAGTGCGGCGAGCAGGGTTCCCTCCATGAGAAAGAGGAGGAGAATCTGGCCCCGGGTCGCCCCCAGGGCACGGAGCAGGCCAATCTCACCGGTTCGTTCGCGCACTGCTATGGTCATCACCGTAAAGATCCCCACACTGCCGACCAGCAGGGAGATCCCGCCCAGGGCGCCGACCGCGGTGGTCAGCATGCCCAGCACCGAGCCCAGGACATCGAGCATCTGCTGCTGGGTGGTGATGGTGAAGTCCTCCTGGCCGTGCCGCTGGAGGAGCATCCTTCTGATGGCTGCCACCATCTCGTCGGCATTCGCCCCCTCCCGGTAGAGGATATCGATTTCCATCAAGCCCTCACGGTTGAACAGGTCCAGGGCCCTGACGGCCGGGATATAGATGGTGTCGTCCATGTCAAAGCCAAGGATCTGTCCCTTGGACTCCATTACCCCGATCACCCGACCTGGTTGGTTGCCCACCAGGATACGCTCTCCCAGGGGATTGCGGCCCGGGAACAGTTCCTCCCGCACCTTATGACCGAGAACCACAAAGGGCCTGGCCGTGCGGGCATCGTCCGGGGGCAGGAAGCGACCGGACTGTACCTGCATCCGGAAGGCGCGATCCATCTCCGGGCCTACCCCGTAGATGGTGATCCTCCGGGTACGGCCGTTGGCCTTTACCTCGGCATTGCCCTGGACCAGCGGCACCGCAGCCTCCACCCTGGGCAGCTGCGCCAGGGCATCGTTGTCCTCCAGGGTGAGCAGTCGTTCGGAGCCGATCACCCCCAGGGAGGAGCCGAAGGTGGTCACCTTGCCCGGATTGATGGCGATCAGGTTGGTGCCGAACTGGGTGAATTCAGCCAGGACAAAGCGCTGTAAGCCTTCCCCCATGGAGGTGAGCAGGATCACCGCAGCTATGCCCACCGCGATTCCCAGACCGGTGAGCACCGAGTGGAGCGGTTTGGCCCGGACCGAGAGGAGGACGAAGCGCGCCTGGTCGATAAAGTCCATGACGCACCTCAGTGACGGGCCAGGGCCTGGATAGGATCGAGCCGCGCTGCCCGGCGGGCAGGCAGCAGGGAGAAGACAAAGCCGGTGGTCAGGGCCGTGGAGAAGGCCGCTGCAATGGCCCAGGGCGGCGGGGCAGCCTGGAGATCAGGGTAGAACTGAACCGCGGCCCAGGCGCCGCCAAAGCCGAGCCCCAGCCCGAGCAGTCCTCCGATGGCAGAGAGCAGCAGGGCCTCGCTCACCAAGAGCACCATGATCTGCAGCTGACTGGCCCCCAGGGCCTTGCACAGGCCAATCTCTCCGGTGCGCTGGGCCACGGCCATCAGCATCACGTTCATGATCAGGATGCCGGCCACCACCAGACTGATGGCCGCGATCCCGGCAACGGTCAGGGTCAACACCTTGAAGATCTTGTCAAAGGTGGCCAGCACGGAATCCTGGGTGATGATGGTCACATCCTCCTCGCCGTGGTGGCGTTTGGAGATGGTGACGCCGATGTGGGTCTTCAGCCGTGCGATGGCCGCCGGATCCCTGGCCTCGACCAGGATGCGGAACAGCCCTTCGGTGTTGAGCAGCATCTGGGCAAAGGCCACCGGTACGACCACCAGCTCCTCGGTATCCATCCCAAGGGAGCGGCCTTCGGAGCCGAGCACCCCGATCACCCGGCAGCGGAAGCCGCCAAGCCGTACCAGCTCGCCCAGGGCATTCTCCCGCCCAAAGAGCTCCCGATAGACCTTGGCGCCGAGCACGCAGACCGGCCGGGCGATCTCCATATCTTCCTCTGGCAGGAAGCTGCCCCGTTCAAGGCGGAGATGGTGGATCTCAAGCAGGGAGGCCGTGGAGCCGAGCAGGGGGACCTGCCGCTCCCTGCCGCGCCAGCTGATGCTTAATTCACCGATATTGATCGGGGCCATCCTCCGAACCGGTTCTCCCCGGGAAAGGGCCTGGGCGTCGTCCAGGGTAAGGTCGCGCGGGGTCTCGCCCACCAGGGTCGCCGGGGTGTTGGCGGCGGTCTCGGCCCGGCCGGGAATGACGATCACCAGGTTGGTGCCCAGGGAGGCGAACTGGTCGACGATGTAGAGCCGGGCACCGTTGCCGATGCCGGTGAGCAGCACCACTGCGGCGACCCCGATGGACATGGCCAGCAGCATCAGCAGGGTGCGGACCCGGTTGGAGCCCAGGCTTGTCAGGGAAAAGGCTATCACATCGAGGGGACGCATGGCTCATCCCCCAGGGGAGTCGTGGACGATTCTGCCGTCCACCACCCGGATCTGTCTTCCAGCACGTTCACCGATCTCAGGGTCATGGGTGACCACCACCAGGGTCAGGCCCCTGTGGTTCAAGTCCTCCATCAACTCGACGATCCCGGCCCCTGAGCTGCGGTCCAGGTTGCCGGTGGGCTCATCGGCCAGCAGCACTGCCGGTTCGTTGATCACGGCCCGGGCAATGGCCACCCGTTGGCGCTGGCCTCCGGAGAGCTCGTCGGGCCGGTGATGGGGGCGATCAGCAAGGCCAAAGGCCTCGATCAGGCGGCTGCTGCGCTCGAGCCGTTGCCTGCGGGGCACACCGGCCAGCAGCAGGGGCAGCTCTATGTTCTGCCGGGCAGTCAGCCGGGGGATGAGATGGAAGAACTGGAAGATAAAGCCGATCTTGCGGCTGCGGGTGGCGGCCAGCTGTCTGTCGCTGAGGCTGGTGACATCCTGCCCCTCCAGCAGATAGCTGCCGCTGTTGGGGGTGTCGAGCAGGCCGAGGATGTTGAGCAGGGTGGATTTGCCGGAGCCCGAAGGGCCCATGATCGAGAGATATTCACCCGGTTCTATGGCCAAGGAGATCCGATCCATGGCCCGCACCTCCTGGCCGCCCACAGAGAAGATGCGGCTGACCTCGCGCAGTTCAATCATGGTCTTCCGCTCTCCTCTCCCGTCTTCTCCACCCGAACCAGGACCCCTTCTGCCAGACCCTGGCGATCGATGGAGGTCACCACCTGGTCCCCCCGGCTCAGGCCGGAGCGCACCTCGGTATACTTCCAGTTGCTCAGCCCTGTCTGGATCGGCCGCCGCCGTATCCTGCTCTCTTCCGGGTCAAGGAGATAGACCGAACTGTCCCCGAGCAGCGCCTCGCTGGGCAGCCGTAGTACCGCGGGGCGGGACTCGAGGATAATCTCCACATCGGCGCTGTAGCCGGCCAGAAGGTTGTCAGGGGCGGCGTGGGCCAGAAACTCGGCCTCGATCTCGACGGTGCGCGCCTGTTTGGCCTGTTCAAGTACGTAGGGGGCGATGGAGCGGACCTGGGCCGGGAAACGCTGTTTGGGAAAGGCATCCAGGGTGATCCTGGCGGCCATGCCCGGCTGGATCCGGGCCGCGTCGATCTCGTCAATGGGTGCCGCCACATAGAGCGATCCCATGTTGACCAGGTCCACGGCCGGCAAGGTGGCGATACCGGGAGGCGAGGGGGTGATGTACTCACCGACCTCGCCGTTGACCTCGGCCACGATGCCGTCAAAGGGGGCAACCAGGATGGTCCGCTCCACCATGGCGCGGGCAGCCTCCACCCTGGCCCGGCTGACCGCCTGCCGGGCTCTGGCCGCCTCACAGGCCGCCTTCTTGGCCTGGGCGCCGGCCACGGCCTCGTCATGTCTGGAGGCCGAGGTGGCCCGACGCTTGATGAGGTCGGTCTGACGCTGGGCCTGGCGTCCGGCCAGTTCAGCCAGGAGGCAACGCTCACGGAGGGTGGCCTCTGCGACCAGGGCCTCGCTTTCAGCCAGCTCCAACTCTGCCTGCAGGTCCCGGTTCCAGAGGGTCAGCAGGACCTGGCCGGCCTTGACGGTGTCGGCCTTGCGGACATGGAGGGTGGCGATCTGACCGCCGATGGCAGGGGCAAGCTTGGCCCGATGTCTGGCCTTGACCGAACCGGCTCTGGTATTGGCCACCGTGGCCTCCACCGTGCCCGTATCCAGGCGCTGCACCATCACCCTGATGGGTGTCTCCCTGCCCAGGTAACGGTAGCCGGCAAAGAGGCTGACAGCGATGAACAAGATGACGAGAAGGTAGCTTTTTTTCACAGGGCCTCGATAAGAGCTGAAGACCAGGGGCAGGGAGGCGCCCATCAGCGATCTCCACGCTGTCCCTGAAAGATCCTTTCATCGGACTCGGCCGTATAGGCATAACTACAGGCGATAACAACAGGCAATAACTCTAGCCAATAACTCTAGCCAGTAACTATGAGCAATAACTCAAGGCTAAGCCTGGTTGTTCTTAATTTTACCCAAAGGGGCTGCTGGAAGTAAAGGGATTATCCTGGAACAGGGGCGAGGAAGCGGCGTGGAAGCGGTGCCAGGGGAGGGGCTGAAGCCCTCCCTGTGATATACTTATAAGACCGGCATCCCTTTGCCGCTCTGCTTTGCCACCCTGCTTGGCCGCCCCTGTCGCTGTCGCTGGCGCTGGCGCTGGCGCTGGAGCTTGAGCTGGAGTTGGCACTGGAGCCTGAAGAGGCAGGGGCGGGTGGCCCCTGCCTCTTAGGCGTAGTATCTTGAGATGGTTACCTCTTCTGTCGTCTGGATCTTGCCCCCATCAGGCCGACGATACCAATGGCAAAGAGGAGTGAGGTGGTCGGTTCCGGCACCGGTTGCGCAGGCGACCAGACCGCCCATACGGTCGGCCTTTGCCAGGTCCATGGGTCCGTGAAGGGATTTAAATGTGGTAGATCCCTGCCATCGCTCACCCTGTCCTCTCTTTCGAATGAGCTGTTCAGGGCAACGCCGACCGCGTAAGGGTCGAAGACAGGCATCCATGGCGTCAGGATCCGGAGCGGCATGAATAGATCATTAAATGGTTGACCTGTATGGGTCAGCCCGGGAAGAACGTCATAGGGTTGACGTGCTCCCTGATCGTTGATGAGCACCTGGTCCAAGAGGGCCTGGGAGGCCAGCTGGGCCTCAAAAGGTGTGTGAAAGGTGAAATCCCGGCAGCTGTTGAAGACCTCGATACAGCTGCCGCCAACGAACCTCACGTCGTAGAGGAAGCCGTTTACCTCCACGCCATCTGCCCCTATGAGTTCCCGGTTATCCTCCACCCAGGTCAGGGCTGAGGCAGAGAGCGGCATCATCAGCCAGAAGGATAGTGCCACCACGGTTCCGATAATCTTTCTCTTCATCTCTTCCTCCCTGTTGATCAGTTATCCACGTTTCTTCAGGTTTTCTTGAAGCTTAGGCTCATACCTATGTAATCTCTCCCTTCAATCCCTTGATGACAGGAAATCACTTCCTGCTTCATCTGGGTGGGCAAAGGGGAAAGGCTCAATATGGTTCCTAAGATCCTTTGTCTCGGCTCGGTATGAAAATATATAATATTTTAATAAATAACAATTTGGTTTTAGATGCAACTCTGAGTCTACAATGAAGTGGTCCTGAATAGCTACTGTTAAAATCGTTACGAATTTTATCCTTCAGTGTAAAAGGTTGAAATGTTACGATTTTGGTTTTCGGGATATGTTTGCTTTTATGCAACTGCCTGGTTTACTGAGATCATTTCTGCCCCCTTCAGGCAGGGGAAAGCTCTCGCTGTTTGCACCAAAAACTGTACATGCCCCAAAATGATTGGGGGAATTCCAGTTCCAAACGGTGCCAATTCTGGAGGTCCCGGCATTGGGGATCGTCTGGGAATAATGCCCTGTACTGCTGGTATAACTGGGGTCTTGCGTGTACGCCCACAAACTCCATCTCCAGTTGATCGCAACACTTCTGAATTTGCGGCCAGGTAAATTGATGCTCCTGGACATGGAACAGCAGGTCTCTGCACATGCTCAAGTTGTAAAAATCCATGATCTGAAGGATGAACGAGTCTGGTTCTTGCTTTGCAAGCGCCTGCCGATAGCGTCGGATATTTTCCGGTGTCGGCGTCATCTCCAGCTGTGCCAGAATCTCTCGATGTCTTGTGATTTCCACTCTGGCAACCCGACTATAGAGGTCGATCTGTAAAATGCCCTCAGGGAGCAAGAGGTTGCGCAGGATCTGCCAGCCGACCAGGGGGGCCGCCAGATGGTGGAGTACACCGGTTGAGACAATCAAGTGAAAATGTTGCTCCAATTCTCCCAGCTTCAAGATATCGGCCTGAAAGAATTGTACATTGTTGACCTGATAATGCGCCGCCTTTTCTGCTGCATAGGCGAGGCTTCGGCGGCTGATATCTACTGCGGTTATGGAGGAGTGCGGCAGCTGCAATGCCAGGGCGAGGGGTTGTCTGCCGGTTCCACAGCCTGCAACAAGGATATTGATCTTTTCTTCAAGCAGGCAGGCTGGTGGGGTGTAGCCTGGCAACACCGCAGCCATGGATTGGCCAAAGGTCTCACCGGGCCATCTGTCCAGATTATCCCACCGGGGGTAGGGGTTGCTCTCATACTGAGCCTGTACCGCCTGTGAAGTCTCGTCGTCGACCTCGGTAAGGGTCGGGATGAGCCTGGCGGATTCCAGCTCCTGTTTCACCTCAAAGAGGGTGGCCCAGGCAATAGCCTGGAGGGATTCCGGCCAGCTCTCCAGCGGAACACTGAGCAAACGCTCTCTTGGCAGCAAATCATAGAGCTGGCCATACATCGCCAGCATGAGTAAAATCAACTCGCTTTCCCTGGGGCTCCAGTCATCCTGGTCAGTATGGCTTTGCAAGAGTTGCGAGAAGAGTTTTAAGATCTCTTTTTCTTTATCAGAGACATAATAGACATACTCATTCAACTGATTCTGGAGGGCCAGAGATTCAACAAAGGGAACAAGGAGGTTCGGCAGGTTTTGGGAGTAGGCGATATCAAGGAGCAGGGAGGAGCGAACCGTGGTGAGAAGAGTCTCGATTTCAGGCGATATGAAGAAGACCCTGGGCAGGGCCTTCACCAAGAGCTGATCTTGAATCAGGTCGGTGAGTTCCAACTCCCTCTCCTCCTCGCTCATGGTGTATCTTGCTGCAAGGAGGTAACTTATCTTCCAGGATAATTTTGTATGGTCGACGTTGTCGTAATCGAGAAAATCAGATATATCCTTCTCCACCCCAGGGTAGTCAACCTTGCCGGGGAGCGATGAAAAACAGTGGACAATACGGGGCCGATTTCTGCTTTCCAGGACGCCTGCGTGCTTCAGCTGCAAGAGAAACGCGTATTCCTTGGCCAGGTCTCCTTGCTGGTAATAGATGTATGCCAAGCGTGAAATCGGCGTCAGGTCTTCGGCCTTGATGCGGTTCAGCCGGGCATACATTTTTTCCGCCTCGTCATAGTCCCTGTTGTTAAAAAGAAGTTCAGCCAACCTGTATAAGGATTCGAGGTGATCAGGTTCGTTCGCGATCGCCTGTTGACACCACTTGATGGCAGAGCCAATACTGCCCATCTGTTCATCACAGCTAGCGATGAGAAGGGCGATCTCAGCCTTGTTCTGCGCCCCTTGGTGGGCCTTTAGGGCCATCTGTTTGGCCTGTTGATATTTTTTCGATTTGAACTTTGCTCTGGCCTTGCGAAGCAAATTGCTTGTCGTTATCCCTGGTGCTTGTTTTTTTTTCCGGCTCTTCATGACAGTGGGTACCTCGGGATGGATCAAAGGTTAAGAAGTTGCGTTGCAGGGAGCCTTGTCGAGCTGCAGGTACTCTTCATCTCAGGGTTCCTTGGATGCAGTCTGGATAAAACAGGTTTTCTTTCAGCTCCTTCAGCTCTCGCCTGGGGTCACAGTAGCAGATTATTCCCTGAACAGCTTGTTTGATGTAGTCTGTTTGGGACAGTGAACGTAAGGGGAGGAGTTGACATCAATCAAGACCGGTTTACTCGTTTTATACATAAAACCGGGTTGCTGTTCTTTGCAGGCAACGTCCGGGCTACAAGACTAGGCCGGCCTGTCGGCAAGCAGATCATGATGTCTTTGTAGACACTTGCCTTCAGTAGGTAGCCCAGGTGGCTGCAGCCAGCTGCTTATTCCACTCCACCCAGATATGGAGGATCAACAATGATCAGGATCGATGGATCGGCAGGGGAGGGTGGCGGCCAGGTCCTGCGGACAGCCCTCGGGCTCTCCCTGGTTACAGGCCGTGCCTTTCAGATTACCCGTATCCGCGGTCAGCGAAGGAAACCGGGCCTGCTGGGGCAGCATCTTACAGCGGTTCTTGCTGCCCAGGAGATCGGCCAGGCAGAGGTGAGTGGGGCTGCGCTGCGATCCGGCAGCCTGAGTTTCAGGCCTAAGTCGGTTCGTGGCGGAAATTACCATTTTTCCATCGGCACTGCAGGGAGTTGCACCCTGGTGTTCCAGGCCGTCATGCCGGCCCTGATCAGGGCAAGTGGCGCTTCAACGATTATCCTGGAAGGCGGGACCCATAATCCCTTTGCCCCCACCTTCGACTACCTGAAGGGTGCCTTCCTGCCCCTGCTGGAGAAGCTGGGCCTAAAGGCGGCGGCAGAGCTTGAGCGGCCTGGATTCTACCCTGCCGGTGGCGGCAGGATCCGGATCACCATCGAGCCGTCGGTCCGGCTGGCGCCCCTCCAGCTAGGACGCTGTTCAAACCTGCGCCTCAGGGCAAGGGCCATCTGCGCAGGACTGCCCGGCCAGATAGGCCGGAGGGAGCTGAAGGTCATTCAGGAGCAGCTGCCTGTGAGCGAGCAGGACAGCGAACTGCTCCACTACCCAAGGTATGGTCCCGGCAATGTGGTCGCTGTCTATGCCCAATCCGACCAACTCACCGAGATCTTTACCGGCTTTGGCGAGAAAAGAGTCCGGGCCGAGACCGTGGCAGCAGGGGTCGTGGCAGAGGTTCAGCAATATCTGGATGCCGGGGTCGCGGTTGGTCCACACCTGGCAGACCAACTCCTGATCCCCCTGGCCCTGGCAGGTGCGGGGCAGCTGCTGACCTGCAGGCCGACGGGCCATACCCTGACCAATATCAGAGTGATCAGGCAATTTCTGGAAAAAGAAATCAAGCTGGATCAGCTGGACGAGCAGGTATGGCAGATTAAGGTCTAAAACTGGCCGGCCTGGACCGCGCGGCCTCCTTTTCGGGCAGGCGGGGAATTCCCCGGGACTAATGGGGACCTTATCCACCCGGTTCTGTCATCAACATAAAGCGTGGTTCATGGTTCCGCCAAAACTGGATTCCCGCCTGCGCGGGAATGACAGGAGAAGCTCGCGAATGACGGCAATGCGCAGGGCGACAGTAGAAGTACGGTAAGCACAGCAGAAGAGCGGCAGCCACAGCGGAAAATGGAACGACTGAGTGGGGAGGGGTTCCCGCTGCGGCTGCCTTGGAAGATCAGGGTCGGTCCAAATTTCCCCATCGACAGATTGTGAACGAAACATCTCCCTGTTCAAGGTGCCCTGGCAACACCCTGATCTCCCACCGGTCAGCCCACCATCGTGCCTGTAAGGTCAGGCACGGTATGGTTGCTGGCTGGTTGTTAGCCAGGCGCTCCTAGCCGTTATCCTTGAGGAGCTTGCTCATTTCGACCAGCCTCAACAATTCCGCCCTGTACCCCTCACGATCAGCACCCCGTGCATCGCGGATCAACTCCATACATTGATCCCAGGAAAAGGTACCAAGGTGTTCGGAGTCTTGCAGCAGCATGCCGAATCCTGCCACGGCAGCGGCAAAGCGGAAATCGTCGGACATCTCGGCTAGTGGCTTGCTGTTCATGGTCAGGCTCTGGCTGATCTCTGTGGAGACGGTGCTGCCCTGTTCTTTGTAGCGCAGCTTGACCGTAAGCAGATCTTTACTTTTTTCAGGAGAAAGCAGCTGTAGCTGCTGGTATTTGAGTGTATCGATCCGGGGAACTGCCTTGTGGCCGGCCGGAATGATCTCGTAGAGGGCCGTCACTGTATGACCAACTCCGATTTCACCGGCATCCTTGGTATCGTTTTTGAAATCTTCATCAGCTAAGGCCCGGTTTTCATAACCGATCAGACGATAAGCCCCGACCAGTGCGGGATTAAACTCCACCTGGATCTTCGCATCCTTGGCAACCGTGAAGAGGGTGCCGCCCATCTCCTTGACCAATACCTTCTTTGCCTCCAGCAGGGAGTCGATGTAGGCATAGTTGCCGTTTCCGCTATCAGCCAGGAGTTCCATGGTGTCGTCGTGATAGTTGCCCATGCCGAAGCCGAGAACAGTGAGGTAAATAGCGGTATCGCGTTGGGTTGCTATCAACTTCTTGAGTTCTCCCCTGCTGGTCACTCCCACATTAAAATCACCGTCCGAGGCAAGGATAACCCGGTTGTTGCCGCTGGGCATGAACACCTGTCGGGCCAGTTGGTAGGCTGTGAGGATGCCTTGGGAGCCGTGGGTGGAACCTCCCGATTGGAGGCTGTTGACAGCGGCAATGATCGTTTCCTTTCTCTCTCCGCTGGTTGGCTTCAATACCACCCGGTCGGAACCGGCATAGGCTACGATGGCAACCCGGTCGTCCTGGTCGAGGTTCTCTATGAGCAGTTTCATTGACTGTTTGAGCAGCCCCAGTTTGTTCGGCTGGTTCATCGAGCCGGAGACATCCACCAAAAAGACCAGATTTGAAGGCGGCAGACCTGTCGGCTCCATATCCTTGGCTTTGACCTTGATCTGCACCAGGCTGTAATCCCGATGATAGGGACTCGGCCCGACTTCCGTTGCAATGGCAACTGCCTGTTTGCCCTGGGGCTGCACATAGTCATAGCTGAAGTAATTGATCATTTCCTCGATGCGGACAGCACCGATCGGCGGGAGGGTACCCTGGGTCACGAACCTGCGCAGGTTGGCATAGGAGGCCGTGTCCACATCAATGGAAAAGGTGGAGAGGGGGGCATGGAGGCAGCTTGAATATCCCTTCTCGTCCGTGGCATTGTATGACTCCCGGTTCCATTGTCCGGGAGCAGAGAGGTGAACCCTGTCCTGGCTCATCATCTGGCCTGCATTCCGCGCCACCACGGACGGGATCGCTGACATTTCCAGGATGGCTCCAGATATCAGCTCCTCCTGCTTTCCATCTTTGCTCTTCCTCTTCTCCGGGTGCGCTGGCAGTGGTTCGGCAGGGGGGAGTGGAGTTTGCCGGATACTCTTGGCCTGTTCCTCCTGGACTGGTTGTTCACCATCTGTCTGCGGGGTCTCTGTACAGGCGGAGAGCGAGGTGAATAGGATGATGGCTGCTATGGTCGATTTTTTGTTCATGGTCGTCCTCTCTTGGGTTATATAGGGTACTCTGACAGGGTAGCAGATAACTGAGATCTCAAGGTAGCCTGTAGTGGTTGACTCGTTTGACGGTACCCCCCTGGCTATTGTGTCGTGGAAAATGTGACTTTGTGCTCCAGATGGTCTTCTGGCTACCATCTGCAAGGAGGATCGGGTGGAAGTGGTAACAACAGCTATCTGGAATCATCAGCAACCATTCAAGGGTATGAGCTCAGCACATCCAGGGTAACCAATCACAGGGTTCTAATTATGCATTATCACCTACCTCCAAACTGTAAGCCATCAAAGGGGCTCCAGTTTTGCGCAGTTATGAATGATCGCTATAGCCCCTCTATACCATCATTGGTAACCGCGTGAAGGTAGGGTGACCTGTGATGGCTTGCTATCCAGAACATGATCCCATCCTGTTGCAGGCAAAGGCAATGGACCATTGGGGGATGATCAACCGGCTGGCGCAGAGGCGATTCAGCAATGAATCGCTTGCCGAGGAGGCGGCGCTCTATGTCTTGAACACCCTGGCAGCGGAGAACTGGGCGCGTCTGGGGCAGTTCAGGGGGAGGTCCAGTTTTTCCACCTTTTTTTCCTCGGTCACCTACCGGCTGTTGGAAGACTTCTCCCGGAAGAAATTCGGTCGTATCGTTCCCCCCAAATGGCTAAGGGCGGCTGGTTGTTTCTGGCTGCTCCTCTTTCGTCTGCTCTGTCTGGAGCGATTCTCCTTTCTGGAGGCTGTCCATATTGCAAGAGACCGTCTGCCCGGAGTCCGGCTAGAACAGCTTGAGCAGGCTGCTGAGACCATACTGGCTGAAATTCTCCACTGCGGCAAGAGCCAGCAGGATGTGGAGTTGAGGGAAGAGGAGGCCGGCAGTGAGGACCAGGTCCGGGCGGGATACGGTCAGCTGGAAGCGCGGGAGCGGCAGCTTTTGTTTTCTGCCATTGGAAAAGAGCTCTTCGGAGAGACTGTCCAGGGTGAGCAGGAGCACGCTCTGGCAAGGCTTTTGGGGAAGACCATTGTCTTGGAGGATGAAGAAAAACTCCTGCTCACCCTCTGTTACCGTGAGGGGCTTGCTGTGAGCAAAGCCGGGAGGATGCTGGGGCTCAATCGCTTTCAGGCCCATGGCAGGATGAGGCGACTGCTGGCCAGAATCCGCCGCCATTTTATCGATGCAGGATGCGAAGAGGAGATCCGGATCCTCCTTAGCTAGCCTTAAGGATACCTTGAAAAATTAGATTTTTCGATCAAGATCAATGCATGGGAGAAATTGTATCGCAGGTATATTAAATGATATTCCGATGATAAAATTTACACCATAACGAGGTAAGCGTAGACTCCGGGAGATTGGAAGAAAAAGCAACTTTTCAAGGTGGGCTAAACACAACAGGAAGGCGGTATCCGTCTTGATGACCATGGGAAAAAGGGAAACAGCAGCAAAGAAGGCCAAGGATCAGCTGGGAAAGAGGCGGCAGGATCATCGCAGGCTCGGCCTGTTGGCCCTGCATGCCGCAGAGCGGAAAGCTGGAGGAAGCTGCCCAAGCAGCGAAGAGCTCGCCCGTTTCCTGGAACCAGGAAATCTCCCCGGGGATGAGTATACCGACCTTATCGCTCACCTTGCCCACTGTGAAAGCTGTTATAGAGAATGGCAGAACCTCTGCCAAGAGATAATGGCTCATGAAGAAAGGAAGGGTGGGGTGTTCCATCTTCTGGCAAAGCCAGCTTACCTGACAGCTCTTGGCTCGGGTCTTGCCGCTGCCGCAAGCATTGTGGTTTTTCTCTCCATCTCCACGGAGCAGAGGATGGATTCGGGGATCGTCAGGGAGGAGTTAACTACGTTTGGGGCGCAAACTGGACTGGAGGAAAAAGAGCAGCTAGATGGTAAGACCCGTCTGCAGAAGCGACGGGCTGTTGTCCCTGCTGTTTCGCCTGTTCCGGCAGAGGATGCTGCGGTTATGGGAGCTGAAGGCGAGATGGAGCTTCAACAGGAGCCTCGAGAAGCGGCTGCACAAGGGCCGAAGAGAGAAAACCGGGCAGCAGGGAGCATTGCAGCAAAAGGGGGAGGGGGCTTGTCTGTGGAGACCTCTGTGCATCGCTCCTATCTCCAACTCGTTAGCTCTTTTTGTCAGGAACCATTTCCCCTGGAACCGGATGCAGCCTCGCTGCTCGCAAGGGGGAAGAAGATCCTCAAGGCCTCGTTCTCTTTTTCCCGGGATCAAACCCTTCAGCTTGAACAGATCGTCAGCTTGCTGGAGCAGTCCCCTGATAAGGACCGGCAGGCCTTGTGTACCTCCCTGGCAACCGTCATCCCCAAGGATGATTGGATGCTGATTCCTGTTCAGGGTAAAGAGGGGCTAAGCAGATAACACTCGGGTGAGGTCAAGAACATGGTTCTCTCCCGTCAAGGTCAAGGTTGGGCCTTGGCTCTGCGGAAAATGAAAAAGGAAAAAGGCGTTCAGGGAGAATCTGTTTATTTTTCCCCGTAATTAGGGTCCGTTTCACATATAGATATGGTTCCTCTGTTAAGCTGGCAAAAAAGATCGGAACCCGTGGTCGTTTGCTTAATTGTTAAACAATTCTCTTATGTTATCATCCCAGTGAAAGGCACTTAAAATCCACCTGTCTTTTGATGCACTTTCCCTTGAACTGTCCCTTCGTAATATTGATAACCTGGACCAGGCAGGTGTTGGCCTTGGCGGAGAAGTCGGCAGCCTTTCCCCAACTGAAGGATACCCAGATGGAGGATAGTAACGCTGGTTTTCAGGCAAGGAACAACCTGATTTCAAGATTAGCCCTGGGGGAGAGAGCCTGGGCTTGACCGCAACAGAGATCGCCAGCCAGGTTTGAACCTGTTTTCAGGGCGCTGTCGCCATAAAGCAACATTGGGGGCGCGTTGAAGTTGCGGTCCGGTTCAGCTGAACGGAAGTTCAACGGCTTAGTGGATATACCGTTGAATCGTTGTTGATCAGAACGCCTGGCGGCGAGTCTGTGCCATGAGGTCATGTCGCAAATATGCAACGGGCCGAGCCTGTACCAGGATTAACCGCAGGGATGGCAGACAGACCTTACCATAGGCGCTGATATCGATCCCAGTGGAGGCAAAAGTCGTATAATGGCGACACTTGAATACGACAACCATGCCTGATGCTCCTGCCAGTGCTCCCTCAAAAAGCCCGGCTCTCTGGGGATTGTTGCCTGTTACGGGGTTATTGGTAAACGATTCACAGCTGTTCATCGATTATGCCAATAAGCAGATGGTAAGGGGGAGGCACCGTATGCTGCCCTTCATCCGGCAGGGATGGGGCGGTTTCGTCCCATCCCTGGGCCACCTTTGGGGGACTTCCGTGGTCTTTGAGACCTCCAGCCAGGCTCCAATCATGATTCCCGTGGCCCTCTCCCTTGGCTAAGGCATCGTTTTTGCATAGTCATCACCCTGGTGCTCATCCCCTCTCTCTTCCTGACTGGGATGACTTTTGGCCTAAGCGCCATCCACTCGAAGATACAGCTGAATACGAAAACTTTTCCCCTATTTGACCCCTATTTGTGAATATCTCCAGCCTAACCTCTTGTCGCGAGCCGAAGAATAGCTCCAGCCGTTTTCGGCCCCTTCGCTAACCATGGCAAGAGTAAATATCCTGGTCTGCATTGCCGTAGCAGTTATCTTTGTCAGCTTCTGGGCACTCTTGAACCAGCCGGAAATGGAACCGCCCTGGCCCAGCCGTATCCAGGGGGTTTCGTTCTCACCCATGCGGGCGGGGAATGATCCGGTCAGGAATAACCTGCCGACAGCCACTGAAGTCGAAGCGGATCTGAAACTGCTGGCCGGGAAAACCAATGCGGTTCGAACCTACTCCGTTGCCGGGGTCCATGCAAAGATCCCCGAGCTGGCGCGGAAATACGACCTTAATGTCACCCTTGGGGCCTGGATCGGTCCTGATCACGAAGAGAACGAACAGCAACTCAAGCGTGTCATCCGACTGGCCAGGGAGAATTACAGAAATGTTGTTCGGGTCATCATCGGCAATGAGGTTATCTTGCGGGGCGATCTCACGGTCAAGGAACTGAACCGCTATCTCGAGCGGGCCCGGAAGGGTTTGGACATACCGGTCAGTACGGCTGAACCCTGGCACGTCTGGATTCAGCATCCGGAACTTGCCAACCAGGTTGATTTCATTGCCACCCACATGCTTCCCTACTGGGAAGGCATCCATCTTGATCGTGCCGTGGATTATGTCTTGGCCCGCTACACCGATCTCACCCGGAAATTTCCGGATAAGCTGGTGGTGATCGGAGAGGTAGGCTGGCCCAGTAACGGCCGTACCCGCAAGGAAGCCGTTGCCTCGGTCTCTAATCAGGCGACCTTTCTCCGTCGTTTTCTGGCCCAGGCAGAGGCCTTGGATTATGTCTATTATGTGATGGAGGCCTTTGACCAGCCCTGGAAACAAAAAAACACCGAAGGGGCGGTGGGCGCCTATTGGGGCGTGTATGATGTGGAGCGTCAGGCCAAATTCCCGCTGACCTCGGCCATTGTCTCTATTCCTGAGTGGCAGACCTTGGCAACGGTTTCGGTCATTATCGCGGCAATCTGCTTTATGCTCATGGTGATTGACAGCAGGAAGTTGTCCATTCGCGGTCGTGGTTTTCTGGCCGCCATCGCCTTTCTTTCGGCCACGGGCACGGTCTGGATAGTCTATAGCTATTCCAGGCAATACCTGACCCTGGCCACGGTCCTGGTCGGCATCCTGATGATTACCGGGCTTATCGGGGTGGTTGTCGTTCTCCTGGCCGAGGCCCATGAGTGGGCCGAGGCGATCTGGGGCTCCATGGGACGGCGGCCCTGTTCCCAGGAGCAGGTACCTGGCGATCTCCTCCCCAAGGTCTCGATCCATGTTCCCGCCTATAACGAGCCGCCTGGGATGATGATTGAGACCCTCAATGGCTTGGCAGGGTTGGATTATCCCTGTTTTGAGGTCATTGTCATGGATAATAACACCAAGGATCCGGCCGTCTGGCAGCCGGTGGAGGCCCACTGCAGGGCCCTTGGTTCCCGCTTCAGGTTCTTTCATGAGGATGAGTTAGCAGGATTCAAGTCCGGTGCCTTGAATTATGCCCTTGCCCGTACTGCAGCAGATGCCTCGGTCATCGCGGTCATCGATAGTGACTATGTGGTGGAAGCAGACTGGTTGCACGATCTTGCCCCCCAGTTTCTCAAGCCGGAGGTGGCCATCGTCCAGGCACCCCAGGATTACCGGGATGACCGCGAAAGCCTGTTCAAGGCCATGTGCTATGCTGAGTATCGCGGCTTTTTCAACATCGGCATGGTCGTCCGCAATGAACGGAACGCAATTATTCAGCATGGAACCATGACCATGGTACGCCGGAGCGTACTTGAGGAGGTCGGGGCCTGGTCGGAATGGTGTATCACCGAAGACGCCGAGCTTGGTCTGAGAATCTTTAAAAAAGGATATGAAGCGCTCTATATTGCCAAAAGTTATGGCCGGGGCCTGATGCCTGACACCTTTATCGATTTCAAGAAACAGCGTTTTCGCTGGGCCTATGGCTCGATGCAGATCATGCGACACCATCTGGGAGCCCTGCTGAGCAAGAAGAAGAGTCAGCTGACCTATGGCCAGCGCTATCATTTCATCGCCGGCTGGCTTCCCTGGATTGCCGACAGTATCAACCTGCTCTTCACCGCGACCGCCTTGGTCTGGTCTCTGGCCATGATTTCTTTTCCCCGCAGCATCGATGCCCCGATGATGATCCTCTCCATGGTTCCCTTGAGTTTTTTTGTCTTCAAGCTGGCAAAGATGCTCTACCTCTATCATCAAAGGGTAAAGGCCTCCACTGTCCAGACCATTGCCTCTGCGCTGACCGGGCTCGCCTTGACCCACACCATTGCCAAGGCTATGCTTTTGGGCCTTTTTTCCAGAGATCTGCCCTTTTTTAGAACGCCCAAGCGGGTTGGCACCGGTAAATATCGTTATGCCCTTCAGGCGGCCAGAGAAGAGGGGCTGATCGCCGTCGCCCTCCTGCTCGCAGCCTACGGTCTGTTCCGGCAGCAGGGGATGGCTAGCTCTGATCAGCTGGTCTGGATTATTGTCCTGCTGGTCCAGTCCACCCCCTATCTGGCGGCAATGGCCATCTCCTCCATCAGTGCCTGTGGCCAGTTCCGGGACCAGGGACAGCTGGTTGAACCCATCACCGGCCCCCGGGATGAGAGTTCGGACGATGCAACGGTTCCGGCGGCGTGAGGCATCCGGAAAACCGTTACCTGGTTCCCGATATTGCGAGCTGAGGTCGTGAGGAATTACTTGGATCGACGTTGGCTGACCGTTCTGCTTGCCATCCCCTGTTTTCTGCCGGCAGGGTGGCGCTTGGCCAGCTGCGCCCTGAACGAGCCCCTGGGGTTGTGCTCTGATCTGGCTCTGGGGCTGATCATCTTTGCCCTGGCCCGGCAGGCACCGAGATGGCTGCGTGGCCTGCTGCTGGTGGCATGGGCCCTCTTTCAGGTGATCTCCCGGGAGCTGCTCGCCGCAGTAGGACGGCTGCCCTCCTGGCAGGATCTCCACTACCTGCTTGACCCGGTTTTTCTCGAAAACAGCGGAGCTGGGCTGCACCTGGCAGAACCGGTCCTGGTCATGGCCTTCCTGGTTGCTGCCGGGGTGGCTCTACTCCTGCCCTTGCCGCGGTCGGGCTGGAAGGGTGCGGCAGCCACCCTGCTGGTGGGCGTGTTGCTGCTCGTCTTCCAGGTCCGTTTCAGTTCCTTCCAGGCCCGGCAGAGCGTTGCGGCCCTCTATAATCCGCTCCACTGGTTCGTGGCCGATGTTCTCCACGGGCAGCGCCCGCCATCGGCTCCAGGCCTTCACTTCACCGACCTGCCGCCGGGACTGGGGAGCTTGGACCTGGAGGGAAAGAGCCTGTTGGCTGGACCCAGGGCCAGGAATGTGCTCATCATCACCCTGGAGGGGATCTCCGGCATCTACCATCCGGAGATCCGCAGCCAACTTGGCGTGGAAGCCAGTGTCTTCCAGATGGAGCAGCTCGCTGAGGCGACCAGGGAGGCCATGCTGATCCCTGATTTTGTCAGCCACAGCCACCAGACGATTCGCGGGCTCTATGCGATCCATTGCGGTGATATCAGTAAGCTCTCCTTTGAAACGCCCAAGGCCCTGGAGCTGCAACTCAACCCGGCAAGGGCCGGCGCGTGTCTGCCTGCCCAGCTGGCCCAAAACGGCTGGGATACCCATTATCTGCAGGGCGCACCCCTCCAGTTTATGAACAAGGATAAGGTCATGCCGGCCATGGGTTTTAGCGAGGTTCATGGCCTGGAGTGGTTCAGTGAACGGCCGGGCCGCGATTTTATCTGGGGGACAAGTGACGATGATTTTTTTCGGGGAGCGCGCCGCTATATCGGCATGCTGCAGCAAGGGCAAAAGCCGTGGTTGCTCTCCCTGCTGACCGTTGCCACCCATCAGCCCTTTGATGCCACCGAGGCCTTGGTGGAGCGGTACGGGTCGCGGAAAATTGCCGCTGTCGCCCTGCTGGATCAGGCGGTGTCCCGTTTCATCAATGAGCTGCGGGAGGACGGTGTCCTGGAGGAGACCCTGGTGATCATCACCTCCGATGAATCCCACGGTGCTGAGGGGGCGGACCGGTTCAGCAGCTGGGGATATGCAGCCGTACTGGCTCCCGGTCAGGGAAGCCTGCCCCGTCTGCAGCAGGGAACCTTCGGCCTGATGGATACAGAGGCCTCAATCCTCGACTATATGGGGCTGCCAATGCCCTCCTCCATCATCGGCAGGAGTTTTTTTCGCGAATATGGCCCATCCAGGGAGATGGTGGCCTATACCGCCGGCAAGCTGCGTTGGCAGACGGCGGATAATCAGCTCTACGAGTGCAGTCTCAACGGGAACTGCCAGCTGAGCCAGGCTGCCACCATTCTCCGGCCAGGCAGGGAAGGGGCCAGCCAGGATAGCACTGATCAGGCCTCACGCCTCTTTGCACTGGCCGCGATATTGGACCACAAGCTCACCTCTGGCACCGGCAACCGGGTCCTCCAGTTTGCCCATGGAGAGGTTCGACCGCTTCCCGAGAAGATCAGAAATGAATGGTCGGATAACCTGGTAGGGGCGCAGTATCTCGATTTTCCCAAAGATTCCAGGGTAGAGGTTGATATTCGTTTGAAAGCACTGAGCGCCGGTGATGGCGGGGTCCGCCTGCAACTGGTTCTGCGCCAGTTTGAAAAAGAGGTGACCACCATTGCCTATCCTCCGTTTCCCCTGCTCCAGGATGGTGAGGCCTATCAGCTTCGCTTTGCCTTTGTTAACCCGGAAGCCCGAAAGGCCTTCTCCTTTCACCTGGTGGGTGAAGGCCAACAGAGCTCGGTGCAGTTGGAGAAATTTGAAGTCGCCATCAATCGAGGTGGCTGATGGAATAGCGTAATACCAAGCAGCAGCCCTCGCAAACTTGTTCTTTTGGAATGGTAAGACAGAAGCTTGGATGAGAAAAGCATGCCAAGGCAAATTGGTTAGATTCTGAAGGACCACAAGAAATAACTCGTCCGAAATGAAGAAATCAGGTTGCGCAAACAGCTGAATGCGGATGCTCTTTTTTCACCATGCATGGTGGGTTCAGCAACTTCGGGGATCATCGTTCCGGCAAAGTACAGCATACCCTTGCCGATGCTCTCGCCTCCGGTTTTGCCATGTTTTAACTCAAGCCCCCACCTCTCTCTGGATGTGGTAGAAATCGACAAGACCGCCTCGATCATGGCGGTCTTGTCGATACCTGAAAGTGCGGGATTAACGCCTCCGTCTGCGACTTAGAGCGGCAAGGCCGACCGTGCCCAGGCCAAATAGAAGCGTGGTGGTTGGTTCAGGGACCGGTGCTGTTTTGATGGTGAAACTGACACCATTATTATAAAAATGACAATCAGGGTCAAAGCCCAAACCGACATTACCGTCTGCCAGATAGCTGTTAAGGAGAGCAACTTCAGTTGCAGAGAAGGAGTAGCTGATATCTTGTGAAGTGGCAGGAAGATTTTGCCAACGATTGAGTGTTTGCCGGTCCATCGATAGGGATGCAAAATAATTTGATGAATTATGGCTATCCCTTCCTTGGTATACCCCGGAGCTGGCGCTGTCTAAGAGCACCAGATAGAGACTGTTGATCTCAGTTTTCCAATTTCGGATATTGTCAAAAAATACAGAGGCTCCGGTGATTACTTCCCCTTCAGGTATGTTCCAGTCGACTCCCCAGGTGTAGTAGTTGGCGTGGGCTAAGTCATGTAGATCATCCGGGTCACCTGAGCCATCATTTGGGTGTAAGGTGATGGTCGCTGCAAGGCAGTTGTGGGTGTTGACTGCCAAAAGTGTGAGCATGAAAAAGGCCAGTAACAGTGATCTCGATTTGGTCAATTTTTCCTCCTGATTATAGTGTGTTGGAATAAATACTTCCACCTGGCGGACAAGATGTCCGCCAGGTGAAAGACATCGTTAGCTGCTGAGGTGGGCAATAATATCCCTGGTTCTAATATCTCCTTTTTGGCCTGGTCTGGTTGGCCAAAGTTAATAAATTGATAATAAACGGTTAAGTTGTGCTGAACTGTAGTGTTGGGACGCTAAACGGTGTTTTTTTTGGGTCAGAAGCTGCTCGCTGGTGAGCAGCGCAAGGGGATGGGGATTAAGCTCGGTTTAGCTCATGCCCTTGCCTCAGTCCGCTACCCTGCTCGTAACTTGTTGATGAAGGCATAACCAGTGCTCAGAAGAGTGCAGGGATCGCTCCAGGCCCTTGTGGGGCCATCACTTTTTTTCTGGGTTGTCCGGTATCACCCTGTGCCGCGCTGCGATTTTTTTCTTTTAAATCAAGTAGATAATTTTGACTGGGGGTACTTTTACCATCTAGGATTAGCTATGGCAATAAGAGTTTCCCCTATTCGAGGAATAATAGGTTAGGGGGAGAATGATCTTTGGAGTGGTTTCCTGAACAGGGCGGAACGATGGTTCCCTGATCTTGTTTCTGTTTTGGAGGTGCAGAGGCAATACTGTCGGCAGGAGCGACTGTTGATAGGGAGGTTCAGGACCTGGGGGGAAGGCGGGCTTGCGGGCAAAAAAAAAGGCACCTGACGAAGAATCGTTAGGTGCCTTGAATATGCTGATGGTGACCCCAAGGGGACTCGAACCCCTGTTGCCGGCGTGAGAGGCCGGAGTCCTAGGCCACTAGACGATGGGGCCATCAGGAAAGTGGCGTGAAGGTAAATGATCGGGCTGGCTTTGTCAAGCTGATTTTAAGGGGTCGCAGGCTTTTTTATGTTTTTAGGAGTTGGGAGCGGGCTGACAGATGGTTCGGCCCAGCTCCCTGGCCCGCTCAAGTTCCTCGGGGTGCTTGAGGATAGCGCCAAGTTGGTCCACGTCGCGCACCAGCAGTTCGTCGCAGTAGCTGCAGCCCATGGCATCCAGGGCGTAGCGGGCTGTCAGGCGAACCCCGTCAAAAACCTTTTTGCCGCTGGTCCCGGCTACACTGACCAGGTACCCCCTGTGCTCCTCGGTGCCCTTGGGGGTGCCCAGCAGGTATTTGCGGCTCCACAGGACCTGACAGCGGTCGATAAAGGCCTTGGCCTGGGCCGTGACCCCGTAGAAGTAGACCGGTGAGCCGATAATTATCCGCCGGCATTGGGGAATGAGGTGATAGAGTTCCTCCATGTCGTCCTTGAAGATGCATTGGCCGTGCTGCTCGCAGTGACCGCAGTTGATGCAGGGATGGATCTGGAGGCTGGGCAGATCGATGAGTCGAAAGTCACAGCCCGCCTCCCTGAGGCCCCTGCCGAGCTCTTCCAGGAGGAGCTCGGTGTTGCCGCCCTTTCTGGGGCTGCCGTTGAGGATAAGGACCTTCATGGCTGTTCCAGCTCCTGGAATTTCCCCGGGGTGCGGGCAAAGAAGGCGGTCAGCTCCTGCAGCCAGTCGGCGAGGGCAGGGGTGATGAAGCGTGCGGCACAGCGCCACTGCCAGTTGCCGGCCACGGTCCCAGGGGTGTTGGTGCGGCAGTCGTTGCCAAAACCCAGGATATCCTGCATGGGGATGATCGCCAGGTTGGCCACCGAAGAGTAGGCCAGGTGGATCATGTCCCGATGAAAGGTGCCGGCGTGACTGTCCGGGTGGTTGGCGTAGCGCTTGGCCCGCTCCTTGTCCGCTGCCGTTACCTTCGGGCTGAGCAGCCAGCCCACAGAGGTGTCGTTGTCGTGGGTGCCGGTGTAGATCACGCAGTTACTCTCCAGGTTATGGGGCAGGTAGGTGTTCTGCGGGGAACCGTCAAAGGCAAAGAGGAGGATCTTCATTCCCGGGTAGCCCAGGGCCTCCCTGAGTTCGTTGACCTCCGGGGTGATGATGCCCAGGTCCTCGGCGATGATGTTCATGGGGCCCAGCCGTCGTGTCATCTCGGTGAAGAAGGGCAGGCCCGGACCTTTGACCCACCTGCCGTTGATGGCCGTGGACTCCTCGGCTGGTACGGACCAGTAGGATTCAAAGCCGCGGAAATGATCGATTCGAACCGCGTCGGTCAGGGCAAGGTTGTGGCGCAGCCGCGCCTCCCACCAGTTGAGGAGTGCCTCTTCGACGCCGTTCTCTGTGTCCTTCCAGCGATAGATGGGGTTGCCCCAGAGCTGGCCGGTGGCGCTGAAATAGTCGGGCGGTACTCCAGCCACCCTGGTGGGGAGGCAGGTTTCAGGATCAAGCTGGAAAAGCTCCTGGTTGGCCCAGACATCGGCGCTGTCCCCGGCAACATAGATGGGCAGGTCGCCGATGATATGGATTTTTTTCTTACGGGCATAGCGGTGGAGCTTCTCCCACTGGCTGTAAAAAAGAAACTGTTCAAAGGTGAAGTAGGCGATCTCGTTGGCCAGTTCCAGGCGGGCGCGGGCAAGGGCCGTCTTTCTGAATTGACAGATCTCTTCCGGCCAGCTGGTCCAGGGTGCGTGGTTGTATCGTTCCTTCAGGGCCTGGAACAGGGCATAGTCAGCGACCCAGGGCTGTTTTCGGGAGAAATTTTCCAGGGTGCCGTTGGGGTTGTTGGCGGTGAACTTCTGCCAGGCAATGCTGAGCAGTTCGGTCTTATATTCGGCAGCCCGCTGGTAGTCTACCTGGTAGGGTGAAAAATCCTGGTATTGGAGCTCGCCCTCGCTGAGCAGGCCCTGCTTGAGCAGGCCGTCGATGCTGATCAGCAGCGGGTTGCCGGCAAAGGCGGAAGGGCTCATGTAGGGAGAGTTGGCAAAGGCCGGTTCCGTTGGGCCCAGGGGAAGAATCTGCCAGTTCTGCTGACCGCTGCGGTGGAGGAAATCGATAAAGTCACAGGCGGTTTGGCCGATGTCGCCGATGCCGTGGGGGCTGGGCAGACTGAAGACGGGAAGCAGAATACCACTTGATTTTTGCTGTGGGGTAATTATTGGTGCTGTTGTACGCATGGACTGTATCCGGAAAGGGTGAACCGTAATTGAGCTGATGGCCTGTTTCGATCATACCCTGAAATTGACCAGGGTTCATCTAAATGTGTAAAAATGCGTTTCCAGCATAAGGGACCTTGACTTTTGTCAAAGAGTATATTAATTTGAAATGTTCTTTGTGCTTTTTACGTAAACTATTTTGAACAGACCGCCGTGGAGGGAAGACGCAGGTGCTTGCAGGGATCAAAAATGACCTTCTTGAAGCTGGTAAGGATGAGGGGTGTATCACCTTTCAGCATCTCAATGAATTACTTCCTGAACAGATTAAAGACCCGGGGGCGATAGAGGAACTGTTCGATTTTTTAGGGGCCAACAATATTGAGATTGTTACCCAGGAAGAGTCGGGCAAGAAAAAAACACTGTCCGGTGAAGAGTGGACCGGGAAAAAGGACAGCGAAGATGAGGCCGCAACAGACTCCCTGCCCGACAGCGAGGAGCATGAGTCTGAAGAAACCACCACCACCTATCTGCGGGAGATGGGGCAGTTCGATTTACTGACCCCGGAAGAGGAAGCCAAGTATTCCAAAACCATCCGCGAAGGCTTTGACGCCATCATCGCCGCTGTCCGCATCGATGAGTCTGACACCAAAGAGATCCAGATGCTGGTTGAACGGATCGATCTCTGGCAACGACGCGACCCCACCTTGAAGCCAAAAAAACAGCAGCTCAACTATATGCGCCGCTGTGTCAATATCGCCAGCCGCAATTACCCGGAAAAGCGCGATCTCTTTGCGCTCAATACCAAGATTGAGGCCTACAACCGCTCCATTGAGGTGGCCAAGGATCACATGATCCGCGCCAACCTGCGCTTGGTGGTCTCCATTGCCAAACGCTACATGCACCAGGGGCTCACCCTGGCGGATCTGATCCAGGAGGGAAATCTGGGCCTGATGCGGGCGGTGTTTCGGTTTGACTATAAGAAGGGCAACAAGTTTTCCACCTATGCCTCCTGGTGGATCCGTCAGGCCATAACCCGGGCCATACTGGACAAGACCCGTACCATCCGGCTGCCGGTGCATTTTCTGGAGTTGCGGAGTCAGTTTTTCAAGGCCTTCTACTCCCTGCTCAAGGAGTTGGGACGCGAGCCGACTCCGGTTGAGATCTCCAAGATGACGGATCTGCCCATGGATAAGATCCTGGCGATCCTGGAGGCTTCACGAGAGCCCATTTCCCTGGAGACCCCGGTGGGTGATGATGACTCCACCCTGGGAGATTTCCTGGAGAATCAGGAGTCCGAGTCCCCCTATGACGCGGTCCAGAACAGAGAACTGGCCCACCGGGTCACCGAGGTGCTCTCCACCCTGACAGAGCGTGAAGAGAAGATCATCAGGCTTCGCTTCGGTATCGGAGAGAAGGCCGAGTATACCCTGGAGGAGATCGGTAAACGGTTCAACGTCTCCAGGGAACGAATCCGACAGATTGAAAAGAAGGCGTTGAACAGACTTCGACACTCCAGCCGAAGGGAAAAATTACGCTACTTTCTCGACTAAGCCGGACCACATGAGATACAATAGCAAGCCCCTTGTGATCAAGGGGCTTCTTTTTTTTGAACCTTGACTTATGTATGATGGCTGCCCCATCAAGGATATCACATGGAAGGCTATATTAAAAACGCTGGATTAGGGAGCATTCTTGAAAAAGTTCGTGATCAAGAACGATTAAGCCTGGAAGACGGCAGGAAACTCTACAACTGCCCGGATGTTCTCGCCCTGGGCTACCTCGCCAACATCGTGCGCGAGCGCAAGAACGCCAACGATGCCTACTTCATCTACAACCAGCACATCAACTACTCCAACATCTGTACCAACCTCTGTAAATTCTGCGCCTTTGGTCGGGAAAAGGGGGACGATCTCGCCTATGAGATGAGCGTCGATGACGTCCGCCAGAAGGTAAGGGAAAGATTGGATGAACCCATCACCGAGATCCACATGGTGGGGGGGATTCATCCTGACTTGCCCTTCTCCTACTATGTGGATATCGTCCGGGCCATCAAGGAGGAGCGCCCTGGGGTGCATGTCCAGGCCTTTACCTGTGTGGAGATTCATCACCTGGCCGGCCTGGCCGGTATGTCCGTGGGCGAGACCCTGGAGGTCCTCAAGGATGCGGGACTCGGTTCCCTGCCCGGGGGCGGGGCCGAGGTCTTTAATCCCCGGATCCGCGAATTGACCTGTGAACGCAAGTTGTCCGGCGAAGGCTGGCTGGAGGTGGCCCGTACTGCCCACGAGCATGGCCTCCGCACCAATGCCACCATGCTCTACGGTCATATCGAGACCATAGACGAACGGCTGGAGCACCTGGATGCCCTCCGCCGTACCCAGGACGAGAGCGGCGGATTTCTCGCCTTTATTCCCCTGGCCTTTCATCCCAAGAACACGGCCATGTCGGAACACAGCAATACCACCGGCATCAATGACCTGAAGAATATAGCGGTCAGTCGCCTGATGCTGGACAACTTCCCCCATATCAAGGCCTACTGGGTGATGATCGGACCTAAGCTGGCCCAGATCGCCCTCTCCTTTGGTGCCGATGACATGGACGGTACGGTCAAGGAGGAGGTGATCACCCACATGGCCGGTGCCGAGACCTCCCAGGCCCTGGGGCATAAGACCCTGATCCGCCTGATCCAGGAGGCCGGCCGGGTCCCCATCGAGCGGGACACCCTCTACAACGTTCTGGAAACCTTTTAACCATGTTAGCCTCTACGATCAAACGCGTCCAGGCAGGGGAGCGGCTTAGCGACCAGGAGTATCTGCTCCTGGAGCGGGAGGCCGACCTGCACCAGCTCGGCGTCCTGGCCAACACCATCCGTCGGCGGCTGCATCCCGAGCCCATGGTCACCTATGTGGTGGATCGCAATATCAACTACACCGACATCTGTGTCTCGGCCTGTAAGTTCTGTGCCTTTTTCAAGGGGCCCGAAGAGGAGGGCGGCCAGCTGCTCTCCTTTGCAGAACTCAGGGATAAGATCAGGGAGACCCAGGAACTGGGCGGGACCCAGGTCCTGCTCCAGGGCGGACTCCACCCGGACAAGCCCCTGGAGTACTACGAGGAGATGCTCCGAACCATGAAGGCCACCGGCATCCATGTCCACGGCTTCTCGCCTCCGGAGATCTTTCACTTTGCCCAGCTCTCGGATCTGCCCATTTCCAAGGTGATCCGGCGGCTGATGGCGGCCGGGCTTGATTCCATTCCAGGAGGCGGGGCCGAGATCCTCTCGGATCGGGTCCGTACTGAGCTGGCGCCCAAGAAGTGCACGGCTGATCAGTGGCTCGAGGTCATGGAGTGCGCCCATGGCCTGGGGCTGCGGACCACGGCCACCATGATGTTCGGCCATATCGAGACCGTGGAGGAGCGCTTGGAACACCTGCGCCGCCTGCGCGATCTCCAGGATCGCACCAGCGGCTTCACCGCCTTCATCCCCTGGTCCTTTCAACCGGACAACACCCCCCTGGCTGCAGCCCGGAAGATCGATAAGGTCTCCTCCTTCCAGTACCTCCGCAACCTGGCCCTTTCCCGGATCTACCTGGATAACTTTGCCAACATCCAGGCCTCCTGGGTCACCCAGGGGCCCAAGGTGGCTCAGTTGTCCCTCTTTTTCGGAGCCAATGACTTCGGCTCCACCATGATCGAGGAAAACGTGGTGGCAGCGGCCGGGGTGCGTTTCCGGCTCTCCGAGGGGGAGATCAGGCGTCTGGTCAGCGATGCCGGTTTTGCCCCCAGGCAGCGGCTGATGGATTACTCCCTGGTCGAATAGTTCTGCGAGCCTGTGATGTCGCCGGTTACCATCCATCAGGCCCCCTGGGTCTTCCCCGTGGGCAGCCCTCCCCTTGAGCAGGCAGGGCTTGCCATCCGGGACGGGAAGATCCTTGCGCTTGGAGCCGAGGAGTCCCTCAGGGCAGCCTACCCGGCAGCGGCTCTGGTGGCCCATCCCCAGTCCGTCTTGACCCCGGCCCTGGTCAATGCCCATATTCACCTGGAGCTCTCCCACCTGGGGGAACTCTCTGCAGGTGAGGTGTTGCCGTCCTCCTTTACCGCCTGGGTCAGCTCCCTGATCCGCCTGCGTGATCGGGTGGGAGCCACCGGAGCTGCGGTGGAAGAGGCCGCTGCTGCCACCGTCCTGCAGCAGTATGCCTCGGGCGTCAGTGTGCTGGCTGATATCGGCAACACCGGTGTCGGTCAGGCAACGGTCCCTGCCTTTAACGGCAGGCTCTATCCCTTTAAGGAGTACCTGGGCTTCAGCAGCCGTGGCCTGGACCATAATCTGGCCAGGCTCGAGCAGGAGCCGGCCCAGGTCTCCTGTTCTGCCCATGCCGTCTACTCCACCCATGCAGATCTGCTCAAGGCCCTGAAGACCAGGGCCGCTCACAAGGGTGAGATCCTCCCGATCCATGTGGCTGAACCGTTGGCCGAGATCGAGATGATTCGCCGGGGCAGGGGAGAGATGGTGGAATTTCTGAGCCGGCGCGGCTTCTGGGAACCGGTCTTTCCCCAGCAGCAGCCGGATCCGGCCCAGGGGACGATCGCCTATCTCCATGGCCTCGGCCTGCTGGATAGCGAGACCCTCTGTGTCCACGCGGTCCATGTCGAGGCCGAGGAGATCAAGCTGCTCGTCGAGAGCGGCGCCAAGGTCTGCCTCTGCCCGGGCAGCAACCGTTTTCTCCAGGTCGGTCAGGCCCCGGTGGGCGCCTACCTTGAGGCAGGCCTGCTGCCGGCCCTTGGTACCGACAGTGTTGCCAGTAACCCTGAGCTCTCCCTCTGGCGGGAGATGCAGCTGCTCCATCAGGATCACCCTGCGCTCGATCCCCTGGATATCTTTGCCATGGCCACCCTGGGCGGTGCCCAGGCCCTGGGACTGGAGGATCGACTGGGCACCCTGGCGCCCGGATGTGAGGCGGATATCCTGGCCGTTCCCCTGCCCGCAGCCCTGGCCGGCGGCAAGGCTGCGGGCACTCCGGCAGAGGTGGCCCGTTATCTGGTGAGTGGCGGCAGCAGCATCTGTCCTGTGCGTATATACAATTAAAGGAGTACCTTCCATGGCCCGTATAGGTATGGTCAACTACATTAACACCGCTCCAATCTATGAGATCTGGAAAGAACTCGACTGTCCGGCCGATTGGAATATCGTTGAGGGGCATCCCCGGGTGCTCAACAAGATGCTCGCCGCTGATCAGATTGATATGGGCTTTGTCTCTTCCTACGAGTACGCAGCCCGGCCCGAGCGCTACCAGATCCTGGGAGACCTCTCCATCAGTGCCACCGGGCCGGTGGGCAGTGTGCTGCTCTTCTCCAGTCTCCCCCCAGAAGAGCTCGATAAGGAGGAGATCCTCCTCACCGGCCAGTCCGACACCTCGGTCTGCCTGGTACGGATCATCCTGGAAGAGTTTTATCGGGTCAAGCCCCGCTACCGGGTGGGAGATGCCTATGGGGCCGGTGACCAGGAGGCCCCGGCAGCTGCCGTGCTGGCCATCGGTGACGACGCCCTCAGGCTGAGGATTGAAGACCGCTATCCCTTTCAACTGGATCTCTCCGACCTCTGGCATCAGCGGACCGGTTTGCCCTTTGTCTTTTCGGTCTGCGCCATTCGTCAGGATTTTATCGATGCCTCCCCCGGGGTGGCGCGTGCCATCCGGGAGCGCTTCATCGACTGCCGTATCCAGGGGGGCCGGAGGATGGCTGAAATCTGTGATCGGGTGGCCCGGCGCATCCCCATGGACTGCACCATGTGCTCGGAGTACCTCAACGGTATCGAGCACGACCTGGGGGACGGCAAACGCCGGGGCCTGGAGCTCTTCTTTGAGCTGCTGATCAACCGTAAGGAGGCCTCTCCTGCTGCCCTGCCGCTTAAGATATTTGAATAAAATAACAGCAAACTTCAACTAGATAGAGTGATACCTTCATGGAAAACATGAGCACCCCTGCTGTGAAGAAAAAGTTTGTCCGGGAGAAGTTTTCCTCCATCAGTAACCGTTATGATCTGCTCAACTCGCTGTTGTCCTTTCAGATCGACCGCTACTGGCGCTGGAAGACCACCAGGCTGCTCAGCGAGTTCCCCCAGGGTGCTGTACTCGACCTCTGTGCCGGAACCCTGCCCCTCTCCCTGGAGTTGGCCCGCCAGGCCCCGCAGCGTCGGGTGCTCTCCATCGATTTCTGCGAAGACATGCTCCGGGCCGGTAAAGAGAGTCTACCCCGTGATCAGCGGCGGCAGCGCATCTTCCCGGTCTGCGGGGACGGCGAAGAGATTCCCGCTCCAAGCAACTCGGTCTGGGGCTGTACCGTGGCCTTTGGGGTGCGTAACCTGGCGCAGACCCTCAAGGGCCTGCAGGAGATGCACCGGGTGATCAAACCCGGCGGCAAGTTGCTGATCCTGGAGTTTTCCCGGCCCACCAATCCCCTGGTCAAGCCGGTCTACTCCCTCTACCTCAACAAGATCCTGCCCGCGGTGGCCGGCTTGGTCTCCGGCGACAAGGAGGCCTACGAGTACCTGGCGTCCTCCATTGCCGCCTTTTACGAACCTGCGGAGCTGCTCTCCATGATGCGTGAGGCAGGCTTTGACCAGGTGGAGCGGAAACCGCTCACCTTTGGGATCGTTTCCATCTATATGGGGATAAAGAGCTGAGATGGCGCCAACGAAACGGATCATTCTCGGAATCACCGGGGCAACGGGCATGCTCTATGTGCCGAGCCTGCTTCAGCTGCTGGCCAGTCAGCAGGTCGAAACCCACGGAATCATCTCCACGGCAGGCCGGCAGGTGCTCCACTACGAGTTGGGGTTGAGCCCTGATGAGCTGAACGGGGTTGGCAAGTGGTTCAAGGAGGATAACATTGCCGCAGCACCGGCCTCTGGCTCGGCCCGCTACGATGCCATGGTGGTCCTGCCCTGTACCATGGGCAGCCTTGCCGCTATTGCCGGCGGCTTCTGCGGCAACCTGATCCACCGGGCAGCCGATGTTACCCTCAAGGAGCGACGCCCCCTGATCCTGGCCGTGCGGGAAACTCCGTTGAACCGAACCCATCTCAAGAATATGCTCCGGGTGCACGATGCCGGGGCAACCGTCTGTCCGCCCATGCCGGGTTTTTACAATCAACCAAAGGATTTTAAGGCCATGGCCATCAACTATGCCGGTCGGATCTGTGACCTGCTCGGTCTCAGCGACCACCAGGGCAGCCGCTGGCAGGGGGTAGAGTGATGCTTGCGAAAGTCAGACACCTGCTGGAGATGATCAAGTTCAAGCATACGCTCTTTGCCATGCCCTTTGCCCTGATCGGTGCATTTCTCGCCGATCGCGGTATTCCAGGCCCCTGGACCTTTGTCTGGGTGGTGCTGGCCATGGTGGGCGCACGGACCGCTGCCATGGGCTATAATCGGATCGCCGACCGCCGCTTTGATGCGGCCAACCCCCGCACCGTGGGGCGGGCACTGCCTGCAGGTCTGGTCTCGCTGGCAGAGACCTGGGGCATGGTCCTGGCCTCGGCCCTGCTCTTCTTTGTGGCCTGCTACATGCTCAATCCCCTGGCCCTGCTGATCGCTCCCCTGGCCCTGGGGCTGACCCTGTTCTACTCCCTGACCAAGCGCTTCACCTGGCTCTGTCATCTTATCCTCGGGGTGGCCCTGGCCTTTTCTCCCCTGGGAGGCTGGGTGGCGGTGGCCGGGAGTCTGGAGGGCTACCCCTGGGTGCTTTCCCTGGGGGTGATCTTCTGGGTGGCAGGTTTTGACTGTATCTATGCCTGTCTCGATGCCGACTTTGACCGTTCAGCCGGGCTCCATTCCATGCCGGCGGTGTTTGGCCGGATCACCAGCTTTCGGATCGCGGTCGGCTTTCACCTGCTGGCCTTTGTCTTTTTCACCTTGACCGGCATCCAGGCCGGGCTTAACCTTTTTTACTATCTCGGGCTGCTGCTCACAGGGGTCGCCCTCTTTTATCAACATCTCATCGTCAGCCCCAGGGATCTTTCCCGGATTCAGATGTCCTTCTTTTCGATGAACGGCTTGATCGCCCTTACCCTGTTTATTGCCACATGGCTATCACTTGCAACCTCAGGATAAGGCAGCTCTGCCGGCAGCTTCTCGCTTGCCTGCCCTTCGTTTTCTGTCTGCTTCCGGCCGCCTCACCGGCCGTTGAGCCGATCCCATGTCCAGCCGCTGCATGGCTCGGCGCGCAGTTCGGCAAACCACGAGCCGACTTGGTCAGCCAACCGAGATCCCAACCAATCCCCGGTCCCCTCGGCGGTCTGAACACAACACCTGCCTCCCCAGCCCTTGTCCAGGAGGCTGGCCGGGCACCAGGCGAACTTCAGGCCGCGGACCTCAGTCAGGCGGCCATGGACACGGTTTTTTCCGGTCTGGAGCGGCTCCATTTCGCCATAACCTGGAGCGGGGGGGTCAAGATCGGGGACATGTATCTGGAGGTGCGTGCCGAGGAGCAGGGGGGCTATTCCATTGAGGCCAGGATCACCGACTATGGGCTGTTTGCGCTCTTCTATCCGGTGGACGACACCTTCACCACCCTGGTGCAGGGGCCGCTGAAACTACCCTTGCGCTACCAGGTCCACCAGAAAGAGGGCTGGGGGAGCGAGACCAGAAGGCTCAGTCGCTACGACCAGCAGGGGCGGCTGGTGAGCTATCGCAAGAACGAGGAGCCCGAACAATCTTTTCAGCTGGCAGGGAAGGTCTATAACGAGTTTGCCGCCTTCTTCATCAGTCGGGTGCTCGATTATCACCAGAACCCAACCCTGGTCCCGGCCTTTGTCGATAAGCAGCGCCATCAGGTCCAGGTACGGATGCTTTCGCGGGAGCCCCGCAAATCCATCTTCGGGGAGGTGGAAACCCTCAAGATTCAACCATCCCTGAAGTTCAAGGGGCTCTATGACAAGGATGGGGACACCACCTACTGGCTCAGCGCCGACCGCTGCCGGATACCGGTGGAGATCGATTCCAAGATTGTGGTCGGTCGCCTGACCGCGCTGCTGGTCGACTACGAGAACCCTGCCTGCGACCTACCCGCCTACCAGCAAGGCTCGGAACCGGTGGAAGGTTCCGAGCGATAGCTGTTGGGGCAGGAGTGATCAACCAACCTTGACGGTTATCTTCTTGGGCTGCGCCGGAATCAGCTTGGGCAGAATCACCTGGAGGACCCCGTTGGTGAGGGAGGCCTCGATCTTGTCCTGATCAATGCTCTCGGCCACGCTGAAACGACGGACATAGTGACCATGCTCATACTCCTCCAGCAAGATCCTGCCCGCAGGACGTTCAGCGCTCATGGTGGCGTGGATGGTCAGGACATTGTCGTCTAAAGAGAGCTCCACCTGTTCCTGGCGTACTCCGGGGATATCCGCAATCACGGTGACCGCCTTGGGGGTTTCAAAGATATCCACCATGGGGGAGTAGTAGGTTTCGTTCTTGGTGGATTCCTGCTCGGCCACTGCCTGGGTCTTGGGGGATGCCTTTATCTCCTGACTGGTCATGGCAATGCTCCTTATGCAGAGAGGATCTGGATCTTTTTCGGGGTAGCCGGGGCGGCCTTACGCAGGATAATGGTCAGAATACCGTCGACCAGCCGGGCAGAGAGGTGGTGCGGATCGATCTTGGCCGGCAGGTTGATGGCCCGGCTGAAGCTGCCGGATTCGATTTCCCGCCGATGATAGGCGCAGGGCCCCTCCTGTTTAACGGCTGCCCGTGCGCCCTGGATGGTGAGGGTGTCTCCCTCTACAGAGAGGTCCAGTTCTTCACTGGAGATCCCGGGAAGCTCCGCAGTGATGACCAGTTGATCGCTCTGTTCGTAGATATTCAGGGCTGGAAAGACGTTGGCGCGCTGCTGGAACCGGCCTTTTTCGGTGCAGGATTTGGTGAGTTCATCCATTCCCCGGCGAATGCGTTCAAATTCAGCCCAGGGGTTACGACAGGGGGGGCGTTCCGTGAACCTGATTAATGGCATCTATGCCTCCTTGATCCGTGATCGGTTTTTCTTTTAATGGGTAAAATAAGTTGCTATGTTCTCTTGTCAAGGAACGGGTCAGGGCCTGTGCCAGGCAAAGATGCGCCGCTGTCCGGTTGAGGAGTGAGCCGGGAGCGAGAGCCGGACCCAGCCTCTGACCAGCCTGTTCTATTCACCCTATGACCCATATCTATAGAAAGGAGTTTGTAAATGAGTCGTTCTATCGTGACCACCGACTGCCCGGAGTTGAACCTGCTGCACCGTGGTAAGGTACGGGATATGTACGAGATACCCGGGCATCCGGATAAGTTGTTGATGGTCGCCACTGACCGGATTTCGGCCTATGATGTGGTCATGGCCGAGGCTATTCCGGAAAAGGGCAAGGTCCTGACCCAGATCTCCCTGTTCTGGTTCGACTACCTGGCGGACATTGTCCCCAATCATCTCTTGAGCGCCGATGTGGATCAGTTTCCCGAGATATGTCACCAGTACCGTGATCAACTCGAGGGGCGCTCCATGCTGGTCAAGCGAACCGAGGTGGTGCCCATCGAGTGCATCGTCCGGGGCTATATCTCCGGTTCCTTCTGGAAGGCCTACCAGCAGGACACCACGGTCTGCGGCTTTGTCCTGCCCCAGGGAATGCAGGAGTCAGGCCCCTTTCCCCAGACCCTCTTCACCCCCTCCACCAAGGCGGAGCAGGGGCTCCACGACGAGAATATCTCGCTGGAGCAGATGAAGTCCATCGTGGGGCCGGAACTTGCCGAGAAGATGGCGGAGATCAGTGTGCGGCTCTACGAGAAGGCGGCTGAGTATGCCAGGGGCAGGGGGATCATCATCGCCGACACCAAGTTTGAGCTGGGGATCCAGGGGGATGAGCTGATCCTGATCGATGAGGTCCTGACCCCGGATTCTTCCCGGTTCTGGCCCCAGGACGAGTATACCCCGGGCAAGGGTCAGCCCAGCTTTGACAAGCAGTTCCTGCGGGATTATCTCTCCTCCCTGGACTGGGATAAGCAGCCGCCCGCACCAACACTGCCCAGCGAGATTCTGGAGAAAACCGCTGAGCGTTATCTGGAGGCCCAGCGCAAGCTGACCAGCTGAGCCTCGCCTCTCCCGCCTGCCATGCCCGGAGGGCCGATCGAACTGCAGCCGCAGGCCGGCCGGCTCTCCGGCAGCCTTTACCCTACCCTATCCGGTCCCGGTCAGCGGTCGATGTTCGTTCTGCTCCGGGGCAGGACCGAACAGGCTTACTCCTGGATTACCTCCAGGGTCTCGCCGTTGCAGCTCACCCGATCGCCGGCAACGATCTTTTTTCGTTTCCTGGTTTCCACCTCGCCGTTGACCTCCACCAGTCCTTCACCGATGATAAATTTGGCCTCTCCGCCGCTGGCCGCCAGGTTCTCCCGTTTGAGCAGTTTAAAGAGTTCAATATAGGGGGTGGAGATGGTGGTCTGCTCCACCGGCTGTTGCTTGCTATCTTCCATGGGACCTCGTGATGCCTCTCGCGTTTATTGCCGGTTAAAATCGAGCAGAATGGAATCCCGTTCCGGGATAAAGCGTCGATAGTGGGTGTTTGACTTTTCCAACATCAGTTTGGAGGCCTGGACCGACTCGGTGGCACTGTACTTGTCGGACATGTAGATGATCTCCCGGATGCCGGACTGGATGATCACCTTGGTACACTCGTTACAGGGAAACAGGGCCACGTAGAGCCGACAGTCGCGCAGGTCGCGGGTAATGGAGTTGAGCACGGCATTGAGTTCGGCGTGGCAGACGTAGGGATACTTGGTATCCAGATAGTTGCCTTCCCTGGCCCAGGGCAGCTCGTCATCGGAACAGCCCCAGGGGAAACCGTTATAGCCTACCCCCACGATCTTGTTCTGGGGGTTGGCCACACAGGCACCCACCTGGGTGGAGGGGTCCTTGGAGCGCAGGCCCGAGAGCAGGGCCACGGCCATGAAGTACTCGTCCCAGGAGAGGTAGCCGCTTCGTTTTTGGCTCATCTTAGCGGCCGGCCCGGTTCTGCTGCTCTCTGTACTGTTTCCGTCGCTCGCGCCAGTCCGGCACCGCGCCGATGGTCTTATCGATGAACTTCCTAATGGTCTGGAAGTAGAGCAGCCCGCCTATGGCGATCAGGGAGTTGTGGTCTGCTCCGGGGACCATCTGCAGCTCCTTGGCCTTGGCTCCGGCCAGGGAGTGGAGTTTCTCGGCCTGCCAGACCGGAATGAGCTGATCGAGCTGACCATGGAGCATGAAGATGGGCTTCTCAAACTGCTCGATCTTGCCGCCGTTATTGAAGGTCTGCTCTTCGCTGATATCGAGCCGGGCCAGGTCCATCCCCAGGGTCTGGGCCAGGGGCAGGGTATGGGCAAAGCCGGATTCAATGATCATACCGGCAAGTTCCTCGCTGTGGTTGACCCCCACCTCGATGGCGCAGGCGCTGCCCAGGGAGCGGCCCATGACAAAGATTTCACCGGAGTAGCCCTCGCTGCTCAACCAGCTGCGGAGCTGCTCAAAGGTCTGGTTGCAGTCGCTGAGCAGGGTGCTGACCAGCGGTACACCGTCGCTCCAGCCGTAGCCGCGGTAGTCGGCAACGGCAAAGTTGATCCCCTGTTGCTGGTACATTGGTCCGATTTCATCGTAATCGCTGACAATTTCTCCGTTGCCATGAAAGAAGATGATGGTGGGCGCGCTCTTGGAGACCGTAAAGATCCGGCAACCGATCTTCAGTTCCGGTTCCAGGGTAACATCTACATCCACGGCCTGTTCCGGCGGGGTATTGCGGGCAACGGTGCGTGGGAAGAAGAGCAGTTGAGTGAATTCAGGGGCGTCCATGAGGCTTGCTGTGTCAGACACGGTATTCTCCAGGTTGTTATTCTCTTGTTGGCATCCCGGCAGGAGGCTGCAGCTGATGAGGGCGCAGACCAGGATAGCGCTGCTCCAGACGACAGAATGGCGCGGTTCAGGCTGCATGGCTACCGGTAAACTGGGGCATCATAATTGATTCGTTCCCTTTGGTCAATTCAAGCGGCAGACCAAAGGGGGAGTGGCGTCCTTTATTGTTTGATCTGCTTGTGCAGCTTGACCGGCCGGACCTGTCTCTTGCGCATCCGGATATTGAGCATCTCCACGCCCACGGAAAAGGCCATGGCAAAGTAGATGTAGCCCTTGGGTACATGGACATCGAAGCCTTCGACGATCAGGGTCACCCCCACCAGCAGGAGGAAGGAGAGGGCCAGGATCTTGATGGTGGGGTGGGAGTCGACAAAGGCGCCGATACTCTTGGCAGCCAGCAGCATCACCCCCACGGCAATGACAATGGCGATGGCCATGATCGAGACATGGCTGGCCAGGCCCACGGCAGTGATCACCGAATCCAGGGAAAAGACCACATCCAGGAGGGCAATCTGGACCAGCATGGCACCCAGGGTGGCCTTGACCGGACCGACGGCATCTTCCGTTGCGCCCTCAAGACTGCTATGGATCTCATGGGTGGCCTTGAAGAGGAGGAAGAGGCCGCCGCCAACCAGGATCAGGTCGCGACCGGAGATGGCCTGATCCAGGACCGTAAACCAGGGTGCGGTCAGGCCCATGACCCAGGCAATGGAAAAGAGCAGGGCCAGCCTGGTGAGCATGGCCAGGCCGAGGCCGACCTGGCGGGCAATGTTCCGCTGGGCCTCGGGCAGTTTGTTGACCAGGATGGTTATGAAGATGATATTGTCGATACCCAGGACAACTTCAAGGAGGGTAAGGGTGGCCAGGGCGATCCAGGCCTCCGGGCTGCTGATCCAGGGAAACATGGGCATTCCTTATGTTATGAGTTAGCGAAAGAGGTGTGGCTGAATGGGGAGGATTCGTATAGGGGCATTCCCGCTTAAAAGGTTGAGCTGCAACCTGAGCTCATGCTCTTATCTCTTTTTCTTTGCAACCAAAATGGCAACCAGCTTGGCGGCGATGAGCATCAGGGGCAGAGCGTGGTAGCAGAGGTCAAAGATGTCCAGGCTGCGGCTGAGTCGGCCCTGGACAAGAAGGCGTCCTTTTTCCAGCAGATGCGGTTCCGGGCTGAAGGGGGCCAGACCCAGAAACAGGGCAACGCCGATCAGCAGGGGCCAGGGCAGCCTGGTGAGCCAGCGGCTCATATCCTGCTCTTGGTGTTGGCCTGGGGCCGCAGCCGGGAGCCTCGCTGATGTTTCCTTTTCATGCCTACGGCCTGAACGGCCTGGACGGCGAGCTCCTCGATGGAGCGTCCCTCCACATTAATCATCTTGATGTTGTGGCGGAGGAACATCTGCCGGGCCTGTTGCAGCTCCCTGGTGCAGTTCTCCAGGCTGGCATAGCTGGAGCCTGGGTATCGTTTCTCCCTGATCTGGTGCAGGTAGCGGGGAGAGGCGGTCAGCCCTACCACCTGTCTGCGGTTTCGGACGATATCCGCGGGGAGCTGGTGCTGTTCGAGATGATCGGCAGTGAGGGGAAAGTTGGCGGCCTTGAGCTCCATGTGGGTGGCGAGATAGATACTCACCGGGGTCTTGCCGGTGCGGGAGACACCGACCAGGATGATCTCGGCCTTGTCATACTCCTTGGTCTTGGTGCCGTCGTCATGATCCAGGGAAAAGTGGATGGCGTCCACCCTTTTGTTCATCCTGGAGATGGTGAAGTGACGGGAGTAGCCTGGTTCCCGTCTGGCCCGTGACTGGAGTACGTCTTCCAGCTTTTCCAGGGTCTGGAGAAAGATGTCGAAATAGATCACCTGGGGACAGTCAAAGATATCTCTGGTCGGCTGGTCCATGATGGTGCAGAAGACCAGGGGGCGACTCTCCCTTGAGTTGGCGAGGATACGCTCCAGGGCAGCCCGGGCCTCATCCGGGGTGTGGATAAAGGGGATCTTTTCCTCTCGGAAACGGATATCCCGGAACTGAGCCAGCAGGGCTCGCCCCATATCTTCGGCCAGGATGGCTGTTGAACCGGAAATATAGTAGACGTTTTTAGTTTCCATGGCAGCTCCGGAATCGCGTCATCCAGTGGGTGGCCGGCGGTGCACGCGGGCTTACTTTTGTTTATGACAGAACAGGCAGCGGTACTTGGGCGGATGATCTGCAGGCAGGGGCATCTCACCGTCCTGGGCGTGGCACTGCTCGCACTGTCGTTCCGCCACCTTCTTTTTCATGGTCAGGAAGGCTCGATGGTCATCGTCATGGGGCAGGGGGGCGGTGGTTTCAGGCGGGGCCAGGTAGAGAAAGAGGAAGATGCCGCCGCAAACCGCCAGGAAGAGCAGGTTATAGATCAGGGTCAGGTTTTTTTTTTGCATAGTCACCGGCTCACTGGCTGAGCTTTCGGGAAAGAGTGGGACAGCTGATCCCCTAATCTGCCATTTCCAGCATTCGAAAATCAAGCACTTTTATGCGCAGGAGCAGGACCAGGAGGTTCATCAGCAGGCCGCACAGCCGCGGGGTTCTGCCGGCCCAGGCAATGACCCTGTGGTGGCGGTGCTGTTTGCGGATCATCCGGGTCAGCTCGTCTGCCGGATAGGTTTTATCCAGAATTAAGCGGGCCACGGCCCTGCCAGAGACGATGGCGGGATAGATCCCCTCGCCGGTGAGGCCCGAAGCCAGGCCTGCGGCCTCTCCCACCAGCCAGCGGTTAGCAAAGTGGTGGCCCTGGTAGTCGTAGTTGACCAGCCCGGCGCGGAGCTGCTCGGGGGGGATGGTGATCTGCTGTTGCCGGGCCCAGCTGATCAGGTTGGCCTTGAGCCGGGCCAGCGGCATGGCTGCCCGGTCCACATAGGCCCCGATGGAGAGGGTTCGGCCATGGGGGAAGATCCAGGCATAGCCGTGGCGGAACAGGGCGGGATTAAGGTGCCACTCCATCTGCTCCCGTACCAGGGGCAGGTTCGCGTTCAAGCCCACTCCCATTAAACGGCTGCTCAGACCGAGGGAGCGTCGGACCAGGGAGTTGGCCCCGTCAGCGCCGATCAGTTGGCGAAAGCCGATGGTGCAGGTCTCCTGCTCTCCGGTACGGGCAAGCAGGTGGTCGGCTGCAATGGAGCGTACCCTGGTCCCGGCAAGGAGTCGGGCGCCTGCAGCCTCTGCCTCGGCCGCCATCCATTGGCCCAATTCCCGACGGTCGACCGTGGCGATGATGGGCTGATCAGCACGTACCTGGGCATGTTGCTCCGGGGTGCGGATATGCTGGCAGGGAAAGGCCTGCTGGATCAGCTGTTCAGGTACATGCTGGAGCAGGCCGCTCCAGGTGATGCCTCCGGCGCAGACCTTGGGGCCGATTTCGGCCTTGCGTTCAAGCAGGAGCACCTCCCTGCCTGCGCGGGCAAGCTCCTGGGCACAGGCAAGTCCGCCCGGGCCACCGCCAATGATCAGGATGTCGGTCTCTCTGTCCACTGAACCCACCATAATCCCTCTAAACGATCTCCATGGTCGCCGGCGAGGTTGATTAACTACTCGATTATCCTGGCGAAAAAGGTGCCTTTGGCCGCCCCGCTGCGTTCCATGCAGGAGACTTGCCTGCTCTAGCCCGGCTGCTTTCGCCGGGCCAGGCTGCTGTTCTTGGCCTACTGATAACAGATAGTTCCATACTAAGCATTGCCTTTTTTTTAAAAAATGAGCACTATTTAGCCTGCATCTTCGTCCCTGCTGAAACCTCAGCTCAGGCAGAGCCTTGAGAACGGGCTCTTTGCCTGTCCCTGCTTGGCCTTGAGGATGTCTTTTTACCCATGACCCGAGACTGAGTGCACCCCTGGGGACACCCTCTCTTTACCTTAGAGGATACTGCTATGACTGTGACCAAAAAAGAAATATTTTTAAAGGATTACACATCTCCCCCCTATCTGATCGAGAGCGTGGAGCTGCGGTTTGAGCTGGAAGAACATCAGACCCGGGTCCATTCCCGGCTCAACTGTAATGCCAACAACAGCCAGGGCTTGCCCCTGGAGCTCAACGGTGAGGAACTTGAACTCATGGCAGTGACCCTGGATGGGGAAGTTCTGGAGTCAGCGGCATATACCTTTGGAGACGGCCTCTTGACGATCCCCGGGGTGCCAGCAGGGGCCTTTACCCTGGAGGTGGAAACCCTGATCGATCCGGCCGCCAACACCGCCCTGGAGGGACTCTATCTCTCTTCCGGCAACTACTGCACCCAGTGTGAGGCCGAGGGCTTCCGCAGGATCACCTGTTTTCCGGACCGGCCCGATGTGATGGCCGTCTTTACCACCACCGTGATCGCTGACCCCGGCCGTTGTCCGGTGCTGCTCTCCAACGGTAACCTGGTGGACTCCGGCGAGCTTGCAGACGGCCGTCATTTTGCCACCTGGCACGACCCCTTTAAGAAGCCCTCCTACCTCTTTGCCCTGGTAGCCGGCGATCTGGTCTGTCTGGAGGATAGCTTCACCACCATCTCGGGCAGGAAGATCGAGCTGCGAATCTATGTGGAGCCCCGCAACCAGGAGAAGTGTGACCATGCCATGGCCTCCCTGAAGAAGGCCATGGCCTGGGATGAGGAGGTCTTTGGGCGGGAGTATGACCTGGACACCTACATGATCGTGGCAGTGGATGACTTTAACATGGGGGCCATGGAAAATAAGGGGCTCAACGTCTTTAACTCCAAGTATGTGCTGGCCACCCCGGAAACCGCCACCGATGCCGACTTCGACGGTATCGAGGGGGTCATTGCCCACGAGTATTTCCACAACTGGACCGGCAACCGGATCACCTGTCGGGACTGGTTTCAGCTCAGCCTCAAGGAGGGGTTGACCGTATTCAGGGACCAGGAGTTCAGTGCGGACATGAGCTCCAGGGCAGTAAAGCGGATCCAGGATGCCAACATCATCCGCTCTCTCCAGTTTCGTGAGGATGGCGGGCCCATGGCCCATCCGGTTCGACCTGCCTCCTTTGTGGAGATCAACAACTTTTATACCCTGACCGTCTATAATAAGGGTGCAGAGGTGATCCGGATGCTGCATACCCTCCTGGGCAGGGAGGGGTTTCGTCGGGGGATGGACCTCTACTTTGAGCGTCACGACGGTCAGGCCGTAACCTGCGATGATTTTGTCCAGGCCATGGCCGATGCCAATGAGGTTGACTTCCACCAGTTCAAACGCTGGTACAGTCAGGCCGGGACCCCTGTCCTTGAGGTGGTTCCCTGCTATGAGCCGGATCAGGGGCGCTACACCCTCCGGGTCAGCCAGTCCTGTCCGCCTACCCCTGAAGCCGGGGACAAGGAACCCTTTATAATGCCCCTGAAGGTAGGGCTGCTGGAGCCCGGCGGCCGGGTGCTCAGCCCGCGGCCGGAGAGCGGCGAGGTCGCGGATGAGAACGGCACGGTGGTGCTGCAACTGAAGGAGCAGGAACAGGAGTTCCTCTTCAGCGGTCTGGAGGAGGAGCCGGTGGTTTCTTTTCTACGCGGCTTTTCCGCACCGGTACGGGTCAAGCTGGAGCGCAGCCCCGAGGAGCAGGCCCTGTTGATGGCTGCCGATCCTGACCCCTTTAATCGTTGGGATGCCGGTCAGGAGCTGGGTCTTGGCTGTATCCTGGCCCAGCTTGAGCGTTACCTGCTGGGAGAGACCATTCAGCTCAACCCCATCCTGAGCCAGGGCATTCGTGCCCTGCTGGAAGACAGCAGCGGTGATCCGGCCCTGCTCGCCATGGCCATGAATCTGCCCTCCGAGCACTGGATCGGCCAGCAACTGGAACAGATCGATCCGGTGGCCGTTTTCACGGTCAGGCAAGGCTTGCGCTCCCTGATCGCCCGCCAGCTGGCCGCACCCCTGGAAGAACGCTACCTGAGTCTGGCCGGCAAGGGCGGCTACCGCTACTCGCCCGAGGAGACCGGCCGCAGGTCGCTGAGGAACAGTTGCCTGGGCTACCTGCTGAGTGTCGACCCAGGGGCGGAGAGCGGCTCTGAGCACCTGGAGCTGGGGATCAGCCAGTACCGGCAGGCCGATAACATGACCGATCGAATCGCGGCCCTCCAGGGGGTGGTGAACAGCGATCAGGCTGCCGGTGCCGAGCTGCTGGCAGATTTTCATGACCAGTGGCAGCATGATCCTCTGGTCATGGATAAGTGGCTGATGATCCAGGCCTGCTGCACCCTGCCCGGAACCCTGGAGCGGGTCCGGGAGCTGCTCGACCATCCGGTCTTCAGCCTCAAGAATCCCAACAAGGTCCGCTCACTGATCGGGGCCTTCTGCAGCATGAATCATGCCCAGTTCCATGGTGGTGATGGTCGGGGCTACGCCTTTTTGGGCGAGATGGTGCGCAGGTTGGATGCCATGAATCCCCAGATCGCCTCCAGGCTGGCCACTCCCCTGACCCAGTGGCGGCGCTATGATCAGGGGCGGCAGCAGCTGATGGAAGCACAGCTGCGGGGGCTGCAGCAGGAGGCCTCCCTGTCCGGCGATCTCCGGGAGATTGTCGAACGGTCCCTTAAGCTCTAACAGCGGTTTTTTCCCATGGCTCAACCTATGACCACCCTCAGCCGGCTCCAACTGGACCGGGCCCTGGCCATGGCGGTGCGGCGTCCCCACCGGCATCTCCAGGCCGGTGCGTTGCTGTTCGTGCCCGAGGTTTTCACCACCCCCGGACGAGAGACCAACGTGATGATCAGTCGCTTTGCCCTGCTGGACTGTACCGGTTCCATCGAGATCGGGCCCTGGGCCAATATCGGGGCCCGAGCCAGGATTTATACCCATGACCATCTCCATCTGGGCCGGGATCCCCTGCTCCTGGTGGAGGAGGAACACGGGGTGCTCTGGCAGGATAAACGGATCGGTGCTGATGTCTGGATCCATGACGGTGCCATGGTCCTCTACCAGGTCACCGTTATCCCGGAGGGAGTGGTCGTGGGGGCGGGATCGGTGTTGACCAAAAACCCTGGTCCCTGGGAGATCTGGGCCGGCAATCCGGCCAGAAAGATTGGTGAGCGGAGGCCCGTTGACAGGGCTGAGTTGGCGACCCGGCTGCAGGCACCCCGCTTCCGCCTGGGAGATTCGTCGGCCAGGGGCGGGAAGCCGTCCGTGGTCCGTGGGCCGGAGCCGTGTTCCGGAGATTCAGATTGGAGCGGCAAGACCACTGCCCGCAGTGAAGGCCGTCAGGAGGGTTTGAGATGAGCAGTCAGCAGAGTAGTGGTAACAGAGAGCTGGATAGCCTCCTGGGGGGGCTGCGGACCGGCGACAACGTGGTCTGGCACGATGAGGTGGGCAGTCTGGCCCTGGACTTTTTTTTCAACTTCCTCCAGGCCTCCTTTGCAGAGAAGGCCCACGTGGTCTATGTCAGCTTTGACCGTTCTCCTAAAAATCTGCTCACCACCCTTGGGAGTCTGGCCGATAACCCGCTGTTGACCATCCTGGATTGTTTTACCCATGGCAAGGGCGGCGGCAGCGAGCTGTTTTTGAAGTTTTATGAGCAGGCGCGGGATCCGGAACACGCCCGGATCATCCCGGTGAAAAAGCCGGAACAGGCCGAATCCCTGGCTGACACCCTGGGAACGGTCTACTCCATGTGCGGCGGCACGGTGAATTACCTCTTTGAGTCCCTCACCGGGATGCAGGATCTCTGGGGGGGGGAAGAGCAGGTGCTTCGATTTTACACCCGCACCTGCCCCAGGCTCTATGAGCTCAACACCATCGCCTACTGGGTGCTGGAACACAATGCCCACAGCCGCAGGCTACGTTCCGGGATCAGTCAGATCGCCCAGGTGGTGCTGGAGCTGAGCGTCAAACGGGGACATACCTTCTTAACCATCACCAAGGCAGAGGGGCGTGAGCCCCAGGGGTTGAACACGGCCCATGCTTACTGGCTCGACCAGGGTCAGGCGGTGTTCGGCAACCAGAGCCGCCAGTTCGGCGGCAAGCGTGACCTGGGGGGGCGGATCAAGACCCAGCGACTCAGGCGGGGGCTTGCCCAGACTGCCCTGGCCAAACAGGTGGGGGTGACCCCCAGCACCATCTCCCAGGTGGAGAGCGGCCAGATCTACCCCTCAATCCCGGCCCTGCTCAAGATTGCCGAGCTGCTGGGGGTGGAGATGGCCACCCTCTTTGCCACGGACCGTGACCTGGATGAGCGGATCCTCTTTCCGCCGGATGCAACCAGGGAGGTCAACTTCCCCGGCATGGGCAGCAGTGAGATCACCATCAGAGAGTATCTGCCCTGGAGTGGGGAGGCAGGGTTCCAGGCCTTTATGGTGGAGTTTGCCCCGGGTGGTGCCCTCAAGTCCCACTTTCTCCGCCACAAGGGTGATGAGTTCGGCTTCCTCCTCAACGGAAAGCTGGCTCTGGAGGTCAATGGCCTGGAGAAGGAGGTGGCTGCAGGAACCCTGATCAACCTGAGCGAGCACATGGCGACAGGCTGGAAAAACCCTTCCACGGCAAACGTGCAGTTGCTCTGGATCATCGTCAACGGTTGACCCTGCAGCCGCACGCTGACGGCTGCAGGGGGTATAGCGCTTCCGGTCTGTTAACCTGCGCAGAGGATCTTTTTGGCAGATTCGTTGTTGACCTCGGTCATGTAGGGGATGCCGGTTTCCATGGCTGTTTCCCGGTTACCGGAGATGATGTCGTCGCGGGTAATCTCGTTGAGATTGAACTTACGGGCCCCTGCCAGCAACTGCTGGAGGCCGCAGCTCAGTTTGTCGGCCATGGTCCAGAAGGCGATGGCGCCATAGGGGATGTTGGCCATCTCCTCCTTGCCCACCATCTTCTCCACATCATAGTAGCAGGCAAAGATCTCTTCAGCTGTGGAGCCGATCTTGGTGACCGTACTGGGCAGCTTGTCCCAGTTACCGTTGACCGCCTCCCTCCGCTCCGGTCGGAGCACGCCCTCGATGTTGGAACCCAGAAATCCGGGTACCATGATGCCCCGTCCCATACAGATCAACTTGGTGTAGGGTGCGCCCATGGCCAGACCCTTGAAGATGGAGTCTTCAAAGGAGAAGCCGCCGGCAAAGGAGAGGTCGACCACCTTCCTGCCACGGGCTGCAAGGAGGGAGGCATACTCGTAGGCTTTGGCGTGGAGGTTGACCGAGGGAATGCCCCAGCTCTGCATCATGTTCCAGGGGCTCATCCCGGTGCCGCCGCCGGATCCGTCGATGGTGAGCAGGTCCAGGCCCGCGTCGGTGGCAAACTTGATGGCCATGGCCAGCTCTTCCATGCCATAGGAACCGGTCTTCAGGGAGATGCGCTCAAATCCCAGGCTGCGCAGGTAGTCGACACTCTTCATGAAGTCTTCCTGGACATCAAAGACCGTGGAGAGGTTGGTGGCGCCCAGGCGGGAGTGACGGGCAAAGGCGCGGATGGCGCCGGAGTTGTAGGCTTCCTGGACCTCAGGCAGTTCAGGGTTGGGGTCCACCACATAGCCACGCTTCTTCAGGAACAGGGCATAATCCAGGCTGGTGACCTGGATCTCGCCGCCGATATCCTTGGCGCCCTGGCCCCACTTCAGCTCGATGATACAGCTGTTGCCGTATTTTTCAGCCACATACTCTGCCACCCCGTTACGGGTATCTTCGACATTGAGCTGGACAATGATGGCTCCGTAGCCGTTGTAGTAGCGCTGGTAGGTGGCGATCCTGCGGTCGAGCTCCGGGGCCTTGGTGATTCTGCCCTTGGACATCTCCGACTGCTTGTCGACCCCGACCACGTTCTCGCCGACCACCACAGGTACACCAACCAGGGAGCAGCCGATGGCAAAGGAATCCCAGTATTTGGCGGCGATAAAGGTGGAGCCCAGGGCCCCGGTCATCAGGGGAATACGGCACTTGGTCTTGACCTTGTTGCCGAACTCGGTGCTCAGGTCGACATTGGGGAAGATACAGTCATCGGGATTGCTGGAGAGGTTGCCCAGGCCGCAGGAGCCATAGGCATGTCCCTGGATACGCAGGGAGTTGTAGGAGACGCCTACATGGGTGGTGTTGTTCGCACCGGCGGTGACCGTACCGAAATCTCTGGGATAGAGCAGCTTTCTGCCCACCATGCCTGAGAGCCAGGTCTCACACTTGCCTTTGCAGTCGGCGCGGCAGAGGGTGCAGAGTCCTGACTCTGCGGCGTTTCCGCGGTTAACGGTACCAAGAACATCGTTTGATTTGGCAAAGCGCATTTTTTCATCCTCCTGAAAAATCACTGATCTGGGCTGATGCCTGGATCCGGAGCGTCGGAGGGTTGAAAAAAAACAATGGTCTCCCATACCCTTATCCGGATCGAGACACCATCGTCGTTTAAGCTCACATGGAGGTGGCACGCCATTGTGCCGGGGTCATGTTAGCTGCATTTAAAAAGTGCTTCTATTATTAGCTAAATTGAAACTTTGTCAAGGTTTTTTTGATGGGAGCGGTGCCTGCTGACGCTACTTCAGGCAGATAGGGATCCGGGTTGCAAAAAGAGCAGGGCCAGGCTGGTTCCCGGGAAGGGGATATTTTGCGGCAGGCCTTCCCGGAGGGGGCGGCGGTGATCAGCTCCGGAGTGTGGCCCTGAGCTAGGCCATCAGCTCCTCAGAGAGGATGACCGCCTCGGCAATTTCGGCCATGGGGCGTCGCGAGTCCATACTCTTCTTCTGGATCCAGCGGTAGGCCTCATCATTGGTCATCTTGCCGCGGCTGTGGATGATCTCCTTGGCCCGGTCGACCAGTTTCCTGGTCTCCAGCTCTTCGCGAATGACGCTGGCCTCAATGGCCAACCTGGTATTATGGATGGCCAGGGCTGCCTGGTTGGCGACCATGGTGACCAGGTTGGTTTCGGACTCCGGAAAGAGGTGTTTCCTGTCGGTAAAACAGTTGAGTACGCCGATGACGCCATCGGTACCGATCTTCATCGGCACCCCTACCATGGAGACCAGACCTAAGGCTGCGGCCATCTCTTTTTCCTTGAACATGGGCTCCTGAAGAACGTCCCGGATCAGCAGCGGGCGCTGGGTAGAGGCCACGTAGCCCACCACTCCCTCGTCCATCCGCAGGACCCGGTCATGGACATAGGCCTGATCAATGGCCTGGGTAGCCTTGAGGCGGATGATCTTTTCCTTCTTGCCTTCCTCGATTAACCAGAGGGAGCAGATTTCCACCCCTGTGACCCGGGCAGTGACCATGACGATCAACTTTAAGATGTCGTCCAGGTAGTGATCAGAGGTGAGCACCTGGTTGATCTCCAGGAGGGCAGAGAAATATTTTTTATATATTGTCGGGGAGTTGGCGTATTTGTTTTCGCAAGGTTCTAGCATGTCGTCAGGGGCTGTTTTGGCTTTGAGGATAGATGTTGTAAGTGACACTAATTTTATATTAAAAAAATAGTGTAAAGACAAATCAATTGTGTCGATGTGGCTGCTCCTGAAGGCATGTTTTTTCTCAGCAGGGAATGGGGCGGCCGCCTTTACAGCCATGCTTGACAGGCAGGGGGGCCTGAACGAGAGGGGTGAGCGGTGCAGCTCAGCTATGGCCGGGGCCGGAGTGGACAAACAACCTTGAACTGCTGCAATCATTAATGGTAAGCTGGAGCAGCCTTGGGCAGGGTAGCGCGGCGCGCTTGTCTTTCCGCTGGAGTGACGACCCCGGTGGTCGGGTTCTGAGCAATGTTGATGCTTGCCGCGTGGTGCTTAGTCCCGGAGAAAATCCTGAACATTGGCTGGAGATGGGATGGCGTATCGATCAGTTGCGACACCTGTCTGAACAATAAACCAGGGGATCTTGAAAAATCTCATTTTTCAAGGTGACCTTTAATCAAGGAGCCTGCCGCTCATGTCCCTTTTGCCTGCCATTGAACTGGAAACCCATCCCAATCCCGATGCCGCCGTGATCTGGCTCCATGGACTGGGAGCAGATGGCAACGATTTTGCCCCTATCATTCCGGAGCTGCAGCTGCCGCCCGAGTTGAAGATCCGCTTTATCTTTCCCCATGCCCCCCAGATCCCGGTGACGGTGAACGGCGGCTATGTGATGCCGGCCTGGTTTGATATCCTCCAGATGGATATCGACCGCCAGGTGGATACGGTCCAGTTGCTCGCCTCTGCCGACAAGGTTCAGGGCCTGATTGAACGGGAAGAGGAGCGGGGTATCGCCAGTGAGCGGATCATCCTGGCCGGTTTTTCCCAGGGCGGCGCCGTGGCCTACCAGCTTGCCCTGAGCTATCCCCATGCCCTGGGCGGCCTCCTGGCCATGTCCACCTACTTTGCCACCAGTGCCACCATTCAGCGTGACCAGGCCAATCAGGAGATCCCCATCGAAATCCAGCATGGCAGCCAGGATCCGGTGGTCCCCGAGGCCCTGGGGCTCAAGGCCGGAGAAGAACTTACCCGTCTGGGCTACCGGGTCAACTACCGTTCCTATCCCATGGAGCACAGTGTCTGCCCTCAACAGGTAGGGCATATCGCAGCCTGGCTCCGGGAGCGGCTGGGCAGCTGATCCTGGCTATCAGGCCAGCCTTCAGACCAGAGCGGCCAGCTGAGCGGCGGCCATGGCCGCACCCTCCAGGTTAAGCCGACCGGCTGGGGGGCGAGGCTGCCTGAACAGGGTTGCCAGGAGCCTGCGGAGATGCTCCGGCTCAAGGTCCTGTTCGGCAACAGAGCGGAGCAGGCCATGGCTGCCGGCGGTGAGCAGGGCCAGGTGTTGCTGCTGCTCATCGTCCTCCATGGCCCGCTCCAGGACAATGGTGGGCACCCGGGCGTAGAGCACATCGGTGAGTGAGTTGTAGCCGCCATAGATCAGGGCCGCCCGGGAGGCCAACAGCGAGCCATGGTAGCGGGGGCCAAAGGAGAAGAGCCGGCAGCCTGGAATTGACTTGAGCTTGTTGACGAATCTGGCTGTTTTTGCGATCCCTTTTTCTGCTGGTAGAAAGATGTTCCATCTCCGATTCACCAACTCCGGAGCCTGCAAGGCCTGGTAGAGGCAGCTGAGCATGCTGGTGGAGTTCTCCCCGAACCAGGGAATAGAGATGGTGGCCAGTGGTTGCGGCCCGCTCTCTGCAAAGGGTTCCACGGCTGCCAGTTCCGCCATCCGGGAGACATAGCCGGTCTCCAGGGGCGTTGTCCCATAGGTGTCAGCCAGCCGGCTGCAGTCGGCGCTGCCCAGGATGGTGGAGTCGCCGTACCAGAGCAGGGCCTTGAAGTGGCGGCGAAAGACCTCTGCTGCCGCAGCTGAGCCGACCTGGCGGACCTTGCCCACCACCCCCCGTACCCCGAGCACCCAGCTGGTGGCCCCCGGGGAGCAGCTTTCCAGGGCAGGCAGCAGTTCCCGGTGCTTGCCGCAGGGAGAGTGATCCGCCAGCACCACCCGGGGGCGATAGAGTTCCATTATCTGGCGCAGGCTGGCTGCCCGGAGGAGGCCCAGCTGCTGATCCGTATAGTTGGACATCCCGTCCATGCCCCGGGATCTGCCTTCAACGACCCTGGTCTCATAGGCAGGAAGCTTGAGCCAGTCCAGGGGGGCAGCCCCCCGCAGTTCCCTGCTCATGGGGGTGCCGGAGACAAAGAGTACCCTGAGTCGTGGGTAGAGCCGGCGCAGGGCCATGCCGATGGCTATGGTCCTGCTGGCGTGGCCCAGGCCGCGGCCATCATGACTGTAGAGGAGGATATCCAACCGGGGGATGCTCATGGGGCCTCACAGGGGCTCAGGAGTTGCTCCACCTTGGCCCGGCAAGGTCTCCCCTGGCGGGAATCATCGCCGATCCCGGTTTGACGGACCACTGCCTCCACGCTGCTCGCTCCAGCATCGACTGCCTGGATCAGGGTGTAGAGTTTGATATCTTTGCAGATACAGCCGGCCTTGGGTTGGGAGATCAGCTTTTTTTCAGGACTCAGCGTTCTTTTCATGGAGTTGGTTATAGATGGAGTTGGCGAGTTCCCGGCCAAAGCCGGGCAGGGCTTCAATCTCTCTTGCTTCAGCAGCCAGGATACGCTTGTAGCTGCCGAAATGACGGAGCAGATCCTTTTTCCGTTTTTTTCCCACCCCGTGCAAATGATCCAGTCCTGACTGGAGGGTCTCCTGATTACGGAGGCGGCGATGAAAGGTGATGCCGAAACGGTGGGACTCGTCACGGATCCGCATCAGGTAGAGTAGGGCAGGGGCGTTGGCCGGCAGGAGGATGGGATTCTTGCGGCCCGGTCGAAACAACTTCTCCCCCTCTTCCTGTTTTTCCTTGGCAATGGCCACCAGATCGATGCTCTCCAGCAGTCCCAGTCCCCCCAGCAGCTCACAGGCCTTGTTCAGCTGACCCTTGCCCCCATCCAAGAGCAGCATGTCCGGATGGGGGCGCTGTCCCTTGGAGGGGGCGAAACGCCGGCTGAGCACCTCTGCCATCATGGCGTAATCGTCAGGGGTGTCTTTTGAGCGAATACGGTAGTGGCGAAAGTTTTTCGGCGATTTCTCTCCATGGATAAAGCAGACCAGGGAACCCACCGCCTGCTTGCCCAGGAGGTTGGAGATGTCCAGGCATTCAATGCGTTCCGGCGGGTTACAGAGTTTAAGAGTATGGCCCAGGCTGGTGGCCAGGGTGTTCCAGCTCTTCTCCCTGCGGGCCTGTTCGGAGAAGAGTTTTTCGGCATTGCCGGCCGCCATCTCCATCAGCTGCATCCGCTTGCCCCGCTGTGGAGTCAGCAGGGAGAGCGGGCCGCCGCGCAGCTCCACCAGGTGCTCGTGGACTATTTCCTGGTCATCGATGCCCAGGGGCAGGAGGAGCTCCCGGGGCGGCACCCGCTGGGCGGTGTAATACTGGAGGATGGCCTCGGTGAGAAGAGCGCTGTCGTTACCCAGGGGGTCGGGGATAAAGAAGGTCTGCACCCCGGTGATGACCCCTGCCCGGACAAAGAGGATGGCTATGCCCACGGCGGCATCCTGGCGGAACAACCCATAGACGTCCTGATCGATGTGATGCTCAGCCACCACGGCCTGATGTTCGATGGTTCGCTGGAGGGCGCGGTGTTGGTCGCGAAAGAGGGCTGCCTTTTCAAACTCCAGCCGCTCGGAGGCGCGCTGCATCTTTTCCAGCAGGAGCGCAGATACCTCCCGGGCCTTGCCTTCGAGGATCTGGAGCACCTCGGCCACCATCTCCCGATAGGCGCCGGGGTCGGCCTTGCCGGCACAGGGTGCCAGACAGCGCCCCATCTGGTAGTTGAGGCAGGGACGCTCACGGGTCTGCATCTTCTTGCAGCGTCTGAGAGGAAAGAGGGTGTAGAGCAGCTTCAGGGTGGCACGCATGGCCGTGGAAGAGGCATAGGGGCCGAAGTAGCGGTTGCCGTCCTTCAGGCGCCTGCGGGTCACCACGATCCTGGGCCAGGGGTCGGCGGTGGTGACCATGATCAGGGGATAGTTCTTATCATCCCTGAGGATGACGTTGTAGCGGGGGCGGTGCTTCTTGATCAGCGAGGCTTCAAGGATCAGGGCCTCTTTTTCGGTGGTGGTCAGGATGGTCTCCACCCGGGAAACGTGGGAGAGCATCACCGCTGTCTTGGTGTGGACCGGCCCCGTATAGTGGGCATACTGGGAGAGGCGTTTGCGGAGGTTGAGGGCCTTGCCTACATAGATTACCTCCCTGTCGCCGCTCATGAGGTAGACCCCTGGTCCGGTGCTCACCGTTGTCAGAAAATCACCGGAAAGAGGGGCGGCTCTCTCCGGTGGCGCAGAGGGCTTAGGGTTTGACGTAGGCATAACCTTGGTTCTGGACCTGGATCAGGGTGGCGATGCCCAGGGGCACGATTTCGCAGCCGCTCACCAGGGACTCCTTGGTAATCTTGTATCGTTCCAGGGCGTTGCCGCAGACCTGGATCTTTACCTCTGCCTGGAGCAGTTCCTTGATCAACTCTGCCTGGGAAAGACAGTTCTCCTCCATCACCAGGTGGACCGCCGGCCCGTTGCAGAGGATCATGAGATCGTAGGGTTTGCCCGGGATCGCCCGTAAGAGGTTGGAGATATTGGTGAGGCCGATATTGAAGGATTGTTCGTCGTTTATATCCAGGTGAAAGACAGCTTTGTAGATCATCGCTTCTCCTTATCAGATGAGGTTAATGAAAGGCCGCTTTAAAGAGTGCTTGGCTGTAGCTGTGGCTCGGCCGGGCAAAGATTTCGGCCGCAGGACCGGTTTCAACGATCTTTCCCTGCCTGAACACCGCGATCCGGTCGGCAATGGCCCGTACCGTGCGCAGGTCATGGGAGATGAAGATATAGGTCATCCCGTAGCGTTCCTGAAGACCGGTGAGCAGCTTGAGGATCTGTTGCTGGATGGTGGCGTCCAGGGCACTGGTGGGTTCATCCAGGATAAGCAATTTGGGGCGGAGAATCAAGGCCCGGGCTATGGCGATGCGCTGGCGCTGGCCTCCGGAAAATTCATGGGGAAAGCGAAAGGCCATCCCGGGATCCAGTTCTACGTCCAGCAGGGCCTGTTCCACCATGGCCAGGCGCTCCTTCTTATCTCTGCCGATGGCGTGCACCTGCAAGCCTTCACCGATGATCTGGCCTATGGTCATTCTCGGGGAGAGCGATGAGTAAGGATCCTGGAAAACCACCTGGAGCTCTCGGCGGTAGGGGCGCATCCGCCGGGGAGAAAGGGATGAGAGGCTGACCGTTGCCTCCGGGCTGTGATAGATGACCTCGCCGCTGTAGGGGTAGAGGCCCAGCAAACACATGGCCAGGGAGGACTTTCCGGACCCTGATTCGCCGACAATGCCCAGGGTTTGCCGGCTGGGGACCTCCAGGCTGACCTTGTCCACGGCCTTGACCTTGCTGCTGGTTCGCCGGAAAAAGCCGCTCCAGCGGGAGTGCATGGTAAAGCTGCAGCTGATCTCACGCAGGCTGATCAGGGGAGTGCTACTCCTTGGGGGGCGGCGGGTAGAAGAGGGAATCGACTCTAAGAGGCGGATGGTGTAGGGCTCTTGGGGGTTGGCAAAGATCTCGGCACAGCTGCCCTGCTCGATGATTCGCCCCTGATGCATGATGGAGACCGTCTCTGCCCGTTTTTTGACCATGGGCAGGTCATGGGTAATCAGGAGCACGGCCATCTGGTACTCCTCCTGAAGGTCCTGGATCAGGTCCAGGATCTGCTCTTGGATGGTAATATCCAGGGCCGTGGTCGGTTCGTCGGCGATGAGCAGTTTGGGGGTACAGGCCAGGGCCATGGCGATCATCACCCGCTGACGCTGGCCACCGGAGAGCTGGTGGGGATAGCTCTGGAAGCGATATTCCGGATTGGTGATGCCGGTACGGTCCAGGAGTTCCAGGGCTCTCTGGTAGGCGTCTTCCCTGCTGAGTTGCTGGTGAGTGAGCAGGGGCTCCAGGAGCTGGTGGCCAATGGTGTAGACCGGATTGAGTGAGCTCATGGGCTCCTGGAAGATCATGGCGATCTGGTTGCCCCGCAACCGTCGCATCCGCTCTCTGTCCAGGGTACCTATCTCGGCGCCGGCAAAGACGATCCTGCCGCTGGTCCGGACGGTGCTGATTTCTTCCAGCAGGCGGAGGATGGAGAGAGCGGTCACCGACTTTCCGGAGCCGGATTCCCCGACCAGGGCGTGGGTCTGTCCCTGGTCCAGGGTAAAACTGATTCGGTCGAGCACAGGGGTCTCTTCCTGTTCAGCCTGGGCCGCAGTAAAGCAGAGGGAGAAGTTGTCAAGGGACAGCAAAGGGGGCATGGAGCACTTGATAAGAATTCACAGAGATTAAAAGGGTAATTTACTCCAGCACCAGCCATAGGGCAACAGGAAGATGGAGGAGCATGGGCCTTATTTTTTTTCAAGACCTTGAAAACGAAGTTAAAAATGTTACATTGGACCCTGTCGTGTCAACAAGGCCCTCCAGGATGCACAAAGAGATCGTGATTGAAGAGGGTACTGGCACCTGTAGTGTGGGGACCGTTGATCTCGATACGCACCGCGTTTTCACCGACCAGGGGCCGTCTTGGAGGCCTACCCTTATTCTCTCAACCAAGCCGACACGCTCTGCATCTTCGTCGACTGCTACCTTATATTATAGATTATAGCCCACCGTCTTTTTCCCTGAACGCAGGGGGGAGCGTTGTGCCTGCCAGCTATGAAACCTGCACCTCTCTTTAAGACGGTCTATCGAGACCTGCTTGGCTTTGCCGCGCTGCTGGCCTTAGGATTCTGGCTGATTGGTCGGGGCGGTGCCAATATCAGCTACCGCTGGCACTGGCAGCAGGTACCCCAGTATCTCTATTCCCTGGAAGATGGTCGCTTCATAGCAGGCCCCCTGCTCCAGGGGCTCATGGTGACTCTGGAGATCACCGCCGTCAGTCTGATCCTGGCCGGATGCATCGGCCTGGCCACAGCCCTGTTACGGATGTCCTCCTCCCCGGTGGGCCGGATACTGGCCTGGGGTTATCTGGAAACCATCCGCAACACGCCGCTTCTGGTGCAGATCTTTTTCCTCTACTTTGTGATGGCCCCTATTCTCGATATCGGTCGCTTTGCCACCGCTGTGGTGGCCCTGAGTATGTTTGAGGGTGCCTATGCCTCGGAGATCTTCAGGGCCGGGATCACCTCTCTGGCCAAGGGGCAGTGGGAGGCGGCCTTCAGCCTGGGGCTCACTCGATTCGATACCTATCGCAAGGTAATCCTGCCCCAGGCCATTCGTCGTATCCTGCCCCCCCTGACCAGTCAGGCCATTTCCCTGGTCAAGGATTCCGCCCTGGTCAGCACCATCGCGGTCTACGATCTGACCATGGAGGGGCGGGCGATTATTGCCGAGACCTTCATGACCTTTGAGATCTGGTTCACGGTGGCTGCCATCTACCTGAGTGTGACCCTCCTGCTTTCCGGCCTGGTCGCCCTGGTGGAAAGATACTATCCCCAACGTTCGTAATCAGCGGAGTCCTATGGAACAACCAGTTATGGGAGGCGACGACTATATCATCTCCGCCGAAAGATTGGAGAAAACCTATCCAGGGAATCTCAAGGCCCTGGATGATTTCACGGTTCGGGTCAAACGGGGTGAGGTGGTGGTGGTGGTCGGTCCTTCGGGATCGGGAAAATCTACCTTTCTTCGTTGCCTCAATGGCCTGGAAGAGATCGACAGCGGTTCCATCACCGTGGATGGCATCCCCTTGGATGATCGGGAGGAACATCGTCTGGAGATCCGGCGGGAGGTGGGCATGGTCTTCCAGGCCTTTAACCTCTTCCCCCACATGACGGTCCTGGAAAATGTCAACCTGGCCCAGCAACTGGTCCGCAGGCGGAGCCGGAGCGAGGCCACCGAGTTTTCCCTGGCCCTCCTGGATAAGGTGGGGGTCAGTGAAAAGGCCCGGGTCTATCCCGATGCACTCTCCGGGGGGCAGCAGCAGCGGGTTGCCATTGCCCGGGCCCTGGCCCTGATGCCCAAGGTCATGCTCTTTGACGAGGCAACCAGCGCCCTGGATCCGGAAATGATCGGCGAGGTCCTGGACGTGATGCGGAGCCTGGCCGGAGAGGGGATGACCATGGTGGTCGTGACCCATGAAATGGGGTTTGCCAGAGAGGTCAGTGATCGGGTAGTCTTCATGGAGCAGGGCCGGATTGTGGAAGAGGCAGCGACCGCGACCTTCTTCACCGCCCCTGCCCGTAAGCGAACCCGTGATTTTCTTCGTCAGATCCTATGAAAAGAGCTCAAAGCTGAGCACCACCCGCCCTGGTGGTGCCTCTTCTTTAGCCAGAATAAGCCCTAGCTACTCACTATCTTTAAGGAGGATGAGTTATGAAAACGGTGTCATGGTTTGTTTCCGCATTCTTTCTAGTCTGTGCTCTGACCCTGGTCTCTCCGGCTGCCCAGGCAGGCCAGCTGCACGATCAACTGGTCGCCGAGAGTACCATCGAGCAGATCGTAAAGCGGGGAACCATCAAGGTGGGCATGGATATCTTTGTGCCCTATGCCATGAAGGATAAGACCGGCCGGCTGATCGGTCTGGAGATCGACGTGGCCCGCCAACTGGCCGCCGATATGGGGGTTGAGGTGGAGTTTGTCCCCACTAAATGGTCTGGGATTATTCCGGCCCTGGTTGCCGGCAAGTTTGATGTGATCATCGGCGGCATGACCGTGACTCCCAAGCGAAACATCAAGATCAACTTCACCAACCCCTACTACTATACCAGCCAGGGGCTGCTGGCCAACACCAAAATGAGCAAGGGCTTTACCCTGGCTGACTTCAACGACCCCAAGGTGACCATCGCCGCCCGCCTGGGTTCCACCGCAGCAGTGGCTGCCAAGGCCAACTTTCCCAAGGCGCGCCTACGGTTGTTTGACGATGAACCTGCCGCTGTTCAGGAGGTCAGGAACGGTCGGGTCCATGCCATGGTAGGCGGTCAGCCGCTGCCGGCTCACATGGCTGCCGAATCCCCGCAACTGCTCCATGCCTACAGCGATCAACTGATGAAGGAACCAATGTCCTTTGCCGTACGCAAGGGCGATGTGGATACCCTGAACTTCTTTAACAACTGGATCGAGGTGGTTCGCTCCAAAGGATGGGTAGAGCAGCGTTACCACTACTGGTTTGAGACCACAGAGTGGAAGAAAGAGCTCCAGTAGCGAGCTTGTAGACCACTGTAATGCACCAGCGCCCTCTTAAATTTTCTCTGCTCGACTATACCCTGCTTGCCCTGCTGTTGTCGGCTGCAGGGTATATTACTTTCAGGATTACGGTACAACTGGAGTACAACTGGAACTGGTCGGTTATCCCCCAGTACCTCTTTCGTTATGACCAAGAACAGGGCAGGTGGGTGGCCAACTACCTGGTAGACGGGCTCATCACCACCCTGCGGCTGAGTCTGTGGAGCAGCCTGCTGGCAATGGTCCTGGGTTTGTTCATGGTTCTTGCCCGCACCAGTTCCAGCCTCTTTCTCCAGTTGGTGTCGCGTTGCTATATCGAGTTGATGCGCAACCTGCCGCCCCTGGTCCTGATCTTTATCTGTTACTTTTTTCTGGCCGATCAGATCCTGCCCAGGCTGGGGCTGGAGACTCTGGTGGCCGAGGGACCGGAGTGGCTGACAGGGATGGTTGGCTGGTGTTTTGGCCAACCATCCTCCCTGGTGCCTTTTTGTTCCGCCCTGCTCACCCTGGCGATCTTTGAATCCGCCTATGTGGCCGAGATCTTTCGTTCCGGGATCGAATCCGTCTCCAGGCATCAGTGGGAGGCCGCCCATGCCCTAGGGCTGCGACGACATCAGGCCCTGATCCATGTGATTCTTCCCCAGGCCTTTCGCCGGGTCCTGCCGCCCCTGGCAGGGCAGTTGATCTCTCTGATCAAGGATTCGGCGATCGTTTCGGTGATCTCCATCCAGGAACTGACCTACCAGGGAACCCAGTTGATGGCTTCGACCTATCTCACCATCGAGGTCTGGATAACCATCGCTGCCATGTATCTGTTGCTTACCTTTCCCTGTTCCATGGCCGTGGGCTGGTTGGAGCGGCGCTATCGGCGACGCCGTGTTTAGGGCAGGGACCACCGTACTGTCGAGGATCCGCCCCAAGGAGAACGTATGAATCTTGGAAAATCTCTGCAGCATTTCTGCTGCTGGTTCGCCATCCTGGCTGTGTGCCTGCTGCCGATCCAGGCCTCGGCCCTGAGTATCGGCGAGGAACGGCTCATCGGGGAGCGCTTGCTCTATTCGGTTCGAGGTGAATTTCCGGTGCTCGATGATCCGGATATCCATCACTATATTAATGAACTGGGGCAGCAGGTGCTGACTGCGGCCGGGCCCCAGTTCTTTGATTACCACTTCTATGTGGTGCTCAGTCCGCAGTTCAACGCCTTTGCCGCGCCGGCAGGCCTGGTCTTCTTCTATACCGGCTTGATCGAGACCATGAAGAACGAGGACCAACTCCTCAGTGTCCTGGCCCATGAGATCGGCCATGTGGTCAGCCGCCATATTGCCCAGCGATTGGACAAGGGAGGCAAGATCAGCGCCACCACCATGGCCTTGGCCCTGGCCAGCCTGGCCCTTGGAATACCGGCACTTTCCCAGGGTATTTTTGCCGGCTCCCTGGCCGCTGGTCAGGCCCTCCAGCTGCACTACAGCCGAAACGATGAGGAACAGGCAGATCGGCTCTCCTTCCAGTGGATGCAGGAAATGCACCGTAATCCCGAGGCCATGGAGGGGATGCTCAGTACCATGCGGCGGATTACCCGCTACCGTTCAGGAAAGCTGCCCCAGTACCTGCTCACCCATCCCAACCCCGAGGCCAGGCTGGATTATGTCCAGTCCATGGTTGCCTTGGACGACAAACAGCAGGGCAGCTACTACCAGCCTACGGATAACTTTGCCTTTTTCAGGTTTCAGTTCCGGGTACTCCAACGCTCCATGGATCACGAGGACTTCAGGGTCTACTGCGTCAATGCCATGGATGCGGGTCAGGACAAGACCCGTCAACTGCTGGCCCACTTCGGCATGGCCCTGGTGGAGAGTGAGGAACTCAACCTGGAGCAGGCCATGGCCCATCTCCACAAGGTCAAGGCCGCCTATCCAGGGGAGGGTATCCTTGATATCGACCAGGCCGTCATCCTGGCCGACAATCAGCGCCTGGCCGAGGCCAGGGAGATCCTGGAGCGGGTGGTCAGGCGTGATCCGGAAGACCTTTATGGCGTCTATCAACTGGGCCTGGTAGAGTATCGTCTCGGTGAGTTGTCGGCGGCAGAGCAGCGCTTTAAAAAGGTGGCCAAGGAGCTGCCCGAGTATGCCCAGGTCTACTATGAGCAGGGGAGGGTTGCCGCAGCCCTCGGCAGCCAGGAGGTCAGCAGGTACTATCTGGGCCTGTTTAACCTCTATACGGGGAAGACAAAGGTCGCCAAGCAGTATCTGCGTAAGGCAGCCAAGGATCAAAAGGTCCCTGAGGAGCTTCGTGATCAGGCCCAGCAGATCCTGGATAAGCTGAAAAAACTGGAAAAGGCGACCTGAAAAGGGCTGCTGCCTCTGCCTTTACCACTACCGGCTTTCTTGAAGAGCCTGTTATCTAAGAGAGCCAAGAACGAGTTATGTTGAAACGATTTTCCGTATCCCTGGAAGAGGAGCTGCTGGCCCGCTTTGACACCTATATCGCGGCCAGGGGCTATTCCAATCGCTCAGAGGCGATCCGGGACCTCATCCGTAAGGCCCAGGTCAATGAAGAGTGGGAAAAAGACAGTGAGGTGGTGGGGGTGGTGACCCTGGTCTTCAACCATCATAAGCCACAACTCCAGGAGAAGATCACCGAGCTGCAGCACCGCTACCATCACCTGATCACCTCAACCACCCATGTTCACATGGATCATCACAACTGTCTGGAGGTTACCATCGTCCACGGCAAGGCTTCGGTGGTTCAGGAACTGGCCACAGGTCTGATGGCCCTGCGCGGGGTCAAGGACGGCAACCTGACCATGTCCAGTACCGGCGGCCATCTTCACTGATCTTGACTCTCCTTGTTCCGCCGCCAGTTCGGGTGGGTGATCCCGAATTTTTTGATCTTATAATTCAGGGCCCTGGGACTGATGCCCAGCTGGTGGGCGGCATTTTTCTGGACCCAGAGGTTGTCTTCCAGGGCGCGGATGATGAGTTCTTGTTCATGCACCTGGAGTGACTCACCTGGTTGAAGCAGGGTTTGAGTCTGGGCCTGGGGCTGTTGCTCGGCAATAATCTGCTCTGGGAGCTGGATGGAGGCAGGCTGGACCAGTTGGCTGTCTTCCAGGATGATGGCTCGTTCGATGGTGTTGGCCAGCTGACGGATGTTGCCGGGCCAGTGGTAGGAGCAGAGGGTTTCGATGGCCTCTGGGCTGAAGCCTTTGATGGTTCGCCCCATGGAGGCGGCACTCTTTTGCAGCAGGGAATGAGCCAGCGGGACAATGCACAGGGGACGCTCACTCAAGGAGGGGAGGGTCACCGGCAGGACATTGATCCGGTAGTAGAGGTCTTCACGGAATTTCTTCTCGGCCACCTGTTGGGGGAGGTCCTTATTGGTGGCGACAATCAGGCGGACATCGACCCTGATGGTCTTATTGCCGCCCACGCGTTCAAAGGAGCGGTCTTCGATCGCCCGCAGGAGTTTGGCCTGGATTTCCATGGGGATCTCGCCGATCTCATCCAAGAAGATCGTCCCGCCATTGGCCTGCTCAAAGCGGCCGATCCGCTGTTTGTCTGCTCCGGTAAAGGCCCCTTTTTCATGGCCAAAGAGTTCGCTCTCCAGCAGGGATTCCGACATGTTGGCACAGTTTATCTTGATAAAGGGATGTTTTTTCCGGGGAGAGTTGTAATGGATGGTTCCGGATAAGAAGCTCTTGCCTGTGCCGGTCTTGCCGGTAAGGAGGATGGTGGAGTCGGTGAGGGCAAATCGTTTCAGGTTTTTCAGGATGGCCTGGAAGTTGGGGGATACGGCGATGATCCTGTCAAAATTATAGACGATATCCTGCCTGCGGCGCAGGTAGGCGATTTCATTCTCCAGTTCCCGTTGCTTGAGGGCCTTTTCGACGACCAGTCGAATCCTGGTCGGCGAGAAGGGGGGGGCAATAAAGTCGTAGGCCCCATGACGCAGTGCCTCCACTACCAACTCTGCCTTTTCTTCGGTGCTGGTAATGATGATAGGGGTATAAGGGGTCTGGCTCTGGGTATTCTTGAGGATCTCGAAGGTGGAGCCGTTTGACTGACCTATGTTGATAAAAATGACATCGTACTGATGGGCTATAATTTTTTTTTGAAAGGTGGAGGCGTCAGGTTGAAAGGTGATGTTTGAGGTCGGCGCAAGTGCTTCGATGATCTTGTTTTTGCTCTCTGCATAATCATCGTAGGCAAGAACAGTAACTTTTTGGTCATTCATGGCTGACTTCTCATCTTCTCTTGACCTGATGAGTTCAGATACCCTCAGGTGCATTTGTTTCGAATTTGTATTTGCAATACCCTTTTTGTAACTATAAGGTGTGCCGGCCTGGTATGTAAAGGGCTGTTTTGGAGCTGGGCGCATTTTTTCCCCGGTCGCTCCGCCGCACCGTGCGCTGGTTCCGCAGCCAGAGGGGCCGGAGGAGTTTTTTTCGGAACCTGGTATTACTGCGGATTTTTTTCAACTTGACTTAAGCCGATACCGAGATTGACATCAACTGGAATGCGCGCAACGCGTCTTGGAACAATGGAGAAGGAACAGGCCATGGAATGTACGTCGAAACAGGCGCAGGCCGACTTTAGCGTAAGGGGACGGCCAGATAGTGGGGAAGATGATCATCGTTTGATGGGGATTGCCCTGGAGTGTGCCCGTGGGTCGGCAGCCATTGATGAGGTACCTGTAGGGGCGGTGCTGGTAGATGAAGGTGGTACCATTCTGGCCGCCTGCGGGAACAACTGTATCCGGGCCAACGATCCCGCCGGCCATGCGGAGATCCGTGCCCTGCGATCGGCCGCGGAGCAGGTCGCCAACTATCGTTTGCCTGGGACCACCATCTATGTCACTCTGGAGCCCTGCGCCATGTGCGCTGCTGCCATGATCCATGCGAGGGTGGCAAGGGTGGTCTACGGTGCTGCCGATCCAAAAACAGGGGCCATCACCTCCCGCTATCAGTTGGGCTCGGATGGACTGCTTAATCACTCTTTTTCCGTGACATCAGGGGTGCGACAGGAGGAGTGCAGCCGACTGCTGAAAGATTTTTTTAAACAGAGGCGTTAGTTTTTTGTTGTAAAAAAAACCGATTCGGGCTAAATAGCTGCTGCCGAAGGAAATGAACACAGGGCAGCGACTCCGGCCCTGACAAAGATACGGAGAGGTGACCGAGTGGCTTAAGGTGCACGCCTGGAACGCGTGTGTACGCAAGTACCGTGAGTTCGAATCTCACCCTCTCCGCCATACAGTAGAATGCCCCGAAAAGACTAGGTTTTTTCGGGGCGTTTTTGTTTCGGGACGTCGGCGGGAGGTTTCTGTCAGCGGGGAAGGAGCATATAAAGCCCCAGGGAAACCTGGGCTTTTCTTTGGTTTATTTAAATCCCAGGATTACCCAGTCTGGACCGTCCTTTTCCCGATGATTTCCCGGGCCCTGGTGCTGCTCACATCAGCCCCGAAGTCGCGGCACAGGTCACATGCCTCTTGCGCGATTTGAACAGCTCGTTTGAAATCATGTGTCTTGCGTTTGGTCTTGAGGGTTGCCCAAGCAGAAGACATGAGCACGGGCAATCGCGGCACCTATATTTTCACCAACTCTGCAGGTCGGTTCCTGTCTGATAACACACTACGCCGGGTTTGGTCGAGAACCTGTCAGAAGATAGGGATAGGCCATCGTCGGCTGCATGATATCCGGCACACCACGGCATCAGTTTTGCTGATGAGGGGGAAGCCGATCACCTTTGTTTCCAAGCTACTCGAACACTCGTCTCCACAGATCACCATGCGGGTCTATGCCCACTATCTACCATCTGACGATGACGGGTTTATCGACGCGTTGTCAACTGGTGAAAACCGGGACGTCGGCGGGAGTTTTGACGGCAATAAAGATCGGCACAGCGACGACCTAAGTGTTGTAAATTCAAGCAGTTAGCACTCACTTGTCGTTTCTCACCCTCTCCACCATACAGTAAAAGCCCTGAAAAGAGTTGCTCTTTTCAGGGCTTTTTTGTTTCTGACTCCCGGTGGGGCGATTAAGGGCCGGGGTAGAATGAAGGCTACCCTGAAATCAACGCACCCGATGGTTTTTTAGGCAGGCCATGATGTTGAGGCAGGCCATGGGGGAGCGTTGAAAAGAGACAGGGGGGGGGCAGGGTCTGCTTCCCGGCTGCAGTGATCTGGATGTTTGTTACTAAAGGGCACCTTGAAAAAATCTAATTGCTGAATTCAAGTGATAAGTGCATAACCCATGATTTTTCTGACATCGATACCTGTCAGTTTGTTGAAAACTTCATAGGGTGTTTTGAAATTGAGACATTTTCTTGGCCTATTGTTTAGATTGTTTACGGACTGAACAACCTGTTCCATCGTGACCTTGATCAGTTCCATTTGTTTGGGAAAATATTGGCGTAGCAGGCCGTTGGCATTCTCGTTCTGACCTCTCTCCCAGGAGTGGTACGGCTTCGCGAAATAGGTCTCACATTCGAGCTCATTGGCAATGCTTTCATGCTGGGTAAACTCCTTGCCATTGTCAAATGTCACTGTTTTAACGAACTGTTTAATGGGAGCCAACAAT
>NZ_KE387008.1:0-22057 GCF_000429965.1 Desulfogranum mediterraneum DSM 13871
GGCTATACTCTGGCTAAATTGCTGCCTGCTTGTACCGCCATCGCCTGTGCTGGCTCTGCGTCATGCCCGCGCAGGCGGGCATCCAGGTTTTCCGGTATCGTTTCCAGGTATCGTTTCCAGGTATGTTTGCAGAGCGGCTCTGGCAGGTCGCCTGTCGCAGGTCGCAGGGCATAAGGGTCATGCCGGTTGAGGGTGTTGCCTTGTGTTTTCCTGCCACGATCTCGGTCGATCTCGGTCGATCTCAAGACACGGATGTGCAGGGGGCTGCGGAGACTGGATTCCCGCCTTCGCGGGAATGACGACTGCAAGACAGCAGGGTTATTACTGTCGGCCACCCCCTGTGTCAGGATGTCTGTTCGCTGGCAATGATGGCTAAGAGAGGAATGCCCGTGAGGGGAAAACCCCTTGCTGCTGATGCCTTGGCAGGGCCGGATAGGCCAGAAAAGCAGAGTGCGGCCCGTGATCTATGATACAATGGCAGAGGGCTGTAGTCCTGAGCAGCCTTAAGGCGAGTTCCTAAAATAGCTTCAGGTACACGTGCAGGTGAACACTCTGAGATGTCGATGTTGAATGAACAACAGCTCCAGGAGCAACTCCGGACCCCCCAGGGGGAGGGGGAATTTTTTGCCCGCTGGCTGGAACTGCAGAGCCCTCGAATCGGAGGGGTGAGGCGGGCTGCTGTTTTTTTGGCCGACCGTGACCAGGCCTTTGTGGCCGTTGCCGCCCAACCGGCAGGTTTCCGTCCTGGTGCCGCCTTTCACTCCCTGGTTGAGCAGGTCAGGGCAGAGGGCCGCGAGCTCGTGGTCAAGATAAAGGAGCAGTCCCCTCCTGAGCCCCAGACCAGCCCCGGCCATTATCTCGCCATGCCGGTCATGGAGCAGGATCTGCTCAGGCTGGTGGTGGTGTTTGAAATCAGCGAGCGCTCCGCTGCCTCCTGCCGGGAGGCCATGGGTCAGCTCTGCTGGGGTCTGGCCTGGCCAACAGAGTGGTTGAGCAGGCGGCAGTGTCTGCAGGAACAGGAGCGTTGGGCGCGACGCAGTGAGCGGCTCCAGGGGGTCTTGGAGCTGGCTGCCCGCTCCCTTGATCCCCGGGATGGGCAGGCTGCGGCCCTGGCCTCGGTCACTATCCTGGCGGAAAGACTGGCCTGCGACCGGGTTGGAGTCGGCCTGGTGGAGGGCAGGCAGGTGAAGCTGGTGGCGGTCTCCAACACGGCCCAGTTTGATCGGCAGCTGAACCTCTCCCGTGCCCTGGCAGACCTGATGAACGAGGGGGTCGACCAGCAGGAGACCCTGATCTATCCCCCGGCTGACGCGGGACGGGGCGCGGTTCTCCAGCAGCACCGGGCCTATGTCCAGCACTACGGTGCCGCAGCCCTGCTGACCATCCCCTTTGTCGATGTTGATGGCGTGGCTCTGGGCGCCTATAGCTTTGAGCGGGCCGAGGAGCAACCCTTCAGCGGTCAGGAGGTGGATTTATGCGAGGCCGTGGTGGCCCTGGTCGGCCCCACCCTGGTGAGCAAACACCTCAATGATCGCTCCTGGCTGCGAACCAGCTGGGATTGCCTGCGCAGCCAGTGGGGCAGGTTGGCGGGGCCCGGGAATATCGCCTGGAAGGGAGGGGTACTGGCGGCGCTGCTCCTTGTTCTGGTCTGCCTCCTGGCTGGCGGGGAGTATCGGGTGGCGGGGGACACCACCCTGGAGGGTACGGTCCAGCGGGTGGTGATTGCCCCCTTTGACGGCTTCCTTGATGAGGCCCTTCATCGGCCCGGTGATCTGGTCGAGCAGGGAGCGGTGCTGGCCAGGATGGAGACCCGGGAGTTGGTGCTGGAGCGAATCAACTGGAACAGCCAAAGCCGGCAGCACCAGTTGGAGTACCACCGGGCGGTTGCCGAAAACCAGGTGGCCCACTCCAGGATCATCGAGGAGCAGGTTGCCCAGGCCGGGGCACGGATTGCCCTGCTTGACCAGCAGATATCCCGCGCCGCCATCAGGGCTCCCTTTGCCGGCCTGATCATCCGGGGAGACCTGAGTCAGGCCATCGGCGCCCCTGTGAAATATGGCCAGGTGCTGTTTGAGATTGCCCCCCTGGATGCCTACCGGGTGGTGATCGAGGTTGATGAGCGGGAAATTGAGCAGGTCTGTTCCGGGCAGAAGGGGCGGTTTCTGGTCAATGCCCTGCCCCAGGAGTCCTTTCCCTTTGTGGTTACCAGGGTTACTCCGGTATCCCGGGTCAGCAAGGGGCGGACGGTCTTCCGGGTTGAAGGGGCCCTGGGAGAACAGCCTCGCCAGCTTCGTCCCGGGATGCAGGGGCTGGCCAAGATCAGTATCGGGCAGCGATCCCTGCTCTGGCTCTGGAGCCATGAGCTCCTTAACCGGCTCAGGCTGTGGCTCTGGGCAGTGCTTCCCTGAGGCGGACAACCATGCAGGCCTCTCCCTTTAATCCTTCCTGGTACCGGGTTGCCGGTTTGCAGCCACGGATGCGTAAACATAACCAGATCCATCGCCAGGTCCATCGGGGGGAGCTGGAGTACCTGCTCCACAACAAGAGCAGCGGTCGGATATATCGTTTTTCTCCCCTGGTGTATGGGGTCATCGGCCTGATGGATGGTCGGCGAACCGTCCAGGAGATCTGGGAACTCTCGGTTCAGCGTCATGGTGACCAGGCCCCGGGCCAGGACGAGATTCTCCAACTGCTCAGCCAACTCTTTGCCGCGGATGTGCTGCTTGTAGATGTGGAGCCGGATCTGGAGGCGCTGCTGCGTATCAGGGAGCAGCGCTCGGCTCCGTCCAGGGGGAGGCCCCGGGGAAACCCCCTCTTCTTTCGAATCCCCCTGCTGGATCCGGATCGCTTTCTCAGCGCCAGCTTTCCCCTGTTCAAGGTGCTCTTTTCCTGGCCCTTTCTTCTGCTCGCTCTGCTGTGCTTTGCCGGAGCCGCGCTGCAGCTGCGCCTCCACTGGGCAGCCTTTACCTCCAGCGGCCTGGAACGGGTGCTGACCCTGGAAAATATGGCGATCATCTTCCTCCTCTACCCCCTGGTCAAGGGCATGCACGAGCTCAGCCATGGCTATGCGGTCAAGAAATGGGGGGGCGAGGTGCACGAGATGGGCCTGATGGTGCTGGTCTTTATGCCTCTTCCCTATGTCGATGCCAGCTCGGCCTCGCTTTTTCCAGGGAAATGGCAGCGGTTTGCCGTGGGGGCAGCCGGCATCTACATGGAGCTGCTCCTGGCGACCCTGGCGGTGTTCTCCTGGCTGGCCTGGGAGCCTGGGCTGGCCAGGACCGTGGCCTTTAATCTGATCGTGATCAGCGGTCTGTCCACTCTGCTCTTTAACGCCAATCCCCTGGTGAAATTCGACGGTTATTACATGCTCTCCGACCTGCTGGAGTTACCCAACCTGGGGCCGCGTTCACGCCAACAGCTCGCTCTTTTGGTCCGCCGCTACCTCTTCGGTCTCTCCCCTGAGGGGGAGGTGGTGACCACGCGGCGGGAACAGGGCTGGCTGCTGGCCTATGGGCTGAGCTCCATCCTCTACCGCACAGGGATCTCCCTGGCCATACTCTGGTATCTGAGCAGCCGGTACCTGGGCCTGGGGCTAGGCTTGGCGCTCTTCGGCATCTGGGTGATGTTGGCGGCACCCCTGGTGAAAGCTGCCGGCTCCCTGGAGGCAACAGCCGTCCGCCAGGGCAAGAGGGGCGTCTTCCTGGCACGGACAGGGCTGCTTCTGGTTGGCGGCCTGCTGGTGCTGTTGGTGCCGCTGCCCCATCTGAGTGTGTTGGAGGGCGTGCTCCGTCTGCCCGAAGAATCCTACCTTCGGCCCGGAGGGGATGGGGTGGTCAGCGAGATCGTCGCTCGGGAAGGGAGCCAGGTCCGGCCCGGAGAGCTCCTCATCCGTTGCAGTGACCCTGGCCTGGTGAATCGGCTTACGGTTTTGCAATCGCAGTTACGTGAATATCGTCAGCGCTATCAGCTTGCCCTGGCAGTGGATCAAACCGAGGCCCGGATCATCGAGGAGCAGCTGCAGCCCCTGGAGCAGCGTATTGGTCGCCTCCGGGAGCAGCAGGAGGCGCTGACCATCTCCAGTCAGGTCAAAGGCCGCTTTATCCTGGCCAATGGCGCAGATCTTGTCGGTCGTTTTGTCCCTAAGGGAGCCTTGCTGGGCTATGTGCTGAACCGGGCGACTATTGTCCGGGTTGCGGTGGAACAGCCCTCCATCGAGCTGGTGCGCAGCAGTCGGCCGCAGGTGGAGCTGCGCAGCGTAGCAGCACCTGCCATGGTGCTGCAGGGCACCATCCTCCGGGAACTGCCCGGGGCGACCAATACCCTGCCCAGCCCTGTTCTCGGCAGCGCAGGGGGGGGTAGGATCCCGGTGGAGTCCGATGACTCCGGCAATTTCACCACCTTTGAGCGGGTCTTCCTCATCGATCTGGCCCTGGCCAAACCCCTGGATGCAATCCTTGTCGATCAACGTATCCTGGTTCGTTTTGATCATGGCCGGGCCTCCCTGGCCTGGCGTTTCTACCGATTCTGCAGGCAGCTCTTCTTGCGGCGTTTGGATGGCTAGGGGGGCAGGTATGGGGCGCAGCTCGAGGCGGCGAAGAGAACAGCAGGGGGCGGCTGTCGGAGCTGCGGAACGGTTCTGGCAGCGGTTTCCCGGCTATTGGCTGGGTCGGTTTTGCAGCCGGAGGGCCCTGGCGAGGCAGCTCGTCCCGGAGGTGGAGCAGCACTGTCGCCAATATGGGGCCGCCTCTGCAGCGGCATTGGCCCGGGAGGTGGACCGCCTGCGGCTGGCCCTCTATCGGGACGGATTTAGCCAGGCCAACGTGGCCCGGAGCTTTGCCCTGATCAAGCTCCATGCCGGCCGCTCCCTCTCCATGTCCCATTATCCCAGCCAGCTGCTCGGAGGCTGGGTGATGCTCAAGGCCATGGTAGCGGAGATGGATACCGGCGAGGGCAAGACCCTGACCGCGACCCTGCCGGCGATTACCGCGGCCCTGGCAGGTATTCCGGTCCACGTGGTCACCGTGAATGACTATCTGGCCCGGCGCGATGCCCGTTGGATGGAGCCCCTCTACCGCAGCCTGGGGCTCAGCGTTGCCGCCGTTGACCATGCCCTCACCCAGGAGCAGCGCCGCCGGGCCTACCGTGCCGATGTGGTCTACTGTACCGCTAAGGAGCTGGTCTTTGACTATCTGCGCGATTACCTGGCAGACAGGGGCGCTGCCGGTCCCGGCCTCCGGGCTGTTGAACGCCTCTGTCGGGGAGAGCGCCAGGGCGGCCTGCTCTCCCGGGGGCTCGGCTATGCCCTGGTGGATGAGGCGGATTCCGTGTTCATCGATGAGGCTGTAACGCCCCTGATTATTTCCGGCACCGGCAGCAACAGCTTTGAAGAGAAGGTCTACCAGCAGGCCATGGCCTTGGCCGGGGAGTGTTGCCAGGGCACGGATTTCACTCTGGAGCCCACCGGTGGCGGGCTTTGCCTGAGCCCGAGCGGCTACCAGCGCTTGGAGCGCTTTGCCGCGCAACAGGGAGGCTTCTGGGCCGGTCGCCGCCAGGGAGAGTTTCTGTTGGCCCAGGCCCTGCGGGCCCTGCATCTGTTTCAGCGGGATCGGGACTACCTGGTGGCTGATCAGGTCGTTCAGATCATTGATCAACAGAGCGGCCGCGTCCTGGAGGGGCGCAGTTGGGAGCACGGTCTCCATCAACTGATCGAGTGTAAGGAGCACTGTCCGCTCACCGGGGGACGGGAAAAACTGGCCTCCATTACCTATCAGCGTTTTTTTCAACGATATCAACGCCTGTCCGGGATGTCCGGCACCGTTCGGGAGGTGCGGGGAGAGCTCTGGCAGGTTTACGGCCTGCAGGTGGTGCGGATCCCCCCCCATCGGCCCGGCGCTCGTCTTCACTTGCCGATCCTTATTTTTCGCAGTGAGGAGGAGAAGCTGGCAGCCGTGGTCCGTTCACTGGCTGTTTTCCTGGAACTCGGACGACCGGTGTTACTGGGTACCCCGGTTCTTGAGCTCTCCGAGCGGCTGGCTGCAGATCTTCGCCGCCAGGGGCTTTCCTGCAGGGTGCTCAATGCCCTTCAGGACGCGGCCGAGGCAGAGGTGGTCGCCCTTGCCGGTCAGGAGGGGAGGATAACGGTGGCCACCAACATGGCCGGCCGAGGTACCGACATCTGCCTGGGAGAGGGGGTCAGGGAGCGGGGCGGCTTGCATGTGATCGCCACGGAGATGAACGATTCTCCCCGGATTGACCGGCAGCTCTTCGGTCGCTGTGGTCGCCAGGGAGATCCCGGTTCCTGCCAGTTGTTTGTCTCCCTGGAGGATACCTTCTTTCGCCCTCTGCAGGAGAAGGCCTGGGGAAGGCGTCTGCTCAGCTGTCTCCCCCCGGGCAGGCCCTGGGGGGATCGCTGTTTGAGGATTGTGATCGGCCTGCTCCGCTGGTACTTGGCCAGGAGGGGGGTGCAGGCGCGTAGGCTGCTGCTTGAGCAGGAAGCGCGGCTGGACAGCCTGCTGGCCATATCGGGCAGGCGGGAGTGAGTCAAACGAGGTCCCTGATCCGCTTCGGCGCGGCGAACAGGGCGTTTGCTGTCTGGTTAAGGTATGATTATTGCTTGTCTAAGCAAAGGATTGGCAGCCCTGTTCTGCTGTACACTTTGATACGCCAGAGGGAGGTCGGGATGAGGTGGATGAGATCTGAGCGCTTTCTGTTTGAACCCCTTGAGCAGCGATTGCTGTTGTCCGCGGATATGGCCCCATTAGCGGTCACTCCGCCCGAGGATACCAGCCTGGATCAGGCTGCGGAAACAACCTCTGCCTTTCAGGGCGATGTCGTGCTCCAGGATGCCGGAACGCCCGCAGCAACGGCGGAGGGTGAACCTCCTCCCCTGGCCGGAGCCGAGGATGCCGGGGAAGAGCAGTTGCCGGAGGCGGAAGCCGGGCTGAGCGGGGATGAGGGGGCGGATCCAGCAGAGCCGGCAGAAGTCTTAGACCAGGAGGCAGCCCTTGATGACGAACAGGACCAAGCCCTGTCTGAGGGGGCGGCTGCTGCTTCGGGCCAGGCGATAGCAGCAGATGCAGAGAGCCCGCCCGCGGAGAGTGAGGCAGGTGCGCCAAGCCAGGGGCAGGAGGCTGCCGCCAGCCAGGTCGATGAACTGATCCTGGTCAATGACAACCTTGCCGATCATCAGCAGCTGGCCGACTACCTGGCCGACTCGGAAGACGACACCACTCGCCATGAGGTGATCCTCCTCGACAGCAGCAGGCCGGGGATCGATCAGGTTTCCTCCATCCTGGAGGGCTACAGTGATGTGCAGGCCGTACACCTCTTCAGCCATGGTGATAGCGGCTCGGTGCAGCTGGGCTCCAGCTGGCTCTATGACGAGACCATCGATGCCTACAGCGAGCAGCTCAGGGCTTGGGGCGATTCCCTCACAGAGCAGGCAGATATCCTTTTCTATGGCTGCAACCTGGCCGCCGATGAGCAGGGCAGGGCCTTGACCGACAGGATAGCGGAGTTGACCGGGGCCGATGTGGCTGCCAGTGAGGATGCCAGCGGTCACTCCCTCTTGGCCGGTGATTGGGAGCTGGAGTATGTTCAGGGCCGCATCGAGGCCGAGTCGCCCCTGAGCGCGGCCGGCCGGGCAGGCTGGCAGCATCTCCTGGCAGAAGAGTCGATCGCAGATGACTTCAACTCCGGTGGCTACAGCGGCAGCAGCGGTTCCCAGCCCTGGGCAGGGGACTGGACAGAGATCGGTGACAACTCCAACGGCCCATCCACAGGGCGGATCAGGGTGATCAGTGGTGAGCTGCGGTTGAAAACGGCGGACAGTGAGCAGTCCATCCGGGGGATCAGCCGGGAAGCAGACCTCAGCTCTGCCACCGCAGTCTACCTGAGCTATGACTATTTCGCGCTGGAACTTGAGGGCTCCGGAGAAGTGCTGGCCCAGATCCGTAAGGACGGCGGCAGCTGGACCACCCTGCGAGAGTACAAGATCGACTCCATTGAGAGCGGCAGCGAGTTTTTTGATGTCAGCGACTATGTCTCCGCTCAAACCGAGATCCGCTTTGTTTCCGAGGGCAAGGATGACGGTGGCGGCTCAGACGGTAATGACCATATCTTCATCGATAATATCCGCCTGGACTACACCACCACCAGTTTTGAAACCGCCTTCTGGCTGAGCACCGATGGTCACCCGGATGGCGAAGGCCAGCCCGGCACCGATACCTGGAGAAGGGGTGATCTGGTCCGTTTCGCCAACCCCAACCTGACCCTGGAAGACGGGATCGATCCCGCCAATCTCAGCACCAACGGTACCTTTGCCATGGGTGCGGAACTCAGTACCTTTATCAACGATAAGAATATCAGCGCCATGCACTATGTCAGTGCTGATCAGCTGCTCGGCGCCTCAAACCTGCAGCTCTCTGCCGGAGACCTGATCCTCGCCTCCCGGGATGCCAGCGACTTTGCCGGCCTGGCAGTGGAGGCTCAGGATGTGGTGCTCTTTCATCCCGATACCCCCGGTGATTACAGCAGCGGCACCTTCACTATGCTCCTTAAAAATCTCTCCACCAAGGAAATTCGCGCCATCACCCTGGTGGAGCAGGATACCCGGGTCGGTGATACCGATCTTGCGGCCGGCGACTTCCTCTTCAGTGATGATGTCGGGGGAGAGGAGAATCTGATCCGGCGTTTTCAGACCATCGATGTCGGCCCCACCTCCACCAGCGGCACCGTGACCGACCTGCTGAACGGGAACGCTGCCAATGTCCAACTGGATGAAATCACAGGTATTGATCTGGTGGAGACGACCCAGACCATCGGCGGCAGGACCATCAACTCCGGGCAGATCCTCCTGACCAGCAAGCACGACGCTGTGGTCGGCACCAACAATCTGAGTGTGACCAAGCAGGATATCTTTGCCATCTCTGTGGCTGCCGGCAGCGGTGATGTCAGCGCCTCCCTCTTTTTTGAGGGGGATGACCTGGGGCTGGACGAGGGCAAAGAGGCCCTTGATGCCCTCTCCCTTACTTCGACCAACAACACGGCCCCCCAGGCCAGCAACCTGAGCGCCGCTGAAACCTACACTGAAGACACCCCCCTGAATCTGACCGATATCGTGATCACTGATAGCGAGGGCAACCAGGTCAGCGTCACCCTCAGCCTTTCCGACAGCGCTGCCGGCAGCCTGAGTACGGCCACCGCAGGTTCCGTTACCTCGACCTTTGTCGACGGGGTCTGGAGCGCCTCCGGGGCCCAGGACGATGTCAACACCCTTCTGAGCGGGGTGACCTTTACGCCCACGCTCAACTATGACAGCGACTTTACCATCGCCACCAGGGTCGATGACGGCATCACCCCGGCCCAGACCGGGGTCAAGAACATCACCGCCATCCCGGAAAACGATGCCCCGACCGTCACCAATCTCAGTACCCCTGAGACCTATACCGAGAATCAGGATCTTGATCTGGTCAATATCGTGATCAGCGATGTGGACAGTGCGACGGTCAGCGCCACCCTGGTTCTCTCGGATTCCGCAGCAGGGAGCTTGAGCATCGCTACCGTGGGTTCCACCAGCTCCAGCTATGACGGGGCTAGCGGAACCTGGAGCGCCACCGGTTTGCTCAGCGAAATCAATGAGCTGCTGGCCGGGGTGATTTTTACGCCTGTCGCCGGTTATGCCAGTGACTTTACCATCCAGACCAGCGTGGACGACGCTACGGCCCCGGCAGTGACCGGCAGCAAGGATATGACGGCCTCCACTGTGGCGAATAATCCCCCCACGGCAAGCAACCTGGATACGGCAGAGGGGTATACCGAGGATGTTTCCCTGGATCTCACCGATATCGTCATCTCCGACAGTGACAGTCCCAATGTGAGCGCGCGCCTGACCCTCTCCGATACCAATGCCGGCGGATTGACCACGGCCACCGTGGGAACGGTGAGCTCGACCTATGATGCCGGCACCGGCGTCTGGTCGGCCAGCGGCGCCATCGCCGATGTCAATGCCCTCCTGGCCGGGGTGAGCTTTAGCCCTGCAGAGAATTACACCGGGAATTTTTCCATTGCCACCTGGGTGGATGACGGGGTGAATCCCGCCATCGGCGGGACCAAGGACTTCACGCCAACCGCCGTGGATGATCCGCCCACGGCAACAGGGCTCGATACGGCCGAGAGCTACACCGAGGATACGGCCCTGGACCTGAGCGATATCGTGATCAGCGACGTGGACAGCGCGACTCTCAGCGCCAGCCTGACCCTCTCTGATCCCGCTGCCGGGAGTCTCAGCATCGCTAGTTCCGGCGGGGTCAGCTCCAGCTTTGACCCTGACAGCGGGGTGTGGAGCGCCTCCGGGGCCCTGGCCGATGTCAATATCCTCCTGGCCGGGGTGAGCTTCAGCCCGAGCCTGAACTATGACAAGGACTTCAGGATCGACACCAGGGTTGAAGACGCCACCACCGTCCTGAGCGGAGCTAAGGATATGATCGCCACCGCAGTCAACGATGCCCCTGCCGCCACCAACCTGAGTGCAGCCGAGAGCTACACCGAGGATACGGCCCTGGACCTGAGTGATATCGTGATCAGCGACGTGGACAGCGCGACTCTCAGCGCCACCCTGACCCTTTCTGATCCCGCTGCCGGAAGCCTCAGCACCGGCAGCTCGGGCGGGGTCAGCTCCACCTTTGACCCGGGCAGCGGGGTGTGGAGCGCCTCCGGAGCCCTGGCCGATGTCAATACCCTCCTGGCCGGGCTGGTTTTCACGCCTAGCCTTAACCATGACGGCGATCTGAGCATCGCCACCCAGGTTGACGACGGCCTTGCCCCTCTGCTCAGCGGTACCATCGACCTGGCAGCTACTCCGGTGGGAGATACCCCGGAGGTGAGTTCCGTGTCCACGGACCCGACGACCCAGAGCGACCTGATCTTTGTCACTCCCCATGCCGACGACGGCCCAGAGGTGACCCATTTCCGAGTATCAGCCATCACCAACGGCTCGCTCTTCCTGGCAGACGGTACGAGCGAACTCCATAACCATGACTTTATCACCGTGGCAGAGGGGGCGGCCGGCCTCCGCTTCACCCCTGATGCCGCTGTCAACGGTAGTTTTGAGGTGGAATCCTCTGAAGATGGGGTGAGTGTCGCCCTGCAGAGCGGGGCAAGGGTGGCAACCGTTACGGTCAACAGCCTGGCTCCGCTGGTGGTGACCAGTCCTGAGCCTGTGCCTGATGAAGGGCTGGCTGTGGTGGCCGAAAGCGGTCTGGCACCACCAACAGCGGTCTCGATCACCGAGCCGGTGGTAGGAGAGGGCGATCCGCTGCTCATCCCCGGTCTGCCCCTTAAGGAGTCGTTGCCTGAGCCGTTGGCCCATGTCGGACCCTCTCAGAGCACCCCGGAAGAGACTCCGGAGGAGGGGGCTGATCCGGCGGAGGAGGTGACGGCCGGGGAGCTCTTTCAGCAGGGCGAGATGGACCAAAAACGATCCCTGTCCAGGGCCGAATTGATGGGACCGGCGGCCACGGCAGCGGATTTTAACCTTGATTTAACCTTCAGGCAGGAGATACAACAGGGACTGGGGGCAGGTGATCTTGAGCAGGTTGCGGCAGCCGTCCGCAGGTATGATAACGAACTTGGCCGTCAGGACCTGGATGTTGAGATGAATGAGGTCCTGGCGCTGATCTACCAGAAGCGATCCATCCTGGAAGACCAGGCCCTGAGAAACAGCCTGGATCTCCTCCGTGACGAGACCACCCGTGAAGCCCGTTTTGAACGAACGGTCATCGGCTCGGCCATTGCCGCCTCCACCACCCTGTCGGCAGGCTATGTGATCTGGATGATCCGCAGCGGGGTCCTGCTCAGCTCGCTGCTCTCTTCCATGCCGGCCTGGCAGTTGGCCGACCCCCTGGCCATCCTCAGCAGACAGCGGCAGGCTGTTGATGATGGGGATCCGGATGACTCCCTGGCAGGGATCATCAACAGAGAAAAAGAAAAGAACAGGTCGTCCCAGAGGGGCGAACCAGGGAAGGGTAGGGATGAGCTCCAGACCGGGTCCCGTTCCGGGAACTAAGATATCATGAAGTTGACCGCCAAGACCAGAGTCTCCCTGGGGCTGAGCTCCATCCTGATCTCCCTGGTTTTGCTGGCCGGCTTTGCCGGCTTTATCCCTGATCGTTACGGGGCCATCCGCCAGGGCCGCTCCGCCCTGGCAGAGTCCCTGGCGATCTATAGTACGGCCCTGCTCCGCCAGGCTGACCCGCAACGGTTACTCCAGGATTTTGACCTGATCATCGAGCGCAACCAAGACCTGCTCTCCATCGGCCTGCTCAAGGAGAGCGGCCACTACTATACCCAGAGCAGGGGGCATGGAGAGTACTGGCAGGCCATGGAGGGAGAGTATTCCAAACCCTCCCAGATTCGGGTACCGATCTGGCAGGGAGCCGATAGGTGGGGCCAGCTGGAGATGGCCTTTACCGCCCACCAGGGTGGTCTGTTCCGGGATCTCTACCATGACCCGACCATCCGTTTGCTGCTCTTCATGGCAGCGATCGGTTTTGTGAGTTTTTATTTCTATCTGGGCAAGGTGCTTCGTCATCTGGATCCTTCCCAGGCTATTCCCGGGCGTGTCCGGGCAGCCCTGGACACCATGGCAGAGGGACTCCTGATTATCGATCAGAAGGAACAGGTGGTCCTGGCCAATAAGGCCTTTGCCGATCTGCTCTCGGTGGACCCCTCCCAACTGATCGGCGTGACCACCGCTGAATTTTCCTGGCTCGATCTGGAGGGCAATGAGCTGGATCACCAGGAACAACCCTGGAAAAAAGCCCTGGCTGAGCGGAGGGTGCAGAGAGACGCCATGCTTAAGTTGGCCCTGTCGGAGACCAGGATCTGCACCTTCAAGGTCAACTGCTCCCCTGTGCTGGGTGACGGTAAAAGCCATGCCGGGGTGTTGATCAGTTTTGACGATGTGACCCAGCTGGAGAAAAAAGAGGTCGAGCTGCGCGAATCCAAAGAAAAGGCAGAGGAGGCCAACCAGGCAAAGAGTGTCTTCCTGGCCAACATGAGCCACGAGATCCGGACCCCCATGAATGCGATCCTGGGCTTCACCGACCTGCTGAAACGGGGCTATGTGAAGAACGAAGAGGAGAGTCTGAAGTACCTCAATACCATCCACTCAAGCGGCAGAGGGCTGCTCGATTTAATCAATGATATCCTTGATCTCTCCAAGGTGGAGGCCGGCCGTCTTGAGGTCGAGCAACTGGCGACCAGCCCCTACCATGTTCTCCGGGAGGTGGTGCAGATGCTGGAGAGCAAGGCGCTTGAGAAGGGGCTCGGGCTGCGTCTTGTTGCCTGTACCGGCTTGCCGGAAACCATGACCACCGATCCGGCCCGCCTGCGGCAGATGGCCTTTAATCTGGTCGGTAATGCCATTAAATTCACCGAGCAGGGATCGGTGACCGTGGGCTGCAGCCTGACGCGCAAGCTAGGCACTCATCAGCTGCTCATAGAGGTGACAGACACCGGTATCGGCATGGAGGCGGATGCCCTGGAGGATATCTTTGACCCCTTTGTCCAGGCCGATACCTCGGTGACCCGCCGTTTCGGCGGTACCGGTCTGGGGCTGGCCATCAGCCGCAAATTTGCCCGGGCACTGGGAGGCGATATCAGCGCGACCAGTACCCCGGGGACAGGGAGCATCTTTTCCATCGTCTTGCCCCTTGATGCCACCGAGGCTGGTGTTACCCTGAGTCCGGAGCAGTTGGCCGCCGTAGCCCAGGTTCAGCAGGATGGCGAGCACGAGCATTGGCGCTTTGCCTTAGGCCCGGTCCTGGTGGTGGACGACGCTGCTGAAAACAGGGAACTGGTCAGGGTGCTCCTGGAGGAGGCGGGCGTGCAGGTCGATGAGGCGGAAAACGGTCAGGTTGCCCTGGAGATGGTCCAGGTCAAATCGTACCAGCTTATCCTCATGGATATTCAGATGCCGGTCATGGACGGCTACACTGCCGCCTCCCTGATGCGTCAACAGGGTATGGAGCAGCCTCTGGTGGCCATGACCGCCAACGTGATGAAGGGCTTTGAAGAGGAGTGTCTGGCACAGGGCTACTCCGACTATATTGCCAAGCCGCTGGATATCAACCTGTTCATGGGCCTGATGGCCGCTTATCTGGACGGGAAGCAGGGTACTGCGGAGAGGGCGGCTTCCGCCATGCCCCGGCTTGACGTTCGGGCCGACGGGACCCTTGCCCCGGAGAAGAGATTGGCATCGGTTCCGGAGTCGCAGTCGGCTCAGGCTCCGGTCATTTCCACCCTGGCTGACCATCCTAAGCTCCGCAAGGCTGTGGAGCAGTTTGTTGATCGCCTGGAGCTTGAGTTTCCCAAGATGGAACAGGCCTGGCAGGAGGGCGACCTGGAATCCCTGGCCCCCCTTGCCCACTGGTTGAAGGGTGCAGCCGGAACCGTGGGCTACCACGATTTTACCGAGCCGGCGGCCCTGCTGGAGTCCCACGCAGAGCGGGGTGACCTTGAGCAGGTGGTGGCTGTGGGCCAAGGTCTGCAGGCCCTGGTCCATGCCCTGGTTCGTCCCGGTGAACCCAGCAGCGGCTCCGAGTCTCCGGCGGCCGCCGGGCAGCCGGAACCCATCTCCCAGGACCAGCCCCCGGTCCTGTCCGCACTGGCCGATCATCCCAAACTCAAGGTGGCTGTCCAGCAGTTTGTCGATAAATTGCCCGGCGAGATGGAACAGATGGCCCAGTTGTATCAGGCAGGGGAGCTTGAGTCTCTGGCCAGGAGTGCTCATTGGCTCAAGGGTGCGGCTGGGACCGTGGGCTATCATGCCTTTACCCAGCCGGCGACAGAGCTGGAACAGTTGGCCCGGGCAGGTGACCTTGAGCAGCTGGCTGCGAGGCTGCAGCTGGTTCAGCGCCTGGCCGGAGCCGTGGTGCCGCCTCGGGCATAGTATAAGGCGTCGTTTTGAAAGAGCAGGAAGAGATATCTCATTTGTCTAGACAGGATGTTGTAGAGGGGATGGTCGATATGGAAAAGAACGCGCAGGGTATCCAGCACGCAACCATCGTGATGGTTGATGATGAGCCGACCACCATGTATGTGGTCCAGACCTACCTTGAGGAGTTCGGTTATTCCAACTTTATCCAGGTTGAGGATGCGACCAGGGCGGTGCGGACGGTGGAGGAGAGTCTGCCTGATATCCTTTTGCTCGATCTGGTGATGCCCGGGGTGTCCGGATTTGATATCCTTCAGGAATTACGGGGCAGAAAGCGGTTCAAGTATCTGCCGATTATCGTTCTCACCAGTTCCTCGGATGCGGAAAACAAACTCAGGGCCCTGGAACTCGGGGCCACTGATTTTCTGGCAAAACCGGTGGATAAGAGTGAGCTGGGCTTACGGGTGCGCAATACCCTGGCTGCCAAGGCCTATATGGATCAGCTCGCCTTTTATGATCCCCTGACCCAGCTGCCCAACAAGTTTCTGTTTGATGACCGCTTTGCCTGGTCCCTGGACAAGGCCAGGCGCTACCAGGATCGGCTGGCCCTGATGAACATCAGCATTGACAATTTTTCCAGGATCAACGCCACCATCGGGGTGGATGCTGCAGACCAGGTGCTCAAGGTGGTGGCGAATCGTCTCTCTGCCCTGGTGAGAGCTGCGGATTCGCTGACCTTTTCCCTGGAGGAAACCGACTTGAGCCTGAGCCTCTTTCGCCTCGAGGGCAGTGTCTTTTCGGTCTTACTCGATCGAACCAGGAGTGCTGAGTCAGCTGCCCTGGTGGCAGAGAGAATTCTTGGTGAGATCAGGAAACCAATCCAGGTGGGCGAGAACGAGCTCTATATCACCGCCAGCATCGGCATTGCCAACTATCCCGATGAGGGGGAACTCGCCGCTACTCTGGTGCAGCTGGCCAACAGTGCCAAGGACTTTACCAAGAACCAGGGCGGCAACTCCTTTCACTTTTCCTCTCCAGCCATCAACAACCTCTACCAGGACCGCTTACAGCTGGAGTCAAAGCTGCGCAGGGCCCTGGAGCGGGAAGAGTTTATCCTCCACTATCAGCCCAAGGTGGATCTCCGGAGCGGTATGATCACAGGGGTGGAGGCCCTGCTGCGCTGGCAGCCGGCAGGCGGAGCACTGGTTCCTCCGGGGCGATTCATTGCTCTTCTGGAAGAGACCGGACTGATCATCGAGGTCGGTGCCTGGATCCTTAAAGAGGCCGTGTCTCGCCAGTTGGCCTGGAGACAAGCCGGCATCCCCCCCCTCTCCATGGCCGTCAACCTCTCGGTCAAGCAGTTGGATGATCCCGGTTTGTTTGAGCTCTTACAGCAACTGGGGCAGGAGACAGCGCTTGGACCGGAGTTGATCCATCTTGAGATTACCGAAAGCCTGCTGCTGGCTGATATTGATGCCAAGGTCGCATTCATGGAGCAGGTCAGGGCCCTGGGCTTCAAGATCTCCATCGATGATTTTGGCACCGGCTACTCTTCGCTCTGTTACCTGGCGCAGTTGCCCGTGGATGAGCTGAAGATTGATCGTTCTTTTATCCGGGATGTGGCGGAGATGGAGGAGAGCCGGGCGATCGTCTCCTCCATTATCTTCCTTGCCAAGAGCCTGGGCCTCTCCACCGTAGCAGAAGGGATCGAGACTCCGGAGCAGCTGAGCTTTCTTGGGGAGGCGGGCTGTGACCTCTTCCAGGGCTTTTACTTCAGCAAGCCCTTGGCAGAGGAGGCCTTGCTCAAGTTGCTGGAAGCGGGAGAAGCCTGAGCAGGCGCTATCGGTGGTTGGCAGGTCCTGGGGATGACCCCTGGGGGGGCAGCTCGATCTCCAGCTTCCGGAGCAGGCTTCCCCGGGCCCAACTGAGGTCGAGCAGGGCAATGTTGAGGTTGAGGACCGAGCGGAGCTGATTGCGTTGTGCCAGGTAATAGTCGTCCTGGGCGTCCAGGAGACGCTGATTATCTATCTGGGCCAGCTCAAAGCGGCTGGCTTCACGTTTGAGGACGCGTTGATGGGCCCTGCTTGCTGCTGCGGCTGCAGTGATCTCCGCTGTCAGCGCCCCTATCCTGTCGTCGGCAGAGTCGATTTCAGATCCGATCTGTTCACTGACCTTTTTCAGCTCAAGCTGTCTGCGTTTATGCTGTAATTTGGCCTTACGATATTCGGCCTCGGTCTTGTTGTTGCCCAGGGGGTACTCAAAGCTCAGGCCCACAGACCAGCTTGCCTGGTCGTTCTCCAGGGTATCGCGGATGGGGACGTTGTTGTCACCAAGGGCATTGCGGCTATAGCTGGCAACCAGATCAAGGGTTGGCAGCATGGTGTGCTTATTCCGCTCCTCCTCCACCATCGAGGCATCGAGCTCCAGTCTGGCGATGGCCATCTCCGGTCTGGCCTGCAGCGCCTCTTCCAAGGCTGCGCTCCGCTCAAGGGGCGCTGCCTTGGTGGTGATGGTTTCTGTGGGTTCAATGGCGGCCTGGCTGTATGGAGACGATGCCTCTTTAAATCCCAGGAGCAGCCGCAGCTGCTCCATGGCGGTTTTCAGGTTCCTGGTATCGGCATAGAGGTCCAGCTTACGTTCCTGGAGGACCGAGTCTGCCCGGTCGATATCCAGGAGCTTGGCCAGCCCAAGTTCTTCCTTGCTTGCCAGCTTCTCCAAAATCTCCTCTGCCGCCCTCAATCCCCCTCTACTGATCTGGAGTTGGTGATAGTAGTAGCTCAACCTCCAATAGGCCACGGCCACTTCCCGTAAGACGGCTTGTAAGTTTTTCCGGTACTGCTCCTCGGCAATCTTGACGTTTAAAGCGGCAACCTGGATCTTGGCTTTATTGGAGACATCACCAAATTCTTTGAGCAGTGCCTGGCGGAGTTGCAAGGTAAGGCGACTGGTATATTGGGGGTTGGGCAGGATGAGTTCACTGTTGCTGTCCAGATGATCGGCTTCCAGGTAGATGGAGGCCGTGCCTCCGCTTGGCAGGGGTTTTCTGATCCCACTGCGGGCCAGCCAGCCATCTTCAAGCAGGCTGTCCTTGCCGCTGGAACCGTCGGTGCCGTTGTCCAGCTTGGATTGGATGGGGCGATCAGTACTGTAGTAGTTGCCCTCTGCAAAGAGGGAGGAGTCGTGAATCGAGGCCGTTGATTTCTCCGCCTCCCGAGCAATGGAGGGGTAGAGTGTGGCCACCTGAAGCTCACGGTTGTTGGCTATGGCCAGCTGGAGCGCCTGTTTAAGATCGAGCTGCAGGGGAGCCGCCTCTGGCCGGGTCTTTGTTGCCCGAGCAGCCGAGGGCCCGGAGACGGAGTCCATGGACTGAGGGTTGTCTTGGCCATGGCTGGGTGCCTGCTCCAGGGGGAGGGCTTGGGCAGCTCGGGCCCCGGAGCAGGGCATGAGGGCGAGCAGGACGGTCACCAGGCTGATCAGGGACTTCCAGGCGCTGAACTTCTTCGAGCTTCGGTCAAGAGGGGACATAGTGGGCTGCTTATTGGCTGTTGGTAGAGCTGGCCTGCTCCATGGTACCTGGAAAAGAGACCTTGACCCGCTCTCCTGCCGGCCGCTTGGCTGGGTTGTCGGCCATGACCGTGACGGTACGGATGTTGGCGGCAGCGTCGGCAACCATGGAGATCGTTGCAACGGCGCCCCTAATCGTGGCCCCATCATCATAGCTGATGAGGGCCTCCTGATCGATGCGTAGTTGTCCGGCCAGGGACAGGGGGACGGGTACGGCCAGTTCCAGGGGGTCGATATTGACGATCCTGACCACGGGCTGCAGCGCCTGGACCGATTCGCCCTGCTCCACCAGGATGTTCTCGACAATACCGTTCATGGGGCTGCTGAGCTGCAACCTGTGGATGGCCTCGTTGACGCTCTTGAGGTGGAGAAGATCCTGATCGTGTTCAAATTGAGCCATCTGCAGTGCCAGCAGGGCACTGTCCCTGGCAAAATCGGCATGTTCCACTTCCCACTTGGTCACCGCACCATTATGGCTGGCAGTGGTCAACTTATCCAGGTAGGTGTCTTTCTGGGCCAGTTCGTTTTTTGCCAACAGAATCGGGGTAGGGTTGTTGGCTCTGGCAGTGAGTAAATCGAGCTGGATACGCTCCAGTTCATCCTCCTGACGGGCCAACAGTGCTCCGGCCTGGACCCGCTCACCCTCGGCTACTGCTATGGCCAGGATTTTACCGGCCTGGACAAAAGAGAGCTCAACATCGGAACTGGGTTTGGTGATGGCGGCAATGGTTGCGGCAATGGTCGCGGTGGTCAGGCCAGGTCTTGGTTCGACTCCAAAGAGGAGCGCCGGCAGAGAGAGGAGGAGCGCGCTGATGAAAAGGAGCGACCTGAATGGAAGAGTGCTTGTCTTTTTTGTCATCATACCGGTCAACAACAGAGAGAAGATGGGGGCAGTCAAGCCTCGGCTGGAGTGTGGTTGCTCCTTTTTATCCAAGGATACCGCTGTTAGAGCGTACTTCGATTATACTACCCCAGGTAGCGGCTAAAGGCCAACTTGAAAAATGGCTTTTTCTTTCCGTCTTGGCCTTGCGCTTAAGATTTTATCTTTTGAATATCAGGCATATGCCTGCGGTAACGTTTGTCGCGCGTTTTGCCCTTGATCAAAGATTCTCATTTTTCAAGGTACCCTAAAGAAGAATGGAACAATGGAGGGGCAGCGTTTTTTCAGGGCGAGGATCGGAGGAGCGTTGCTCCTCTGCAGCTGCAGAGGGGAAAAGAATAAGGCGGGACGTTGGGGACGGGGCGAGCAGGCGTCCCCGGCCGCCCCGTGAAGGGGCGCGACCAGGGGGACGTAGGCAGGGCTATGCCAGAGGGGCTATGGTCTTTCCCGTCTCTTGCTGCCCTGTACCAGCGGCTTTCTGGGTGGCCGTTTTCCCGGCCGTTGGCCGGCTCGGTGATCCGGCTTGGCCGGGTGGGCCTTTTTGGGTCGTGCCTGGGGGCGATCCAGGCGGGGAGCCGGGACATCGTTGACAGGTTCGAAGCCGACGATGTATTCCCGGGGAATGCGGTTCTTGATCAGGCGCTCGATGGCCGAGAGCTGCTTGAACTCATCGGCACTGACCAAAGAGATGGCCTGGCCGCTGGACCCGGCCCGTCCGGTACGTCCGATCCGGTGGACATAATCTTCAGGCACACTGGGCAGGTCAAAGTTGACCACCTGGGGCAGCTGGTCGATATCCAGACCCCGGGCAGCGATATCCGTGGCTACCAGTACCTGGACCGTCCCCTTCTTAAATCCTGCCAGGGCCTTGGTTCGGGCATTCTGGCTCTTGTTGCCGTGGATGGGCACGGCCTGGATATCCTTGGCCAGCAGTTGTTTGGTCAGGCGGTTGGCCCCGTGTTTGGTCCGGGTAAAGACCAGCACCTGGGACCACTGCTGTTCCTTGATCAGGTGGGTAAGCAGGGCGGGTTTGCGCTTCTTGTCCACCGGGATCATCTGCTGGGACACGGTTTCCACGGTGGTGTTGCGCGGAGTCACCGAGATCTCCACCGGATTCTGGACCAGCTTCTTGGCCAGGTTGCGGATCTCCACCGAAAAGGTTGCCGAAAACATCAGGGTCTGACGTTTGCTGGGCAGCAGGGCCAGGACCTTGCGGATATCGTGGATAAAGCCCATGTCCAGCATCCGGTCGGCCTCATCCAGGACCAGGACCTCGATCCGGTCGAGCTGGACACACTGCTGGTTATGGAGGTCGAGCAGGCGGCCGGGGGTGGCCACCAGGATATCCACCCCCTGGCGCAACTTTGCGATCTGGGGGTTGATCTTGACCCCGCCAAAGACCACGGCCGAGCGCAGCGGCAGGTGGGCTCCGTAGGCGGTGACGCTCTCCCCAATCTGGGCGGCCAGTTCGCGGGTGGGGGTGATAATCAGGGCCCGGACCCGCTTGGACTGACTGCGCTGACCTTTGGCGAGTTGTTCCAGGATCGGCAGGGTGAAGCCGGCGGTCTTGCCGGTGCCGGTCTGGGCGGCGGCCATGACGTCTTTGCCCTCCAGGACTGCAGGGATGGCCTGGGCCTGTACCGGGGTTGGAGTTTCGTAGCCCTGTTCGGCAACGGCCTGGAGCAGGGGGGCGGATAATCCAAGGGAAGTAAAATTCATAGGGTTGTCTCTTCTGGTCCTACATTGAGGTTATACACCATGGCGGCCGTGCTCCCCGCAGTTCAGGGGGCAGGCCTTTCCTTTGCCGACTGCTGGTCGGGATGGTGTCAGCTGATTATATGGGGTTGAATATGATTCCAGCGTCCAGGGGCGCTGACCGGGATGAGGCGTCGTGATTGATACGGGTGAGCCCTTTCTGACTGCGGCTGGTTAAGCTGGTTGAGAGCCGTCTGTTGCTGTATGGGCGGCTACTGCAGCCTGCTCCGGATAAGATGCGCCTGCCTCAATAGCATTTTTTGCCGGTTTACGCATAAGAAATCGGTTCCAGGGGTAAGATGCAGTGGCTACACTGATAGGTGCCCCCAGCCCGGTCGTCAAGGGGAAGAGTTTGTTAATACCTTTTTCTCAGCGCTATCTTTTTGATATATGGTCCTTTGTTCGAAATAATGATCTGCCCTGTTTGACAGGGTGGAGGATGATAGTTACTTTAAAGGTGTCTTCATCTCTCCTTTATTGAAGACAGGCACCCTGGCCTTCCTCTCGCCCAGCACATAAGGTCAGGGTGTTCCTTTGTCGGGCATCCCTTGACATCCCTTGCATAAGCTCTTGTCTCATCCCCCTCTCTCCATTCTTTGTCGGTCATTCCTGTTTAGCCGGCTTAGGGGGCTTAGGCACTAATGCAGGCTGCCGCTAAGCAGGCAGGTGCCCGGTAGGCTACCTTGAAAAATTGCTTTTTTTTCCAATCTCTGCGTTATGATAAAAATTTTATCCTCGGAATATCAATTATATGCCTGCGGTAAAATTTTCCCCATGCCTTGATCTAGATCGAAAAATCTCATTTTTCAAAGCGCCTTGTCGTCATTCCCGCGGAGGCGGGAATCCAGTCTCTGCGGAATCCTGAAGCCCCCTTGTCCCCGGATCCTGGCAGACAAACCAAAGGGAACCGCCTCCACCCTTCT
>NZ_KE387008.1:23404-67394 GCF_000429965.1 Desulfogranum mediterraneum DSM 13871
TGTAACAACCTGGATGCCCGCCTGCGCGGGCATGAGGTCGAGGTAGAGAATGGCCTGGCGGTAAAAGCGCGGCCATGATGGTAAAAGCGCTGGCATGACGGTAAAGGTGCAGGCATGGGCTTAAGGAAGAACGCAGGAAAACGCGGTAAGCCCCTCTCCTGTGATCCCGGTCGCTGTCTCTCGTCTCAGGGGCCGGACTCCTCTGTTGCCAGCGGGTATGGCTCGGGTTGCGGCGACTGCTGTCCGGAAAGGTGTTTTTCCTGCGAGGGACTTTGCTCGATCGGTAGACCCCGGGCCGCCAGGACCTCATCCTCCACCGAGACCAGCCGTTCATCCACGGTGGAGTGGTTGAAAAAGAGGATGGTCAACAGCCAGCAGTAGCTCGCCACCGCCAGGATGGCAAACAGGGGGATGAAGTAGCCCAGGGGACAGAGGACCAGCACGGTCAGCCAGTGGAGCAGGATCAGTCGGTGGGAGTGGAGTTGGATGGGGAAGTCACCGTGGCGACCGATGACGATCAGGCCGCTGAGGTTCCAGCCGTAGAGGGCGGTAAAGGCATGGAGCCGGAGCAGGGGGAGACTGATCTCCGGGACATAGTAGCGGGAAAAGCTGAGCAGGATGTAGCCGATGCCTGTGATGGAGGTGATCAGCAGAAAGAGGATCCCGGAGGTGAGGAAGGTCTTCTGCTGGAGCCGGATGCCCTGACGCCAGTAGAGGTAGAGGATAGAGGTCACGGTGAGAAAGAGCAGGCTGCTGATCACCACCTGGGGCAGGAAGACTTCGGCCAGGATAAAGAGAAAGAAGATGATCACCCCCAGGTTGATGATCCAGAAGGCCGCCTCCTTCAAGAGACTGGTCAGCTTGAGCCCCTCCTGTCGCATCAGGGAGAAGATCACGGCCATGGAGATCAGGGAGATGGGAAAGGAAAATCCCAGGAAAAAGGTGTCCAGCTTGAGCTTCTCGATGGTGAACCAGTGGGTGAACTCCGAGTTGAGGATCACCGGGCTGGAGAGGGCAAGCCCCAGGGAGAGGCAGAGCAGGGCGGCCTGGTGAAACTTGCGTGAAACCGGTTCCTTCCTGGTGAACAGGGCCCGGGGCAGGCGGGAGCCAAAGTGGTTGATTCGGACCTGTTCGACCAGGGCGGCCAGCACCAGGGGGATGAGCATGGCCGGGAGGTACCAGTGGAGAAAGGCAGAGCCGGCAAAGAGCAGGGCAAAGAGCAGGAACAGCCGTCCCTGCCGGGAGAGTTGGGGCTGATCGTCGGTGAAGTAGATCAGCAGGGTACCGCCGCTGCAGAGGTTGAAGAGAAAGATATGCAGCCGCTCAAAGTTGAGTACCTCCGGCGGGATCAGGTGGTGGAGAAAGCCACAACCCAGCGCAGTGGTCATCATGCCCAGCAGCAGGGCCTTTAGTTGCCAACTCACGGTGTCTTCCTTGGGGCTAGGGATTAAGGGGATGGCTCACCTGCCCAAGAGCGCTGCCAGGGCGTCCTTGAGCTCGGGATGACGGAAGGTGTAACCGGACTGCTCCAGTTTGTCGGTGGCCACCCTGCATCCGGAAAGTAATACTTCAGAAGCCATCTGTCCGTAAAGGGTTTTCAACAGCCCGGCAGGAACCGAGGGCAGGAGCGGGCGTCCCGTCACCTGGGCCAGGGTCTGCATCAGCTCGCTGTTGCTGACCGGGGTGGGGGCGGCGATATTGACCGGGCCCTGCAGGGTCGTGCAGTCGAGGGCGTGGAGCATGGTGGAGATCATGTCGTTGATGGAGATCCAGCTGATGAACTGTGCGCCGGAACCGAAGCTGCGGGAAAAACCGATGGCTGCGGTGGTGAGCAGACGCTCCAGGGCACCGCCCCGGGGGCTCATCACCACCCCGATCCGCATGAAGACCGTGCGGATGCCCGCATCCCGGGCCGGATTGGCGGCCTGTTCCCAGAGCGAGCAGACATCGGAGATGAAGTCCTGACCCGAGGGATCCTCCTCCCGCATACAGCAGTCCTGGCAGTTGCCGTAAAAGCCCACCGCAGAGCTGCTGAGCAGGACCTTGGGCCGGGGGGATATCCGGGCCATGGTTCTGGCGATCAGGCCGGTGCCCAGAACCCGGCTGTTGAGCATCCGTTCCTTCTTTTCTCCTGTCCAGCGGCCCTGGCCGATGTTGTCTCCAGCCAGATGGATCACCCCGTCCAGGGCGGGGATGGCGGCCTGGTCGATCTCCTCCTTCTCCGGATTCCAGTAGATCTCCCGGACTTGGGGATCGGCCTTTCTGCGGACCAGGGTCCAGACCTCATGGCCGCCGGTGGTCAACAGCGGCCGCAGGGCCCTGCCCAGGACCCCGCTTGCCCCGGTGATCAGGATACGCAGGGGCCTGGTGCTGCAGCGCTGATGGAGGAGGATGTCATCGCGCAGGGTGGTGTGGCGGTAGCGGAAGATCCGTTGGAGCATGGCCTCCACCTGGCTGAGGGCAAAGCCGGGCAAGAGCCCGTGGCCGGGCAAGCGGTACTCGATCCGATCCTCCAGCCGGCATCCTTCCGGGTCGTCATGGAAGAGGTGGCTGTGGCGCCAGCTCGAAAAGGGACCCCGTTCCTGGGTATCGACAAAGATCCTGCCCGGGTGATCCTCGAGGTGACGGGCATGCCAGTGATAGGGGATGGGCCCCAGATGGAGCCTGAGACGGGCGCTGCCCCCAGGGGCGATCCCTCCCTGACTCGCCACCAGGCTGGTACGCTCCCAGGGCGGGATCAGCCGTTCCAGGGCCCCGGGCCGGCTGTGCCAGTCGTAGAGAGCACGGGGGCTGCAGGGAAAGGTGGAGGTGTGGACAAAGGTGGCGGTTTTAGTCACAGAGGATCTCCTGGAGCGCTGGTTGGAGTTCCGGGAAGGAGAAGATATAGCCATGGTTTTCCAGGGCCTCGGGGATGCTCTTCTGACCCTGGAGCAGTGAGCGGCCGAATTCACCCAGGACCAGCTTCATCATCATCCCGGGGACCGGGAGGATGGCCGGTCGATGGAAGACCTTGGCCAGCTGGCGGGAGAATTCCCGCTGACGCACGGTCTCTGGGGCGGTGAAGTTGAAGGCGCCGCGGAGCTCGTCTGTCAACAACAGGAAGAGCGCCCCGTTGATGATGTCATCCAGGTGAATCCAGGGAAACCACTGTTGTCCCGAGCCCAGAGGCCCGCCCAGTCCCAGCTGAAAGGGCAGTTTCATGGTGGCCAGGGCCCCGCCGCCCCTGCCCAGGACCACCCCCAGGCGCATCACCGCCACCCGGCAGCTCTTCTGTTCGGCCTGGAAGGCTGCATCCTCCCAATCCCGACAGACCCTGGCCAGAAAATCCGTGCCCGGGTCTGCGGTCTCCCGTTTTTCCACCTCGCCGCCATCGCCGTAGTAACCTGCAGCAGAAGCGCTGAGCAGGACCGTGTCTGCCTGCGAGGGGATGGCCTCCACCAGGTGGCGGGTGGTGAGGATCCGACTGTCATAGATCGTCTTCTTGTAGCCTTCGCTCCAGAGGTGAAAGACCGAACGACCGGCCAGGTTGATCAGGGCATCGTGACCGGCGACCTCGTCCTGCCAGGGGCCGGGCCGGGTGGTATCGGCGGAGATGTAGCTGAGGTGGGAGTGAGCAGGGAGGCTGCAGCGCTTCCTGCTGCCGACCACGGTGATCTCGTGGCCAAGTTCCAAGAGGCGAAGGGATAATGCTGAACCGACAAATCCGGTTCCACCGGTGATGAGAATGTTCATGGGCTCCTCCTTGCAGAAATCCGAGAGCGGTAGGTCGGGCAGGTGCCGCATCCCGTGGTTGTTGGGTTGTCTATAATTATAGCTAAAAGGTAATCAATGGAGAGTGTTTAGGTACTTTTTTTTCTTCCCCCCGGTCCTGTGGTCAATCCTGCAGCCCCTGTCGGGGAGAGCGGCTTGCGCTCATCTTGTCCCTCCAGGGGCAGGGAGAAGAGCCGATAGCCATAGCTGATCCGCATCAGGGCGGTGAGCAGACAGCAGCCTGCAAAGAACCAGGCCAGGGCCGGGAAGTGGCAGGGGAAGCAGCAGCAGAGGATAAAGAAGAGGATGGTTTCGCTGCCTTCGGCGAGGCCGCCCAGGTAGTAGAAGCCCTTGTTGGGCAGGCGCAGGTTGACCAGACGCCTCCGTTCCGCCAGGATGGAGAAGGCGAGAAAAGAGGCTCCGCTGCCCATGAAGGAGAAGAGCAGCAAGCTACCTGCCAGAGCGTTGGCCGCCGGATCTGCCAGGACAAAGCCAAAGACCACCCCTGCATAGAAGAGAAAATCACAGACAATATCAAGAAAGGCGCCGCTGTCGGTCGGCTTGGCGAGCCTGGCCAGGGGGCCGTCGATACCGTCGGCCAGCCGATTGAGCAGGATGACGGCCAGGGCCGCCGGATAGGCCTGGTGGAAGAGCAGGGGGATAACGCCGAGACCGAGAATGAAACCGCTCAGGGTGACCTGATCGGCCCGCACGCCAGAGGCGTGGAGTCGCCGGGCCAGCCAGGCCAGGGGGCGGCGGAGGAGTCGGAGGGCAGCCGGATCAAGCATGGGGCGTCTGCCTCTTCTTTGCGGCCACCCCCTTGGCTCGCCGGTAGAAGCGGGCCAAACGGTCGGGGGCGATGCCCAGGGTATAGCCCAGGACGATCAACTGGTTGATTAGGGTGGTCCGGAGGATGCCCAGGTTTTGCCAGCGCCTTGCCGAGGTCAGCACCACCTGGGGCAGGATGACGATCCGGCCCATCTTGCCCAGGCGGCGGATAAAGATATAATCCTCCATGATGGGGGTCTGGGGGAAGCCGCCTGCAGCCCAGAAGGTCTCCCTGCGGGTGAAGATGGCCTGATCCCCGTAGGGCAGCCCGAGGAGGCGGGAGCGCAGGTTGGCGCCGGCGGCAATCAGCCGCAGCATGGGTCGGGGATGGTCTATCCCTAAGGAGAAGGCTCCGCCGACCACTCCGGGGCGGTCCAGGGCCTGGCGGATGGAGCGGCCGGCCTCCCGGGGCAGCCGGGTATCTGCGTGGACAAAGAGCAGCAGCTCTGCGCTGCTCAGTTCTGCCCCTTGGTTCATCTGGCCGGCCCGTCCCGGAGGGGTCTGGATGACCCGGGCACCGGCCTCTGCCGCCAGCGCACAGCTTTGGTCCGTGGAGCCGCCGTCCACCACCAGGATCTCCGTGGGTGCTGCAGCCGCCAGTGCGGCCAGGGTCGCGGGGAGGTTGGCGGCCTCGTTGAGGGTGGGGATGATCACGGCCAGGGTGGAGTTCATGGCCTGACCGCCTTGGGGATGGTGTCCAGGTCCTCGGGCCGGTCGATGTCCTGGAGCGTGGGCAGGGTGGTGAAGCTGGCCTGATGCGCCTCCAGGATGGCCACGGTGGAGAGATAGACCCGGGAGGTGGACCAGTTGATCCCGCTAAACAGGGGAGAGAGCAGCTCAGGGGCGCGGTCTCTCTTGATGCCGATCAGGTAGTAGCCGCCATCCATGGCAGGCCCCAGCACCGTATCGTTCCGCTCCAGGGCGGCAAAGGCCTTCTCCAGGATCTGTTCGTTGAGCCCCGGGATATCGCAGCCGATCAGGACCACCTGTTCCATCCCCTGGTCAAGGGCCTCCCGGAAGGCCTGCCGCATTCGTTCTCCCAGGTCCCGGCCCTGCTGCTCATGGTAGTGGAGATCCGGACCCAGCCACCGGATCATCTCTGCCAAGCCTGCCCCGGTGTAGTAGACCATGATCTCCAACTCCAGCCGCCGGGAGAGGAGCCTGGCCCGTTTGACCACCAGCTCGCTCAGCCGCTGTTGGAGACGGGCGGCACCTTTGGCTCCCAGGCAGGGGATGAGTCGGGTCTTGGTTGAGCCGGGTGCTGGAAAACGGCTGAAGATGATCAGGCCTTGTCGGTTCTGCATAGGGTCTGCTTAGGTTGTGCCAATGGTCTCAGTGGTGAAGGTAGGGGGCAAAGAGGGCGCGGATAAATGCCGGCTCCAGATAGCGGTTCAGGACCTGCCAGGTCTGCTGGTTGCGGATGCCCTGGTAGTCGCCTTGGTCGTAGGTTTGGTAGGCGGCCCAGGCCATGGCTGACCAGGCGATGCCGCGGAGGAGCACAAAGGGCATCTTCAGCTCCAGCCGGTCATGGATGGTGGCCGCCAGCCGCTGGCCCTCTCTGCCCCGGAAACCGTCCAGGTAGGTGCGGACAAATGCAGCCCTGGTCTCCGTATCCAAGCGGTGGCTGCTCCTCCAAAGCGTGGTCAGCGGCGAGATGAAGTGACAGAGATCCGAGCTGGGGTCGCCCCAGCGGGGCATCTCCCAGTCGATCAGGTGGATGGAGCCTTGCTGGGGATTGACGATGAAGTTACCCGAGTTGACCTCGGTGTTGACGATGCAGTTGAAGGGGTCGCTTTCGAAGTAGCGTTCCCTGTGGCGGGCCCCATCGGCCCAGGCCAGGATTTCAGCAAGCAGGCCGCCGATCTCCGGGGCCGCTGCGGCTGCCCGGGACTGGAAGTAGCGCTTCAGCAGTTCGCTGCACTCGGCAAAGATCAGACTCAGGGGCTGCTCCTCCCGGATCAGCTGGTGGGGCTGGCTTGGTCTGAGCTGGTGAAGGGTACTGAAGAGGGAGGCAGCCTGGGGCGTATCCGTGGGGTAGTGGAGGGGGCGGCCCTCCAGGTATTCCATGATCAGGATCCCCCGATCCAGCTGCTTCCTGCTGTTGTCCAGGTAATAGGGACAGGGGGTGACCCCTGAGTCCCGGAGCAGTTCCAGGGCATGGTACTCGTAGCAGATCTGGTCCTCGCGCTTGAGCTGGGAGGCGATATTGATCCGGAAGACCGCCGGCGCACAGCCTCTGCTGAGCAGGAAGTTGAGGTTATACTCCCCCTGGGCCAGGGGCTGGACAGCAATCTCGCTCGGGTCAGCGCAGCCGGGCAGGGGGGGGCGGCAGCTGTGGAGGTAGCGTCGCACCTGGGGCAGGTAGTGGTCTGAGAGGGTGCCGGCTTCAGCCGGCAGGTTCTGCAGGCTCTGCTTGGATTGCTTGGTCTGCTGGGACATACGTTCGGTTCGTCTTTTGCTCAAAAGAGAGGTTAAGGACAGGGCAGGACATGGATGGCCGAGGCCGGGATGGCCAACTGGACATCGCTGCCCGGGCTGGGTCCGGGGTGTGGGCTGAGCACGGTCAGCCGGCACGAGCCCAGCCGCACCTCCAGTCGGGTCAGGGCGCCTTCAAAGGAGAGCGACTCCACCCTTGCCGTCAGGGTGTCGGCCCCGCCGCCAGCCAGCTCGATCTGTTCCGGGCGGATGGCCACAATGCAGCGCTTCCCTTCGACCTGGGCCGACGGCTGGGTGGACGGCAGGGGCAGCGCCAGGGGCAGCCCTGCGCAGCTGAAGTGGCGGTCCATGATCACCCCCTCCAGCAGGTTGCTGCAGCCGAAAAAGGCGGCCACCTCCCGATCAGCCGGTCGGTAAAAGAGCTCCCTGGGCGTGCCCAGCTGGCGGATGCTGCCGCCAAGGAGCAGGGCCACCCGGTCGCTGAGCATCAGGGCCTCGCTCTGATCATGGCTGACAAAGAGGGTGGTGGTCCGGGTCTGGCGGCAGACTGCCTGAATCAGTTCCCGCATCTGTTGGCGCAGGTCAGGGTCCAGGTTGGAGAGGGGTTCGTCCAGGAGCAGGAGCGAGGGTCGCAGGACCAGTCCCCGGGCCAGGGCCACCCGTTGCTGCTGTCCGCCGGAGAGCTGCTGGATCTTACGCCGCTCCAGGCCCCCAAGGCCGGTGAGTTCGGCCATCTCGGCGATCTCTCGTGCGGCCCTGGCTCCGTGGATGCCCTGCATCCGCAGCCCGAAACCGATGTTTTCGCCCACATCGAGGAAGGGAAAGAGCAGCGGCTTCTGGAAGATCAGCACCACCTCCCGTTTCTCTGCAGCCACCTGGTTGACCATCTGGCCGTTGATCCGGATGGTGCCGCTCAGGGGGGGGAGCAGGCCGGCGATGGTCTTGAGGATACTGGTCTTGCCCCCGCCGCTGGGGCCGAGCAGGGCCACCATCTCGCCCTGGGCCACCTCCAGATGAAGCTCACGGACGATGGCCCGGCTGCCATAGCCCACGTTCAAGGCTTCCAGCTCCAGGATCCCCATCAGCGTACCCCCGAGAGTCCCTGGCGGCCAAGGAGCCGACCATTGGCCAGCAACACCAGCAGGGCCGGCAGCACAAAGAGCAGGCTCACCGCGGCGGCTACGGGACGGTCGCCGCTGTCCATCAGGGAGAAGAGCAGGATGGGCAGGGTCAGCAGCTTGCCGCCGCCGATGATCAGGGTGGAGAGGTACTGGGACCAGGAGAGCAGGAAGGAGAACAGGGCTGCCAGACAGAGGCCGGGAAAGATAAAGGGCAGGGTCACCCTGACCAGGGTCTGGAGGCGACCTGCTCCCAGACAGCGGGCCTGCTCTTCAAACTCAGGGTTGTAATCGGCAAATACCCCCCAGAGCACAAAGATGGTGTAGGGCAGGCAGAAGCTGAGGTGGACCAGGACGACCCCGAAGAAGGTCTCGGCCAGGCCCAGCCGGATGAACCAGAGATGCAGCCCCATGGAGACGCAGAGCGGCGGCACGATCACCGGCAGGAGCAGCAGCAGGGCAATCAGCCTCTTGCCGGCAAAGCTGTAGAGCCCCAGGGCCCGACCGGCCGGGATGCCGATCAGCAGGGAGAGGCAGGTGGTCACCCCGGAGAGGCCGATGCTCTGCACCAGGCCGCCGGCGATCTGGGAGGAGGCGGTGGAGAAGATGTAGCTCCAGCTGCGCAGGCCGAACTTCTGGGGCAGGAGGCCCGGGTAAAACCACTGCTCCGAGACCGACCAGAGCAGCAGGGGCACAAAGGGCAATAAAACCAGCAGTAGGATGGCCAACCCCAGGAACCGTCGACCGCTCACCGGGCCGTCCCCTGTCTGGAGGTCATCCGGGTAAGCCCCTGGGAGAGGAGGATGGCGCAGATCACCACCGCGGCAATGATCAGGCCGATGGCAATGCCCTCGGGACGGGCCATCAGGTCCACATCGCTATAGTTTCGGTAGGCCCAGACCGGCAGAACCATGGGAAAGGTCTTGCCCAGGAGAAAGGGGAGCTCAAAGGCGCCAAAGCTAAAGGCAAAGACGATCAAACAGGCCCCCCTGAGGTTGGGGGCCAGCAGGGGCAGGGTGACATGGCGGAAGCGTTGCCAGGGAGAGGCCCCCAGGGTCTGGGCGGCCTCTTCCAGCTCCTGGCCGCTGTTTTTTAAGATCGCCACCAGCATGAAGGTGATGAAGGGGATCTCCTTCCAGATATAGCTCAGGAGAATCCCCACGGACCAGGTATCGTTGACCAGCAGCGGAAAGGCAGCCGGTCCGGCAATGAGTCCGGACCAGGAGAGCAACCTGGAGACGAGTCCTGCCGGTGAGAGCAGCAGGCTGATGCAGATCCCGATCACCAGGTGGGGGACGGTGAGTGGGATCTGGAGGATAACGTTGATCCAGGAGCTGGTCGCTGCCAGGCGCGTCAGCAGGAGGGCCAGCGGCAGGGAGCAGAGGGCCGCCGCCAGGGTGGAGACCGTGGCGATATAGAGGGTCATCAGCAGGCTGGTGCTAAAGTCGGGGTCCGTGAAGACCGCGGCAAAGTGGCTGAGGCTAAGGCTGCCTCCGCCGGCGCCGGGCCGGTATCCCAGGGCCTGGAGTATGCCCAGGAAGATGCCGCCCCCGAAAAAGAGGAGGATAATGGCCAGGGCCGGCCCGAGCAGCATCAGTAGCCGGAGCCTTCCGGGTGCGGTTCCGGCCTGGGCCGGGGATTCAGGGAGGGGCTGGAACATCAACGCTCCCTGAGGACCTGTTCTTGCCAACCCTTTTCCAGGTAGATCAGGACCCTGCTGGGTGGCTCTGGCAGTTGATGGGCCTGGAGCTCCCGGTTGCTCAGGGTGGCCGGCCCCCGCTCCAGTTCGGCGAACTGCTGTTGTTGGGCCCGGGGCAACCTGGTGGTGTCAATGGCCGGGAAATCGCCCCAGACCCCGGCCTTGGCCTTCTCCAGCTGGGCCTCGGCAGAGAGCAGGAAGTCGGCCGCCACCATGGCCGCGGCCTTGTCTCTGGCGTTAAAGGGGATGGCTACAAAGTGGGTGTTGGCGATGGTGCCCTCGGCAAAGACAAAGGAGCGTACCGTGGGCGGGAACAAACCGTCCAGGATGTTGCGCGAGGCCTCGGCCTGGTGGTAGGAGAAGGAGAAGTCGATCTCGCCGTCGGCAAAGAGGGTGTTCATCCGTACCGGAGAGTTCGGATAGGTGGAGCCCTGGCGCCAGAGTGCGGGCTTGAGCTCCTTGAGCAGCGCATAGGTGGCCCTGGCGGCGCTGCTCAGCTCTTGCTGGGAGTAGTCGCCCTGCCAGGTCGAGGCCCCGCCGCCCTGGTGATAGAAGAGCTGGCGGAGAAAGACCGAACCCGTGAAATCAGGTGGTGCCGGATAGGTGAATCGGCCGGGATGCTCCCGGATCCAGGTGATCAGCTCAGCCATGCTTTTGGGTGGCACCGGGGTCCGGGCGGTGTCGTAGATCATGATCACCTGGGCACTGCCCCAGGGCGATTCCATGCCCTCCACCGGGGTGCCGAAGTCGTTGTACACCGAGGGCCTGCTCCAGTCGACGTAGTGCTGATTGGGCAGTCGTTGGGCAAAGGGGCCAAAGAGCAGACCCTTGTTCTTGCAGGTCCGGAAATTCTCGCCGTTGATCCACATCAGGTCCACGCTGCCGTCGCTGCTCTTACCGGCCTGACGCTCCACCAGCAGCTTGCTGACCACCTCGGCAATATCCTTGACCGGGACCTGGCGGAGGGTGATGTTGTATCGTTCTTTCAAGCGGTGGGCCACAAAGCCGTTGACATAGGCATTGATCGCGGGCGAGCCGCCCCACATGTACCAGTCAAGGGTTTGGCCGTCTGCGGCCTGAATCGTCTCCTCCCAGGAGGTCTGGTCGAGCTCAACCGCCCGGGCCTGGTGGGGCAGGAAGAGCAGGAAGAGCAACAACAGGATGGGCAAGGGGCTGAGCGGCTTTCGGCTGTGGGCAGGGTCCATGATTCCTCTGGGGCTGTGGGGATGTACGGGGGCAGGGGCCTGCCCCGGGGTGCCGGGGCCTCTGCCTCAGATCCTCCCGGAAGTGTACCTGAGCTGGGGCGAAAAAACAATATAACCGACACAAATTCTTATTCTTTTCCTGTTCGTCCCGGAACCATCAGGGCGGCGGATCCCAGCCATTGTCCCCAGCCGGGACGGCGTCCATCCGGCCTCTGGGGCAGGCAGCGACTAGAGGACGTGACTGCTGATGATCCTGGGCTCCTTCAAGCCGATGACCTCCGGTTCGATCCGTTCCAGTTCATCCGGATTCCACTGGCCGCTTGCCGCCAGCAGCTGCCTGGCCTCGTCTGCGGAGGCGGCCAGGACCGCCACCTCGGCGTGGGTGTAGCGCTGGCTGTGAATCTGGGGTTCATCGATCATCGACCAACTGGAAAATTGGGTGTTATGTCGCCAGAGATAGATCTGCATGGGGGGCTCCATGGGTCAGGGGGAAAGAACTGCTGATGGTGATTTCTTCTCTACAGGTCGTTGGAATCGTACCCTTTTTTAAAGGGAAAGGGAAGCGTTCTCACCCAGGGGGCTGCTCAGAAAACGGGCAGAGGAGCAGGCCCCTGATCCCTGTGGACATATTTTTCCCCAAAGGATGAATTTTCTCCCCTCCCGGGAGAGACAAATGGGCAAGAATAGAGTAAGGAGCAAGACGATAGGGTAAGGGGAGGCCGGCTTCCCACCCCTGGAGGTGAGGATACCGGCCAATAATGAGCAGTTAGCTTGTCGTAGAATTATGAGTATTCGAATCGCAATAAACGGATATGGCCGGATCGGTCGCTGCATACTCCGGGCCCTCTATGAGTCCGGCAGGCGGGAGCAGATGCAGATCGTGGCCATCAATGAGTTGGCCGGTCTGGCCTCCATCACCCATCTGACCAAGTTTGACTCCACCCATGGCAAGTTTGCCGGCTCGGTGGATTGTGACGGCAGTCACCTCCTGGTCAACGACGATGCCATCGCCATGAGCTGTGAACGGGATCTCTCCCGGCTGCCCTGGAAGGAGTTGGACGTCGATGTGGTCCTGGAGTGCAGCGGTTCCTATACCGACCGGCGGATCGCGGAACAGCATCTCCTCAGCGGGGCCCGTAAGGTCCTCTTTTCCTGCCCTGCCCAGAGTGATGTGGATGCCACCGTGGTCTATGGTCTCAACCATCAGATCTTGAAGACCACCGACCAGATCGTCTCCAACGCCTCCTGCACCACCAACTGCATCAGCCACGTCATCAGGCTGCTGGATGAGCACTGCGGTATTGACTCCGGGGTGATCACCACCATCCATTCGATGATGAACGACCAGCCGGTGATCGATGCCTACCATAATCCGGATCTGAGGAAGAGTCGCAGCTCCAGCAACTCCATCATCCCGGTGAATACCGGCCTGGCCAGGGGGATCGATCGGATCTTTCCCCATCTCCAGGGACGCTTCCAGGCGGTCTCTCTGCGGGTACCCACCATGAATGTCTCCCTGATGCAGCTCACCGCCAGGGTGAGCAGGGGCACGGATCGACAGGTGCTCAACCGCCTCTTTCAACAGGCCGCCCAAGGCCCCCTGCACCAGGTCCTGGGCTATACCGAACTGCCCCTGGTCTCCTGTGACTTTAATCACGACCCCCGCTCAGCGGTGCTGGACAGCACCCAGACCAGTGTCAGCGAGGGGCGGCTGGTCAACCTGATGGCCTGGTTTGACAATGAGTGGGGCTATGCCAACCGGATGCTGGATACCACCGCCATGATGATCGAGACCCGGCACAGTCCGGGACAGGGGGTGTTATGAGCGAACAGCAACCGGGCGACGAGCAGATGGAGATCGTGGTTATCGGAGCCGGGGCCATGGGCTGCCTCTTCGGGGCCTGGCTCTCCCGGGTCGCCCGGGTACGGCTCTATGATATCGATCCGGACACGGTGGAGGCCATCAACCGTCAGGGCGTGGTGGTCACCACCATGGCAGGGGAAGAGCGGCGTTATCCGCTGGAGGCGGTCAGCCGCTTTGAGGAGGGTGAGCCCCCGGCAGAACTGGTGATCCTCTTTACCAAGTCCAGGGGCACCCGGGCGGCTGCCGAACTGGCGAAAAAGATCCTGGCCGAGGAGGGCCTGGTGCTCACCCTCCAGAACGGGGTGGGCAACCTGGAGCAGATCGAGGCGGTCTTTGGCCGTCCCTGCGGGGTGGCCGGGGTGACGGCCCAGGCAGGCACCGTCATCGCTCCAGGGCACAGCCTCCATGCCGGGGAGGGCGAGACCCTGCTGGGTCCGGCTCCGGGGCAGGAGAAGCAGTTGCAGGCGGTGGAGCAACTCTTTGCCCGGGCCGGTATTACCAGCCGGATCAGTGGGGATGCCAGTGGCTTGATCTGGGGCAAGCTGTTGGTCAACGTCGGGATCAACGCCCTGGCCGCCATTCTCCGGGTGCCCAACGGGGTCTTGGCCCAGGTGCCTGAGTGCAGTCGGATCATGGAGCTGGCCGTGGCCGAAGGGGTGGCCGTGGCCCGGGCCCTGGGTATCCGGCTGCCCTATGAGGATCCCATGGCCCAGGTGCTCAAGGTCTGTGCAGATACCGCTGCCAACCGGGCCAGTATGCTCCAGGACATCCTGCGCAGGGCGCCCACCGAGATTGATGTGATTAACGGGGCCATCGTGGCCAGGGGCCGGGAGGTCGGGGTGGCCACCCCGGTGAACGGCACCATAACCATGATCATCAAGGCACTGGAGGCAAGCCATGTCCAGCGCCTGGAGAAGAGTTGAGCAGGGGGAGGCCGTCACAGCTCATCCCCTGTTCACGCTTTGTGATGGCTTCCATTGTTGAGGCATGTAATAACCTAGAGTTACCCGTCCGGTGATTGGTAACGAATAAGGAGCTGCTATGAAAAAGTTGACCATACCCGATATCCTGGCACGCAAGCAAGCCGGTCCCAAGGTAACCATGCTCACCGCCTATGACTATCCCTGGGCCCGAATGGTGGATGAGGCCGGGATCGATATTGCCCTGGTGGGCGACTCGCTGGCCATGGTGGTCCTGGGCCATCCGAATACGGTCTCGGTGACCATGGAGGAGATGCTTCACCATACCCGGGCGGTTGCCAGAGGCGTTCGCAGGGCCCTGGTGATTGGGGATATGCCCTTTGGTTCCTACAACTCCTCCATCCCGGCGGCGGTGAACAATGCCAGCCGTTTTCTCAAAGAGGCGGGCGCCGACGGGGTCAAGTTGGAGGGTGGCCGGATCGTGGCCGACACCGTGGAGGCCATCGTCCGGGGCGGTATCCCGGTGCAGGGCCATGTGGGCCTCACCCCCCAGACCGCCACTTCCCTGGGGGGCTTCAAGGTCCAGGGCAAGAAGGCCGAGGCCGCCCGGCAGATGATCGACGATGCCCGGGCCCTGGAAGATGCCGGTTGTTTTTCCCTGGTCCTTGAGGCCATCCCCGCAGCCGTGGCCAGGATGATCAGCGAGACCGTCTCCATTCCCACCATCGGTATCGGTGCGGGACGGGACTGCGACGGCCAGGTCCTGGTCACCCATGACATGGTGGGGTTGTTCGACGGTTTCACCCCCAAGTTCGTCAAGCAGTACACCACCATGCGCGGCGGGGTTCTCGAGGCCATCGCCGCCTATAAGAGAGAGGTGGAAGAGGGCCTCTTTCCCGAAGATATCCATAGCTTTACCATGCCGGCCGAGGAGCTGGCCAAGCTCAAGGATCTGGAGTAGGCCCTGAGCGCGCTTAAGGGTACCTTAAAAAAAACATTCCGCGGCGGTCGCAAGACCGCTGCCACCTCTCCGGACAGGCCTGTGCAGGGGTTGCCCGGAACCACCTGAGGAACACGATGATAACCTATCTCTATTGGCTGGCGGTGATCCTGGTGATCGCTGCCCTGTTGTACCTGTTCAGCGTCAGAGGCAAGAACTGGAAGGTCGGGGCGATCCTGGGCCTGATCGTCTTCATCGTCAGCTGGGGCGCCTACTACTTTCGCTTTCAGCAGGTCTTTGTCAAACGCTACGGCGGGGTGATGACCATCCATGTCCCGGAGGGACAGCGTCACCTGGCAGCCACCTGGAAGGACGATAACCTCTGGATAGAGAACTATGATCCGTCCAGCAACACCTGCTACTTCACCGAATACTCCAAGGGCAATGTCCTCCAGGGGAAGGTGACCATCAAGGAGTGCAGCCCCCTGATGCCGCAGCCGTAGCTCTCAGCAGGCTGGAACAGCACAAGGGGCCGCCAGCAGTGATCACTGCTGGCGGCCCCTTGTCGTCTATCGGCCTGGAGCCGATTTTTCGGCCTTCGTGCGTATGAAGAATCAGCTGCCTGGGGCAAGCCCAGCCCAGGTTGGTTGGTACGCTGCCAGGTGGCACGACCCCATGCCGCGCAGACGGGAATCCCGTCTTGGGGCAAGCATGAGCCACTCCTGGATCACGCCCTACCATCGCACCGGATGTACGCAGTTGTAGATGTACGCTTTGTGACGGGCCGCTCAAGTGTTTCTCTGCGGCCAGTCACAACCGGGTGAAGCCGGGCTGCTGCTCCTTTGGCAGCCTAGAGGCCGTACTTGTTGTTATAGCCCCTGGGGGTAACCATCTGGCCCTGCCAGGTAAAGGTCTGGGAGTTGCCGATGATCACCGTGGTCTGCATGCCAATCTCCTGGTCGAGCATCTCCCCCAGGGTGGAGAGGCAGACGCTCTGATTGTCCCGGGAGGCGCCCTGGACGATGCCCACCGGGGTATCCGGGCTGCGATGGCCGAGCAGGATCTCCTGGGCCCGGACGATCTGCTGGGTCCGTTTCTTTGATTTGGGGTTATAGATCACCACCACGAAATCCGCGGACGCCACCGCCTCCAGCCGCTGTTCGATCAGCTCAAAGGGGGTCATCAGGTCAGAGAGGCTGATGGCGGCAAAGTCGTGCATCAGGGGCGCCCCCAGGACCGCGGCACAGCCGTTTAAGGCGGCAATCCCGGGGATCACCTCGATGGCTGCCGCGGAATCGGTGGCCTTTGCCAGCTCAAAGACGAGCCCGGCCATGGCGTAGATGCCGGGATCCCCGCCACAGACCAGGGCAACCCGTTTGCCTGTTTCCGCCAGTTCCAGGGCCTTGCGGCAGCGATCAATCTCCTGCATCATCGAGGAGGAAATCACCTCGGCCGTGGCCGGGATGCAGTCGGTCACCAGCTCCAGATAGGTCCGGTAGCCGACGACGATTTCGGCCTTTTCGATGGCCTGTCGCGCCCTGGGCGCCATCAGGTCCTGTGCTCCAGGGCCCAGGCCGACGACCTGGAGTGCTGGGGTGGTGTCTGCTGAAGATGTGGTCATGGTTCTCTCTTGATTGTGGTTAGGCGGTGGTTGCCAGGGGATCCGGGATCCGGGCAATGGCCAGGGTGACCCCGGCTCCTTTAATCTTGTTGACCAGCAGGGCCTCGGCCCCTGCCGCGAGGATGGCGGCGGGTTCAGCCACGGCCCGGGCACCGGTGACCCGGTAGACCGTGGCTGAGGAAGCCTCGCTGGGGATGGTGTTGAGCTGTTCGCTGGTGTAGAAACGAATGTCCAGTTGGCGATCCCGGGCATAGGCCAGCAGGCCCGGCTCATCCTGCTTGAGGGTGATGGAGGCCAGCCGGGCAATGGCGGCCGCTGCCAGGTTATGGTTGCGGCAGGCCGCCTCAACGGTCGCCTCGATCCGGGCGGCCGGGGTGTCCCGTTTGCAGCCGATCCCCAGGGCCAGGGCCTTGGGATGGAGCAGGACCCCCTTGCCCGGGGTGGTGGCCGCTGTGCTGATGACCAGGTCCGCCTCCTCGGGCGTCTGGCAGATCATCAGATCTTCCGGCAGCCGGGGCAGGGGAAACTCGCTGTAGAGGCGGAGGCTCCCCTGGTCGACCAGCTGGCCCATCTTGCGGGTAAAGGCGGCCTTGTCGGCGATGCTCAGTCCCAGTTCCCGGCACCAGAGGTCCAGGCCGGTTTGGCCGAGCACATCCGAGGCCGTGGTGATCACGGCCTGGCCGCCGCTGATCCCGGCAACCCTGGCGGCCAGGCTGTTGGCACCGCCGAGGTGACCGGAGAGCAGTGAGATCGCATAGCTCCCCTGCTGGTCACAGACCACCACTGCCGGGTCCTTGCTCTTGTCAGCCAGCAGCGGGGCGATCATCCGGACCACGATGCCGGTGGCCATGATGCAGATCAGCCCCTGGTAGCGCGGCCAGACCCGGCTGAGGGTGGGACGCAGTTCTCCCTTGCAGTAGTAGAGATCGGCGTTCAGCTCCCGGGCCAGCTGTTCGCCCAGGAGCCTGCCCCCTGCGGTGATGGCCAGCACGGCATAGCCGCCGGCTGCGGGCATGCTCACCGGTACTCGTGTTTGAAGCTGGTGTCGTAGAGCTTGGAGGCTATGGTGCTGGCGTCATCCAGGGCCGGGCCGACGATGATCATGGCGGTCTTGCGGATCTTGGAGCTCCCGATCTGGGCGCTGATGGTCTTGAGGGTGCCGCGGAGGACCCGTTCTTCGGGCCAGCTGGCCTTCTCCACCACCGCCACCGGGGTCTCTTCGCTGTAGCCGCCGGCCGTGAGGTCGGCCACCACCTGGTCCATCATGGAGACGCTCAGGAAGATACACATGGTGGCCTGGATCGCTGCCAGCCGGGTCAGGGATTCCCGCTCCGGTACCGGGGTGCGGCCGGCCTGGCGGGTGAGGATCACGGTCTGGGTGACCTCGGGAACGGTCAGCTCTCTTTTCAGGGTCGCGGCCGTGGCAAAGGCCGAGCTTACCCCGGGTACCACCTCGTAGTCCACCCCCTCCCTGTCCAGCCACTGCATCTGCTCACGGATGGCTCCGTAGATCGCCGGATCACCGGTGTGGAGCCGGACCACCTTCAAGCCCTGGCGGTAGCCCTTGAGCACCAGGGTGATGATGGCTTCCAGGTCCATGCCGGCGCTGTCGTGACAGCGGCCGCCCACCCCTTCCAGCAGGGCGGTGTTGACCAGGCTGCCGGCATAGATGATCAGATCGGCCTGATCCAGGAGGCGTCGTCCCTTGAGGGTGATCAGTTCCGGGTCGCCCGGGCCTGCCCCCAGGAAGACCACCGGGTGAATACTGGGTTCCTGCGTGTTCTCGTTGCCTCTGCTCATGGTCATACCTGTACCTGTTTTTTTCTGATCAGCATGGTGGAAAAGTAGTGGAGCTCTTTGCCCAGGGCCTCCCGGATATCGGGATAGACCCGTTGGTCAGGCAGGCCGAAGCGCTCAAAGAGCACGGCCTGATCCACCAGCTCCAGCTCGGTCAGCAGCTCCACCAGCTGGTCCATCTTGCGGTGGACCTTCATCAGGACCACCGCGTCCAGGCTGATCAGGGTGTCCCGGAGCCGGTCGTCATCAAAGGCCGCCGGAACCACGGCCAGGACATCGTTGCCCAGGGCAAGGGGGGCGTTGATCCCGGCTGCACAGGCTGCCATGGCGGTGATTCCGGGGATGACGGTGACCTGGGTCTCGGGTCGCCTCTCCAGGATCATGGGCAGCAGGTAGAAGGCGGTGGAGTAGAGGCTGGGATCGCCCAGAGTGGGGAAGGCCACGTCTTCACCACGGTCCAGGTAGGAGATGACCTCCTCGGCAGAGGCGCGCCAGGCCTCGCTGAGCTGGGAGGTCACGGTCTCGCCGAGAAAGACCTTCTTCATGGGGAAACAGAGCTCCAGGATGGTCTTGTCCTTGGTCTCAAGCTGGTTGGCTGCGATCGACAGCGCCCGGGATTGACCGTCTGCCTTGGCCTGGGGTACGGCCCAGACCCGGGTCTGATTGAGAAAACGACCAGCCTTGTAGGTGATCAGTTCCGGGTCGCCTGGTCCGATACCGACCAGGTAGAGGTGTCCTGGGGGTGATGAGTGTTCCATAGTCATGAGCAACCTGTAATAATAGTGATGGGATTAAAGGAAGTGGCCTCTTGTTCTTGGACCGTTTTTCTGGTTACCGCAATGGTGGTGGTTTCGACCTCGTAGCCCTGCTCGAGCAGCAGGCTTGGAGCCAGCTCGGCGGTACCTGCCAGGACCGCGTTGATCACGACGCGTCCCCCGGGCTGGAGGCGCGGAGCGATCAGCTCGATAATCTCCCTCAGGCGGGAGCCGCTGCCGCCGATGAAGACCCGATCCGGGGCCGGCAGCTGGGCCAGGGCCTCGGGGGCCTCACCACCGATCAGGCGGATGTTGTAGGTCCTGTAGCGGCGGATGTTGCTGCGGATATTTTCCTGCTCTTCGGGCTTCTTTTCGATGGTATAGACCGAGAGCTCCGGGTTGAGCCGGGCCGCCTCCAGGGAGACGCTGCCCGAGCCGCCGCCGATATCCCAGAGCACACCCCGGTTGGGCAGGCGCATCTTATGGAGGGAGGCTGCCCGGACCTCATCCTTGGTGATTAAGCCCCGGGAGTGATGGATCTCCTCGGCAGTGAGGCCGAAACGTCCCTCCTGTTCGACCAGGGGCTGCTCCACCAGGACCATGTTCAGGGGCGCAAAGCGCTGCTCTGCCAGCTCGGCCAGGGGGCGGTCATGGAGCTGTTCTTCGGGCAGGCCCAGGTTCTCGGCCACCCGCATTCGGATGGCGCCTGCCCGCTCCGGCTCCCCGGCGGCCTCCAGGGCCTCCAGCAGCAGCCGGGCAATACCATCGGGGCTGTTGTTCCGATCGGTGAAGACCATGGTCTTGGCCCGGGCCAGGATTCTGGCTGCAGCCTGGCGGCTGTCGCGGCCGTGGAGGCTGAGCAGGCTCAGGTCATCCCAGGGGACCTTGAGGCGACTGCAGGCCAGCTGCACCGCGCTCAAGGCCGGGTGGATGCGGAGCTGTTCGGCCGGGAAGTGGCCAAGCAGGGTCCGGCCGATCCCGAAAAAGAGGGGGTCGCCGCTGGCCAGGATGGCCACATCACCCTGCTCCAGGGCCAGCTCCACCTCTGCCACCATCTCCCTGATCGGGGCAATGGGGATGACGGCAAGACCCAGCTCCGCCACCAGGGGAGAAAAACGTCTGGAGGCCACCACTGCCCTGCAGGCCGTGACCAACTCCTCCTGACGCGGGTCCAGTTGGTCAGCGTTGATGCCGATGAGTTCAATCCGGGACATGATGCACCACTCCCTGTTCAGAGGTTACCAGATAGATGGCCACGGCCAGGCCGGACCAGTGTCGGGCCTGTTCCTGGGCCCGGAGGGAGACCGCATGGATCAGGTCCTGGCGCTGGCCGGCAAGCAAGCGGTCATAGATCTCCCTGGCCGTGTTGGCCTGGGCCATGGAGCGGGCCGTGTCCGGGTCCAGCCCCAGCTCTTCCAGCAGCTCTGCACCCTGGAGGGGCTCCAGGGCACCGTTGCGGACATGGGTCTGGGGGATGGCCAGGGCCGCCTTGAGCAGTTTGGCCCACATGGCAGCGATGACGATTCTGGAAAAGCCGTGTCGCTGGGCCGCCTCCAGGGCATAGCGCAGGTAGTCGCCCATCATCACCTGGGCCTCTTCGGGCAGCCGGATCTGTTCCTGGACCGCCCGTTCCGAGGTCCTGCCCGTGGAGAGGAGGACCGTGTCCAGGCCGGCGGCCCGGGCAACGGACATGGAGGCCTCGATGGTGTCGGTCCAGGCCTTGGCCGAGACCGGCCGGACAATGCCGGTGGTGCCCAGGACCGAGAGGCCGCCCAGGATGCCCAGCCGCTGGTTGAGGGTCTTCTTGGCCAGCTCTTCGCCGCCAGGGATAAAGACCGTGGCTGCCAGCTGCAGCTCTGCTTGGCCGCAGGCCTCCAGTCCCTCGGCCATGGCCCGGCGAATCATCTTGCGGGGCATGGGGTTGATGGCGGGCTCGCCCACCGGGATGGGCAGGCCCGGCTTGGTGACCGTACCCACGCCGCTGCCGCTGAGCAGCTGGAACTGTTCTGCTGTCCCTGCCTGGCCGGAGACGAGGCGGACCTCCACCCCGATCTCGGCCCCGTTGGTCACATCCGGGTCATCACCGGCGTCCTTGACCACCGTGGCCAGGGCGCCCTGGTCCAGGGAGGTGCAGCGGCAGAGTTCAAAGCGATGGCGGGAGTCATCGGGAAAGGTGATGGTCACCTCCTCCGGTGCACGCCTGCTCAGCAGGCAGAGCACCGCAGCCTTGGCCGCGGCTGCGGCGCAGGCACCGGTGGAGTAGCCGGAGCGGAGCTTTTTCTGGCGTTTTCGACTGGTCACGATCAGGCGGCCCGGGCCAGCCGGATCAGGGCATTGACCGCTGCCACGGCCACCGGGGTGCCGCCCTTGCGGCCCAGGGCCACGATATGGGGGTAGGACTTCCGGGCCAGGAGCTCCTTGGATTCGGCGGCATTGACAAAGCCCACCGGCGCGCCGATGATCAGCTCCGGGGCAAACAGGCCCGCCTCCACCAGCTCCATGGTCTGGAGCAGGGCGGTGGGGGCATTGCCCACGGCCACGATGCCGATGTTGTCTTCCAGGGATCGGGCAATGGCGGCGTCGGAGCGGGTGGTGCCCTTTTCCCTGGCCAGGGTCACGGTCTCGGGCTCGCTGATCCGGCAGATCACCTTGCCGCCGAATGGGGCCAGCAGGTTCTTGGAAACCCCGCTGGCGGCCATGTTGACGTCGACCAGGATATTCTTCCCGGCTCGGATCGCCTCGATCCCCACCCGGACCGCATCCCCGTGAAAGCGGAGGTTGTCGGCAAAGCTGAAGTCACCGGTGGCATGGATGGTCCGTTGGACCACGGCAAACTCCTGGGGGGAAAAGGAGGTGGGGCCCAGCTCTTCGCTGATGATGCGAAAGCTTTCAGGTTCGATCTGTTCCGGGGCAATATCGAGAATCTCTACCATGATAGTCTATGTGGTCAAAGGTTGTCGGCAGGCCTCAACAAAACGGGTTGCCACCTCCGGGGTGCGACCCCAATGGAGATGAACGTATCCTGCCAGGGTGTTTTTATGGGTGTAGCCCTCGGGCCTGTCATCATCCAGGACGTAGGCCGTAGGCATCCCGGCGTCCTGCTCGCTGATGGCCGAGTAGTGGAACTCATGGCCGTGGACCAGGGTATCCTTGGGACCCAGGATGGTGGCTCTGCTCTGGCGAGGCTGGCGGTAGCCCAGGCGGCGCAGGCGCTGTTGCATGGTGGTGGCGCAGGCAAAGACCCCGGCCATGGGGAACCGTCTCCCCTCCAGGTCGGTGATGGCCTGGCTCAGGTACATGAAACCGCCGCATTCTCCGTAGACCGGTCGACCCTGATCGGCAAAGCGCTGCACCTCCCGGCAGAGGCTCTGGTTGGCGCTGAGCGCCTGGGCATGGAGTTCGGGATAGCCGCCGCCCAGGTAGAGCCCCTGGATCCCCTCGGGCAGGGCCGGGTCCCTGAGCGGGCTGAAAAAGACCAGCTCCGCGCCGGCCGCTTCCAGCAGATCCAGGTTGTCCTGGTAGTAGAAGCAGAAGGCCTCGTCCCGGGCCACCCCGATGGCTACCGGAGGTCCTGGCTCGGGCAGCACCAGGGGGGGGAGCTCCGGGGAGGGCGCGGAAGGGGTGGAGTTCGTCCCTGCCAGCTGCAGGAGCAGTTCCAGGTCCAGGTGGGTCTCGATCAGCTCGATCAACTGTTCCAGCTTGTCTCCTCTGAGGGGGTGTTCTTCACCCATGTGCAGCCCCAGGTGGCGGGAGGGGATGGAGATGGCCTCGTTTCTGGGCAGAAAGCCGACAATGGGGAGCTGGCAGTAGCGTTGAACCGCCTCGCTGATCATGCTCCGGTGTTTGGCCGAGCCCACCCGGTTACAGATCACCCCGGCTACCTGCACCGCCGGATCCAGGCTGGCAAAGCCCTTGATTACCGCAGCCACGCTTTCGGCAGCCGAGCGGACATCTACCACCAGGATCACCGGCAGCTCCAGCAGGGAGGCCAGGGAAGCGGCCGAGCCCTTGCCGCCGTCAAAGAGGCCCATGACCCCCTCGATGATGGCGCAGTCGGCCTGGCTGCCGTTGCGCTTAAAGCTGTGCTGGACAAAGGGAGCACCGCACATCCGCACATCCAGGTTCCTGGAGACCCGGCCGGTGACCAGTTGGTGCAGGGTGGGGTCGATGAAGTCGGGGCCGCACTTGAAGGGCTGAATCCTGAGCCCACGTCGTTGCAGGGCCGCCATGATGCCCAGGGTCAGGGTGGTCTTGCCGCAGCCTGAGTGGGTACCGGCGATGAGCAGGGCAGGGGATCGTTTCATGGGGTCAGACCTTCCTGGAGCGGGGCCTTGGGGTAGAGCAACTCCATGATGATGGCTGCCCCGTCCAACAGGCCCATGGTGGGGCGGGAGACCAGCTTCTCATCGATCAGATAGACCTCTTTTTCCCGTACCGCCCGGATCATGGCAAAGCCGGGTTCGTTGAGGATCTCTGCCCGGGTGACCGGGTTCATCCGACCCTGCTGGGCCAGGAAGACCTGGATCTGGTCAGCCTTGGCCAGGATGCGTTCCTTGGAGTAGGCAGCGATATTGGTGGAGCGGACCTGGAGGGCGTCGTCGGCCACGTTGATGCCGCCGGCGGTTTCCAGGGCAAAGATGGCCATGGAGGTGGAGGCAAAGGTCTTCATCCGACGGTGGATGGCCTCAAAGTAGACCTTTTTTCGTTCTTCCTGGGGGATCTGGCTGAGCTGTTGGTGGAACTCGGCCAGCCGGCTGCTGAAGCTTCGACTCAGCTCGGCGGCACCCAGCTCACAGCCGCTCAGCCGTCCCAGCTTCTGCCAGTAGGCAAAGAGTTCGGCCATGTCTGCGGGCTGGAGCGAGACCACCTGGATATTACTGCGTCTGAGCCGCTGGACCAGCTGGGGGTAGCTGCGGCTGATCATCGGTCGGATCAGGACCAGGTCGGGTCGCAGGGCGATCAGCCGCTCGGGATCGTCCCGGAAGTGGACCCTGGGCAGCCCGGGCAGGAGTTCATCGCTGCGGCCCACCGCGACGATGGCCTCTGTTGCCCCCATATCCACCAGGTTGCGGGTGTGGGCCGGATAGAGGGAGATGATCCGGCTGAAGGGCTGTGCAAAGACCAGGGTCTGCTGGTCGCTGTCGGTGATAAAGGCGGCCCGGGCTGGAGGGAGGGAAACCAGCAGCAGGACGGCCAGCAGCAGGGTGAGGGCTGACGCCAGGGGGGGCGCTGAGGTCATGGCTCGGCGTGGGCCGGCGAGGTCTGGTCGTGTGCGCATTAGAGGGACTCCCCGGGCAGGCGAAAGCTGACCTGCTGGCTGTTGGTAAACTCGTTGTAGCGGATCTGGGATTCCACCTGATAGACCCGGGCAATGACCTCGCTGGTCAGGACCTCCCTGGTGGGACCTTGGCAGACGATCCTGCCCTCTTTGATGAAGATCAGCTCATCACAGAAGAAGCTGGCCAGGTTGAGGTCGTGCATCACCGCCACCACCTGGATGGACCCCTGCTCGAAACGCTGCCGGATCAACCGGAGCAGCTCCAGGCTGTGGAGGATGTCCAGGTTGGAGGTGGCCTCGTCCAGGAGCAGGACCTGGGGGTTCTGGGCCAGGGCCCTGGCCACGGCCACCCGCTGTTTCTCGCCGCCCGAGAGGTTGGTTACCGGCCGCTGGGCCAGCCCACTGATCCCGGTCTCTGCCAGGGCCTGATCGATGAGGAGCTGGTCTTCTCTGCTGGGCGAGGCAAAGCGGTGGAGGTGGGGGTGGAGCCCCATCTCCACCGCCTCGCGGACAGTGAAGCCGAAGCTGACCATGAAGTCCTGGGGGACCAGCCCCAGGGTCTGGGCCAGCGCTCGCTTGGGCCAGCGCTGGAGGGAGCGTCCCTGAAAGGAGATCCTCCCCTCCTGGGGGGCGACCACTCCGCTGAGCAGGTCCAGGAGGGTGGTCTTGCCGCTGCCGTTGGGGCCCAGGATGCCGTAGCAGCGGCCTGGCAGGAGTTTCAGCTCGATGGCCTTCAGCACCGGGCTGGCACCGTAGCCGAAGCTGACCCGCTCCAGGTCCCAGAGGGGAGTGGTATCTGCCTTAAAATCCACTTGAGCCCTCTCGCTGCCGTCGTTTGAAGAGGATACAGAAAAACGGTCCCCCCAAGAGGGCGGTGAGCACACCGATGGGGACCTCGGCGGGGAGCACGGCCCTGGTCAGGGTGTCGGCCACCAGCAGCAGGATGCCGCCGCTGAAGAAGGAGAGCGGGATCAGCCTCCGGTTGTCGGGGCCGGCCAGGTGGCGGAGCATATGGGGCACGATCAGGCCGACAAAGCCGATGATACCGGCCACCGAGACCGAGAGGGCGGTCATCAGGGTACAGCCGGCTAAAAGCACCATCCGCAGGCGGACGGTGTTGACCCCCAGGGAGGTGGCGGTGCGATCGCCGGTGGCCATGATGTTGAGATCCCTCCCATAGAAGAAGGCCAGCACGGTGCCCAGCAGGGCAAAGGGGGTGAGCAGGAGGATGTTGTGCCAGGAGGCCCCGGAGAGGCTGCCCATCAGCCAGAAGATGATGATGCCCACCTGCTCGTCGGCCAGGAACTTGAGAAAACCGATGGCAGCCGAGAGGATGGCGGCGACGATCACCCCGGCCAGGATCAGGCTGGTGGAGGAGAGGCGGCGATCCCCGGAGGCCAGATAGAGGACCAGCAGCAGGGTACCGATGCCGCCGGCAAAGGCAAAGACCGGTACCGAGACCGCCGGGGGCAGGGCCAGGCCGAAGATCTGGAGAACGATCACCAGGGCGGCCCCAAAGGCGGCCCCGGTGGAGATTCCCAGGGTATAGGAGTCGGCCAGGGGGTTGAGCAGGATGGCCTGGAAGACCGCTCCGCTGACCCCGAGCATGCCGCCCACCAGCACGGCTGCCGCAATCCTGGGCAGACGTACATCGGTGACCACGGTGGTGGCCACCGGATCAATCCCGGAGAGGGGCAGGTTGAACAGCTTGGCTGCGATGATGGTAAAGACGTCTCCCACCTCTACCTGAAGAAAGCCCATGGTGGCGGAGATGGCCACCAGGGCGACCAGCACCAGGACCAGCAGGGGGAAGAGGAGCATACCCCGGTTCAGCTTGAGGGTCTTCAGCATAGTTCGATCCCTGCCTCGGCTGCGGCCTCGGCCAGATGCTGGACAAAGATCCGGGCAACAGCCGGCTGCTCGCCCAGGCCGCGGAGCACCGGTATGACCTCGATGCCCGTCCGGCTGAGGCGGGATTGCCAGGAGTCCTCCCCGCTGCCGGCCATATCACGGAGCGCATGCGCACCGGCCACGATCAGCAGGGGTTTGAGCAGGACCTTGCTGATCCGGCGCTCCAGCAGTTGGGGCAGGAGCTCATCCAGGCAGGGGAAGCCCTCGATGGTGGCGAGAAAGGTGGGGGTGTCCGGGTAGAGCTGATTCATCCGGGCCGCCAGTTCCAGGTAGAGGCCGCCTGCGGGAAAGAGCGGGTTGCCGTGGCCCATATAGACCAGGGCGGCCCCATGTTCCCGCGCCAGGGCAACATCCTCGGCCAGGGCTTCGGCCGCGGCCCGGATATCTGCACTGTAGGGGTGGCTGGGGTTGTAACTGCCAAAGAGCGGTCGGCCCAGGGCCAGGGCCTGGAATGGTTGCCAGCGGGGCTTCATGGTCCGGATGGAGTTCAGGGCCCGGACATAGCTGGAGAGGTCGTGGAACTCCTCTGCCGGAGCAATGTGGATCGCCTGGATCGCCAGCTCCTGGTGGCCCTGATCCTGGAGATTGGCCATGGCGGCCAGGGGACCCTGGATGGTGTAGATCTCGTCCGGGATCTGAGGGTGCTGGTCGCGGTAGCTCTGGTCGTGGCTCCGCTGCTGCCAGATCTTGCGAATCAGGTTGGAGGTGAAGGCCAGGCGGACCAGGGTGCCCGGGAAGGCCTCTTGAACCCGGGTGCGGATATGGAGCAGCGCAGCCAGGGCAGGAGGCGCCGTGGTGCCGAACATGGCAAGGACAATGGCGCTTTTCTGGTTCACGATAACTGCTCTTCCTCTCTACTGGCGGGTCGCCTGAAAAAAAAACCTGGATCAACATTGGTGTTGATCCAGGTTATCCCTTTTTTCCCTGAGTCGATATCGTCACCCCTGTGCCGGAAAGGTGCGATTCTGATTCTGCATGCAGGTTTTCTGACTCCCGGATCGTTCGCCTCCCCCGCCTTCCCATTCATCGGTGAACAGTGGCATCCTGGTGGAGTTGTCCTCGGTTACAGCGGTGGGCCCGTTCCGGAGTTGAACCGGATTCCCTCAGGCGTGTTGCTACACGCTCATGCAAAATGGTAGGCGACAACTTACCTAGCGGCTAGCAGATAGTCAAGCAGGTAATATGGGCGGTTTTTTAGTGGGGAAATATTGATCACTGGCAGGAAAGGCTGATTTGCGGTAAGCAGTGGGGGCGCTTTGACGAATAAAGCCGGCCGCCATGGTATCGGCAATGGTATCGGCCAGGGTATCGGCCAGGCAGCGGGGCTGCTCTCGGCAAAAAGGGCTATTGGCCTGTTGGACTATTGGGCTCTTGGCCGCAGGGGCGGGGATTTTTTTCAGTTTTCTCTAAGCTAGGATCCGGGATCAGCTCGGGGCGATGGGCTCTCAGGGGTCGGGAGGATGGGATGCAGGGCTATGTACAGGTGTATACAGGTGAGGGCAAGGGCAAGACCACGGCAGCACTGGGCCTGGCCCTGCGGGCTGTGGGTGCGGGATTGCGGGTCTATATCGGTCAGTTTATCAAGAATGCCCCCTACAGCGAGTTGACCGCTCTCAAGCGCTTTTCCCAGGAGATCACCATCTGTCAGTACGGTCTGGGCTGCTTCATCTATGGGCCGCCCAGCCAGGAGGATCTGGAGGCCGCCCGACAGGGATTTGTCACCCTGCGCTCTGCCCTCACAGGGGGCGAGTATGATCTGGTGATCGCCGATGAGATCAATGTGGCCTATGACTGCAAGCTGCTCAGCGAGGATGATCTGCTGGAGTTGATCGGCCTGCGGCCGCTTGAGGTGGAGTTGGTGCTCACCGGCCGGGGGGCGCCGGCCCGGGTGCTGGAGCAGGCGGACCTGGTCACCGAGATGCGACCGCTGAAGCATTACTACAGCCGGGGGATCCAGGCCAGGAAGGGCATCGAGAGTTGAGCCGGGGCTCAGACTCTGTACCTCTGCAAAGAGACTGGTTCAAGGGCCTGATCTCCAGATCTCTATTCAGGCTGCTTTGAAGCAGCAGATTTTTCGATCAAGGCATGGGGAATATTTCATCACAGGCAGATGACGGATATTCCGAGATACAACGTTCACCGTAACGCAGGGATTGGGCGAAAGAACCACTGTTGAAGCTGCCCTTTAAGCGTACAATAACAGGGAGACGGGCGAAGCCATGGGGAAACAAGCTGTTTGTGTTGCTGTCTTAGGAACAGGGTCTGATGTGGGCAAATCCATAGTCACCTCCGCCCTCTGCCGGATCCTGGCCAATCAGGGGGTCCGGGTGGCGCCGTTCAAGGCCCAGAACATGTCCAATAACTCCGGAGTCACGGCCGAGGGCTTGGAGATGGGGCGGGCCCAGATCGTCCAGGCCGAGGCGGCCAGGATTGCCCCCCATGTGGACATGAACCCGGTGCTGCTCAAGCCCACCAGCGACGTCGGCTCCCAGGTGGTGCTCCACGGCAAGGCCTGGCTGGAGGCCTCGGCCAGATCCTACTATGAGCAGAAGGCCTTTCTCTTCCAGGAGAGCTGTGCCGCCCTGGACCGGCTGCGTAATCAGTATGAGGTGGTGGTGATGGAGGGGGCCGGCTCCTGCGCCGAGGTCAACCTGATGGCCAACGATATCGTCAACCTCCGGGCCGCGGCCTATGCCCAGGCCCCGGTGATCCTGGTGGCGGATATCGATCGGGGCGGGGTCTTTGCCCAGATCGTCGGCACCCTGGCCTGCCTCTCTTCCGAGCAGCAGGAGCAGATCGCAGGCTTTGTGATCAATCGCTTCCGGGGCGATATCCGCCTGTTTCAACCCGGAGTGGACTGGATCGAGGAGCGTACCGCTAAGCCGGTCTTCGGGGTGCTGCCCTGGTACAGACACTTTCATATCGAGGCCGAAGATGCGGTGACCATTGAAAACGTCCCCTCCTATACCCAGGCGAGCCAGGACCAGCCGGCGGTGGCGGTGATCAAGCTGCCCCATATCTCCAACTTTACCGATTTTGATCCGCTGCTCCACACCCCGGGTCTGGAACTGGTCTACCTCCAGCAGCCCCAGGATCTGGCCTCCTTTGCCGGGGTGATCCTGCCCGGCTCCAAGAGTACCCGCAGCGACCTGGAGTGGCTGGCAGAGAGTGGCTGGCAGGAGCGGTTGCTGGCCTATGCCCGGGGGGGCGGCCATGTCCTGGGGGTCTGTGGCGGCTACCAGATGCTGGGCAGTCAGGTCCACGATCCCCAGGGGATAGAGGGGCAGCCCGGCTCCACCCGGGGCCTGGGGCTGTTGGAGGTGGAGACCGTGCTCAAGGCCCCCAAGACCACCACCCTGACCGACTTCTCCTGGGCCGGCCATCAGGGCCGGGGTTATGAGATTCACATGGGCCAGACCACCCTCCAGGGAGGCCGGCCCCTGATCGAGGTGGAGCAGAGAAACCAAGAGGCGTGCCAGGACAGCGACGGCTGCATCAGTGCAGACGGCCGGGTGATCGGCACCTATATCCACGGCCTCTTTGATACCCCGGCCATCACGGCTCACTGGCTGCAGGCCATCGGCCTGGCAGAGATCCGGCCGGATCAGAGCCACGGGCCGCTGGCCCGGGACAGGGCCTATGAACAGCTGGCCGAGCACATGGCCGAGCATCTGGATGTGGAGGCCATCCTGGCCTTGATCCATCGACAGAGAGAGGGAGGAGCAGCATGATCCAGGGACACGGCGGCAATATCGCCTCAGCAGCGCTCGAGCTGGGTTGCAGTCCGGAAGATATCGTTGACATGAGCAGCAACATCAACCCCCTGGGGGTGATGCCCGGCCTGCTCGATCATCTCTGCGACCAGCTGGACCGGGTGATGGTCCTGCCCGAGGTGGATGCCGGGGGGGCGGTAGCGGCTATGGCACGGATCCTGGATCTGGACCCCGGCCGGATCCTGATGGGTACCGGCACCACCCAGTTCATCTACAACGTCTGTCCGGCCCTGGAATCCCGGCGGGTGCTGATCGTCGGTCCCACCTACGCCGATTACGCCTCCAGCTGCGCCATGCACCGGGTGGAGGCCGACTTCTTCCTGGCCAGGGCGGAAGACCAGTTTCTGGTGGATAGCGGCAGATTGGCTGAGCAGGCCCGCTCCTATGACACGGTCTTTCTCTGTAATCCCGACAACCCCACCGGCCAGCTGATCCCCCATGACCAGCTCCTGGCCCTCTGCAGCGAACTCCCTGAGACCACCTTTATCATCGACGAGTCCTACCTCTCCTTTCTGCCGGTCGCCCAGGATCGGAGTATGGTCAACTGCGGGCTGGCCAACGTGGTGGTGCTCTGGTCCATCTCCAAGATCTTCGGCATTCCGGGGCTGCGGGCCGGCTTTCTGGTGGCCGATCCCGAGGTGCTGAGCCGCTTCGGCCGCTACATGCAGCCCTGGTGTGCCAACAGCCTGGCCCAGGAGGCGGTCGTCTATTTGGCCGACCACGGGGGGCTGCTCCAGGAGTTTCTCCAGGTCACCAAGGAGTACCTCGACCGGGAGCTGAGCCTGTTTCGCCGGCGCCTGGCAGAGACCTCCCTGGAGCTCTATCCCAGCCATACCCCCTATCAGCTGATCCGTCTGCCCCAGCCCCATAGCGCCGAATCCGTCTCTGCGGCCATGCTGCGGGAGCGGATCCTGATCCGTAACTGCAGCAACTTCCATGGCCTGGACCAGGGTTTTGTCCGGATCTCCCTCAAGGGAGCGGAGCTGAACCGGCGGGCAGCCCATGGTCTGAGAGACGTGATCCTGGAGGGGGCGTGATGGAACCGTTTTTTTCTCCCGGCTCCGGCTGGTCGCTGCTCCTGGTCCTGCCGGCAGCCTTTCTTCTGGACAGTGTGGTTGGCGATCCCCGGGGCCTGCCCCATCCCATCCGCTGGATGGGAAAGGCCATCGAGTCTGCCGAGCCGCCCTGCCGGGCCCTGGTCAGGAATCCCCGCCAGGCCGGCCTGCTCTTTGCCCTGCTCCTGATCGGCGGGACCTGGTTGCTGAGCAGCCTGCTCCTGGGACTGGTCAGCGCTCTCCACCCCCTGGCCGGTTTTGTCCTGGAGGTGATCATGCTCTTCTACTGTCTCTCGGCCCGTTCCCTGGCCCAGGCCGCCAGGGAGATCTACCAGCTGCTCATCGCCGGTGAGGTGGATCGGGCCAGGCAGGCCGTGGCCATGATCGTCGGCCGGGATGTGGGCTCCTATGGGGGGGATGACATCGCCCGGGCAACGGTGGAGACGGTGGCGGAAAATTTTGTGGACGGGGTGCTCTCTCCGCTCTTCTTTGCTGCCCTGGGCGGCGGGCCCCTGGCCCTGTGCTACAAGATGGTCAACACCCTGGACTCCATGGTGGGTTACAAGAATGAACGCTACCTGGATTTTGGCCGGGCCGCGGCTCGGATCGATGACCTGGCCAACTTTCTGCCGGCCCGCGGGGCAGTGGCGGTGATCAGCCTGGCCGCTCAACTCTCGCCCCTCAAGAGCGGCCGGCTGGCCTGGGAGACCGGACGCCTGGAGGGCAGCCAGCACGCCAGTCCCAATGCCGGCTATCCCGAGGCCGCCTTTGCCGGGGCCTTGGGGGTACGGCTGAACGGGCCCAACTATTACGGGGGCAAGCTGGTGGACAAACCCTTTATCGGCAAACTCTTTGCCCCGCCCAAGGTTGTCCATATCGATCGGGCCTGCTCCCTGATGATGCGGGCCTCGGCCCTGGGGTGCCTCCTTGCCTGGCTGCTGGCCTGGCTGCTGATCCTGTGAAACCAGAGAGGAAAAGATGAAAAAGATTCCCTGCGAACTGACCCTGGGTAACGGCGGCGATGTCATCGCCATGGTGCCCCTGGAGGCGGATGGTACCCTGTGTATCCCCCGCTATTCCCTCTACGGCACCTTCAAGGAGGGGGTGATCGCCTGCCGGGTGATGAATCCGGCCGACCAGGAGGTCGTGGTCCGAGAGGTCTGGGAGGAGGGCTAGCCGCCCTCACCCTCCCTGCCTGCCCGGGCCTGTCCGGGGGGATGTTCCGGACTGTAAGCCCTTGCCTCCTCTACGCTTGCCCCTTAGATGGTGATCCCGGCCAGGCGCACATCCAGATATTCTTCCAGGCCGAGCCGTGCCCCCTCCCTGCCCAGACCACTGAGCTTGATGCCGCCAAAGGGGGCGGCCGCGCTGGTGGGGTTGATATCGTTGATCCCCACCATCCCGAACTGGAGCTGTTCAAAGCTGCGCAGGGCACGTTTCAGGTCCCTGGTGTAGACATAGGCGGCCAGTCCATAGTCGGTGTCATTGGCCATGGCAATGATATCGTCCCGGTCGTCAAAGGGGATGACCGCTGCCACCGGCCCAAAGGTCTCTTCCCGGTAGATCAGCATCTCTGGGCGGACCCCGGTGAGCAGGGTAGGGGCATAGAAAGTTCCCTGGTCCAGGCCCCTGTCCGTCAGCCGGTGGCCCCCGCAGAGCAGGCTGGCACCCCGGTCCACCGCATCCCGGACCTGGGCGTCGACCTTGTCCAGGGCCGCCTGGTTCACCAGTGGCCCCACCTGTACCCCCTGGTCCAGACCGTTGCCGGCCCGCATGGCCGTGATCCGGTCAAGCAGGGTCTGGACAAAGGGTTCCAGAATGGAGCGATGCACATAGATGCGGTTGGGGCAGATACAGGCCTGGCCGGTGTTGAGGAACTTGACCAGGGCTGCGCCCTTGGCCGCGTGGACCGGGTCGGCATCTGCAAAGACGATGAAGGGGGCATGGCCGCCCAGTTCCATTGAGACCCGTTTGAGCTGGGGTGCAGCCAGGGTGGCCAGCTGCTTGCCCACAGCGGTTGAACCGGTGAAGGTCAGCTTGCGGACCAGGGGGTTGGTGCAGAACTCTTCACCGATGGGGGCGGGCTCGGCTGCGGTCACCAGGTTGACACAGCCCGCAGGCGCACCGGCCGCTGCAAAGATCCGAAACAGGGCCATGGCCGTGAGCGGGGTCGCCTCTGCCGGCTTGAGCACCACGGTGCAGCCGGCTGCCAGGGCCGGGGCCACCTTGCGGGTGATCATCGAGACCGGGTAGTTCCAGGGAGTGACGGCCCCCACCACCCCCACGGGCCGGTGCTGGACCAGGAAGCGTTGGTTGCTCCGGGCCGAGGGGATGGTTTCGCCGTAGATCCGTTTGGCCTCTTCGGCAAACCAGAGGAGGAAGTCGGCGCCATAGGCCACCTCGATCCGGGCGGCAGCCAGGGGCTTGCCCTGTTCACGGGTCATCAGCCGGGCCAGTTCTTCCTGTTGTTCCCTCATCAACTGGTGGGCCCGGTAGAGCAGGGCACTGCGTTCGTAGCTGGTAGTCTGGGACCAGGCAGGGAAGGCGGCAGCCGCCGCAGCGATGGCCGTAGCTGCATCCTCCCTGGTGCCGTTCGCCACCTGGGCAATGAGCTCACCGTTGGCAGGGTTGGTCACAGGAAACTGGTCTTGGCGCTCAAGCCAGGTGCCGTTGATAAACATGGGGCCTCCTTGGTTGAAGAATGGTCAACGCTCCCGGCCTACGCTAGCCTGGAGCCTGGGCAGACCCCCTGTTGCGGTCAACAAGGACCCTGGTCTGCCAACGATCCGTTGTGGTAACTCTGCTGCTCTCACAGGGTACCGGCTAGTGTGAAAAATTGCTTTTTTTTCCCGTCTCTGCCTGAGTCTTTGCGTTATGGTGTACCTCTTGTCTTCGGAATATCCGTTATATGGCTGCGGTGGAAATTCCCCATGCCGTGATCCTGAGCGGGAAATATCATTTTTCAAAGTACCCTGCAGGCAAGGGTCGGCAGAGGGCTTCTCGCCTTGCCTGAAATTTCGTGGTGTTCGTCTCTCTGCGGCCGCCTTTGTCAGCACCAAGAACGTCATTCCTGCCAGAGGAAGGAGTCATGCAACTGTTCTCAAGTTTCCATAAGACCATCACCGCAAGCCTGATTGTGGTGGCCTTCCTGGCCGCCGTCTCGGTCGCGGCCCTCTGGCTGACCAGGGAAGTGTTGAGCTTTAAGCAGGAGATCAGGGCACTGGAGGCCGGCTACCTGGCGAACTCCAAAGAGAGGGTCCGTGAAGAGGTGGCCCAGGTGGTGGAGCAGATCAAACTCCTGCGCGAGCATTCGGAAGAACGCCTGCTCAAGCGGCTCAAAAAGCGGGTCGAGCAGGCGGTGGGCATTGCCGAGGGTATCCATGCAGCCCAGGTCGCCACCATGGACGAGGCGGAGGTGAAGGCTCTGATTCGGGAGGCCTTGCGCGGGGCCAGCTTGGCCGATGGCCAGGGGGATTACTTTATCTATGACCGTGCCGGCAACAACATCCTGCTGCCCTTTGCCCCTGGATTGGAGGGAACCAGGCTTGCGGATCTCCAGGACAGCCGGGGAAGGTATATGGTTCGCCAGGCCATCGAGTTAATCAAGAACCAGGGGCAGGGCTGGTTGCGCTGGCACTGGGATCGGCCGGGCAATCCCTCGGTTCCTCGGGAAAAGATAGGCTATATACAGGCATTACCTTTCTTTGGCTGGTGGGTGGGCAGCGGTGAGTATCTGGAAGATTATGAGCAGGAGCTCAAGCAGATGGCCCTGGAGTGGATCGGCAGGGTGCGTTACGGCGGGGGAAAGTCGATCTTTGTCTATGACTATCAGGGGCTGACCCTGTCCAGTGTCAACCCTGCCCTTGTGGGGGCCAACCAGTGGGATTTTCAGGATGTCAACGGGGTGGCGGTGATCCAGGAGCTGATTCGCCTGGCTCGCCAGGAGGAGCAGGGCGGTTTTCTGGAATACGTGGGCACCATCCGGGCCAATACCGGCCTCCCTGCCGCCAAGATCGGTTATGCCCGGGGCGTGGATGGGTGGCAGTGGATGGTGGGAACCGCCATCTATGTGGACACCATCAACCAGGGCCTCATGAAGAGGCGTCAGCTCCTCTTCCAGACCATTCAACGGGACCTGCTCCTCATCGGGGTGCTGTTGTTGCTCTGCCTGCCGGCCATAATCTGGCTGTCGCGCTACCTGGGTCGCTCCATGGAGGCTGCCATCGAGGAGTGTCGCGATTTCATGGTGCAGCCGGTCAGGGCTGAGCAGGAGCAGGAGTTCGCTGCGCTTCCCTATCAGGAGTTTCACGCCCTGGCCCGTTCGGCCAGGGGGATGGCGGCTGAGCGCAGGAGGGAGGCCGTCGCCTTTGGTGCCATGGAGGAACAGCTCCAGCGGAGCCGTAAGATGGAGGCCCTGGGCGTCCTGGCCGGCGGCGTGGCCCATGACCTCAACAATGTCCTGGCCGGGATGGTCGGCTATCCTGATCTGATCCTCAACAGTTTGCCCGCTGACAGTCCCCAGCGTAAATTTCTCCTCACCATCAAAGAGACCGGCCAAAAGGCCGCCAATATCGTGGATGATCTGCTTTCCCTGGCCCGGCGCGGAGCGAGCCAGCGGTTGGTCATCGATCTCAACAACCTGGTGCGACAGTATCTCCGCTCTCCGGAATACAGCCAACTCTTTGCAGACTTTCAGGGGATTGAGGTGGTGGTTGAACTCGATCCTGAGCTGATGAAGATGAAGGGCTCCCAGGTACATCTGCAAAAGACGATCATGCATCTGATCTGCAACGGGATCCAAGCCCAACCCTATGGTGGGCGGATTACCATCGCCACCGAGAACTGCTATATCGATGGGACCGACCAACCCCTCGTCCCCCCAGGGGCTGAGGAGGGGGAGTACCTTATCCTCAGGGTGGCGGATGAGGGCAGCGCGGTCGCGCCGGAGGATATTGATCACATCTTTGAACCCTATTATTCCAAGAAAAAATTAGGGCGCAGCGGTACCGGCCTGGGGATGGCCGTGGTCTGGGCAACCGTCCAGGACCATGATGGCTTTATCCGGGTGAGTCCCCGGGAAGGGGGCGGGACGCTCTTTAGTCTCTACTTCAGGGCTACCAGGGAGGATATCCTCCAGGAGGTGCTCCAGGCCAGGCAGGGTGACTACCGGGGCAGGGGCCAGAGCGTTCTGGTGGTGGACGATATCAGGGAACAGCGGGAGCTGGCCAATGCCATCCTCACCAAGCTGGGCTATCGGAGCGTGGAGGTCGGCAGCGGAGCAGAGGCCATCGCCTATCTCCAGGATCATCCTGTGGATCTGGTGATGCTGGATATGATTCTGGCAGAAGCGGAGATGGATGGCCTGGAGACCTACAGGGGCATTATCCAGGTCTGTCCCGGCCAAAAGGCCATTATCGTCAGTGGCTACGCTGAAACCGAGCGGGTGAAGGAGGCGATCTGCTCGGGGGTGGGGCGTTTCGTGAAAAAACCCTACTCTGTGGCCAAGATCGGGGTAGCCATCAGGGATACCCTGGAGGAATCCTGACTTCCCGGCTGTGGTTCATCCCTCCACCCTGTTTCGGCCGCTTCGTTTGGCCGTGTACAGGGCCTGATCACTCTGGGCGATCAGACCGGCGCGGCCCAGCTCCGCTCCACAGTTGTCGCTGGCTGCAAGGCCGATGCTGACCGTTACCGCGATCTCCTGCTGGCCGATCCTGGTGCGGTACTGTTCCACCCCTCTGCGAATTCGCTGGGCCAGGACCCTGGCCCCGCTGCTGCCGATTTCCGGCAGGATAATGGCAAACTCCTCCCCACCATAGCGGGCCACAATGTCCACCTTGCGAACCAGCTCAACCATCCTCTGGCCCACCTCTTTCAAGACCCGGTCACCCACCGGGTGACCATAGGTGTCGTTGATCTGCTTGAAGTAATCGATATCCAGCATGATCAGGGCAAGGGGGTGGTCGTAACGGTGGCATCGTTGCAGTTCCTTTTCCAGGACCTCCTGAAAGTAGCGGTGGTTATAGAGTCCGGTCAGGTCATCCCTGAAGGCCAGTTCGCGCAGTTTGTCATTGGCCTCTTTCAGGTCCACGGCCAGTTGTTCGGCACTCTGTTTGGCCTGCTTGAGTTCCAGGACCACCTGTTCATAGGAAAAGTTGAGCTGGCGGAGCTCTTCGTTGGCCTCCTGCATGAGCAGAGAAAAGGGCTTCATCTCGCCGGGATCAAAGGAAAACAGCTCCATGATCTCGCGGGATCTTTCGCCGACTCCGTCGATCAGTTCCGTTATCTGGGAACTCTCGAGCCGGGATCCGGCCATGAGTTCCTGCTGCACCTCGATGGATTTACGGTTGCTCTGGTTGCCGTGATAGATGGAGCCGATCTTGTCGGCGATGCTGAGGATGCTGGCCGCCTGCTGGTGTTCGCCCCGGGATGGGGCGTGATGGGAGCGGATCGGCTCCACGATGCCGGCTGGAAAGTCCCACTGCTGGAGCAGCCGTGCCCCGAGCTGGGCATGGTCAAAGCCGAAGTGTTGCTGCTCCGCCGCGCAGAGGGGCTGGCCGTTGATTCGCTTCAGGTCCAGGATCTGGCTGAAGCCGACCCCATCGGAGAGGAACATGATCAGCACGCCGATGTCCTGGAGCAGGGCCGAGATAAAGAGATCCTGGTCCCGGTAGCCCATGGCGGTGCTCAGGCTCTCGGCAGCCACTGCCGTGGAGATGGCCCGCTTCCAGAAGAGCTCCAGGTTAAAGCCGGCCTGGTGGACACTGTTTAAGCCCTCCACGATCACGAAGGAGAGGGCGATGTTTTTCAGGGTATCGGTGCCGAGCAGCGAGGTGGCCTGGGTCAAGGAGCTGATCTCTCTGGGCAGGCCATAGAGGGAGGAGTTGGCAACCTTTAAGATCCGGGCCGTCAGGGCAGGGTCGGCACGGATGATCTCGGCCAGGTCGGCAAAGCTGCTCTCCTCCTGGCGTACCGCCTTGAGGATCTGGAGGGCAATGGCCGGAGGTGAAGGTAATTGTATCTTTTCGCTAAAAAAATCTTCCAGTGTACTCATCTGAAAACCTTGTTAGTGATGGTTGCTCTCTGCCAGGATTGCTGCCGGCAAGAGGGTCTGCGTCTTTGGGTGTGGGAGGATGAGGGCTGCTCAGCTTAGCCCCCTGGCTCCTCCTTGGCCTGGTTTCTCGGGCGTTCAAAGTGGATGAAGAAGGTCAGCAAGGAGGGGATCACAAACAGGGTGAACAGGGTGGAGAGCGCCAGGCCGCCCAAGAGGATCGAGCCCAGGCCCCGGTAGAGTTCACTGCCCGAGCCGGTGGCGATGACCAGCGGTGACATGGCCAGGACACTGGTGGTGGCGCTCATGAAGATGGGCCGGATTCGGGTGCGGACCGCATCGGAGATGGCGGCCGTGCCGCTGAAGTTGTTGTAGCGGACATTGTTGAGCGACTGGTGGACAATCAGGATGGCGTTGTTGACCACCGTGCCGATCAGGATGATAAAGCCCAGCATGGAGAGGATATCCATGGGCTGGGGGGCGATCAGGGCATTGACGCAGCGCAGGCCGATCAACCCGCCTGCCGCGGCCAGAGGCACGGTGAAGAGGATGATCAGGGGGTAGAAGAAGTTCTCAAACAGGGCCGCCATCAGCAGGTAGGTGATCACCACGGCCAGGAGCATGTTCCACTGCAGGGCCTGCCTGGTCTGGCTGAGTTTGTCCGCATTCCCGCCCACAGAGACGGTCACCCCGGTAAGTTTGCCGTCCTCGGCCAGGGGGGCGATGATCTCGCCCTCTATGATCTCCATGGCCTCCTGGAGGGCCAGCTCTGCGGGAGGGGTGACCTGGAGGGTGATGGTCCGGTTGCGCTCCAGGTGGTTGATCTGGGGCATACCCTGGGAATATTCCAGGGTGGCCAGGTCGCCGATCCGCACCAGGTCGCCGTAGCGGCTGACAATGGTGGCGTTGAGCAGGTCTTCCGGGGTCAGGAAGAGGGTCTCGTCGCCCTTGAGCACCAGGTCCACCTGCTTGGTGCCCTCGGGCCGGTACTCGTCGATCTTACGCCCATCCATCAGGATATCCACATAGATGCCCAGGTCAGACTCGCTCAAGCCGTTGGCCCGCATCTTTTCCTTATCCGGATGGATCTTGACCTCGGGATAGCTGGTCTCCAGGGAGGGCACCGGCCGGACCTGGGCGCCGGGGATGGCCTTGCCGGTCATCCCGAACAGGGTCCTGGCTGCCGCGACAATGGGCTCGATCTGTTCGCCGGAGATGTTGATCTCCACGGTCCTGCCCTTACCGATACCCGACTCAAAGATACCGGCCTGGATGCTGACCCCGAAGATGCCGGGGATGGACTGCATGATCCGGTTGAAGACCGGCATCATCTCCTTGGCCCTGGTCTCGTGGATACTGATGCCGCCAAAGAGGTTGATCCGGTCTGCGCCCACATAGAACATCTGTTTCATCTGGGGGATGCCGTCTCGGTTGTCCTCCTGGAAGTAGGGGGCCGCCTCCTGGTAGATGTAGCGGCCCATATCCTTCATCTTCTCCACCGAGTAGCCCGGCGGCGGGATCAGGATGTTGAGGATCAGGTTGCGGTTGCCCTGGGGCAGGTACTCGGCGCTGGGCAGCAGGCTGACGATCAGCACCAGGGACATGGCCGTAAAACCGACCACCGAGAGGATCCGGCTGGCGAGGTTGCGCATGCAGAGGCTGGAGAGGGCCATGATCATCCCGGCCAGCCATGGCCCCAGGCGGGACTGCTGCAGCCGGTTCTTCTTCCGGGGCCGGTTTCGGCGGTAGAGCAGGTTGATCATGGTGGGGATCACCGAGATGGAGACCACCAGGGAGAGGAGGATGGAGGAGGTGATGGCAATGGCAATGTCACGGAAGAGCTGACCTGCCTCTTCCTGGATAAAGACCACCGGCAGGAAGACCGCCACCGTGGTGGCGGTGGAGGCAAAGATCGCCCCCCAGACCTCCCGGGTGCCGTCGTAGGCGGCGGTCCAGGCGGATTTTCCCAGATGACGGTGGCGGTCGATGTTTTCCAGGACCACGATGGAGTTGTCCACCAGCATGCCCACGGCAAAGGAGATCCCGGCCAGGCTGACCACGTTCAGGTTCCGGCCGGTGAGCCAGAGCAGGATAAAGGCGCCGATGGCCGAGACCGGGATGGCGGTGGCAATGGTGGCCGTGGAGCGGATGCTTCTCAGAAAGAGGAGCAGTACCCCGATGGCCAGCAGGCCGCCGATGAAGACGTTGTTCTTGACCAGGGCAATGGCCCGGTTGATGTAGGGCCGCTGGTCATAGACCCAGTCGATGTAGAGGCCCTTGTCGGCCATGAGGGTGGTGTTGAGGCCTTGGACCGCCTTTTCCAGGCGATCACTCATCTCCAGGACATTGGCCCCCTGTTCCCGTCTGACCCCGATGACGATCACCTGGGAGCCGTTGTGGAGCACCGAGACATCCTCCTTTTCATGGCCCTTGGCCACCCGGGCCACATCTCCCAGGTAGACCCGGTTGGTGCCGTCATCGCGGATCACCACCTTGAGGAGATCCTCCGGCCTCTGGAACTGGCTGACGGTGCGGATCCGGTAGTTCTTCTTCTCGATGCCCAGGACCCCGGCCGCGATGTTGACGTTGGCCTGCTGGACCGCCTGGCTGAGCTGGTCGATGGAGACATCATAGCGGGCCATCTCCTGGGGATCGATGATGACCTCCAGTTGATTCTCGGTACCGCCGAAGACAAAGAGGGAACCCACCCCTGGGACCCGCTCCAGATGCTGGCGCACGGAATCCTCAAAAAAGGTCCGAAAGTGGTTGATGGGGGTGGGATTGTCGGCAAGGGGCCGGATCACCATCCAGATCACCGGTGAACTCTGGGCTCCTGCAGCCTCGATCACAGGTTCCCGGGCGGTCTCGGGATAGTCGGCGACCTCGTTGAGTTTGTTGGAGACCCGGAGCAGGGCATCGTCCAGGTTGGTGGCCAACTGGAAGGAGAGGGTGATCTCACCAAAGGAGTTGTAGCTGGCGCTCTCCATCTTGGAGAGCCCCTGTAAACCCTTGAGCGCCTCCTCCTGGGGCTCGATGATCTCCTTTTCCACCTCATAGGGCGTGGCCCCGCTCCAGGAGGTGCCCACCGTAATCTGGGGCGTCTCCACGTCCGGGGTGAGCTGGATGGGCAACTGCTTGAGGCCCAGGGTGCCGAAGAGGAGCACCAGGATGACTCCCACGGCCACGGAGACCGGCTTGTCCAGGGCATAACGGATGATATCCATCTCCTTACTCTCCTGTCACCATGACCGCCTGATCAGGACGGAGTCGTTCGTTGCCCTCGACAACCACCGGCATGCCCGGGACCAGGTAGGGGTTGTCTGCGGCCACCCGCTCTCCCAGGAAGGTGACGATATGCACCGGCAGGATGGCGGCCTTGCCCTCCTTGATGGTGTAGATGAAGTCCTTGCCCTGAAATGTAATCAGAGCGTCCCTGGGGATGATGCTCAGCCTTTGGCGCGCACCGATGGGCAGGTAGACCGTGGCCGACATGTTTTCCGCACCCCTGCTCAGGGGGGGGATTCGGATCTTGACAAAGACGTTCTTGGTCTTGGCATCGGCCCGGGGTTCGATGGTATCGATAATCCCGCCCATGGCAGTCTCAAAGGCATTGATGACCACCTCCACCTCGCTACCCGCCTCCAGATAGCGCAGCAGGGTCTCGCCCACCGGCACCTTGATGTAGAGTGCCTGGCTGGCACCGATGGCCACCACCTCCCCCCCCTGCTTGACCCAGTCGCCTGAGTCGACCCCTTTGTCGAGGATGACGCCGTCAAAGGGGGCGGTGATCAGGCTCTTCTTCTTCTTCAAGACCAGGCTGGCCAGGGTCTGGCGGGCGGCCTGTTGCTCCATGGCGGCATTGTTGAAGGCGTACTGGGCATCGTCATACTTCCTCTGGCTGGCTCCGCGGTTTTCCAAAAGGCTCTGCTGTCGCTGGAAATTCTTCTGAGCCAGTTTCACCTGGAGTGCGGCCTGCTCCACCCTGGTGGTAGCCAGGGCGATCTCGATATCCAGCAGCTCGGTGTTGAGCTGTACCAGGGGTTGGCCCTCCTTGACCAGGTCGCCGCTGCGGACCTCCACCCGTTCCACCTGGCCGGCGACCTCACTGGCCACCTCACTCTTGCGGTCATAGTAGAGCAGGCCAAGAAACCCCTTACTGGGAGCCACCTCTTCCTGGACAATGGGCGCGGTCCTGACCTTGGCCGCAGGTGGGGCCTGGGCAGAGCTGGTGGAGAAGAGGACGAGCAGCAGGAGCAGGCTGAGGAACAGACGACGCATGGAGTGCCTCTGGATTAGAAGGAATGGGTGATGGTTCTGTCCGGAGAAAAGCTGTCCCGGCCTACCCCCCCCCAGGATGGGCTGAAAGTTGCTGCGTTTTTCCCAGGCCTAAGAGGCTCTCCGGAACCGTCTCCCAGGGGGTAACTGATCAGGAAAATAAAGATATTACGATAAACGAGGGCAGGTTGAAACTCAACTGATTTTTCCGGATCGGCCCTTTTCCTGCTGGGATCAGGACAGGGCAGCAGTGGTGGGCGTCCCGGGCATGGCAGTGGTAGCCCTTGCCGGCAGGAGGGTCGGCCTGCAAGAGGTGGGTCAGATTCCTCCACCCTGGCAGTGCAGGCATGGGTGGAAATCCGCCACTATGAAGGCAGGGTGGCGGCGCGGAAAGTTTGATTTCATCGTTTTTTCAGGTAGATGTTTGTTTTTTGTTTTCTCGGGTCCCATCCTTGCTTGGAAAGGGGAACTGTCAATGATCCCTGTATACACCGACTGGAGCAGCGCAGGCCTTAGGCCGGAGCGCACTCCAGGGGGGCCCGGGGGGACCGGGTAGAGGTGTTGGGGGACGCATTTCAAGGAAAACCAATCATGCTGTTTGAAGGTGTGAAGTTACTGTTCGTCGGCATGGCCACGGTCCTCTTGTTTCTGAGCTTTACCATCGCTCTGATCCAGCTGGTTTCACGACTGGCCAGGGGGGCTGTGGCCCGGGAGGTGGAGGCCATCCGCCTGGAGCGGCAGCACCGCAACCTGGCCCGGCAGCAGTCCGCTGCTCTGCCGGGGGCAGGGGCGGCCGATGTTGAGGATGATATCGTGGTGATCGCCGCTGCCGTGGGCGCCTATGAGGCGGAGCTGTTGGCCGGGGCCTGAGTGATCTGGCTCAGGGATGACTGGTTCGGGTTCTGTCAAGATGAAGTAGAGCTTTTTTTCAAAGCAAGGAGAATGTTGTGGCTAAGAAAGTAATTCGTTTTATGGATACCTCGTTTCGGGACGGTTTCCAGTCCGTGTTCGGAGCCAGGGTATTGACCAACGATTTTCTGCCGGCCCTGAAGGCCTCGGTGGACGCCGGAATCACCCACCTGGAGGCAGGCGGCGGGGCCAGGTTTCAGAGCCTCTTCTTTTACTGCGGGGAATCGGCCTTTGACATGATGGATCGTTTTCGGCTGGAGGTGGGCAAGGAGGCGGAGCTGCAGACCCTTGCCCGGGGGATCAACGTGGTGGCCCTGAGCCAGTGTCCCCGGGACATCATCGATCTCCACGCCAAGATGTTCAAGAAGCACGGCATGACCACCATCCGTAACTTCGATGCCCTCAACGATATCCGCAACCTGGAGTATTCGGGTCAGCGGATCGTCCACCACGGCCTCAAACATCAGGTGGTGATCTCGATCATGGACCTGCCGCCGGGCTGCACCGGAGCCCATACCGTGGAATTTTACATGGATCGGCTCAAGCAGCTGCTGGCGGCCGAGGTCCCCTTTCACTCCATCTGCTTCAAGGATGCCTCGGGCACGGCCAACCCCAAGAAGGTCCACGATACCTTCAAGGCGGCCCGGCAGCTGGTGCCCGAGGATACGATCCTCTGGTTCCATACCCATGACACCGCGGATCTGGGCATCGCCCAGAACCTGGCCGCCATCAACGGCGGGGCCGACGGCATCGACCTGGCCAAGGCCCCGGTCAGCGGTGGGACCTGCCAGCCCGATATCCTCTC
>NZ_AUCW01000027.1 GCF_000429965.1 Desulfogranum mediterraneum DSM 13871
CGAAGGCTGAGTCCATCTCTCCTGACACAGGCGGCTCGCCTAGGTGAAGACGCAAGCCCCCTGTGTCAGGATAGATGTCGTCTCTTCTTGGAAATGTGTGTGTGAAGAGGGGGCGTGGGGCAAATAGGGCAAGTGGGGCGAATGGATATGAAAAGACAATGGGAGAAAGAAGGGGGCTTTTCGCAGCTGACTTGTTTTTTTCACCTGTCAGGTTGTTATCCCTCGAGCAAGTCCTCTGCCTCTTCTGGAGCCGTATCGCCCTGCCCCACACGCCAGCGGACCCGGCGCAACTCAAACAGCTCGAACTCAAGCAGGGCCCAGAGGGTATACTGCCGCCCGCTGGAATCGGCCACGGTGACCAAACGGTACTGGCTATACTCTCCCCTGCCCAGCAGGGGGAGGTTGCTCTGTGGCCGGCCTGATTCGACCTCCACCTTGGGAAAGGGGCCGACAGCGAACCATCCTGGGAAAACAGAGGAAATAAGCTGAAGCTTTTTCTTTGCCAGGATGGGGCCGAGAAACTGGCAGTAGTCTTTACGGTGCCGTTTCTTGAGGATCAGCAGCTGAACCGCAATACCGGCCAGCCCACAGACGATAAAGATATAGAGCACCAGATTATCCATACACGCTCCCAAAGGCAGGATCGCTTCCCAGGCTTGCAGGGCAGGCTTCAGGGGGAACGAAAAATCAACTCAGAATCGGACCAAAGCTAAGAATACCAAAACTAAGGATACACTAGCCGCTTCAAACCAAGACGGGAAGCCCTAAGGGGCTTCAGCCGGGCTGTTTGCCTCAGGCGGCTGTGGGTGGAAGCGGGCCCATCCAGCGTACGGCGGTGCTTGCCGGTTCACCCGCGGTGCAATCGATCCGCCAATGGGCCTTCACCGGCTTGACGGCGCCTGGGCCACCGGCCTGCCTGGCGGAGCGGAGTACCTGACCGCTGGCATAGCCGACTTCGAGCAGCAGCGGGGTCTCGGGTGGAAAGAACTTCCAGCCCTTCTTGGTCTTGACCGGCTCCGGCCGCCCGGGTTGCTCCCCGACCAGGTCCACCTGATCTGAACAGAGGTACACCACCAGGGAGAGCAGGGGCTGAAGCCCATCAGCCATCACCTGAACCGCCTGCTCGGCCATGGCTTCCGCCCCCTGGGCAGGAGCGTGGCGCAACATCTTCTCTTTCACCCCATTCAGGGTAGCCTCCACGGCGCTGCCCAGGGTACCCTGGTCAAGGGGGATGGTCACAGGGACCAACTCTCCTGGAGCTGCTCCGGCGCAGGCCAGCAAAAGACGCAACTCGGAACGATGGTTCTTGGCATCGCGCTCAAGGTGGACAAAAAAACCTGTCAGCCGCCTGCCCATCCAGGTGAGGTTAAGGGCCTCGAGATAAACGCACCACTCGGGCAAACGGTATAAGACCTCCGACGGCACATCCCTGATCGATGTTGCCGCCAGGGCCGCCGACAGAGCCGGATCAAAGCGGTAGACCGACTGGCTGACCCGCCAGCCTGCCAGGCCGGCTACTGTGGCAACATCTCCTTCCTGCCCTTGACCGGCAGCGCTTCCTTGGCTGAGCACCCCATGACTACAGGCCAGCGGACAGAAACACCAATCCGGCCAGTCAGGACCATTCTGGTCCCTCTCCTGGCGGAGGAGATCTATATCCTTCCATGCGCTCGGGTAGCGTTGGCTCATGGCCTGGAGGTGTTCTCGGGGGCTGATCTGGGCGCTCTTCTGCTGCTGGGTCATATTTGCTCTCAGGGGTGGTACCTTCTGGTATGGTCGGCCAGGATCTTTTTTCTTCCTGGCAGGACAGACTATCACTCACCGCTCACCGGTCACAGGCTGGGCGGCTCTCTGCTATCACATACCGTAAATATCAGCAGGCCACAAGCTGCTTCAGCTGCAGGCAAACAAAAGGGCCATCCGCTCTGCGGACAGCCCCTCTTCTCCCAAGCAGCCTGTTCAGGCCCTCGATCAATTCAAGGTACCCTCAGGTCTTCTTCTGCCCGCCTCCACCTCCGTTACAGCCCCTTATCAGCCGCCAAGGGCAGCCATGGTGGCTCGCTCCCTGGTGTGCTTCTTGGCCAGGGTCTTGAGGGCCCGGGAGACATCTGCCTGGTCCTTCAGTTGTGCTGCGGCCTGCTGATAATAGCCGATGGAACGATCCGTCAGGGCCAGGGCCGTGCTGATCACCTCCTCTGCGGCCAAGGCCGAGCCATCCGCCGGTTCCAGGAAAAAGGCTTCTCGCCGGAGCCCCTCCACCCCTGCCAGGACCATCTCCGAGACATTCTCCCGCCGGATCCGCTGCACCTCGGCCACCCGTTTTTTAGCGCCCCTGGCCAGGCCTGTGAAAAGCGCATGGTACTGGTCACAGCCGGGGTTGACTGCTGCCTGCAGACAATACTCCTGGTGCTGCTTTTCCAACTCCTCGGCAAAACCGAGAATACTGCCAAAACTTGTCAGGACCATCTTATCCTCATCTCATTTTGTTCAACTGTTCTGCCGCCCCCTCCCTCGCAGGAGGTGCTCTAAGACGACAGGCCGCCTCTCCCGTTCTCTCAGGGTCAACAGCGCGGCCACCTCAGCCGCGCTGTCGACCCGAGCCGGAGGGAGGACTAAAAGTAGCGCTCGATCACTACCTTGGTGTCGGTGAAGAATTGAAAGATCTCCCGGCCATGGCCCTTTATATCGCCGAACATGGAGTTGCCTGAGCCGCCAAAGGGGAAGAAACTCATGGGTGCGGCGATCCCGATATTCACCCCAATCATCCCCGGGTTGGCCCGATAACGCATCTCCCGCACGGCCTTGGCATTCTGGGTGTAGATGCAGGCCGCATTGGCAAAGTTACGGCTGTTGATCAGTTCGATGACCTCATCCAGGCTCTCTGCCCGAACAATACTGACCACCGGACCAAAGATCTCCTCCCTGGCAATGGTCATCTCCGGGGTGACCTTATCAAAGATGGTCGGCCCCACAAAGTAGCCTCGGGGATAACCCTCCACCCTACAGTCGCGGCCGTCCAGGATCAGCTCTGCTCCCTCTGCCAGGCCCTTCTCGATGTAGGCCAGCACCCGCTCCCGGTGGGCCTCACTCACCACCGGACCCATGGCCGTGCTCTCATCCAAACCGTTGCCCACGCTCATGGCACGGGCCGCGGCAACAAACTGTTCGATGCAGGCGTCCGCCCCCTCACCCACCGGCGAGAGGATCGAGCCGGAGAGGCAGCGCTGACCGGCACAGCCGAAAAAGGAGGTGATCAGGGAGGGCATCCCGGCCTCCAGATTGGCATCGGGCATGACCGCGATTATGTTTTTGGCCCCGCCCAGGGCCTGGACCCTCTTGCCGGTGGCTCCGCAGCGCTCATAGATATACTCGGCAGTGGGGGTCGAGCCCACAAAGGAGACTCCCTGGATATCGCGATGATCCAGGATGGCGTTCACCACCTCTCTGGAACCGTTGACCAGGTTGATCACCCCCTCGGGAAACCCAACCTCATCGATCAGCTCAAAGATCCGGTTTTGGGTCATGGGCACCTGCTCCGAGGGCTTCAACACGTAGGTGTTGCCGCTGACCAGGGCATAGGGGATAAACCACCAGGGCACCATGGCCGGAAAGTTGTAGGGCGCAATCCCGGCAAAGACCCCCATGGGCTGGCGGAAGAGTGAGGAATCCACTCCCTGGGCAATATCCTCCAGACAGTAGCCGGTCATCATGGTGGTGACCCCGCTGGCATGCTCGATGTTCTCTATCATCCGCCGGACCTCGCCCCTGGACTCATCGATGGCCTTGCCCTGCTCCCGGGTCAGAACCCGGGCAATGTCTTCAAACTCCTCTTCAAAGGCATCCTTGAGCCGAAACAGGTACCTGGCCCGTGCCAGGGGCGGCGTCTGCCGCCACTCGGGAAAGGCCGCTGTTGCCGCCTGTACTGCCTGATCCACGTCTCCACGGGTCCCGTAGGGGACAGCCGCGATCTGCTCACCCATCACCGGGTTGTGGACCTCTCCAAAGACCTCGGCTCCGGAATCCTGCCACTCGCCGTTGATATAGTTCTTCATTACCGTGATACTCATTGTCATCCCTCTCTGTTTATGACCGTTTATGACCCTGCCCCCTGTGCGGGCCTGAAAAAACATCCAGCAAAATCCGTCCAGCCTTCTGCCTGTGCGACTATGCCGCCGCTCGACAGGCTGCAAAGGTCTTCTCTATCGCCCTGCTCACCGCTGCAACGATGGTATCGAGTTCCTCTGCCGAGACCGTCAGGCAGGGAACCAGGTAAAGGGTCGTGTTCAAGCCGGGCAGGCTGGAGTTGGTTCGACCGACAATCACCTTCTCGGCCATGATATTGGCCATCAGCCGGGCCATCTCGGCCTCACTCACCGGGATCTTTGTCCCCTTATCCCGGACCAGCTCAAGGCCGCAGAAGAGGCCGACCCCGCGCACATCCCCCACCACCGGCAGACTGGTCAGGGCCTGGAGCTTCTCCAAGAGGAGCGCCCCCATCTCCCGACTGTTCTCCACCAGCTCTTCATCCTCTATGATCCTGGTACTCTCCAGGGCTGCGGCCATGGGAGCGGTACAGCCGCCATATGTACTGATATCCCTGAAAAAGTTGGCCGCCTCCTCGGGCTTGGCAGGGTCATTGAGGAAGATATCATAGATCTCCTGCTTCACCGCCGTGGCCGACAGGGCCTCGTAGGAGCTGGCCAGCCCCTTGGCCATGGTGACGATATCAGGATCCACCTCAAAGTGTTCATGCCCCCAAAACCGGCCGGTGCGGCCAAAGCCGCAGACAACCTCGTCCATGATCAGCCAGACCCCGTGTCTGCGGCAGATCTCTTGGACCAGGGGAAAGTATTCCCTGACCGGCGGGATGATGCCGCCGCCGGCGGTTATCGGTTCCACCACAAAGCCGCCCACGGTCTCGGGCCCCTCCCTGAGGATCACCTCCTCGACCGCCCGGGCACATGCGATCCCACAGTCCGGATAGGAGCGGTCATGGGGACAGCGGTAGCAGAGGCAGTGGGGAACCTCGACAAAGCCCTCTGCAAAGGGGCCGAAGCCCTGCTTGCGCTCGAACTGGCCGCCGGCACTCATGGTGGCCAGGGTGGTGCCGTGGTAATCCCGATCCCGGTAGAGAATCTTGTACTTGCCCTGACGGCCGGGATCGATACTGGAGGCCAGGCGCACCATCTTAAAGGCCTTCTCATTGGCCTCTGAGCCGGAGTTGGAGAAGTAGACCTTATCCAGCCTGGGAAGCAGCTCGAGCAGCTTGGCGGCAAACTTGATGGAGGGAATATTCCCGTAAGCCCCGGCAAAGTAGGGCATCACCTTCAACTGTTCGTAGACGGCCCGGGCAATGGACTCCCGACCATAGCCCACCATCACGCTCCAGACGCCCCCTGAGGTGGCATCGAGAAACTCATTGCCCCGGATATCCCGGATCCGCAAGCCCTCCCCTGCCACCACGATCATCTGTTCCCGATCCTCAAAGCAGGTATGGGATTTCAGATGATGCCAGAGGCTGTCTCTATCCCGGGAGACCATCTCCTCGACCTCATAATCGAGCCAATCTCTTGCCCTTGTCATCTCGCTGCTCCTTTATAGCGCTGTCCTGGGGAGCAGGGCCGATCATACCGCCTGTGAACAGCGGGCGGAGCGGCCCTTCCCCTCTCCCTCGTTATTTCGATATCAGTTAATTTTTTCCATCTAAAACGAGTTATTCGTATTTTTAATGGAGCATAAAGAAGGAAACAGGCCAAGTCAAGCTATATTTCGAAATTCGGATTATTCGTTTTTTATTTTTACGTATTACGAAAAAATCATGGCAATATTTGTGCACACATGGCAATTTTCAATGGATAGCAGAGAGCAGACTCAGGTTCGCCAGGGATTGCAGCCGCTCCGGCGGAGGAACAGCCAGGGCCAAAGCAGGCCCGGACGGTTACCCCTGCCGGGTCGCCAACACAGAGGAACAGCATGAAAAAGATGGAAAAACCTCTAGATCGAGTCGACTGTGAGATTATCAGTCTGCTCCAAGAGGACGGTAGGATATCCAACATAGAGATCGCCAAACAGATCAACGTCTCCGAGGGAACGGTGCGCAGCCGCCTGAACCGGCTGATCAAGAACGAGATCATCCAGATCGTGGCGGTCAGCAACCCCATCAAACTGGGTTTTACCCTGGTGGGTCACCTGAGGATCAGCGCTGAACCCACCCACATCGAGCAGGTGGCAGCTCAACTCAGGGAGATCGATCAGCTCTGGTTTATTGTCGCCACCACCGGCGGCCACACCGGCATCGATGCGGAGTTCATCGCCAAGGACCTTGACGAATTCAACGCCTTGATCCTCAGCAGAATCAATCGGATCCAGGGAGTCACCCGGGTTGAGACCACCCTGACCCTTGATTTTCTCAAACGAAGGTACGACTGGGGAACGGCGGGCCCTGCCTAAGTAACCATCGTAAACAGGAGCGTGAAGGGGATCGTCAAGGGGAACATGGTCGATTTCGTCGCTCTCAATCCGCCACAGCCTCGCCCTCCAGCCAGACCGCCACAGAGTCGCGCCTCCCCCTGGCATCGATCAGGGTGATCCGCACCCTGCCCGGCCCCTGGGGGAGATAGGATATCCGCGGAACCGATCTGTTCTCAGGGCTGCTCTGGCTTCCTCCGCTGCCACCGCCGGCATGGGGAAGGGGACGGCCGTTCACCAGCCAGTGATAGGGAGGCGTCCCTCCACGGGCCTTGAGGCTGAGTCGGCCCGGCCCACCCTGGCCTGGTAGCGGGATGAGCCGGCTTCCATCCACCGGAAAAGAGATCCTGGGCGGCTCAGGACGATCACTTCCCGGCCGTTCACGGCCAAACCACTGCAGAGCCGGCGGCAGCTCAGCATGACCAAGCAGCAGGGCGCCTGTCGGCGGTGCCGCCTCCTGGGGGTGGAGGCGGCTGACCGGCAGGGCGGCAAAGACCTGTCTGAGCACCGGCACAGCCGAGTTGGCTCCGCTGAGCCCCTGGCCATAGCCGCCATCGGGCCGTCCCAGCCAGACCCCGACGGTGTACTCCCGGTCATAGCCTATGGCCCAGGCATCGCGAAATCCGTAGGAGGTACCGGTCTTGTAACGCAGCCTGCTCCTCCGGCCCCAGGCTCCCCGCTCCGGGGCCGAGAGGGGCATCTCCCGGAGGATCTGATCCAGATACCAGGCCGCCAGGGGGGAGAGCAGCGCTCCCGCCCCCTGACCGACTCCCCTGTGTTTGGCCTCCAGGGGCTGGATCCGGAGCGGCTGATAGTGCCCCTGATTGGCCAGTCCGCAGTAGAGGGCAACCAGGTCATGGAGGGTAGAGCCGACCCCGCCCAGGGCCAGGGAGAGCCCTGGAGCACCTCGGTGGAAAAGCTTGAGCTCCAGGCTGGCCAGCCGTGACAGCAAGCGCTGGGGTCCCACCCGGGCCAGCACCTGCACGGCCGGAATATTCAGGGATTGCTGCAGGGCCTGACGCACCGGGATCCAGCCATGGTGACTGCCGTCAAAGTTGGTCGGTCCATAGCCATTGAAACGCTGGGGACGATCCAGGATCCTGCTCTCCGGATGGAGCAGCCCCTGCTCAAAGGCCAGACCATAGATAAAGGGTTTGAGGGTGGAGCCCGGGGAACGGACGGCCCGACTCAGGTCCAGCTGACAGTGCTGAAAGTCAGCAGAGCCGACATGGACCAGGAGCTCACGGCTGCGATTCTCCACCACCAGCAGGGCCAGGGTCGTACCCGGTGCCAGGCCCTGCTGCAGCTGGGCGGCCATGGCCTCTGCCCGAAGCTGGAGTGGGTAATCCAGGGTGGTGGTGATGGTCCGGACACCGGGCTGCTGCCGATGCAGGCGCTGGCTCAACTGGGGCGCGGCAAAGGGGGCCGGGTAACGCTGCCTCGGCACCGGCTGAACCCTGGCCAGGCTGAGCTCCTCTTCACTGAGCAGCCCTGCCCGCTTGAGGCGGGCCAGCACCGCTGCCCTGGCCTGGCTCGCCTCACGGGGGTGACGGTCCGGTCGTCTACTTTCCGGTGACTGGGGCAGGCTGATCAGCAGGGCTGCCTGGGAGGGGGTGCAGTGGGCGGCACTGGTCTTGAAGTAGAAGTAGGCGGCCGCCTCGATGCCCTGGATATTGCCGCCATAGGGAGCGAGACTGAGGTAGAGCTCCAGGATTTCCTCCTTGCCCAGGCTGCGCTCAAGACGCAGGGCCTGGACCATCTCGATCAGCTTGGAGGCAAGGGTGCGGGGGCGCGGCTTGAGCAGGCGAACGGTCTGCATGGTGATGGTTGAGGCCCCGGAGACCACCCGGCCACTCTTCAACCACTGGAGCGCGGCCCGGGCCACTGCCAGGGGATCCACCCCGGGGTGGGACCAGAAACGCTTATCCTCACAGGCCAGCAGCCAACGGATCAATCGGGGGTCTATGGACTCCAGATCGGCGGGGAGCCGCCAGAGGCCATCATCCACGCTAAAGAGGCGCAGCACCCTGCCCTGGCGGTCCACCACCCTGGTGGACCAGGCCAGTTCCCCGGGCAGGGGCGAGGGCAGGGACAGCTCCAGCAGCCAGGCAGAGCCTGCCAGCAGGAGCGCCAGCAGTGCGACCGCGGCCAGGAAACGCGGCACCGGCTTAAGGGACAATCCGGACCCTGGCGGCGGCGGTCCCGGCCCGGTACCAGGGCTGGTACATATCCTCCACCTCGGCCGGCGGCAGGATGTAGCTGCCCGGGGTTACCGCACGCAGCTGGTAGACCAGACGAAAGGTGCGCAGGCCGGGATCGTTGACTGCCGCTTCCAGGGCCTCGCTGTCAAAGGCCGCCAGGTAGCGGTCATCCAGTCTCTCCTGGTAACGGCTGGGGCTGCTCTCTGCCAGGGGAAAGAGAGCAGACCCCTGGTCCGGATCCAGGGATGGCTGATCGATCTCAAAGCCACCAGGCAGGAGATCAACCACAAGGCCGCGGTGGTTGCCGGCTCCAGCCACCGTGCCCTCCAGGACCACCATCAAGACATCTCCCTGTCGGCAGGGGCTGGTCCAGCTGAAAGGTTGCCCCTGGGCCGTGTACCAGCTACGCTTCAGGGTGTAGCCCTGCTGCTCCACAGCCGGTTCCTCGATGGGGGTCCCCTGGACGGTGAGTGCTATCCAGGCCGGGTCCGGCCCCCTGTTTGTCACTCGACTGGGCAAGAGCAGCTCCTGACCGCTCTGTCTGAGCAGGAAAAAGTCCTGCCCCTGGCCGCTGCCCCGGCCGTTGAGCTCAAGCTGCAGGGGCTCGGCCGGCTCCAGGCCGAGGGCCGCCATCACCAGCCAGGCCTGTTCCTGGGTGGAGAGATGCTTTCGCTCGGCCAGCAGCCGGCTCAACTCCTCCCAGGCCCCGGCAGGGTCGGCCAGCTGGGCGCCTGTCTCCAGGAGCAGCTGGATCGCTCCGGCCAGATCACGCAGCCGGGAGCCGTAACTCTGCCGGCTGTCCTCTGTTCCCCTTTCCGACTCCCTGGAGGCAGACTGCAGGGCAGCAGCAAAGCCCTGCCCGGCTCGGCTGAGGTCACCCTGGAGGGCAAGCGCCGCTGAGAGCTGGGCAACGGCCAGTCCCGAAGAGGCCCCCTGGAGATAGTGATCAAAGAGGTAACGGGCATCCTCGGCCCGCCCTTGTCCGATCCTGGCCAGGAGGTAGTGGGCATAGGCCAGGGCGGCAAACTGCTCGGCCCGGGGCTGACGCGCCTGGCTGATCTGCTCGACCAGCCCCTGGATCCCCCTGGTGTAGAAATACTCCGGCACCTCGTAGCCTTCGGCCCTTGCCCGGCTGAGAAACTCCATGGCATAGGCGGAGAGCCAGGGGTCGGCAGGATCCTGGTCCGACCAGAGGCCGAAGCTGCCGTCAAAACGCTGCTTCCCCAGAACCCGCTCAATGGCCTGGTTGATCCGCCCCTGGATACTGCCTCCCGGTACCGCCTGCCAGCGCTTGGCCAGGGTGTCGGCATAGAGCAGGGGCAGGGCCCGGCTGGTAAGCTGCTCCAGGCAGCCGTAGGGATAGCGGTCAAGGGCTGCCAGCAGCCCCGGGACATCAAGGTTGGGCCGGGCAGCGACACTGAGTGTGGCCTCGACGCTTTCCGGATGCAGCCCCCTGCTCAGCCGCTGATCCAGGGTGAAGCTCTCCCCGGGATCCAGCCGGGAAAAGGTCCTGCTCAGCCTGGGAAGGTATTGACCACGGACATTGAGGGCAAAGTCCCCCTCATAGCCGTAGCCCCGGGGCCCGCTGAGCCGGAGATGCACCATGCCGCTGCCGATCTGCGCTGCCCTGAGCGGGAAACTGAGCCGGCTGCGTCGGCCCCGCTCCAGCACCAGCTGCTGACTGGCCTCCCCTGCAAGAACGATGGCCCCGGAGGCGCTGCAGTCGAGCTGGTACACCCCTTCCGGACCATCCAGGTTGTCCAGCAGGACCTGGATGGTGGACAGGTCCCCCTGGGCAAGAAACCGCGGCAGGGAGGGCGCAACCACCACCGGATCACTGACCAGGAGGGGGCGGCTGGCCGCGCCCATCCCGGTGGGACTCCAGGCCACGGCCATCAGCCGCAAGCGGCCGTTAAAATCAGGCAGACGGAGGGAAACGGTCGCCCGGCCCTGTTGATCGGTCTTCACCGGGCCGGAAAACAGAGAGACCACCCGCAGATTGGACTCGGCCGCGCCCCTGCGTCCCTGGTCGCCGCCACCGCTGCGCAGGGTCAGGGGGGTGCTCTCCCCTGCGCTGATCAGCTGACCGTAGAGGTCACGGACCTCGGTGGCCAGCTGCTGTTTGCCGAAAAAGTAGGCCAGAGGGTCCGGAGCCGCGAAGCCGCTCAACTGGAGCACGCCCTCATCCACGGCCGCCAGGGTCAGGGCAACGGCTTCACCCGGAGCAGCCCCCTTCACCTGCACCGGAATCTGCACGGCCTGCCGCGGTCTGCTGGTTTCAGGACCTCCCAGCTCCACGCTCAGGCGCTGGGTCCCGGGATCGATGCCGATCCAGCGTATGCCCACGGCCCGCCCTGGACCGCGTTTATCCCCTGCCCCGGGACGATAGACCGTGACCAGGGCATAGCAGCCGGCTCCCCAGTCGGCCTGCACCGGGATTTCCAGCTCATGGGTACCGGCGTCCAGGGAAAAGTTGCGGAGTTCATGGATAACGGCACCGGCCAGGGTCAGACTCGCCTCACCCCCATAGGGTGCGCTGATCCGCAAGCGGGCGGTTTCCCCGGGCTGATAGCAGGCCCGGTCCAGCTCCAGTCGGACCGCGTCAGGCGCAGCCGTGCCAAGGGCCGGCTGGTCACCGGCACGGACACGGCTGGAGGCCAGCAGGGTATCATCTTGGGCATAGACCTCCAGCCGATAGCTGCCGACAGCGAGCTGCAGCCGAAAAGCTGCATGGCCGTCGCCGGGATCCGGGATGGCGGCCTGCTCCTGGAGACGATCGTTCAGGATCCGCTCATAGCCCCAGTCATCACCCTTACGAAACCACTGATAGTCAAGCTCTTCCCTGAACAGACGATAGTAGAGGCCACTGGCAGCGAGCGGCTCTCCCGCACCATCGAGGACGATCAGGTCGACCTTGAGCATGCTTTCCGCCGGCAAGGCCTGCTCCCGGCCCCCATGTCTGAGCCCCAGATAACGGTCCAGATGGCGGACCGGCAGCTGTGTCTTTCCGGAGACCGCCCGACCATCCACATCCGCCACCCTGGCCCGGACCACCGCCTTGAGCGGCTCCGGGCCCAATGGCTGCTCAGGCAGGCTGCAGTCGAGCCGGACCCGTCCCTGGGGATCGGTCCTCATTTCCTCCAGTTCCGCCAGCGGGAGCCTGGAGCCGGCACTGCTCCGGCCATCATCCAGCTCCGGCACCAGGCCGAACCAGTAATCCCTATGGGCTGCAAAGGGATGGTGATCTGGAACCAGGGCCATACTCCCCTGGACCTCCAGGCCCGCCCCAGGGGCCCCATAGAGATAGTCTGCCTGGACCTCAACCCCTGCAGCGGCCCCGGGCCGGATGGGGCCCAGGGGCTTCAGGGAGACCTCCAGCCTGGGTGGGACAAAGGCCTGGACCTGAAAGCTGAGCATACCCAGCGGTTTCTCCTCCGGGTCCAGGTAGAGGGCGGCCCTCCACTCTCCGCTACGGGCGGCCTCTGCCAGGGTGAGGGAGGCCGCATAACCGCCCGACTCATCCTGGGACAAGACCCGTTCCAGGGCCACCTTGCCATCCGGGGCCAGCAACCGCAGGGTCAGGGGCAGGCCGCTACTCACCATGGCCCCGCGATCCCGGACCAGGGCCACCAGGTTGAGCTCTTCACCGGGCCGATAGATCCCGCGCTCCGCGTAGAGATAGGCATCGATGGGGCCGGGGACCATCCGGCCGCCCACGCCCCGGTCGCTCAGATCCAGGGGAGGCCGGTCAAGCTGGAGAAAGCTCAAGCCGTGGCCGACACCGGTTGCAACCAGTAACACCGCCTCCCGGCCGCCCTCTCCTGCCAGCAGACCCGGGGCAAACCGTGCCACCCCATGCTGATCGGTCACCGCTGCAGCCAGCTTACGGTTGTTGCGGGCATAGAGAGCGAGCTCAAGCCCTGCCACCGGCACGGCCTGGGCCAGGCTGCGCCCTACCACGATCAGGCCGTCCTCTCCCCGATAGCTGGTGAGGCCGACATCGCTCACCACCAGCCACTGGCTGGCCCGATCCTGCCAGCGATCGGGTTCGCTGCCCGCCTCATCGGCCACCAGGACATAGAGGCCGGGTCGCTCCAGGACCTCTTCGGGCAGAACCAGGCCGCTGGTGTGGACGAGATCCTGGGGAGCCTCAATGGCGACACTGCCCTCCCAGACCTGCTCGCCCACCGAGTCGCGAATCCGATCCAGGTTGTACTGGTCCAGCTTACGGCGAAACTTGGAGCGGACAAAATCGCTGAGGATGTTGCGTTCGTCCACCCGGTAGAGCTGCAGCCCTGCCTGGCTGACATTGATGGAGTGGAGGCCGATGGCTGATCCTGAGGATTTAGGCAGGACATAGGCCTGCTGGTCAAACCAGAGGGCATGGGAACGGTGACCGGTCTTCAGGGTAAACTCCCGGCCCTTGGCCAGGGAAACGGTCTTGCCGGGCAGCCCCTCGCGCAGGGTAATCCCGTAGCTGGTCGCATAGGCTGCAGCAGGAATACAGAGCTCCCGGCCGCTGACCACAAAATCCGACTGGATGTCCGGCTCGACCCGGATATAGTCCGCATAACGTATCCCAGAGTCCGTGCTCAGGGGGAGATTGAACTCCAGACAGAGCGAAGGCTGCTGCCCCTGGTTCCTGACCGAGCCTTGTTGGAACCTGAGCACCGTCCGGCGCTCTTCCAAACGCGCTATCTTTTCCCTGAGCTCCTGGCCGGGCTGGATCTCGAGCAGGAGGCGATAGGCACCCAGGGCGGCCGGGTCCCAGTTGCGGGCATAGTTGCTCCTTCGCTCCAGGCTCTGCGCCAGGCTGCGCAAGGTGCTCCCTGCCAAGCCGGGATCAGGGCTGAGGAGATAGGCTCGGTAGAGGGCCATGCTGGCCTCATCCCAGCGCTCGGCGCAAGAGGCGGCCTGGGCCAGGCTGAGCCAGGGACCTGCGCCCCCTTCCAAGGGGAAGCTGAAGGTATGCTTATAAAGACCCAGGGCTTCACCGCACTGACCTGCCTCGAGCATAATCCCGGCAGCGCGATCCAGGATCTCGGCCTGGGAGCGATTACGGGCCTTGGCCGCGGCCGCGAGGTTTCGCCCATAGGCTGCCGCCTCCTCTGCCAGGGCCGAGAGCGGATACTCCCGGGCCATGGCAGGAGCAGGGAGAACAGCGGCCACCATGATCAGGATGGCCAGGATGGTCGGGAACAGGGTGAAGGATTTAGGCATGTGGACAGTTCTCCATGGATATTTTTCAGGATCATTCCTGGCGCAGGAATCAACCGGGCCACCGGGCCGGCAGCGAAGGCGGTGCATCCGGTCAATGTAGCATGGCCCGGAAAATAGACAAGTCAGAAGCTGGTCTCATCCATCGAGAGGCGTGCATCGACGCTCACTGCCGGGGTGCAGCCGCTTTCGTAGTCGTCATTCCCGCGCAGGCGGGAATCCAGGAATCCAGTCAGGGAGAGAACAATCAGCATCCCTGCCTCTCCGCCTTGACGGAGAGACCCAAGGGAACAACTGCACCGCCCTAACAAGATACCTCCATGGAGATGAAACATTACCCTAAAGACCTGGATGCCTGCCTCCGCGGGCATGACAGTAGCGCGGTAGCGCCCGGCCATGATCCATGACGGTAACAGCCGGGCATGACAGCAAAGGATGCCTGGCCAAGATCATCTTTTTATATATTATGGCTGCTTTGAAAAATATCATCTTTCGAGGTATCCTCAAGAAAACCCTGTCGTTCCCGAACCCCATCCACCAAGAAGACGCTCAGACACCTGCCAGGAGACCGCTATGAACATGACAACGGAGACCGTCCGCACCATCTTCAGCCACCTCGAATCAGGAGACGCCGATGGTTTCTTTGCCCACGTCCACCCCAGGGTTGACTGGACCGTGATGGGCAGCCACCCCCTGGCCGGCCACTACACCAGCCGGGAGGAGTTTCGCCAAAAGACCTTCCAGCGCCTCACCCCCTGCCTGACCGCGCCGGTTCGCCTTTCCCTGGAGCATCTCTATCTGGATGGCAACACGGCCACGGTTGAACTCAGGGCCCTGTCCCAGGCCAAGGCTGGCTGGGATTTCGACAACCGCTACTGCTGGGTGGTCACCTTTCTTGATCAGGAAATCGTCCGGGTTCGCGCCTACCTGGACTCCAGCATGGTAGCCAGGCTCATTGCCGAGGGAGAGGCCTGAGAGGGGGAATCAATCCTCCACCGGCGCCCGATCCAGGGGAGTCAGTGCCTCCATCTCCTTGGGAAGACGCGGTTTGTCCGACACCCTCCCCTGGCTGCTGTCGCTCTCTGCGTCCGGGTAGAAAACCTCCACCCCTGCCTGTGCCAAGCGGTCATAGAGATTGAGATCCAGGGGCCGGTTCTTATCGCCGGCCAGGTAGAGGGTCTGGGTCGGAAAGGCAAATTCGATCCCTGCCTCGTTGAAGCGACGGATAATTTCCCGGTTGATGTAATGCCTGTGCTCCTGATAGCTCCAGAAATCCGGGGGACTGTAGTAGTAGACCATCATCAGATTCAGGGAATCGGTATTGAACTCGTTAAAGAAGACCCGTGGCGGATTTTTCGGATCAGCGTTGATCACCCTGTTGCAGTAGCTGCTCTCCGGGTCGTCCTCCTTCACTGCCAGCACATCCCGGATAATGGCGATGGCCTGATCGATCTTTTCCGGCGGGGTGTCGTAGGTGATGGTGATGTTGGCTCTCCGCCTGATATGGGGCCGTTCGCCGATATTCTCGATGTCGGCCTTGGCCACATCCTCGTTGGGGATGGCGGTGAGATGACCGTTGAGCAGCCGGATCTTGGTGGAGCGGATACCGATCTCCTCCACGGTGCCGTTGTGGCCCCGCACCCGCACCCGCTGGCCCACCTTGAACGGCTTGTCCAGAAGCAGCATCATGGAGCCGAAGATATTGGAGAGCGATTCCCGCGCCGCCAGGGCAATGGCCAGACCGGTGACCCCGGCCCCGGTCAGGACGGTGGCAAAGGGAATCCCCAGGATATAGAGGCCTTCGATCATCACGATGGTGGCCACCAGGATCACCCCGATCCGTACCCCGAAGCGCAGCAGGTGGGTATCGATGGTCTGGAGGCGGTCCCGATTGGACCAGAGGATGGTCTCGGTGAGGAAGTTACCCACGATAAAGACCACCGCAATGGCGGAAACCAGGGAGACCGCCCACTGGAGAAACTGGAGCACCCGGAGGACAATCCCGGTGACAAAGATCTGATCCTCCAAAAACTCCACCACTGCCATGGCCATGACAATGGTCAACAGGGGTTCAAGCAGGCGTAACATGTGTTTCAGCACCGGGTTCCAATTGCCGGAGAGCCAACTCATCAGCCGGAAAAACAGCCAGAGGAGCAGGCCGGCCAGCAGGGGGAGGACAAAGAGGGCACACCACTGCCAGATGGTCTGATTGAGGTACTGGGACTCCATCCAGATCGGCAGGGTCCGCACCCAGGAGAGCGGCACCAGGGGTCCGGGGGTCAGGAAGTAGGCATCGTGCAGCCCCTTGACCGACGCATCCACATAGGAGAGGTGCCTGGTGTCTTCATACATCCGGGCCGCACTGTCCAGGGTTCGCTGGGAAAACTGAAAATATCCGGCCTCGGGCCCGCTGTCCACATAGACCACGGCAATGGCGGAATCATCCGGGCTCCAGCTCGGATAATAGCCATCTTTCATGTCCTTGAAGGCCTCTTCCCGTTTGGGCAGTTCCCCTGGCCTGAGCGGTCGAAAGCGGGCCAGGGCCTCGCGCATGTAGATGCTGGCCTCCAGGGATTCGGTATCCTGCATGGAGGGCGGGGTCTGCCGCATATCAAAGAGCATCCGCAACTGCCGCGACAGCCCGGCAAGCACCTTTTGATTCTCCTTGGTGTAGCCCTGGGACTTGACGATCTTTCCATAGGTGTCGCACACCTGGATAAAGGAATGCCAGACCGCCTCAGGGCTGGAACGGCGGGCCAGGATAAAGGTATCGTGGAGGTTACGTGCCTGCAGGGAGTCGACCAGAAGCAGACTGGCCAGCAGGAGGGGCAACAGAAAGAGCGTTCGACGATATCTCATATGCAATACCTCCTTATGGATACTTAAAGGATAGCTAAAGGGTCGTTTGCGGGTACTTTGAAAAATGATATTTTCCGATCAAGGTCAGGTAAGCGGCAGACTCCGAGGCATGGAGAGAGCTTAGCCAGGCAGATGACCGAAATCCCGGGGAGAAAATTTTCATGATGACGCAGGGATTGGAACCAAGAGCAATTTTTCAAGGCACCTTGGTCACCGGGGAGCAGGTTTATGGCGCAGAGCCTGGCAGAGACCGGGGCAACTGCCCATGGCCGGCTTAACCCAGGCCCTGTTTCAGCAGCTCAAGCAGGCCGTTAGTCAGGCGGCGCTGCAGAACAGGCAGTGCTGCGGCAAGGGACAGCTCTGCAGCCAGGGCGGCCAGGGCCTCCCGGGGATCTCCGCTGCGAAGAGAATGGAGCAGGGGACTGAGATCCACACCCGGATCCAAGGCCCTGAGCCTGGCCCTGGCCTCTGCCCGAGTCAAGCCCTCTCTGTTCTCGGCGCCGGTGAGCAGGGCCAGCAGCTCTGCCCTGGAGCGCTGGCTCTCTTGACAGGAGCTATCACTCATTGGCGTCCACCCTTGCGGCCAGGACAAACAACAGGCCAAACAGCAGCCAGAGGCTGCCGATGATAAAGGGGGCGGCCAAAGGGGAGATATAGCTTGCACAGACCAGGTAGGCGCCCCAGGAGAGATACCCCAGGGCCACCAACAGGCAGAGCAGCGCTGCCCAACGCCTGGCTATGATCCTGCTGCTGCGGTAGAGCAGCTCCTCCACCCCCTGTCGCTCCGCTGCAAGAAAGCTCCGGAACCCCTCTTGCAGGGCCTTGCCTTCCACCTCTGCCAGATCACAGAGGGCGATGAGATAATCAGAGAGACTCACCCTGCTCATCGCCTGTTTCCCGGGGAGAGGAGCTTACCGATGATGACCCCCAGCCCGATGGCCGCCAGGAGTGAACCGGCCGGATACTTCTCCACCTGTTTCCTGACGGTATCCACCGCCTCTTCTCCCTCATCTTTCAGGGCAGCCAACTGTTCTTTGAGCTCGGCCAGGGAAAACGAGTCCAACACCTGTTCGCTCTTCTGCTCGACTCGATCCTGGGCAGCGGCTGCCTGGTCTTTACAGATCTTCCCCAGGAGTGCGGTCATTTCCTTGAGATCATCCTTGAGCCGACCGATCTCTTCCTTGAGCTGGTCAAGGTCCTGCTTGGTTTCAGCGGTCATGGTTCATTTCCTTGTAGGTTGCAACCGGCAGGTCGCCTCCCTGCAGCCGACAGGGGCCGACCCCATTGCCGGTCCCTGCTGCAGCCGTGCCTGCCGGAGAGAGGACTACTGACCACCCTGAAGATCAAGGTGGCCTACTTCTTCATCGCCTCTTGGGCATCGTGGACCGCCTCCTTGGCTGCGTTCCCCACATCATGGGCCGCCTCCTTGGTCCCCTCTACGGCGTCATGGGCTGCCTGTTTGCTTGCCTCGGCAGCCATGCTCGCAGATGCCTTGGCCTTTTCCACAGCCGTCTCGGGCTCATCCTTGCTACAGCCGACCAGCATGGCCAGCATCACGGTCAGCACAGCCGCCACCATTTTTTTGATCATCGTGTTCTCCTTGCTTGTGGTTGCGGGCCGCCTGGTGCGTGCGCCCAGGCGCCCTTAAAGGATGCGGTCCTCAGTCGACAGCACCCTGAAGGTCTCTCTGCGGCACTTAGAGCCAGTCAGAGAGGCAGATACCCAGACCGATACGGTTCACCCGCTGGTCATAGTCGATCAGGCTCTCTCCAAAACCGTTGAAGTACTGGACATAGCCCTTAAGAAACTTGTAGTCCAGGATGGGGAAGCTCCAGCTGAGCTCCACGGCTCCCCGTTCAAAGCCGGATTCCAGGTTGTTGCGCGACATGATGCTGAAGACATGCTCGTTCCACTTGTAGGAGGCAGAGAGCTCAAAGTGACCCAGGTAATCGGTGATGTCCGGGTTGTCATCGTCATCATCGTCTTCGGGCAGCCGATACCAGGGTTTGACGCTGAAGGCCAGGCTGTCGCGCTCAAAGGTGATCCAGGCATAGACCCGGTTCCAACTCCTGGAGAGGATGCCCCCCCGGCCGTTGGACTGATGGACAATACCAAAGGAGTTCCAGGTGTTGGTGAAGCCGAGGATCTCCCAGTTGGGGTGGAACTGGGCCCAGATCTCGGGTTCATGGTTGGTCTCTCTGAAGGGGGAGGACTCATCGCTGTTGTAGAACTGCCAGAAAGAGCGGTTGGTATAGGCTGCGTAGATATCCATGGTATCGTTGAACAGATCGACCATGAGGGGAAACTTGATACTGAGCTGGAACTGGACCTCGGTATCGTCGAAATCAAAATCCGGTTCATTGAACTCCTGCCGGTAGAGGGTGGCGTCATAACCGGAGTTATTATAGGCTGCCAGCAGCATGTAGTTGGGTTTGTGGGTCATCAGGGTAAAGGGCTGGAGCACATGTTCGCGATCCATCCGAATCCGCTCCTTGACCAGTTGGGGCTTTTCCCCCACCTTCTCCTGGAACACGTAGGCGCCGGTGGAGATCTCTTTCTGGCACTTCAAGCGTAACTGGGCCACGGTCATGGTTTCAAATTCAGCCGAGTCGATGGCCTCGGTCATACAACTCTCCAGGGTACCGCTCCAGCCGGCAGCAGGCAGGAGCATGAGGCCGGCAAGCAGCAGCATCATGATCCCCCCCATAGCGGGATTGAGGGTCTTCCTGAGCCGAGGACTCTTTCTCCAAATTGAACATTTTTCTCTCATAACTCTTTTCCTAAAATTAGATAATAACAAAATTTGCTCTTCCTCTCTTAACAGTCTCCTACACCGCTCTCTTGCAGGGAACCTGGAGGGCATTGGCCTCTGGGGCGTCCCCAGCGATCTGAGCGACCTGAGCGACCTGAGCGACAAAGAGGGTCGGTCGCAGCTTCGGCCCAGATCTGGAGCAACAGAACCTGGAGAGGCACCCTGTTTGAATTGTGCGCAATCACTTGAGAAAATACAAGTTTTTTTATGACTAATCATTGGATGCCTGACAGAGAGCCGCCCTTTCTGAAGGGGGGAGACCAGCCCGGCAGGACTCCTGAGCGCGGTCTCCTTGAAGCAGCACTCTTTGCTGCAGAACGACCCTGGCTGGCGAGAGGATGTTCTCCGCCAGCCACCAGGTATCTCAGCCGGCCCCCTCACTGCCTGGCCAGAGCTGCTGAAAAGGCAACATTCTTTTTTATAGCTAACTTTAAAAACAGAAAATTCGTAAGAGAGCCTTGAGGAATTTCTGTCGCTTTCTGTCGCTTTCCTGGTATTTTTATTTTTGTTTTGCTAGAGTTAACTCGGTCGGCAGGTCCAGCTACGCTGCCTGTCCGGCCCCTTTAGCCGCTGCGACCATCTTCCTGAGGGTGGCCCCTTCCCCAACCCATGACATTCAAGGAAAGACTATGAAAACATTGATCTCCATCTGCGCAGGTCTCGGTCTCTTTTTTTCAACCATCCCCATGCTCCTGGCCAGCGAGTTCAGCATGCAAAGCGGCAAGTGGGAGTTCAGCCACACCCTGAAGATGTCGTCGCTGCCGCAACCGGTGGTTGAAGTCAGCAGCGAATGCATTACCCCGGAAGAGGCGAGCCAGGATCCGCTGGCTGATTTCGTGGATGGCGGCAACTGCACCATAAGCAAACGAAAGGTCGACGGTGATCGGATCAGCTTTGAGCTGGAATGCAGGGAAGAGGGCATCATCAGCAGGGGTAAGGGAGAACTTCGCGGCCAGGGCAACACGGTCTCGGGCTTCGTGGAGATGACCATGGACAACCCCGGCGGCCCCATGAAGGTCTCTACCCGCTGGCAGGGCAAACGCCTCGGTAGCTGCCAGTAGCATCCTCTCGCGGTCGAGCGCGACCGAGCGCTGCGTGCTCGATCGGGCCATGGACGGACACCGTCCATGGCCCCTGGTTCCTCCTCCCCATTATTATCGTCCATGAACCCTCCTCGCCTATGACCGCCACCTTCCTTGCCCCCAGGGCAGCCCTTGCCGCTCTCTTTTGCCTGCTCACCCTCCTGGGCGGCTGTTCCCATGAGCAGAAAGACCCCAGCCCCGGGCAGGCGCCGATGGTGGAGGTCCGCCCCCCCCATCAGCTCAGGCGCCCGCCTGTTATCGCGGTCTCAGGCCTGTTGAACCCTGCCGCCACCATCCGGCTGGCCTTCCAGGTCTCGGGACAGGTGCAGCAGGTGTGGGTGAAGGAGGGCGAGGGGGTACACCAGGGTGAAGAACTGGCCCGTCTCGATGCCCGGGATCTCAACAACAGTCGCCTGATTGCGGCGGCCCGCTTCCGGGAACAGCAACGCAGACATCACCGTCTGGCCGCCCTCTACCAACGGGGCAGTCTCACCCTAAACGACATGGACAAGATGGAGGCAGCCCTTGAAGAGAGCCGGGCCAGCCTGGCCATCATGGAGCAGAGGGTGGCAGACACGGTGCTCACTGCCCCCCGGGACGGAATCCTTGCCCGCAGAGAGATCGAACCCGGCAGCGTGGTCGGTCCGGGCGCACCGGTGCTGGAGCTGGTCCGGGTCGACCAGCTCACCGCAGCCCTGAGCATCCCCCAGCAGCAGGCCTCCAGGGTGGCCAGGGGTCAGGAACTGGAGATGCACTTCCCTGCCCTGCCCGGGGTCGAGCGCAGCTGCAGGGTCGAAGAGCTGCTGCCGGTGGCAGATCAGCTCACCCGCTCCTACACGGCCCAATGCAGCCTGGATAACTCCAGCGGCCCACTGCGAGCCGGGATGATCGTTTTGGCAGCGCTCCAACTCGATGGGGAGGAGACCATCCTCACCATCCCTCCCGAGGCGGTGCTGCAGAGCCCCGAAGGAAACACCTACCTCTACCTCCTGACCCGGGACCGGCGCAGTGTCCAGCGTCGCCAGATCAGTGTTGCCGGCTTCCATGGCAGCGAGGTCATCATCTCCGCCGGCCTGGCTGCAGGGGAGCTGGTGGTGATCAGGGGACAGAACCGGATCTCCGACGGCACGGTGGTTCGCCTCTCCCCGGCCAGGGAGGCGCAGTGAACCTGATTCAGCATGCCCTGTTCAGACATCGGGTGGTGGTGGTGATCAGCCTGATTCTCCTTGCTGCCGGCATCCACGCCCTGCTGACCATGCCCCGTCGGGCCACCCCGGAGATCACCATCTACCAGGGTCTGGTGGTGGCCCTCTATCCGGGAGCCACACCCCAACAGGTGGAAGAGCAGCTCACCGCACCCCTGGAACGACACCTCTTTGCCAGGGAGGAGATCGATCAGCTCAAGACCACCTCCGACTCCAGCCACTCCCAGGTGGTCATCACCGTCACCCTCAAGGAGTGGGTCAAGGATACCGACCGCTTCTGGTCGGAGTTGCAGATCAGCCTGGCCCAACTGCGCCTCACCAGCCTGCCGGACGGGGTGATCGGACCGGTGGTCAACTCTGACTTCGGCGATGTGGTGGCCCTCCTGATCGGAGCCGACCTGCCCGGACAGAGTCAGGAGACCCTGCTGCGCTCCCTGGAAAAGGTGGCCGATGGGTTGCGCGCCCTGGAGGCCACCGGTAAGGTGGCCATCTTTGGCTATCAGCCCCAGGCCATCTACGTGAGCGCCGACTCCCAGGCCCTGGTCCGCTACGGGGTCAGCCTGGAAGAGGTGATCGCGGTCCTCCGCCAACAGAACAGCGTCCGCCCGGCCGGCAAGCTGGAGCTCAGCCGGTCCGTGGTGCCGCTCCATGTCAGCGGCTCCTACAACACCATCGAGTCCATCCGCAGGCAGCGGGTACTGGTCCGGCCGGACGGCCGGGAGGTCACCATCGGCGACCTGGCCACCCTGGAACAACGACGGAGTGACCCGGACTTTCATCTCCGCATCAACGGCGGCCAGGCCCCGGCCCTCTTCCTCAGCGTGGAGATGCAGCCCGATTTCAATATCGTGACCTACGGCAGTGAGGTCCGCCGTACCCTGGAGGAGCTGCGACCGCTGTTGCCTCCGGGGCTGCGATTCACCTTTATCAACGATCAACCTGCCATCGTGGCCGAGGCGGTGGATGATTTCATCCGCGAGTTCCTGATCGCCATCGCTGCGGTGATCATGGTGATCATGATGCTGCTGCCCATACGGGTGGCGGCCATCGCGGTCATGGCCATCCCGGTGACCATTGCCGTCACCTTCCAGCTCCTCAACCTGCTGGGTATTCCCCTCCACGAAGTCTCCCTGGCCTCGATGATCGTGGTCCTGGGCATGGTGGTGGATGACGCGGTGGTCATCGCCGATAACTATGTGGAAAAACTCGATCAGGGCCTGGATCGCTACCAGGCAGCCTGGCGTTCCGCCACCGAACTCTTTATCCCGGTTCTGACCGCCACCCTGGCCATCATCGCCGCCTTTGCTCCCCTGGGCTGGGTACTGAGCGGTGCAGTGGGAGAATTCATCCTGGCCCTGCCCATCACCGTGGCCGTGGCCCTGTCAGTCTCCTTTGCGGTGGCCATGCTCCTCACCCCCCACCTCTGCTCCACCTTTATCCATAGCGGTATCAAGCAGGGTGGCGGAGGAAAGGAGGGCCGGGTCCTAGGGCTGCTCAAGAGGGGCTACGGCAAGTCCCTTGGCCTGACCATTCGTCATCCCCTGGCGGTGGCCGTCACGGCCCTGCTGGTGATCACGGCCGGGGTCCTGCTGCTCCTGGCCACCAACCAGAAGCTCTTTCCGGCGGCGGAACGGGCCCAGTGCATCATCGAGGTGGACCTGGAACTGGGCTCCAGCCTGGTCCAAACCGATGATGCGGTGCGCCGGGTGGAGGAGCTGATCGCTGCCGACCCGAGGGTGACGGATTTTGCCGCCTTTGTGGGGACCTCGCCGCCCCGGGTCTACTACTCCTTTGCCCCGGAGTTTCCACGTAAAAGCTACGGCTGTCTGCTGGTGAACACCTCCTCTCCCCAGGCCACGGTGGCCCTGGTCCAAGAACTGCAGGCCCCACTGGAGACCCTGGTTCCGGAGGCCCGGATCAACCTCCAGATGTTTGATCAGGGGCCCTCGGTACCGGCTCCCCTGGAAATCAGGGTGGCCGGCTATGAGGTCTCCCAGCTGGAGGAAATCGGCGCCAGGATTGCCGCCATTCTCAGCCAGACCCCGGGCACCAGGCTGGTCCGGACCGACTACCGGCCCGCCTGGTTTGCCAACCTCAAGGTGGACACCGACACAGCCAACATCCGCGGTTTTACCACCAGCACCATTGCCCAAATGGTACGGGTGGGAATCGAAGGACTGCAGGTCTCCACCCTCTATGACGGTGAGCGTTCCCTGCCCATCATCTTCCGCCTGGATGAGCGCATTCGTCACGACTTTACCAGCCTGGGCCGGTTCTATCTCCGTTCCAGGGTCAGCGGCGCCATCCTGCCCCTGGAAGAGCTCACCACCATCCAGCCCCGCTGGACCACCGGACAGATCAGCCGCCGCAACGGCATCCGCACCCTGGCGGTCCTGGCCCATGCCTGCCCGGGCGCCTACCCGGAGTCCATCCTCCGCGAAGCCCTGCCAGCCATCCGGGCCATCCCCCTGCCCCCTGGCTACCGCCTCACCATCGGCGGTGAACACGAAAATGTGGTTTCCACCTTTGCTCAGATGGGCAAGTCCCTGATCATCTCCAGCCTGCTGATCTTCCTGATTCTCCTGATCCAGTTCGGCAACGTGACCCAGACCATGCTGGTGATGCTCGCCATCCCCCTGACTATCCTGGGTGCGGCCACCGGGCTGCTGCTCACCGGCAACCCCCTTGGATTCACCGCCTCCATCGGCATTGCCTCCCTGATCGGCATCGTCATCCGTAACTCCATCATCCTGGTGGACTATACCAACGAGCTGATCCTGGAGGGCATGGCTGTGGAGGAGGCGGTGGTGGCTGCAGCACTGCGGCGGATGCGACCGATCTTCCTCACCTCGCTGGCAGCGGCCGTGGGCGTGGTCCCGATGATGCTCTCCGGCTCACCCCTCTGGGCCCCCCTGGCCTCGGTTTTTGCGGTGGGGGTACTCTTTTCCATGGTGATGACCCTCTTGGTCATCCCGGTGGCCTACAACCAGATCATGCCCAAACGCCTGGAACTTATTCAAGTCAAGGGAGAGCAGGGGGGCGGCGATGGAGAGTAAGCCCCGAGCCAGGGCCAGCCACGGACTGTATTGGATCCTGAAGCCGGGAGCGCTCTTCCTGGCGCTGATCTGCTCTGCGCTCTGCAGCTTGCCGGCAAACGCACTGGCCGGCCAGGAGTTGCTGAGCCTGGACCGCGCCCGCAGCCTGGCACTGGAGCAAAACAACCTGCTCAAGATCGCCCGCTCCCAGGTGGAGGAAAAAGAGGCCCTGATCGACAAGATGGCGGCCAAACAGTTCCCCAAGGTAAGCCTTGGCGGCTTTGGGGCCTACAACAGTAACCCCCCTGATATCCGCATCAGGACCGGTGAACTGGATTTCCTCCTGGAGCCGGTGGGCGGCGCCTCAGGGCCCCTGGGCTTTCTCAGCCCCCTGCCTGGAGCCGATATCCCCCTGGTTCAGGGCAGCTCCTGGCCCTTTGTCCTCCATGGCACCGTAATCCAACCCCTCTCCATGCTGCCCCGCATCCACACCGGGGTTGCTGCGGCCCGCATTGAAAAAAAGATGGCCCTGTCCGGGCTGGCTGCCCTGGGACAGAGCATCGGCTCCAAGGTAGAGCAGTGCTACTGTGCCCTCCAGGTGACAGAGGCAGAGATAGCTGCCAGGAGGGCGGAGATCCGCTATGGCGAGAGTCGCCTGCACCATGGCCGCAATGCGGTGGAGTTGGGAGAGCTGCTGGCTGCCAACCTGACCGGCCTGGAGGTGGAGCTGTTGGAGGCCAGGATGGAACTGGAAAAGGAGCTGAATAAACGGCGGCAACTGGTCTATGCCCTCAACCTGCTCATCGGCCGACCGGTGGAGGGGGAGCTGAGGGTGGAACAGGAGCTCCCCGAGCCAGCGCCGAGAAGAAGCCTGGCAGCCTACCTGGAGGCGGCCCGCCGCTATAACCCGGAGATGACCAAGGCTGGCCAGCAGGTCGCCCTGGCGGAAAAGCAGATCATTGCAGTGAAGCAGGCTGACTACCCGGAGATCTATGCCTTTGGCAGTGTGATCCATCAGGAGGGAGCGCCCCTGATCTCGGAAAACTTCGGCCTGGTTGGCCTGGGGGCCTCCTGGGACCTGCTCGACTTCGGGGCCAGCAAGGCCGAGCGCCTGGTCAGCCGCCAGCAGAAGATCCAGGCCCTGGAGCTGGAGGAAAATACCGCCCGGGTGGTGGAGAATAAGATCGCCAGCCAGTACAGCGCCCTGGCCCATGCCGATGCCCTGCTCAGCCTGGCAAAGAAAAATAGACGCTATCGTCTGCAACTGCTCAGCTTGGCCCGGGATCAGGTGGCGCAGCAGCTGGAGTTGGACCAGGTGGAATTTGAGGCGCGCTGGAAGCTGGCAGAGAGTGAGGCCGAGCTGCAGGGAGCGCTGGCAGAGCGTTTCCTGGCCCTCCAGCAACTGGAGCGACTGGCCGGGGGAAAGGCAACGGCCAGCCGGTAAGGCGGGTGGTCAGAAACGGCAGGCCGTGACCAGCCGTTCCTGGCCGATATTTGCGGCGAGAGGGTTGCTCCCCCTAGCCCTGATCCAGGATCTTCTGCAGGGTCTCTTCCTGATCCGCGCTGAGCGAGGTCTTCAGCACCCTGCCCTGAAAGCCCTTGAGTTCTTCCAGGACCTTATCCGGGGTGGCCTTGCGCACCAGCACACAGAGCGCCGAGGAACCCGGGGTAAAGGTCTCGCCCAGCTCTTTCATGAACTGGTCATTGATGCCGATGTCGGTATACTTGCCGGAGAGGGCGCCGGCACCCGCGCCCACGGCAGCACCGGCCAGGGGGTTGAGGAAGAGCATCCCGAGCAAGAGCCCCCAGAAGGTGCCGCCGGCCGCACCGGCTGCCGTGAGGTTGACCGCCTGATGGAGCTTGACCTTGTCGTCTGCCCCCTTGGTCACCACCACCACATCTTCCATCTCCAGGAGGTAGTCCTTCTGCAGCTTGATCAGCTCCGCCCGCATTGCAAAGGCCGTATGCTCATCGTCAAAACCGATTACCACTAGATCGCTCATGCTCTGCTCCTTGTTGGCTCTAGAGGCCACCTTGAAAAAGCAATTTTTCAAGCTAGCCTAGATGGTTACTCTTGATCACCTTGACGTACACTACCTTTAGTGAAGCTTAAATGTTCGATTAATGTCAATAAATAATTTACAATTTCAGCCAATAACAAGCGGGTGCCTTGTTGATGGCCCAGCTCCCGAACTCAGGACTGCTGCCCTGCTCCTGTTTTGCAGGCAAAGAGGAAGACGTCCGTGGTCACCGAACCATCGGTCTCCTCGTAGCCGTTGCGGAGGATCTCCCTGACCTCCAGGCCATGCCCCTGCAACAGGGCCGTCAGCTCGGCGCTCCGGTAGAAGTTAAAGTAGATCTCCTCCTCCGAAAAGCTGGTGGTCTCAAAACCAGCCCCCTCGCCCTCCATAAAACTCAGGTAGAGTGCGCCACCTTCCACCAGTACCTCCGCAATCCGTGCCAGCAGCCTGCGGGTCTCGTCCCCGTTCAGGTGGACGATGGAGAAGGAGGCGATCACCACCTGATAGCGGGACCCGGTCGGGAAAAAACGGATATCCTGGTGGAGGAAGCGGACCTGGGGGTACTTCTCCCGGGCCAGGGCCAGGAGGCCCTGGGAGAGATCCATTCCGGTGATCCTGCAGCCGGGGTCATGGGCCAGGATGGTCCCCAGGTTGCTGCCCGAGCCGCAGCCCAGATCCAGGATCCTGGCACGGGCAGGGATATAGGCGGCAATGGTCCGACCGGTCTTCTCTTCCTTCATGGCAATCCTTCTCCTGGTGGTATCTCTGCTTCTATTCATTCCCTGTCCCGGAGGATGTGCTCCTCCTCAAGGATCCCAGCCAAAATCCGGCTAAAACGAACGGCATCCTCCCCTCTCAGGTGGGAGCCGTCCGGGGTGGTGAAATGGCTGAGCCGGGGATCATCCTGAAAGTGGATCGCCAGGGTCCCCACCCGGGCAGCAAAGGGATCCCAGTATCTGGCCCTGGGCCAGTCCCGCTGTTCCAACGCCAGGACTGCCCCGTCTGAGGGGAAACGAACAAAGACCACCCGCCCCCCTCGCTCCCGGATAGTCTCCGCCAGGCTGCGGAGATGGGCGATCCTCTCCTCAAAGGCGAGCCCCGACAGGGAGGCGACCCGCCCATGGAGCTCCGCCTCTCGCTCTGCCCTGGAACGCCGCATCCGCTCCAGATCCACCCGGGAGAAATCCGCTGCCCTGGAGCGATCCGGCTGCATGGGTGCATAGAACATGGTGGGCCGGCTGCCCTCTCTCCAGTGCTGCCAGAGTTGTTCAGGGGCCAGGCTGGTGCTGCGCAGGACCAGCCGCCCCTGCACCGCCATGGAGAGACGGGTCTCAAGCCGCTGGGACCACTGTTGGCGGGGATACCTGCGCACCCACTTCACGGCTCGATCCCGCCCCAGGGGCTGGGCCAGGTGCATGGGCGTCAGAGAGACCAGCACCAAGCCGCAAAAGCGCTGATCTGCAGCCAGCTCCTCCAGCACCGGCAGGGGTGAACTGCCGTCGATGGCGAGCATCAGCGGCCGTTGCCCGCTCACCTCGGCAAAGGCCTGGGGATTGATCCCCAGCTGGATCCGGGAGGCCCCCACCAGGACCACCCCGTCCCCCTGTTGGGAGACGCGCCGTCTGACCATGGCCCATATCCCAAGATCATCGCTGAGGTTGGGAACAAATCCCCGGGCCCGCCAGAAGCCCTCCCAGGCAAAGGCGATGACCAGCACCAGGAGCACAACAAGGAGCCAGATCCTAGCCCAGTCTTGCCGGGGCAGTCTGGCAGCGGCGGTAGCGGCAGCCTCTCTGCCGGATCGTTTTGAGCTGCTCATCTTAAAATTGGAAGTAGATAAAGGCACGATCATCTCCGCTGCTGACCAACAGGGCCAGGAGGCTCAGAACGATCAGCAGGGCCCGTCCCTGCCAGGGAAAGGAGGCAAAGACCTCCTCAAAGCTGCGCTGCCGCCGATACCAGTGAAAGGCCAACAGGCAGAGGCTAAGGGTGAGCACCTGGCAGATTTCTCCGGCAGAGATCAGGGTGGCCGGCTGAAAGGAGACCATGGCCAGGAGCAGCTGCCAGGCCGCGCTGAAGCCCTCGGCCCGAAAAAAGACCCAGGTCAGGCAGAGCAGGCCGTAGGTCAGGAGGGCCAGGCTGGAGCGAACCAGGCTGGAGCGGCTGAGTGCGCTGGCCTGAAAGGAGGGGCTGAGCAGATGTTCGACCAGCAGATAGAGGCCGTGGAGACCGCCCCAGAAGACAAAGGACCAGGCAGCCCCGTGCCAGAGGCCGCCGATCAGCATGGTGAGCATCAGGTTGACCAGGGTCCGGCCGCGGCGGCTGCTCCTGCCGCCCAGGGGAATGTAGAGATAGTCACGCAACCAGCTGGAGAGCGAGATATGCCAGCGCTGCCAGAAGTCCCGAAAACCGATGGCCCCGTAGGGGGCCCGGAAGTTATCGGGCAGGACAAAGCCGAGGCAGAGGGCCGTACCGATGGCACAGGTGGAGTAGCCGTTGAAGTCAAAGAAGATCTGCCCGGAAAAGGCCAGGGTGCCGATCCAGGCGTCTGCCCAGCCGGCCTGGAAGGCTGCTGCAAAGACCCGGTCACTCAGGGGGGCAAGGAGAAGATCGGCCAGGATGACCTTCTGGACCAGCCCCAGGATCAGCAGGGTCACCCCCCAGGAGAACTGACACGGGTTTGCCCGCCGGGGCAGCACACACTGGGGTAGGAACTCCGCGGCCCGGACAATGGGTCCAGCCACCAGCTGGGGAAAGAAGCTGACAAACATGGCAAAATCCAGAAACGAGGGCCAGGGCTTCAACTGCCTGCGGTAGACATCCAGGGTGTAGGAGAGGGACTGGAAGGTATAAAAGGAGATTCCCACCGGCAGGATGATGTCCGGGGCCAGGGGGGTGAAGTCGATCCCGAACTGCGCCAGCAACAGGGTCCAGTTCTCGAGGAGAAAGCTACCGTACTTGAAGATCGCCAGCAACCCCAGGTTCAGCCCCAGGCTGACGAGCAGCCAGAATCGTCTGCCGGTACTGCTCCGGCTTTGGTGGATGGCGGCGGCGCAGTGAAAGTCGGTGACAGTGGAGAGCAGCAGGAGCAGGGTGAAGGGCGGATTCCAGGCCGCATAAAAGAGATAGCTGGCCAGGAGCAACTGGCCCTTTTTCCAGGTCCAGGAGAGCGGCAGATGATGCAGCGCCAGCACCAAGGCGAAGAAGAGGAGGAAGGTGAGGGAGTTAAAGACCATGGTGCTATCCGGGCTCCTGGATGGGGCAGGTAAGGACCTGGGAGGGAGAATCGCTGTACCATACCATCAGGGGCCTGCTTTTTCAAACCTTGCCTGGGCCGAGGGAAAACGGGCAGGCGGTCTGCCGGCCTCCAGCCGAGACGACCACCCTACTTTTAGGCTGGACCTTTTCCAAGAGCTTGGTACACTGCGACCTTTGCCCACCAAGCCACCCGGAGGAGGAACCATCATGAGTGATGCCCCATCACTGACAGAGCTCTACCCCTTTGCAGCCATCGTCTCCTCGGAACACCTGACCGCCCCGGATACCTGGCCTTTGAGCGAACTTGAATATGGGATGATCACTGCCCACAACTGTTTTTCCCGCTGGCTGATCCGCTGCATGCAGGCCGCAGGCTATGCCGACTTCAGCCCCCTGGATGTCCTGGTGCTCCATAACGTCAACCACCGCAACCGCCATAAGCGGCCGGTGGATATCTGCTTCCTGCTCCACATCGAAGACCAGCACACGGTCAACTACTCCCTGAAAAAACTGGTCAAAGGCGGCCTGGTAGAACGTCAGAAGCGGGGTAAGGAGATCTTCTACTCCACCACCGAGGCCGGCAAGGAGGCCTGCAGCCGCTACCGGGAGATCCGGGAAAAATGTCTGGCCTCGGCCTATCGCAGCCTGGACAAGGACGGCAGTGAGATCAGCGAGGCCGCCGGACTGCTGCGGCTGATGTCCGGTCTCTATGACCAGGCCTCCAGGGCCGCCTCTTCCTTCTAGACCAATCCCGTCACCACGACCCATTTCTGCAGCTGGCCGGTTGAGCAGACAGCGGCCTGCCGGATACCCATCCTCTCAAGGGCAAGAGCCAGAACCTGCCCGGGCTGAGCCCCTTAAGGGTACAGCCGGCAGAACGATGAACCTCTCTGTCGGCCCTATCCAGCCATCCAGCCAGCCGGGAGAGGCACTCTCCGGCAACAAAGGGGGGCCTGCTGCGCCTATCCTCCGATCCGTCGCCAAGCAAGCTGCTGTTCTGGAGGGAGTGAACAGCCAAGGTGAAATAAAACGAAAAAAAAACGAAAAATCATTAAGGTTCAGCCCAGGCCAGCCGATAAGAATGTACAATAGCGTTGAACTCAGCCATTCACGGAGGAATAGCATGAGCAATATGGCAGCCCAAGCCCCCCTGACAGCAGTACCTTCCCGCCACAACAGCCTGAGCGACTTTCAGACTTCCACTTATGTCCGCGAACAATCGTTCAGATCCGATGAACGTCTCGAAACAGGCCTCGTCATCCAGACTAAAGAGGGAGATCAGGTCACCCTGAACTCCAGCAGCTTTTCCCAGATGGACTCCTTCCTCTATGACAGTAAGGGCCTTGTCCAGACCGAAGCAGGAACAGCACTCTTCAGCCAGCAGCAGAGAGAGATCAGCCTGGCATCTGGCCACAGTTTTTCCTTTTCCGTGGCAGGCGATCTAAACGAGGATGAACTGAAGGACATTGAAGCCATCTTGACAGGACTCGATGGGGTCATCGCAGAGATGGGTCAGGGAGATATCTCCGGGGCCCTGGATAGCGCCCTTGAGATGGGCGGCTATGACTCGGTCGCCTCCTTTACAGCCGACATCCACTACCAGAGATCCTCTGAACTGCGCTCAGAGCGTACCGCTGCGACCAGCCAGGGACAGAGCATTCAGGAAGGCCCTTTCCGGGAAGAGCTCCCCTCTCCACTTCCAGCCGAGCCAGGCAGCCAGGCTCAGCCGCCCCAGGGAAAGAATGAGGGCATGCCCATGGATTTTGCCAAGCTGTTCCATAAGATGGAACAGGTCCTGAGCCACCATGGAAACAGTCAACTGGCCCTGGCCAAGAACCCGATGAACAAGCTTTTTCAGCATCATCTTGATCAGCTCGGGGAAGAGGAGGAGCAGGGCGCATCAACATATGCTGCCCTTGAGTCAGCCATGGAGGAGATCGGGTCCCTGGTTGAGGAGCTCGCAGCCAAAACCTTTTCCGAGCAACTCCCGGCCGTTGAGGAGGACTAAAGGGTACCCGGAAAGATTGCTTCCTCTTCCAATCCTGGCGTTGCGCCCATAATTTTATCCTCTAAATATCAAATTCTTCCCCTCCCCTCGTTCTTGCCGGCCGGAGCCTGTTCTTCTCCGGCCGGATCCCGCTCAAGGGTATCCCGCTAACCGACCCCAATGGCCTCCCCCAAGCCCTGCTCGCTCAGTGAACCAAAGGGGGAGGTAGAGACCACGCCGGGGCAAGATGATCAGGACCACAATCATCCGTAGAGTTCGGGCCTGGCATCGGCAAACACCGGTACCGCCTGCCGCACCCGCTCAACGGCCTCGGCCTGGATGGTCACCACCTTGATCTCCGGCTCAAAACCTGCCTGCCAGAGGATGGAGCCGTCCGGACCATGGGCCACGGAATGACCGGCAAAGGGCGGTGCACCCAGGGCGCAGTTATTGGCAGCCAGCAGGTAGTATTGATTCTCGATGGCCCTGGCCCTGAGCAGGGTCTGCCAGTGACTGAGGCGGACCAGCGGCCACTGGGCAGCGACCATCATGGCCTGGGCCCCGTCCAGGGCCAAGCGACGCAGCAGCGGACCGAAGCGGATATCGTAGCAGATGGCAAAGCCGCAGTTCAGGCCTTCGATCCGGTGGAGCAGACGCTGCTCGCCGGCCACCAGGTAGCGGGGCTCGTCCAGCATGGGGACCAGGTGGATCTTGTCATAGACCGCCTCCAGCACCCCCTGGCGATTGATGATCTGGGCCCGGTTGACAATCCCCTGCTCCACCCTGGCAGCCACCGAGCCGCCGGCAAACCAGATCCCATACTCCCGGGCCAACTCGCCGAGAAATCCGGCCTCATCCTCCCCCTGACTGCTGGCCAACCGCTCCAGCTCTGCCAGGGCATAGCCCGTTGACCAGAGTTCCGGCAGGAGCAGCAGGTCGATGGCCGGATCCAGGGCCAGGGCCTGCTCCACCAGGCGACGGACCCCCAGGTAGTTGGCCTGACGATCCCCGGCCACCACCTCCATCTGGATGATCGCTATCTTCATCGCGGCTTCAACTCCGGTCCGGCAGGACCGTTATCCCGTAGACCTTACGGATTTCCCGCCGCAGCACGGGATCCTTCAGCAGAATCTCACAGGCCGAGGTGTAAACCGGGCCAGCCGGGATGAGCGGAATGGTGCCGCTGAACAGGCAGGGGGAGAGCTCCACCGGTGCATCCTCATAGATCAGGTTCCAGAGTTGATCGTAGTGGAGAATCTCTGCCAGGGTTCCCTCCTGGTAGTCCAGCCAGTGACCATCCTCGATCACTCTGGAGCTGAGCTCAAGCTCATCCCAGTGGGCGGCTACCTCGGCCAGCTCCCAGAAGCGCCCCCCAAGGATCTTGTCGCAGACCTGCTTGGACTTGGCCACCGAGACGCTTTCCAGCTCCCGGTCGCTATGATCGCTGGCCACGGTCAGGTAGATGGTCCCGTTGCCGTCGGCAGCCAGGAAGAACTCCACCTGGGGACTGGTCTGCTCACCCACCACCACCAGCCGTTCATGGCTGGTCAGACGATTGGGGCTGATCCAGTAGAGGGCCGGAGTGGCATGGGGGGGGGCCACCCCGAGTTGCTGCAGCTCCTGGATATGCGCCTGGACAGCGGCCTGGTTACGACCGCTATAGCCGGCAGCCACACAACAGTCCATCTTCAGAGCCACCGAGGTCGTGGCGCCGTCCCGGTGTTCAACGCTTGCCTGATAGGAAAACATACGCTTTCTCCCTTTCTCCGCCTGGGGGTTGATCCGGCCGATCACCAACCGTCGTCGGCTCTCCACAGAGCCTGCAGTTGAGCTCTCCCCGGATGCAGTGTCTAAAACCAGTAAAACAGAGGAATCCTGCTGAGATCCTTGCAATCATTTCACAACGTTCACATTTTGTCGACTTTTTTTTTACAATATGCCCGGATCAGCACTACCGGCTGGCTGCCAAAGAAAGGTCGATGGAAGGCCGGAGGAAGGTGTCTGTCTGCCGCCACCTCCCCGGGGCCAGCTGTACCTTTCTCCCGGTCGCCCGGCAGAAACTGTACCCTTTCCCCATCGAGACGATTGTATCTGGGCATGGAAGGCAAAGCAAGGTACTATCCGGGACATGATCATCCGCAAAGCAGACAGAGAAGCGGCTCCACTCTACCGGCAGGTAGCGGACAGCGTTGGGGCCATGATCGACCAGGGGTCCTTCCGTACCGGTGACCGGATTCCCTCGATCCGCAGCCTCAGCCGCCAGCTCAAGGTCAGCATCAACACGGTCAAGGTGGCCTACAGCCTGCTGGAGGATCAGTGCCGGATCGAGGCCAGACCCCAGGCCGGTTACTATGTCCGCCCCCGCCTGCCGGCCCTGCCCCAGGAACCGGATCTGGCTGACCATGCCGTCACCCCCCTGGAGATTACCTCCACCGGCCTGGTGACCCGGATCATGCTGGACAGCCTGGAGCCGGACAAGGTTCCTTTCGGAGCGGCCATCCCGGCAGCGGAACTCATCCCGGCGCTGAAGCTCAACCGTCTGCTGGCCACTGTCAACCGCCAGCGGCTCCAGGAGAGTGTCAACTATGCCACCGGCGCGGGCAGCCTGCGCCTCCGCAGCCAGATTGCCAGGCGGATGATCACTGCCGGCTGCACCCTGAACCCGGATGAGCTGATCATCACCACCGGCGCCTCGGAGGCGGTCTTTCTGGCCCTGCGTTCCACCTGTCGCCCCGGAGACACCATTGCCGTGGGCACACCGATCTATTTCAGCTTCCTTCAGATGTTTCAGGAGTTGGGGCTACGGGTCCTGGAAATCCCCTCCTCACCCAGCTCCGGGCTTCATCTGGACACCCTCGGCCAGGCCCTGGAGCGGCAAACGGTCCAGGCCTGCCTGGTGATCAGCAACGTCAACAACCCTCTGGGCATCTGCCTGAGTGATCAGAAAAAGCAAAAGCTGGTGCAGCTCCTGGAGGAGCATGATGTTCCCCTGATTGAAGATGACATCAACGGTGACCTCAGTTTTAGCGATCAACGCCCCTCTGTGGCCAAGGCCTGGGACCGAAACAACAGGGTGCTGCTCTGCTCCTCCTTCTCCAAGACCCTGGCCCCGGGATATCGGGTCGGTTGGGTGGCCCCTGGCCGCTACCAGGAACGCTTGCTCCGGCTCAAGCTGACCACCAATATCGCTTCGCCCAGCCCCACCCAGCTGGCAGTGGCCGAGTTCCTCAACAGCGGAGGGTATGAACATCACCTCCGCTCCATCCGCCGCGCCTACCGAACCAAGGTCTTGCAGATGTCCGCTGCCGTTGGCCACTGCTTTCCGCCGGGCACCCGGATAAGCCGACCGGAGGGAGGTTTTACCCTCTGGGTCGAACTCCCGGCCAGGGTCGACACCATCGACCTCTACAGGCGGGCCATCAAGCTGGGGATCAGCTTTGCCCCGGGGGCGGTCTTTTCCACCAGCCAAAACCATAGCAACTGTCTCCGCCTTAACGCGGCCTTCTGGTCCGATGAGCATCACTGGGCCATCAGTCGCCTGGGTGAGCTGGCCGCAGCCTGAGGGGCCACAGAACATCACAACCATCCGCCCCATGGGCCGCAAGGAGTACCTGCCATGAAAGACCTGCTGTTCTACACCGCCACTGTCCTGATCTGGGGTTCGACCTGGATCGGGATCAAGCTGCAGCTGGGCAGTGTGGATCCCATGGTCTCGGTGATCTATCGTTTTGCCCTGGCCAGCCTGCTGCTCTTCTGCTGGTGTATGATATTCCACCTCAAGATGCGCTTTTCCGGGCGGCAGCACCTCTTCATGGCCATGCAGGGGGGATTTTTATTCGGCTTCAACTATCTCTTCTTTTACCTGGCCGAACTCTCCATCAACTCAGGCCTGGCAGCGGTGCTCTTTTCCACCATCCTGGTGATGAACGTGATCAACAGCGCCATCTTTCTGGGAAAGCCGGTGGAGAAGAAGGTGGCCCTGGCCGCCCTCTTCGGCCTGAGCGGCATTATCCTGGTCTTCAGACCGGAGATCAGCTCCTTTACCCTGGAAAACCACGGGGTCCGCGGCGGCCTGCTCTGCATCCTGGCCACCCTGCTGGCCTCCTTTGGCAACATCACCTCAGCCTACAACCAGAAGAGCAACCGGCTGCCCATCATCCAGTCCAATGCCTATGGCATGGCCTACGGCACCCTGGCCATCCTGGCCACGGCCCTGGTTACGGGCAGGAGCTTCACCCTTGAGCTGACCCCGCTCTACCTGGGCTCCCTCTGCTACCTGGCCCTGTTCGGCTCTGTCATCGCCTTTGGCTGCTACCTGGCCCTGGTCGGGCGGATCGGCGCCGACCGCGCCGCCTACGCCACCCTGCTCTTTCCCATCGTCGCCCTCCTGATCTCCACCATCTGGGAGGGCTATCAGTGGAGCGGCTCGGCAGCCCTGGGGGTCTTTTTAATCCTGGCCGGCAACCTGATCATGGTCCATAAGCCGGGGCTGGTTCGCCCCCTGGGCAGGCTCGTGTTTGCCCCCATGGTCAGGAAACGACTCTAGGCCACCTTGAAAAATTGTTTTTTCTTCCAACCTCGGCGTTGCACTCAAAATTTTATCCTCGGAATATCATATATATGCCTGCGGTAAAATTTATCGCGCGCCTTGACCTTGATCGAAAAATCTCATTTTTCAAGGTACCCTCCAGGCTATCGTGCAGAGTTGCCTTTTCTTCCGGTCTCTACCTTATCCTGATTTTTTTACCTCGGGATATCAAACCATGCCCGGGACAAGCCAAGTCCCGGGCCGTGATCCTGATCGAAAGCTCTCGCTGTTCAGGGTACCCTCTCATCACCCCCTGCCATCCCGGTTTCCGGCCCGGCCGGAGCATCCCCTTTTTCCAGGATGGCCCCCACCCGCTGCAACAGCTCCTCCAGGGTAAAGGGTTTCTGGAGAAAATTCACCGCCTCCTCCAGGATACCCTGACTGGAGATCACATCGGCGGTGTATCCGGAGATAAAGAGGATCTCCAGGGAGGGCCTGGAGTCGAGGAGATGATCGGCAAGCTCCCTGCCGTTCATCTCCGGCATGATCACATCGGTGATGAGCAGCTGCAGGGGCTGGTCGCGATCCCGGACCAACCGGATGGCCTCAGCCGGAGCAGAGGCGCTGAGCACGGTGTAGCCCTTGCGTCCAAGAATGGTGGTCACCATGTTGAGGATCGCCGGCTCATCTTCCACCACCAGGATGGTCTGCCCGCCCGCTTGTACCTCTGCTCCGGAGCCCTCGGCCGCGAGCAGAGGAACCGACTCGCCGACCCTGGGTAGGTAGATATCAAAGACCGAACCCTGACCAGGATCACTGCTCACCCGGACATGGCAGTTATTCTGCTTGAGAATCCCATATACCGTTGCCAGACCCAGGCCCGTGCCCCTGCCCACCTCCTTGGTGGTGTAAAAGGGTTCAAAGATATGATCCACCTCGCCTGCGGCCATGCCCTTGCCGCTGTCTGCAACCCGGAGGAGCACATAGGACCCCGGGGGAACGCCGAGGGTGCGCTGCCTCTCTTCATCCTCCACCGTGCTGTTGGCGGTGGAGACCATGATGGTACCGATCCCCTGGATGGCATCACGGGCGTTGAGACAGAGGTTGACCAGGACCTGATCCACCTGGGTGGGATCCATCTTCACCGGCCAGAGATCCTCGCCAGCCAGCCACTCAAAGGAGATCTCCTCGCCGATCAGCCGCTCCAGCATGCCATGCATGGTGGTGATGGTTTCATTGAGGTCCAGGACCCTGGGGGAGACGGTCTGCTTGCGGGCAAAGGTGAGGAGCTGACCGGTCAGATCTGCCGAGTGGGCCGCTGCTCGCTGGATTCGGCTCAGGTTCCGATGGAGCGGCTCTTCCGGAGCAAGCTCGGCCAGGGCAATCTCGCTGTAGCCGAGGATAACGCTGAGCATGTTGTTGAAGTCATGGGCCACCCCACCTGCCAAACGGCCGATGGACTCCATCCTCTGTGCCTGACGGAGTTCGGCCTCCAGTCGCTGCCGTTCCGCCTCCGCCTGCTTACGCCCGGAGATATCCCGGACCACCGAGAGGATCATCGGCTGCCCGGACATCTCCACCACCTTGGCATTGATCTCCACCGGAAAGCTGTCACCCTCCTTGCTCAGGTGTTGGTCTTCAAAGATGCAGTGGCCCTGTTGAAGTAGGCGCTCCCGGGTGGAGATGGGGCTGTCGTCGGCCCGGGTAGTCAGCAGGCTGAGGTCAAGGAAGGTACGCTGGAGAAACTCTTCACGGCTGTAGCCATAACGGCGACAGGCCAGATCATTGACCTCGACAAAGGGGGCAAAGCCTTCAGCGCGGTAGGGATGAACCAGGACGGCATCGTTGATCGCCCCAAAGAGGCCCTGAAAACGTTCCGCCGTCTCCCGGACCTTCTGCTCCGCCCGCTGTCGTTCGGTGAGATCCACCCCCAACGAGGTCACCTCAAGGACCCTGCCGTCCGGGGAACGGCTGACCACATTGGACCAGCTGATATTCCGCCTGAGCCCGTTTCTGGTCACGATTGCATATTCACGGCAGGAGTAGTCCTGGCCGGGATGGACCGCCAACAGTCCCTGGAACCAGGCTGCAACCTCTTCCCGGCTCTCTGGGGGAAGAAAGAGGCTGAACCAGTTCCTGCCCAAGAGTTCCTGGTGCTGCCAGCCGCTCAACTCCAGGAGAAAATCATTGGCAAAGAGGATGGTCCCCTCCCTGTCCAGACTCACCCCCAGTTGGGGGGTATGCACCAGGATATGACGCCAGCGCTGCTCGGCACGGGCCAGGGCCTTGATCGCCCGGGTACGTTTGCTGATATCCAGGGCAGTAAAGGTGACCCCCGCGGAGAGATCCCCGCGCTCCAGCGGGGTGGAACTGAGCAGGACATCGATGATCCGGTTATCCTTGGTCTTCCAGCGGGTTTCGACGGTGCCGGTACCAAACTCTTTGATCTGAAGGTACTTCTCCCGTCCCACGTACTCATACTCCGCCCTGCTGGGATAGAGGATGGTGCTCTCCTGGTTGAGGATCTCCTCCCTGGAGTAGCCGGTCATCTCCAGGAAACGGTCATTGACCTGGACGATGCCCCGGTTGACCACCACCCCTATCCCGGTGGGCGCTGCCCGAAAGATGCTCTCCAGATAGCTGGTACTCTCCCGGAGCTCCTTTTCGGTCTGCTTGGCAGCGCCGATGTCCCGGGTAAAGAGGATGCAGAGATCACTCTCCTTGATTCGGATCAGCCTGCACTCCACATCATAGAACTCCCCGTCCCTGTGGCGATGCCGACTCTCAAAGCGATGGTAGCCCTCTCCCCCGGGCTGGTGTGCGCTGAGACGAAGAAGCTCGGCTGCACAGAGGGGATCCAACTCACCGACCTCCATGGCCAGCAGCTCCCGGCGGCTGTAACCGCTCATCCGGGAGTAGACCCGATTGACCTCCTGCAGCCTGCCCCTGCCATCAACCAAGCAGTAGCCATCCGCGGTGTTGCGGATAATGGAACGATACGCCTGGGTATGGCGCCGCAGCCGTTGGTTCTCTCTGCGGAGCTCGGCTTCCCGGCTCTCCAGGATGGTAATCCGTTGTTCCAGCTGCTCGAGCCGGGCAGCCGGGGTCGCATCGTTCACCGCCATGGAGCAGGTCTCCTTAAGAAGAGGGTTGTCGCCGCAGGGCACGCAGCACATCCCGGGAAGGCTTACCCTCCACTGCCAGGCCGGCCTGCTGCTGGAAGGCCCGGATGGCCCTGCGGCTAGCGGAGCCGATGGCCCCATCTATGACCCCCTGATAGAACCCCCTCTTCTTGAGCAGCTGTTGAAGCTCATACTTTTCCGTCATGGTCAGGGACCAGGGCGGACGGGGCCAGGGCTGGACCAGGGGCGGGTAGCCGGCGATCCGATCGGCGAGCATGCCCACGGCCAGGGCATAGAAGTCGGAGTTGTTGTAGCGCTTGATCACAAAAAAGTTCTTCAGCATCAGAAAGGCAGGGCCCTTGGGACCGGCCGGCAGTTTCAGCACCGCCCGATCCTGGGGCCTGGGAAAGGCCTGGTCCTGGGGACGGCGAAAACCGAGCTCTTCCCACTGGGCCAGGGTCTTGGTGGTGCCCACCAGACCGGTCTGGTCACCGGGCGGCGCCACCGCCTCATAGCCCCAGGTCTTGCCGGACTGCCAGTTGTTTTTGGCCAGCAGGTTGGCGGCCGTGGCCAGGGCATCGGGGATGGAGTTCCAGATATCCCGTCGGCCGTCTCCGTCCAGGTCCACCCCATAGGCCAGATAGGAGCTGGGGATGAACTGGGTATGGCCCATGGCGCCGGCCCAGGAGCCCAGCATCTCAGCTGCGCTGATATCACCGGCCTGGAGTATCTGAAGCGCGGCAAGCAGTTGGCTGCGTCCGAACTTTTGCCGGCGGGGATCGGCATAGGCCAGGGTGGCCAGGGCACGGGGTACGGCGTGCAGACGCTTGGTCCTGGTGAGGATCGCGCCATAGTTGCTCTCCATGGACCAGATGGCCAGCAGTACCGAGGGGCGCACCCCGAAACGGGCCTTGATCGCCGCCAGGGTACGGGCATGGCGGTTACCCAGCTGTTGTCCCTGTTGGATGGCCAGGGGAGTGACCCGGGCATCGAGATAATCCCAGATCTTGGTGGTAAACTCCGGCTGATAGCGGGCCTTTTCCAGGACCCGCGTATCAGGCTCCCTGACCCCGGCAAAGGCCTGGCTATAGACCGCGGCGCTGACGCCCTGCTCCGCGGCAAGGGGATAGAATTCGGTGAGCCACTGCCTGAAGGTACCGCCGGCCGCCTCGGGTGCGTCTTTGGCGGCAGCCCAGGCAGAGATGGCGCCCAGGGAAAGCAGCAGCGCAAGCAGCAGTCCCCGGGAGAACAGGAGGTGGATACCGCGACGGTGAGACAACAACATAAAGACGCTCCTTTTCAGGCGAGGATAAAGGGTAGTCAAAAAAATTGTTTTTCCAACGTACCCTGAGGAGGGTGATCGATGGTTCTAGCCAAAGAGAGGCAGCAGCTACCATACCCCAGAGCGCCGCACCAGGCAATGGCCCCGGAGGCTTCGGGATTTCCGGGCCGAGGCGAGCCCCCGGATCATTCCCTGGCCGCGCTTTCCGGGCTGTTCCTTTTTTTTTTTACCCCCCAGAGGATGGTTGCTGTTTTCCGGCAGACGTCCTATAGTGGGACCTTCAATTTTTGAGTCAGGTATCATTGCGGAGCACTCCCATCATGACAAAAACATATGCAGAAATAAACGAAAAAATCGCAGCAGGCAAGGCCGTTGTCCTCACTGCGGAAGAGGTGATCGACTACGTTGACCGACACGGCCTGGACAAGGCTGCCCAAGAGGTCGATGTGGTCACCACCGCCACCTTTGGTCCGATGTGCTCTTCGGGCTGTTTTCTCAACTTTGGCCACAGTACGCCAAAGATGCGGATCTCCGAGGCCTGGATCGCCGACGTCCCGGCCTACTGCGGCATTGCCGCGGTCGACGTCTACCTGGGCGCCACGGAGCTCAGGCAGAACGATCCGGCCAACATGTATTTCCCCGGCGAATTCCGCTACGGCGGCGGCCACGTGATCGAAGATCTGGTGGCCGGCAAGAAGCTGCAGCTCTTCGGTCTCTCCTACGGCACCGACGACTATCCCCGGCGGGAGATCAGGACCATGTTCGACATCAATGACCTGAACCAGGCCATCATGACCAACCCCCGCAACTGCTATCAAAACTATAACGTGGCCGTCAACTGCTCGGACAAGACCATCCACACCTACCTGGGCATCCTCAAGCCCAGGATGCGCAACATGACCTACTGTTCCGCCGGTCAGCTGGCGCCCCTGCTCAACGATCCCACCTACCAGACCATCGGAGTGGGCACCTCGGTCTGGTTGGCCGGGGCCCGGGGCATTGTCTATGCCCAGGGGACCCAGCACTGCTCGGAGGTGGAACGGGGAGCCAACGAGGTCCCGGTGGAGGGTGCCGGCACCCTGGGCCTGAGTGGCGACATGAAGCAGATGCTCCCCGAGTTTGTCCGCGGCGCCAGTTTCAAGGGCTATGGCTGTACCCTGGCCCTGGGAGTGGGGATCCCCATTCCGATCCTCAATCCGGAGATCCTCAAGCGCACCACGGTGCGTGATCGCGATATCTCTGCCTGCGTGATTGACTATGCAAGCGATTACCCCCAGAAGACCGGCAAGGTCCTGGCCAGGTTCAACTATGAGCAGCTGCGCTCGGGTCAGGTCGAACTGGATGGACGCAAGGTGGCGGTTTCCTCCATCTCCTCCTATCACAAGGCCTTGAAGATCTGTAATCTGCTCAAGGCCGAGATAGAAGACGGCAGCTTTTTGCTCTCCGAACCCAGCCAGCGCCTCCCCCTGCACCAGGGTATGAACAGCTTAGAGATTACAGGACCGAACAAATGATCACCAAAAAAGTATACCTCTACTTCCCCAAGAGTGAGACCGAAAAACCCATTGTCTGTGAGCTGATCAGAAACTTTGATCTGACCATCAATATCTTCCGGGCCAAGGTCACCCCCGAGGAGGAGGGCTACCTCTCCCTGGAGATCACCGGTACCGAAGAACACCTGGAGCAGGCCTACGAGTTCCTCAAGGGCTTTGATGTGGTCATCCACGCAGGCAGCAAGGCGGTCCACTGGGACAGCGAGCGCTGCACCCACTGCGGCAACTGCCTGACCCACTGTCCCACCGGGGCGCTCCACTTGGCCGACCAGGCCACCCGGACGGTCGCCTTTACCGAGGAGAAATGCATCGAGTGCCTCTCCTGTATCACCAACTGCCCCTTTGGGGTCTGCACCTCCGCCTTTTAAGGAGGCCCGGCACCAGCCGCTCTCTGCAGCTGGTGCCGCAGGTCCGCCGCCGGCGAGCTCCCCATGCGCACACCCCGCACCTTTCGCAGCTTTTCCTGGAAAGACACCAACCTGCGGATCAGCAGTGATCAGTTTGAACTGATCACTGCCACCATCATGGCCCAGCGCCGGGAACTGGAGGCCTACATCAGGCAGCAGCCGGCCTTTCAGTCCGCCCTCAGCCCCATCCCCCTGCTGGAGCAGGCCCCTGCCATTGCCCGGCGAATGGGCCGCGCTGCCGAGCTGACCGGGCTGGGCCCCATGGCCTCGGTGGCCGGTACCCTGGCCCAGCTCGGAGTCGAGGCGGCCATGGCGGCCGGCTGCGGGGAGGCCATCGTCGAGAACGGAGGCGATATCGCCCTCTTTTCCCGGGAAGCGATCACCATCGGCATCTACCCAGGCAGCGTTCTGGCCGGCGGGCTGGCCTTTGCCCTGCGCCCCGAAGAACTCCCCCTGGCCATCTGTTCCTCCTCCTCCACCATGGGCCACTCCCTCAGCCTGGGCGACTGCGACCTGGCCACGGTTACGGCCAGGGAGGCGGCCCTGGCCGACTCGGTGGCCACCCTGGTGGCCAACTCCATCAGTGCGGCCAAGGACCTGGAAAGCGTGCTCAACCGGGCCGGAGCCATTGCCGGGGTCCAGGGCATCCTGGCGGTCAAGAGCGGCAAGATCGGCATCTGGGGCAGCCTGCCCCGACTGGTCCGCAGCAGCGACCCGGCCCTGGTCGCCAAGATCACCCGTGATCGACGCTCCGACTTCAGCGGCCAGCCTTAAAGAAAGAGGCGGTAGGCCGGGTTAGCGGTCTCCTCCTGATAGCGGTAGCCCAGTCGATCCAGACGACCTTCCAACTCCCCCTCACCCCGACCGCCACCCTCCAGGCCGATCAGTACCCGGCCGAAATCCCCCCCCTGCATCCGGTAATGAAACAGGGAGATGTTGCGTTCCCCGCCGACCCCATCGAGAAAACGGACCAGGGCTCCCGGGGTCTCGGGGAACCAGAAGCGGAAGAGTCGTTCCCCCCCCACCTCGGTGGAGCGGCCCCCGACCATGTAGCGGATATGGTTCTTGGCCAGATCGTTGTCGGTGAGATCCAGGTTATGGTAGCCGGCTGCGTTCAGTCGACGGCCAAACTCGGCCCGCTCCGCTGCGTGGCTGATGGAGATCCCCACAAAGATATAGGCCTGCTCCCTGGAGGAGAGACGGTAATTGAACTCGGTGATGTTGCGGTCTCCCACCAGGTCATGGCAAAAGCGCTTGAGGCTGCCCCTGGTTTCGGGGATGGTCACCGCAAACAGGGCCTCCTGCTGCTCCCCGATCAGGGTGCGTTCGGCCACATAGCGAAGCCGCTCAAAGTTCATGTTGGCCCCGGAGTTGATGGCGATCAGGGTCTGGTCGCTGCAGCCGGACTCGCGGATATACTTGAGCAGGCCGGTCATGCCCAGGGCTCCGGCCGGCTCGACGATGGAGCGGGTGGCCTGGTAGATGGCCTTGATCCCGCTGCAGAGCTCATCGGTGCTCACCCGGATGATATCATCCACGTAGCGGCGGCAGAGTGTAAAGGTCAGCCTGCCCACCTGCTTGACCGCCACCCCGTCGGCAAAGACCCCCACCTCAGGGAGGAGCAGCCGTTTGCCCGCCTCCAGGGAACGGGCCATGGCATCGCTGTCTCTGGGCTCCACCCCGATGATCCGGACCTCGGGCCGCAGCTCCTTGATATAGGCCGCGACCCCGGCGATGAGGCCGCCGCCGCCCACCGGGATGAAGACCGCGTCCAGGGGCCCCGGATTCTGGCGGAGCAGCTCATCTCCGATGGTCCCCTGGCCGGCGATGACCAGCTCATCGTCAAAGGGATGGATAAAGACCATGCCGCTCTCCCGGGTGAGCCGGGCAGCCTTTTCGGCGGCCTCGGAAAAGTTGTTGCCATGGAGGGTGACCTCGCCGCCATAGCGTTTGACCGCCTTGATCTTGATCAGGGGGGTGGTCACCGGCATCACCACCACGGCCCGGATGCCCAGCTGGTTGGCGGCAAAGACCACCCCCTGGGCATGGTTGCCGGCCGAGGCCGTGATCACCCCCTTGCGCCGCTCGGCCAGGGAAAGCTGGGAGATCCGGTTGTAGGCCCCCCTGAGCTTGAAGGAGAAGACCGGTTGCTGATCCTCCCGCTTGAGCAGGATACGGTTGCCCAGCTGCTGGGACAGGGCCTCGGCCTCATCCAGGGAGGTCTCGATGGCGGCCTCGTAGACCCTGGAGGTCAGGATTTGTTTCATTATTTTTTTCACGAGCGGATGATCTCCAATTGTCTATACCCCTGATTCGTGGTTCTATATGAGAAAAGAGCAGGATTGGCGGCAGCCAGCCGAGCTGATGCGGCTCCAGGCAGCCACAACCTACCAGGGATCAGGCAGAGATACCACGGCCAATATCCCTCACCTTCTCAATTGCCTCAACCATTCGGGGGAAGCGTATGGACCAGAGCTTGATCGATGCTGTACAGAAATTCGGCCACCAGGGAAAGATCACGGTAATGACCGGGGCAGGCATCTCCGCGGAGAGCGGCATCCCCACCTTTCGCGGCCCAGAGGGGTACTGGACCTTTGGTGCCAGGGAGTACCATCCCCAGGAGATGGCCACCTACAGCATGTTCTGCCGTTACCCCGAGGAGGTCTGGCGCTGGTACCTCTACCGCATGGGGGTCTGTCTCCAGGCAGAGCCCAACCCCGGCCACCTGGCCCTGGTGGACATGGAGGCCGCCCTGGGCGATCGCTTTACCCTGATCACCCAAAACGTGGACGGCCTCCACCTGCGCGCAGGCAACAGCCCGGAAAAGACCATGCAGATCCACGGCAACGCCATGTACATGCGTTGTTCCCGGGAGTGCAGCCCCCGGGTCTACCCCATCCCGCCTGAGGTGCCGGGCAAGGCCAAGGAGGAGCCCTTCAACGAGAACGACCGTCAGCACCTGCGCTGCCCCCACTGCGATGCCATGAGCAGACCCCACATCCTCCTCTTTGACGAGTCCTACAACGAGCATCATTACCACTTCAACTCGGCCCTTGAGGCAGCCCAACAGACCGACCTGCTGATCATCGTCGGCACCTCGGGAGCCACCAACCTGCCCAACCAGGTGGCCATGATGGTCTTTCAGCAGGGCGGGACCATCATCGATGTCAACATCGAGGAAAACACCTTCTCCGACCTGGCCCTGCGCAGCGGCCGGGGTTTTTTCCTCCAGGAGTACAGCGGCATTGCCCTGCCCGCCCTGCTGGAGGTCCTGACCGGTGACGGGGACGGAACCATGCCCCGACAGGACGGTTGAACCGCCCCTGCCACATCAACGCTGTTATCCCGGCAGCGGGTATTGCCTCAGGACCCGGCTGAGCCCAAGATTCAGGGCCAGCAGCGCCAGGATGGTCAGCCAGAGGGTGGTATAGCCGCCTAGGGTGATCAGCCAGGAGCCGCCATAGACGCCGGCAAAGGAACCGATGTGCATCACCTGCAGCATCATGTTGGCGTTATACCCTCGATATTGGGGTGGGGTGTGGAGGTACATCAGGGCGTTCAAGGGCGGCACCCAGAGCCCCATGCCCAGACCAAACAACAGGGCGCTGGCAAAGAGGCCGGCACCGCTCACCCCCAGGGCCAGGCAAGCGAATCCCAGGGAGGTGATCACCACGGCCAGCTGAATCAGGGCCTCCTTGGCAAAACGGTCGAAGATGCTGCTCCCAAAGAAACGGAGCAGGACCATGATGCTCATCTGGATGGTGAAGAAGTAGCCGGAACCCTGGGTAGCTTGAGCTGCGGCATAGCCCTTGAGGAGATAGAACAGGGAGGAAAAGAGAAAAAAGTAACTGCTGTTCAGCCATAGGATGAGGTACACTGGCCGGTGGCGGAGGTTACGCCGGGGGGAAACGGGCTCCCCCTCTGTGTCCGGCTCAGCCGCCGGGGAAGGATGGGACCGACTCCACCACCGCCTCCCCAGGGCCGCCAGACCGGCGGCAGGCAGCAGCAGGACGCCGCTCAGGGCGTAGAGGAGTGCCGGCTGGGGGAACCAGCCCCGGGTAGCTTCGCTGATAGCCGGCATCAGCGCATAGGGCAGCAGCATGGCGACCGAGTAGAGGCTGAAGGCCAGGCCGCTCCTCTTGGCTGGAATCAGGGTAACCATGATGGCCATGCAGGAGGCCATCACCAGAAAGGAGCCGATCCCGCCGAGAATCCTGATCAGGGCCAGGGTCACCAGGGAGTCGGCAGAGAGATAGGCCAGCATTGAGCAACTGGTCAGCACCAGCCCCAGGGGCATCAGAACGCTCCCTCTATCCGCGGTGATATAGCGACTCCCCCCGGCATACATGCAGATCGAGGTCAGGGGAAAGAGCCCGATCAACAACCCTGCCTCCCTGGGAGAAAACCGGAGACTCTGCAGATACCAGTGGAGGTCGGATAAAACCGCGCTGGTACAGACCAGGACAAAGGTTATGCTACACAGTCCCAAAAACGGAAGAGCTGTGGCGTGTTCACGGCTCATGATTCCCTCATCTCCCTGGTTGATTTCGGCACCCCCCTCTTGAGGGCGAGGATGCGGCATCCTCGCCCAGGCCGCCCTGCTTCAGAGGAAGAGGGCGGCGAATGCAACAGCCCGACCAGGGCCAAAGAACAGCCATGATAGCATGGATCGCCCTGACGCTGCCGCCTTTCTGGCAGCTCTACCCAACTCCAGGCTACCTTGAACAATGGCTTTTTCTTCCAATCTCAGCGTTGCGATCAAAACTTTAGTCTCGGAATATCAGCTATATGCCTCCACTAAAATTTTATCTCGCGCCTTGACCTTGATCGAAAAATCTAATTATTCAAGATACCCTTCATAGCCGAAACCGGTAGTTTTCTCCCCTTTCCGGTCCTGGTCTATGCCAGGCTTGCCCTGATCAGTGCCCACGCCAGCGGTGCCATGACCGTGTTTCCCGGATATATAGGCGCTGCCGCCGGTTTTCTCCAGGAAATACGGACTTTCTGCGCAGGAGACCGGGCCGCTTCCGCCTGTTGGCCACGGTCGACTCCCTGCTCGGCCCCCTGCTGCAGATCAGCTCCAAGGCCTTGTTCAGCACCATGGGGCCCTGGCTGCCCTCTTGGCCACCCTGGTCATCGTCTGCGGCCGCTGTCGGTCGAGACAAGCCCCTGTAGAATCGACACTTTTCAAAAAAGATCCCTCCCTGGTCGAGATTTCCCTTGCCCTTTAAGACGACTGGTCATATTGTTACCCCATGAACCTACAACAAGAGGAGAAAAAAGAGCTGATCATCCGCGAAGGGTTGAAAATTCTCTACGCCAAGGGCTACAACGGAACCGGGGTAAAGGAGATTACCGATGCCGCGGCTATTCCCAAGGGGAGTTTCTACAACTACTTCAGCTCCAAGGAGGACTTTGCGGTTGCGGCTATGCGTTACTTTACCGAGCTGGAGCTTACGGTAATGAAGGATATCCTGGCTGACGCGGCCACCCCGCCGCTGAAACGGATCGAAAATCTCTACCAACTCAAGATCAAACAGTTCATCGCCAGAGGCCAATTTTCCTTTGGCTGTTTCCTGGGCAACATTACCCTGGAGATGGCCGATGCCAGTGCGACCATTGCCCAGGAGGCTGCGGCAGCCTTTGAGCGTGAGTACCAGCCCATTAGGGCCTGTCTTGAAGAGGCCCGGCAGCAGGGCGATCTTGCTGCGGACAGAGACCTCGAGCAGATCACCGAGCTCCTCCGCACCGCCTGGCTGGGCACCCTGGTGATGATGAAGGCCAACAAAAACCAGGAGCCGTTGCTCCGCTTTCAAGAGACGCTCAGGCAGGTAATTCTCCGCTGAGGAGCCAGCAGACAGCGACCAGCTGGCGGCTTGTACCAAGGGCGGACAGGAGCACCTGTCCAGCCGCCAATCGATGGATAAGAGTGTACCCCAATTTAAGACGACTGGTCATATTTGACCAAACACCCAAAAGACGAGGTAACGAACATGGAAAACAGCACCTTCAAGGCAATGATTGTCACTGAAAACGCAGACAAGACCTTTAGCCGGGAGATCGGCGAAAAACGGATCAGCGACCTGCCGGAAGGCGATGTCGTGATCAAGGTGGAGTACTCTTCACTCAACTACAAAGATGCCCTCTCGGCCACCGGCAACAAGGGCGTCAGTCGAAACTACCCCCACACCCCGGGAATTGATGCCGCAGGAACCGTGGCCGAGAGCAACTGCGACCGCTTTACGGTGGGAGAAGAGGTGCTGATCACCGGCTATGACCTGGGCATGAACACCTCAGGCGGCTACCAGGAATATATCCGGGTACCCGAGAACTGGGTGGTGAAACTACCCGAGAACCTCAGCCTGCGCGAGGCCATGATCTACGGCACCGCCGGCTTCACCGCAGCCCTCTCCTGCTACAAGATGATCGGTAACGGGGTCACCCCCGGGGACGGCCCGGTTCTGGTCACCGGTGCCACCGGCGGGGTGGGCAGTATCGCCCTCTCCATCCTGGTGAAAGCAGGCTACGAGGTGGTGGCGGTCAACGGCATCGTCGATGAGACCGACTACCTGCTCAAACTCGGCGCCAAGGAGGTGATCTCCATCGAAGAGGCCGACGACCAGAGCGGTCGTCCGCTGCTGCGTCCCCGTTGGGCCGGGGCCATCGATACCGTGGCCGGCAACATCCTCTCCACGGCCATCAAGACCACCAAGTATGGCGGTTCGGTTACCTGTTGCGGCAACGTGGGTTCAGCCGAACTCTCCTCGTCCATCTATCCCTTTATCATCAACGGGGTAAGCCTCCTGGGAATCGACTCGGTCAACTGCCCGGTGGACACCCGAATGGCGGTCTGGAACCGAATTGCCTCGGACTGGAAGCTCGACCATCTGGAGGCGATTACCACCGAACTCGACGGCCTGGAGGCCCTGGATGAACGGATCAGCCTGATCCTCCAGGGAAAAAATCGGGGCCGGGCCATCGTCAAGATCGGCTGAGAAAAGTCCCTGACCGAAACGATCCCGGGCTGGACTCTCCAGCCCGGGATCGCCCCTCTTCTCCCCTGACCCAGGGCTTCTCCCGCTGCTGCGCTGCTCCCCGGCAGTTGCCCGCTTCCCCCCTTTCTCCCCCTTGGCCCTGGTCCAGAGGCTGCTTATACTAAGGGTACCTTGAAAAATTAGATTTTTCGATCAAGGTCAAGGCGCGCGATAAATTTCACCGCAGGCATATATCTGATATTCCGAGGATAAATTTTTGAGTGCAACGCTGAGATTGGAAGAAAAAGCAATTTTTCAAGGTGGCCTAAGAAGAACGCTGGAGACCGTCCGGGTCAGCAGCCCGGCCGCCCTCTCTTCCCTGCAGCAAGCCGGAGGCAGCCATGCGCACCATCTTCTTCACCCTCGTCAGCCTCTTCACCCTCTTCACCCTCCACAGCCTCGTCAGCCAGGCCACGGCCGCAGTGGACCACAGCCCCTGGGATAGGCTCCTCAACACGCATGTACGAGTGCTTGACCAGGGCCGGGCCACCCAGGTGGATTACAGCGGCTTTTCCAGGGACCGGCAGCAACTCACCGCCTACCTCCACCAGCTCCAGGGGTTGAGCCGGGAGGCATTTGAACACCTTTCTGCTCCAGAGCAACTGGCCTTCCTGATCAACGCCTACAACGCCTGGACCGTGGAGCTGATCCTGAGCCGCTACCCGGACCTGCGCTCCATCAGGGAGCTGGGCTCTTTTTTCCAGTCTCCCTGGAAAAAGGCGTTCATCCCCCTGCTGGGCAAAAAACGGAGCCTGGACGAGATCGAACACGAGCTGATCCGCGGCAACGGTCGTTACCGGGAGCCCAGGATCCACTTTGCCGTCAACTGCGCCAGCATCGGGTGTCCGGCCCTGCAGGCGGCAGCCTACCAGGGGGCACGGCTGGAGGAGCAGCTGGAGGAGTCCACCCGGCTCTTTCTCCAGGACCGCAGCAGAAACCGGTTCCGCCAGGGGATCCTTGAACTCTCGGCCATCTTCAGGTGGTACCGGAGCGATTTCGAGCAGGGTTGGCGGGGAGCCGACAGCCTGGGGCAGTTCCTGGCCCTCTATGCTTCGGAGTTGGGCCTCTCCCCTGGGGAACAGAGCAGGCTGGCAGCCGGTGAGCTCCCCCTCCGTTTTCTCGACTATGACTGGCACCTCAACGATACCCCCTGAAAGCCGCCCATCCTGCCCTCCCTGGCCCACGGGGTGATCATCTCTGCTTGTGCGAACGGCAAATATCTGCTATGTCCAGGGAAGTTTTCAGCCATGATCGTTCCCAGCTGCGGCAGGCTGCCGCAGTCCAGCGTCCAGCGTCCAGCGATAAGGGAGGGAGCCGATCCAGGACAACGGCCCTGCCAGCCACCCCCAAACGAGTAGAGCAACAGAGGAGCAGCCATGGGTAACTTTTTTTATATCGTCGGTGAAAACCAGTCAGCCATTCTTCCGGAAAACAAAGAGGTCATCCAGTTTGTGGGGGACAACATGGGAGGGATCGAATCAGAAGAACTGCTGATGGTCCTGGGTAACGTCTTTGCCAAGGGTGAATTCTTTCCAGGACCGCAGGAGGTGCTGACCTCGGTGATTCATGAGGTGGTCCGGCGCTGGGAGGGCTACCAGCAGCAGGATAAGGAGGGCTACTGCGTTATCATCACCGCCCTGCGACTGCTTGACGGCCAGATCGAGGTCCGCCCCGTGGCCGTGGTCCCGGTGGAGGACAGCCGGCTCACCGAGGAGGACAGCCAGGCCTTCTACACCCTGCTGCTCCAGGGCCTGCCCGGATTTCAGGAAGAGTTTAGCCAGAAGGCCTATGCCCCGGATTCCAAACTGGTCTCCATTATCCAGGATGCCGCCGTTCACCACCAGCAGTAGGGAGCCCTGTTCCCCGCCGTCGGCCGCTGACCTTCCCCCCACACAGCCCGAAGGCTAGCCGCAGAAGCAGATCATGGTTTACGGACAAAATCGCTGAGCTTGGGAGGGGTCACGCAGTAGCCGCTCATACAGTCACCGATGGAGTTGATCTCGGCATCTTCCAGGTCAATCAGGGCCCGGATCACCTCTGCCACGCTGGTGCCGCAGAACTCATCCTCCCGACTGAACCAGCCCTGGTCCGGCCGGTAGCTGAAGTGGGCACGGACATAGGCCTCCTGCGCTGCCGGGTCCTGCTGGACAAACTTTTCAGATAACATCGAACTCCTCCCTTGTGCTGGAGGGTCAAGACATCTCAAACCGCTTTGACCCTGCAGTTATCCTGTTCTCCCCTCCACGGGGTGCATCAGTTGCGCTCTTCCCATGAATGACTGTTGCGCCACGGCATCCCCACTCACGACTCCAGGCGGTAACAGGGGTTATAGGTGGTGGTGGCCAGCTTCATCCTTCCGGCAGCGATAAAGTCGCTGAGCAGGGTGTCCAGGGGCTCCATGACCGCACAATCACCGTGGATCTCAAACAAGCCCTGCTCCTCGATGGCCCGGATGCCGCTCTCCTTGACATTGCCGGCCACGATCCCGGAAAAGGCCCGACGCAGATCCGCGGCCAGCAGATGTTTTTCCTGATCCAGGTGCAGCTTGAGCTGGCCCATATTTTCATGGCTCGGCTCAAAGGGCTGCTGGAAGGAGTAATCGATATGGAGCAGCCAGTTATAGTAGTAGGCATCATCGTTGAGCTTGCGAAATTGACGAACCCGCTCCATCCCCTCCTTAACCGTCTTGGCCACAGCCACCGGATCATCTATCAGGATCGTATAACGCTCCTGGGCCTCAGGCCCGAGGGTGGCCCCGATAAAGGTATCGATCTGCTGAAAATAGTCGGCCGACTTCTTTGGTCCGGTAAAGATCACCGGAAAAGGCAGGTGTTTGTTCTGGGGGGCCATCAGCACCCCCAGGAGATAAAGGATCTCCTCGGCAGTGCCCACCCCGCCTGGAAAAACGATGATCGCCTGACCGGTGCGGACAAAGGCCTCCAACCGTTTTTCGATATCCGGAAGAATGACCAGGGCATTGACAATGGGGTTGGGAGATTCTGCGGCAATGATGCCCGGTTCGGTGATCCCCAGGTACTGACCATGGTAGTTGCGCTGCTTGGCATGACCGATGGCTGCCCCCTTCATCGGCCCCTTCATGGCGCCAGGTCCGCAGCCGGTACAGATATCCATGCCCCTGAGACCCAGCTGGTAGCCGACCTCCTTGGTGTAGTCATACTCATACTCGGGGATGGAATGACCGCCCCAGCAGACCACCATCCTGGGGTTGGTCCGGGGACGCATGATCTTGGCGTTTCTGAGGATGTGGAAGACCGCGTTGGTGATCCCGCTACTGCCGGCCAGATCGAACTTGGGATTGTTGTTGATCTCGTCATCCACGTAGATGATGTCCCGCAACACAGCAAAGAGATGCTCCCTGATCCCCCGGATCATCTCGCCGTCCACAAAGGCAACTTCCGGGGCATTGCGCAGATCCAACTTGATGCCCCGCTCCTCCTGGACCACGCTGATGGAAAAGTCCTGAAAGCGTTCCAGCAGCACCTTGGCATCGTCCAGGTATTCACCATAATTGAGCACGGCCAGCGAGCAGTTGCGAAAGAGCGCAGACAGGGTCCCCTGGCTGGTGTTGAGCAGTTTACTGATCTCTAAACGCGAGAGCACATCCAGATGACCATTGGGTGCAATTAAGGCATCTCGTACGGCTTGTTTCATTCTCCCTCCTCTCAGGGTCCAGACGCTTGTTCTTCTTTCCCGGAGCATTCCGCCGGATCACGGTTAAGCCAGGCAAGAGACCCGGGATTCGCCCAGGAAGCATCTCCCCTCTTGCTTGAACGGCTCAGACCAGGAGCCCTATCCAGCCGGCAGGCGAATCAGGAGCGTGCCACATCCAGGCTGCTTACCTGATCTTGTTCGAAAAATCTCATTTAGCAGAATATCCTCCAGTCATACCCTATATTCACAGGAACAGCTACACCGGGAAAGACAATGACCGCAACCAGTCGAGCCCTACGCCTGCCAGCGGCCTCTGCCAGGTTGAAAAATAACATGATCAAGGATATCGGCATCTTGGTAAGGACGATCAACCCCGAATCCGACAAAGAACCCTATATCAAGTAATTACAGACAAGAACAAAAAATGATGATTACACTTGTAGTTATGAAGAATCCACCTGAACTGCTCTGTAGCTGTTTTCCCAGGAGGCTGGCGAAGCGCTGACCTCCTCCCCTCTACCAGGTACGAGCCCATGACCCGACTCTTTAGCCGTCAGCCCCAACTGGAAACACTGACCAAAGTCTGCCGCAACTCCTACCTGACCAGCTGTGTGCAGGCCATTGTCTATGGCTCCTTTCTCACCATCCTCCTTCAATCCTGGCAAACCGGAACAGCCTTTTTCCTGCTGGAAAGCTTCTCAGAAGAGACCGTGAAATTTGTACGCAGTTGGATCACCTTTGGCTATATCCTGACCATGCTCCACTTCTTCATCACCCTGGAACAGATCCCAAAGTACCTGGAAGTCCTCCAGTCGGATAATCCGAAATATGATCTGAAACGACATCTGGACTGTGTCCGTTGGTTGGGGGTGGTCTGTGGATTCACCGCAGGCATGCTGATCTCCTTCTCCGAGCTGCACCCCTCCACCGGCTCTGACTCCAGACTGATCTGGTCCATAGTCCTGCTGATGCTGATCATGATGTTCGGAGTCGGCAGGGATTTCTGGCGGATGTCCGGGCTCTCACCAGGGATTGCACGCAAGATCGAACACCTGAGCCAACGGTACGCCGTGGCGCGATCGTTCTGTCTGGAAATTGTTGAGCATCGTCCCTTTGTGGACGTTGATTTCGACCTGCTCACCCAGGAGCTGCGCAGACAGGCCGCGGCCTGAAGCCTTTGCCCCAAAATCCCCGACTCCGGCAGCAAAGACTGACGGCGGCTGCCCCTTACGGGCACTCCCTCCAGGCCGCGGCCGCCTGGGTCCGGTTTCCCTGCCCCAGCCTCCGCCGGTTTCCCGGCCTGCCCCCCCTGCACACTCCTTGCTCTACCTGGAGGCTGCCTTGCCCCTTGGCGCAGCCAAAGTTACCCCTGGCCTGTCCCTAACTGAAGCATCTCCCCCAAGCTCCTGGATTGCGAAAAAACATCCCGCTGACATTTAGTTGATATTTCGGGGATGTTTTTTGAGTAGGACGCTGAAATTTAAGGAAAGAAGCTTTTAGGGACAGCCACAAGCTGATACCATGGTGGTAGGTTCCCTTCCTGCCCATCCAGGCAACTGGACAGCGGCCAGGAAAAGGGGACAAGAACCAGGCAGAGAGGGAGGCGGAGATGACGGTACCCGGCAAAAGCGTTCAGGACTATATCGACGAACCGCCATCCTGGCCGGACGGGACCCCTGCCCCATCCACCCCCATGACCGGCATGCAGTGGTATATCTGGGCCCTGGCCTCGGCAGGCAAGTTCTTTGAGGGGCTGGTGGTCTTCATGACCGGCGTGGCCCTGCCGCTGATGGTGCAGGAGTTCAGTCTGGATGCCCTGGCCAAGGGAACGGTCGGCGGGATGCCCCTCTTCGGGATCCTCATCGGCGCCGCAAGCCTGGGTAATCTTGCCGATCGCTATGGCCGGAAGATGGTCTTTATTGTCGAGATGCTCCTGCTGGTCTTCGCTCTCACCCTGCTGGTCTTCAGCTCCAGCTACCTCTTTCTCCTGGCAGCCCTCTTTGGGGTCGGTCTCTCCCTGGGCGGGGACTACCCTGCCGCCCACCTGATCATCAGCGAGTCCATCCCCAGTTCCAAACGGGGCCGACTGGTGCTCTCCGCCTTTGCCTTCCAGGCCCTGGGCGCCCTGGCCGGCGCTGCCATCGGCACCCTGATCCTGATGGAGATCAATGCGCTCGCGGCCTGGCGCTGGATGTACGCCACCGCCATTGCCCCTGCCGTGATCGTCGCCCTGGCACGCTTTGCAGTCACCGAATCCGCTCCCTGGCTGGTCTCCCAGGGCCGGATCCAGGAGGCCGAGCGTGCCGCTGAACGGCTGCTCAGACGTGAGCCACCCTATCCGGGGCGGGTGGTCCTGACAGCAGCCCCCTCCCCCAGGAATCATGAACAAGCCTCAGAGACGGGTCTGCTCACCCTCCTCTCCGCCGACCATCGCCGCTCTACTCTCCTGGCCGCCGTGCCCTGGTTTCTCCAGGACCTGAGCACCTACGGGATCGGCATATTCACCCCGACCATTCTCGCCTCCGAGCTCGGCACCAGGGCCGTTCATGCCCGCAACCTGGCAGATATCATCCACAGTGACCTGCTGGCTGCCAGGGGGACAGCCTGCATTGATCTGTTGCTCCTGCTGGGTATCCTCCTGGCCATCGTGCTTGCCGACCGGGTGGGCCGCATCAGACTCCAGATCTTCGGCTTCCTGGGTTGCGGCCTCGGCCTGCTGTTGGCAGCGCTCTCGCTCAGCTGCACCGGCCAGCCGCGCCTGCTCCTGCTCTTTGCCGGCTTGATGCTCTTCAACCTGATGACCAACCTGGGGCCCAATGCCATGACCTACCTGATCGCCGGCGAGGTCTTTCCCACAGCCATACGCGGCAAGGGGGCCGGTTTTGCCGCCTCTGCAGCCAAGGTCGGGGCCGTGACCACGGCCCTGCTCTTTCCAGTGCTCCTGGCCAAGTGGTCGGTGGCCGCCATCCTCGCCATCCTGATCACCACCTCACTCCTCGGTGCGCTGGTCACCTGGCTCTTTCGACAGGAAACCGGCGGCATAAACCTGGAGTCCGTCTCCTCCGGGGAGGACCGGTAGGGGGAGGGGACGCTCAAGGGAGAAGAACTCCATAGGCAAGGATATTTTCCGGACAAGCGTGACAAGACGACATGGTCAGGCAAGCCTGACGACAGGGCCCGATCAAGACCGCCACAGCAGCCATGATCACGCACCAGTTGCAGAGACGCCCCGGAATCGGCACCTCAAACATAGCATTATCACAGGTCAGGAGCAGGAAGAGCTACAGACAAAAAAAGGGTGGAAGGCACGGAGGGCAGGGACAGGACGAGAGAGGATCCGGTCAGGGCAGAGTAGCAAAAAAAAACGGGTAGTTGGATTGCTCCAACTACCCGGTATTTTTTTGGCGGGACCGACGAGACTCGAACTCGCGACCTCCGGCGTGACAGGCCGGCGTTCTAACCAAACTGAACTACGATCCCATAATCGTGGTGGGCGAAACAGGGCTCGAACCTGTGACCCCCGGCTTGTAAGGCCGATGCTCTCCCAACTGAGCTATTCGCCCCCAGCGATGGAGAGACTATTTAGCAGGATCCGCGGCCTACGTCAAGACAACTCTGCACTCTGGTTCAAAAAAAATCCATTTTTTAATTCGAGCAGCCATCAGGGCTCGAGCAAGATCCTGTCTTTCCATCGGTTTGCAGTTGGAACCTCCCCCGGGGCTGTCATCCAGGCCTTGAGGGTACCTTGAAAAATTAGATTTTTCGAGCAAGGTCAAGGCGCAGCCCTCTTCGGAGGCGTCATTCCCGCGCAGGCGGGAATCCAGTGCGTACCCGTTAGTGTCAAACCATGCTTTAGTGGTCATTCCCGCGCAGGCGGGAATCCAGTCCTTAAGGAATAAATGAAGGAAATGAACAAGGGGAAGGAACAGGGATCCCCGCCTCTTCATCCTGGGAATCAGGGAGCGATGCACTCAGCCTCCGGAGGCGAGA
>NZ_AUCW01000028.1 GCF_000429965.1 Desulfogranum mediterraneum DSM 13871
GCAGACAACCTGGCCCAGGCTTGCCCAAGCTGCTGATTAACTGCATGGGCACCGGCACAAGTTGACCCGAGTCACATTTGGCTTTTCCCAACTTATGCTGCCAATAGGTGAGTGCATGGTAGGGGAGAGACTGGCGCCTGCAGTACTCAGCTCTGCTCAGGCCACTTCTCTGAAGAGCTTCAAGGTGCTTTTCCCAGTAACGCTTGCCCCGTGACTCCCTGGATATTGTTTGCTTACTCGTCATGGTCGCCTCCGCAAGATGAATTGGATGCGCGATTATGACATGCTGGTCTCGTTAAGAAAAGATTGGGTTTAAGAGGCGCTTACAAAACGTTATTCAGACAGCTCGTAACAGGACCAGCACAAAAGCAGAGTACAAGCGTTGCTGGGCCGGAGTGAGCCAGTCCGGATCCGACCTTGACACCCAGGTCCCTTGTTGGAGCTCTGGCCTGCCGCCCCAAGGCCGATCGTGGCACCTGGACGGCATAAAAAAAGAGAGCCTGCCCTTTGGGCAGACTCTCTTTCCTCAAACGCTGATCCCACTGCAGCCGCCAAGGCTGCAGTCTGAATCCTTAGATAGGTAGGTTTTCCCCTATCAGGCGGGGTATTTTCCGGAGATATAATCCTTGAGGTAGTGATTTTCCACCTCACTCTCCTTGATCAGGGCCTTGACCACGTCACCGATGGAGATGAGTCCCTTGAGGTGATCCTTGTCCATGATCGGGATGTGGCGGATCCGATTCTCGGTCATGATGGCCTGGATGTAATCGACACTATCCTCTTCAGAGGCAGCAAGGATATCCTTGGTCATCACCCGGCTCACCTTCTGCAGGGCACAATTCTCATCGGTACACCCTTCCTGGATGGCCTTAAGGATATCGTTGGGCGCGATGATGCCCTGGATCTGATCCTTTTCGTCAACCACCAGCAGGGAGCCGATCTTCTCAGCGAAAAACTTGTCGCTGGCTGCCATCAGGGTTGCATCCTGGCTGATGGTATGGACCTTTGAGCCCTTTACTTTGAGTATATCTTTGACTTTCATCTGTTTTTCTCCTCTAGAAAAATACTGTTCCGTGATGGTCCCTTAAACGGCAATCGGATATAAGCTAATTGCAAAGACACAGACCACAAGGATAAATGTGCAGGCAGGCGCAAATTTAAAGTCAGCCGTGTCCTCAAAACCTTCCACCGCCTCATGAAAATACATGTTGATGATCAGGCGGAGATAGTACCACATGGAGAGGATACTGCTGATGATCCCAAAGACCGCCAGGGCGACCTGTCCGGCACTGATGGCGCTGGTGATGATATACAGCTTGCCCATGAATCCTGCTGTCGGCGGGATACCGGCCATGGACAGCAGAAAGATGGCGATGGCTGCTGCCGAGTAGGGGCGTACCCGGGCCAGCCCCTTGAAGTCATCAAAGGTCTGGCGTTTTTCGTTGGCCCCTCCCAGGTAGGAGAGGGCTGCAAAGATCCCCAGGGTTCCTACGGAATAGGCACCGAGATAGTAGAGGATCACGCTTCCTGAGAAGTGCTCGCTGCTCACGGCAACCAGGGCAATCAGGAGGTAGCCGGTATGGACAATACCCGAGGCTGCCAGCATCCGCTTGAGGCTGGTCTGGCCGATGGCGATCAGGTTCCCAACAAACATGGTCAGGATAGAGAGATAAAACAGGTAGTTGACCCAGCCGGCGCGCATGGTCTCATCGACCACCAGGAAGTTGGCAAACACGGCAAAGACTGCGGTCTTCAGACCGGTGGCCATGTAGCCGGTTACCGGGGCTGCAGCACCGTCATAGACATCGATAACCCAGGCATGGAAGGGAAAGGCGGCAACCTTGAACAGGAAGGCCACCAGGATGAAGAAGGCACCGCAGACCAGGGCAGGATTGGTGAAGAAGCCGTTGGCGGCAACAGCCTGACCGATCAGGGCAAACTTGGTGGAACCGACCCCGCCATAGACCAGGGCGGTTCCCATGGTCAGGAAGGCTCCGGCAAAGGCACCGAGCATCAGATACTTCATGACCGCCTCGGCGGCCCGTTTGTTCTGACGATCGTAACCCACCAGGATATAGATGGCCAGGGACATGATCTCCAGGGAGATAAAGACGGAGATCAGCTCCTGGGACATGGTCAGGAGCAACATCCCGCAGGCCGAGAAGGCCACCAGGCTGTAAAACTCGGTGGTGCAGAAGTTATTCTGTTTAAAGTAGCTGTGGGCGCTCATGGAGGTAAAGAAACCACAGGCAAGGATAATCAGGCCAGCTACCTTGGTAAAGTTGCTGATCACCAGCATCCCATTGAAGACCGTGTCATAGGGAACGACTGCGGTCCCGATGGTGTTGGAGAGCTGCACCAGAAAGGCCAGACCAAAGACGCCCATGCTGGCCATGGAGGCCTGTTCAATGGTGACCTTATCATATGCTGCGATCAGCATTAACGCGATGGCGCCGACTCCTGTAATGATGAGCGGCATTAGTAACATAAAATCGTTTGTCATGATAAACCCTGGCCTTATTTCTGCGTTTCAACGGTGGACCCTTGGACAAGGGCGTGAGTATTGTCAGCAAGTGCGATGGTCTTGCCTGCATCAGCAGCCGCCAGATGCAGCTGGGCAGCAGGCTCGATTTTTTCCAGAAATGGTTGGGGATAGAGTCCCATGAAGATGATCAGCAGGATCACCGGCAGGAAGGTGAGCCCTTCGGTCAGGGTGAGATCCTTAAAACCTTCAGAGGCGGGCTTGGTCTTCTCGAAAAATACCCGTTGGAACATCCACAGCATGTAGCAGACGCCGATGATCAGGGTGGTGCCGGCAAGCACGCCAATGAGGACGTTGAACTTGATGGCCCCGAGGATGATCAGGAATTCACCGATAAAGCCAGAGGTACCGGGCAGGCCGACAGAGGCCAGCATGGCAATGGCAAAGAAGAGGGCAAAGACCGGAGCCGTGTAGGCGATCCCGCCCAGGTCGGCGATCTTCCTGGTCTTGACCCGATCTTCGAGGATACCTGCAAAGAGGAAGAGCACCCCGGTGGAAGTGGCGTGGGCCACAATCTGAAAGACGCTGCCGGTCAGGGCCTGGAGGTTCATACAGAACACGCCCAGGGCAATGACGCCCATATGAGAGGCCGAGGAGAAGGCGAACATCCGTTTGAAATCCTTCTGGGCAATGGCGGTGATCCCGCAGTACATCATGCCGATCACTCCTGAATAGGCCAGGAGCAGGGCATAGCGGGCAAACTCTCCATCAAAGATGGGTACCACCAGCCGGATCACGGCATAGACCCCGATCTTTGCCATGATGGCAGAGAGGACAAAGGTGGTTGCCGTGGGTGCCTCGGTATAGGCATCGGGCAGCCAGGTGTGAAAGGGAAAGAGCGGAATCTTGATGGCAAAGGCGATCATGAATCCGAAGAAGGCCAGCACGGCAACCGGACCTGCCATCTGCAGTTGGGTCATCTGGACGATGTTGAAGCTCCACTCGCCAAACTGGGCATGATAGGAGACACCGGTGTAGATGATACCCAGCAGCATCAGTAGGGAGCCGGCAATGGTATAGATGGTGATCTTGATGGTTGCAGGAATCCGGGATTCACCCCCCCAGAGGCCGAGCATGAAGAAGACCGGCAGCAGCATTACCTCCCAGAAGACGTAGAAGAGGATCATGTCGGCTGCACAGACGGCACCGGCCATGGCCCCCTGCACGATCAGCAGGTTGGCATAGTAGCCCTTGGATTTGGTGGTGAAGAGCAGGTAGACCATGGGCAGGAGCACGGCCCCTGCCAGGAGGATAAAGAGGCTGATGCCGTCGATACCCAGGGAGTAATTGATCCCCAGTGAGGGGATCATGGGAATATTTTCGACAAATTGCAGCGGTCCCTGGTTCTTGAACTTGAAAAAGATATCAATTCCAAGCACCAGACCGGCGAAGGAGATGACTCCCCCGGTAAGTCGTGCAATACCTTTTCCCGCCGGCGTGAGCAGTAATACAAGCCCTGCGACGATGGGCAGGAAAATCATGACTGATAGGACATGTTCAAACATTGTTACACCTTACCTAGTTCAACGATTGGGACAGTAACAGGCTCATTACACTCAGCCCAATGATCATGTAGAGGGCGTAGACCCGTACATAACCGACCTGAAAGACCTTAAATGCTGCACCAGCGATCATGTACACCTTGGCGGCCAGGGTAACAGGTCCGTCGGTCACAGAGGGCTCGATGGTTTTGCGGATGGCATCACCAATACGCTTGTAGGGTTGAACAAAGACCGCGTCATAGAGTTCGTCCACATAAAACTTATGATAGGCAAACTTGGCAAAACCCTGGAACTGAGGCTCTTCAGCACCTGCGCCGAACCGTTTATAGGCAGCCCGGATCCCGATGACAAAGGCCAGGACACTGGCGCCGATGGCGATGATCTCGACAAAGAGCGAGGCATGGGGATGATGCTCGGTCAGGCTGGGTGCCAGCCAGTGGGAGACCTGCTGGTGACCGCCGAAGATGGCCGGCAGGTTGAGGAAGCCGGCACAGAGGGCGCCGACGGCCAGGATGATCAGTGGCACGGTCATCACGGCCGGGGCCTCATGGGCATGGTCGTAGGCCTCCTGATCGCGGGGTTCCCCGTGGAAGACCACAAAGATCATCCGGAAGGTGTAGTAGGCGGTCATCCCGGCGACCAGCACGCCGACGATCCAGATCCCGTAGTGGCCTGTGGCCAGGGCGGAGAAGAGGATCTCGTCCTTGGAAAAGAACCCGGCAAAGGGAGGACAGCCGGCCAGGGCCAGGGCCCCGATCAGCATGGTGATGTAGGTCTTGGGCATCTTCTTCTTCAACCCACCCATCTTCCAGATGTTCTGCTCGTGGTGCATGGCATAGATCACCGCACCGGCACCGAGAAAGAGCAGGGCCTTGAAGAAGGCATGGGTAAAGACGTGGAAGATACCTGCAGAGTAGGCGGCAACGCCGACCCCGGCAAACATGTAGCCCAGCTGGCTGACGGTGGAGTAGGCCAGGACCTTCTTGATATCATCCTGAAACATCCCGAAGATGGCGGCCAGCAGGGCGGTAAGGATACCCACCCAGGCCACGATCTCACCGGCGAGCGGTACATGGGCGTAGATGAAGCTGAAGCGGGCGACCATGTAGACACCGGCGGTAACCATGGTGGCGGCATGGATCAGGGCCGAAACCGGGGTAGGACCTGCCATGGCGTCGGGCAGCCAGACATAGAGCGGAATCTGGGCAGATTTACCGGTGGCACCGACAAAGAGGAGCAGACAGACGGTCAGGGCGACTCCGGGAGCCAGCACATGGGCGTTGGCCTTCAGGGACATGAAGTCAAAGCCCTGGGCGCCGATGGCCCAGAAGAGAAAACCCATGCCCAGGACAAAACCCAGGTCACCGATCCGGTTGACGATGAAGGCCTTGTTACCGGCCAGGACGTTGTCGGTATCTTCGCAGTAGAAGCTGATCAGCAGGTAGGAGCAGAGGCCCACACCCTCCCAGCCAACGAACATGACCACCGGACTGTCACCCAGAACCAGGACCAGCATACTGCCCAGGAAGAGGTTGAGGTAGGCAAAGAACTTCCCAAAGTTCTTGTCACCGGACATGTAGCCGATGGAGTAGATGTGAATCAGGGAGCCGATCAAGGTGACGAAGAGCAGCATCAACGAGCTCAGCGGATCGGCCAGAAAGCCCATGCTGATGTTCAGATCGCCGACCTGAAACCAGGTAAAGGCCTCCTGGGTGAGGTAGCGCGCCTCTTCGGGCATGCCCTTCAGGGTAAAGAAGACCCGAAGAGCCAGCACAAAGGAGAGCAGTGGTCCGATACAGGCGAAAACACCGTAGATCTTCTCATGTATTGGCTTTCTTGTACATGTCCCCACATGGAGCAGGCCGAGGACGGCGGCTCCGATGAGAGGAAGGATCGGGATATAACCGAGAAATGTTACATTATGTTCCATGAAATCATCCTTTTAACAGGCTGAATACATTGGTATCCAACTTACCCTTGTGCTTATGCAGCAGTATCACGACAGCCAGTGCAAGCGCAGCCTCAGCTGCAGCTACAGCCATTACCATCAAGGCAAGGACATGGCCGTCCATACTCTCATGCAGTCGAGCCAGCGCCACAAACGACAGGTTGGCGGCATTGAGCATCAGCTCGATTGACATGAAAACCGTAAAGACATTTCGCCGGGAAATGACCCCAACTATCCCGAGACAGAAGAGGATCACGCTGACGGTTAGATAACTCTGGATCATTTATTGGTCCCCCTTTTACCTGCAAGTACAACGGCACCAACCAGGGATACTAAAAGCAGGATAGAGACGATCTCAAAGGGAAGCAGCCACTCGGTGAAGAGCTTAACTCCGACCTCTTTGACCCCTCCGAATCCGGCTCCGGCAATGGTTGCCTCGCTTCCTGGAAGGCTGTTCACGGCTTTGGTCAGCAACATTCCGACCGGGGCGACCACGATGACCCCTCCGATCAGATACTTGAACCGTCCCTCTTCAGCAGGGAGATCCTCTTCCTGGATGTTCAGGAACATGATGATGAAGATAATCAAGGACATAATGGCGCCTGCATAGACAATGAGTTGAATGGCAAAGATTAACTTGGCATTCAACAGGGCATAGAGCCCTGCCAGGGCAATGAGGGTAACCACAAAACTCATTGCGCCGTTCATTGGATGCTTAAATAACACCAGTCCTGCTGCTCCAACTACAGCAAATACTGTAAATAAGATAAATAGCCCATCGGCAAACATGATATCAAGCGCCCCCTTTTTTATACTCTTCTTCGCTAAATGCACCCTTCGTGGCAAGCAGATCGTCCATGGTCATTAACATGGATTCCCGCTTGTATCCGGTCACCGAAAAAATACCTGTATCCATTCGAATTGCGTCTTTTGGGCAGGCTTCCACACAATAGCCGCAATAAATACATTCCAAGAGGTCAATATCAAACTTGACCGGGACCTTCTCGGTCCGTCCGTCGGTCCGCTCACCTGCTTCGATCTGGATGCACTTGGCAGGACAGTTGGTCTGACACATGAAACAGGCCACACACTTCATGGAACCGTCTTCATGGGTGGTCAGCCGGTGACGCCCGCGCCAGCGCGGGGTGATCTCAGGCTTGACCTCTGGATAATGCCGAACGTAAAGCTTGGAATTATCAAGGAAGTTTCTCAGGAAGTGGCGAAAGGTTACTGCCATTCCCTTGAAGACTTCGATGAGATAAAGCCGTTCCTGCAAGGACTTGCCTTGCCGCACTATGGTTTTAACTTTAATGCTCATGGCTGTTCCCTCTTAGCTTAATGCTACAACAATAGCGCTGGTTACAAAGATGTTCAGAAGAGAGAGCGGCAACAGGATATTCCAGCCTAACTTCTGTAACTGATCATACCGAAAACGGGGCAGCGTCCACCGTACCCAGACATAGACAAAACACATGAAGGTGGTCTTGGCCAGGAAGGTACAGACCTGCAGCAGCGCCACCAGGATGTGATCAGCAGCTCCGCCGGAGGCAAAGACCAGGTAGAGGAAAAAGATGGCCTCCACCAGGATAACCAGACCCCAGACGATCTTGATGTAGACGTTGGCCTCGCGTACCCGGGGGTCGTTCTCCCGATCGTAGTGGCTGACGTTGTTCTTGCGGATCCAGGCAGCAACGAACTTGCCGATCACCGGCACGGCGGCCATCACCAGCAGGGCCACCGGTACGGCGAACTTCAGCAGGGTCGCGGTGTTGAACCAGGGGATCTGGTACCCACCGAAGTAGAGGGTGACGATGATGGCACTGGAGGTGAACATGGCCACATACTCGCCCATGAAGAAGATGGTGAACTTCATCCCTGAGTATTCCACATGGTAACCGGCAACGATCTCACTCTCACCCTCGGCCAGGTCAAAGGGCGTCCGGTTGGCCTCGGCAAAGGCGGCGATAATGAAGATGATCACGCCCAGGGGCTGGAGGAGGACCCCCCACATGGGAATGAAGCCAAAGAGCAGCTGTCCCTGGAACTGGGCCATCTCAGAGAGGTTGACCGTTCCGTAGACCACCAGCAGGCTGATGATCGCCAGTCCCATGGGGATCTCGTAGCTGATCACCTGGGCGGCGGAGCGCAGTCCGCCGAGCACGCCATACTTGTTATGAGAAGACCAGCCGGCCAGGATAATGCCGTAGACGGCAAATCCGGCGATGGCCAGGAACCAGAGAATCCCGATGTCCATGGGGATGGCCTGCATCACATACTCTCTGTCGCCCAGCACCAGGGTATCGGCAAAGGGAACCACCGCAAAGGAAACCAGGGCGGTCACGCAGACGATCATCGGTGCCAACACAAAGTAGAACTTGTGCTTAATATGGCCAGGGATGATGTCTTCCTTGAAGAAGAGCTTTACCGCATCAGCCAGGTTCTGGATCAGGCCACCGGCCCGGAAGCCCATGATGTTGGCACGGTTGGGACCCGAGCGATCCTGAAAGAAAGCAGCTCCCCTTCGTTCCATCCAGACGCACACTGCGACGAAGCAGAGTGGAACAAATGCTCCAAAAGCGACTCGTACAATAATTAGTAAAATATCAAGCGACGTCATTACAGCCCTCGTTAACTGGTTAGTGCTAATCCCTGCTCAGGGATCTGTTCAGGTTCGACCTCGGCAAGGGTGGGAACCGCCTTTTTCAGGGCAGCCCAGACCTGCTGATTGTTCTCCAGCTCACCACCGAGTCGGTTGACTATCTCTACTATATCTTCAGGGGGGTCATTCTTGACCACGGCCCTGGCGAACGCCTGCAGGATATTGTCGCAGTTAATGATGGACCCGCTGTATTCCGAGTAGGATGCAGTGGGTATGGCAATGGTGGCCTGCTCGCTGAGGCTGTCGCTGTTGGTGGCGATCACTGCCAGTGTGCAGCTGCCCAGGACCTTGGCCAGGCCATCCTGGTCATAGCTGCAGCCCAGGGCGTTGTCAAAGCTGACCAGCAGGTCGGCTTCGGCCATAGCGGCCTCAAAGGCCTCCCTGGTGGCATCGATGCCCAGCAGAGCCAGGCCGGCCCGGTTGGCGGCCTTATCATCCTGGATCAGGTAGTCATCACCATCTCCGGCCTTGATGTAGCCGTCGCTGAAGCCGAGGACCGTGGCGCCTGCCTGCTCTGCAAAGGCCTTGACCGCAAACTGCTGCTCCAGGGAGCTGCTGGGGGAAACCAGGAACACGGCCTTGGACGCCTGGCTGATGGCGTTGCGGAGGCTGTCAACAGCGGCGCTCTTGATGGCCTCACTGCCGTTGGCCCGCGGGGTAATCAGTCGCTGGTCGTTCTCCCACTTGTAGGTCATCCGACCTTCGTCGCAGATGAAGTAGCCGTTGACCTCCTCGTTGAGCCGCGGCCGAAAGCGGTAGATCACCTCATCCTTATACTTCTCACGGTTATGATCGATGAAGATGTTGCATCCCTTGGAGCAGCCGTGACAGATGCCCTTTTCCTTGGAGAGGAACCAGACCCGCTGCTTGAAGCGGAAGTCTGTGCTGGTCATGGCGCCGACCGGACAGAGGTCGACCACATTGAGGGCATAGCGGTTGTTCAGGGGCTGGCCCGGGAAGATGTTGACCCGGGCGGCATCGGTGCGGTTGACGATCCCCAGTTCACCGGTCTTGGTGATCTCGCGGGTGAAGCGGACACAGCGGCCACAGACAACGCAGCGCTCCTGGTCATGGACCACGCCGCAGCCAAAGTCAAGCTTCTTACCCTTCTTGACCTGGGGAACCGTCATCCGGCTCTCCTGGCCATCATACTTCATGTAGTAATCCTGGAGGGAGCACTCCCCGGCCTGGTCACAGATGGGACAGTCCGTGGGGTGGTTGATGAGTTCCAGCTCCATCACGTCCCGTTGAATTTTCTTGATATGCTCGGCATCGAGCTGGACCTTCATCCCCTCGGCGGCCGGGGTCTTACACGCCGGTACCAGAGGCGGTCTGCCATCTTCGATCCCCACCAGACACATCCGACAGTTACCGTCGGCCCCCAGGGCCGGGTGGTAACAGAGGTGGGGGATCTCAATGCCGACGGCGCTCACAGCGTCAATCAGATTTTTGCCTGATTCGACTTCTACTTCCTGTCCGTTCACGAACAGTTTTACCATTTCTGCCATGGTTCTACCTATTCCTATTGCATTGCGGTTGACAAACGAGCCTATTGAACGTAGGCCTCAAACTCATGCCGGAATTTATCGAGATAACTGCGCACCGGCATGGTACACGCCGCAGAGAGAACGCAGACGGTCTTCATTTCGATGTTGTCGCACAGCTCTCTGAGCAGGTTGACATCATCCATGGTGCCGTCGCCGTTGATGATCTTCTTGACAATTTTCAGCATCCAGCCCAGACCCTCACGACAGGGTGTGCACTGACCACAGCTCTCATGGTGATAGAAATCGATGAGATTCTTGACCAGTTTGACGATATCCACGTCCTCATCGAGGACGACGATGCCGCCGGAGCCGAACATGGTCTTGTGCTCTGCCATGGACTCATAGTCCAGGGTGGTTGTAGCCGCCTCCTCCGGAAGCAGGACCGGGGTCGAGCTGCCGCCGGGGATGACCCCTTTGAGCTTCTTGCCGCCCTTGACGCCGCCGGCAACCTTCTCGATCACCTCCATCAGGGGCAGTCCCAGGGGCAACTCGTACATCCCTGGTTTCTCGACCAATCCGGAGATACCGAACAGGTGGGTGCCAGGGCTCTTCTCGGTGCCGTGGGCCTTGTAGGCATCGGCTCCGTTGGTCAGAATGAACGGCAGGGAGCCGATACTCTGGACGTTATTGATGATGGTCGGGCAGCCATAGAGGCCTTCGACCGCAGGAAAGGGGGGCTTGCTCCGAGGCTGTCCCTTCTTGCCTTCGATGGACTCCAGGAGTGCGGTCTCCTCACCACAGACATAGGCGCCGGCTCCGCGGTGGACGGTGACGTCCAGGCGAAAGTCGTGGCCTGCTACCTTTTCGCCCAGGTAACCGGCGGCATAGGCCTCATCAATGGCTGCCTGCAGGGCCTTGGCCTGGCTGACATACTCACCCCTGATGTAGATATAGGTGTCGTGGCTGTTGATGGCGTAACAGCAGATGATGATCCCCTCGATCAGCATGTGGGGATCTTTGACCAGGATGTAGCGATCCTTGAAGGTGGCGGGCTCGGACTCATCGGAGTTGACCGCCAGATAGACCGGCTTGTCGAGCCCCTTGGGCAGAAAGGACCACTTCAGACCGGTGGGAAAGCCTGCACCACCACGGCCGCGCAGCCCACTGGCCTTGACCTCTTCGATCACCTCGCCGGGTTCCATCGCAAAGAGCTTGTCCAGGGTGGCATAGGCGCCGTTCTTCTTGGCGACCTCTATCTTATGGCCATCTTCGATATCGAATCTAGCGCTGAGTAATTTTACTTCCATATCTGTACGCCCTCCTATTTGCAAGTGGCCAGAAGTGCTTTCATCTTTTCCACGTCCATATCTTCGTGGAATTCGCCGTTGAGCTGGACCACCGGAGCGGTACCGCAGTGGCCGAGGCACTCGACCTCTTCCAGGCTGAACTTGCCGTTGCTGCTGATCTCACCGGGGGCGATGCCGATCTCCTCTTTGAGGTAGTCGACGATCTGCTGTTTGCCCAGAAGGTAACAGGACAGGGTCCTGCAGACGCAGATGTGATACTCACCCATCGGATGGAGGTTGTACATGGTGTAGAAGGTAGCCGCTTCGTAGATCTTGCTGGCAAAGGTACCGATCCGGTCAGCAAGATAGGCCATGGCCTCTGCACAGACCCAGCCTTCCTGTTCCTGGATGAGCCATAGGCCCGGCAGGATCAACGATTCCCGGGTGGGATAGCGCGTCACCAGCCGTTCAAATTCTGCATCACGTTCAGGATCAAACTGAAACGGGGTACCTGTTTCAATTAATTTTGATCTATCGCTCATCTGTCCAGCTCTCCACCGATAATATTGATGCTACTCAGGTTAATGACGGCGTCGGCGATCATTTCCCCCTCAACCATTTCATGGAAACCACCCATGGTGTAGAAACAGGGTGGTCTGACCTTACACTTGTAGGGCTGGCCTGAACCGTCGGAGACAAAATGGAAGCCGAGCTCGCCATTGGCAGCCTCAAAGGAGTCATACCACTCACCGGCAGGGGTCTGAACGCCCTCAAAGACCAGCTTGAAGTGGCTGGCCAGGCCTTCGATGTTGTCGTAGACCTCTGCCTTGGGCGGCAGACAGACCTGGTTGTCGGCGACATTGACCGGTCCCTTGGGAATCATCTTCATGGCCTGACGGACGATGGAGATGGACTGGAAGATCTCTTCGAAACGGACCATGATCCGATCATAGAGGTCGCCGTTGCTGCCCACAGGCACGGAGAAGTCAAAGGCATCGTAGTTATAGTAGGGGCTGTCTTTACGCAGATCAAACTCTACGCCGGAGGCCCGCAGGTTCGGTCCGGTAAAGCCGTACTGGAGGGCACGGTCGCCAGGCAGGACACAGATCCCCTGGGAACGATCGTGGACGATCCGGTTCTTGGCCACCAGGCCCAGGGAATCCTGGACACCCTTTTCAATGGCCTGGAGCTGGTTTTCCAGGTCGGTCTCCCAGCCCTCGTAGAAATCGCGGTACATCCCGCCGATCCGGGTAAAAGAACTGGTCAGACGGGCACCGGTCAGACGGCTGATCAGGTCATAGGCCGACTCTTTCTCGTTATAGAGGTACCAGTAGTTGGTCAGACCGCCCATATCGACGAACAGGGCCGCCAGACAGACCAGGTGATCCAGAGCGCGGTAGAATTCAGAGAGGATGACCCGCATGAATTTGGCCCGATCGGTGATCTCGATCCCCAGCCAGGATTCAACGGCCTTGGCATAGGCCACGTTGTTCATCATGGAGGAGCAGTAGTTGAGCCGGTCGGTGAGCGGGATGACCTGGTTGTAGGTCCGCTGCTCGGCGGTCTTCTCAAAACCACGGTGGAGGTAACCGATCTCGTTGACGTTGGCCACCACGGTCTCACCATCCAAGGCAGTGAGGATACGAATTGCCCCATGGGTTGCGGGATGCGCAGGCCCGATATTCAAGAACATGATCTCGGTATTGATATCTTTCATGGTGGCATCGTCCACGCCTTTGAGAGCCAGACGGGCCTTGATCTCTTTCTCCAGGCTGTCACTCTCGTAACAGACCTGGCGATGATCGATCACATAGTCCTTGCGCAGGGGGTGACCTTCAAACTGCCAGTGATTGAGGATCCGGCGCAGATCAGGGTGTCCCTGGAAGTGGATACCATACTGATCAAAGGTCTCGCGCTCACCCCAGTTGGCGGATTCCCAGAGGTGGGTCGCCGTGGGAATCCCTACCTCGGGATCGGCCACCGGGATCCGCACCTGGACCACCAGGTTCTTTGCCCAGCTGCGCAGGGTATAGACCACACAGAAGCGGGCCTCCTGTTTGGTCGGATAATCAAGGTAGTCGATGGCGGTGACATCCAGGAGCAGCCCGAAATCCAGGCTGGGCTCATTCTTGAGCCGGCTCAAGGTCTTTTCCACCTCTGCCGGCTGTACCGTAATGACTACAGAATCGATGACTGCTTCACAGGCTGCGCCCGGGAAGGCGCCCTGTATGAGTTCCAGTGCTGTGTTATTCATATCAATCAAGAATCCCTTTAAAATCTTTATGGCGATCTTCCAGCACGCTCTCCCCTTTGATCTGATCCTGGATCTTCATCAGAGCATCCAGAACAGCCTCAGGGCGAGGCGGACAGCCGGAAATATACACATCCACCGGGATAATTTCGTCAATCCCCTGTACCGTACAGTAGTTGTCGTAGACACCACCGGAACTGGCGCATGCACCCATCGCCACTACCCATTTAGGCTCCGGCATCTGCTCGTAGATCCGTTTGAGGATTGGGGCCTGCTTGTAGCTGATGGTCCCACAGACAAGCATCAGGTCCGCCTGTCTGGGGGAGAATCGTACAACCTCCGCACCCCACCTCGAGATATCGAGCTGACTGGCTGCAGCACTCATAAATTCAATGGCGCAACAGGCCGTCCCAAAAACCATTGGCCACAGCGAATACTGTCGACCCCAGTTGACCACCACGTCAAGCTTGGTGGTCAGTACCGATTCGCCCAGTTTTGCTTCTAATCCTAACGCCAATTGAGCACCCCTTTCTTTAAGATGTAAATAAGACCTGTTAAAAGCAGGACCATGAAGACCACCATCTCAGTAAATCCGAACCATCCCAACTCACGGATACTGACGGCCCATGGATACATGAACACCGCTTCAATATCAAACAGGAGAAATAGTATCGCGAGCAGATAGAACTTGACGCTGAACTTCTGATCAGCAAAGCCTATCATTCGCTTGATACCACTCTCATAGGGATCGTTTTTTATCTCGCCTCCGGCGCTTGGTCCAAGGAACTTGGCCAAACTCATGATAAGCGGGACAATTACAGCAATGCCGATCAGGGCAATTGCCGAGAGAACCAGTTCTGTTGCCATGGCTTCAACCTCTTGAGTGTGATTGAATTAAAATGAAGCTACTCGGGATTTAGTAGCTTTTTTATATGATATTAATGAAAAAAAAATGAACGGGTATTCATTAACTGTCCACTCGGCATCTGTCAAGGGAAAATAAACAATGGGTCAAAAGTGACCCAAAAAACCAGAAGACGTGTCTTTTTGCCCCACGCGACCACCTTGTGCAAACTCAACCTATTGTTCAGGACCTGCTCGTGTGCTCAGCCGGCGGTTCCCCTGGAAAGGAAAGAGAAACAGGGCGCTCGGCTCAAGCGCTCAGCACTCTGCCCACCCGGGCAGGACCGCTCCAGGCCGCCGCTTCAGCCAAGCCGTCCCTGCCGGCTCATTGCCAAAAAAATTCTCCTTACCACTTCTCCCATGGACGATTGACGCCGACAATGGTAGAAAGTAGAGACTGTAGGGTAGTTTGACAATTTCGTTTTTTCGATCAAGATCAAGGCATGGGAAAATGTCACCGCTGAGATATCCATGCTCTTCTGAGGATATAATTTTTACCTCAAGCCAGTGATTGGCAGAAAAGGCGGTTTTTCAAGGTAGCCTATAGAGAGAGCAGCACAGCGCAACGGTGAGCACGCCCTCCTACCCGGGCAGGGGTATTCTTTCCGCCTCCATCGGAGGGGAAGAGAAGCCCCAAGCTGTTGCCGGGCAACACTCCCTCCCCTGCCCCGGCAACGGGCAGAGCGGGAAACCTCCAGGGAAGCAGATGATCTTGACACGCCCCACCCCACAAATCGACACCGGTCCACGGCTTCCCCCAGCCCTTTGCCCTTTACCCCTTGCCTTCGCACCTGAGAGTCGCTCGCTCTGTTGCAGCTTTCCTCTCTCCCCTGTAACCGGTACCGGCAGCATGACGTTCCCTCATCTTCCTGTCCCCAAACTGAGCTCTGGTGATTCCTATGCCAACTGAATACCTCCCAGGCCGCGCGGCCCCAAGCAACTGGCTGAGTAACTTCGACCGCTACCTGATCGGCGAAGGGACCCATGAAAAGACCTATCAGAAGTTCGGCGCCCACCTCATCGAAGCAGACGGAGAGGCAGGCGTTGTCTTTACCGTCTGGGCACCCAATGCCCGTGAAGTCTCGGTGATCGGCGATTTTAACGGATGGCAGCCCCAGGCCCATCCCATGCACTCCTCGAACTCCGGAATCTGGAGCCTGTTCATCCCTGGTTTAGCTGAACACAGCGTCTACAAGTATCGGGTCATTACCCAGGACCTGCACCAACTGGACAAGGCCGACCCCTACGGCTTTGCCATGGAGGAACGCCCCAGGACAGGCTCGGTTGTGGTCGACCTGGATCGCTACCAGTGGCAGGATCAAGAGTGGCTGGCAGAGCGTGAGCAGCGCCAGGGTCTGGACCGACCCATCTCCATCTACGAGGTCCACCTGGGATCCTGGCGTAAGGAAGAAGACGAACAGTGGGGGAACCGCTATCTCAGCTACCGGGAGCTGGCCGCCACCCTGATCCCCTATGTGGTGGACATGGGATTCACCCACATCGAAATCCTGCCCATTGCTGAATACCCCTTTGACGGCTCCTGGGGATATCAGGTGTTGGGTTTTTTCGCCCCCACCTCCAGGTTCGGCACCCCGGAAGATTTCATGTACTTCATCGATCAATGCCATCAGGCCGGCATCGGGGTGATCCTTGACTGGGTTCCTGCCCACTTCCCCAAAGACGACTCAGGTCTGAATAATTTTGACGGCACCCAGCTCTACGCCCACCATCACCCCTTCCAGGGTGAGCATCAGGACTGGGGGACCATGGTCTTCAACTATGGCCGCAACGAGGTCCGGGCCTTCCTGATCTCCAATGCCCTCTTCTGGCTGGACAAGTACCATATCGACGGGTTGCGGGTGGATGCCGTGGCCTCCATGCTCTACCTGGACTACTCCAGGGAAGAGGGCCAGTGGATCCCCAACGCCTACGGCGGCAGGGAAAACCTGGACGCTATCCACTTCCTCAAGAAAACCAACGAAGTGCTCCATGGGGTCTTCCCCGGGGTCCTGACCATTGCCGAGGAATCCACCTCCTGGCCCATGGTTTCCCGCCCCACCTACCTGGGGGGCCTGGGTTTCAGCCTCAAGTGGAACATGGGCTGGATGCATGACACCCTCCAGTTCATGGAGACCGACGCCCTATTCCGCAAGTACCACCACAACCTGATGACCTTTGGCATGCTCTATGCCTTCCACGAAAATTTTGTCCTTCCTCTGAGTCACGACGAGGTCGTCCATGGCAAGAAGTCCCTGCTCGGCAAGATGAGCGGCGATGAATGGCAGAAATTTGCCTTTCTCAGGGCCTACCTTGGTTTCATGTGGGGTTATCCAGGAAAAAAGCTGCTCTTCATGGGAGGAGAGTTTGGCCAGTGGCAGGAGTGGAACCATGATACCGGTCTGGAGTGGAAGGCCTTAGAGAGCCCCTATCATCTGGGATTGCAGCGCTTCAGCCGTGATCTCAACCGGGTCTACAAGGCTGAATCCTCACTCCACGAACAGGACTTTGACTGGACCGGCTTTTCCTGGATCGATGCAAATGATTCAGATAACTCGGTGCTTTCTTTTCTGCGATTTGGAAAAAATCCTGGTGACTTTCTGATTATTATCTGTAATTTTACTCCTGTTGTCCGCAAAGATTACCGTATCGGTGTCCCCCAGGCCGGAAGCTACAACGAGCTTATCAATTCAGATCTTGGCGTATACTCTGGTAGTGATGTGGTGCGCAACCAGCAACTGGAGGCCACCGCTGAGCCCTGTCATGGTAAGAACTACACCCTGTCTCTTACGCTGCCGGCATCGGCTACACTGATACTTAAACCCTGTTGAGAAAAGGGTATCTTGAACACCTACGTTTTTCACTAACCGTCAAGGAAGAGGGCTAATGTAATCGCAGACATAGGAGGAGCCATGTCTGCGCCGTAATCCTGCATTGTCCGGCCAAGACTCTTTATAAAAAACAGCTGTTCGAGAAGCCTGACGTTTTGTTATTTAACGCAGTACAAACCGCAACCAAAAAGGCCTATGAAAACACGTACGATTATCCTGACAGTGATTGGTATTGTTGTTTACATCATGATCGCCAAATACCATGGCGAGTTGGTGAAAAACAACCCCCTCTCCGATGAAGATGCTGCCCAGCCGATAGCCCAGGTTGAACCGGCAGCCGGCAATGACGCCACCCACGCAACCCTTAGCGAGGCTATCCCAGAGAGCCAGGCGGAACAGGGCCACGAGGAGGCGGCCCCAGCCGGCGGTCACCAGGAAGCTCCTCCCCAGGCCGATACCGCCCAGGCTCCGCCGGCCCACCCGCCCGCAGCCGACCACCAGCCGGCAGTGACGGCCCAGGAGACCCCGGAACCGGCCCCGGACCACGAGGAGATGGCGCTTGTTGCCGCCCAGGCACAACTCAGCGACGACCTTGCCCTGAAGGAGCAACAGATTCTCGAGCTGCTCGAAGCCCAGGAGATCGTTGCCGCCAAGTACCAGCAGCTCCTCCAGCAGACCGAACGTGCCAACAGCGTGATCCTTGAGCTCAAGGGCGAACGCGACAAACTCCTTGAAGTTCTGGAGAATACAGAAGGCACGACCCAGGAGTTGATGGCGGCTCAGCTGGCCCTCCAGGACAACGAGAAGGCCATTGCCACCGCCAACGAACGGATCGTGCTCCTTGGCGAAAAAAACGCAGCCACCCTCGGCCAGCTGGATGAGGCCAAGGCCACCATCCAACAGCTCAAGGCAGCCCTGGTCGATGCAGAGTTGGCCAACACCAAATCAGAAAAGATTGTTCAGGAAAACGACGATAAGTTCACCAGCCTTCAGCAGCAGATTCAGGACCAGATCGGGGAGATCGGCCGCCTCAAAGCCAGGCTGACCGATGCCACCTCCCAGCTGGCAATCACCCGCAACTCCATCAAGAAGGCAGACCTCAAGGCCGAGGCCATGTTTCGCTTTGGTCAGGAAAAGGAAAAGCGGGTTCTGCCCCTGGAAGAAGAAATTCAGGGCCTGAAGATGCAGTTGAGCGAAAAGGAAGCAGCCCTGGAAACGGCCCTTGCCGAAGCGGTTGCCAACCGGGAGCTGATCCAGGAACAATCAACAGCTGTGGACACGCTCCAGCTTGCCGGTGAGCAGCAGACCGCTCAACTGAGCCAGCTTGAGGAGCAGGTAACCGCGCTGAATCAAGAACTTGAAGCTAAAACCACCGAGCTCGCCGCCGGGCTCGAGCTGCTCGAAAAGACCGAGGCTGGTCGCCAGGAGCTGGACCGCCAACTCACCACCCTGGGCGAGAAGGAAGCCGCGCTCCAGGTACAACTCGAGGAGTTGAACACCGCCAGGCAGAAGGCACTTGATCGGCTCGCGACCATGGATACTGCTCTGAGCGAGGCCCAGGGTGCCGCAACTGCTGCCCAGGAAGCAGCCAGCCAGTCCGGTGAGGCCCTGCAGCAGGCCGAGGCTCAGCTGGCAGAACAAACCAACGCCCTCCAGGATGCCGAGACCCGGATCCAGGAGATGGTCACCAAAACCACCACCTTAAGCGAAGAAAACCTCACCCTCTCTGCCAGGGTCGAGGCCATGGAGGCTGATCAGGAGCAGTTTGAGACCCTGAAGGCTGCCTTGGAAGAGGAGAGCAACTCCCTCACCGCCACCCAGATCATGCTGGCTGAGGTAGAGGCTGCCAACCTGGGCCTGTCCGCAGATCTGGAGGCCAAGACCGCAGCCCTGGCCGAGAGCGCCGTTCAGCTGGAGACCATCCCCACCCTGCAGGCCCAGCTCGATGAAGCCAACGCGGCCAGCGCAGCGGTTCAGACTCAACTGGAGGAGGCAACAGCCGCCTCTGCCGCAGTTCAGGCCCAGTTCGACGAAGCCGTAGCCGCCTCTGCCGCTGTTCAGGCCCAGCTCGATGAAGCCGTAGCCGCCTCTGCCGCTATTCAGGCCCAGCTCGATGAAGCCGTAGCCGCCTCTGCCGCTATTCAGGCCCAACTCGATGAAGCCATAGCCGCCTCTGCCGCTATTCAAGCCCAGCTTGACGAGACAAGCACAGCCAAGGCTGCTGTTGAGGCCCAGCTGGCGGAAGCAACTGAAGCCACTGCAGCACTTCAGGCGCAGTTAGACGAGGCCACCGCTGCCGGAGCAGCAGTCCAGGCCCAGCTGGAGGAGGCCACCGCTGCCACCGCTGCGGTCCAAACCCAGCTGGATGAGGCCAACGCTGCCGGTACCGCTCTCCAGAGCCAACTGGATGAGGCCATTGCCAAGGCAGCCAACCTGCAGACCTCCATCAAGGAAAAAGAAGCAGCCCTGGCTGAGAGCCAAAATCAGCTGAGCCAGGCCCAGAGCGGCAATGCCGAACTCACTGCCAAGGTAGAAGAACAGACCAAACAGCTCAATGAACTGAAGGTCGCACTCAGCGCAGTTCAGGAAGAGAAGGTTGCCCTGGGCGAGCAGATTTCCCAGCTCCAGGCTACGGTTACAGAGCTGGAAAAGGTCAAAGATCAACTGGCCGAGACCACCAAGGTATTGAGCGCCACCCAGGCAGAGCTGAAGACCGCCAAAGCCCTGGAAGCACAACTCAGTGAACTCAAAGGGCAGCTGGCTGACCAGGCCAACCAACTGAAAGCTGAACAGAAAGAGCGGAGCGCCGCTCAAAAGAAGGTGGCCGGCGTAGAGGGTCAACTGGAAAAGACCACAGCAGCCCTTGCTGCCAAGAGCGAGCAGCTTGCTCAACTCGAGGAGGCCCATAAAAAGGCCACAGCCAAGGTCAAGGAATTGAACACGGCCAGGGAGCAACAGGCCGCCCAGGCCAGTGCCGCCCAGGAGCAGTTGAAGGCCAGGGAACAGGCCGTAACCGAGCTCAAGGCCCAGCTGGACCAGGCCAAGGCAGAACTTGAGCAGCTCAACAGCGCCGCCGGTGCCGATAAGGAGCAGATCAAGCAGCTCGACCAGACCATCCAGGAACGGAGTGCGGCCCTGAAGGCTGCAGAGGAGAGCGTTGCCGCTCTCACAGAGTCCAACCAGGCCCTCAACCAGCAACTCGCGGCCGCCGCTGCGGCGGCAACCCAGCTGCAGAGTGAAAGCGACGCCATCAGGACAGAGCTTACCGCGCTGAAGGACGAACAGGCGGCTCTCCTCCGTCAGTCCACAGATACCGACAAGGATGGCGTCGTTGACGCCGATGACCAGTGTCCCGAGACCCCTGCAGGGCTTGCGGTGAACGAACAGGGGTGCGAACCTGATACGGACCAGGACGGCCTGGTTGATCGCCTGGACCTCTGCAATGACTCTGCCGCAGACGCCAAGGTGAATCAGTTGGGCTGCGCTGCGGCCAAGCGTATCATCCTCAGCGGCGTGACCTTCAAGACCGGCACCGCCAACCTGACCGATGCTGCCCGCAACAGCCTGGCCAAGGTGGCCGTCATTCTTGGCCAGCTCCCGGAGGTCAGGCTCGAGGTCGCAGGCTACACCGACTCTGTTGGCGATGAAAACCGCAACCTCCAGGTCTCTGAGCTCCGTGCCCAGGCCGTGGTCGCCTACCTGACCGAGCAGGGTATTGCCGGCGAGCGGCTGATCGCCAAGGGCTACGGCATGGCCGACCCGGTGGCCGATAACGCAACCCGGGAAGGACGGGCCAGGAATCGGAGGGTGGAACTCCACCAGATAGTTGAATAGGCCTAAGATCCTTTAGCCTAAACCAGCAAGGCCCTGTCACCAACGGTGACAGGGCCTTTTTTCATTGTCGTTTTAGCTTGCAGGGTACCTGCCTTGTGGCCATTAGGGTACCTTGAAAAAAACTTTTTCAAGGTGGCCAATATTTAAACAACCGACTCTTCGTATGGAAATCACTCAGCTTTCAACAGAACTCCTCTCTTTTTTATTTGTAACCGCCTTTGTCGCTGGCTTTCTTGATACCCTGGCCGGCGGTGGTGGCCTGATCTCACTGCCGGCGCTGATCTTAAGCGGGATTCCTCCACTATCAGCCTTGGGAACCAACAAGTTACAGGGTTCAATGGGCACAGCAACCGCTACCTATGTCATGCTTTCCAACAAAAGAGTGCGCTGGAGCGAAGTCAAACAGCTTATGCTGTCAGCCTTTGTTGGTTCCCTCCTGGGTACCATCGCTGTTCAGTTTATGAACCCGGAGATCTTGAACTTCGTTGTACCAACGGTGCTGGTTGTGATTTCGATCTATTTTCTGCTTGCTCCACAACCAAAGATCGATGGTGGCAGGTCACGGATTTCATCCGCTGTCTATCAGAAGACAGTAGTTCCCCTGATAGGATGGTATGACGGCATGTTTGGCCCAGGTACTGGATCTTTTTTTGCCTTTTCCGGGGTCTCACTCAGAGGTCAGGGACTGATTGAGGCAACTGCAGTGGCTAAGACGCTCAACTTTTCGACAAACTTTGCCTCATTGGCGATCTTTTTGATTGCCGGTAAGGTGGCATGGCTTGCCGGCATGGTCATGATCCTGGGGCAGTTTGCCGGTGCATGGCTCGGCTCCCATTGTCTCTTCAAAATAGATCATAAAATTTTGAGGCTGATCGTTGTTGCCATGTGTCTGCTCATGCTGCTCAGGTATACCTTTTCCATGGGATGGCTCAGCTAAAGGCGGCCTGGAGGCAGATTTCTCCAGGCAGAGTACCCTTTGATTCTTTGAGAAATCGCCTCGATTAGCCACAACCAGGGAAAGAAGATCGGCAGGGTACACCAGGGGCCGCTGCCAAGCTTCAAGGCGGGGAGTTGTGGCTGAGGTTCAAGCAGATCAGAGCAGACGCATGATCACCAGGTTCAAACAGCCGATCACAAAACCCAACAGTGCGCCAAAGAGGTTGATATACTTAAACTGCTCCTCCATGATCGAGAGCAGCAGCTGCTCCAGCTTCAGGAGGTCCAGGGAATCCACCTTCTGGGTGACCAGCTCGTTGATATGAAGCGAGCCCACCAGACCGGGCACCTCCTTGAGCAACATCTTGTTGGTGGTCAGGACGACATAATCGGTGATCCCCTGCTGCACACCTTGGGGGATGACGGCATGGAGGCACCCCACCGGCCGCTCAAGGAGCATATCCGTGGCCCGGCCCACCAGGATATGGAGCAGCCGTTCCAACCCCTCCGGGCGAAAGAACCGCAGGGCCTCGCTAACCAGGGTCTCGGTAAAGGCCGCTGGATCCTCCTGATCCTGGAGCCGTGCCAACAGGGTATCCAGGGTAATTTCACCCTGGTCTAGCCAGGACTCGATGCTCTCCTCCAGGAGGATGGAGCCTGTTTCCCCTGGACCATCACCCCTGACCATGGTCAGCAGCTGCTCCGCCAGCAGGCTGGCCAGCTCCTCCACCTGCTCGTCTCCGGCCCGGGCAAGAAGATCGGCAAGGGGCGTCTCCATGAGCTGTTGCACCTGTGCACTCAAGACCCCGGCAACCTGGGTCGCCATCGCAGGCTCCTGCAGCCAGGCAATGATATCCTCTTCCTTTTCTCCCAGATAGCTCTCAACTGTACTTTCCAGGGAATCCATATCGATAAATCCCCTGGCCATGGCGCCCACCGGGCCCAGGGAATCGATGAAGTGATCCACCCCGGAGAGTATACCGCGAATGATCTTGGCACGGATGGTCGGCTCGGCCAGTTGATAGCCAAACTGGCGCATCAGGGCAGGGGTATGTTCCCCAATCAGCCCCTGAACCATCTCCATGGTCTGTCTGGGAAGCAGTTGTTCCAGACTCTTGCCCTGGCAGGCCGAAGACACCAGCCAGGCGCGGATCATGGCCGCCAGTTGTACCGCGGTCTCAGGCTGGACAAGGATATGGTGGATGATCCGGTTAAAATAGCGGTAGAGGGTGGTCCTGGACTCGGGCGCCAACAGATCGTTGACCTGAAGACCTGCTGCGGCAGCGAGACGGGCCTCAAGGAAGCCGCGGATCTCCTGCTCCCACTGCTCCCCTGCCATGAAGCTGCTGATCCCCACCCCCAGTCGATACTTCAGGGTGGTGACGGCTACCTTGAAGTAGGCCTGAAAGCGCTCGGGTACAAAGGAGGAGACGGGTCCCAACTCCTTGCGCAGCACCCCCTGCAACCTTTGATCCACCAGGCTGTGGAGATGGTTCTGAAAGGGTTCTCTGGAGAGGGCTGTGCCGATCTCGGTGCTGGTCAGGAGGTGTTCCCCCACCATCTCACCGATGTTCACAGCCAGAAGATGACGCTTGGCAGGGATGACCCCCGGGGTCATGGGCAGCCGCATCCCGAAGAGATGCCAGGCCTTGAGCGGCCGGAAGAGCATTCGAATGGCCACCCGGTTGGTAAGATAGCCGATAAAGGCGCCGATAAGCGGTGGTCCGGCATAGCCGGCGATAACTATTAAATCTGCTGACTGCACTTCAAGATCCTCTTAATGATAAATTTTTCGGTCCCTGACCAAAGTAAACAACGATCTCTTCAGGATCCCTGGACAATGGTGATCAATTCCGCGGGATCTCCGATCAGGTAACTGGCTCCGGCAGCCTTGAGCTCTGCTGCCTCCCTGAAGCCCCAGAGAACGCCCACACTGGCGAGACCGGCACCACGGGCCGTGGCCATGTCCACCCCGCTGTCGCCCACGTAGAGTACCTTCTCCCTGGGAAGCTGCAGTTGCTCGATGATCTCGATGGCCCCGACAGGATCGGGCTTCCTGGCAACCCCCTGGCGATGTCCGTACCTGGGATAAAAACGATACCCAGGCAGCAGTTTGCTCACACAGCGCTGGACAAAGGCATCCGGTTTATTGGAAAGGATACTCAAGCCAACCCCCAGCTCCACCAAGGTCTCCAGCATGGCCTCTATCCCCGGGTAGGGAGCGGTGACCACATCCCAGTGGGCGCCATAATCCTCCTTGAACAGCTCGACGGCCCGACCCATGGCGGCAGGGCTACGCTCCTCCGGCGGCAGCATTCGTTCCACTAGTACAGCCACCCCCTTGCCGACAAAATAGCGATAGCTTTCCAGGGGATGGGACGGCAGCCCAAGCAGCTGCAGCACCCGGTTACCGCTGGCTGCCAGGTCTGCCAGGGAATCAAGCAGGGTCCCGTCCAAATCAAAAATGACGGCTTCATAGTTCATCTCGTCTTTTGCTCCTCTTCTCACGGTACTGGCTCTCTTAAGGGTCATTGAAAAATGAGATTTTTTGTTCAAGATCAGCTAAGCGCAGACTCCGAGCATGGTGAGAATGTAACCGCAGCCATCTATCTGATATTCCGAGGATACAATTTTCACCATGAGGCAGACACCATAAGGCGGCAGAGATGGGAAGAACATGCAATGTTTCAAGGTAGCCTAAAATCAGCGCCCAGCCAAATCTACCAGCATACCAGCCAGATGATGGGGTAGTAAATACTTTTCCCTCTACTTGGTTCTCAATCACTCATGGATAAGGCACCATAATTATGCATAAATATACCAAAGAGCCATAAAAAAACACTTTTTTCAAGATCCATCCGCCCTTCCCTAGCGGCTGGAACCCTTGCCTGGAGGCCGATTTGTTTTCCCTTGGAATAACCGGGAGCTTACGCTATATAGTCCTTACAGTTCAGGTGTGAGCTCTCCCGAGCAAGGCTCCTGCCCTGTTTTACCGCCCTGATCCCTTGCCGTCCAGTGGCAAGACTCAGCGGCAGATATGACCCACTCTTTGATCTTGAAAGGCTCCCTTGCCCTGAACCTGCCATGAACCCGTCGACACCTCCTGCAGAGACCATGGTTGACCTGATCAAGGTAACCAAGACCTATCAACCTGATGTTACAGCACTCTCAGAGATTACCTTTTCGGTGAACAGAGGGGAGAAGGTCTTTTTAACCGGCAGAAGCGGCGCCGGGAAGACCACCCTGCTCAAGCTGATCAGTCGAATAGAGCCTCCTACCAAGGGACTGGTGGAGATCGCAGGTATGGATATCGCCAGGATCCCCAGAGGTAAACTCTATACCCTTCGCCGCAAGATCGGCATGGCCTACCAGGACTTCAAACTGCTCCCGGAGCGTAGCGTGGCCGCCAATATCGCCATTTCCATGGAGATCGTCTATCGCAAGAACTCCTTTATCCAGAAACGTACCCGTGAGCTGCTGGAACAGCTCGGTCTCCAATCCAAGCTCAACACCCCGGCAGCCGAACTCTCCCGCGGCGAACAGCAACGCGTAGCCATTGCCCGGGCAGTGGCCAACTACCCTGAAATCATCCTGGCCGACGAACCGACCGGCAACCTGGACGCAGAGACCACCCAGAGGGTCATGGGCTTATTCAAAGAGCTCCAGCGCCGGGACACCACCCTGATCATTGCCACCCATGATCCCTCCATCTACCAGGAGCAGCGGGACCGGGTCATCCGACTCCAACATGGTCTCCAGGACACGTCCCCCCCTGTTCCAGCCCGGCCCAGCGAGGCTGTGGCCCAAGTTGATACCGTTTTATGAGCTTACTCTCTGCAGCCCTGCGTCATACGGGCCGGAACATGGCCAACACCTGGAAGTCCCAGCTCACCACCCTGTTCACGGTCTCTCTCTCCATCCTGATTTTTTCCTTCTTCTACCTGGCCTACTTCAACGGTCTCCTCATCGGCCAGGAGTTGGGGGACGACCTCCGTCTGATCGTCTACCTGGACGAGGACCCTTCCCCGCCCCTGGAGGAGGAGTATCGCCGGAAAATCGAAAAATTTGATCAGGTGGAATCCATCACCTTTGTCAGTCGCCAGCAGGCCTTTGCCAGTTTTTCCAGGCAGCTCGGGGATGACCGGGATATCCTCCTGGACCTGCCCCCTGATTTCCTGCCCCCCTCCATCCAGGTCTCGCCAATCAAGAGCCTGGACAGCCTCTCCAGGATCAAACGCTTCTCCGATTACCTCCAGACCCTGCCCGGAGTCCTCAGGGTCCAGTACGGCAAGGAGTGGATCGAGCGTTTTTACTCCGTTATCCAACTGATAAAGATCGTGGTCATCCTCTCCGGCTGCCTGTTGATCATGACCACCACCTTCATGGTGGCCCACACCATTCGTCTCACCCTGCTCTCCCGGCAAAAGGAGCTTGAGCTGCTCCGCCTGGTCGGGGCCACCAACAACTATATCCGGATGCCCTTTCTGCTGGAAGGCGGATTCCAGGGGTTGCTGGGATCCGGCCTTGGCATGGGCGCGCTCTATCTGCTCTACCGCTGGCTTTTGCTCCGGTTTTCCGGCTCCACCCTGTTTGAGCTCTTCCCCTGCTCCTTTCTGCCGCCCGCAACCATCGCCCTGCTGATGATGGTCGCCACCCTGCTCTGTGCCCTGGGAAGCTTCTCCTCAACCCGCAAGACCCTCCGCTTCTGAGCAGGCCCATGTATCGTTTCCCTCTGCTGATCCTCTGCTGCTGGCTGCCGTTGGCGGCCCTGGCCGCCGAGCCGACCCCTGAAAACCGGAGCATCCAGCGCCACACCATCAACATCGGCAAACTCCGCAAATCGATCAGGACCCATCAGGGCAAGGTTACAGCAAGTGAACAACAGTCCAAGACCCTGCTCCAGGAACTGGAGGAACTCGATCGGACCATCGAGCTCAAACAGGCCGGGATCAGGAAGATCAGGGAGCAGATCCAGCGCCAGGACCTGCTCATCCTCCGCCAGGAGGAGCGGCTCCAGGAGATTGACCGGCAGAAGAAGGAGTTGCAGCAACACCTGCTCAACCGGCTGAAGGCCTACTACTTCAGGGGGAACTCCAGGTTCCTCAATGTCACCTTTTCCGACACAAACCTGCCGGACATCCTTCTCTTCGAAGATGCCTTCCGCTCGCTGGTCACCTATGACCGGTCGGTCTTTGCCGCCTACCGGGCCAAGAAGAGCCAGATTCTCCAGGCCAAGCAGGCCAATGAACTGGAAAAAACCGTGAAGGCGGACTTTCTCAGCCAGGCTGGGGAGGAAAAAAAGGCCTTGGACTTCATTGCCGCAGAAAAGCAGGCCCTGCTCAAACAGACCAAGAAGCGCAAGGATCTCTATGCCCAGGCCCTGGTGGAGATGCACAAGGCAGAGCTTGGCCTCACCTCCACAATCAAGGAGCTTCGCAGGAAAAAAGAACGCAAAACCAAGGGCTTTCTCCTCAGCAAGGGCCAACTCAAACCGCCTGTCGGCGGCAGACTGGTCAGCGGCTTTAAGCGGGATGAGAACGGAGCGCTGAGCCATGGCATCACCATCAAGGCAGAGAATGGGGCCAGGGTGGAGGCGGTCTTCAAGGGCCGGGTGCTCTATGCCGGCTACATGCGAGGTTTTGGCAAGACCGTGATCATCGACCATGGCCTTGAATACTACTCGGTGACCTCACGCCTGGATCGCCTCCAGGTCCACAAGGGTGAGCAGGTAGGCAGGGGCCAGACCATCGGCACCACCGGCAACATCGCCACCCTCTTTGGTCGAGGACTCTACTTTGAAATCCGCCACGGCTCGAGTGCGGAAGATCCGACAGCGTGGTTCACCCCAGGGGCGCTCCTGGCCGACTCGGCCCCTTGAGCATAGTTGAGGGGCTGCCATCGGCTCGACAGAAAAGAGGATAAGCTCAGCTTAGGACCGGCCCCCAGCCGGCCTCGCCCCCATGGCTCAGGCTGGCCTGAAGATGCTGTACATCTCAAAGGCTGCCTGTTTGCACCCATAAATCCATTGATTCTCTCCCCTTTTACCGTTACCCTGAAAGAAGCGCCCCTCCCGGGGATCACAGCTCAAGCCGACAGTCAACCAGAATCGTAGCCATGAAACGACATCCTGCCCCCCTCCCCCTTCAGCCTGCTGCTCCCGGAATCCGCCGCTCCCGACCATGGCAACAGGGCCGACAACAGCTCTGCCGGCTCATCCTGTTCAGCTTCTTCCTCCTTTTGGCGGCCGTTCCGACCCGGGCCGATGACAGCCAGCTCAATCGGGAGACCTACCAGCAGCTGGAACTCTTTGCCAATGTCCTGGCCCTGCTCCAGCAGCACTATGTGGATGAGGTGGATACCAGGGAGGTGATCACCGGCGCCATCAACGGCATGCTCAACTCCCTGGATCCGCACTCTTCCTATATGTCGGCCGAGGATTTCAAGGAGCTGCAGGAGGAGACCCAGGGCTCGTTCAACGGCATAGGTCTGGAGATTACCATCCGAGACGGGATCCTGACCGTGGTCGCCCCCATTGAGGGGACCCCTGCCGCCAGAAAGGAAATAGAGGCCGGTGACCAGATCCTGGCCATCGACGGTGAGCTGACCAAGAACATGAGCCTGCTGGAGGCGATGAAGCGCTTGCGCGGTCCGCGGGACACCAGGGTCACCCTGACCATCTTTCGCCGTACCTGGCGGGAGATGCGCGACATCGAGCTCCAGCGTGCCGCCATCCCGCTGCACTCGGTCAAGGGTATGGAGCTGGAGCCGGGCCTCTTTTACCTGCGCATCTCCACCTTCCAATCCGCCACCACCAGGGATGTTCGCCAGGCCCTCCGTGAGGCCGGCAAGGCAGCAGAGCTCAAGGGCCTCATCATGGATCTGCGCAATAATCCAGGCGGTCTCCTGGATCAGGCGGTCAAGGTCACCGACATCTTCATCGATCAGGGCACCATTGTCTCCACCAAGGGCAAGGACAACAGCCAGGAGATGGTCTTTTCCGCCCACCCCGGCGGCGCCTTCAACCACACCCCCATGGTGGTCCTGGTCAACGGCGGTTCAGCCAGCGGCTCGGAGATTGTCGCCGGTGCACTCCAGGATCATAAACGGGCCATCATCCTGGGTACCCCCTCCTTTGGCAAGGGCTCGGTGCAGACCATCCTTCCCATGCCGGGAGGTGCCGGGGTCCGTCTGACCACGGCCCGTTACTACACCCCCAACGGGACCTCCATCCAGAACACCGGGATTCAACCGGACATCGAGGTCCCGGCAAGGCCCCAGCTGGACCGCCAAGATGAGCCGCAGCTGCGCGAGCGGGATCTCCCCCACCACCTCGAGGATGCTGCCGGTCAGGAGAAGCCCCAGGCCGACAGCTCAGAGGAAACAGACGGAGATACCTCGCCGGCCCTGGCTGCCAGGCTCAAGGGGGACAATCAGCTCCAAACCGCTCTGATCATCTTAAAGAGCCTGGAGATCGCAGCCGAGCGTCCCTAAAATCCGGCGGACCGGACTGAAGCCGGACTGAATCAGCTCAACCCATATTCCCGAAGGATATGCTCGTTGTTGGTCCAGTTCTTGCGCACCTTGACCCAAAGCTGGAGCCGCACCTTACATCCCAGGAGCTGCTCGATGTCATGGCAGGCCTTCTTCCTGATCTGGGCCAGCATCTGCCCCCGGTGGCCGATCATGATCCCCTTCTGGGAGCTCCGCTCCACCACGATGGTGGCGTGGATGACCACCGGCCGCTGGTCATCACTCTCCTCAAAGGAGTCGATCACCACGGCCGTGGAATAGGGCACCTCCTCCTTGGCCAGCTGAAAGACCTTTTCCCGGATGATCTCACCCACGATGAACCGTTCCGAGGCATCGGTGGGGATATCATCGGGATAGTACTGGGGGCCTTCGGGCAGGCGTCGGACGATCTCCTCAACCAGGAGTTCCACCCCGTCCCCGGTCAAGGCAGAGATGGGCAGCACCGCCTCAAAGGCGTGGAGCTGGCTGTACTCCCGGGTCAGGGGCAGGAGCTGTTCCGGTTTGACCAGGTCGATCTTGTTCAGCGCCAACAGGGAGGGCGCCTTGATATGGCCAAAGTACTCCTGATACTCCTCTATCCGCTTGGCCAGCAGTTTTGCATTCATCTTGGCACAGTCATCCATGAAGAGGACCACATCCGCCTCGGCAAGACTCTCCAGGGCCACCCGGACCATCTCCTGGTTGATCATGTCCCTGGCCTGATGAAGGCCGGGGGTATCGAGGACAATCATCTGGTGGGAGTCCCCGGTGACGATCCCCAGGATCCGGTTCCTGGTGGTCTGCGGTTTATTGGAGACAATGGCAATCTTCTGGCCCAAGAGCTGATTGAGCAGCGTGGATTTGCCGGCATTTGGGGGCCCGACGATGGCAACAACGCCCGAGCGATAGGTTTCCTGGATCACGTTATATCCTTTTTACTGAATCTCAAAGAGTTAGAACTATCTGTTCCCCGGCCGATCCCCTGGGGCCTGGAGAAAAATAATCCAAAGAAAATAATGACAAAGAGGGATATTCCTGCTATCCACTGTAGCTTACCATGACTCCCGAACTTCGCAATGTGTTAGATGATGATCACTCCCGGTACCCTTGTTGAATATCTTGATGGCGGCAAATTTATCTGCTCCCTGGTTCTGAGAATCTCAGAAAAACGGCTCCATCTCATCAATCAAAACGGCAGAGAAATCAGCCTGCCCCAGTCCCGGGTCATCACCTTCTCCCGGCAGCACCATTCGCTGGACTGTTCCCGGGAGCAGCAACTCCAACTCCTCCAGGAGGCGGCCAAAAACCGCTCGGCCCTGGCCGAGACCATCGCCATCGAGGAGTTGTGGGAGATCCTCAGCGAGGAGGAGGATCGAAAATTTTCCTCCCGCTTCCTGGCAGAACTGGCCCTGGGGGACGGCTTTGATGATGAGCAACTGGCCGGCTTTGTCCGGGCGATCTTTGCCGACCGCTTCTTCTTTAAGTATAAAAACGATCAGATCACTGTCCATACCCCGGAACAGGTCGAACACCTCAAAGACGAGTTTGCCAAGCAGCAGGAAAAGGAGCAAATCCTGGAGGCAGGGGCCAGACACCTGCGCACCATCCACCAGGGTGAAAACGTCGACGCAGAGCAGTGGCCTGATCGGGATCGCTGCCTCGACTGGCTCGCCGAATTCGTGCTCTACGGCAACGACTCAGAGGAACCCGCCCTGATCCGCAACCTGCTGAAAAAGGCGGAACTGACCCTGCCGGGCTGCGGCTATCGGGTCCTGGTCAATGCCGGGGTCTGGGACCGGGACGAGAACCTGGCCCTGCTCAAGTCTGAACAGCCCGTGGACTTCCCCCAGACCAGCCTGGACAGCGCCGCCCGGATCAAGGAGCCCAGCCTGGAGGCGCTCCTGGCCGATCCCAAGCGCAAGGATTTCCGGGAACTGGATATCCTGACCATTGACGGCGCCTTTACCCGCGACTTTGACGACGCCCTCCACTTTGAGGAGCTGGAAAACGGCCAGGTCCGGGTAGGCATCCACATCACCGATGTGAGCTACCACATCTCCCCCCAGGACGCACTCTTTGCCGAGGCCCAGGAACGGGCCACCTCGCTCTACTTTCCCGAGGGCCATGTCCCGATGTTGCCCAAGGGCCTGTCCCTGGATGTCTGCAGCCTGATCAAGGGCAAGATCAGGCCGGCGGTCAGCTTCCTGGTCACCCTGGATCAGGAGGCCAACATCGTTCGCACCCGCATCGTCCCCTCCATCATCCAGGTGAAACGCCAGCTCAACTACCGGGATGCCGATGGCATGCTGGAGTCGGACCCAGCCCTTGCCGGCCTGAATAGGGTCCGGGAACAGCTGCGCCGCAACCGGGTGGCCAACGGGGCCCTGCTGCTGCCCTTCCCTGATGCCAACATCGATATCCGCAACCGGGATAACATCCAGATCTTTCTCTCTCCGGTGGATACGCCCTCGCGCAACCTGGTCTCTGAGTTGATGATCCTGGCCAACGGCGTTGCCGCCGAATACCTGGCCACGCGTGAGGCTCCGGGCCTGTTCCGCTCCCAACCTCCGCCGAAACGGCGTCTGATCGCAGGGGTCAACAACAGCCTCCAGGATATCGCCCTCCAGCGCAGATTCCTCTCCAGGGGGGAACTGACCGCCCACCCTAAACCCCACAGCGGTTTGGGGCTGAACAGTTACACCACCATCACCTCGCCCATCCGCAGGTTCCTGGACCTGGCCATGCAACATCAGCTCAGTCACATGATCCACGGCAAGGGTATCCTCTTCTCCGCCGAACAGTGCAAGACCTTTGCCGGGCTGATCCAACAAAAACTGAGCCGGGCAAACGGGGTGCGCCAGCAGCGCCACCGTTACTGGATCCTGCGCTACCTGGAGGGGAGGGTCGGCCAGCGGCTCAGTGCCCTGGTGGTTGGGCGGGGCCCCAAACGGGTCAACCTGCTGCTCACCGACTGCCTCTTTGACATCGATCTGCCGACAAATCCCCACTTCCCGGTGGAACCAGGCGATACCACCAAGATCACCATTACCCGGGTCAAGCCCATGGAGAATATCTTCAAGGTCGACTGGTAGCCCACCCCGCCATCCGCCCTCTCAGGCGTAGAGCTCGGCATCCTTGAACAGCACCGCCTCCTCATCCTTGGCCGAGAGCTGCGGCTCCCCTTTCAGGGGCCAGTCAATGGCCAGCTGGGGGTCATTCCAGATGATGGCCCGTTCATGTTCCGGGGCATAGTAGTCGGTGGTCAGGTAGAGGAACTCCGCCACCTCGGAGAGGACCACAAAGCCGTGGCCAAACCCGGGAGGCACCCAGAACTGCTTCTTGTTCTCTGCAGTGAGACGGATCCCGGCCCACCGGCCAAAGGTGGCTGAACTCTGTCTGAGGTCCACCGCCACATCGTAGACCTCCCCCTGGATGACCCGTACCAGCTTACCCTGGGCTTGCCTGATCTGGTAATGCAATCCCCTCAGGACATTCTGATGGGAGCGGGAGTGATTCTCCTGGACAAAAACCGTATCCAGGCCGGTCATCTCCTGCCAGCTTCTCTGGTTGAAACTTTCAAAGAAAAAACCCCTGGAATCGCCAAACACCTGGGGCTCGATGACGAGCACCTCAGGAATTTCCGTTGCTGTAACCTGCATAATCTCTTGTCCGCTCCTTATCTGTTGGTATACATTTTCTCATAGTACTGCTGGTAGGAGCCATCCATCACCGCCTCCATCCAGGCGCTGTTGGCCAGGTACCACTCCACGGTCTTGGCAATCCCCTGCTCAAAGGTATAACGCGGCGTCCAACCCAGTTCCCGCTCAATCTTGCCGGCATCTATGGCATAGCGACGGTCATGCCCCAGCCGATCTGTGACAAAGGTGATGCTCTTTCGCCTGGCTTCCCCTGAGGCCAGCAGTCCCACCTTGGCATCCAGCATATCGCAGAGCAGTTCCACCACCTCCAGATTCTTCTTCTCGTTATGACCGCCGACATTGTAGGATTGGCCGACCCTGCCCTTCTCGATCACCGCTGCAATGGCCTCACAGTGATCCTCGACATAGAGCCAGTCGCGAACATTGGCGCCATCACCGTAGACCGGCAGGGCCTTGCCCTGGAGGGCGTTGTTGAGGATAAGGGGTATCAACTTCTCCGGAAACTGATAGGGGCCGTAGTTGTTGGAACAGTTGGTGATCAGAACAGGCAGGCCATAGGTATGGAAATAGGAGCGCACCAGGTGATCGGAAGAAGCCTTGGAGGCGGAATAGGGAGAACGCGGATCATAGGGGGTCTCTTCGCTAAAAAAACCGGTAGCCCCCAGAGAACCGTAGACCTCATCGGTCCCCACATGGAGAAAACGTTGACCTGCGGCCTTCCTGCCCTCGGCCAACCATGATCTCCTGGCCGTCTCCAACAGACTGAAGGTGCCGAAGACATTGGTCTGGATAAAGGCATCGGGATCGCTGATGGAACGGTCTACATGGGATTCTGCAGCAAAGTGAACCACCGTGTCCACGGGATAGTCGCTGAAGATCCGTTCCACCAGGGCACGATCACAGATATCCCCCTGGATAAAGGTGTATCTGGGATCTGCCGCGACCTCTGCCAGATTCTGGAGATTACCGGCATAGGTCAGTTTATCCAGATTGAGCAACTGCCAGTCAGGCTGGGCCTCCAGCATGGAACGAATAAAATTAGCACCGATAAAGCCGCAGCCTCCGGTGACGAGTACCGTCCTTTTCATAGAATTATTCACCTATCTGTTCTCGTTTAGCAGACGACTGATCGCTGCAGCTTCTCTGCCGACAACCGTGCCCGGGAAAATATGGTTATATAGAATACCGCTCCGGATCTGTCAAACCCTGTGGTGTTGCCAGGCCTCTTTAGAGCTCATCCTCCAGATCCTCTTCCCCTTCCCTGGCAAAAATCAGGGCCCCTCCGCTGGTCAGGGCCTGGGCTGTTTTTTTCCTTGCCGCGGTCAGCAGGCGCTGGACGGTTCCTCTGGAAACGCCCATCCGTTGACCGGCCTCCTCCTGGATCAACCCCTCCAGATCACAGAGGCGCAACACTTCCAGCTCATCCTGATACAGGGGGATCTTTTTCAGATCGTGGAGAGGCTCCCCGGCCGGCTTAAACGCCCTCTTACAAAACGGCCCCTGACAACGGCGCTTTTTTTTCGGTCTTGGCGACATACTCCCCCTTATCCTGTAAAATCAATCTAACCGGCGCCAGGCCATCCTCTTGGTCGGTCGAGGGTGTGGATCCGGATAGCCGAAAGCCGCCTGCTCATGCCTGGGCATGTCATACCTATATTGGTGCCATTATACAAGAAAACTACCAGAAAACCGCAGCAGCCGGGACCTTTTCTTGCTGGTTCCGCTTTGCAGCTGGCGCCTACCCTGGCAAATCAACTCTTCTGTTCAGGCTCAAGGATTGCCTGAATAATGAAGACGCCCACCCTGAGACGGAAAGAAAAAGCACCTTTTCAGACTCGCCTTCAGACTCGCCTCATGTTCCCGGACCCCCCTTTGCCGAGCGTTGCCCACACCCGGGCAGAGCCCCCCGGCTGCTCATGGTTTGGCAGATCCGGACAGAGCCTTTTTTTTCAACATCAGCCAGAAAGCGGGCAAAACAACAATTATTCAAGCTGGCACGGCGATTAGGACGGCAAGAGATGGACAAAATCCTGAAGATAAAGTAGAATCACTATTTTTTGAACCATCCCTTTAAGCTACGATACCATCCGGCCCAAGAGCCGCTGATCAGCCCCTATGAAAGCCCTACTACGCCCACTCCTGCTCATCCTCTTCGCCCTCCTGCTCCTGGCCCCCGGCTCCAACGGAGCCGTGAAGGAACGCTCCCCGGAACTCAAGGACATCATCGTCACCACCTCCAACAGCGAGCTGCTGCTCTTTGCCACGGTGGCCAACTGCTTTACCCCGGAGATGATCACCGGCGTCCAGAACGGCATCCCCATTAGCTTTGTCTTTCAAGTTGAACTGAGCAGGGAGCGAAGCAGCTGGTTTGACGCCACCCTGGTAGAGACGGTCATCACCCATACCATGACCTACGACAGCTTAAAGCAGCAGTATCAGATTCAACATTCCAACCGCGCCGGCAAGCTCCGCACCACCCGCTCCCTGGAGGAGGCCAAACAGTTGATGGCCGAGCTCAACGGCATCCATGTGGTGCCCTTAACCGAGCTGGAACCGGAGTCCCCCTATAGTCTCCGCCTCAAGGCCACCCTGGAAAAAAACACCCTGCCCCTGGGGATCCACTATATCCTGCCCTTTACCTCACTCTGGGATTTTGAAACCGATTGGCGCACCGTGGAGTTCCGTTACTAATATCCTCCCAGGAGGGTGCATGCTCACACCTGAACAAAAGAGAAAGAAACAACGCCTGATCCGCTACATCATCGGCGGCTGTATTCTTTTAATTCCGCTGCTGGGCTACCTCCAGCGAGGACTGCTCAAGGGCGACTTCAACCTCCCCTTTTCCAGCACCGTCCTGATCTTTGCCCTGATCAACATCAATGGGTTGCTGCTGCTGCTCATGCTCTACCTGGTGCTGCGCAACCTGGTGGAACTGGTCTTTGAGCGCAACCAGAAGATCCTGGGCTCCAAGCTCCGCACCCGCCTGGTGGTCTCCTTTGTGGCCCTCTCCCTGGTCCCCACGATCCTCCTCTTTTTCATTGCCCTGCGTTTTGTCTCCACCTCCATGGATTACTGGTTCAACTCCAATGTGGAGGACTCCCTCCAGGCCTCGTTAAAACTGGCCCAGTCCATCTTCCATGACACCGAGCAACGGGCAGAGAGTATCGGGGACCAACTGGCGGAGCTCCTCGAAAACGGGACGGTCAGGATCAAGGATCTTGGCGAGCTGGAACAGCTCTTTCGACGGACCCTGGCCATTGCCCCGCCCGGTGCACCGGACAGTATCTCCCTGATGGATCACAACCACCATCAACTTCTCTCCCTCCGCGGCCCCAGGCTCCTCTCCACCGCCCTGCCGGCCATCCCCTCCGAGGCGATGCGCCAGGCAGCCAACAGCAAGGCCACCAAGATCATCACCCTCAACACCAGTGACGGCGAGTTGATCCTGGCCATCGTGCCTGTCCAGCTGGAGCCGCCCCAGCGCTCACCCGCAATCCTGGTCACCTCCCTGCTCATCCCCAGCGACCGCCTGGAGCAGATGCACGCCGTCTCCCAGGGCATCACCGGTTACCGCCAGCTGGTGATCCTCAAGGCCCCGATCAAACTCAGCCTGATCATCATGCTCCTGATCATCACCCTGCTGATCCTCTTTGGAGCGATCTGGTTCGGTTTTTACATTGCCCGCAGCCTGACCGGGCCGATCAATAAACTGGCCCTGGCCACCAGACGGGTGGCAGACGGGGATCTCAACTTTATCCTGGACAAGGAGTCTGATGACGAGATGGGGCTGTTGGTGGATTCCTTCAACTCCATGACCGCCGACATCAATGCCTCCAACAAGAAGCTGGCCCTGGCCCACCAGGCCCTGCAGCAGAGCAACCTGGTTTCCGAACAGCAGCGCCGCTACCTGGAGACCATCCTGGAGAGTGTGGCAGCCGGGGTCATCGCCCTGGACGAGAACAACAAGATCACCACCATCAACCGCTTTGCCGAAGAGTTGCTCCATATCAAGCCCTCAAAACTCGTTGGCAAGGATTTCCACCACTTTCTCCCCAAGCCCCATATCATGATTGTGGAGAGTTTCCTGGCCGAGTTGCTCTCCACCGGGAAGAACTCCATTGAACGACATCTCCGGGTCACGGTCCGCCAGGGAGAGACCCTCTCGCTCCAGGTCAACATCACCCGGATGGTGGACAAGGAGCACAAGCCCATCGGCTTTGTAATCGTCTTTGACAACCTGACCAAACTGGAAAAGGCCCAGCGCTTGGCAGCCTGGCAGGAGGTGGCCCGGCGGATTGCCCATGAGATCAAGAACCCCCTCACCCCGATCCAGCTCTCTGCCCAACGCCTCCGCAAACGCTACCTGGCCTCCATCCAGCAGGATCAGGATATCTTTGATCAGTGCACCACCACCATCGTCAACCAGGTGGAGGAGATAAAACGGCTGGTCAGCGAGTTCTCCGACTTTGCCAGGATGCCCAAGATCAACAAAGAGCGCTCCGACCTGCTCAAGATGGTCGAAGAGGTCTTTGTCCTCTACAAGGAGGCCCATAAACATATCCGCTTCAGCCTGGATACTCCGGAAAAGCTGCCCTTGGCCGACTTTGATCCGGTCCAGATCAAGCGGGTACTGATCAACCTGCTCGACAACGGGGTGGCTGCCCTGGAGAACAGCGGCGAAATCTCGATTTCCCTCTTCCACCGCCGGCAGCCTGACTGCTGGGTCGGCTTCTCGGTGGCAGACAACGGCCCGGGCATCAGCGAAGATGTCAAACTCCGGTTGTTTGAGCCCTATTTTTCCACCAGAAAGTCGGGAACCGGCCTGGGGTTGGCCATTGCCCACACCATTGTCAGTGAGCACAACGGCTCCATCCTGGTCCGTGACAACCAGCCCAGCGGCACGGTCTTTACAGTTGAGTTGCCCCTGGATAGCTGATAAGGTAGGGACAGGCTCCTGCTCCACCAGGCCGTGGTCAGGGGCAAGGCCCAACCCCATACCTTTTAGCTGCGACTCTTTCTCTGTTGTTATGTCCAAGAACATCCTGATCATCGACGACGAAGCCTCCATCCGCGAATCCCTTGCCGGAGTACTGGTGGACGAGGGCTTTGCGCCGCGAACCGCCGGCTCTGCCGAAGAGGGACTCCAACTCCTGGCCGAAGAGGAGATCCAGCTGGTCCTGTTGGACATCTGGATGCCGGGGATGGATGGCCTGGAGGCCCTCAAGCTGATCAGGGAGCGCTACGGCCTGCCGGTGATCATGATTTCGGGCCATGGCACCATTGACACGGCTGTGCAGGCCACCCGCATGGGCGCCTTTGACTTTATTGAAAAGCCCCTCTCCTACGACAAGATCATCCATACCGTTGACAAGGGGCTCCACGTGGCCCGGCTGGAGCTGGAGAACCAACTGCTGCGCGAGAGCGGGCCGGCAAAACCTGATATCACCGGCCGAACCGCTATCGTCGAGACCCTGCGGGAACAGATAGAACGGGTCGCCCCCACCGATGCCTGGGTCCTGATCCGGGGCGGCCACGGCACCGGCAAGGAGTTGGTGGCCCAGACCATCCACCGCCGCTCTCCCCGCCACCTCCAGCCCATGATCGAGGTTAACTGTGCCGCCATTCCCGAAGAGCTGATCGAGTCAGAACTCTTCGGCCATGTCAAGGGGGCCTTTACCGGTGCCACCGAGGCCAAGAAGGGCAAGTTTGACCAGGCCAACGGCTCCACCCTGTTTTTGGATGAGATCGGCGACATGAGCCTGAAGAGTCAGGCCAAGGTGCTCCGTATCCTCCAGGAACGAAAATTCGAACGGGTCGGCGGTGCCAAGACCATCAAGGTGGATGTCCGGGTCCTGGCTGCCACCAACAAGAACCTGGAAGAGGAGATCAAGAAGGGCAACTTCCGGGAAGACCTCTTCTACCGCCTGAACGTGGTACCCATCACCGTTCCCTACCTCAGGGAACGCAGAGAGGACATCCCCCTGCTGGTTGCGGAATTTCTGCGCAATTACCGCCACAAGGGGCTGGGAGAGAAGAGCATGTCACCGGCCGCCATGGCGCTGTTGATGCGTCACGACTGGCCGGGCAATGTCCGAGAGCTGCGCAACATGATCGAACGGCTGGTGATCATGAGCCCCAACGATGTGATCCATGACCAGGATGCGGCCCTGTTCCTGGGCAAGGACCTGCCGCCGGCTGCCCCCATCAGCCTGGAGGAGCATCAACTCCACCAGCTGCCCTTCAAGGAGGCCCGCAAGGCCTTTGAAGTCACCTATCTCAAGGCCAAGCTGGCGGAAAATGAGAACAACATCTCCAAGACCGCCGAACAGGTGGGCATGGAACGGAGCCACCTCTATAAACGGCTCAAGGCCCTGGAGATCGAGGTAGGCAAGTAGGTCGCGGACGCAGCCGCGGCAGGTCTCCGGATGAGAAGGGCTACAACCCCGGGCCCCTTGAACGGCAGGATCTCTTCCAGGAGATCGGCCAGGCCGCTGCTTCGAGCCTGCCCCAGAGAGCGGAGCAGAGAGCTCTCAGCCAAGGTGAACCGTATATACCCCATAAACCTTCAGGGTATCTTGAATAGCCAGAACGTCTATTCAAGGTGCCCTTTACTTATTCCCCATTACCATCTACAGGTGTCCCATGGTTTTTCCTGAATATCGTCCGCGCAGAATGCGGCAGACCGCTACCCTTCGTTCCATGATCCGTGAAACCATCCTGGTTGCCGATCAACTGGTCTATCCCCTCTTTGTCCTCCCGGGTAAAGGCAAACGCGAAGAGGTCCCCTCCATGCCCGGAGTGTTCCGCCTCTCCATCGACCAACTGGCCAAGGAGGCCAAGGAGTGCCTGGAACTGGGGATACGCTCGGTTATCCTCTTTGGCCTGCCGGAAAAGAAGGACGGACTCGGCTCTGGGGCCTATGCCAGAAATGGCATCATCCAGCAGGCCATCAGAGAGCTGAAGAACAAGGCACCCCAGCTCAACGTGATCACCGATGTCTGCCTCTGTGAGTATACCGACCACGGCCACTGCGGCTGCCTCCACGGTGAAGAGGTGGATAACGACGCCACCCTGGAGCTGCTGGCCAAGACCGCCCTCTCCCACGCCGAGGCCGGAGCCGACATGGTGGCCCCTTCGGACATGATGGACGGTCGGATCAGCGAGATCCGCGCTGCCCTGGACGAGAACTCCCACCACATGGTGCCGATCATGTCCTATGCGGTCAAGTATGCCTCGGCCTTTTACGGTCCCTTCCGGGATGCCGCCGACTGTGCGCCCCAGTTCGGGGACCGGCGGAGCTATCAGATGGATCCTGCCAACTGCCGTGAGGCCCTGCGCGAGGCTACCCTGGACGTGGAGGAGGGGGCGGATATCCTGATGGTGAAACCGGCGGTGGCCTACCTGGATATCATCCGGCAGCTGCACGATGAGTTCGACCTGCCGGTGGCGGCCTATCACGTCAGCGGTGAGTACGCCATGATCAAGGCTGCTGCTGCAAAGGGATGGATCGACGAGGAACGGGTCATGGCCGAGACCCTGCTCAGCATCCGCCGGGCAGGTGCAGACATCATCCTGACCTACTTTGCCAAGGATATGGCCCGACTGCTGAGGAAGAACCGTTAAGGCTTAACCCTGCAGTAGATCCCTGCAGTAGAGACCGGCAGCAGCCCCTCTGAAGAGAGCGGGGCCGCTGCCCGGGTCTTGGCCTCTGCTGAAGGCAGGAAGGCGCTTGTGCTAGCGCCCGGACAGACCTGTTTTCCCGTCTCCGGCAGCAGCGGGCCGCGGCCGGCAGAACTCATGGAGACGAAGGCTCGCTACGGCAATGCAGCCGCCCAGGGTATCGGCCAGCAGATCACCGACAGAAGGCTCACGCCCGGGGATGAAGGACTGATGGAACTCATCGCTGAGCCCGTAACAGAGGCAAAAGAGGACAAGCCCGACCATCACCCCGGATGGGTGACGCCGCCGGAACTCAGGGGGCAGGGCGTAGCCGGCGGCCAACCCCAGGCAGGTGTAGACCATGGTGTGGAGGAGTTTATCCAGATTCACCACCCGGGGAAGATCAAAGCTGTGACCGGGTTGGTGGGAGAGATAAAAGATGATCCCCATGACCATGGCCACGGGGATCAGACGTAACAGCTTCTTGGGAGGGGGCAAGCTCATTACCGCTCCTGCGCGCCTTCCCCGGACTCCCCCTTGGAGAGGTGAACCTGCTCCAGCATCTCCGGGGCATAGCGTTTCCTGACCCGACGCACGGCGGCATTGATCTGCTGACAGGGCGCATCCTCCAGACGATGCTCGGCCTTATCTGCATAGGCGGTCAGATAGAGCTGTTTGGCGCGCATCGCAAAGGTGTGACTCCAGTTCATTTCAATGGTCTCACTATCCTCTTCAATGGGCACCTCCAGCGCCCTGCCCGCCTCAGCCACCTGAACCGCATCGGAATCCGTGACCTCCAACAACCAGGCATCTCCTGCCGCGCTGCTGAAAAAGATAAATACCCCCAGCTCAAAGAAACTCTCTCGCTGTTCGGCCGCAGCCTGTTGAATCTTTTCAATGGCCTGGGTCAGGGTCACCCTGATCTGATGCTGCTCCAGGACCTGGGTCTCCAGCTGCCGGGCGCTCAGACAACAGTGTTTATACTTCTTGCCCGAGCCGCAGGGACAGGGTTGGTTTCTGCCGATTTTTGCCATATCTCTATGTTCCTCTTCCGATTTCTCTTCATTGCCAGCTGTAATCAACCATCATGCTCACGCTGCCAGATCCAGGAAAAAGATGTAACAAATTACCGGCCTCCGGGCAACCTGGAAACCGTATCTTCCGGCTGAAGCCAATCCAGGATGGAGCCCCTGGTAACTCGCCGCAGCTCCGGGGGCATGGAGCAAGTCCAGGGCCCCTCTCCTAATCTCTCCTAACCTCTCCTAAAGGCAACAGCCACACCTTAGGAGCACTTGGAGTAGCCGCAGTCCCGGCAGATCTCACAGCCCTCTTCAAAGACCAGCTTGCCGGTACACTCGGGACAGACCGAGGCAAACCCGTGCTGGGTCCCTGCCATGAAGGACTTGAGCAGTTTGCCCAGCTGGGCCGGCAGATCGAGCATGTGGCCGCTGGAACGATCCAGCTGCTTGATGATCTCGTCCATGGGGATCTGGTAGCGCAGGCAGAGGGAGACCAGCCGACAGGTGGTGGTCCACATGGTGGACTTGTCCTTCAGATCCACCCGGTTATCAAAGGGGAACTTGGCAAAGACCTCCATGGGATTCTCATTCTCATCGAAACAGACGATCAGGTAGATGGTATTCTGGTTGGCATCCTTTAGGCGGTAACGCTTGGCGCTGAGCACATCCGGGAGGGTGGCCTTACGCACCAGGCCGGCAGCAGAGACCATGGCGGTCTGCTCCTCGCTCTCGGTGGCGGTGGTGTTGAGGACCTGGTGGTCGCGGGAACCGTCGCGGTAGACGGTCAGTCCCTTGCAGCCCAGCTCAAAACCGAGCTGATAGGAGGTCTCCACATCTTCCCGGCTGGCCGATGAGGGCAGGTTGATGGTCTTGCTGATGGAGGAATCCACCCCGTTCTGCTGGAGGATGCCCTGCATCCGGATATGATTCTCCGGGGAGATATCCTGGGCCGTACGGAAGATCTCCTGCCAGCGTTCAGGGATCTCGTCATGCCCGATCACCGTGCCGCTGGCCGCGACCTTCTCCAAGAGGTCCGGAGAGTAGAAGCCCTCCCTGCGCGCCACCTCTTCAAAGAGCTTGTTCACCATCAGGAAGCGGTCGCCGTCCATGACGTTTTTTTCCATGACAATGGAAAAGTAGGGCTCGCAGCCCGAGGCGCAGTCGGCGATCATGGAGACGGTACCGGTGGGCTGGATGGAGGTCATGGCGGCATTGCGCCGGGCAGGATAGTCGTTGAGCTCCTTATCATAGGCAGGAAAAGGGCCTTTGACCGCGGCAATGGCTGTGGAGGCGACCTCGGCCTCTTTGCGGACAAAGGCCATGGCAGCGGCCGAGGCCTTGCGCCCCTCTTCGGTGCCATAGGGCAGCTCCAGCTGAATCAGCATGTCGTGCATGCCCATCACCCCCAGTCCCACCTTCCGGGTCTTCTGGGTCATCTCGGCGATCTCCGGGATGGGGAACCGGTTGCAGTCGATGACGTTATCGAGGAAGCGGACCGCCAGGTGCACGGTATTGGCCAGCTCATCCCAGTCCAGCTCGCCGTTACGCACATAGCGGCCCAGGTTGATGGAGCCCAGGTTACAGGACTCGTAGGGCAGCAGCCACTGTTCGCCGCAGGGGTTGGTGGCCTCAAACTCACCCAGTTGGGGGGTGGCGTTGTCGCGATTGGCCGCATCGATGAAGAGCACCCCGGGCTCGCCGTTATGCCAGGCCAGGTCGATGATCTTGTTAAAGACCTTCAGGGCCCGCAGGGTATTGACCGCCTTGCCGGTAGAGGGATCCACCAGGTCATACTCCTGGTCGTTTTTCACCGCCTCCATGAAGCGATCGGTGATGGCCACACTGAAGTTGAAGTTGGTGTAGCGATCCTGCTCTTCCTTGGCAATGATGAAGTCGAGGATATCCGGGTGATCCACCCGCAGGACCCCCATGTTGGCGCCCCGCCGTTTGCCGCCCTGCTTGATGGTCTCGGTGGCGGCATCAAAGACCGCGGCAAAACTTAGCGGCCCCGAGGCCACCCCCTGGGTGGAGCGGACCGCGGAGTTCTTGGGCCGGAGCCTGGAAAAGGAGTAGCCGGTGCCGCCGCCGGTCTTGTGGACCAGGGCCCCGTTTCTGATGGAGGTAAAGATCCCGTCCATGGAATCATCCACCGGCAGCACAAAGCAGGCCGAGAGCTGACCAAGATCGGTGCCCGCGTTCATCAGACAGGGTGAGTTGGGCAGAAAATCAAGCTGATAGATCATCTTGAAAAACTCTTCCCGGATCTGTTCATAATCGTCAAGATCCTGATCCACCAGGGCTACGGCATTGGCCACCCGGCGACACAGGGTCTCCCAGTTCTCGATGGCCAGGCCCTGTTCGTCTTTGAGGTAATAGCGGCGGTCAAGTACCGCCTCGGCGGTCTCGGTCAACTGATGTTTCGGCATCTCTTTGGTCATTCTTCCTCCCCTGGATGAAACAGCTTGTTGCGGTGACGCAGTCCTGCCTGGACAGGTGACGCACCTGTTTCACGGCCGAACCAGCCCGGCGGGCCAGCGGCGATCCATCGTATTCGGCTTGTCTGTTACGGTATGAAAATGGACACAAAAAAAATCCACCAAAAGAAGCCTTGGGTTCATGGGCTGAACCCCTCTGCACGGACCCTTAAATCTTGTTCAAAGGTATGCCTGCTCCTCCCTGGTGGAAGATCATGTCCTGCTTGATTGTTGAAAATAAAGACGCACATACAGGAAGAAGAATGGGCTCTGCTCCCTGTGGCATCGACAACAACGTATCACAACATATGGGACGCTTCAACCATAAAGCGCCCCACATATAGTGTTTTTTCCAACTTTCAAGAAAACTCCACATTTTCAATGGCTTCAGGATGGGGAGGGCAAATCTGTCCCTGGCGGAGCTGATCCGGGAGGAAACAGCGCCCCTCTGGGGGGCTGCTGTTCAGAGGGCAAAATAGCAGCGCCAGCGGAGACCAAGCTGCAGGGTTGGCTGGTCAACATCACGCCTGATGGCAGCCTCCGCCACCAGGCTGGAGTTGGTGCTGAGCTGGAAGGTGTTGAGCCACTCCAAGCGATAGAGCAGTCCTGTCGGTTTAAGCAGCAGGGGGGTAAGCTCTGCCCGGATACCGCTCTGCCAGCCCTGGCTGACCCCGGTCCAGAGACCGAAAAAGCACGATGGTCCCAGGTTGAACCGGTCCACCAGTTGATCTGAGGCCAGCACAGAGCCACCCAGGAGCGCATAGGCCATGGACTTCGGAGAGAGGGCCACGCTCCGGCCAAAGCCAAACTCGCCCCTGGCTGCCAGGCTTCGCCGATCGTCTTCAAATCGATACCGTTCCATGGCCAGCCGCCCCTTCCAGGCCAGGGGCTGACTGACCCCGTCTCCGGGTGCAGCAGCAAGGATGTGGACCAGCTCAAGGCCCTCCAGGCTGAGCTGCTCCTGCTCCGGGGAGTAACGAAACCTGGAGGAAAACAGCTCGATCTCCGCCCCTGGATCGTAACCCGGGAGCGGGTCAGAGAGGTCGTGGAGGGCAGGCCGCAGGCCCAGCTCAAGGAAGCTGCGCCCCCCTTCCCTGCCAAACCCAAGCTCCAGCCGAGCAGGCGGATGGCCCTGATCAGGCCGCCTGGCCGGCTGGCTCACCTGGTAGCTCTCGCCCCCGGCTGCAGGCAGGCCCAGGCGGCTGCGCGCCAGATTCAGCTCATGGCCGCGCCTCCCCTGCTCCGTGGCTTCAGCTCCCTCCCCGGCAGCGCCATTCCTGCCTTCACCAAGGTCTAGATAGCTCGAATCAAGATAGCGCAGATAGAGCTGGGCAAACTCCAGGACCTGGGCCTGCCGCTCAAAGGCAAGGGCCAGGTAGCCTGCTCGATTCAGCCCCCCATCTGCCCGGGCCATGGTTTTGGCCAGCTTGACCAGCTCCGGGCCAAGCCCCGCTGCCCTGGCCTGGAGTTGGCGACGCAGACTGGGCCGGTAGCTCACCTTCCCATCCCGGCCCATGGTCTCAACCAGCAGGCCCACCGTCTCCACCGGCATGGTCCAGAACCTAAAACCTGAACTGAGATCCAGGGAGGGGCGAACCGCCTCCAACAGGGCCAGCAGCTGGTAGGAGCAATTTTCGGAAAAAAAGAAGTAGGCAAACTCAGCCTGCTGCAGCTCCCAAAGATGGTAGAGCAGGTAACGGGTCTCTGCCGGGCTGAGATCCAGAGGATACTCCCAGATATCCCGATTCTCGAGCTCACCGTAGCGCTGGGCCTGGAGATAGTAGGGCTCTGCTGAAAAACGTCCGCTGTAGCCGCCGAAGATCCCCTTCAGGGCATAGCCGAGGCCGTGTTCCTCCTGGGTGACCGCGGCAAAACCGATGGCTGCGGCCAGGAGTGGGTGGTGGGGTGAGAAGTCGGCCGAATCGATCCGCAGCAGGGTATGACCGAACATGGAGGCCGGATTATTCAGGTAGGATACGGGAAAGGCCAGGGTAACCCCGACCCCGTTGATCCCCTTAAGCCAGGGGCCCAGGCGGGGACAGCTCAGCTCCGGCAGGAAACCGGGCCCGGCGCCTGCCCCCCCAACCGGCGGCTGCTCGGGAGCCAGGGCCCTGAGCAGCAGATCGTACCTGGCCGGATAGCGACAACGCAGATCCTCCTCTCCCCCCTTAGGCCCGGCAAAGAGCGCCTCCAGGGTGGCCTCGCCTTCGGCCCCTGGATCCTGCTTACCTCTGGGGGCCAGAAAAAAGGTCCCCCCGTCTATCCGGCTCTGTCCGGGAGCACCTCCCCGGGAGCGGGGATAGTGGAGCAGCCCCAGCCATCCGGGCGATTGCCAGAGCCCGGACTCCCCTGCCCGGCGCTTCAGCTCGGCAAGTCGCCCGGCCGAGGCTGCAGCAACAGCCTCCCGGGGCAGGGTGATCAGGAAGAGCTGGCAGAAACAGAGCACCGCCGCAAGGGCCAACATCCAGCCCTGGATCCGTTGAATCATCATGCTGCGCAGAGAGGCAGGATCCAGGGAGCGGACGGCTCGATCAGGGCAGCAGGCCAAAATGGTGGTCATGGAGACCAATACGCTCCTGGCAGCCAATACCGACCATTGCGCCCCTACAGGGCCTGACTGGAGAGCTCGGCCCGACCGAGACTGATCCGGAGAGCAGCCAGCATCTGCTCGGGACTGGTACCGGCCGCAGGATAGAGCCAGCCATACTCCTGCTGGACCGTCTGGAAAAAGGCAGGCTGCTCCTGGGCAGGGATCTGGAGCAAACCGGCCAGGGCAGCCAGGTGCTCGCCGCTGCCGGCTGCCATCTCTGCCTGCAGGGCTGCGTAGTTGGCCCGGGTAAAGGCGGCGACTCCGGCACTGCCGCTGCCGGAAGATCCGGGGCTGGTACTGGAGGTCAGGTCCAGAGCGGCATTGGTGGTTTTATCAAAGGTTTTGGTGGAACTCTCGGTGGGTGCCGTGGTGGTGGCACAGCCGCTCAACAGGGCAAGAGCGAACAGCACCGAGAGAACAGCGTTGATAGAGTTGACAGACTTCACAGACAGACCTCATCATTGTTTAAGGGGGACCTTGAAAAATTCAATTATCGAGCAAGATCAGGCAAGCGCAGACTCCGAGGCATGAAAAAAAGTGTACCGCAGGCATAGAACCGATATTCCGAGGATACAATTTTCAGCATAGGGCGGCGTGGGCCAGCATACGGCAGAACACGGTGGAAATTGGAAGATAACGCCTTTTTCCACGGCAGCCTAAAGAGACGCCTTGACCGCCCGCATACAGCAGAGCACGGGCAGCAGAGGATATTACAAAACATGGCCTGCCGTCAACGCTATCCTGCAGTGCCTTCCTGCAGTGCCCTCCTGCAGCGATCATCTGCAGCGTTCTCCCTTGAGCCGACAACCGCCCTCACCTCTTCCGTACCCCTCTGGGACGCTTTCAGGGCAAGAACCCTGCCAGCAGAGCTGCTCTGGCTCCGGGGTTTCAGGTTGCTGCCTGAACCGGGACGGTCTCCGACCCCAGGAACCAACGCCTGAAGATGAAGTGGTTGTAGCGGCTTACCCTGTTCTTGCGCCTTGCGGATTCCCTGGAGCGACATTATAGTAGGGCCTTGTTATAATTTGTCGTCACTCCCGGACTGCCGGGAACTCCACTGTCTCCTTAACCGGGAATCCAGCCATGCTACGCATCCTCTTCCTCTGTATCCCCCTGCTCTTCTCCCAGACACTCTATGGTGCAGAGGCCGCTAAGGTCCAACGCACCGGCAACCTCAACTGGTCCGAAATAACCAGCTGGAAGATCCAGGCCAAACCCCTGGCCATGGTCCAGTCCCTGGACAAGAAGCGAACCTTTATCCTGGGTAACGATGCCAAGGTCCACATCTATACCATCACAGGCAAGAAGCTCGGCGCCCTGCCGGTCTCTCCGGATATAATCGACATCGATATTGCCCCGCGGGGCGAGGCCATCTATCTCTTAAACGGCACCGAACAGAGCTTTACGGCCATTGACATCAGCTTTACCCAGGAGATCGACACCTCCACAGCCCCTCTGCTTGGCGATCCCGAGGCGCCCCTCACCCTGGTGGAATTTTCCGATTTTGAATGCCCCTACTGCAGCAAGGTAAAGCCGATCCTGGACAAACTGCTCAAGGCCAACCCCGGCAAGATCAAGATTGCCTTTAAACATCTCCCCCTGCGGATGCATGCCCAGGCCAAGCCTGCTGCCCGGGCCGCCATTGCCGCCCAGCAACAGGGTAAATTCTGGGAGATGCATGACCAGCTCTTTGCCACCAAGAAGATCAGCAGCCAGTCCATCAGCGAGTCGGCCGCCAAGATCGGCCTGGACATGGAGACCTTTAACAGGGACCTGAACTCAGCTGCCACCGAACAACAGCTAGCCAGGGATATGTATGATGCCCAAAAGGCCGAGGTCAGCGGCACCCCCACCCTCTTTCTCAACGGTATACTGGTCAAGAGTCGCTCCCTGGAGGCCATGCAGGCCATGATCGACAAGGCGCTGCAGCAGGACGGGAACCAGTAGCGTGAAATCCACCAATAAACTCAACACCCCGATCAGCAGAGAACTCGACTTCAGCGATAACAGCTCTGCCCAGATCCTGTTTGGCGACTTCAACAAGAACCTTCAGACCATCGAGCAGGCCACCGGCACCCGGATCCATGTCCGCGGCAGCCAGGTCCAGTTGGAAGGCAGGGCCCATGCCGTGGAGATTGCCCAGTCCACCCTGGAACAGCTCTATGCCCTGATCCAGAAGGGGTACCCGGTCTTTACCCAGGATGTCGCCTTTGGGGTCAAGATCCTGGAGTCCTCACCCACCACCAGGCTTGAAGAGATCTTCCTGGACAAGGTCTACATCACCTCCCGTAACCGGGTGGTCTCGCCAAAATCGGTCAACCAGAAGCGCTATATCGAAACCATCCGCAACCACGACATCGTCTTCGGGATCGGCCCGGCCGGAACCGGCAAGACCTATCTGGCCGTGGCCATGGCCGTATCGGCACTCACCAGTGAACGGGTCAACACCATCATCCTGACCAGACCGGCGGTTGAGGCCGGAGAAAAGCTGGGATTCCTGCCCGGCGACATGGCCCAAAAGGTTGATCCCTACCTCCGCCCCCTGACCGACGCCATCAACGACATGCTTGGCCAGGAAAAGGCCCAGGAGATGCTGGAACGCGGGATCATCGAGGTGGCCCCCCTGGCCTTCATGCGGGGCAGAACGCTCAACGACGCCTTTATCATCCTGGATGAGGCCCAGAACACCACCCGTGAACAGATGAAGATGTTCCTCACCCGGATCGGCTTCAACAGCCAGGCCGTGATCACCGGTGACGTCACCCAGATCGACCTGCCCGGCAGCCAGCGCTCCGGATTGATAGAGGCCAAAAAGATCCTCAAAGGAATCAACGGGATAGGATTCAGCACATTTAACAAGTCCGATGTAGTCCGCCATCCGCTGGTCCAGGAGATCATCCATGCCTATGAAAAGAAATCACAGAAAAAAAACTGATCAGCGAGCTCAACCTTGAATACCAAGACCATGAACCTTTCCATCACCCCGGATGTCGCCCATCACCCCCTCAACTCAGAGCTCCTGGAACAGCGCTGTGCCCAGTTGGCCGCCCTGCTCGAGCTGGGTCCGAGCCAATGGAATGTGGTGCTGATGAGCGATTCGGAGATGGCCGGCTACAACCAACAGTACCGCCACAAGTCGGGCCCGACCAACGTCCTCTCCTTCCCCTGTCAGGACGGTGACGACGACTTCCCGGCCATGCTCAAGGGCGGTAACGAACTGGGCGACATCCTCATCGCCGTGGAGACGGCCGGCCGCGAGGCCGCCGAGCTGGGGGTCAGCCTCCATCATCGCCTTAGCCAACTCATCATCCACGGGCTCTTGCATCTTCTCGGCCAGGACCACGAGCGTTCCGAAGAAGAGGCCATTGCCATGTGGGATCAGGAACAACTGCTCTTTCAACAGCTTCAAACCTTCAGGAGAAACACCATGCCACATCTTGCCATTAATGTTGACCACGTTGCCACAGTCCGTCAGGCCAGAGGTATCGCCGAACCTGATCCGGTCCTGGCCGCAGGCCTCTGCGAGTTGGCCGGGGCCGAAGGGATCGTGGTCCATCTGCGTGAGGATCGGCGCCATATCCAGGACCGCGATGTCCGCCTGCTGCGCCAGACCATCAAGACCAAACTCAACCTGGAGATGGCCATTGCCAAGGAGATCATCGAGATCGCCCTGGAGATCAAGCCGGATATGATCACCCTGGTCCCGGAAAAACGGCAGGAGCTGACCACCGAGGGCGGTCTGGATGTGGTGGCGAACAGCAAACGGGTCCGCAAGACCGTTGCCAAGATGGACCGAGCCGGGATCCCGGTCTCGCTGTTCATCGACCCCGACGCGACCCAGATAGAGGCCGCAGCAGAGTGCGGGGCGACCTTTGTCGAGCTCCACACCGGCCGCTACTGTGATGCGGTTACGGAAGAGGAGCAGCAGCAGGAATTCCGCCTGATTGAACAGGCAGCGGAGCTGGCCTTTGAATCCGGCCTGCGGGTCTATGCCGGCCATGGCCTGGATTACCGCAACACCGCCGCCATCGCCGCCATCCCCTATATCGAGGAGCTCAGCATCGGCCATGCCGTGATCAGCAGGGCCGTGATCGTGGGCCTGGACCAGGCGGTGCGGGAGATGCTGGCCCTGGTCAAGGGCCAATAAGACTCGCCGACACGCCCGAAACAGCGACGGAGTCTGTGCCGGCAGCTGAAATACTGCTTCAGCCGGACTCCGCCCCTGATTCAGGGAAACCAGGGTAGCCCTGGTCAGGGAAGGGCTGGGGAAGGGACTTAGAGTTCCGTGCCCAGGCCGGTGATGTCCTCGTAGGAACCAAGGACGATCAGGATATCGCCTGAAAGGATGCAGGTGTCGGGTTTGGGGTTAAAGAGCATGGCCCCGTCTTCACGCTTGATCGCCACCACGATCACATCATACTTCTTGCGGATCTCTGCCTCGATCAGGTTCTTGCCGATCAGGTGCGAGTCGCAACTGACCCGCAGCTCCTCCATCAGCAGATCCAGCTCTCCTGCCCGCATGGTCAGGTCGATGAAATCGGTTACCGTGGGACGGACGATCAGGTGGGCCATCCGCTTGGCCCCGATGGCGTAGGGTGAGATCACCTTGGAGGCCCCGGCCCGCATCAGCTTGGTCTGCACCCCGGTGGCACCGCTGGAGCGGGCCATGATATAGAGTTCGGGATTCAAGCCCCTGGCGGTCAGGGTGATGTAGAGATTATCCGCGTCGGTGGAGACCACCGAGACCAAACCCTGGGCACGTTTGATCCCGGCGTTGAGCAGGACCTCATCATCCGAGGCCTCCCCCTCATAGGCCAGATAGCCCAGTTGTTCGACATCCTTGACCACCTCCGCATCGTTGTCGATCACCACAAAGGGGCGATTATACTCCTTGAGGATATTGCAGATCTCTCTGCCGATCCTGCCGAAACCGCAGACCAGGTAATGGTCGTGGAGTAGGGCTACCTGATGATCCATTTTTCTCCTCTTAAAGAGTCCACGTAACTCTCCCTCGATCATGGTTTCGGTGATCTTACTAAAGGTATACATCACAAAGCTGACACTGGTGATCACCAGAAAAACGGTAAAGACCTTGCCGGCAGGATAGATGGGCACCACATCACCATAGCCCACGGTAAAGACCGTGATAATGGTCAGGTACATCCCGCCCCAGAAGCTGGTATTTTCCAACAGCATATAGCCGAAGGTGCCGCCCAGGAGGAGCAAGAGGAAAAGAATACCGATGATAAGGGCTTTACGCATCTGTTAACCGCTGGAAAGAGACCTATAACACGTCAGATAATTGCAAATGCTACTGATAATTCCGGACAGCTACGAGCCGCGCCGGACGACACAGATGTGCCCATTCGGAGTCTGCGCCGGGCTCTGGGAGAGCGAGTTACCCACCGCTGCTGCCAAGCGCGCAAACAGGTACGAAAAGGTTGCGGGGATCCCCCCTGCCGGCCTGGAGGATCCCGAACTCCCCTGTCGCTGCGACTATACCATAACTGGGAATTATTTTCCTGTGTTAACCCAAGCTAGTACCCAATATCAAAAGCTCAAATCTGGTTTGACAAATTTCCCGGGGCTGTGTATAAATTAGCCACCTCGCCCGGATGGCGGAACTGGTAGACGCAAGGGACTTAAAATCCCTCGGCCGTATGGCTGTGAGAGTTCGATTCTCTCTCCGGGCACCATGGAATATCAAGGGGTTAGCTGACGCTAACCCCTTTTTTTATTGGAAGAAAAACAGGCTCCAATTTCCCACAATTTGCCACATTTTCAGAAAGACGTTTGATATCGGGCAGGTAAGAGGTTCCTCACCTGTTCATCAAAATAAGCCCCTGGCCATGACAGCCAGGGGCTTTTTTTTTACTGGTACCAGAAAAAATATTACCAGCGGCAGGATAGATCTGGTCCCTCTGTGTCAATGTGGGTGAAGCTCGGGCATTTACCCCAGACCACACCAGCCGGGCTAGATGATCACCCCAAGGGGACTCGATACCCTGCTGCCAGCGTAAGAGCCCGGTGATTAGACTACACCTCCGTTTTTTAGCTGGTTTTCTCCGCGATTACTCCTTTGGCATTCGTCCAAAAACTTCTAGCCTCGTCCAGAAAATCCAGTAAGAGGGACCTGATTTTTGAATAAACTTCACGACGCTGCCACTGTGTAACACCCTGAACTTATAGAACAAGCACTGGCTATCACAATGTAGTGCGTATATACATGGCCTATTCCCGGGATATGCCGGCGTTGCAATGGCTTGAGGGCAAGCAGAGCTTTCTTTGCTCTCTCTGGAAGCCAAGTTTTAACGTAGAGGAACACTCTTGAGTTTGGCTGGGGAGTATTTTGTGAAGAAACCTTATCAGGAAACATATTCACCACATTAGGCCGAGAGCAGCTTAGTCCTGCCAGTGCTAATATTGAAACCATGGCTGCACGATACTACCGCAACTGAATCCTTGTTGCCGAGCAGGCACGCTTTCTGTACAACCTTACTAAAGTCGTGTTATAGAGTCTCTATAGGCCATTCTTAACAAAGTAACAGGCGAGCTTATATTTTTTTAATTAACAAACAGGACAGAAGCATGCTTACCTTCAAATCCGCTATGGTCTGCTTGAAAAAAGGTTTGTCTAAAATTTCCCCAGGGCCTTCGGTCATTTTATTGATAATTTGCCTAATTACAACTGGTTGCGCCCTAATAAAATTACAGAATGAGAATATCGAAGCCTTATCCTCCACCGTCCTGGTCGGACGTATATCTGCTACCTTTCCAGGTAAGGGGCCCATTATTGTGGCTGCCTACTCGATAGTTCAGGGAAAAAGAGAGGTTGCCCACTATACCGTCCTGCATGATTCCGGTGAGTACGAACTCATGGTTGCCAAAGGAGATTATTACGTATTTGCGTATTGGGACAAAAACAGCAATCTCATTTATGACGCAGACGAGCCGGCAGGGCAGTATGGTGGACAAAAAATGGTTACCGCACCGTCTGGAGGAGTTGTTGGGAGCATCAATATTTCTATTCCGGAAAAGATTCAAAATATTGAGGTGCCCTTCGGATTTGAAATCTCATCGGTTAAGCCCCGTAAGCTTCACAGTCGGCTTGCGGGAGCAATAATCGAACTGGATGATGAACGTTTTTCAGAGGAGTATGGGAGCAAAGGCTACTGGGAAGGTGTTTCCTTTTTTAAGGAGTTTGGCGGCAATATCTTTTTTATCGAGGAATACGATCCTCAAAAAATACCTATCCTCTTTATACACGGCGCTACAGGCACGCCAAAAGGATGGAAGTATTTTATCGATAACATCGATAGAACGCGTTTCCAACCATGGTTTTTTTATTATCCAAGCGGGAGCCGCATTCAAAGCATGTCCTATCTGTTGCTTTGGAAGTTACAAAACCTGCAAAGCAAATATCATTTTGACCAGCTCTATATTACCGCTCACAGCATGGGGGGACTGGTTGCCCGCTCTTTTGTCGTTGACCACAGCGCCAACTTTCCATATGTACAACTCCTTGTTTCACTGGCGACCCCTTGGGGAGGCGACGGGATGGCCGAATACGGCGTCAAGCAATCTCCAGCAGTCGTCCCGTGCTGGATTGATATGCAGCCGGAAAGTCCTTTTATCCAATCTCTATACAGAACAAAGATGCCCGAGACCGTCAGCTTTTATATGTTTTACGGCCATAGGGGTAACCGCAACCCATTTCGATCAAATAACGACAGAACTATTGCTTTTTCCAGTCTGTTAGACCGCAGGGCTCAGTCAGAGGCGCAAATGAATTATGCCTTTAATGAGGACCATACCAGCATCATTCACAGCAAAGAGGTATTGGAACAGTACAATTCGATCATCAACACCCTTGCCGAAAACCAAGGTACTTCTCCCCGCCAATTAGGAGGATTTCTTAAGATCCATTTTTCATACGACTATCCCTTCGAAGGAGAAAGGTCGCCTCCTACTCTTATACTGCAGCCCGTTGGCAAAAAGAATGCGGAAACGGTGATAGAATTAAGTGCTAATGATAATGGCAGAGTACTTGGCCCTTTCCCAACCGGGGACTACTTGGCAACTTTCGGCGCTTTAACTGCGACCGGAGAGAAATTTGTGCCGGTTACAATTGAGAATAATAAAACAGGTGAACTGAGGTATAAACTAACCCGTGATAATATAATCTATGGGAGCTTGATATCCCCTTTGCAATCGGAAGATTGGGTTGCAGGGATGCCATATGAGGCGAACTTCAGGGTAAAATCAATTACATTAAATGGTACAGGTATTGATCGAAAACTCCATGTGCTTGAAGGGGAAGATGACAATATCTTTGACTATACTCTTTCACGTACTGATTTGTACTACAAAGGACATTTCATTTTCTTTGGGTTGGTCCCTGGAGAATATGAGCTCATTATCCGTGTGCAAGGCTATAAACCCTTCGTGAAAAGGTGCCTTGTCAGGCCAGACATCCAATTAGATCCTATGCTTATTGAATTGACGCCAGAATAATGGAGATGGCACTTCTTGTTTCGCATTTTTTAGAAGGGAACAAGGAGGCGAGTCGGCACTTGACACGTGTCGTATTGGTCAGAACATATCGAACATCTCGGGTCGGGCCGACGCAACAGCTTGTTATTTACTGGTAAACATTCCAAAGATGGTTGTTATTTTGACTTAGCCTTGCAACCATATAATTCAGGACCACAAGACCATATCTTTGTTTTGCCTTGTAAAGCAATTCCAACCAACGGTTCCTGTCTCGGGCAGACTTAAGGGTTCCTTGAAAATTAAATACAGTAATTCGCAGCATCTTGACAGTTAACTTGCTGTTTTTGCATAAATTTGGTACAATTCTGTCGATTTGAGATCAAGCGGTAACCTTACTCGATGGAGACAACCATGATTCAGCCCGGCTTTTTCGATCTGCAGGATAGATTGCTCAAAATTGACAAGAATGGTGACCCCCTCGCTAGGCTGAATGAGGTTATTGATTGGGAATTGTTCCGACCGGCTATCGAAAAAGTCCGCAATAAGAAACGAAAGTCAAACGTTGGCCCCAGAGGATACGATGCGATATTGCTGTTCAAGATCCTTATCCTGCAG
>NZ_AUCW01000029.1 GCF_000429965.1 Desulfogranum mediterraneum DSM 13871
ACGGCGGTTTTCAAAGCCTTGACGACGTGGAAGCGATCTAAGATCAGGGTGGCGCTAGGGCACCAATACTCAATGGCGCCTATGTATGCCTGGCCCATATCGCAACAGGCGGCGCTGATCTGTTTTCGCTGATAGCGGCTGAGATTGCCTGCAAAGAAACGGTCAATGGTGTCGCGTCCCTTGCCCTTACCGACCCAAAGAACACAGGAGCGTTGCAGGTCATAGACGATGGTTGCATACTTGCGACCCTTGCAGTAGGAGATTTCGTCAATGCCGATATGTCGCAACCCTCTGATACGGTGTCCTTGTCGTGCCCTGGTTATCACGCGATGAAGGATGTCGGACAGGGTAGTTGGCGATATATGTAACAGCTGCGCTGCTGCCTTCTGGGTCATCATTGTGCAGTAGGTGAGCAGGGCATATTCAAAGCGGAGACTGACCCTTGAGTATGGTGCGGCCCATGGGAGATCCTCCTGAACCCTGCCATGGGTTTTGCATTTGATTTCCCTGGGGCAATAGACCAGGAAGACCAGCCTGCCGCAGACCGGCAGATCACGCCAGGTGCGGGGAGTAGCAAGACCGCGAATGATTTTGCCTCGTCGACCGCAATGTGGGCATTGAGCACCATTTTTATACGGTTTAACCTCCAGCCAGAGCTCTTTGTATCGGTTATGGAAAGTGAAGCCTTTGACACGATATCCTTTGATTTGGAGCAGATTGCGGATAAAATTCAGTATGCTCAAGGGTTCCTCCTCTTTTAAGTAAGTCTGCTAGCCTACTTAAATGGAACCCTTGGGCATGTTTCTTTGTCAAGCTCTGCGCGCATGATCCGCTGCGACATCATTGCCGCTCCGACGAGCGTCACTTTGGCCCATTCTCACGACAACAATATCGCAGCTCCCTTGGGTGCTCGATTCGGGCTCAGGGCGTTGGGAGATTCGGATAGACCCTTTTTTTCTCCTGAAATCGAGTTAAGCTGCTTCTCTCTAAACCTGCCCTTCCTCCTAAGCGGAAAAACCTGATTACCCTGGAGCCCTTGTAGGGCCGATCTTTTCCCTGAATCGACGACCATGTCAGTTGTTACCTTGTGGTAATGGTTACGTTTGTGACGTAAGTTCAGTGGCTTGTACGATACTCTTCTCCTCCTTTTCCTTCAATGAATTTTCAGGATCTAAGGGGGGTGCCCGGATGAGGGCTTCGCTGTGTAGAGTGGGCGGAGGGCAGAAGGGGTGCTTCTGGTCCTGTTGAGCCTTTGGGGCGGAATACCCGGAAAAGCTGGGAGGGGAGTACGCTTCCTGCTGCAGCATCAGTACCAGGGAGCGGATGGTCCCGATTGCGGAGAGCCCCGGGAGGGCGGCAATCAGGGTGGCCCGGGTGGTGACCGCCCTGGTGTCGGTGGAGAGGAGGAAGGTGACAGTCGGTAGGCCGCCCAGAGCGACCGTGCCATTGCAGATCCCGAAAACCACCCCCAGGCCGCCGTGGACGGAGAAGTTTCTGGGTCCCTAGTGCGAGACCCCCTTGAGGATGAGCAGGACAAGGCCGAGCACCAGGCAAGCAGGGCGATACCCATGGGGACCCCACGCCGATGCCCACGGCCAGGGCTCACAGCAGGGGCCGGTCGATATTCTTCCAGGCCGAGGGCAGGAGGTGGATGCTGGCGCTAATCTCCAGAAACAGGGCCAGGGTGACGGGCTGCGCAGGCGGCAGCACCCAGCTTAAACCGTTCATCACGACGGCGGAGAAGCCAAAGCAGGTGAGCCCCCGGATGATGGCCGCGGTCGGCAAGGCTGTTATCAGGATCAGTGGAATGCACAGTTAAACCGTGGTCTGACCCCGAATGATTCCCGAATGATTTCTATCCGGGCACCTTTCGCGCTTCCCAGTGTTTCATGCACTTTCTGAAAATATGGGGATAGACGATGGAATGGCGGAATGGTCGGATACAGTTCATGTAAAACGCGCTGAAAGCGGTCCTGTACTTAATGTACACCGCAAGGCGGACCTTCCACTTTCCTTCTCCCGAGGGAGACCAAGCATAATGCATTAATGCATGCTCGGTGGAATTGGAGAGTTCATGGAGCGTTTCGTCCTCGAAGGTATACACTGGCCTGAAGTTCATATAGTCTTGCGTTGAGATGTCCATCGCGCGTTCCGGAGTGTTTTTCTCAAGATCGCTTTCCTGCAAACGATCCCGAAGACTCTTTTCCCGGCAGCCCGGAATAGGGAGATTATTCAAGTTATTATCGATACGAAATAAGGCCCCGAAAACCTTTCGCACCCTGAAGAGCATTCCTGTTAAGGAGCCATCATAAATGTTCTTCATCATAGGCTCAATGGCGGATTTCTGGAACAAATGTAAATCGACCCCGTCCTTTGCGCTGAATTCGTATGGGAACTCCCAGGTATCCTCGAGTAGGAAATCGGAAGCCAAAGAACGGACCCTCCAGTTGAATTTGGTATGCGTAGAAGCCGGGGCAATAAAATCCATAGTTATCCCTTTGTAAAGATAGTTTTCACCAAAAATGATGGATCATTTTTCACTCTTGTTACCAAATCAAATGCCAGTAATGTTGTACTTTCCAGCTAATCGCGGTGTTGACCTGCGCCGGGGAAATTTCGGGACACAATACCCATTTCTTTCCCCTGAAATCGAGTCAAGCTGCTTCCCCCTCAATCTGCCCTGCCTCCTAAACGGAAAAACCTGATTGCCCCGGAGCCCTTGCAAGGCCTTCTCTTTTCCCGGAGTGAGGGTAAGGTGAGTTGCTACCTTGTGGTGATGGTAACATTTGTGACGTAAGTTCAATGTCTTGCACGATACTCCACTCCTTCTTTTCCTTCAATGACTTTTCAGGATCTCTGGGGGGAGGAGGGTGGAAGGGGTGCTCCAGGGAGCAGGTGATCCCGATTGGGGAGAGCCCCAGGAAGGCGGCGGGTGGTGACCGCCCTGGTGTCGGTGGAGAAGGGGAAGGTGACAATCGGCAGGCCGCCGTGGACAGAGAAGTTTTTGGGCCCCTGGTAGGAGACCCCCCCCTTCTTTTTTTTTGAGGATGAGCAGGGAAAAGCCGAGCACCAATCAGGAGGTCGCCAGTTGGCCGGCCTCTGGGGCCAGCCAGGCAAGCAGGGCGATACCCATGGGGGTCCCCACGCCGATGCCCGCGGCCAGGGCTCCCAGCAGGAGCCAGTCGATATTTTTCCAGGCTGAGGGCAGGAGGTGGATGCTGGCGTTAGTTTCCAGAAACAGGGCCAGGATGACGGTCTGCGCAGGCGGCAGCGCCCAGCTTAAACCGCTCACCACGACGGCGGAGAAGCCAAAGCCGGTGAGCCCCCGGATGATGGCCGCGGTCGGCAGGACCACCGTTGCCAGGGCGAGTTCGACGGCAGGCAAGGCTGTTATGGTTAAACCGTGGTCTGACCCCTAATGAATAGAATAGTGGTCTGACCCCTAATGATACTAATGATACTAAAGCCCCGATTTCACTGTCCGATGTCAGGCTGTCACCTCCTGTTTCGATAAACGTTTTGAAATACGGCTGTAGGTTTCCTTCAACTCTTCCCCCACGATCTTTGCCTTGTCGATAAATTCTTCTGAGGTTTCCACCGCCTCATCGGCAATCTCAGAGGCCTTTGATTTCACCTGGCTCCAGGTCTTTTCTGCATCTTCATACTCTTTTTTGGCATCCATGGAGGCCAGGTGCATTTTTACTCTGAGCTCATCACGCTCCACTTTTAGCTTTTCAACCAATCGGTTAAATTCTTCCTGCATTTTCATACCATTCCTCCTTGGAGTATCTTGTTATCTCATCTTTGCCCTACCTACCCTACTTATCACTCTAGCTCTATATCCATTGACGACCAAAGGGTATCTTCAACAAGGAGACGTTTTGTTCAAAATCAGATAACCGTAACCTCCTGGAGACTGGGAGGAAGAGCAACTCTTCAAGGTGCCCGTCAGTCCACACCTCAACACAATCTGCAAAAACCACGGGAACAGTGCCGGATTGGAAAAAGGGGGCAGATTTATAGGAGATATGTTGACTGCATCAACATGGTATAAATAATTTAGCCTCTTTTTCTGGTACACAACTAGCCTGCATCGATTTCAAACACCGAAAAACCATTTTCTACTTTACAGGTCACCTTCTTCTGTATAATCGTCATGTGTCGGAAATGACCCAAACTGACCGTTATCTCTGTAGGAATGTGCATGGTGTTTTGCACCTTCATTAGGTGTTTTAGCGTTAATGGTGTATTTTTTTGTTAACAAAAGCACCGCGCAGATATTTATAGAATAGTTACTATTCTCTCTTCTGTTTATTTTGTGTGCAATATAGTTCAAGATTTCACCAATCAATTGGTGGATCTCTTCATTTGAGTATTCTTTGTCTTGATTGGTCAGTGCAAACCGGGGAAACCGGAAACCGGCCGGAAACCGGGGTCGGACCAATTCAACTGTGTAAAATTACGGTAAAAAGTAACGAAAAGGACTCGTTTTTTAGCCTTAAAAGCACTTTTTTATCCCCAAAAAGGCAGGTTTAAGCTCTGAGGTAGAGATCGTTCCACTCTATCTCAACCTGTCCTGCCTCCTAAGCGGAAAAACCTGATTGCCCCGGAGACCTTGCAAGGCTCTCTCTTTTCCCTGGAGCGAGGGTCAGGTGAGTTGCTACCTTGTGGTAATTCTCGCGGGAGGGAGATGGTGCGCCCGGATGAGGGTTTTGCTGTGCAGAGCGGGAGGAGAGTGGAAGAGGACGGGCAAATTAACGGGGCTGGCAATAAGCCGCGAGGATTGTCGGTTAAAAATTCTTTTGATCGGCAACCGGAGTCGGCTTGGTGCCTGCCCCGTTAATACGGATGGTATACGCGGTCCAACTTATAGTATTTCCCAGTCATAGCAAGTCGGATATGCAGTGCAGTAATGCTGGTGCTACATAAGTTTTTCAGCTCCTGAATAGACCTCTTCTATTCTCAGGACGGCGGCAGCATGCCCCGGATGCTTTTCAGGGTTCCACTTTTTCATATCATCGAAAATTTCACCTTCTTGGTGATATTCAACGACCCCTTTGAATTGAAACGCCTTGCCTTCACTCGTGATAAAAAGGATACTGCCCTTGCTGCCAGCAAGAATATTATTTCGTGTTTTGTCAAAATAGTTATCTGCAATCACTATGGCGTCTTCGCCGAATGTACTCACACAAGTAACGTAGATAGTATTGGGAACCGCATTCTTATCTACAGTGGTTAAAATGGCTGGACCTTTTCGCTCATCCCATGCTTTACCGACGTTTTCTGGTAAAATTGACATATTGTTCGCCTTCCTTATGGCATTGAATATAGACGCCCGACAAGGGCGCGAGTTTATGGGGCTGAAGTCCCCTGTAAAAATTCCTGTGTTAAAGATATCACTCAAGTTTCCGGGCTGGCAGCCTAGAGGTAACGCCAGCAGCTAACGAGAAAAAATAACAACACATGAACACCAGAAGCCTTTCGCTTTCTGGTACATTGAATCTTGCGATTTTATCAATAATATCAGAAAGGAAAGGCTCGGACGGACAATACCAAACAATACCTGGAGCAACAAGGAGCAAACAACCTATAGGATGAAATTGTAACCTTTATCGGAAATTTAAAAACTGGCTTCTTGCTCCCCAAAAACAAGATCAACCTGTTCTTTCAGCCGGTCTCGCGCCGATATAAACGAGGGAGTCTGCTGCCTCCTAGCAGCAACAGGGCTGCAGGCAAATGGGGAGGCGTATTCGGTGATCCTGTCGTGGCCACGGCCATTTTCGATCAGCTACAGCATCACCCTCATGCGCGCACCATCCAGGACGACAGGTGCCTGCCAAGAGAGCAGCACTGTCCACGTCTAATACGCTCAGAGACTCAGGCTACCGAAAACAGAAAACCCAATAACAACAAAGAAAACAAAAGGGGGGACTCTTCGTGTCGCCAGGGGGGCAATTTCTGATGTCGCGTGCCCCAGACAGACGGAGGCACCCCTCAGCGGCAAACCGGGCAGCAAACCGGGGTAAACCGGCAAACCGGGGTCGCAAACCGGGGTCGGACCAAGTCAACTGTATAAAATTACGGTAAAAAGTAACGAAAAGGGCTCGTTTTTTAGCCTTAAAAGCACTTTTTTATCCCCAAAAAGGCAGGTTTAAGCTCCAAGGTAGAGATCGTTCCATTCTATCTCAACCTGTCCTGCTTCCTAAGCGGAATAACCTGATTGCCCCGGAGCCCTTGCAAGGCTCTCTCTTTTCCCTGGAGAGGGGATAAGGTCGGTTGCTATCTTGTGGCAACAGTGAACCTTGTGTTGTAAGTTCAGTGGGTTAAGTGAGACTCAGCACCTTCTTTTTCTTCAATAAATTTTCAGGATCTCGCGGGAGGGAGATGGTGCGCCCGGATGAGGGCTTTGCTGTGCAGGGCCGGAGGTGAGTGGAAGGGGTGCGTTCTGTGGAGAGGTGGAGAAGTGGAGAGGTGGAGAGGTGCTCCTGGTCCTCTTGAGCCTTTGGGGAGGATACCTGGAAAAGCAAGGAGGTGCAGGGGCTCTCCGGCCAGAAAGAAGTTGTATTAGGTGGAGCCCTTGTTGAGCTGCTCCTGTTGCTACAGCATCAGCACCAGGGAGCGGATGATCCCGATTACCGAGAGGCCCAGAAGGAGGATCAGGGCCAGGGTCTTGAAGAGATCCGGGCTGGCTACCTTGAACAGGCGCTGGCCCAGGGTGATGCCGATGATCACGACGGGAAGGGAGGCCAGGGCATAGCCGCTCACCGTGGTGTTGAGCAGGCCGTGGCCCCCGGCCAGGGAGAGGGCGTAGATGTCGGTGCCCAGGAAGGCGGCAATCAGGGTGGCCCGGGTGGTGACCGCCCTGGTGTCGGTGGAGAGGAGGAAGGTGACAATCGGCAGGCCGCCCAGGGCGGCCGTGCCGTTGCAGATCCCGGAAACCACCCCCAGGCCGCCGTGGACGGAGAAGTTTCTGGGCCCCTGGTAGGATACCCCCTTGAGGATGAGCAGGGCAAAGCCGAGCACCAGGCAGGAGATCACCAGTTGGCCGGCCTCTGGGGCCATCCAGGCAAGCAGGGCGATACCCATGGGGGTGCCCACGCCGATGCCCACGGCCAGGGCTCCCAGCAGGAGCCAGTCGATATTCTTCCAGGCCGAGGGCAGGAGATGGATGCTGGCGCTAATCTCCAGAAACAGGGCCAGGATAACGGTCTGCGCCGGCGGCAGCACCCAGCTTAAACCGCTCACCACGATGGCGGAGAAGCCAAAGCCGGTGAGCCCCCGGATGATGGCCGCGGTCAGCAGGACCACCGTTGCCAGGGCGAGTTCGGCGGCAGGCAAGGCTGTTATCGGGTTCAGGATCTGGTCCAGTTCAAACATATGGTCTCATCTTTTTTAGGTTCGCTGCATGGATTGCCGGCTTGCTGCAGTGTGCTCTCGCCTTTTGTCAGTGGCTGGAGCCGCTCAGCAACTGCTGCCAGGGATGGGCACGATGGTCACCGGTACCTTTGAACGGCTGATGACCCGCTTGGCCACCGTGCTGAGGGAGCTGCGGTTGCGGAAGGTTTCGTGGGCCCCCAGGATGATCAGGTCAGGGTTGAGGTGCGCTGAGCAGGCCAAGATTTCCTCTTCGACCTTGCCGTAGACCACCCGGTTGATCGAGGTTACCCCAAGAGTCTGCTGGCATTCCCCTTCGCTTGCTGGCGTGCCGCTCTGACTGCAGGCCACGCTGTCCCGGTGCAGCATCTCCTCCAGGGCCTGCTGCAGGTTGTTCGCGCTCAGCTCTTTGCGCTGTTCTCTGGAGAAATATTTGGCCAGGATAAGGTCTGCCTCTGGGGAGTGTTTGTCCAGGACATGCAGGCTGGTCACCTCTGCCCCGAACTGTCGTGCCAGCGAGAGGGCATAGTGAAATCCCTTGGGGGCCTCTGCAGAGAGATCGGTGGCGTAGAGGATTTTCTTGATGGCAGAGCACCGCATGGTGTCCTGGGCTGCTGGGGAAAGAGAGGTGTCCGGTTTCATCTGCTGCTCCTTTGGATGTTTTTTCTTGATTGCTGACCGTTGAGCCGAAATGGCTGGTCACGCCTGCAGCAGAGTCTTAGCAAAGGGTGTGCCAGTAAATAAAGGGGCCGGAAAACAGGGGGATGGCTGGAGCCGGCGGGCGGGGTTATGCGTTTGTGCATGGGGATAATGCACGAGCGCATAGGATCAGAGCTTGCGGGAGAGGGTGGACTGGTGCACTCCCAGCAGTTTTGCGGCCTCCTGCTGGCTGCCGCATTGTTGGATGGTTTGGCGAATGAGCTTGCGCTCAAATTGGGCCACCTGCTGGCTGAGGGTGCCGGCCGTGGCGGCCAGCTCCCCCTCTGGGGCCGGCTGGCCGCTGGTGTCGGCCCATGAGCGCACCAGCTGGGCGCTGATAAGGCCGCCCTCTGCCACGATGAGCAGCCGTTGGATGAGATGGGAGAGTTCACGGACATTGCCCGGATAGGGCAGCTCTTCCAGGGCCTTTCCGGCCGAGGGGCAGAGGCTGGCCTCTATGCCGAAGCGGGCAGCATACTGTTCCAGAAAATAGTGCACCAGGGTGGGGATCTCCTCTCTGCGCTCACGCAGGGGCGGCAGCTGCAGGGGGATGCCGTTGAGGCGGTAGTAGAGGTCCTCTCGAAAACTCTTTTCGCTGATCATCTCGCCAAGGGAGCGGTTGGTCGCCGCCACCACCACACAGTCAATCGCCCGCGGGCTGGTGCTTCCCAGGGGATAGAGCTGTTTTGTTTCCAGAAACTGGAGCAGCTTTACCTGCAGGGGGTAGGGCAGTTCACTGATCTCGTCCAGAAAGAGGGTGCCTTGGTGTGCCGACTCTATCCGCCCCTTTTTGCCGCCAGAGCTGGCGCCGGTAAAGGCGCCCGCGGTATGACCAAACAGTTCCGACTCCAGCAGCTGTTCAGGGATCGCCCCGCAGTTGATGGCAACAAACGGACCCTGCCGCCTGGGGGATTGATCATGGATAAAGCGGGCCACCATGGATTTGCCCACCCCTGACTCGCCGCTCAGCAGGATGGGGACCGGGAACTGGGCGGCCCGCAGGGCCAGCTGCAGCAGCCGCTTCATGGCGCTGCTTTGGACGACAATGTTGTTCAGGGCAGAGGCCTGACCCGGTGCAGGCGGATCGTGTTCCGGCTCGGCATGGAGGGAGAGCTCCACCGGGGAACCGGCATCGTCTTCCAGCAGGGACTGCAGCGACATGTCGCGGTCGTTGAAGAGGACATAGCGCAGCTCGCCGGAGTCGTCGTAGATCGGGGTCCCGGTGGAGAGGACCGTGTTGCCGGTATGGGTGGTCTGGACCACCGAGAGGCGTTTCTGCTGCAGGGCCACCCGTTGAAAGAGGTTGGGCGACCAGGCCCCCTCGGCGACCAGTTCCAGCACGCTGCGGCCAAGCACCGCTGCACAGGGGATATCAAAGAGGATGGAATAGCTTCGGTTCATGGCAACCACCCGGCCGGTGGCATCGGTGAGGAGGATGCCGTCGGTGGCATGTTCCAGGATCAGGGTGAGAAATTCGTCGAGGTCAAGATCGGGGAGAAGATAAGGAGCAGGCATGGGCGTGATGGGGTCTTGTCCTGGAGAGAGCAGTTGGGAGGGTACGATGAAAAATTCGAGTTTTCGTTCAAGATCAAGGCTTGTGTCAGTTGAGCCTGGCAGGGCTCAGGGATACAGGGAGTTGCTGCAGGGCGCAACGAAAAAACGGTCTTCCCATTATAGTTTCCCCCAGCCCCTGCTGGCTTCAACCTGATGCACCAGGGGCTGGGGCCAGGAGTTCAACGGACCGCCGCACGCTATTTCTTGTTCATGAGATCAGGGTAATGGGTCTGGGCACACTCCTCGCATATTCCGTGGCTTACATCGGCTGCTGAATTCTTTTGGATATAGAGGTCCACCTCGTGCCACTTGCCCTCATCGTCCCTGATCTTCTTGCAAAAGCAGCAGAGGGGCAGGATCCCGCGCAAGGCCTGGAGTTCTGCCTCAGCCGATGTTCTTCTCTCTCTTTCCCGGCTTAGCTTCTGGTAATAGAAAAAGCCGGTGATGAACAACAGCGAAGTGGTCGCGAGCACGGCCAGACCCCACCAGATGATATCTTTGACCTGGAGACCGTGTTCATAACGGATCGGGAACCATTTATTGCGAAAAGCGGCATGTTCCTCCGGCGTCATCCTCTTCAGGGTCTTGTTGATGATCGAGGCAAGCTGGGGCCAGTCTTTTCTCACGGCCATGGCCTGGTTCTGGCTTCCCAGGGGCACAGGGGCGGCCACCTTCAGGTTGGTGTAGCCGTAGGTTTGGATCAGATAGGACATCACGGTCAGGTTGGCGACCAGGGCATCTCCGCTGCCAGCTGCAAGCAGCTCCGGAAAGGTCCTGATACCGAGTTTTTTGTCCGGTTTGCGGGGGAGGAGCTTGAGCTGCGGGTAGTGCTCCTCCAGGAGCTGCTGGACGAGCACCCCCTGGCGGACAATCACGGATTTTCCTTCAAGGTCGTTGATGGATGAGATAAAGGGCGCATCCTTTCTGGTGAAGATCATCCACTGGGAAAAGAGGTAATCGTCTGTGAAGATAAGCTGCTCTCTTCTCTGTTCGGTATTCACCATGGCAGGGATGAGATCGACCTGGCTGTTATGGCTGAGGTCGGCCAGGGCCTCGTTCCAGGAGAGCTGGTCCGGGGTAATAAAGGTATACTCTATCTGGTGCTGTCGGAAGATGTACTCCAGGTATTCGATAATGATTCCCTGCTTCCTGTCGGCAAACATGTAGGGCGGCCAATGGCCGATGAAAACCCTGACCAGCTTTTTTTCCCGGAGCCACTCTTGTTCCGCCAGGTCAAGTTCCACCTCCTGGCCAGCAAATCCGGAAAGAGAAGGGCAGAGAAGGCCCAGGATGATCGCTGTGATGATAAGGAGAGGGTGGGTGGGGCTGCTGTCTTTCATTAATATCATGGATTGATGAAGGAAGAGGTGGTCAGTCTTGAAGACGCCCATGAAGCATCCCTGCAGCTCCATCTTGGCGTTGCGCTCAAAGTTTTATCCTCGGAATATCAGTCATATGTCTACGGTACAATCTGTCGCGTACCTTAAGCTTGATCGAAAAACCTCATTTTTCAAGCTAGCTTAAAGCGTATCTTGGAACATAAAAACAATCAAGCAGAAGGGTTAGCAAAAAGAGACCCTTCACCTCTTTGTCCCATGGGCCGTGTGAAGAGATGCTTTCTGCACGAGCAAGAGAGGGGGTAGGTCGAAAAAATAGTGTAGAATCGGGAGAATAGGGCTCGGGGAAGAGGGGGCTGTGGGATTTGTTATATGAGGCCGTGGTCTACAGACCTGGATGCCCGCCTGCGCGGGCATGACGGAAGAAGCGCGGAGATGAGGGTATCGGCTCGGGCATGACGGCAAAAGAATGCGTTGATAGAGCCATAATGAATGCTATCAAAACCAGCCAGCGCATCGGCCGCAATGACTTCCATAATGAGGGACTCTCCGGAAGGGGTATCCCTCATTTTTCAAGGTAGCCTTTAAGCCTGAAGGTGGTTCCGTGATTCCACGGTAAGGTGTTCAAGAGTTTTTGAATGGTTGAACAGGCGACTTTGCCGGGCAGCACGAAACCTGCGAGCTGGGAGAGGACGGTGAAATCCGGGCAGGAGCGGCATGGAAGCTGTTATTTTCTCAATGGTACAAAAAAAGAAGTTATATCGACATGTTCAGAGGGTTTTGCGTGGAGAAACGGCTTGAGCCTGTGTTCTGCTGGCCACTCCTTTACTGTTCCGTCTCTTTTTTTACCCGTTCATACCACTCCTGGTCACCATAGAGCTCAGCAAAGCAATCCGTGCATATCCCGTGGCTGAATTCGGCTTCCGAGTGTTCGCTGATATATTGATCGACCTGCTGCCAGTATCCTTTGTCGTTTCTTATCTTATGACAGTGGGAGCAAATAGGGATTATCCCTTGGAGTGTTTTTATCTCACTGAGTGCCTTTTGGAGCTCTTCCACCAACTTCTTGCGCTCCTGCTCCGTCTGTCGCCGTTCGCTGATGTCCATGAAGGTGACGATCACCCTGGCGATCTCTCCATCTTCCTTATATTCAGGGACAGCATTGACGAGTACCCAGGTGCGCTCGTCACTGTTGGCTTTATTGATGCCGACAATGAAATTCTCCAGTGCGGTTTTGCTGTTGAGTACCTGGGTGACCGGATAGTCGGACAGGGGCATGATCTGCTCGTCTTTGGTGCAGAAATTCCAGGAGTGGTCAATGGCTTCCTTGCCAAGCATCTGGCCTTCTGTCAGACCAAGCAGCTCCTGGGCGGCCCTGTTGCATCTCGTTATCTTGGTGTCACGGTCGTGCACCACAACTCCGGCGCGGATGCTCTGGAGCAGTGTCTGTAACTGTGCCTCGCTCTCCTTGAGCCCCTGTTCATCCTGTCTGCGTCTGACAATGTACAGCCTGATTTTTTGGTGAGTGGCAGACCAGATGAAGAGCAGCAGGGGAATGGCTATGGCAATCGTCATGATGGCCCCAAGGCCCCGTTTATGCTCCTGATCGAGGAGCTGCTCTGCCGCACCATCAAGATGCCTCTTGAGCTGCTGCATTCCTGCGGTATAGATGTATTTTTCATGCTCATATTCACTGCTGTTCAGCAGTGAGGCTGCCTCAAGGGTTTTTCCTCTCCTGGTCAGGGTGAATGCCTGGTTTTCCATGGCTACGAGCTTGAGTGTGGCTGCATCCGTTGTCGCCGCTGCCTCACCGCTAAAGGCAGCCGGTGCGATCCGGACCAGCTCCTTTATGGCCCGGTCCTGCTGGGCTGCAAGGGTTCTGTAGCGCTCTTCCCAGTACAGGTTTCCTGTTGACGAGGCCATCTTGGCCGACATGGTTAATAATTCACTATATTGAAGGATCGTCCCCTTGAGCTCGATGATTGCATGTGCCTTCCGGTGTGAGCCTTCTACCTCTTTGTGCAGGCTCCAGTGAAACCAGGCCATGGTCAGGAAAAGAAAAATCGTTAGGATGAATGCAGCGGAAAGAAATTGCAGGGGGATCCCTGTGTCGGTCTGCTTTTTGTTGGATAGGCTCGATGTCATGGCAGCTCTTCTGTTGGTTCAATGGCTATCTTGAAAAAGTGCATTTTTCAAATTTCGTCGTTGCGGTACAATTTATCGCGCGCCTTGATCGTGATCGAAAAAAATACCCTTTTTCACGGTACCCCAATGTCTTGGGAGAGAGAAGATCGCATAGCTAGAGTATAGAGGCTGGCCAGGGTTAAGGCTACCTTGTAAAATTGTTTTTTCATCCCATCGCTGGCTCTCGCCGCATTTCTCGGTACAGAACCAGGAGAGAGCTATTTTTTTAAGGTTCTTTTGCCGTCATGCCCGCGAAGGCGGGCATCCATTTCTTTACACTAAGGCCGTATAGCTGAGGAGGTCGGTGGTCAGACCAGTGTAGGGTATCCCATTGCGTTTGCTCGCACGAAGTGATCTAGAGGCAGGGACGCTTCATGGTTTCTCCGAGACTGGATTCCCGCCTGCGCGGGAATGACAGCAAAAAAAGGGTGAAGAGAGGGGAGAGCTTATGTAGCTCAGGCCTTGGGAGATCCGGAGAGCCCCTTTATTTCTAGTCCTGCCTTGCCGGGAGGTGCTCAGGTCCCGCGACCTGAGCCCTCATTGCCATCGGGAAACACCTTTACGCTCGGCTTGGCTGCCCCGGCGGATTGGGGCGAGCCGGGTTGCAGCCTCTCACCAGACCGAACGGACCCCCTGCTGCTTGCGGATCAGGTCCACCTCCCGCTCCAGTTCCACCCGCCAGTGGGCGTGGATGCGGGCGGCAGGCGGGGCGATCAGCTCGGGCAGGCCGTAGACCAGGCGATCTGCAGCCCCGCTGGCCTCGATCACCGCCTCGATGGAGCGGGCCCCATACTTATACTCTGCCAGCAGCAACCGTAAGAGCAGGCCCGAGGTCTTGCGGGCGGCCTTCTTCCAGTGGGTGTCCATCTGATGGGCGATGATAAAGGCCCGCTTGAGGAGGATGCGGCGGAGGGTGTCCATCTCCTCCTGGTTGGCGTTGTGATGGAGGAGCTTGTCGTCCAGGGTGATGCCGTCAATATCCAGGACCACCCGCAGGCGGCTCATGAAATCCGGCAGCTTCAGGGTCCTGGCCAGCCGGGCCTGGCCGGGATCATCGGCTCCCAGGAGCTGCTCCATCTCCTCCCAACTGGACTTCACCCCACCGGCAAAGACAAAGATGGAGCGGCCGATGGTATAGGGAGCACCATGTTCATAGGTCACTCCGTCCTGCATGGCCGGCAGGAAGTAGCGGAGGTAACCGAACTCGTTGTTGTCGTAGCGACAGTCAAATTCGTCCCAGAAGACGATGGGCAGCTTGCCCTTGGCCACCGAGGCCCGAACCGGTTCGATGGCCCCGTTGATCTCGTCGGGATTTTGGAACTGGGTCAGGTTGAATTCAAAGAATTCAAAGGGGTTGGTTTCAAACTTTCTGGCGATGATCCGGGCCACCTCCTTGACGGAGAAGGATTTGCCGCTTCCCGGCGGGCCAAAGACCCCGACACAGAGGGGGCGCTGGTAGGTTTCCCGGGAGACATAGGAGTTCATCACGTTTTGGAGGGTGATCACCGGCCCGATCTCCACCGGATCGGTGGTCCGCAGGTGGCCCACGGAAAAGAGGCGGAGCTGGTCAAAACCCCGCTTCCAGCAGACCTCCTCTATGAGGTAGTGGAGGACCTCGATCACGAGTCCCAGGGGGCCGCCGGGGAGGCCGTGCTGCTGTTTCAGGGTGGTGCTATAGGGTGACTTGAGGGGGAAGATACCCCGCAGGGCCTGTTTCTTCTCCTGGTTCCAGTGCTGGCAGGCCGCCTGGTCCAGCCGCAGGTCAAAGCTCCTGGAACGGGTGGGCAGCCCCAAAAAATGGGGTTCCGGCTGGTGCTCCAGGATCGAGCAGGCCCCGGCCTGGGAGGGATCCTGGCCAAAGTGGAGGCTGGGAAACTTCAGGCCGCCGTCAAAACCGTAGCCCTGCTCATGGATCTGGAGCCAGTTGTGGAGGACCCGCTGGGAAAAGTCGAAAAAATAGTTGGGAGAGAAGATCGGCCCACCCTGGATGAGGAAGTCTCGGGCCAGCATGGAGGTGACCATGGTGTCGTAGCAGGGGACCGAGCCCAGGTGCCGGGGAGAGCTCCGCTGGGGCAGTTTTTTCTTGCGGTGGCGGAAAAATATCCCGGCCGGGCCCAGGTAGAGCAGGCCGTGGGGGTACATCTCCACCAGGATGTGGCAGCGGAATCGTTGCTCCTGCTCTGACCAGAGCCCGGTTTCCGTGCTTTTGATGGCGCGAATGGTCATGGCGACCAGGGACTCCCAGACCACCGAGGCGTCCATCTCTGTTCGGGTGGTCTCCAGGTCGGAGAGCCGGCAGCAGAGATAGAAGTGATCCCGGAAGGTGGCGGCCCACTGCTGCCAGTTGGCAGTGCTGATCCCCATGCCGATCACCCAGGGCTGCTCGTTGCGTTGGCCCAGGGCAGCGGCGATCTCCGGGGGGTGCCCCGAGTCGTCCACCACGATGATCCCCTGGTTGTCCTGGAACTTTTCCTGGTCCGGGCCATCCAGCTCCACCCTGGCAGGCTCACCACTGCGTCCCTCGGGCGGCAGGATCTGCTGGAACATGAACCAGCCCTTCTCCTCTTCCCGGCCGCTGCCGAGGTTCCGTTTCCTGAAGATCTGGTAGACCTTTTTCCGCTCGCCATACTTCACGGTGCGCAGCCGGGGGGTCTGTTTGCTGAATCCCAGGCAGGTGGAGAGCCAGGTGCAGCACTGTTCCAGGCGACCGTCTTCCACCTTAACCGGGCCGGCGAGCAGCTCGATGAAGTCGCCGGGGTTATAGCCGTAGGCCGGCAGGGAGCCTTCGGTGAGGAGGCTCACCTCCTTGAGGGGGAGGTTGCTGATGCTGACATGGGAACCGAGGAGGAGGATGTTTGGGGCTGTGGGCGGCGTTGCTGGGCGTGTCATGGGGCAGCCTCCTGGGAGCGTTTGGGGGAGAGGTCGTGTTGAGCGGCTATCCTGAAGCGGGACTCTTTCTTTCAACTTCGGCCTTGTTCGGCCTTGTGGGGGTACCTTTGTTTGTAAGAGTAAGGGCATGTCATCTCTGCTGACCTGTAATACGCAGCCAATATACGCAGCCAATCGTGCCGTTTCTCCGGGGCTACGCTCTGCCGGGTCGGAAGAGAAGAGTTCCTTATGCAGTCAGCCTGAATACAGTGTAGCCAATTTTTGTTTGAAAAAGAATCGAGTTTTCTGTTAGTTGATCCGGGAGAATGAAAGCAGGGCCCCGCTTCAGCCTGCATTGTGTTGCTGGGTCGGCCTCCAGCCGGGGGGGGGGCGGGACCAGGAAAAGAAAAAAATTGACATAAGTGAATGAACGTTTACTGTAGCCCCCATGCGAAGTAGAGACGATAAAAAACAGGAGGCCCTCTATCTGGCCACCATCAAGCTGGTCAACGAGATCGGTTTTTCCGCCAGCTCTGTGGCCAAGATTGCCAGAGAGGCCGGTGTTTCTCCGGCAACGCTCTATATTTATTTCAAAAATAAGGAAGATCTCCTGGTCTCCACCTACCTGGAGATCAAAGAGGAGATGGGCCGGGCCCTGTTGGCCGGCTTTGATGAGGGGCTCCCCGTCCATGACCTCCTCCACCGGGTCTGGTGCAACACCTTTGCCTATGTTTCCGAAAACCTGGCTGAGTTTCGTTATACCGAGCAGTTTGCCAACTCGCCCTACAGCGAGTTGGTGGATAAGACCCGGGTGCGGGCCCATTTTGAGCCGCTGTTACGGGTGATCCAGCAGGGGATTGACCGCAAGATTATCAAGGATGTGGACCCGGATATCCTGACCGCCTTTCTCTTTCATCCCATCATGGTACTGGCGAACCCCAAGCACTGCAGCAGCTTTAAGCCCAGCGGGGAGAACATCGAGATCGCCTTTCGGATGGCCTGGGACGCCCTCCGGCTCTAATTTTTTTTTGGAACCCGTGATAGTGAACATTCATTTATTAACTGACCGGCCTGATCTTTTACATCTACATTGGAGTGACTATAATGAGCGTCAAGAGCGGATTTCCTCCGGCCACCCCCAGCCGCCCCCTGGAGTCGGCCTCCGGAGCAGAGCTTACCACCGGCTCTCCAACTGAAGGGCAGCCTGAAATCGATGGAGCAATGAAGTCGATGAGTCTCGGAGAACACCTGGCCCTGTATTGGGACTTCTTTTTTGTCAAGGGTGAGAAGGTGCCGGCAATGCCCCTGCCCCAGGAGCGGCTCCGCACGGCTGAGCTCTTGAGCGCCCAGGCCGACACCCTCAAGGCGGCCTGGCTGGGACACTCCACCCTCCTGATCAATCTGGACGGTTTTACCCTGCTGACGGATCCCGTCTTTGAGCACAAGGTCTCACCCCTTGGACCCACCAGGTTTAACCGCGAACTGCCCCTGGATCCGCTCGAACTGCCGGAGGTGGATGTGGTGATCATCTCCCATAACCACTACGACCACCTCAACAGGCAGAGCATCCGGCAGCTCAAAGATCGGGTCGGCTGCTTTGTGGTACCCGAGGGGGTGGGGCCGCTCCTGGCCCGTTGGGGCGTGGCTGCAGAGCGAATCAGGGAGCTCAACTGGTGGCAGGAGTTTCAAGCCCATCCGGAGCTGACCATAGCGGCCACCCCTGCCCAACACTTTTCCGGCAGGGGGATCTGGGATAGAAACCAGAGCCTCTGGGCCTCCTGGGTGATCAAGACCCCCCGGCACGCCGTCTTTTTCAGCGGCGATTCAGGCTACTTTCCGGGGTTTAAGGAGATCGGCAACCACTATGGCCCCTTTGACCTCGCCTTTCTGGAGTGTGGAGCCTATGACCATCGCTGGTCCAGGGTCCACATGCTGCCCGAGGAGACGGTCCAGGCCTTTATCGATCTCAGGGGCAGGGTGCTCCAGCCGATCCATTGGGCCACCTTTAACCTGGCCCTCCATCCTTGGTACGAACCGGTGGAGCGGCTGACCGCTGCTGCCTGGGCAGAGCGGATCCAACTCTCGCTGCCCACCATGGGACAGGTGGTCGACTATGACCAGCCCCTGGCAGAGGAGTTGTGGTGGCTGCCGCTGCTCCGGGAGGGCGGCAGCTGACAGCAGCAGCCCCTCTGCCCGGGCTCAGTTGGGCAGGTCGTGGGGCAAGAGGTAGTTCAGGCCGATGGCCAGGATCGAGGCAGGCAGGATTCCGGAGGTCAGGAGGATCTTCATGGTGCCGGGCACGTGCTGGAGGGCCTGGGGAACCGCCTGGAGGCCGATGCCGATGGAGAGCGACACCGCCAGGATGACCATGTTGCGCCGGTTCCATTTGACCTCGCTGAGCATGGTGATTCCGGCAGAGACCACCATCCCGAACATCACAATCACCCCGCCGCCCAGCACCGAGATGGGCATGGCCGCTATCACGGCCCCGACCTTGGGCACTAGGCCGGCGATCAGCAGGAAGATCGCCCCCAGGGTGACCACATGGCGGCTCATCACCCCGGTCATGGAGATCAGGCCCACATTCTGGGAGAAGGAGGTGTTGGGCAGGCCTCCGAACAGGCCGGAGAGGGCGCTTCCCAGGCCGTCTGCCAAGGTGCCGCCGGCGATTTCCCGGTTGGTGGCCTCCCGCCCTGCTCCTCCCTTGGTAATCCCGGAGATATCACCCACGGTCTCGATGGCAGAGACAAAGGACATCAGGCCCATGCCGATGACCGCCGCCAGGTTGAACTCAAAGCCGAAGTGGAGCGGCTGCGGCATGGCAAACCAGGCCGCACTCTGCACCGTGGCAAAGCTGACCATGCCCATGGGGATGGCCACCAGGTAGCCGATCACCAGGGCGATCAGGATGGCGGCCGTGGCCAGGATGCCGCGGGTAAAGAACTTCAACCCCAGGGTGAGAAAGATCACCAACAGGGCCAGGCCCCAGTGTTCCAGGCTGCCGAAGCCGGGCGTACCCATCAGCGGTACCCCGCCGGCAGCGTACTTGATTCCCACGGGCAGCAGGGTCAGGCCGATGGTCAGGACCACGGTGCCGGTGACCAGGGGCGGCAGCAGGTTACGCAGCCTGCCGATGATCGTGCCCAGGAAGAAGTGAAAGATGCCGCCGATGACGACCCCCCCGAAGAGGGCGGCCATGCCCGCGGTCTTGACGATGGGGATCATCACCGGGATAAAGGCGAAGCTGGTCCCCTGGACCACGGGCAGGCGGGCGCCCACCGGTCCCAGACCGATGGTCTGCAGCAGGGTGGAGATCCCGGCAAAGACCATCACCATCTGAATCATATAGACCATCTCCAGGGAACCAAAGGCAAAGCCGGCTGCACTGCTGATGATGATGGCCGGGGTGACGTTGCTGGCGAACATGGCCAGGATGTGCTGAATGCCCAGGGGGACCGCCTGGTGGAGGGGGGGCAGGTAGTCGGGATCTTGAAATCGGTTGGGGTCACGGCTCATGGTGGCTCCTGGCGGTTTTGGATGGTTTTGATGGCCTTGACTACGGCCTTGTTTTTAGGGGGGAACAGTAGGCTTGAGGAGGTACCCTTATAGACCACCATTGAAAAATGGCTTTGTCTTCCAATCTCGGCGTTGCACTCAAGATTTTATCCTCGGAATATCAAATATATGCCTGCGGGAAAATGTATCGCGCGCCTTGACCTTGATCGAAAAATCGAATTTGTCAAGGTACCCTATAGAATATCCTGTCGCTTTCGTCAATCTGCCCGCTCTTTTTCTCGCTCAGCCCCTGGGAGCGGGGCCCCCTCCCTGGTGCGGCTCTGGCCTGGACTGAAACGATTGAAAACATATGGAAACGGTAAACAGTGGTCTGTTTCAATCTGTTTTGATGTGTTTCGCGTGGCCAGGGGGACGCTGACTCTCTCTGGAAGGTGTTTTTCTGCCAGTTGCTTGAAATTGTAATGTTTTCATAAAAAATCCCAACGGGTGGACCAGGCCCTGCAGTAGGGGGGCAAGCGGCCAGACGTCCCGGTACGGGAGGAACAGCCGGGAACGGTGACAGGGGTGGCCGGAGCAGCACAGTACAGGATACGTCGGTCATCAGGCGACAGTGAGGCTGGCCAAGCAGCCAGCCGGCAACCAGCAGGGAGCAAACCATGTCCTCAATAGCACTATCATACAGCATCTTTACCCAGGAAAAGGAAATTCGGGAACAACTGGCCCAGGCCTCGGGCTATGAGCTGGTCTCTGATCGCGATATCATCGATCAGGTCAACTTTGAGCATGGAGTGGAACGTTCCAAGGTGGAACGGGCCCTCTACGGCCCGCCATCGGTGTTTAACCAGTTTACCCTGGAGCGGGAAACCATCACCGCCTACCTCAAGGCCGTGGTGGCTGCCAAGGCGGCCGTAACCGGGATGATCTTTTCCGGTTTTATCAGCCAACTGATTCCTGCCAGCGTCAGCCATGTGCTCAAAGTGGGCATCTTTGACGACAAATCCCATCGACTCCGGCGGGCCGTGGCTGAGGGGCTAACGGAAAAGGCGGCCCTGAAGCTGATGAAGCGGCATGATGCCGGCATCGGCGACTGGGTGGATTTCCTCCATAAAAAACCAGCCAACGATCCGAGCCTCTATGATATTTTTCTCTCCAGGCGGGTGGAAACTCCGGAAGAGGCGGTGCAGCTCATCCTGGAGAATTATCGCAAGCCCACGGTGCTGATCAGCCCAGCCTCACGCCAGGCTGCCGCAGATATGGTCCTCTCTGCCCGGGTGGAGTTGGTCCTGGCTGCCCGGGGCTATTCCATGGAGGTGGCCTGCAGCGAGGGCCGGGTGCTGTTGCGGGTGAACAAGAGTGTTCACAACTTTACGAAACTTTCCAGGAACCTGACCAGCCTGGTCGCCGAGCTGGAGGGGGTGGAAAAGGTCGAGGTCAGGGCCGGCAGGGAGTACCATGTTTCCATTTACAGAGACCAGGAGTTCAAGCTGCCCCCCAAGGTGCTTCTGGTGGATGATGAGCAGGAGTTTGTCCAGACCCTGTCCGAGCGGCTCAACACCCGCAGCTATGGCTCCCACCCGGTTTTTGACGGCGAACAGGCCCTGGAATGCCTGGTCCACGATACCCCGGACGTGATGGTCCTGGACCTGAAGATGCCGGGCATGCAGGGGGTTGAGGTGCTCGAGCGGGTCAAGGCCAGCAAACCCCAGGTCCAGGTGATCATTCTCACCGGTCATGGTTCGGAAGAAGAGCGCAAGACCTGCATGGACTTTGGGGCCTTTGCCTACCTGCGCAAACCCGTCGACCTGGGCCAGCTGACCACTATCATTGATCAGGCCTATACCAAGACCGCCACAACCAGGGCAGCGCTGGCCTGAGCGCTGCCTCTAACCCTGAGTACAAAGGAAGTTCTATGGAGAGCCAATTAGCCACCAAGGTAATGCTGGTTGACGATGAGGGAGAGTTCATCGAGCTGATGTCCCAGCGTCTGGAGACCAGGGGCCTCAAGGTCATTGCCGTGACCTGCGGCGAAGAGGCCGTGGCCATGATCGAAGATCGCAACATCGATGTTGCGGTCGTGGACCTGGCCATGCCGGGCATCGACGGCATTGAGACCCTGAAACAACTCAAGGAGAAACGGCCGGATCTGGAGGTGATCCTGCTCACCGGCAACGCCACCGTCAAGAGCGGTATCGCCGCCATGAAGAACGGTGCCATCGATTACCTGGAAAAACCCGTTGATCTCGCTGTGCTGATGGAGGCGATCCGCTCGGCCAAGGAGACCAGGATGGATGTCCTGGAGAAGAGATCTGCAGAAGAGGTGAAGCATATCCTGAAAAGCAAAAGCTGGTAAGAATCTGCCGCCTCCGGCAGACCATCCCCCTTCATAACCTGCTGTAATTTTAGAAGCTGCAGTCGTGCTGCAGCTGAACAGGATTGGTCTGTCCGGAGTCGGAGCAGAAAAGAACCGATCAAGGAGAACAAGGAGGAAAGATGGAAGAGCAACAGACGACCATTCGGGAGTTGATCATCCCGCTGGAGCGTTATCCCCAAGTCAACGAAGAGCAGAGCGTGGAAGAGGCGGTTCGGGAGGTCATGGCCTTTCACCGTGACCCGGCTCAGCTCACCCCCCATGCCCTGGTGTTGGTGGTGAACGCGCACAATCAACTGGTGGGCCGGTTGTCGCTGATGGACATTCTCAGGGGCTTTGCCCCCAGGCTGTTTGCCAGTGTCCAGGTGGAGCAGTTCGACGGTAAGGAGGGGGAGTTCCCGGGCCTGGCCGCGTTCCACGAGGAATCTCTCTATGCAGAGTGGACCAGGAACCGGCAAAAAAGCATCCGGCCCCTGGTGCGGCCCCTGGACCTTACCCTGGAGGCAGACAGCCATATCCTCAAGGCCCTGGTGATGATGTCCGGACACCATGCCTACCATGTCCCGGTCACTGAAGGAGGGCAGGTCATCGGGGTCCTGCGCCTGGAAGAGATATTCATGGTTACCTGTAACAGCTACTGCAGGGTAGCGGATAAAAGCGGAGGAATGGAAGATGAAGAGTGAAGCATCTCAAGCAATCCGGAGCGAAACCACTCCGGTAATCAGGCTGCCGGAACTGCCCAGCACCCTGGACTGGAAGCGACTGGCCTTCATGCTGCTGGGTATCGGGGTCTTTACCCTGGTCTATTACTGCCCGCCCTGGCCCGATGCCATCGATCCCATGGGTCAGCATTTCGAGTTGAGTCGAGAGGCCAAGGGGGCCCTGGCGGTCTTTGGTCTGGCCGCGATCTGGTGGGTCTTTGAGGTGGTGCCCATCGGGGTGACCAGTCTGACCATCGGCGCCCTCCAGGCCCTGTTTATGATCAGGGACCCCAAGGTGGCCTTCAAGGACTTCATGGATCCCTCGGTGCTCTTCATCTTTGGTTCCATTGTCATTGGCATGGTCTTTACCAAGACCGGACTGACCCGGCGGATCGCCTATAAGATGCTCTCTGTGGTGGGCGAGCGGACCGGCATGATCATGTTGGGCTGCTTTGTGATGACCGCAGCCCTGACCCACCTGATGGCCCATACGGCGGTGGCAGCCACCATGTTTCCCCTGCTGATAGCCATCCATGCCCTTTACGCCGAAGAGGGGGAGGTCACCCGGTTCGGCAAGGGGCTCTTCATCGGCATGGCCTATGTGGCCGGGGCCGGCTCCATCATTACCCTGCTCGGTGCGGCCCGGGGGGCGGTAGCCCTGGGCTTTTATAAGGATATCATGAATGTGGACATCAGCTTCTTCCAGCTCACCGCCTACATGTTTCCCGTTGGCTGGCTGATGACCTTCCTGCTCTGGGGCTTTGCCATGGTGGTGTTCAAGCCGGAGCAGAGCGCCATCCCGGGGCTCAAGGAGAAGTCGAAGCGGATGTATCAGGATCTGGGCCGTTGGAGTCGCCAGGAGATACTGGCCGCCGCCATTGTCCTGGTGACCATCGTGGTCATCGCCCTGAAGAATTTTATTCCGGCCCTGGGCGGACTCCATAAGACCGGGGTGCTGCTCTGTTCCACCATCGGTTTTTTCCTCTGCAACATCCTGGATATCGATGACCTGGAAGAGATTCCCTGGAACATCATTCTCCTCTTTGCCGGGGCCATGTCCATCGGCTTCTGTCTGTGGGAGACCGGGGCTGCCAAGTGGCTGGCCGTCAACTGGCTGGTGCTCTTTGAGCATGCGCCTCCCCTGGTCTTTATCCTGGGTATGGCCTTTTTCGTGATGATCATGACCAACTTTATCATGAACGTGGCTGCCATCGCCATCTCCCTGCCCGTGGCCCTGGTTATTGCCCCCTACCTGGGTGTGGCCGGCGAGGTGATCCTCTTTTCCTCGCTGATCGTCGCCGGTATGCCCTTCATGCTGCTGGTGGGGGCAGCGCCCAACGCCATTGCCTACAACTCAAAGCAATTTACCCCGGGAGAATTTTTTCTCTACGGCATTCCGGCCAGTATCATGCTGATGCTGGTTACCTGGCTGGCCATCACCGTGATCTGGCCGCTGATGGGCATGGAGGTCTATATCCCCAGGGTGGTCTGAGCTGAAGCTGATCCAGGTGGTATTGGTGGGCGGTCCGGGAAGCGCCGTCCATCAACCACGTTGTGGGAGCGTAGAGGTGGCCTGGTTGTTTAATGTACTGATTTTAAGTTAAAAGATTGGTGGCTCGCTTGAGTCTGATGGTGCATTTTCTGGTCGACGAGCTATACTCCACAGCCAGGTGGTAGGAAATGTTGAGCGGGCGCCCGGACTATGCAAGATAGCCGTTGGTCCAGGGCCCCTCCTGTGAATCTTTCTCTTGCAGGGAGTAGCTGCCATGGATGCTGATCGTGCCTTTCAAAGCCGTCTCGAGTGCGGCGAACTGCTCAACTCCATCCCCCATGGAGTGGCCCTCCTGGACCGCAGGCTCTGCCTGGTGACCATGAACCGTACCCTGGAAGCCATGACCGGCTATCAGGCCCTGGAGGCCAGGGGGGTGTACGGCGACTATATTCTCCGTACCGATCTGGGCAGCAACGACCAGTTGAGCAGGCAGGTACTGGCAGACGGCAAGACCGTGGCCAGGGACACCACCATCATCAACACCTCCCGCACCACTATTCCGGTGCACTGCACCCTGAGCCGGCTCCATGATCAGCAGGGGCAGCCGGTGGGGCTGGTGATGGTGCTGGAGGATATCTCGCTTCTCCAGCAGGCTGGTCCGGGACTCGGCGCTGAAGTCCGCTCCGAGATCATCGGTCATAGCCAGGAGATGGAGGCGGTCTTTGAGTTGATGGCGGTGCTGGCCCGTACCGATGCGGCGGTCTTGGTCACCGGCGAGACCGGCACGGGCAAGGATAAGATCGCCGAACAGCTCCATCAATCCTCTCCCCGGGCCCGACACCGTTTTGTCAAGGTCAACTGCGGCGCCCTGCCCGAGGCCCTGTTGGAATCTGAACTCTTCGGCCATGTCAAGGGGGCCTTTACCGGGGCCGTGGCAGATCGTGCCGGGATGTTCAAGCTGGCCGACAAGGGGACCATCTTCCTCACCGAGATCGGTGACCTCTCCCTGCCGCTTCAGGTCAAGCTGCTTTCGGTGCTCGACGACCAGGAGTTCTATCCCGTGGGGGGCAGCACCAAGCTGAAGGTGAACGTCCGAATCATAGCCGCCACCCATCACCGCCTCCGGGAAGAGGTGGAGCAGGGGCGTTTCCGGGAGGATCTCTTCTATCGGCTCAACGTCCTCAACCTCCACATGCCGCCCCTGCGGGAACGGAGTGGTGATGTCCAGCTGCTTCTGGAGCACTTTGTGCAGCATTTCAACCGGGTCCATGGCCGGAATATCCAGGGGGTCTCCGATGAGGCCCGGGCCCTGCTGGAAAGCTACCCCTATCCAGGTAATGTCCGTGAGCTGCGCAACCTGGTGGAGTTTGCCGTGAACTTATGTCCTGGCGGACAGCTGGGGATCAAGGACCTGCCCCGCTATCTCTCCAGGCAGCCTGCAGCCCCCCGGCTGCAGCGCACAGCCGCCTCCCTGCCTGCCGCCTCCGCCCTTTCCGGGGAGCTGCGGCCCCGGGCCTGGCCCGAGCTGGAACGACAACAGATCGTCGATGCCCTCCTGGCCAGCGGCGGCAACCGGACCAGGGCTGCCGCCGCCCTGGGCTGGGGCAGGACCACCCTCTGGCGGAAGATGATCAAGTATCAGTTGGTCTGAGTGAGGTAACGATGAAGATACTGCTTACCATCCGTGGTGATTTCATTGCCCCCAGGTTTGATCGAATCGCGGAGGTGATGATTGCCAGTTGCTATGATCGTCAGTTGCTGGAGGAGCCCCGTTCCATTCTCCTGGCCGAGTCTTCTGCAGAAAAACTCTGCGACCTGGCCCTGAAGGAGAATGTGGACATGGTCATCTGCGGGGCCATCGAGGAGCAGCATTACCAGTATCTGCGCTGGAAAAAGGTCAGGGTGATCGATTCGGTCATCGGCCCCCATGAACGGGTCCTGGAGATGGCCCTGGGCGAAGAACTCGCTCCGGGCACCCTCCTGGCCGGGGTGGACTCCGTGGGAGCTGGGGGATGTCTTTAAAGCACGGCTGGCTGGCGCGGATCATGCCTTCCTTCAGCCAGGATATCGAGCATGGTGGTGATCTTGAAAAAGAGTACCGCTTCTTTTCCAGGAGCCTGTTTGCCATCATCCTGGTGCTGGTACTCACTCCCCTGATGATTATCTCCATGCTCTCCCACTACCAGTACCGGCAGCTCCTCCAGAAGAAGGAGCTGGCCCAGATCGTCCTCAACGTGGAGCAGGGAGAGAGCACCATCGAACGCTTCGTTTCCAAGCTGCAATCCATCATCAAGTTTGTCGGCCGGGATGATCGCTACCAGGAGTTGCTCGACCCCCAGGCCCTGGAAACCCTCTTCAGCCGCCTGCAGCGTGAGTATCCCGACTTTGTCGACCTGGAGATCATCGATGCCCGGGGGATCTCCAGATCCTATGTCGGACCGTATCAACTCAAAGGGAGGGAGTACGGTGACCAGACCTGGTACCGGCAGGTGCTCCTCAAGGGGGTCTATATCAGTACGGTCTTTTCCGGCTTCCGCCGGGTTCCCCACTTTGTGATCGCGGTGAGCCGCAGGCATCCCCGGCAGCCGGGTTCCTGGGTCCTGCGGGTGACCATCGACGGCAACACCCTTCAGCGCTACGTGGATACCATCAGGACCTCCTCGGTGGATGATATCTTTCTGGTTGATGGAGACCAGAAGGTACTGACCAGGCCGCAGAAATACGGGCTGGTTGGTCAGCACAGCGCCTTTGCTGAGGCCGTGGAATCCACCAGCTATGACCTCTCCTCCATTGTCGCCGAACACGAGGTCCTGCTCCAGCAGCATATCGCCATCACGGTCAAGAAGATTCAGGGTGGCGAGCGGATCCTCCATGTGGCCGTGGATCTGAAAGAGACCCCCTGGCGGCTGGTGATGGTCAAGGAGCTCTATATGCATGGTGAGGCCTGGTTCTACTTCCAGCTCCGCCTCTTCTCCATCCTCTTTTGCTGCGTGGTGGTGGCGATCTTTATTATTCTCCGGCTCAGTAACGGGATCACCAGCTATATCCGGGAGAGTGATCGCAAGCGCCAGCTTTTTCTGGCAGAGGCCGAACATGCCAACAAGCTGGCCTCCATCGGCCGCTTGGCCGCCGGGGTGGCCCATGAGATCAATAATCCCCTCTCCATCATCAACCAGAAGACCGGCCTGGTCCTCGATTACTTTGAGATGAGCGGTGTCTTTGACCATAAGGAGGCCATGGAGGAGGCCCTGGACGGCATCCAGAAGAGCGTCAACCGCTGCAAGACCATCACCCACCGTTTACTGGGTTTTGCCCGCCATACCGAGGTGGAAAGCGAAGAGATCGATCTCAATCTCCTCCTGGAGGAGGTGGTGGCCTTTCTGGCCAAGGAGGCCACCTATAATCAGATCTGCATCGACTATGCACTGGATCAGGAGCTGGAGCGGATCGTCAGTGACCGCGGTCAGCTCCAACAGGTCCTGCTCAACATCGTCAACAACGCCATCGACGCCATCGGCAGCAACGGCCGGATCATCCTGGGATCCAGGCAGAAGGATCGTGGGCAGGTGGTGGTGACCATCGCTGACAACGGTGGGGGCATGTCCCGGGAGGTGCAGCAGCGGATCTTTGATCCCTTCTTTACCACCAAGGAGACGGGCAAGGGTACCGGCCTGGGACTCTCCATCACCTATGGTATTGTCGAGAAGCTGGGCGGCACCATCCGGGTGGAGTCGGAGGTGGGTGCAGGCACCTGTTTTGAAATCACCCTCCCGGTGGGCCGGGGGCAAGCAGGGTGAGCCGCCGTTGCTTCTCTGAAGAGGGGCGGTTTACAGGGGATAACCGTTAAGGGGCGGGCCATGGGTGTGGCCCGGCTGTGAGCAGGGAGGAAGGATGATAAAGGGAAAGGTGTTGATCATTGATGATGAGGTGGAGTTTGCCGCGACCCTGTGTCAGCGCTTGCGTCTGCGGGGGGTTGATGCGGTGGATATCCACAGCGGCACCGAGGGCTTGGCCAGCTTGGGTGAGCTTGGCCCGGATATCGTGGTCCTTGACCTGAAGATGCCTGACATGAACGGCCTGGATATCCTGACCGAGATCAAGGAGAATCACCCGGCCATCCAGGTGATCATGCTCACCGGTCACGGTTCGGTGGCCTCCGGGGTCAGGGCCATGGAAAAGGGGGCCTTTGACTACATCATGAAGCCGGTTGATCTCAAGGAACTGTTGGCCAAGATGGAACAGGCCGACCAGGACATAGGGGGCAACGGCGGCCAGGGAGGGGAAGCGGATGAACGCGATCAGCGATCATGAACTCTGTCAAAAACGACTGGCGGCCCATGGCAGGATCATGGCCGGCCTCTCCCATGAGATGAAAAATCATCTGGGCATCATCCGTGAGTCCAATGGGCTGGTGGAAGATCTGCTGGGCCCGGCCGGGCAAGAGCTGTCGACCTGCTGCCTGATTCCCTCCCTCTCCCAGGTCGATGAGGGGCCGGTGGTTGCAGGGGGGTAAGATCTGGTTTTCCGGGGCCGGGCCTGCTGAGGTCGGAAGATCTTGTCCGCAGGGTCCGCCTCATCCTTTGCCTCATCCTGTACCACGTGCCGGAGGCCCTGATCTCCGGCTGCAGCTCCGGAGAATGGTTTGGGATATTTTTTTAAGGGGATTGGCCGCACCACCCTCCGGGAAAGGACCTTTTCGTTTGACACCACCCTGTTGATTACGTATAAAATGCGTGAAATCTGATTTTTTATCCACCCCTGGGTGCGCCTACCAGAGCGTATTCAGGGGCTTTTATATCTATTCAGGAGGGTAAGCATGCGTGTTGTAACGATAATTTCTGTTTTACTCCTCAGCATGGTGATGGCCGCTCATGCTGCGGCAGAGAAGGAGTTGCAGGTCGGTTTTGTCTATGTCTCCCCGATCGGTGATGCCGGCTACTCCTATGCCCATGACAAGGGGCGTCAGGCGGTGGAGGGTATGGACGGGGTCAAGACCTCCTACGTGGAGTCGGTCAAGGAAGGACCTGACTCGGAACGGGTCATCCTCAACATGGCCCGCAAGGGCTATGATCTGATCTTTGCCACCAGCTTCGGCTATATGGATCCCATGCTCAAGGTGGCCCGGCAGTTCCCCAAGACCGTCTTCATGCACTGCGCCGGCTTTAAGAAGGCCGATAACATGGGCAACTACTTTGGTCGGATGTACCAGGCACGTTACCTCAGCGGCATGGTGGCCGGTGCCATGAGCAAGAGCAACATCCTCGGCTATGTAGCGGCCTTCCCCATCCCCGAGGTCATCCGCGGGATCAACGCCTTTACCCTGGGGGCCCAGGCCGTCAACCCGGAGGTATCTGTGCGGGTGGTCTGGACCAAGACCTGGTATGATCCGGCCACCGAGAAGGAGGCGGCCAAGTCGCTGCTGGATGTGGGTGCCGATGTCATCGCCCAGCACCAGGATTCTCCCGGTCCCCAGGAGGCGGCCCAGGAGAAGGGGGTCTACTCCATTGGCTACAACTCGGACATGAGCGGTTTTGCCCCCAAGGCCCATCTCACCGCCGCCATCTGGAACTGGGGCCCCTACTACAGCGAGATCGTCCGCCAGGTCCAGGACGGCAGCTGGAAGGCTGAGGCAGCCTGGCGCGGGATGGATGCCGGCATCGTTGAGCTGGCCCCCTTTGGTCCCATGGTGCCCAAGCAGCTGCAGGACCAGGTCCGGGCCAAGCAGGAGGAGATCGTCTCCGGCGCCTTCCATGTCTTTTCCGGTCCGATCAAGGATCAGCAGGGCGCGGTCAAGATCCCGGCCGGGAGTATGGCCACGGATCAGGAGATGCTGGGCATGACCTGGTTTGTCCAGGGCGTGGTCGGCACCACCGAGTAAGCTGCCATGACTTCAGCGCGAGGAACCTGAGCCCATCCCGATGCCACGGTTTCGAATCATCAAGCGACAGGAACGCCTTGGTTGGCGTTCCTGTTTTATTTTTCTTGCCGCCATCCTCCTCTCCCTGCTCTTCAGCGGGGTGATGCTGGCCCTGCGCGGCACTCCGCCCCTGGAGGGGATCCTGATCCTCTTCAAGGGGGCCTTTGGCTCCCGCTGGGCCATCGAGGACAGCCTGATCAAGGCCATCCCCATCTTTCTCTGTTCCCTGGGCGTGGCCATGGCCTTTCGTCTCCAGATCTGGAACATCGGCGCCGAGGGCCAGTTTGCCCTGGGAGCCATCGGCGCCACCTGGATGGCCCTCTCCTTTCCCGAACTGCCCCAGCTGGTGCTGCTGCCCCTGATGGTCGGGATGGCCTGTGTGGCCGGCGGCTGCTGGGGGCTGATCCCGGCCATCCTGCGTCAGCGCCTGGGCACCAATGAGATCATCGTCACCCTGATGATGAACTATATCGCCATCCTGCTCCTGGATTACCTGGTCTACGGGGTGTGGAAGGATCCCACCAGCTTCGGTTTTCCCATGACCGCGGAGTTCGTCCCCCAGGCCATTGTCGGCAAGATCGGCAGCAGCGGGGTGAACTGGGGCATCCTCCACTGCCTGCTCTTGGGCATCCTCTTCTGGGTCTTTGTCACCTTTACCCGCACCGGCTTTGAGCTCAGGGCCAGCGGTGACAGTGTCCGGGCGGCCCGCTATGCCGGCATTCCCTACAGCGGCCTGGTGGTCCTGGTGATGGTCATCAGCGGTGCCCTGGCCGGTTGGGCCGGTTTTCTGGAGGCCTCGGCCACCATCAACCGCCTCCAGCCCTCCATCATGGTGGGCTATGGCTACACCGCCATCGTGGTGGCCTGGCTGGCCCGACTCCATCCCCTCAACATCGCCGTCACCTCCCTGCTCCTGGCCGGGCTGAGGGTGGGGGTGGAGAACCTCCAGCTGGACCTCCAGGTACCGGCGGCCTTTGGCGGCATCCTCGAGGGCTTGATCCTGATGACCGTGCTGGCCGGCGGTTTTTTTGTCCATTATCGTATCGTCAGCGTGAGGCAGCCATGACCCTGGAGATGATCATCCCCCTGCTGGCTGCAGCCATCGTTGCCGGAACCCCGATCCTCTACGCCACCCTGGGTGAGATCCTGACCGAGAAGTCCGGAGTGCTCAACCTGGGGGTCGAGGGGATCATGATCGTGGGCAGCCTCACCGGCTTTCTGGTGGCCTACAGCAGCGGCAGTCCCTGGCTGGCCTTTGCGGCTGCCGGTCTGGCCGGTGGGATCACCGCCTCCCTCCACGGTCTGGTCTGCCTGATCTTTCAGGGAAACCAGGTGGTCTCGGGCTTGGCCCTGACCATTCTGGGGACCGGTTTTGCCAACTACTTCGGCACCTCCTATGTGGGGCTGTCGGCCCCGGGATTTCAACCCTACCCGATTCCCTGGCTGGCGGATCTTCCCATCCTGGGTCCGATCCTCTTTCAACATGACCCCCTGGTCTACCTGACCTACCTGATTCCACCCTGCATGTGGCTGTTTTTGAACAACAGCCGCTACGGCCTGGGCATTCGGGCCGTGGGCGAGTATCCCGAGGCGGCCACCGCAGCCGGGCTCAGCGTGGCCGTCCATCGCTGGTGGGGGATCATGGGCGGTGGTTTTCTGATGGGACTGGGCGGTGCCTACCTCTCCCTGGCCTATACCCACCTCTGGACCAACAACCTCACCGCCGGGCGGGGCTGGATCGCCGTGGCCCTGGTGATCTTTGCCTTCTGGCGTCCGGGACGGGCGGTCTTTGGGGCCTATCTCTTTGGGGGAATCATGGCCCTGCAGATGCGGCTGCAGGCCTCGGGTACCCAGCTCCCCTCTTCGCTGCTGCTGATGCTGCCCTACGGGCTGACCGTGGTGGTCCTGGTCCTCTCCTCCCTGGGCAGGGGACGGACCGGTGAGCCGGCGGCCCTGGGAGTAAATATTGAACCTGCGGATTAACGGTGGCAAGGGAGGCCTGCCTGCCGCCTCCTCCACCGGGATCTTTGCGCGTGATTAAGGAAAAAAATGAGTATGGAAGAGAATAAAAAATATCGCAAGACCTACCCCATCTCCTGGGAACAGCTCCACCGCGACTCCAAGGCCCTGGCCTGGCGATTGTTGAGCATGGACTACTTCAAGGGGATCGTGGCCATCACCCGCGGCGGCCTGGTACCGGCCGCCATCGTGGCCCGTGAGCTGGATATCCATCTGGTGGATACCATCTGTATCTCCAGCTATGACTGGAAGGACCAGAAGGGTGAGGCAGAGATCCTCAAATCCTTTGAGGGGGACGGTGAGGGCTGGCTCCTCCTGGACGATCTGGTGGACACGGGCCGTACTGCCCAGCTGGTCAAGAAGATGGTGCCCAAGGCCCACTTTGCCACGGTCTATGCCAAACCTGCCGGCCGTCCCCTGGTGGACACCTATATCACCGAGGTCAGCCAGGATACCTGGATTCTCTTTCCCTGGGATTCGGAATCACAGTTTGTCCAACCCCTGGCCAGCGGGAAGTAGCCGCCCATGACGGCGCAGGTTCCCGTGATTCGCCTGGAGGAGATCTCCAAGGCTTTTGGTGAGGTCCAGGCCAACTCGAATATCACCCTGGATATCCACCAGGGCAGGGTCCTGGCCCTGGTGGGGGAGAACGGGGCCGGCAAGTCGACCCTGATGTCCATCCTGGCCGGACAGCTCCAACCCGACAGCGGGACCATCCGGCTCAAGGGTGCGCCGGTGGCCTTTAGCAACACCGATAAGGCCATCGCCAGCGGCATCGGCATGGTCTACCAGCACTTCAAGCTGGTGGACGCCATGACCGTGGCGGAAAATGTCTTTCTGGGCAAGAGCGACGGGCTCTGGCTGCGTCATGGCGCGATGAACCGGGAGGTGGCCGAGCTGGCCCGTTCCTACGGGATGTCGGTGAGGCCCGAGGCCGTGGTCGGTGAACTCTCCATGGGAGAGCGCCAGCAGGTGGAGATCCTCAAGCTTCTCCACCGGAGGAGTTCCATCCTGATCTTTGACGAGCCCACCGCAGTGCTCACCCCCAGGGAGTCAGAGGAGCTGTTTGCCACCATCCGTCGGATGATCGAACAGGGCAAGGCCATCGTCTTTATCAGCCATAAGCTGGAGGAGGTCAGGGCACTGGCCGATGATATCGCCATCCTCAAACGAGGGCAAATCATCGATCAGCTGGAGGCGGCTCAGGTTACCTCCAGCGCCGATCTGGCCCGGCGGATGGTGGGGCGGGCGGTCCTGCTCGAGGTGGAGCGGCCCCCCGTGGAACCCCGCCAGGTGGTGCTGAAGGTCTCAAACCTCCGGGCCCAGGGACTGGAGCAGGCGGATTTTGAACTGCGTCAGGGAGAGGTCCTGGGGATTGTCGGCGTGGCCGGTAATGGCCAGAAACCCCTGGTGGAGACCATCTGCGGCCTGAGCCCGCCCAGGGAGGGCCATATCCGGATCCTGGGCCAGGAGTGGAAACGGTTTTTTTCCAGGCAGGCCTGGGAGCAGACCCTGAGCTATATCCCCGAGGATCGTCAGGGGCTGGCCACCTGCCAGGGGCTGAGTCTCCTGGATAACTTCCTCCTGACCACCAGGGGCGGTTTTGTCCGGGGGCCCTGGCTGCAGCGCCGCCAGGCCGGGATCAAGGCCGACGGCTTGATCCGGGATTTTGATATCCGTCCCCCTGATCCGGAGGCCCTGGCCTGGCAGCTCTCCGGGGGCAACCTGCAGAAGATGGTCTTGGCCCGGGAGTTTTATCGTAAGCCCCGGCTGATCGTGGCCGAGCAGCCCACCCAGGGGCTGGATATTGCCGCGGCCGAAGATGTCTGGAACCTGTTGATGAAGGCCCGGGAACAGGCCGGGATCCTGCTGGTCACCGGTGACCTCTCCGAGGCCCTGGCCCTGTCCGACCGGATAGGGGTGATGTATGACGGCACCCTGGTCTCCACCTTTTCCAGGGACGACCAGGAGCAGGTGGAGCGGATTCCCCAGATGATGGCCGGGCTGAAGGACTCCTGACCCCAGGTCGGCCGGTGCCGGTCCCAGCGCTGCCTTGTTGAAGAGTCCCCTGGCGCGGGGGGCTCTTTGCTCTCTTTTATCCCATGGAGGACGAACGATGATATTACCTTACAGAGATTTCCTGCCCCAGGCCGGCAAAGGTGCCTGGGTGGCACCCAATGCGACCTTTATCGGTGATGTGGAGATCGGTGCGGATGTCTCCATCTGGTTCGGCACCGTGGTCCGGGGTGATGTTCACAGCATCAGGATCGGCGCCCGCACCAACATCCAGGACAACTCCCTGATCCATACGACCCACCATGAAGGGGAGGGCCGCAGCCTGGAGGATGGCTATCCGGCCATCATCGGCAGCGATGTCACCGTGGGCCATAACGTCATTCTCCACGGCTGTACCGTGGAAGACCTCTGCCTGATCGGCATGGGCGCCATCATCCTGGACGGTGCCCTGATCCAGCGGGAGTCCATTGTCGGGGCCGGTGCCGTGGTCACGGGCGGTAAAAAGTTTCCCCCCCGTTCGCTGATCCTGGGCTCGCCGGCCAAGGCCGTGCGCGAGCTCAGTGAAGAAGAGGTCCAGGGGCTGCATGCCTCGTGGAAGCGCTATGTGGACTTGAAGAATGAGTACCACCAGGCCCTGGTGGGACACTGCTTCTAGGGCGGCCATGCGCTGCTCCCCTGCCCGGGCCGGTGGGTTGAAACAAGCCCGGACAGGGGGACCCTGGATGGCAGAGAGCGGCTGCTCAAGCGGAAGTCGCTTCAACTGGGGGAGCGCTTTGCCTCGGCCGCTTAGACCGTGATCAGGCTGTTCTCCTCGCCGTACTCATTGGGGGCATGGTCATCGGCCTGGGGGTCATTGACCCAGACGTTGCCGTCCAGCACATAGCGAAAGCGGTACGAGGCGCCCGCCTCCAGGGAGACGGTTACCGAGAAACTGCCGTCTTTCAACTTTTTCATGGGGTTGGCCTCCAGGGACCAACCATTGAATTCACCTGCCAGTACGGCGCTCTCGGCCTCTTCCGGGTTTGCGTACTTGAAGGTGGTCCGGCAGACCCTGCCGGTGGTGGAGTAGCTTTTTTTTAACATCCTATCCTCCCTGTTGTCCTCTTATCAACCGGTGCACCGTTTTCGGTCGCCCCTTGTCAGGCAGCCACGGTCCCCTGTTGAACCACTAGCTCAACTGTAGAATAAGTTCCTGTTTCGGTCAATTCGATAGTAGATAATTTCTTGATGTATCACTTAAAAACCAATGATCCGTCCCGGTCCGGCCGCCAGTTTGGCCTCCCTGCCCGGGAGCAGAGGCCAGCCTCGCCGACCGGACAACATCTGGAGTAGGTTTTCATGAGCCAACAACCGTACCCTTCCCTGCCTGAACTGCTGGCTCCGGCCGGTACCTTTGAAAAACTGGTCACCGCCATCCATTACGGTGCCGATGCCGTCTATCTGGGCGGTACCCGGTTCAGTCTGCGGGCCCGGGCGGGCAACTTTGATCAGGCCGGGATCATCCGGGCCGTGGACTATGCCCACGGCCGCGGGGTCAAGGTCTATGTCACGGTCAATATCTTTGCCCATAACAGGGACCTTGAGACCCTTCCTGCCTACCTGCGGGAGCTTGAAGCTGCCGGGGTGGATGGCTTGATCATCGCCGATCCCGGGGTGCTCTCCATTGCCCGCCAGGAGGTGCCCTCCCTGTCCCTCCATCTCTCCACCCAGGCCAACGTCACCAACGGGGCCAGTGCGGCCTTCTGGGCCGAGCAGGGGGTGTCCAGGTTGAACCTGGCCCGGGAGCTCGGCCGGAGGGAAATCGCAGAGATCCGGGAGTGCACCGGTGTCGAGCTGGAGGTCTTTGTCCATGGGGCCCTGTGCATCTCCTATTCGGGGCGCTGTATGCTCAGTAACTATATGACCGGCAGGGATGCCAACAAGGGGGACTGTGCCCACCCCTGCCGCTACTCCTACAGGCTGGTGGAAGAGAAGCGACCGGGTCAGTACTTTCCCGTGGAAGAGGATGAACGGGGGACCTATATCTTTAACTCCACCGACCTCTGTCTCTTGCCCCGTCTGCCCCAGTTGATTGCTGCCGGGGTCGACTCGATCAAGATCGAAGGTCGAATGAAATCCATGGGCTATGTGGGCAGTGCGGTCAGGCTCTATCGAGCGGCCCTGGACTGGATTGAACAGCAACTTTCTTCAGGCGCGGATCTGGAAGAAGTCGAGTTGCCCCAGGTTTTTCGTAAGGAAATGAAGAAGATCGGTACCAGGGGACATTCCCAGAATTTTTTTGACGCTCCCCCTTCATCAGAGGACATGTTGTATGATACAATGCGTCAAGCGCAAGGGTATGCCCCGGTGGGTATCGTCCGGGCAACCGAACCGCTGATTATTGAAACGCGCAATGTGCTTGAACTGGGAGACAGGATCGAATACCTGGGAGCGGAGATTGAGCCGCTCCAGATGGAGGTGACCGGAATGATTCACCCGGATGGGAGTAAGGCCCAACGGGTCAACCCCGGCAACCGGGTGGAACTGGTCACCGAGCCGCCCCTGGGTGCTCCCCAGTTGGACGCCATTGTCAGAATATACAGAGGGGATCCTGAGTAAACTGTTTTTTTCGACCAGCCTCAGCTGGGCGGCGTCTCCGAAGAGACCCTGATTTTCGGCACGCGGAGAGGGGAAGAGAAGAACAGTTCACCAGGATGGCCTCGATTTTTGCTATGAGACAGAGTCGCCCCATGAAGTCACTCTTTGATGTACCTTTTCTACCCGAAGCATCCTATGTGGATTTTCTCCGGGACAACGTGGACGAACTGGACAGTGTCCACTTCAGTCTCCTTCCCGGTGCCAGGCTGGACAGCCGGATTCTCCAGGCCGAGCAGGCCGAGCGCAGTGAGAATCTGGCCCAGCTGGCACGGTTGCAGGGCCCCAGGAAATATGCCCTGATGAACAGTCGTTTTTATCTGCCCCCCTTGTTGACTGACACGGAAAATATCCGGCCCATCATCGACACCCTGGAGGAGGCCCTCTGCCTGGGGGTGATCGACGGGATCATCTACTGCGACCATTACCTGCTCCAGCGCCTCTCCGATGAGGCCCCGGATATTGCCTCGTCCCTGGAGGCGGTTCCCGGGGTGAATACCATGCTGGACTGCTTTGGCAAGATCGAGTCCCAGCTTTACTACATCCGGGAGACCAGGTTTCAACAACCCCGCAAGATCATCCTGGACCGTTCCCTCAATCGGGATCTGGATATGCTGGCCAAGGTGGCCCTGCAGTGCCATACCCAGTTTCCTGAGCTGCGCCTCGAGGTGCTGGCCAACGAGGGGTGTCTGCCCTACTGTCCGTTCAAACTTTCCCACGACTCCTACATTGCCCTGGCCAACATCTCCCAGCAGGACACCACCTACCAGCTCAACTGCAACCTGGGCTGTGTGCGGCTGCTGAATGAACAGCCCCATCGGCTGCTGCTCTCCCCCTTTATCCGGCCCGAGGATATCGATCTCTACTTCTATCACATCGACACCATCAAGCTCTGCGGACGCTCCCTGGGGGGCGGCTTTCTCCGCAATGTCTTCCAGGGCTACCTCGATCGTCGCTATGAAGGCAACCTCCTGGACCTGCTGGATGCCGTCAACTGGCTGGCCAGGTCCCTCTATATCGAGAACAGCTCCCTCTCCTTTGACTTTGCCAACATGCTCTCCATGTGCGATTATCGCTGTGATCAGTGCGGCTTTTGCAAGGACCTGTTTGAGGCGGTGAGTCACCGCCTGCCTGCAGCAATTCCCGACCATCGTGCGCTCGCCGATTGACAGGGCCAGCCTCTGGAGGTAGTCTGGAGCACTGGTATTGAGCTGCTGTCCGGTGCGGCTGTAAATGGTACAGCCCAGCGCCTGGCGGAGCGTTGTCAGGGGGAGAAGAGCATGGAGTCGTTTGAAGAGCTGCTGGAGGTGTCAACCAGGATTCATGGCCATATCTGCGCCGGTCAGGTGATCGGGGTGCGGATGGCCATGGCCGGACTGGAGCGGATCGGCATCGCTGAGCCCAAGGGCAGGGATCGGAAAAAACTCTATGTCCTGGTGGAGATTGATCGCTGCGCCACCGATGCCATCCAGTCGGTGACCGGCTGCAGCCTGGGCAAACGTTCCATGCGTTGGCTGGATTTCGGGATCATGGCCGCCACCTTTGTCAACCTGGAGACCAAGCAGGCCGTGCGGATTACGGCCCTGGAGGAATCCCGGGAACGCTCCAAGCACTACTGCCCGGAGATCGAGAATAAATATCAGCAACAGCTGGCCGCCTATCGGGTCATGCCCCTGGAGGAACTCTTTTCCTTCCAGGAGGTCACGGTCCAACTGGCTGACTGCGATATGCCCGGACGTCCCCTGCGGAGGGTCCGGTGCGAGCAGTGCGGTGACTGGGTCCAGGATTGTCGCGAGGTCAGCGATCAGGGCAGGACCATCTGTCGTGCCTGTGCCGGGGCCCGTTATTATCAACCCATCGAACAACAGGAGGGGTGAAGCCCCATGTATGTGAAGAAGATGACAGAGGTGGCAGCCGAGGCTGTGCCCGTGGGAGAGGGTGTCTCCCGGAAGATCCTGATCAGTCCCCAGGAGGGGCCCAACTTTGCCATGCGCAGCTTCACCATTGCTGCCGGCGGCTTCATGCCCATGCACACCAACTCGGTGGAACATGAGCAGCTGATCCTCAACGGCCGGGCCCGGGTCTCCATCGCGGATCAGGTCCTGGAGGTGGAGAAGGATGATGTGGTCTTCATTCCCAGTGGCGTGCCCCACTCCTACACGACCCTGGGGGATGAGCCCTTTACCTTCCTCTGCCTGGTGCCGAACCAGGAAGATATTATCGAGATCATCGAGTAGCAGCAACCATTGAGCCGCAGGGGTGTCGGTGCCAGAGCTGGGTGGTCGCGGGCCGCTGATCCGGACCTTCAGTGTCCATTGCCGTCAGAGGTTCGGCATGGGGGTGGGCAAGGTTCCCCTGGATGTGGGCATCCCCTGTCCCAACCGTGTCCAGGGTGGCTGCATCTACTGTCGTCCGGCCAGCTTTACCCCGGGCTACCTCTCTGGCAGCGACGGGATCATGACCCAGCTGACCCGGGGCAAGCAGCAACTGCTTCCTGGTCGTTTCAGTCATTATTTCGGCTACTTTCAGCAGGAGACCACCACCGCCCTGGCTCCGGACAAGCTGCTGCCGCTGTTGGCGTCGGTGCTGGCCGATCCCCAATGCCTGGGGCTGATCCTCTCCACCCGACCGGACTATCTTCCCACTGAACTGCTGGAGCGTCTGTCCGCCCTGGTCCACTTGTCCGGCAAGGAGTGTTTGCTCGAGCTGGGCCTCCAGTCGCTCCAGGAAAAGAGTCTTCGCCTGCTGAATCGCAACCACAGTGTAGAGGATTTTTTCAGCGCTGCCCAGCGGGTCAGGGACCAGGGCAACCTGGAGCTGGGGGTGCACCTGATCATGGGGATCCCCGGGGAGTCGGTTGCCGAGATGGAGGCCACTCTGAGCGGGGTCCTTGCCTGCGGCATCCAGGCCCTGAAGCTCCATCATCTCCAGGTGATCGCCGACACCCCCCTGCACAGCCTGCACCTCAGGCAGAACCTTTCCCTCTTTACCCTGGAGGGTTACCTGGAGCTGCTCCTTCGCCTGCTCCCCCTGATCCCCGCAGATATCACCATCCACCGTCTCTGGTCCACCTCCCATCCCGATATCCTGGTGGCTCCCCGCTGGCAGGTCCTGCCCTCCACGCTCAGTCCCCGCCTCCAGCGGCTGCTGGCCGCACGCAAGCTCTTTCAGGGCTGCCGTTCTCAGGGGAGAAACAGCTCAGCCTGAGCCAGGATGGCGGCGAGCTTGTTGGTGCGACGCAGCCGTTTCAGGTAGCGGTGGAAGGGCAGCCGGTAACGCTGCTGATAAAGCGGGATCTCTTTCCTGGCCCGTTTGATGGTATCCTTGGGAAGAGTGGTGGGAAAGGCGAGGAGGATGGTGTTGCTTCGTTTTTTGACGGCCAACTGGAGGAGCTGATGGTTGCAGCTCTCGGCCAGGGCCCGGCGGGCCCGGCCAAACAGTTCCAGCTCGCCGTTCCAGAGATTGACGGCCAAGACCCCCTGGGGGCTGAGGCGCTGGAGGAGGTCGTGATAAAAAGCGGGCACAAAGAGCGGCGGGGCCATGGACCTGGGGCCAAAGATATCGATGAAGGCCACATCATAGCAGGGGGCCTGCGGGGTCCGGCAGAGGTGGTCGACCACGTCGGCGTGGAGGACCTGCAGCCGTGGGCCGCGGGGGAGCTTGAAAAAGGTGTCAGCCACCCGGATAACCTCCTCCTCCTTTTCGATGATATCCAGCCGGGCCTCGGGGTGGTGGTGGTGGAGAAAGTGGGCAATGGCTCCGCCTCCCAGGCCGCAGAGGAGGAAACGACCGGGGTTTGGGGGAAAGAGCAGGGCGGTCATCATCCAGCGGGTGTAGGCCAGCTGCAGCTCATGGGGACGCTCCAGGTGGAGACAGCTCTGGCTCTCCTCGGCGCCGAAGCGCAGGTAGCGCAGGGGGCCGTCATCGCTCACCTCGATGGGGTGGCTCTCGCCCTGCCCCCGATAGATCAGCTCTTCCATCTCAGCAGACTGGAACGAAAAAAGGCTGCAACGCAGTACCGTTGCAGCCTTTATTACTGATAGCGGAACATCGTTCCGGGATCAATTTTCATACCCGATGAAAATCAGCATTTGCCGCCGATCCCTCAGCCACCGCCCTTGGCAGGAGCTGCCTTCTTGTCGCCATCATTGGCAGAGCCCATGATGGAGGCGCGGTTGACCTTGATGCGGACATTCTCGGCGATCTCCAGGGTAACCACGCTGTCGGTGATGCCGGTGATCTGGCCGTGGATACCGCCACCGGTGACGATCTTGTCCCCCTTTCTCAGGTTGGACAGGTACTGCTGATGTTCTTTGGCCTTCTTCTGCTGGGGACGGATAAGCAGGAAATAAAAAACCACAAAGATAAGGATAAGCGGCACAAATGAAGCAATACCGCCGGCACCGCCGGCCAGCGGGGTATCGGCTGCGTGGGCAATTCCGATCATGGGAAGAAACCTCCAAATAAGTAAGATATCAGCTTGGTGCGGGAATATCCCGCTGTTGGTAAAAGGTCTGGCGGAAGGCCGTGAAGCGATCCTCGACAATGGCCTCCCGCATGGCGGCCATCAGTGAACAATAGTAATGGATGTTGTGGATACTGTTCAGTTGATAGGCCAGAATTTCTCGGCATTGAAAGAGATGTCTCAGGTATGCCCGGGAGTAATGACGACAGGTATAACAGTCGCACTGTTCGTCCAGGGGACGGGGATCATCCCTGTAGCTGGAATTTTTTATAACAAGTCTCCCCTGTGAAGTAAAGAGCATTCCATTGCGGGCGTTGCGGGTGGGCATCACGCAGTCAAACATATCCACCCCATGATAGACGCCCTCCACCAGGTCCTCGGGGGTGCCGACTCCCATCAGGTACTTGGGATGGGCCGCAGGCAGGTAGGAGACCGAGGCCTCCAGCATCTCATACATCAACTCCTTGGGTTCCCCCACCGAGAGTCCACCCAGGGCATAGCCGGGAAAACCGATCTCCACCAGCTGCTCGATGGCCTCGCGCCGCAGGTCGGGATACATCCCGCCCTGGACAATGCCGAACAGATGCTGGCCGGTCTCTTTCTGGGCGTCGCGGCAGCGCTTTGCCCAGCGCCTGGTCAGGGCCGTGGCCCGGATGGCCTCTTCCCGGCTGGCAGGATAGGGGATACAGGTGTCCAGGGCCATCATGATATCCGAACCCAGAGCCTCCTGGACTCTGACCGCATCCTCGGGACTGAGAAAGAGTTTGCGGCCATCCAGATGGGAGCGGAAGGCGGCGCCCTCTTCCGTGATCTTGGCCAGCTCCTGGAGGCTGAAGATCTGGAATCCGCCGGAATCGGTGAGGATGGGCCCCTGCCAGTTCATGAAGTTGTGGAGGCCGCCGAAGCTGGCGATCAGCTCATGGCCCGGGCGGATAAAGAGATGGTAGGTGTTGCCCAGGATGATCTGGGCACCGGCCTGGCTCAGGTTTTCCGGGGTCATGGATTTGACCGTAGCCTGGGTGCCCACGGGCATGAAGACCGGGGTCTTGATGGTCCCGTGGAGGGTGGTGACCTCTCCTGCGCGGGCAGCGCATTCCGAGGAGCTGTGGAGCAGGGTGAAGGGTGAGCTTGTCATGGGGCCTTATGTGTAAAAGGAGGTAAGGTTAAATAAAGAATATAGGTCCTTTTCCAGCGTCTGTCACCTCGACAGGCCTGGATCCGGGGTTTAGTGGTTGGCCGTGGTGGCCAGTTTCAGCCCCAGGAGGATCAGCACCGCTCCGGTCAGCCGTTCAAACCAGTGGCCGATCTTTAAAAAAGAGCTGCGCACCGGGGCGTGGCCGAAGAACAGGGAGAGCAGGCTGAACCAGATCCCGGTGGCCACCGCCATGTAGAGTCCATAGCCGACCTGGATGGGCAGGGGCGTTGCCGGCTGGATGACCACGGTGAACAGGGAGAGGAAGAACAGGGTCGCCTTGGGATTGAGTCCGTTGGTGAGAAAGCCGGTCCAGATCGCCTGACGGATCGTGGGTGTTTGGCAGGCCTTCTCCCCCACCAGGATGGCCTGGTTTTGGGGGCGGGCAGCCAGGCAGCGGATGCCCAGGTAGAAGAGGTAGCAGGCGCCGACCAGCTTCATCAGGGTAAAGGCCAGGATGGACTGGGAGACGATCACCCCGATACCCAGCAGGCAGTAGCAGACGTGGATAAGGATGCCGCAGGCCACTCCCAGGCTGGACCAGAGGGCGGTGGCCCTGCCATGGCTGATGGATTGACGGACGATGATGGCAAAATCAGGTCCAGGACTGGCTACGGCCAGGAGGTGGACCAGGGCAATGGTGCAGAGTTGGGAGATGTAGAGTTCGTTCATGGCGGCCTCAGCGCAGGATAGAGAGAAAGGGTGTGGCCATTTATACGCTTCCCGGCTGTTTTTCGCAAGTCTCCAGGCCTGCCCCCCAGGGGCGGATCGTTGCCAGCCAGGCCCAGGCTCGGGGGCGACGGCCACCGAATCGATCCGCTGAAAAGGCGTTGACCTTTGGCTGAGAATCGGGCAACAATAGACTATTATTCAACAAGTTTTCCGGAAACAGGCTGTGGGCCCCGGGTCCACGGGAACAGTGAGTCCCGTCTCTGAGAGGAGGCTGGCTGAAAAGCGTGCAGCTCGGGCTGCAGAGGGAGAAGCGATGAGAACCAAGAGGTTGATCGGGCTGGTCGTCGGGCTGGTGCTGAGCTGTTTGTGCTCCACCATGGTCTATGCCGATGAGGTGGAGGATGTGGTCAAGGAGGCCATGGAGTTTTATAAACAGGGGGACTATTCCAGTGCTGCCGGCAACCTGGAATATGCGGCCCAGTTGATTCGCCAGAAGAAGGGCGGTCAACTGGAGTCCATCCTGCCCAAGGCCCTGCCCGGCTGGACGGCAGAGGATGCCTCTTCCCAGGCCATGGGGGCGGCCATGTTCGGCGGCGGGGTCACCGCGGAACGCAGCTTTGCCAAGGGCGACAGCAGGGTCACGGTCCAGATCGTCACCGACTCGCCCATGCTCCAGGGCTTGATGATGCTCTTCAGCAATCCGGCCTATGCCATGGCCGACGGCGGTAAGCTGGAACGGATTAACGGCCAGAAGGCCATTGTCAAGTATGGTGAGAGCGGCAGGGACGGTGATATCAAGATGATCATCGCCAACCGTTTCCTGGTCTCGGTGGAGGGCAGTCAGGTCAGTAAGGATGATCTCAAGGCCTATGCCAAGGGGATCGATCTGAAAAAGCTTTCCAGCCTCTAAGGAAGCTCTACCGGGTATGGAACAGGGCGCCGGCTGAGCAGGGTGAGGAGAGCAGGCATCGTCCCCGATGCCTGCTCTCTGTGCCAGCGGGCGAGGGCCGACGATTCAGCCGTCCAAGCTGACCAGTTCGATGTCAAAGGTCAGCTCTTGCCCTGCCAGAGGCGGGTTGGCGTCCAGGGAGACGGACTCTTCCGTCACCTCGGTGATCCGGACCATCAGGGGCTGATTCTGCTCATTCATCAACTGGAGCTGCATCCCTACCTCGGGCTTGATGTCTGCAGGCACCTGATCACGGGGAAAGGTCAGGACCATCTCTTCGTTGCGGGGGCCATAGGCCTTGTCCACCGGAATGGTCACCGTCTTGTTCTCTCCGCAGGCCATGCCGAGGACCGCCTCTTCAAAACCCGGGATTACCTGGCCTGCACCAATGGTGAAGGGCAGGGGATCACGGCCATCCGAGGAATCAAAAACCGTCCCGTCCGTCAGTCTACCGGTATAATGGATGGTTACCTTATCACCATCTTTTGCCTGTGTCATGGCTGTCTCCTGCGTTAAATGTTTGATGCGTCCCCAGGCCTCTTTTTTGCCGGGCGCTCAGGGGATCGATATGGGGGTTCGCCTCGGTCGCAGTCCATCCTTAGAGGGGAGGGGGTGGAGAGCAGGTCAGATAGGTGTGCGGCTGACGTGTTCCAGATCTCTGGCAAGCAGCCCGCCAAAAGGATATGCAACGAGCAGGGCAGAGAGGCCCTGCTGCAACGAAGATCTGCCTTGATCTACCAGGCGATCCGGGGAAATGCAATTTTTTTTCTGGAAAAGTTCAGCAGGGCCAGCAGCAAAAGGTGGATCCCTTCCTTGACTGGCCCGCTAGCTGACCTAAGGTTGAAACAGGGACCGTCTTTCCCTGGGGAAAGGCGGTGGTGGACAAGCTTGGCAGGGAGGAGATCCCATGACAGAGCCCCATTATATTGTTGCCGGTTGGCTGTTTGATGGCAGTGGCAAACCTGTGGCCCGGCAGATGCTGCTTGCGGTGAAAGAGGGACGCTGGGCCGGGTGGGAGCCGTGCAGCGGGGAGCGGCTCGCCGAACTCTCTGCCCAGGCTGTGGTGGAGGAACTCTCCCACTGTACCATCCTGCCCCCCCTGGTCGATGGCCGTGCCCACCTGGCCCTCTCAGCCACCACGGATCTCGGCAAACGGCAGGAACAGCAGCGTGCCTCCCCTGAACAGTTGCGTCTGCAGCTCAGCAGGCACCTGCGGGATCACTTCAGTCATGGTATCCTGGCGGTGGCTGATCCCGCATATCGGCAGGTCCCCTCATCTCCACAGGGTCAGGCGCTCCGGCACTGGCAGGATGCAACCGAGGCGGCCGACTTTCCCCTTCCTATCCGGCTCTGTCCGGATGCAGGGGAGAAAGAGCCGGATCCCTCCCCGGGCGGATTCTTCCAGGGGCCCTGCCAGGGGCGGGAGCAACTGGAGGAGCTGGCCAGGCAGGGGGGGGCCTGGATGCCCAGCCTGCTCGCCTTGAAGAGCCAGGATCCCGCGCGCCTGCCGGAGCAGCTTGCCCTGGTGGCCGAGGCCCGCAGCCTGGGGGTACGGCTGGTGGTGGGGACCTGTGCCTAGAAATGACAACCTAAAATTGACCACCTGTGCTAACTGAATTTTGACCACCTATTATTGTTTGAAAGTTACCGGTTAAGGGGAACTCGGCATCGTTTTTAAGCCGGGCCAGCCCCAGCATAGGGAGCCCCCGGGGGCTCCCTATGCTGGGGCTGGCCCGGCGGTTTCTATTTTCGCTTTGCCGCCATCTCTTGCTCGGCCAGGCTTTGCTTTAATCGATAGCTTTTCCAGTCACATGTGATGATATGCGCCTTATGCGTTAAACGATCAAGCAACGCCCCTGTCATTATCGGATCGCCAAAAACCTGCGACCAGTCTGCAAAGCC
>NZ_KE387009.1:0-11330 GCF_000429965.1 Desulfogranum mediterraneum DSM 13871
TGCCTTGAGATCGACTGAGATCGTGGCAGGAAAACACAAGGCAACACCCTCAACCGGCATGCCCCTTATGCCCTGCGACCTGCGACCTGCGACCTGCCAGAGCCGCTCTGCAAGCATACCTGGAAAGGGTACTCAAAATTCCTGGATGACCGCCTGCGCGGGCATGACGCCGAGCCAGCAAAGGCAATGGCGGTAAAAACAGGCAGCGATATAACCATAAGAAATGCTATCCTGATCGAAACATCTCATTATCCCGGGCAAGCCTGCTGCCGGAAAGGCTCTCTTCTCCGCGCCTAGGTTGCAGCGATAAATCCTTTGCATTATGGCAAGGCCAATGGTAACCATGTAACCTTCTGAATTAAAAACAACTATCAACTGTCACACCGTGACACCGCCGTGGCATCGCCTCTCCACCGGGGCCTGCGAACTGTTGAACCAGGGGAAGGTCCAGGGAGTGCTCCACCTCTGCAGCGAGCGCCTCCAGGCAGAGCTGCCTGGCCTGAAAAAACAGCAGAACAGTCCTCGCCCCTGAAGGTGACCGCATCCTGCCAAGGAGAAAATATGAAGATCATAGCAACCATTGTCTTGCTTGGAGCCTTACTCGTCCCCTCGGTCGGCCAGGCCGGGGTATATACCGACGACCTCTCGCGCTGTCTTGTCGAAGCCTCTTCTCCGGAAGACAAGATCACCCTGGTGCGCTGGATGTTTTCAGCCATGGCCTTGCACCCGGCAGTACAAACCATAGCACCGGTGGATCCGGCAGTAAGACAGCTTACAGATAAAGGGATGGCCGAACTGATCGTCAAGCTGACCTCTGTCACCTGCCTTGAGCAGACCCGAAAAGCGATTCAATACGAGGGGCCGATCGCCCTCAACGCAAGCTTCAACGTCTTTGGCCAGGTGGCTGCCCAGGAGCTCTTCTCCAACCCCGAGGTCGCCCGGGGAATAGCGGGGCTGGGGAAATTCATCGATACCGAAAAATTAAACAAGACTCTTGGCATAGCCAAACAAAGCAACGACTGAACGCGGCGGCCAAGCTGGAGGATGACGAGGAAGATGATCGCTCTGCATTCTCTGCCAGGCTGACCCCTCTTTTTGGATCTACCCAAATCGGCAGCAGAGGCCTGGCCGAGGGCAACAGAGAACAAACCGTCCCCCGGGCAAGAGGCTTTTCTTCACGATTCGAGACAACAGGGATAAACGATGCAGCTCAACTCAAAGATTGAGGCGCAAAACAGGATCGACCAGCTCAACGCGTTCCAGGCGGAACTGGCACTCCTTGAGCAGGAAAAGGTGCTCTTTCTGGACGCGCGCCAGCGCGCCGCCCTTGGCAGCTACCATGGAGAGCTGAGAGCACGGTTGTCAGCCGCCTTTGACATCGACTCCAGCAGCCGGGAAAAACAACTGAGCCTGGGGATGAAGATCAGCTCCTTCCTTGGCGCCCTGGCCCTGGCTGCCAGTGTCTTCTTCCTGTTCTACCAGTTCTGGGGCCGTTTCTCGACCTCGGCCCAGGTCCTGATCCTGGTCCTGGCACCCCTCATCACCCTGGCGGCCACCATGTACAGCTCCTCCAGGGAAAAGAGCGGCTATTTCGCAAAACTGCTCGGCCTGGTCAGCCTTGCCTGCTTTGTCCTCAACCTCTCCATGTTGGCCCAGATCTTCAACATCACGCCCTCTGCAAACGCCTTTCTGGCCTGGGCAGCCTTTGCCTTCCTCCTGGCCTATGGAGCAGATGCCCGCCTCCTCCTTGGTGCAGGGATCCTCTGTTTTGCAGCCTATCTCTCGGCCCAGACAGGGACCTGGAGCGGCTGTTACTGGCTCCACTTTGGGGAACGCCCGGAGAATTTTTTCCCGGCCGCCCTGATCCTGTTCCTGATCCCGCTGCTTCCCCATCACCGCTTCTCCGGCTTTGCTGCCCTCTACCGGGTCTTTGCGATGCTGCTCTTTTTTCTGCCGGTCCTGATCCTGGCCAACTGGGGGGCGATCAGCTACCTGGATCTTGGTCAGGAGAGCGTTGAGCGTTTCTACCAGGTGCTGGGATTTCTCTGCAGCGGCCTCGCCATCTGGTATGGAATCAAAAATGGTCTGCCCGAGGTGATCAACAGCGGCAACGTCTTCTTCACCATCTTCCTCTACACCAAGTTCTACGATTGGTGGTGGGACTGGATGCCCAAGTATCTCTTCTTTCTGCTCATCGGCCTGACCGCGATCCTGATGCTGCTGGTCCTGAAACGGCTCCGTAATGGTGCGGCCAGCGAGCCAGGGGAGGTGAAACCATGAAAAAACGCCTCTCTTCCCGCGCACTCTTTGCCCTGGCCTCTATCCTGCTTGCCGCAGCCAACATCGTGCTCCTCGCCGGGGTCGCCGCCAACCGATCAGGCTCGCCCGAATCCCTGACCATCCTCAGCGAACGGGAGCTGCAGCTGCCCTACCGGCTCCACAAAGAGGACAGCGGCCTGGCCCTGCGGCTGGTCTGGCGCAGCCTGGACAGGGATCCGGATGAGCCGGCAGATCAATCCGGTTGGCAGTCGCCGGCCTGGTTCACGGCGAAAAAACTGGAAGCCTTGGGGTTCAAGGGCGCTGATCTGCTCCGCCAAAGCGACGATGATCATCACTTCCAAGAGCCCCTTCCCAGAGAGGTCTTTCTTGTCCTGGAACTGGATGGACCGGCCTTTCAGGAAAATCTCCGCCGGGCGGAGAACAAGCGGGCCCGGGAACAACGGCTATTGAGCGTCGACCGGGCAGACAAGACCCTGCAGGCCAACTATGATCGCGCCAGCAAACGCCTGAAGAGCGAAGGGCTGAGCCGCTCCCGACTCTTTGTTATCGATGCTGGACTCGATCGAATAAAACTTCGGGCCCGCTATCCGGACCGGGGACGCTTTATCCTGGTCAAGGGGCTGGTCCGGGCGGGCTACCGGGGCAAGCGGGAGAAGAGGGAGCTATTCGGGATCATCTCGGCCCTGAGCACCCCCAGGATCCAGGTGACCCGCAAACAGCGGGCCGCCCTGGATAGCCTCCTGGCCCGGGAGCCAAACGGCCGGGAGGAACTCCAGCCGCCCCGCTACACTGTCCGGCTGGCGTATGGCAACCGCCTGGAGCCCTGGATTGTCGAGGTGCAGTTAATAGAACCTGAAGGAGATTCCATAGGGAAGAAACAAGCACAGCTGAGATGACGAGTGAGAGCCAAGTAATGGCCGACTGGAATATCGAAGAGAAAGCTGAACGCTTCCCCTGCAAGCTTTCGGCAATTTCTTACAGCCGAAGAAGAAAAGACCTCCGCTCTATCCCAACGGAATCAGAGGAGAACACCGCAGTGTCACGATGTTGTATTTAGCGAGAACCTATCAGCAAAGTGTCTGTTCAGGCTCCTGCCTATGATCACCAGGAACCGTTCAGCTGTATCGCTGTGCAGAGTTTTCGCAAGATCATATCCTCCCTGCGAGTATTGAAACACCACTGGATCAGGATCGTCTGTAAACTCGACTATACCTTTTACCCGCAGGATGTCATCAGCACCAGCGACAATAGCCTTCAATAAGGTATCTTTATCCAAGGGCGCTTCAAAGTCAATCAACCTGGTTTCGATCAGATCATTTAGGTGAGTTCCCCCCTGTCCATCTTCCATTGGTGAGATCAAGGGACGTTTAGGCGGAAGTTGAAAGTTTGTCCCATAGAGTATGGCCGGATTAACGTCTCCATAGGTGGTCCGATGGATATCTGCAACAGGGTTGAGCGACCTTATCTCGTTGGTGAGAAAATCCAGCTGAGAAGGGTCGCTGAGGTCTGATTTATTGACCAGGATGAGATCAGCAAGACGGATCTGGGCCCTCGCGACCTCAAAACGTTCCAGATTCCCGACGCCCGCCAGGCTATCGACCATGGTTGTAACAGAACCGAATTCCAGGATATCACTCAGGTCGTCTATCTCTGCAAGCATATTTGCCGGGTTGGCAAGACCCGTTGTCTCAAGCACGATAAAGTCCGGCTGAAAACGAGCCATGATGTCTACCAATGCCGATCGCAGATTTCCAGCCAGAGAACAGCAGACACACCCTTCATCCATTTGGGTGACAGCGTAGCTTTCGTTGAGAAGCTTGGCATCAAGCCCTCTCTCTCCGATTTCATTTTGGATTACTGCAACGAGGTTGTTGTTTGCAGCCTGCGCCTGGATAAAATTATCAAGGAAGCTTGTCTTACCTGCACCCAGGAACCCTGTAAGCAGGATGAAACGAGGTTTATCAACCATTCCCATGGACCCTTTGTCCAGCCCGTTGGCCACCCCCCAAAAATCCGTTGTCCACCACAGCTCCCCTTCATAGATCTTTGGCACAGGCTTGGATGGGTCCCAGCGAATTTCCGGTGGCTCCTCCCAGTCAAAGCCTTCTGCCTGGGCAACATCGGCAAAATAGCCAAGGGTCAGGCGATGCTCACGACTTGTATGCACCAAAGGCGAAGAGGCAAGGCTCATTCTCTGCTGGGTGTAAAGAACAGCTGGAGCCGATGCCAGCGTATAGCTGAACGAGGCAGCAAGAGCCCGAAAGAACGGCATGGCAATCTCACGAGCAGCAAGGTCCTGATCGATGCCTCCGGGAGCAACAGCTTCAACTAAGCCCTGGTTGTTTTTGACGACAATGCCTCTACTTGAAGACCAGCTTAGCCTGTCATTGGCCGTTAATGCCAGAAATACCCCCCCGGTGTCCTCATGGATATACGCTTCAACATAGCCGAGATGGAACAGGTTCGCGAACCCGAGCTGAGTTGCGAATGATCGTACCTTATCGAGAAAATCAGGTTGCAGTATCTGAATACCGGCCTCAACGGAAAAAGATTCCACAAGGTCCTCATCCGGGGAGGGAAAATAGCACAAGGAAAAGCAGGCCCCTCTGCCGGAGGTTGATTCCAGAGGAAGCACTCCGTAAACCCCAGGCCGGTCATTGATCCGGGTGGTGACGGTTCCGGTCCGGATATTGGGGGAGATAACTTCATGGATTCCGCACCAGCCCAGACGCTGTCGGATAGCTGAAATGTAGTTTGCGCGGACAAGGACAGCTCTCACAAGCTCAAAAGCCGCATCCTCCGAATCATCCAGAACCGATGGAGGCAGGAGTGTTGCCAGCTTTTGTTTGAGCAATGATCTCTTGTTACCCATGGTGCACTACTCCATATCCTAGCCCATGCCCTGGCGACAGACGAGACACCAGGGCATGGAGCACTGCCAATTAACCAAAGGTTATGGTATCACCATTTCCCAGATATGCCTTGTCCTTGGAACGATGCCTGGCCGTTCCCTCAACCACAGGATAGCCGGCGCTTATGAACTTTTTCGCACAGAGCACACCGGTGCAGTGATTACAGCCAATGCGCTCAAATCCGTACCGTTGAAGAGAAATCACAAGATCATCATACTTGGGATCCCAGTCATCAAAGGGTGAGATATGAAGCCCTCCGTAAATACCATGCAACTGGTCATTTTCGTATTTGAGTTCCTTGCAGGCCGTCTCGGCGAATCGTATGATGCCCTGATGACAACATCCCGTCACCGAGACAAGACCCTTGTCCTTAACGTTGAAATAAAGGGATTGCTCTCCGTAGACCCGGCATATAATTGGAATAGGAAAGACATAGGTCGCCATGCCTGGAATATGCTTATACAGCCCATTTTTCACCTCAACAAGTTTGCCGGTGTGGCCAGCATCCTTGATGTACTGCTTTCCTTCGGGATAAAAACCTTCGGGAATATAGATGGTGATGGAAGGATCATACTTGAGGGTCACGGGTAAGCCCCAGTAGTGGTCAAAATGCTCATGGGAAATAAACAGAGCCTCGATTTCCCTGTTTTCAAGCATTTTATCGATACCTTCCCGCTTGAAGGATTCATCCATCCACTTGTACGACCAGCCGGAATCCAGGAGAAACTTTCGTACCTGACCGTCAAGCTCCTCCACTTCAAGCAGACAGGAGTAGCCTCCGGCATTGTCAGGGTTGATGGAATTTTTCTGGGTAATCTCCCAGGCTTTATCGATATCATGGGGAAGATACTCCTTGATCAGGGAAATCCCTTCATCATAGGAGCCTTTTCCAAGCCCCTTGCCATTGCCGAACGGAGGCCAGTTATAGGAATATTGATCCACAAGAAGACCACCGGCACCCTTGACGTCTCCCACCAGGGTCTGGTTATCAAACCAGCTTGTTTCCGAGATATTGGTAACCTTGATACTCTTGCAGGTTCCTATATCATTCATTTTTTTTGCCACCTTGGGAAACAGGGCCTTTCTTGCTCCGGAATACGAGTATGCGCCCATGGCCCCCAGCACTCCAACCCCTGCACCGGTGATGGCTCCCTTAAGAAAATCGCGTCGTTTTATATCACTAGACATATGGGTATCCTCTTGGTCTCTTAATTTTTCGGGATGATATCGATAAAGGCATAGAGCTTCGGTAGAGCCCCGATCGTCCCGATATAAATAAGGACACCTATGACAACGCCTGCTCCCATTCCGGTAACAAATTTTGGCGTAAGGCGTATCATGGAAATCTCGGCCTCTGCTGCACGATGCTCAGCCTCGATTTCCACCTGGGTCTTTGGTACCATCTTCCAGGCAGGCCAGTTATCCATAAACCAATGATGTGCAAGCCAGATATTTATCAGCCATATGGTTGGAATCATGGGAAATTGTTGCGGATGAGAGAATCCCTTTTGAGTACCGAGAAAGAGGTGGGAAGTCTTGTAGTAAACAATGTACAGCAAAACTGCCGCAACAAGGCAGACGATTGTACGAATCGCAATGTTGACCGGCAAGCTGAATTTTCTTGGCCAGTTTTCGCAATAAAAAGTCAGAAACAGTGCCGGCACCAGGAAAAATATGGCCATTTCACCAACATGAAGCCAACGCCAGTCAGGGGAAAATGCTCGCCTGGTACCACGGATAGCCTCTCCCCAGGTCAGCTCCTGTGCAAAGTAGAGAAAGAAATGCATGGCAAGGGCGATGAGGATAATTCCTGCAAATGTGGCAAAACGACGGAGCCAATCGTTTTTTATAAGGTTGAAGGGATAGCGTTGCCAAATGGTTTCAACCAGCCAGACAACAACGGTACAACACATAATCCAGGAAACATGAAAATTACCTGAGACCGTGTCTGCGAAGTTCTCCCAATAAGGCGGGGCAATGGAGGTGAAATACTGCCAGGGATGGTAGAGGATCCCCATATGGGGATGCATGGTAACAAAGTAGACAATCGTTGAGAGAAAAAAGGTAACCACTAAAACAGAAAAGCCCCTTGCAGGCTGTTTAAGATCTTTCCAGGGGGCATTCTCCATTGCTACGACCCAGGCAGGAGAAAGCCAGGATGCAATGGCTGCAAACATAAGGATTGCAAGCGCGGAATATTCTGCAGCAAAGAAGCTGGTTACACCATCAAGTTTCCCCAACTGTTCCGGATTAAAGTAGGCCAAACCATAATTGCCCAGAAATCCTTCAAAGAAACCCTTAATCAGGGCCAGGAGAATAGCCACAGAAACGAGGGTCAGCACCGTACCCTTGACCAGGGGGTGGGCGGTCTCAAGCCATTTACGTTTAAAAGGCCAGAAGTTAAAGATATAGACCATCCAGATCATCATGATGAGCCACCATCGACAGTACATATAGCCGATATAGGGCGTGTACATGCGCATGAGACCTCTGGGGTCCTGAAAGATCCACCAGGTGGCATAAAAGACGGTTAAGGTCAGCAGGAGGCTGACCAGCGCGGGAATCGGTCCCGCCCACCTCTTGACAAGCTTTCGCTCTTCAAGGTATTGTTCGCCATACCTTTCCATAATACCTCCATAATTGTGTTTGGGGTTTTGGTGGGTTAGGGACGGAGCGCCCGATTACCAGTCCTGCGCTCCGTCCTGTTTCACTTTTTTTATCTTTCTAAAAAAATAGTTAGCTGCCCCGATCGCGCATTGCATCCTGTATCGACTGAAGGACACGATTTCGATCTTTCCAAGGATCCAAGCCAAGTCTTTGGGCTTCCATGGCCATCAGTTCAGGGGGAAGATCTGAACTGATATCCGGGGCTACCTCTCTTACCTCCTGCCCGTCGTCTTCAACGAGACCTGCTCTCATTCCAAGAGTCCGGAATGCACTCTTTATGATCATTTCCAAGAATACTCTTTTTTCCGGAGCCTTGATCATTCCGCCTCCGTGAGCTGGTCTTTCAGGATTGCAGCCGAAACAATGCCCTCCTGGGATTCCAGGATTTGACTGAGATGCATTACATACTTCTGGGTGACCAGTTTGGCCTTGTTACAGTTTCGCTCACGAAGGGCATGGAGTATGTTGACATGATCCCCAAAGAGCTGTTCTTGTTGTCCTTGGTTTATTTCGAAGAAATGCTTGAATGAGGCCATATCAACGGAACAGATCACATCCATGATGTTCACCATAAAAGTGTTGTTTGTGGCGATGGCAATGGTCCTGAAAAAGGAGAGACTCTCCATCCATACCTTTTGAGGATCTTCGGAAAAGATGCTCCGACTGAGAGCTACGTTTCTTTCTTGCAACTCTTCAAGCTGTGATTTGGTTATACGAAGAGCCGCAAGCTCCACCATAATGTGAAAAAACAGATATGCGCTCTCCAACTGGTCGGTCAACAGTTTGGTAGAAGCGGTAATCTTGTCGTCGGACAGGGGAAAATTTGCGAGGCTGGAAACACCGGCTTTTAAGTACGTTCCGCTACCCTTCTTAATATCGACAAGACCCCTGCCTTCCAGCATGTGCAACAGCCTTCTCAGGGAATTACGGGTAACTTTAAGGGCTTTAGCAAGCTCGCGTTCAGGAGGAAGCCGGTCCCCTGGCTGGAGATCCAACTTTTTAAGAATCAATTGCAGTTGACTTAGCAGGGCCTGTTGCATTGTCTTCGTTAACCTTCCAGGTACTCATGACAAAAGGAGCTGAATCTAGCCGACGAGTGCATACCCCATGATTTTTCTGAGCTCAAGAGCTCTCTGCTTGTCAGAAAAAGCATAGGGTGTTTTGAAACTGGGATATTCTCTCTGTTGTTGTTTCGTTTGTTGACGGACTGAACAACCTGTTCCACTGGCACCTTGAGCCGTTCCGCCTGGTTAAGGTGTAGGTTTCCTGCTGCTTATAGAGCTAGCCAGCGATTGCCTTGGGCCGCTCACTTATAACCTCTGGAAAGAGCTTGGCAGCTTTTCAAAACAGAGCCAAGTCTTGCCTTTCACAAGGATGCGTTTCTCTTCGGTTACCTGCAAAGCTTATGCGCCTACTCTACCAATCCTGGGGAAGCAGTAAAATTGGTGCAACCATAACCGATATTTTTTGCACATGTCAAGCAGCACATCGCTACACCACCACACAACACCGTTATAATTCAAATTGGTGCCACCAATTTTAGAGGTACAACTTGAGGGCTTTCTGGCTTAGAGTTCGCTTTGATCGCATAGAGACCTGAGGATGTTAACGGCGATGATGTCGCCGCCAGGCTCGAACAGCACCATTGATAACCTTGAGGAGGGCAAGGTAATCATCGGGACGTTTACCTGCAAAAAATCCAGGGGTAGTTGAGCAGAGAATAAGGACGGTGCGCAGCACGGTACGGCTGTAAAAAGGCATGGCAAAATAGGAACGAATTCCCCGAGGAACGAAAAGGGCCCAGTCAATAGGCTTAATGCTGTCCTGGGTGTCATCCACTACCAGGGACTCAAGGCCATAACGCTCGATGTCTTCAGCGATAGTGCCTTTATATGAAAAACTCTCTGCTTGCTTCACCCCTGCAAACGGGACACCGGCACCATAGACCATGACCATGTTTTTACGTATATGAACATCTGAAAAGAGGAGCGCGTCATACTTCCCGCAAAGCATTTGATCTGAAAGGCAGGCATCCATGATATCATTCATTTCGTGAAGGCCTGCAAGCTTCTCGGCCAAGGCATCCATATCTTTCATACTGGATATGGATATTACATTTTCAGACGGTTGACGTACCTGAGGTTTTTGCAGCGAGATGTGGATCAGTTTGTTTTTTTTATAAACCAGGTATCGAACTATGGTCTCAGCTTCAACAACCTGCTTTTTATCCTTTGACCGATAGGATAGCCTTCCCTTCCATTCTCCGGAACGGGAAATCTCCCTTGCCATATAATCCAGATCCTGTTCTTCGGCAGCGTCTTGCAACTCACGGAAGGGAAGATTCTTGAAGTCTGTTTCAGAGAGGCCAAACAGCTCCTTTGCTGCAGAACTGGCACAATCAATCTGCAACGAATCAGAGTTAACCAACAACACAGGGTTGCCAGACTCCTCAACCTTCAGCTTCAGCTCATAGTTCACACCGAGAATTTCCTTAACTACCGCTACAGTATCCCCTGCATTAAGAAGGTAACCATAGTAAAAACCTGGATCGCTTCGGTTAACTGTCCCGGTGAGCTTCAACCAGGAAGTAACGCCATTTCTGCTTTTTACCCGGAAAACTGTTGAGGCATTCTCCCCCTCCTTGACAGCTTCCATAAAGTCTTCGATCAGGTGAAGGTCTTCCTGCAATACTTTTCTGTTCCGGTATTCAATGTTTTTAAGGAAAAGAGCTCCATCGATCCCGGGAGCAACATCGGTGTTGCCGTTCAGGAACTCAATACGGGCTTTGACTATTTCAATCCGCCATAGCAGTGCGGGGAAATCATTTATGAAACTGTAGAGGGCCTCAACAGATATGTCTCTGAGATCATTCATTGAATCGATCAAGCTTACACCTAATATATGGTCTTAACAGCAAAAGACAGCAAAGCAGAAACTGATGTAGTTTCACAGCTGTTTTTATGGGCTTTGGTCACAGCTGCAAAAAACAGGGATGGGCTGACCGGCTGAAAAACATGCCTCATCAGGTCATTTATACGATTTTTCAGGTTGGGTCATCCTGGAAATTCACGCGACTCAGATAATGGCTGTTATCAAACTTCATCGCAACAAACGGCTAACCATTTACTGTCCTCACTGCAACAGAAAAGCTGATCACCAGGAGGCAGAGCTTGTCGCCCATCCGCACCTTGCTGTAGACGCCATCAACCCACCAGTATACATATCATTTCTTGACCGATGACCTCTCCAGCCACTATGCTCTTCGAGCCAGCGACGCATGAGCCGGGAGATGGTGTTGACGGAAAGGTCTTTTGCCTGTTCACCAAGAAGCGCTTCCTGGGCCGCCTAATACTGCCCGGTTGAAATACCCTTGAGGTAAAGCCAGGGAAGCGGCTCTTCGATACTTCGTGATCTTTTCAGGTAAGGCGGTCCGATCAGTTTCAATCCACGCCCCCGTGAAGGGGCGACGAT
>NZ_KE387009.1:14141-42415 GCF_000429965.1 Desulfogranum mediterraneum DSM 13871
AGCGTTTCAATCCACGCCCCCGTGAAGGGGCGACTGTCAGCTCATAAGCTACTGTCTGAACTGAGTTTATATTTACGATTCTGCGAACCTCAGAAAATGTAAAGGCTCACGTTTCTGTTAAGACATCATAATCTAAGGGTAACCTCCGTCTCCTTTATACTTGCGAACCTGCCGACATATTTTGTCCGTCAATGGTTCGCGCGAAGCTATTTCAAAAAATAAGAGGCCCTTCCTGATCGATCCCCTCCTTTGCACCAATATGTTCCAGTCGATGCTGCCAGTTGGAACCAAGAAAATAAAAGCGGAGACTATCAGCATCCTCATCGATCTCATTGATAAGTTTCTGGCGCATCATTGCCCACTGAGCAGGATCGACGATACATTCAAAAACTGAATACTGAACGCGTTGGCCATAATTCTTGCACACTTTCGCCACCCGCCGCAACCGTTTAGCGCCACCAGGATCACTGGTTTTGACATCGTAGCTCACCAAAACAAACACGCACTACCTCCAGATCAGTGGAGGATAGCCATCGACATCCCCCCGTAAAAACCGGGCTAACAGCAAGGCCTGGGTGTGAAAGAGCAGGCCGACGGGCATCTTCTTTTCCAGGAATGGGTGTTGCAGGGTATCCTGCTTGCGTTTCTGGTAGCTGACCAGCAAAGTTTTCCTGGCCTCATCCTTCATCCTGACGCTACCGGTCTCACTCACCACAAAATCCTTTCCCTGCAGTTGTCCCAGATTCACCAGAGACAAGGCCAGACGATCGGCCAAGGGTCGAAACTCTTCCATCAAATCCAGGGCCAAACCGGCACGCCCTGGCCGATCCCGATGCAGAAACCCCACTGCAGGGTCAAGACCGGTACACTCCAAGGCCGAACGGACATCATGCATCACAAGGGTATAGAGAAAAGAAAGCAGACAGTTCATTCTGTCCAACGGCGGCCTGCGGTTGCGTTCATGAAAGAAAAAATCGTTCTTATTCCGGATAACTAAATGATCAAAAACTTCAAAATAGACATGGGCCGCATCACCTTCCACCCCACGAACCATCTCCAGGTCAAGCTCATCCTGCAAGCGGTGTAAAGAGGTGGTCAGTCGACTAACCGCTGCCTCAATGGCCGAGCAATCAACCTTATCACCGTGATCCCGGACCACCCTCCGTAACACCGTACGACAGTTAGCAACCTTACCGAACACAAAGGCCTTACTCAACTGAGCAGAGAAATCAGGCTCATCTGCCCGTCGGTACTGTTCACGACGCAACAAAACATTGCCGGATACCGGCCCCACTACCCTGGCCAAAAAACGACCATTCTCAGTGAGGAAAGAAAGGGTGACGTTACGCTCCCCGCAAAACCCCATGAGAAAAGGACTACACCCCACATTGCCGAAACAGACAATGGACTCCAAGGTATGCACAGGAAGCCGCAACTTCACTTCACGCTCGATTCTCACGGCTATGGTTTCACCATCCTTGGCAAGATATGCCCCCTGGGTGGTCACAAAAAGAGTGTTCAAATGTTTTTTCATGAGGAGACAACCTTGTTCATATATTTCGAAACCTTGTCCCTTGTTCCTGCAGTGTGTGGCAGACAGGTTTCAAGAAAGGAACAACTCTCACAGGCGCGACTGTACTGTGGTGGCGGGGTGATCTTGGCGGCAAACAAGGCATGCAGGCGCGCAGCGGTCTCAATAGTTGTCTGCCGAAGTGCCTGGTCAAAGACCACTTCAACCCGTCGCTTTTTCTGCCCATAGAAAAGAGCTCCGACAGGAACATCTCTATCCAACATCTCTTCCAGGCACATGGCCTGTGCACAGAGCTGGACCCGGTCGGAATCATCTTTTTTGGGACGGCCTCGTTTATATTCAACCGGAAAGGGCACCCAGTTGCCATCATCCTGGAGATGAAATTCCACAACATCGGTTCGCCCGATTAAACCCAACTGCAGCGAACGGATAGGTACATCAAATTCGGTTTTAAGCCGCCGCCGGGACTCTTTGCCCGCGGTATGGACCCGCTCATGAAGTATACGCCCTTCGGCGGTCAAGCGGTTTTCCGTCCATTGCTGCTCAAGATGAATCAGTGCGCACTGCCGTGGACAGAACAGCAGGTGTTGCAAGGCTGAGATCATGAGCAGGTCGTCTTCACTGTACATTGTTGGTTCGCCTCTATCCCTCTATGAGCAAATGAACGAGTATACGGACCTGTAATATTTCCCGGATTGATAATTCCCAAGATCTTGCTCGCCTCCACCCCTCACCAGCTTTTGCTTCTCCAGGGTATCGGCAAGGCTTCACTGCCTCCCCTTCTTTGAGCTGTTGCTATTTTTGCAACAGTTGCCTCTCTATCCCATTCCCCGGTCTGGAAAATATTTCGTAGATGTCAGGAAATGACAGATTTATCCCTACCGAACAGCCCTGCAATCTGCTTCAAAGTTAACTAGATCGTCTCATCAGCCAGGCAGACATTCACGACTGCCTGGCCATCCTCGGTCTGGTAGAGGATTATGTTGCCATGATCAGGTTTCATGGTTGAAGTGTGCTCTTTGTTCACAAAGTCAGTACTCTAAAAGCCATCAATTATTTCTGGCTCCAACCCCTCCAGATTGGAGACTGAAAATTAGGCAGGAAGCAGCACCGCCTGTTCTGCAACTATGACAAAGAACCATAAAACTCAAACCACTCCATAGTCTTGTTGAAAGAATTGATCCAATTTAATCATTCCTCCCATTATCCCAAGAAAAACAGAGTCGTATTCATACCTGCTAACCCAAGAATAAATATGATCCTGTTCACAATTTTTAATTGGTACAAGCTGTAAATTAGCCACTTTTCGCATTCTAAGTTGTACCGAATTATTTTGGATATCCTGCCATTTTACAGGGACTCCCGACTCCAAAGCAATCGCAATTTGCTCATCGATTATCACCGTCCTGGTATCATTTTTTATTATACGATAGCCATCCTGGACATCCTGAAAATTACGACTCAACTCCTTTTCGTATAATTCTAATGAATTATTATAATTTTTTCTTAGGGCTGAAAATTGCTTTTTAACAGATTTTGTTGCGACGGTAGTCAATAGTGTGTTCGGTGCCACAAGTTCCTGCCAAAGCTCTTGAAGTATTACAGCACTCTCCTTAAAACCTGGATTCAAGGTTATTCCATCTTCAGGTAACAATGTAAAATCGTAGACGACTCCACGTAAACGGCGCCCATGACGATTAACCCTTCCAGCTACCTGCAACAAGCTGGTAACGGAACATCGCTCCCTGAAAGCCATTGAAAAATCAAGGTCAATACCCGCTTCAACACAGCTTGTAGCAATCAGAAACCAGCGACGATTACTCCATTCGGTCACTCCCTGCCGCCGGTCAATTTCAGCGAGAATCACATCCCGGTCTTTAGGAGCAAGTGCTGTGGAAAGATGAAGCACAACCCTATTTACAAGTGATTCTTCTAGCTCATTAAACTCCTGGGCAAGAGCATGCGCCACAACTGCTGCGGTCTGAACTGTGTTGAGTATTACCAGGCATGATGGAAAAACATCACCATCAAAGCCTTGCCAATGAGATACACTTTGTAATTCCTCAACCAACGCGTTTTTTGTAAGAGCCGGAGACAACTGTTTAAAAGTAATTCTGGACGTCTCAGCTTCCTGACATTTATCGCGCAAATCATCACTCAATAGATCTGGCAATTTAGTAAGTTGGTCTTTTCCTACCAAATAGTCATCGCTCCAGAATTCAATCATCGATCCTGATGAGAGGACAATACTACACCCCCACTTTTCAACTAACTCACACAACCATTTCCAGGTGATGCGGAAAAACTCTGGCGGCACACAGGCATGTGATTCGTCTATAAAAATAACCGCACCAGCTATTGCATTTAATTTACGAAGCCGAGTGGGATCCGCAGCAGCAAGGGTTTCAAAAAACTGTACAGCGGTAGTCACAACAACCGGTGCTCGCCAAAGTGTATTGTATTGCCGCATTGGCTCATCTGAGAAATCAATTTTATGGTGATGCGCGGCAACAACTTGTTCAGGGTTCTCACCGTCAAGCAGAAGAGCACTTCGTAAGGTATTAACAGTCTGGTTAATAATATTAGTGAAGGGAGCAACCACGATTAGCCTGCTGGCATTATTTTTTACTGCTTGCCGTAGCAAGTAGGCCGTCACCGAAGTGGTTTTTCCCAAACCAACAGGAGCTGAGCAGAAAGTCAACTCGGCTCCGGTAATTTCCTTGTAGCAACAATGCTGAAAGAAGGCCTGCCGTAATGCGTTTCGTTTACGTTCTTCCGGCAAACCTGAAGCTGCCTTTTTCTCAATGTAGTTTTTCAGACCATCAAGTCTCTGCTGCCATCGGTTGTCACCAGGGCAAAAAACTGGAGTTTTTTGGTTATTACCGTAAGCTGCAGCACTACCATGATCTGCATCCACCAGGCATGAAAGCAGCAAGCGGGTTGTGATGCTGCTGGCAGGCAGTTTTTGCTTGAGGTGTGGCCACTTACCACAGTTCTGAACTTGTCGCTGAATATAGTCAGAAAGATGGGAGTCAGTATGAGCAATGCAACGATAATGTCTTTTATGACAATCTAATTCACTGCCCGTACGTATTAAATGCTCCTCAGCTCTTTGTTTCCGCAACCCTCTCAAAGAAAATAAGGGCAGCTTAAACCCCTCCAGATTCACCTCTTTGTTAAGATATTTAATAAAATATTTTTCCGTACTGCGGCTAGGCAGCCCGGGGGCATGATGTCCCCGGATCAGCCAGGCAAGCAGTTCATTGCCCATTGCTTGGGCAATGGCTGTCCCTGCATCGATATGGTCGACCATCAAACGCCCATTCCTACCTTTCAGCACGGGTTGATTACTTTCATCAAGTTTACCCATGTCGTGGAGCATTATGGCTGCTATGTAAGTCTCCCGCAGATTCCTTTTTTCCTTTTCGGATACTGCAAGAAAACCAAGGATATAATCAAGTTGAGCTCGACCATAATCCAACATTTCCTGAACATGGGCAGCATAACTGTGGGGATCTAAATCTGGAAACTCCTGGGGCGGTGAATGGGCAGCATAATTCATATGCAATCAACCACATCTTCAACCTGCTTAAAGCGCCTTAACAATTCTCCCAGATCTTTTTTTTCAGGGATGACATAGTCGTCAATCGTCGATGGCGTATTTACCCCTTTTTTCACTGTCGGGGTCAGAGCCCTCATGAAAAGATGTTCCGGGCATGAACCTAGAGAATTTTTATGTTCTCCCCACCAGGCATGTAATATAGAAACCTGCGGCCTGATAGCAGAGGCCGTATGTTGGTACACATAGGGTAAAATAAATTTAAACAAATTAATATCTTCATATGTAACACCGGTTTTCTTTGCAATACTAGGGTTAAAATAGACGGGAATACAATAAATACCATGTTGCACAACCCGAAATGCAAGCGGTGCCATACCGCGATCTTTATCCCCCTCGACCCCGGCTTTATTGGTATTAGTCATACGGACCACATCTATTGGGGCAACTGATAGACCAACACCAATTTGCATCGCACCGGTATTGATAAAGTGTTCATAACCTCCATCCTTTTTCCTTTCCTTTTGCTCTTTCGTCAACTCGCTATTTTTAAGTGATTCTAAAAAAGTATTTCCGAACAAACGGGCATCCCAGTAGGTTTGTTTAAATTCATCCCGATTCATTTCCATTATAGCATCCCTGTTTCGCCCCCTCTGTTCAAGGATCGCAAACTGGTTACCACTCTCGATTCCTAACTTGAGTTGTTCTCTTGCCGCTGAAAAAACTTCAGACTCATCATGTACCAAATCTCTAAATTTACGTTTAAAAGATACAGGTGAAATCATCCCCAGCCCATCAAACTCACGGAAGCGAGGTTCAGATTCCATATCGGGATCACCATTCGGGTTTGACATCGTAACATCCAAAACAACCAGACCTACATAACGGTTAAGTGCTGATTTCATCCTTTATCTCCCTGTGGATCTGTCTTTGTTGGATCTGCTTTTTTACCTTCAAACGGACGACCGGCAAGGTAACCAAGCATTAATTCGGCTTTATAATAATCTGTCGGTATTTTTTGCAGATTTTCCAGTTGAGCGTTGAACTCAGCAGCCTGTCTTTTCAGCCAAAGATATGCGAATATGCCGGATTGAATAGCTTTGTCATCGCCCCCCCCCGGTTTCCTAGTTTTCAGCTGCTTTATCGCCCATGATTCATATGGTTTCAAACGTGTTGCCAATAGTCCCATGGCTTTTATGGGGTCATGCAGGGCAACCCCATAAGTTTGGCTACCAAGTAAAGTGTTAGGAACCTGCCCTCCTCTCACGCTTTGACAGTAACCAATATGTAATTCATCCATAGCAGCACAGAGTTGCCCCAACTGGAAGGCCCCCTCTTTCATAAAAACCTCCTTCAATCGCCCAGCTTTGTAGAGCAGCACTGAAAGCAGACAAAGCCCTTCCAGCGCCTGTGTGTTCCGTTTATAATTCGCCTTAACTATGGCATTTTTCCCTAATCTCGAATGATGCTTTGCTAAAACAACATGCTGAAATATCTTTTGATATTGACGAATTATTCTGACTATGCAACGTCTAGCGAAAATCTCCTCTTTTTTCGATGACGATAAGAACAACACCATGCACTCAGCAAAGCTGAGTCCCGGCACATGTGTGGACTCTGAACCATCGCGAATAAATTTTAGACGAGAAATGTCCACAACTCGTTGAGGAGCAATTGACCAGTGGCTAACACCTGTTCTCTTCCCATCGATCAAAACCATAAAATAGAAATGCGGTCTATTGTTTAGCCCGTTAGTCCAATCATGCGCAGCCTTTTCCAATTTTTTGACAGTGGTTAATTTTGCATAATTAATTTTACGATTTGCCTTATCAACTACAGAAACCTCAGCGATTGTCACCACAGCATCACTTGATAAGCTTTTCCCTTTGATCAATTTGAGAAGCCTTGCTGTTGCTTTCTCATAGTCTTGAATATCATCAACTACATCCATGTGTCCGGAAAAAGCTACTGTTAAATTAACACTTATGTCATCCATACAGTATGCCAACAACAAGCTTGGCGAGCTACCACTAGCTGTGGAGATTTTTACCCAAGTTTTCCATTGCAACTCATCATTGGTTAACTTCGAGATAGTTGCAGCCAACTCTTGACACAATTCCTCACTAGCCAAAAATGCTTCAGTCCCAGATTTTCCATATCGTTGGACAGTAGGCCCGCTGGTTCCTGAATTTTTAGCAAATAAAATGGTACTGCCAACCACGTTTAACTTTTCGCTGGGAAATTTATTCTTCACCAGTTGAGACAGCTGGCCAGTAATTGAACAATTACCAACAGCCTTCTTACTTGACTTTTCATGGGCAGAAAGTGCATCAGAAATATATGGCACCCAATCCCGTGAGGTTGCTCCGATGTTCAAATCATTTCTTGGCATAAAATCTAGCAATAAGGTAACCTTGACATTATCCTTCACCCTTCCATTAGAATATATCCCATCAGCAAAAAGCCCATCACAGACCTTCTTTAACCCTTCTTTTCCAACGCTAGAGTTTGCATATGAAATTAGCAGATTAGCCACGTCATCTAAAATACTTAGACCTGTTTCAGAATGAAGATAACGGGAAAACAACTCATAGACACAATGTGCCGCCCCCCCCTGCAAGTCAGCTAATTGTTTTTGCCTTTCTGCAATTTTTGGCCTATAGCCAGGCCATGCCTTCTGGCCTGAATGGTCTACACTATATTGCGCTGTTAATTCCGCAATCACCTGCCGATATGCTTTTGCATCAAATCGATTACGATCTTTTTTCCACCTTTGATAGGGGGCATGGGCATCCGGAAAAAGAGGATAACTTAATTTTACAGCGGGAAAATAATTTTTATTTCCGTTACCAATCGACCATGTATCCTTGATTTTTTCCCTATTCAGCAATTCTATTGTTTTAGCTCGCCCGTCACTATTAAGAATCACACGAAAGGTCGTACCCATGCCAGGTGATTGAATATCGTTGTGTCTGGTTGGTGGGACCTCACCAATTGCCTCTAAACCTTGGTACATTGAATAGAGCTCATTGAGCATAACGCAGTTCCCCCTCTTTAATCAGCGCCCCTTCTCCTTGTGTAAATCTCGGAGAGTAGCTACCACAAACAGCCCTACTGAACACTTGGGATAGCATTGAAATAACGTTAACATTGACATCCAAATCTCTCTCAGTTTGAAATAATCCATTCTCACGAAATGGCCCCCAATAGCTAGGAACAAACTCGTTCCATCCTAACGTGGGAGTCTTATGGCACTGTCCCTTCTGTAAACGTCGTTGAAATATTGCCTGTAATGCATGTGGGGGGTTATCACCATGTCGCAAATGCCTTCCACTGCCATTTTCAACATGACCATACAATCGATAACAGACATCAACCAAAATTAAGGTTGTAAATTGAAAATTATCCTTTCCACTCTTTCGTAGAGGGCCACGATAATTATTGGTATAGTGTTGAAAAAATAACTCTCCTCCCTTCTGCCATTTTGGCCTGCATATTTGAACTTTTACGGGCCTGATCCAGGCCTTACCATCGCTAAAAAAAGCAACTGATTCAAAAATACCCTTTGCAGCCGACCAAGTTGGAACAGGGTAACTGGTTGGAGTGGCACCGGTATCTGGGCGAGACCACATTGCAAATGGGCCGGCAATTTCCATGGTTATCTCATAGTTACGCATCACACCTCCCTACATATTTTTTCCCTAAACTATCTTCCTAAATTAAATAAGCTGGACCCCAAATTTAGTTTTCGCCACCTTATCATGCAGGGTTTATCATATAGCGGATAACCCTCAAGTCTCCGCTCACTTTTCAAACTTTTATCAACCTGTTTCCAAATCCAAGAGCGCCCGGAAAGAATAGGCCTATTCGAGGGCTTCCCCGATACCTGCTTTATCTCAATCCTGCTCACCACACATAGTTATGTTAACCAAAAGCAGACTTACCTGAACAAGCGCACATTCAACATCTACCACCGCCGACGAAAACAGCAAGCCAATACGCTAGCCGCAATCAATTAATTATATTGACAATATCTTAAAAAACTCCTGAAACGGAGGGAACAGGGACGAAGCCCCTGGCAGCATTGCCTTTGTGTAAAAACAAGCCTCCTCGACGTTTGGTGTGAATTTGATTAAAAAGATCAAATCCACACCAAACATCGAGGAGGACAGCCGTGAACGGTAACGAAATCATTCAATTGGGCCATGGCCTACAGGATCCCTGGAAGATTATTGGACAAGCCCTGGACACCGAAAAGCAGCCTCATGAATTGCGCCTAACCGTGCAGGCTGATCGGGGGACAAAATTTCCATGTCCGAGCTGTGGTAAGTATGTGGGTCTATCCGAATCTCCCAACTCCCTGAGCCCGGATCGAGCACCCAAGGCAGCTGTCTGGTATTCCGAGAATCAAACCTTGAGCGCAACGCCGAGATTGGAAGAAATAGCAACCCTTCAAAGCGGCCTGAAAAATCAGGCAGCAGCTGACAGATACGACCCAGCGAAGACATGCCCCCCTGGGGGAAAATTGAGATGAACCATTACTGCAAAGACCTGGATGCCCGCCTACGCGGGCATGACGGTAAAAAATAGGTTGATACATCGATAGTGAATCCTGTTCCAGGCAGCCAGGAGATCATCGGCAAGGATCTTCACAGTGAAGAGCTATCTGGAAGGGACAGCCCTCATTGTGAACCTGAAGGTGAGGTTCAAGGTATTACGATATAAATGATTCAAGAGTTTTGAAATTTTTGAACTGGCAGCTTCAACAGACGACTTTACCTCCCGATCCTCCGGTACAGGGCGGTTAGCTCGTAAGCCATTTTGGAACATTCGGATAGAGCCAGAAAACGGACCAGAAACTTTCCACTGGTTGTATGCATTGCACAGATCACGCTCCCCCACAACCTCCACAAAGGGAACCCTATGAACCGACGCCTTATGCTGGCCTGCACCGTACTGATCTCAGTGCTGCTCTCTGCCTGCGCCCCCTCCTCGCTCACCACTGCCAGCGCCCCCCAAGACAACCCTGCGCTCAGCTTTGTGGTGATGGGCGACAACCGGCCGGCTGACCCCTTCCATCCGGAACAGCCCTATATCTATCACAAGATCGTCCGGACAGCGGTTTCGCTCAAGCCGGAGCTCATCTTGAACACCGGCGACCTGGTGGTCGGCTATGACGCCACCAGCCCGGAACGAGCGAGCCGGGAGTTCGATGACTTCGAGCGAGCCACCAAGCCCATCCGTGATCACGACATCCCGCTCTATATCACCATGGGCAACCATTCCGGCTACACCCCCTTTGCCAGGGCTGAATTCAGCAGACGCTACCGCGATAAGGCGTCCGGCAGACTCTACTACTCCATCGACCGGGGAAACTGCCATTTCATCGTCCTGAGCAGTGAGCTTGAGGGCGAGCAGGCGCAGATCAGCGGCGCTCAGCTGGCCTGGTTAAAGAATGATCTTGAAGGCGCGGCCGGCAAACATATCTTCATCCTCCTCCACCGCCCCCTCTACCCGAAGATCAAGCACCTCGATAATTGCCTCAATGCCCACCCGGAGGAGCGTGACCAACTCGCGCAGCTGCTCAAGCAGCACCAGGTTGAGATGGTCTTTGTCGGCCATGTCCATGTCTACAACTACTCGGTGATTGACGGCCTCGGCCAGATAACCGCAGGCGGCTCGGGTGCCCCCCTCTCGGGAACCCTGGCAGAAGGAGGGTTCAATCACTTCTTTCAGGTGATCGTCAGGGGAGACGATATTGATTATCGGCTCCTGCCTGTGACCAATGAAACCCTGCTGGCCACGGATCTGCTGGAGAGAGGGTACCCGGAAGGCGCACTGGCCATGGCAGAAATTGCGATGGAGACCGTGCCCGGCCATCCGCAGCCCTACATCATCGCGGCGCTCAGCCATGCCGTGGCTGCTCAGGAACAGCAAGCTGCGGCCATGGCCGGCCGACTGGAGGAGATCTTCGGTAACAGAGACCAGACCCTCTTTCGCCTGGGAGAGTATGCCCTCTCGGTCCGGCAGCTGGAACTTGCCGACCGCTACCTCTCCCAGTCCATGGAACGGGACCGCAACAGTTTTGCAACGGTCTATCACTACGGTCAGCTCAAACAGCTGCAGAAGCAGTATCCAAGGGCACTGATGGCGTACGACAGGGCCCTGGCGCTTACCGAAAACCCGCATTACCGCAGTGATATCAACAATAAAATCAGGGAAATAAAAACAGAACTGTAGCGATGATCCCGGCCCTGTTTTTTTCAGCGCCCGATTATGGCGAGGAGTTAACAAGATACCAGAAATAATTTGATTTTCAGCTGGCCCAGGCCGTATCATAAAGAAACGACCTGGATGCATTTCAACAACAGCGACAGAAAACCTTCCCCCAAGGAGAACAATATGTCAAAGAAAGATGTTGTGCACACCACTGAGAGTGAAATCGCAGTCCATTGGCAGGAAGAAGAGCTCTACTACCCATCGGTCGACTTTATTGCCCAGGCCAACCTGACCGATACCTCCGTCCACGAGCGCTTCAAGCTCGACAACTTTCCGGAGTGTTTCAAAGAGTATGCCGACCTGCTCTCCTGGTACAAGTACTGGGAAAAGACCCTGGATACCAGCGATGCGCCCTGCTGGAGATGGTTTGTGGGCGGCGAGCTCAATGCAAGCTACAACTGCATCGACCGCCACCTGGAAAAGAACCGCAACAAGACCGCCATCCACTTTGTGCCGGAGCTGCTGGAGGAGCGCACCCAGCACGTCACCTACCAGGAGCTCTGGGTCCGGGTGAATGAGTTTGCGGCCCTGCTCCAGGACTTTGCCGGGCTCAAGCGGGGCGACCGGGTCACCATCCACATGCCCATGTGCGCCGAGCTGCCCATCACCATGCTGGCCTGTGCCCGCCTGGGGGTGATTCATTCGGTGGTCTTTGCCGGCTTCAGCGGCAAGGCCTGTGCCGACCGGATCGAGGACTCCCAGAGCCGGGTACTGATCTCCATGGACGCCTATTACCGGGCCGGCAAGCTGCTGGACCACAAGGTCAACGCCGACCTGGCCTGTGAATTTGCCCAGGGGATGGGCCAGAAGGTGGACAAGGTACTGCTCTGGGAACGCTACCCGGGCAAATACTCCAGCAGCGCCGAGATGATCGGGGGACGGGACTATTCGGTGAACACCCTGCTCAAGGAGTATTACGGCCAACGGGTGGAGCCGGAGCGGATGAAGGCGGAAGAGCCCCTCTTCCTGATGTATACCAGCGGTACCACGGGCAAGCCCAAGGGCTGTCAGCACGGCACCGGCGGCTACCTGGCCTATGCCACGGCCACCTCCAAGTTTATCCAGGATATCCACCCCGAGGATGTCTACTGGTGTGCCGCCGATATCGGCTGGATCACCGGCCACTCCTACATCGTCTACGGCCCGCTCTCCCTGGGGGCCTCCACCGTGATCTACGAGGGGGTGCCCACCTATCCCGATGCCGGCCGCTGCTGGCGGATCGCCCAGGATCTGGGGGTCAACATCTTTCACACCTCACCCACGGCCATCCGCGCCCTGCGCAAGCTGGGGCCCGAGGAGCCGGCCAAGTATGACTTCTCCTTCAAGCACATGACCACGGTGGGCGAACCCATCGAGCCGGCGGTCTGGAAGTGGTACCAGCAGGAGGTGGGCAAGGGCAAGGCCGTGATCGTGGACACCTACTGGCAGACCGAGACCGGCGGTTTCCTCTGCACCACCATCCCGGGCATGAACCCGATGAAGCCGGGCAGCTGCGGTCCGGGTGCGCCGGGTATTCACCCGATTATCTATGATGATCAGGGCGAGATCTTAGGGGCAGGGGCAGGCAAGGCAGGCAACATCTGTATCCAGAACCCCTGGCCGGGCTGCTTCCAGACCATCTGGGGCGACCGGGATCGCTTTGTGGAGACCTACTTTGGCAGGTACAACAAGGATCCGGAGAGTACGGACTGGCGGGACTGGCCCTACCTGACCGGCGATGCAGCCTTCCAGGCGGAAGACGGCTATTACCGGGTCCTGGGCAGGATCGACGATGTGATCAACGTCTCGGGCCACCGTCTGGGAACCAAGGAGATCGAGTCCGCCTCCCTGGCCACTGCCGAGGTCGCCGAGGCGGCGGTGGTGCCGGTAAAAGACGCCATCAAGGGGCATGTGCCGGATCTCTACATCTCCCTGAAGCCGGGCATCACCCCGAGCCCGGAGATTGCCCAGAAGGTCTCGGATACGGTCTGTAAGGAGATCGGCAAGATCGCCAAGCCGAAGAGTGTCTGGATCGTTGCCGATATGCCCAAGACCCGCTCCGGCAAGATCATGCGCAGGGTGCTGGCCTCCATCTCCAATGAACAGGATGTGGGCGATGTAACCACCCTGATGAACCCGGACATTGTCGCCGAGATCAAGGAACAGCATCTCAAGGGCAGCAAATAGCCGGCAAGATCGAGGATATCCAGGGGCCGGGCGAAGATGCTCGGCTCCTGCCCCCTTCTTACAGCCTCCTGGCTGCGCCGGGGATGACCGCCCTGCTCAGGGCAAGTCCCATCTCCCCCGCTAGAACTCCCCCAGCCTCTTTACCGCCATCAGGGACCGCAGCATTTTTTAAATTTCTTGCCGCTCCCGCAGGGACAGGGGCTGTTGCGCCCCACCTTTGAGGCCTTGAGCCCTCCTCCATCGCCCTGCAGTTCACCATCCAGGTAGAGCCAGCGACCGTCTTCGCAGACAAAACGACTGAGTTCATGGAGCACCAGGGCCTTGTCGTGTGACATGGCCTGGGCCCGGAACTCCACCACCCCCTGCTGATCATCCCTGCCCCCCTGCTCGGTCCTGATCACCTCCAGGCCGCACCAGCGGGGAATCGTCTTGGGATCAATGGCTGCAGGCCTGGTGCTCGGGTGCCAGGTCTTGAGCAGATAGTCTATATCGGCGGCAACATAGGCGCTGTAACGGGAACGCATCAGCGCCTCTGCAGTATCGGCTTGTCGTTGACCGCTGTGGATCGGTTTGCAGCAATCCTCATAGGCAACGGCAAGGTTACAGGGACACGGGCCAAGATCACTCATAATCAGCTCCTGGGTAGAGATTGTCCAAGGACCTCAAGGGCCACACGGATCACATCACAGCGATGCGCGTCCACTCTCAGGAGGAAAACAGGAGAAGGGCCTGGAAGGTCCTGACTCCACCGGATGCATGCTGCAATTTTAAAAAAAAGTCCTGGAAGAAAAGGATGATGGACGATACCGCTCCTATAGTGTAGCAGTGAAGAAATGCTTTGACAAGTCAACATCTCCCTCATCACTCGGATTTCCTATGCCCCCCTCCACCATCCTCCTGGTTGACGACCACTCCCTTATCCGCCAAGATTTGAAAAAAGCGCTGGCTGGCAGCCGCTACCGGGTCATCGACGAAGCGGCTGACGGAGTCGAGGCCCTGAAAAAGGCCGACGAACATAAGCCGGACATTGTCTTGACCAATATCCGCATGCCCGCACTCAACGGCCTTGAACTCCTGGCCGCCCTGAAGAAACAAGCGGATCCGCCACGGGTGATCATCTGCACCATGATGTCCAACAAGGGTTACCTGGCCCGGGCGCAGAGCCTCGGCGCCGACGGCTACATTGACAAGGTCTGCCTGGCCGGAGACACTCCTCGCCTGGTTCTGATTCTGGATGAGATCTCAGGATACCCTTTAGGCCACCTTGAAAAGGGAATGACTGTGATCAACGGGACGCAGGATTTGAAGAATCTTGGGTAGGTACAGAGTGTAACCACAATCAAGACATCCTGCCTCCCGGAGAGTTGTGAAAGGTGGTGCCAGAAAACTATCTCTCTTCTATCGGATAGCGACTGCGTTGCCATTCCCGCCAGCCGCCCTTGAGGGCATAGGCCTTGGTAAAGCCCTGTTCCCGTAACTTCAGTACCAGACCGGCACTGGTGGCTTCATTGGGTCAGGCGCAGTAGAGGACCAGGGTCTGATCCGGGGTATGGGTTTGAGACCAGGTCGCAAAATCCCTGGCCGCTGCCCGTACCGCACCCTTGATCTTGAACTCACTGGAACTCCAATCCCTGCCGGTGCGAACATCAAGCACCACCAGCTCCGGTGAGCCGAGCATGGCCTTGAGGCCATCCTTATCGATCCGCAGGTCGTCGCCGGCCAGACCGCTTACCGCGCTGATCAACAGGCCGAACATCATAAGTAGAACGAGTCGTTTCATGCTTCTCCTCCCTTGGTTGATAAAAAAAATGAAAAAGTTACAGGTAGCGCTTCACCACCTGCTGCCACGACCATGAAAACCCAGCTGTCCCGGCAAGGGTCAGCAGGATAAAGCCGGTCAGCTGCACCCGGTTGGGATCGGTGAACAGCAGACCGAAAACAATCCCGAAAAACAGGCAACTGACCACCATACCGGAGGCGAAGACGCCCGCATGACTTCCCCGCAGATGGCGAGAGGCCGCCAGAGAGTGGGCCCCAAGCTTCAGCAGCCAGAGGAGCAGGGCCCCGCGAAGATAGAGCTCAAGCTCCTCCTCCCCAGCCAGGCCGCTCATCATCAACACCCCGATGACCAGGGCAGAGAGCAGACAGTAGAATCGGCCCTGGTTGCGGCCCTGGAAGAACCTGGGCACCAGCTGCTGCGCCGATAATGCCAGCCAGGTTCTGGTGGTGGCGATAAAGAGGCCGTTGACCATGGCCACGGCCCCGCAGATAACCACGGTGCCGATGAGGTAGCGTCCGGGCTGGCCTAGCATCCTTTTCGCGGCCAGGATATGGGGGATGGTTGAGTCCGCCAGGCTTGACCAGGCCACAAAATGGGCCGAAATCCCGGCCCAGCAGGAAAAAAGCAGCAACACCAGCCCGAGCAGTACCAGCACAGCCCCCCTGCTCGGCCCGTTCTCAGCAGGTGAAACCAGGTCATAACCCAGGAAGAGCAACACGGCACCCAGGGCAAGATGGGGGCTGGGGTTGATCGGTGATTGCGCCTCCAGCGGAGCTCCCTCTGCCAAGACCCCCAGAAAGAGGAGGATACAGAGGCAGCTCAGCGCCAACAGCGCAGCCAGCACCTGCAGGCGCAAGGCCCAGCGTTCCCCGGCCAGGTTGGCTGCCAGGACCAAGAAGAGCAGAAGAAAGGCGAAGCCAAAGTTGGGAAACCAGTAGAGAAAGATCTCGTTAAAGGCATAACCGGCCGTAACCAGCACCGCGGTTGCGGCCAGCAGGGTAACGGAGATCCTGCTGCTGAGCAGCAGGGTGGCGGCCGGCACCGACCCCAGCTCTCTGCTGAGCAGCAGGGTGGCGCCCTCTCCCCTGGAACTGAGCCCCGGATGCAGGATAAGCCCTGCACCAAGGGCTGCCACCAGGGCAGCAAGCGCAAGCAGCAGATGGGAAAAGCTGCCGCCGCCGGCCAGGTTGCCAAGTCGGACCAGGGACTCCGGGGAGAGCATGATCCCCAGGGGAACACTGAGGGCCAGGATCGGCAGCTTCATAGCGGGCTTTCTCCTTAAGAGGAGTTGGAGGATGGGAGATATTCACTCATTCCAGACAGCAGGGGCCAGGAAGACGCAGTCCCACAGGGCTAAACAGAGGGGTAAGTAGGCTCGCCCAGCTCACCCCTGTAGGGCGGCTGACATATAGTAAGTGATGTGTATCAACGGAAGAGATGTAAAGCAGAAAGAGCTGGCTGCAACCAATTAAGGGGTACCTTGAAAAATGAGATTTTTCGATCAAGGTCAAGGCGCGCGATAAATTTTACCGCAGGCATGTATCTGATATTTCGAGGATAAAACCTTGGGTGCAACGCCGAGATTGGGAAAAAAAGCAATTTTTTCAAGGTGGCCTAAGGTTTATCCGAATCTCCCAACCCATGAGCAGCGAGGGGCTCTCTCCCCTCAGTCATTGATTCCTGGTTGTCAATCCCGCACAGGCGGGAATGACGGAGAAGAAAAGAATGTAAGGGAGAAGGACCGTCACCAGGACCCGGCCACCGGAGCCCGCTCAGCGGGCAGTTTGGCCCTATGAGGCGAGAACCCGGTTAACGACTTTTGCAATCTCCTGAAGCTTAAACGGCTTCATGACAGCAGCGCAAAAACCATAGTCCTGATAATTTGACATAATCGGATCAGTGGAATATCCACTGGAGACTATAACTCTGGCCTCTGGATCCATAGCCAGCACCTCTTTCACCGCATCCTGCCCCCCCATGCCCCCTGGAATGGTCAGGTCCATGATGGCAACATCAATCGGCTCTCCTGAGTCTCCATGTTCCCTGTAGAGCTCAAGTGCTTCAGTTCCGTTATCTGCCAGCACCACCTCGTATCCCAAGGAGGCAAGCATGGAGCCGACCACGTCTCTGATCATTGCCTCATCATCCATAACCATGACTTTGGCCTTGGCCTTGTGGTCAAACTCTTTAACGCTCTCCTCTACCAGTCTTACCTTCTCCTGACTGGATGTTGCAGGCAGAAATATGGTAAAAGCTGTACCTGCACCAGGGGTTGATTCAACTGAGATCTGACCGTTATGTTTAGAGATTATAGAGTGACTTATGGCCAAACCCAAGCCGCTTCCCTCCGCCTTGGTGGAAAAATATGGATCAAAAATTTTATCAACAAGATCGCTGGAAATACCTGTCCCGCTATCTGTTATGACAACCTTGACCATCTGACTTTTCTGAGGAAAAAGGAGATCTCCCCCCTGGAGAGGCTGGACATTCTCACAGGAGATGTCGACCGTGCCGCCATCAGGCATGGCATTACTGGCATTAAGTACTATATTTTGAATAACTTGGCTGATCTGCCCTTTGTCGACATTTACCAACCATAAGTCTTCAGGAATATGGTAGCTACAGGCGACCTTACTTCCGCGAAGAACAAAATCGGCTGAATCTTTAATAACATTGCCAAGGGAAGATATCTGCCGAATGGGTTCACCCCCCTTGGCAAAGGTCAGTAACTGTTGAGTCAAGTCTTTGGCTCGAAACAGTGCCTTTTCTGATTTAGAGAGGAGCTTTTTTGTTTTGCCCTTCAGCTCTTCATCAACAAGAGCGAGGCTTATGCTCCCCAAAATAGCGGTGAGGATATTATTAAAATCATGGGCTATCCCCCCTGCCAAGACACCGATGGATTCCAGCTTCTTGATTTTAAGCAGTTCTTTTTCTGTTTTCAGTTGCTCGGTAATATCTCTAAAGACCAGAACCACTCCGATTATGTTGCTGTTGGCGTCTCGAATGGGGGCACCACTGTTGGCGATGCTCCGTTCCCTGCCATCTCTGGCCACCAGAACTGCACGCTCGCCCGCTCCGACAATGTTTCCGGAACGGATAACTTTTACGGCAGGATTCTCACATACCTCTCGGCTCTGCTCATCGATCGCCTGAAAGACATCTTTCAGAGGCCTTCCAGCGGCCTCGTCGTTGCCCCAGCCGGTAAGTTCCTCGGCCACCTTGTTCAACAGGACAACATCCCCTGAAATATCAGTGGTGATGACCCCCTCGGCAATGCTTCGCAGGGTCACGCTGAGCTGTTCTTTTTCCTGGGCCAGGGCTACCTCTGCGGTTCTCCGGACAGCTATCTCCTTTTCCAAGTCAGAAATCGTCTGCTGGATGGATTTTTGCATACGAGTAAAACTGCGCGCCAGTGCACCCACTTCATCTCTTCTCTCCTGGTCAACTTCCTGAGCCGGCTTGCCTTCCGCCATAGCTGTGACGGCATTGGTTAACCTGGTGATCGGTTTGGTAAATCGAGCAATAATGAAGGAGAGCACCAGAACAACAAAGATGGTTATGCCACCCATAATCGAAACGAGCAGATTACGGAATTTAAGGGAATCGGCATATTTGATCTCCAAGGGCACCGCATAGCCAACCACCCAGCCCCACGGCGCAAACCGCTTAAAATAATACCATTTCTCCTGACCTAGATAGACAGACTCAAAAGCCCCTTCTTTTGCAGACAGCATGGTATTAACAACATGCATCTGCTCCAAAAACAGTTCACCCCGGGAAAGAACAGGGTGCATAACTATCGCGCCGTCTGCATCTATAATGAACGGATAAATGTCTTGCGAGGTATGCTTGTAATAGCTTTGGCGGAGATGTTTGATTGCTGACTGCTTAAAATCCTCAACATATGCCTCTACAAGCCCTGTTTTCCTGAGGCGCTCATTACGTATGCCCAGATTGGTCAAGATCGCCTCTACTTTTTCAACATACAAAGCGCTCTGACTTTCGTCGATGATCCTGGTGAGCTGTTTGTCGGCAAAGAACAGTACACTGACGGTGGTAACAACGAAAGCGCAGATGACAAGAGACAACAGCTTTACGGTTATTGAACTTCTTTGCATCTATACCTATTCCTACTGCAGCTTATCATTGACAAATATAGCTCTTTCCAGCATCTCCAGAGGCAACTTAATGCCTAACCTGTTGACAAGCGGCATATTCACGTGAATCCTCGACTCCTTATTTCTGGCAAGGGGAATAGTTGCCGGAGATCTTCCCTCTAATATTTCAAGGGCTGTTTTTCCGGCCCACCAGCCCTGCTCCTCGGCGATCCTGACCCTACCTATCATTGCATAGGGTATATCACTGTCATTCATTGCCCCGGTTGGCACTCTGGTTGTTTCACGTATAAATTCTATTGCCAAGGTATCATCCCAGCCCTCTATCCCGATAGGATTAAGCCACAAAATCATATCAACCGAATCCTGTAATCTGCTATAGGCTGCCTTCCATTCAGCAAATGTTGAGACGAGCTCGCCATCGGCATAGCGTACACCTAAGGCACCTTTATGATAAAATACCTGTTTTTCGCATGATAAATTCTTTGAACCGATAAACCCTATTCGCTCACCCTGTGCATAGTCGCGCAACATGGCAATCGTTTCAAGCACCGGCGCAACCTCAACCATTCCGGTGATATTATTCGTCGGAAAGCCATAAACACTCGCATCCCAATTCAATCCGTTGAATACAAAAGGAATATTGGAATACTTATAGTACGGCTCTATTAAATATTTCGCCGCATTGTCATCGCTTGCCACGACAACATCAGGTTGCCAGTCATCAATAAGGCGTTTCGCCGAAAGGGCGGCCTGTCTCTTAAACTCTTCTGATGTATTGAGTTTAGTGTTCATCCTGAACACTTTCAATTTCACTTCACTTTGAGAAGTATCGAAAGTACCGTCAGCACGCGCGACAATATTGAGAGCCTTTAACAAGCCTTTTTCAATATCATCACTCCACCTGTAGCCCTTATGATACGAGTTCACATAAAATATTTTTTTCCGCCTCTCCCCTAGCAGATGGGCATTTTCTATAAGTTCCATTGGAAACTTAACACCAATCTTCCTGGCAAGGATCATATTTAAATATATCTCTGCCTGTTTATTGGTAACAACCGGAATATCCCGCGGCAAAGTTCCTGCCAAAATTTTCAATGCAGTTTTTGCAGCATATTTCCCCTGCTCCTCTCCTAGCTTGGAGTAGGTGAGCAATGCATACTCACCAAGAAATCTATGCAAGGCCCCTGTGGGCACCAGTGTATTTTTGTTGACAAATTGTACCATCTCTTCATGGACAAACCCTTTAACGGAACGAAGTTCCTGGAGCAGGACCAGGTCGCATTCCTGCTGGAGAGCGAGAAATTCCTGCTTGAGTTCGCTAAATGTCGTAACAAAACGCAGATTGAAATCAGCCGGGAACAGCTTGACAATACTTTGATATTCTTTTCGCTCTGATAATGTATCTGAGGCGAGATAACCAATCCTGCTCCCCTTGGCATAACTCTTGAGAGCAGCAATGGTGGGCTGGTAGAGGGCGACCTCTATCATGCCGGTGACGTTACTTGCCGGAAAACCATAAACAGAGGCATCCCAGTTCAAGCCGCAGAAAACAATAGGCAGATCCTTTCCTTTAAAATAAGGAGCTATCAGGTAGTTGGACGCAGTGTCATCCGAAGCGATTACTACATCCGGCCGCCATGACTCAATCAGCCTCCTTGCTTCGAGGGCTGCTCTTTTCTTGAATTCTTCCGATTGATTGCGTTTTGTATCCATTCTGAATATTTTCAGCGCTACATCATCTCTGTCTCCAAGAATCGACTGGATACCAGCTGTAATATCAGCACTCCACTGGTATCCCTCATGATAAGAATCTACATAGAGAATCTTGTGTACATCTGTCTGGGCAACAGCAGCCAACACTGCTGCAAGCTCAAAAACTAAAACAACTATAATAAATGCTACCTGCCTCATAGCAGAGCTTCCTGTTTCAGATATAGATATTACAAAAACAACCCAAGTGGTTTTCCTTTTCGCAACGTGTCTCATGGCAGCCCCGCCTCTCGGCCATCGCCTTTCAAGATCTTGTTCCCCTGACCACGAACCTTGTCCACCGCCTCTGCAGGGAACCTGGCAAGGCAGATCTTAATGGGGTCTGTCCGAATCTCCCAACGCATGAGCAGGGGGGACTCTCCCTTCTCTTCATTCATTTTCAGGATCTCATTCCAGCGCAGGAGGTCATGACATCATCCACAATGACCTTCAAGATGAGGGACTATCGGCAAGGAGTCAGGTCCCGTCCTTGTTGTATAGGGTAGAGGGAGGGGGAATCTGCTTATCAAAAATAGCGGGGCCTTACTCATGAACCCCCTGGAGGTCCAGGATACTTTGATTGAGGGCGCCAGAACAATCAGGCAAGGTGGAGACAGCAAATTTCGTGACGCAATAATACCACATCTGGCTATTTTTTCGACCAACTTGACCCAAAAAAGCCAAAGACCTTACAGACCAGCCGCTTAGGCGCACCAGCCTGCTCTGATGATATCCATCCAGGAGCCAGGTTGAGCATCTCCGGGCTAGACCGGTCTGGAACCTTGGCGACGATCCACTCTGACGGGATTCCTGGCATTGCATTTGACGCATTTCCTCCTCTCAGTTAAGTGCAGGGGCAACCCTTTGATTGACAAGAGAAAGACGTTCGCCCTTCCGATTCAGCCCGGGAAAAACATTTTTCCGCATGGTGCGTAAAAATGGCGATATCCGAATCTCCCCAAAGGACCCAAGAGCCATCCCGCTGGACAACAGTTTGGGAGGTAAGATCGCCTGTTCAGGCTATCCAAAAAATCTTGAACGTTTTAGGTCGCCTTGAAATACACTGAATCGCACTTTCAGGCGTAGAAATGATGAAGGATACCCTTTCCTCCCTCGTTATGGATCTATCACTCCATTCTTTTGCCGTCATGCCCCTGCTTCTGCCGTCATGCCCGCCTGCGCGGGCATGACGGCAGAAGCTGAATGAAGGGAGTGCCCCCCGGCAGCTCATCCGTCGGGAGATTCGGATAGACCCAAAAAATTCAAGGCAGATTACTCCGTCGTCCCCTGGACAAGGTTTATCGAGCCGGAAGTGCCAGGGTCGGTCTCAATAAGATTTTAACTACGATCCATACCTAGCCAACCCTGGCTGAAGCAAATAAGTATGTCGCCGGAGAGTGGAAGAGAGCCAATGCACCCCGACTGGTGCTGAGCCTCATGGAGCGGTACCACAGAGGGCCGCAACGGCTCAGGATGGAGGAAGAAGACTCCGGCCAAAGCCTCACTGTAAAACACCATAAACTCCTTCCTGTGAGGACATCCGCAATCAGCCCTTCTCCAGACCTGTTAAAGCTTAGCGGCAGCCGGAGCAAATAATGACCGGCAAGCAGAGTTTTAGCTGGATTAGGAGTGGCGGCTTTTATATAGTCTGCTCAAATCTCAATCAGGAGGCGGCTGCATGCGGAAGAACAGACCGCCCAAAGATCGGAGCAATCTCCCCCCAATAGAGGCCATGCGCCAAGACCCCACAACAAGGAGCTGGAACCATGTTTGAGCTGCAGGATGATACCATTATTGTCGACCAAGAGACCTCCCGCCTGGAGGCCTTTCGACTGGAGGATACCACCAGGGCCCCGGCTATTATCTTGTTCATCGATGAAGATGAGCCGCAGATGGTACCCCTGGACCCCAACAAGCCAATACCGGTCAGGGTGAAGTCCAGAAACAGCGAGACAGAGATTCAGGTCATCAGCTACGAGGAGATAAAGGCCACCCTGGCCGCGCGCTAAGGGCTCCAGCGGGCAGAGGTCGACGCCGAGCGATCGACGCGGGTAGGAGCCCCATTCAAGGGGGCACACGCATCCCTGAATGGTGCTCCTCCTTGCTGCTGCCTTGCCCACACCCCATCATCCTCCCCCTCCTTCCCCGTACCCTCAGCGCCTGTGAGCCTAGAGGGGTTCAACCAGCCAACAGGGGCTCGAACAGCCTCTGCTCACAGCAGCTTTTTTTCTGGATCCGGCCGGGCTCCACGGCCATGGGCTTTTTTTTCTTTGACATATTCAATCATATTAATATAAATATTAAATGCATTTAATACCGATTGCCGGTACTACCGCTCTTTTGTTTGAAAACAGATACAGGGGGAGAGATGATGAACCGTACGCAAAAAAACGACTATGGGATCGTGATTTTCAAGGAGGGTACGCCTCCGGGGGAAAGGCGAAAGGCCATGTTTTTTTTCACCGTGCTCAGCCTGATCATCCTTGGCCAGGCCTGCTATTGGCTGGTGGCCAACAGTGTTGAGCCGATCGTCCTGGGTATGCCCTTTGGGATGTTCACGGTGGTGATCCTGATTGTCCTTGAGTTTGTCGCCCTGGCAGCCATGTATCTACTGGAGCCCAAAGAGGCACCACAGACAGGAGAGCAGCGATGAACTGGATGATCACCATGGCCGTTATCGTCGCCTATCTGGCCATTGTCTTCTGTATCGGCTCCTTTGCCGGACGGGGCAGGGAGAGCTCGGTGAAGGAATATATTACCGCCAACTCCAGCCTGGGCTTTGTGGTGCTCTACTTCCTGATGGGCGGGGCTATTTTTTCCGCCTTTGCCTACCTTGGCGGCCCCGGCTGGGCCTACTCCAAGGGGGCGGCTTCCTTTTTTATCATGGGATACTGCGCCCTGGGCCTGGTGCCCTGGTGGATCTGGGGTCCACGTGCGGCCCGGGCCGGAAAAAAATTCAACTACGTGACCCAGGCCCAGCTCTTTGCCGGCCGCTTTCAGTCCAAGGCCCTGTCCGCCATCGTGGCCGCGGTCTCCATCCTGGCCTTTATCCAGTATATCACCCTGCAGATGAAGGGCAGCGCCTATGTCTTTGAGATTGCCTCCGGGGGCCGGATTCCCTTCTGGGCCGGTGCAGCCATCGCCTATATCGTTGTGGTGGCCTATGTCTTTTTCGGAGGGGTCCGCGCCGTGGCCTGGACCAATGTGTTCCAGGGGGTGTTCATGGTGGTCACGGCCTGGGTGCTGGGGCTCTACTTTGCCTACTCCCTCTATGACGGTCCCACCAACATGTTTACCCTGATCGCCGAAAAGATGCCCACCCACCTGCTGGTGGGACCGGGCACCAAGATGGGATACGTGGAATATGCCACGGCCGTGCTGGTCTCGGTGCTGGGATTCTCGATGTGGCCCCATCTCTTCATGAAGGCCTATACCGCGGAAAGTGAACGCACCCTCAAACGGACCATCGTCTGGTATCCCACCTTTGCCATCTTCCTGGTGCCGGTGCTGTTCATCGGTTTTGCAGGGATCATGCAGGTGGACCCCGAGGTCCTGGGAGCACCGGACCGCATCCTGCCCTGGATGTTTGCCAACATGCACTTCGGCCCGGTGGCCATCGGCATGGTCCTGGCCGCAGCCCTGGCTGCCGCCATGTCCACCCAGGACACGATCACCCATGCAGCCGGGTCCATCTTTGCCCAGGACCTGGTCCAGGCGCTGAAAAAAGAGCCCCAGAGCGAGGCCGCTGCCACCCTCTGGATTCGGGTGTCGGTCCTGGGATTTGGCCTGATCTCCTACCTGGTGGCCGTATTCGGCGGCCAGACCCTGGTTTCCCTGCTGCTCGGCTCCTACGGCTCCATTGTCCAGCTGCTGCCCCTGACCGCGGCCACCTTTTTCTGGCCCAGGGCCACCAAGGCAGGTGCCATCTGCGGTGTTATTACCGGTGTCACCTTTAACTACCTGATCGTCCTCAAGGTGATTCCCAAGTTCGCCGGTATCCACCCCGGCCTCCAGGGACTCTTCTTGAATATCCTGGTACTGGTCGCGGTTTCCTACCTGACCAGGCCCATGGATAGAGCCCATGTCCGCCAGTATGTGGAATTGTAACCAGCTCCATGGGCAAGGAAGAGGATAGAGCTATGAGTGTACTGAAATCCACTGTTGAGAGCTACAGATCGACCATTTTCGAGTACCGCCACGCCCTGCACCGGATCCCGGAAACCGCCTTCAGCGAACGCAGGACCAGCGCCTTTGTCGAGGAGCAACTCAGCAAACTGGGGCTTGAACTGGAAACAGGCATTGCCCAGTACGGCCTCACCGGCCTGATGAGGGGTGAGGGGCCTGGGGCGAAGGACGGCAAGACCCTGATGATCCGGGCGGATATGGACGCACTGGCAGTGACGGAGGAGACCGGCCTGCCCTGGGCATCCACCCATGAGGGCCTGATGCATGCCTGCGGCCATGACGGCCACATGGCCATGGTGATGGGCGCGGCCCTGGTGCTCAACACCATGAAGGACCGGCTCAACGGCCGGATCAAGTTTCTGTTCCAGCCGGCAGAGGAGGGACCCGGCGGGGCCAAGCCCATGATTGAGGCCGGGGTCCTGGACAATCCCCGGGTGGACTATGCCCTGGGCGCCCACCTCTGGCCCGCCCTTGAACAGGGCAAGATCGGGATCAAGGAGGGGCCCCTGATGGCGGCCATGGACTTCTTTGAGCTGACCATCAGCGGTAAGGGCGGACACGGGGCCATGCCTCACCTCTGCATCGATCCTGTTGACACGGCCGCCCAGGTCATCAACGGACTCCAGCGCATTACCAGCCGCCAGATGAGCCCCATCAGCCCAACGGTGGTTACCATCGGCAGTATCCATGGGGGCAGCAGCTATAATATCATACCGGATACGGTCCAACTGCAGGGCACCACCCGGACCTTTGACCGGGACATCTGGGTCTCATGGCCCCAACGGATGGAGCAGATCATCAAAGGGATCTGCGAGTCCATGGGGGCCGAATATTCCCTGAACTACCAGCCGGGATACCCGCCGACACTCAATGACGCCGAGATGGCTGAACTGGCCGGACAGTGCGCGATCCGGGTGGTTGGGGAGGAGCATGTTACAAGCCCCGAGCCCACCATGGGAGGGGAGGACATGTCCTTTTACCTGGAAAAGACCAAGGGTTGCTTTATCTTTCTGGGAACCGGCCGCCCCGGGTGCGCGCCCCTGCATAACAGCAGCTTTGACTTTGATGAGGAGGTGCTGCTTACCGGGGTGGAGCTCTTCGCTGAGATGGCCTTGACCCTGCTCCGCTAAACTCCTCAGCCTGCCCCGGGAGCCTCCATCCCGGGGCAGTTTTTCAGCTCACTGCAGCGAAGCCCTCTCGATCAGCCTGGTCAGGTATAGGGCCAGATCGGCTGGCTCACGGTACGCCTCCAGGACCCCGCTTTCCACGATCCCCACATCCTTCTTAAACTGGTCAATGATAACCTTGCCAGCGGTGTAAAAGCCGATGATCTGACCGTTGAGCCGCCCCTGCAACAACGACATGTCATGGGTATAGAAAAAGACCCGTTCCGCCTCGCCTTCGGTCCTTGCATGCTTTAACAGACAGTTGAAACCCGTTTCCAGCTCAGTCAGGTAACACCTGAACCTGGGGTAGCTCTCTATGAACTCCCTGATATTGAGAAGATGCCGGATCTTGAGCTGCCGCTCCCTCTGATCTGTGCAGGAGAGCACATAGTCATCAAGGGCCCTCTTGCTGATATAGTGGTGCATCACATACTTGCCGAGCTGGCGGATCAGGTTCTGCTTTCGTTCTCTGGCGATGGCCCGCCTTAACTCGTTGTGAATGGGGTGAAGCCGGTGGGCACTCCTTTCCAGAAAGGCAAACCTGAGTTCCTCGGGCTGGAGGATCACGGTGGGGTGATTGGTATTGATGGTTTTGGGGCCGGGCAGGCTCTCTGTGGCCAGGAGGAGCAGCTCGTAACCGAAAAAATCCCGGGCCGCATGCACACTGTTGGATGGTTTCTGTTTTTTGGCATTTTCAATAAAGGCAGGGATATCATCGGGATTGAGTTTGGAGCGGTCAAAAATCGTCAGCAGTTCATCTATGGCCTCAAGATCCAGGCCCACGGCTGTTGCAAACTTCAGCAGCTTATCCCGGCTGACATTGGCGATGTTCCCCTGTTCCAGGTCCCGGATATAGGTGTTGGTCAATCCCGAAATATTGGCAATCTGATTCCTGGGAATCATGCTCTTGGCAACAACATCGCGGATGTAGGCGGCCTTTTTTTCCTGTCGAGTGGTCATGGAAGGAGTATCGTTTTCCCAAGGTATAGTTCGCTGGTTAGAGGAGGGACAACTCAGCCCTAGAGGCTAGAGGCTAGAGGCTCTGCACCCGTTTTCCGGGCACTACCGTCCCAGCTGTAATCAGGCAATCAGACGACCAGAAAGAGCATCGGCCAGACAGCTGCCGACCCGCCTGGACACCATAACGATCTTCCTGCCACCACCTCGCCCGGGACCCTGCTCCTGCCCCTGGCATGACGCCCCTCCTTACGATGCAGCTTGCTGCATTCCCTCGTGATTAGCTTCTGATCATACTTTAAAAAAATAGGCTGGTCGATGATTCCCTTATCAATCCCGGGATGCAAGGCCTTCCTCACACCCCTTCAGCAGAACTCACGAGCCTGGCAACCGCAAAGAAGTCAATGATACAGGGTACTTTGAAAGATGGTTCTATCCGGATCTCCCAAGGCATGAGCAGCGGAGGTCCTCCCCTCTCTTCATTCCATTTTTGGCTGTCATTCCCGCGCAGGCGGGAATCCAGTCTCTGCGGAAGCAGGAGTCCCCCTTGGCTCGGGATCTTGGCAGGCAGGGGGAGAAGGGGCCACTCTGCACCGCGGTGTACAGCGACCTGTCAGAGCCGGCCTGGAACCATATCCTGAAGGCTTACTCTAAACACCTGGATGCCAGCCTCCGCGGGCATGACGTACAGGTAGAGAAGGGCATGGCGGTAGAAGCGTGCATCGATGGAGCCATGAATGCCCCCAGAACCAGCCAGACCATCAGCTGCCATGCCCTTCAGCTG
>NZ_AUCW01000032.1 GCF_000429965.1 Desulfogranum mediterraneum DSM 13871
CTCAATTTCAAAACACCCTATGAAGTTTTCAACAAACTGACAGGTATCGATGTCAGAAAAATCATGGGTTATGCACTTATCACTTGAATTCAGCCTTCAAAGAGATAGTACGCTCCAAAAGATGATGGTGCTGGAGCATATGTTTTGATGAGCACAGCCTTAGGGTTATCAACTGCAGATATTGCTTCATCCCATGACAGCTCTTCTGTTTTTTCTTCAAGTTCTTCAATGTCAAAGTGGTCAGCATGATACTCTACGCCTTCATCTGTGGCAATCAACAAAGTGTGCTGGCACTCTTCTGGCTCGCTCTCACTCTCATTACTCAAAACGACCTTGTCACAGAAAGGACAACAAATGTTTTCAGCTGAATCTACTTTGTAAATTTTCATTACAACTCTACTCCTTATATTTTGTACAAAAAAACTGACAGTTCCCCATCATTTTAACGGAACTATAGTTACTTCAAACTTCTTGCATAATCGGTATCTTTGCAGCTTGGAAGCGAGAGAAAAGGCATCTTTTCCATCAAAATGTTGAAAAATATCCAGTCCACGATCAAGAAGAATCTTCCATCCAGAGTTTGTCACGATATGACGCGCATGAATAGTTCTACCTTCGTCAAACTCCCAAGAAAAATTAATCCCGGCACTCCATACATTCTCTTGAATCTTCATTAAATATTCTTTCTGCTGTTCAGAACAGAATTCATCTTCGATAGTTATGAGCTTTACCAACACTTCCTCGTCATCACTCTTGTTGCTGACGACAGTCTCAAGAAACTCCATCAGGTTTCGTGCCTGGTGAAACTTCCGGATATAGGCATCTGTTACCACAATATCTGTGGCACCGTTTAGATAGGGTCCGAAAAGGTCGTCGAAGCTGATTCCCTTCTGGTTTTCCTCTATTACCAGATGCTGCTCCTTGAGCTCTGTGCCTAAATCAAGGCCTGGTTCTGGCGGAGCAGAGAGGGGTTCTTTTTGTTCAACACCGCTACCGTCGGCATCATCCCTGGCCCCCTGGTAGTAGTGCTGAGGATATTGTCGTTCTTCCAGGGTTTTCACCCGTTCCTTCCTACCCTGGCCAACTGCTTCATAGCCGAATTGTACATCTCGGTAGGTCGAATCAATTCGCATCAACTGATCCTTGACCCTTTTACGTCCTTCTATGGAAAACTGCAGCAGTATCTCCACTTCCTCCTTGCTTACCTCACCATGAGGAAAGAGAATTTTCATAAGGCCAGAGAATGTTTTCTGGATTGCATCTCTATCTCGTGTCGAGATATCATTGAACAATTCGAAATGCTCTTTGTAGTCTTGTGATAAATCATGGTTTCTCAGTGTCTTGAGAATCTCTGCCAGATAATCAACAACAAATCCATAGCCATCAGAAAACATCTCACCACGGATGATATCCACCTCCCAGCCGGGAATATAGAAATGGAGGCGGTCGAGAAATGCGGAGTCGTAATATGCTGCCGGTAGTTCTTCGAAAAGGTCTGAATGTCTGAGCATGTACGGGACATTATGTTTGGTGTTTCCTACAAAAACCATCGAGGCTTCTGCTCCCAGCGTTTCAACACCACGGGAAAACGTCTTGTTGGCCATATAGTTCTTCATGATATCAACAAGAGCCTTATTCGGCCTTTTCTCTTTACCCGCAAACTCATCAAAGGCAACGGTATCCCAGTACCCCACAAGGCCAAGCTTGCCGTTTGAGTTGTTAACAAACAATTTCGGAACCGTAACCTCTCCACCGGATATCAAAATCCCATGGGGAGAAAATTCAGAATAGATGTGCGATTTACCGGTCCCCTTAGGCCCCAGCTCAATAATATTGTAATTTCGTTCGCAAAATGGAATCAGTCGGGCGAGCTGCAGCAATTTACTTCTTGGCCCAAACATCTCCGGATTAAATCCGATCGATTGAAGCAGCAGATCAATCCACTCATCAGTGGAAAATTGTTTTCTCGCCTCAAGGTAACCATCATAGTCAAAATGTGACAATTGGATTGGTTTCAACGATTGCAGCAACCAGGGGCTGATACGTTTATCTTCCGACGACTCATATTCCACATCACAGATACACCAGACTCCACCAGTCAGGAGCTTGGGGTGTTGTTTCACAGTGTCGGTATCTACCAGGATCTTTGACACGCCCAGGTTACTAAAAGAGGCCTCATAGACATCATCTTTATCGTTGAGCTGCACCCCTATCTTGTCGATAACCTTATGACGCCCCTTTTCCCTGATAACCGATTTGATCAGCCCAGCCTCATTGCGATGGACATAGTGCTTCCGCAGGATCTCCTTGACGGTCTCAATCCCTGTCTGGATAGTTGCCTCATCGCTGGTTGCGCAATACTGTCCGAGCAGGTATTCGAGCACATAGGAGGGAACAATGGCGTTCCCCTTGACGGTTTTTACCAGGTCTTTACGAACAACAAGCCCCTGGAAATGGGTGTTTATTTTCTTGTCGAATTCGTTCATGAATTATCTACCCTTATACATCAAAGTCACTGGTAAAAGAACGACGCATCAGATATCTTACTGACTTATATTCCTTATAATGCGATGTTCCTGTGTGCTTTTCAGTCAGTCGAAAAATGACTTCCCTGCCATTAACCGCATCGGCCTTGCGGGTGAGTACCATCCGGATCTGTAGCTCCCGCTCCCTTGGATTTTCAGAACTAAAGTCAAAATGGAGGTCATGGGAGTCTGAGATCAATTCTCCTGTCTCGGTATAGATACCAGCCCGCAAGGTTCTTGATTGAACCTTATCTGTTGCCGGCTGGGCCTGGTAGAGGGCCACTGCAAGCTGACCGGAAGTAATCACCGAACTTGAGCCCCGAATAATTTCTACCTCCACAGCTGTAACGTCACTCTGCCGTTTCTTGTTAATCGTAAGCACCGGCAGAACCACCTCCTGCAGCGATGCACCGCCATGAACATAGCGGCTGCCTGAGCCCTTCTGGCGCAGCCGATTGATCGACTTGGGTATCTGTACCTCAATGTCCCCGGCAAGGCCAAGCTGCGATGAGGTAAAGGCCCGCAGGCCGGAGGCCTCTTGTAAACCCCTGCCCAGTACAAAGCGGCGGTCACGAACAAGTATCTGTTTACCTTCAACTTCGGCTCCGGAAAAATCGCTCTCGTCAATGGCACGATTTTGGTAGATAAATCCATGATCCGAAGTAACCAGCAGGTTACTGGCATTGGCCCCGGTCAACTTTTTGATTAAGCGGACCAGCTCTTCCAGGGTCTCCTCCACTGCCGCAAAAACACGTTCCTCAGACTCTCTCTTGTCACCGGTCCCATCAATGCGGTTGTGGTACACATAGATGACATCGTGGTCTCGTACCAGAGCCCGACATTCGTCACCTTTTAAGGCCATCAGCTCATCGGCTTTTACCGCTGTCACCTGAGTCGAGAGTGCCTGCTGCAATATTTTGGCGCGATTCGTTGTCCCCTGGGAGCTCAGACCATCCACCAGTACCGTCCCGGATTGATTTTCAGCAACCATCAAATTCGTGTTGGGTAAGAGCGCCGCCATGCCAAGTTGGGTATAACTGGGGAGCATGGAGAGCATGGGCGCAAGTTCTGCACCATAGCGATCTTCCTGGCGGATACGGCTCAGCAGTTCATTGCCGACCTCGTAGCGCATACCATCAGATATGATCACACAGATCTTTTTGCCTTTTTTGAGAAAAGGCCGAACCCAACGCTCAAAAAAAGTTTTTTGCAGGGGGATAGGTTGGGCTGCCCAGCTACCGGCTTCGTCGACAAAGGTCTGCCAGTAGTCATTCACCTTGAGGAGGTAATTGTTGGAGTAGAGATTTTCGATCTGTTCAGCAAGTGTTCCGAGCAGCGAGGTCTGCCCAGAGGCACGGACGTGATAGATATGTTTTCGATAGAGTTGATCAAGTTTGTACCAGGATTGGATGTAACGCTGGATGCCATCTGCCAGGCTCTCCATAGAGAGCGTTGCTTCTGCAAGATGATCAATGAATTGCGCGGCAAAATCAACTGCTTCGTAGAGATGGTGGTATTCACGGTGCCAATGACTCTGTCGCCGTTGACGTACCCATAGTGCCACTCCCCCGCCACTGACGGTGCGATTTGTTACCGCAGTCACCAAGTCATAGATGATCTGATCATCAATACAACGGAAATAGTCCAACTCAAGCAGCTGGCGAAAGTCCCGAGTTGCTATATCATTTTTTATGCCCAGTACCTCGGCACAGTCACCAGAGAGAATCTCGAAAGAGCTCTCAAGTTGACGACTGTCTTTCCATCTCTTGAGAAAAACCAGGGCATCTGGTGTTAATCGAACCGTACCATCGGTGGCCATGGCATAGCAGGATTGAAACAGCTCGATAACAAAATCACCCACACCAGGTTCATCGCCAGGCTCAGTCGTGGTGTAGCCATAGCAGCGGCTCACCTGCTCCCAGAGAAAGAGATTAAGGCCGCATCTCCCGATCATCTTGATCTTCTCGTCCCGCTTGGCAGCGTACTCCTGCAATAAACTGCCAACTACACTGTCGAGCAGTGGCTCGCTACCGGTGCAGACTGCCAGCATTTTCAGGCGAATGGATCCCCGGGTGTCATCCGGGAGAAGAAGTTTTTTCAGTGCCTCTTTTCTTTTTATGGCCCGAAAAAACTCTGCATGCTCCGCTACCAGTTTCACAAAATCAAGGTCAAGATCGAGTTCTGATAACCAGATTGCGACCTGGTCGGTGCGGAATTCACCCTGGCCCAACTGTAGATCCAATAACCAATTGTCAAGGTCTGCGGGTTGCGGCCCTTCGTGGTAGAGCAGAAACTTCTGCTCGGGCTCCTCACAGAGCAGACGGTACTTGATACCGTATTCATTGTTGCGGATGTCCACCTTTTCGATGCCGGGCAGTATAAGAGCCTCAAAGTCATTGCGGAGTTCCTGTTTCGCGTCGTACCAAAAAACAATCCGGTGACGTTCGAATAACTTCCGCAAGGCCTGACCGATACGGTCATTCATTCCCATCTCCCTCTGTCTCGGGGACTGGCATAGTTTTCTGCCTGTTGATCATTGCAACAATTTTTCATTATTTCCACTCTTGTAACAGCACGTCGCACGCCACGCCATTGGTCATGACTCAATTCTCCCTTGGCTGTAACAGTGCCTTACCCTGTTCGGTGATCCGATATTTCTGTAGGCGGCTGGTTGGTTTTTCGGGAATGGTGTAGGCTACATATCCCTTGACCACCATCTTTTTCATCAATTCGTTGAGGTAGCGAGTCGGCTTGTTCTTTCCCCGTGCCCGGGCAATCTCGGATTTAGAGAGCGGTCTGTTTTGGAGCAGGCCTAGAACCTGGTAGGCCATCTCTGATTCTACCCTTGACTCTGCCCCTGACTCTACCCCTGACTCTACCCCCGTTTTTTGTTTCTCTTGATCGCTCCCCGGTAGGCCTGTTGGCGATTTTCTCGATTGCCGGGGGGAGGGGACCACCGGCTCATGCAGATAGACGGTAAAGCGTACTCGCATACCCAGCTCTTCAATGGTCGGCTCCGGTAAATCAAGGGTCTCGGCCTCTCGGAATATGCCCGGTATACCGCTGCCCCCCGTTCGATCAGATCCAGTTCGCGGAAGACATGGGCAGTGACCGGATTCCGGATCTGGGAAATACCCTGTTTCATGTCCTCCACCGTCAGCCCCGGCAGCAACAAGCCCGGACTTTCCACTTCAATGCGGTTATCGAAAAAGGCTACGCGGATCGGAGAGCCTCGGTGGGAATAGTCGGCATGCACCAAGGCATTGATGATGATCTCGCGCAGGATGTTCAGGGGAATGGACCAGAGATCCTTGCGGCGAATCTCGGAAAAATCAGCACCACGCATGGCGTGTTTTTTGAGAAACAGCATGATGCTGTCCACTGCCCTGGGCAGCGGGTCGTGAAGGTCAATGTGATCAAAGATGTCGCCCTTGTCGTTGCCAATGAAACGACCGCATTGGATCCAGGCATCATCGAAATAAAAGCGGCGGTCCTTGCCGTAGAGCAGCATCCCGCCCTGACTCGGCACCAGTCTTCCTTGATCTTTGACCAAGATCTTCAGGCTTTGCAGCATAGCCGGATCAACAGTTCGGCTTGAAAAGTCAGCCTCCATGGCAGCAAGGTCCAGGGCCTCCATGTTGAGATCCGGCATGGGCAAGGTATCAAAGCTGACGCCGGCGACACCACGTTGCAACTCGGCAATCAACTGGCCATCGGCCTGGCGGTTGCTTGATCCCAGTCGGACATAGACCCCGTTTTCAGCACCCGCTACCTTGAGCCAATGGGGCCGTGAGCCACTGAGAAAGACCTCAACCAGCAGAAGTGTCTTGCCCTGGGCTGTTACCATCTCGATGGTGGGAACGAGACGAGGGGCAATGGCATCGGCAATCATGTTAGCCAAGCGCTCTTCCTCATCCAGTGGCTGCGCTATACCAATGACGGTCTTGTCATCTTCCACCCCGATAATTAATTTGCCGCCAGCCGTGTTGGCGAAAGCGACCAGGGTTTTCAATAACGGTTTCGGAGATGACAAATCCCGCTTGAATTCCAGAGTCTTACTCTCAGGCTCTCTGAGTAATTGCTCAATGGCTTGGTTCATCTCAATGTCCGTCCTACTTTGATAGCCCGGCTATCTTTTTCAAGGCCTTGCCAAAGAGTGGGTAGTTATGCTTAACTCCGTCATCGAGGTCGATTTCGATCTGTCGGGTAGCCAGCGGATAGAGTGTCTCATTTTCGTACCCATTCAACTCCGCAATCACTTTATTAACTCTCTCGATATCTCGCAGGGCTTTTGTCTTTTCCCTTTGGCTACTATTTGTGCTGATACCAATAGATTCTAACTGTTGCTTGTGGGAGATGAGCTTGGTTTGGAACTCACGTAGGTAAGCGTTGAGCACCACGCTTACTGTATCCGGGCGATAACGGTGCATATAGATCAGGGCATTGAAGCTCCCCTTGGGACTGGAAAACATCCAGTAGATGGGGCGTTTTTTGTAGCGTTTTACGTGGTCGGTATAAAACTCACTGAGGAAATAATTTCGAATGGTGTAATTCTTCTTATTTTTTATATTCAGTGCGTTTTCTATAAAGGTCAGGTTCTCTTCATAGTGTTCCTCCCCAAAAGTAATACGTAGGAAGGTGCGGAAGCGCTCGACAATGTCGTCGGGAAACCAGTCACCTTCGAGCATGGGGATGACGCTGTCGTCATCTGCCGGAAAGCTTGGCTCTGAAATCTGCTTGAGGTAGTCCTCCATGGTCTCACCCTGATTAGCCAGGATCAGGCCTGGCTTCTCCAGGGCGTAGCGGCCGAACATGCAGCCCACACTATAGGAGATGAATTCGCGCATGGTGTCGGCCAGGAGCAGTGCCTCCAACTCTTCTTCGCTTTTACTGTTGCCGTAGCGGTGATGGGGGTTGCAGGTTAGGGTAATTTCGTTCAGTGGTGGTTTTGCGTGTTCGCCAAAATCACCTTGCAAGACATAGGCTTCGATGAAAATGTTGTTATTCTTTTCTTCTAGTCGTTGCATTTCCAACGCTACTTTTTGCCAGTACGCACGGAGTTTATGATAAGTGGCCTTCAGAGTCGGTTGGCTATAGTCAGATTGTAGCAACGGAAACTTGGAAAAACCCCAAGATAGTTCACAAATATCCCAGTCTGATTTAGAGTACCTTAAAAGTTTGTCTATAATCCTTCTTACTTGTTCCTCATCGACCTTCTTTCCCAAATCAGGAAAGGCCCTTATATTCTCGGTATTCAACGTCAATGTTGGGTTTAGTAACGAAAAAATAAAACATGCAATATTAGTATTAAGAAAACTAAGTGAGGTATATAACCGAGCTTCTTTCTCAAACATTACCGTCGCACCTGCTGTTTCATAAGTAACATCAGATGGCAATAATCTAAAACACGGGATCCCTGAACTTATACGCGTCCAGGTAACCCCCTTTTCATACCATAAATACTTTGGAGTGAGCCGTGCATTGTGATTCGATTTGTAAAAGGCTATGGCTTCATCTGACCAATCTATTACATTCTCAATGTTTCCATACCATTTTCTAAAATCTCCGCCTTTTGACAATAAAAGCCATCTCTCACCTCGACCAACTACACGCGCTCCAACCTCCCAAATATATCGAATAAACCTATCATTATCGGTTGTCTTGTTTATACCTTCAGAAATTGCAATTTCTTTAAGAAGTGGAAGGTCGAATAGTGCAAGTAATCTAGCAGGAACCCAGTAAGCAATTGGTGTGCCACTGATTTTTCTGAAATCTGCAGCGGAAGCCTTGTGGTACCACCTAACTTCTTTATTTTTTATAACTTCACGGATAGCACCTTCCTTTTCAGCCTCAGAATTACCACTTACTAATCTTAAATATCCGCCTCTGTACTCTGGCCTGTTTGTGTTTTCTAAGACAAAGGCTGTCGTTGAAACAACTTCACCGCCGATACTGTCAAAAGCCCTAGCTCCAAGGTGCGCCATAGATAGCAATGTGTTCTGAGCCATAATTCGGGCTCGTAGCGCCTCGAAAGAGGACAAAAACATCCAGCTTTGCATTGTAATCATCGCAATAACTCCTTGTTTTTGCACAAAGTTCAAGTTGCGTTCGATAAACATTGCAAATAAGTCAGGTTTGCTGATTTTGTACTTATCTTGAGCAAATTTTTTGAGGCGTCCGTTCATACCCTTGCTACCCATATACGGCGGATTCGCCACCACCACATGGTATTTGGGGCTCAGGTAGTCAGCCTGCTGCAGGGCTTGCAGCACCTTCTGGTGGGTCAGGCTCAGAAATAACTGCCCAGAGACGTTCTTCGATGCCAGAATCTTGAGCATCCCCGCCACATCGGTCACCTTCGGGCGAATCAGGGAGCCGAAGTTGTCGGCCTCTTCAAACTGGCGCAGGGTGGTCTGCAGCGGGGCGGTGAACAGGTTGCGGCCGACAAAATCCATGTAGTTTTTCAGCTCGTTTTCGTCAAAATGAACATTTTCCAGCACGCAGATATTGGGGACTACCTTCTTGCGAAAGAAGCGGCGTTGCTTGGCACGGGCCTTCATGGTAAGGGCAAAGGCGGCCATTTCCCCGGCCCGTTCGTCTATCTCAATTCCATAGAGGTTGTGGCGGAGGATCTTCTCCGGGATCTCGGCCGGTTCATAGCCCTCCTCCTCATAGATGGCATGCAGCAGGTTAAAGGCATAGGTCAACATATGGCCTGAGCCGCAGGCTGGGTCACAGATTTTGATCTCCTCCGGCGTGGAGATGCGCAGGAAATCGGCCTCCGGCTGCTCGGGTCTGATGTAGTAGTCCATCTGCTCCACCAGCTTCGAACCCGGACGGTTCAGCATCCAGAGGCGGCCTAGGGAGTTTTCCACCAGATAGCGCACGATATAGTGCGGCGTGAAGAGCTGAGTAGCGGCCGGAATATTTTTGGGGGTAACCTTCCTGTTTTTCTTTAGCCCAGCGAACACCTCGTCCTTCTTTTCGGCAATGTAGAACTGGTAGAGCCAACCGATCACCTCGACATCCCGGCAGGTGTCGGGCGTCATCGCCTCACGGGTATAGGCAAGAATGGAATTGCCCGAGAGCAGGTCATCGGGCATCAGCAATTCAGTATAATCATCGATACGCTGGAACAGAAAGGGCATGGCCCGATGCCAGTAATTACAGGCTCCAACAACCAGAAGACGGTAGGCTTCACCCTGGGGATCACTGCTGGGTGCCTGACCATCGAGCAAGGCAAAGACCTGTTGGCGGATTTTTTCGTCAACCATCTCTTCCGCTACATACCCCATCTTGGCCTCGGCCAGGATCTCGGGCTGGAACTGCCCCGCAGCAGGCGACACCACGCCGATGCGGGTGTAGCGGTTCACATCCATAAAGCGCAGGGCACAGAAGCGGTTGAACCAGATATAGGCCACCTGCTCGGTAACCTGTTCCTGGCTGTGCTGGCCAATAGCTTCATCAAGCCGTTTAATTGCTTCCGATTTTTCACGCCTGGCTGCACTGCCTTCAGCCAATACCATGTTCAGCTTGGCGGCGACCTGTTCCATTAGATTGCGCCGGGCAAACTGAGCGAATTTTTTAAGTTTGGCTGTTTCCATCTATGGGGTCCCCGCACTAAGCCGTCTGATTGAGTTGTCACCAAATCGTCTTTTCCACTGTTCCATATTCAAAATCACACATACAGCAGCAGAATCAGCGGGCCAGTCACTATGACTCAATGGGATGGACCTATGCAGTTGATCTTGCTTGTTGAGAAGTAATGCTGCATCCAAACGGGCCATTGAAAGCAAAACAATATATTCTATTTTCTTATCTGCTTTATTTTGAACACTGCGAAAAAATAAAGTATCTCTATACTTTCCGGAAAGGCTCTGGATCAGTTGACCGGATCGTAGTTTGGTTAAAAAACCATCTCTATTCGCAACTCCAGGAATATCCGGGTCTTTCACTTCTATAAAACGATATAGATTTTCATATTCAATGATAAAATCGACTCGTTTTATTGTATTCCCACCATGATAGGCAGGGTCATCAAACTGCATCGCGTCAATTGCGTCACTGAAGTCAAATTCAAGGTCGATTTCAGTTAGCTTAGTCATTGTCAGCATTTCCCAGCGATCGTTCTATCTCAGCGTCATAGATCTCATTATATGTTAATGCTATGGAATTATTATTGAGCATTTTATAATTGTCAGTAGACTCAATCTTTACCTGACCGTCCTCGTCATGATAAAGAGTATGAAATTTTATAAGATCTCCCTTCCCTTTTTTATCCATCAGCAGATCGAACCATTTGAGCAGGATGTACTCATGGGTTGCTATAATTATCTGTTGGCCACTGCGAGATAACTCTAGCAGCACATCCACAATCATTTTCATTAACTGGGGATTGAGGTTAGCTTCTGGTTCGTCCCAATATAATGGGCCGTTGGTTCCTGTACCTATTTTACTGTTTTGAAGTAAGCGCTGTAGTACGCCAATTTTACGGTATCCCTCCGCTGTCATAGTTGTGGAGAAACTGCTAGTTGACTGAGGTGAAAAATAGGTTTCGCTGGTATGTTGATTTTTATACTCTTTATAAATACCAGGTTTAAACAACACATTGGAACCCTCAAACTCAAATCGACCGCCAATTCTATTGCAGACCTTCTCCATTGCCCACTGGGCCTTTTCTTCCGTGATCTCTTCAGGATTGAGAAGCTTCCCGACTAGATCCAAATAGGTACTATCAAACAACCGATTGACTGTTGGCGGGTGAGATTCAGGGTCTGTCATGCCATCTAAAAAAGAAAGTACTTCTTTTGTTGGTAGAAAGACCCCTCCACCAGGTTCTGTATTTTTATAATCTCCAATGGGAATGGCCTTTTGGGATCGTGCTGAAAATATTGCGCCAAATGAAATATCTGTTGTAAAGTCTACACGTATTTCTGCTTTTTCCTTGTCACCCAGATGCTTCAATGAGCCAATTTTTTCCTCTGCAGGTTTATAAATCCCGAGTAATTTCTCGGTAAGCAATTGTGCAACATCTGCTTTCAGAACAGATTTCTTGTCGTAAAGTTCAGCAGCCGTGCTCGTTAGGAGATATGCAGCTTTTAATAATTTGGTTTTCCCACAACTGTTTTCACCTATTATCACGTTAATTCTGGGGGAGAACTCGATCTCTAACTCTTTAAATGCGCAAAAACTTTTCAGATTCAATCGGGTAATCATATCTGAATCCTCTTCCCTTTATGGATTTCTTCTAGAAACGCCTCACGCATGGCTGTGAGGTAGCGATCCACATCGGTTTCGTCGGCAAGCCAAGCCTTCTCAAAAGGAACCAGTACGGCACGGCTTGGCACATACTCAATGCGCGGTTCGGGTTTGGAAGAAGGTTTGGCTTTGGGTGATGTCCCCTTAGGTTGGGCCGCGTCTTCGGTTTCCGGCTTCGGTTGAGGAGGAGTCGGCTGGGCCCAGGCTGTCAGCTGCGAGAGTTGGCGTTGATAGTCGTTTTCCTCAAAACGGCGCAGGGTATCACGGATGACCGCGATCAGCTTCTGCCCCTCAATACTTGCGACACAGGCTGCAAATGGTTTGCATAGTTGTTCCTGTTGCTCCTGGGTAAGGGTAGAAAATTCATCCATGCTGCAGAGGCGTTGCTGCAACTGCATGATGGTCTGGATGGCCCTCTTCTTTTCGGCGTCAAGCCGACGTTCCACCTTGGTTTCCAGATTATCCACCAGGATCTTTAGCTGCTGCATGCTGCTGCTCTTGAAACACTCTGGGTCAGTCAGGGCGTGCAGGAGTGCCTTTGGCGTCATGCTCCAGCTATCATCTGGAACCTCTTCTTGGGTCTCAAGGTTGTCGTTTGCATCACTTTCTTCCAGGTAGGAGAAGTTGGCCTCCTGTTCCTGGGCAAACTTTTGGGCCCTGTCAAAGATGTCCCTTTGTGGTCCATGCATAAATTTACGTATGGGATCAATGACATCTGCTTTCAGGTCGAGCAGCAGGTCTTCCTGGCGGACAAGCTCGGTGAGGTACCAGGTATACGGCTTGTCGCTCATCTGGGCCAATTCTTCAATTGCTGGGGTCAGGGCATGCAGAAAGGGGTACTGCTCCTTTTGGGCTGTCAGGATGTTGAGCTCTTGTATCAGCTCCTGCAGGGCCGCACCTGTCTCCAAGGCAAGTGCTTTTGCTTCATTGGCATGTGGTGGGGTGTCAAAAAAATCCTCATACAGTTCTTTCAGTGCTCTCACCTGGGAGGCGGAGAAGGCCACCTGTGGCTCCAGGACAAGATTGCCATGGCCATGGGAATTACGTAGCATACCTCCCAGGTCGTCATTTTCGAGCAGGTTGCCATCAGCACGCACCTCTACTTTGCCCCGGCCACATAACTTGGCAATGGTGCAGAGGGCGGCAGCGTAATACCAGCCGTATGGTTTATGTTCAAACTTTTCGACAACACTCTTGACCGTAGTGCGCACACCGCCCCGATTGTTGCTTTGGATAAAGGCAAGCAGCTCCTGCTCGGCTTCCGGTAAGGCCGTGACATCATCGCTCAATAGCCCTTGTTTTGCCTGTTTGAGGTGTCTGGTAATATCCTTCTCGTTATAGGCTATTCCGTGTAACATTCGGAGATTGGGGTAGGCCTGGGTGATAAGCTGCTGGAATCCATGGGTGACGCGTGTTTGGGCATCTTCAGAACCGATTTCTATCTCTCTACCAAAGACAAACATTGCGGCCTTGCCCATGAGCGCCTTAACCCGTTGCTGCAGGCCGGTGTATCGTTCGCGGTTTTGAAATCCCTTCTCGTTAAGGATACGTTCCACCGCCTCCTGCTGAGTGATAGAGATGTTCTGGCGAATGTATTTTTCCGTCCGCTTGTACATAAGCAGGTCACGCACCAGACGATCATCGGCTGCCAGCACCACCCGTAACTCGTGGCGAAAGACGGTCTCTGTTCTGTGCATCTCCTCTTTGGCCGCAGACTCATGGAAAGGTGAGATGACATGTATGGTTAACTCCTGCTCTCTGCCATACAGACGGTCATCCAATTTTCTCGAATAGTTGTAATCCTGGCCGTTTTCCTCGTACCTGATTTTTTTACTTTTCAGTATGTTGTCAAAAATGATTCGTTCAAGCTCTGAGGCAATATCAGCAGCCTCTACCTCAGTGTTCTTGATCTCCTCCTCAACGTCTTTTTCTTCATCGGTGAGGTACTCAAAAAGATCGCCGTTGCGTTGGATATAGGTCTGCTGCTCCAGCAGGTTCAAGGATTCCTCTACCTTTTTGCGGAGTTTGGGTAGATCCTGGTTGAAACCCTCCAGCATCAACACGCATACATTGCGTAGCGTCGGTTTAAATTCTTTTACATATTTGACCAGAAAAAGGGCTTTGAGCACCTGTAGGGCAAAGACTTCGCCGAGTTGGCGCTTTGCTGCAAGTATCGACTTTTGAGTCTGTGATTTTAAGGCGGTCTGGATACCTTCAAACATCAGATCAAAGGAGGCCAGTTGGCCAAGCTGGTAATCTTTGATCTGGATAACCACTTGTTGAAACACCCCAAGCATTGACCGTTCCCCCACGGAACTATGCTTTCCTTCAAAGGCGTTATGGCGGGAAAGGTTTTCGATGGCTGACTGAAACAGCTCGAACTGGTAGGGCACAAAAGGGTAACTTCTGATGAACTCATCCCGGTCTCTAAAAATTTTATAATCCCTTGAGCCATCAGTAAAACTAAAGAGCGTGCCAAAGTTATTTGCTTGCTGATGGTACAGGTCGGAGATGGCCTCTGCGCCTTCGTCTGTTTTTGAGAGCAACCTTTTTTGAATAACCTCAGAAACATTGGTACTGGTAAGCAGCATCTTGTTTTTGAAACGTGCCATGATCTTTGAGAAATCATTGCTTTGCTGCTTGTTCATCTCCCCCAGAACCGCCCCCATATCATTCTGGGATGTCACCACAATCCAGGCGCGGCCACGACTCTTGGTGGCCAGACTCTCCGCAATGGTCTGCAGGTTGGTCATTAATTTGACATTTTCCGCAATATACTGGCCAACCTCATCGATGAAGAAATTCAGGCGAAACTCCGGTGCCTGTCGATCTAAAAAGGTCTGAACCTGTTCCGCAAAATCTTCGATGGATACGCGGTACTGGCTCCTGTATTTATCCAAAATACCCATTGCCGAGGAGGCATCTTCTTCGGTCACCTGGGCATAGGCCTTGGCAATATTTTTGGCCTCAAGCAAGGATTGCTCACGCCCTTGCTGCCAGGATCGACCAGTCCCGGACTGATATGCTTGCTTAAATTTTTCGTACAGCTCACGACTATCGAGATCACGCTCAAACTGGGCGATATGTCCATGTTTTCCGTAGTAGCCGCACATCTCGTCAAATACCTTGACAAAGACCGCCAGGAGCGCGTCGATTTCAGTCTTGCTGATAACATCAGCTTTCTGATCGATATTAAAGAGTATGCTTTTAGAGGGGATGGAAACAGCTCGTTTGAGATCCCCCCGAAGAATCTCATTCTCTCCACATTTTGGCAGAAACAGCTCCAGTGCGGAGGTGCCATCTATCTGGCGGTCCTCAAGAAGCAGTGCCAGCATTTTCAACAGGTGTGACTTACCGGAACCAAAGAAACCCGACACCCAGACACCATTTGCACCTTCGTAGTTATTATAGGCGTCGAGAAAAGACTCCATCCGTTGCTCGACTTCATTGGTTAAAACATATTCATCAATTTCAAGGTGAAGGCTTGCTTCATCATCTGCCTTGATGACCCCTTCAATGGGGCGATCAACAGGCTTGTTGAAAATCGTTTTCAAATTCATCACGTTTCCTTTGTCTACGCTTCACAGTGAAATATGTTGAATGCCCGGTAGTATTTGTCATCATGGAACCTGCAAAACAAGTCGAGCGATGCACCGGATTCAAGAGAGTGGGTATAGGCCCCAGGGAAAAACATCACCGTGGGCTTATCTTTGGCCGTACTCTGGAGGTTGTTAAGTACGTTGTGCGAACGAATATAGGGGAAGACTTTTCCTACTCCAGTTAGAAAAAGTACATCAAAATCGATGGATGCCAGTTTTGCAGCAATGGCAGGGATAAGGTGGGCCTCTGGGTCCAGTACTCCCTGTAATAGCTCTCCGAACTCCTCTTTGCTGACAGATGATTCAATTTCAATAATTTGCTCTAATATATCTCTGCCCTTGAGAATCTCTATTGAAAGGTCGTAAAGATCTATCTTGAGTACTCTGACTCCAATCTGTTCAAGGCGGTTGACGAGCTGACCTTGGATTCGGCTCATCTCCACGGAATTTTGTGGGCTGTATGGGCAAATAAAAAAAGGGACCTCATTACCAAGACCCTGCATTTTGAGGAATCGCTGCCCGGAAATCACGTCGAATAGGTGTTGAAACCGTTCTTGCATCGACCCGGTATTGCTGTCTTTATTCAACCGCTCCTCTCCTCAAACTCGCATCAAAAATTGGGAATAGTTTAATATCTTTATTGTTTTCTAAAGATATAATCTCTGAAAGCTGCGGGCTCAACATAGCAGCGTTGATGGTGTTGTTACCACTCAAAAGACCGGCCTCTCTTAAAATTTTAAACAGTACCTGGCGAAGCTTCTGCCTGGTTGAGGGTCGGATCTCGTCAATTTCCGGATGCCATTCCATTTTTCTATTAAAGAAGGTGTCATAGTCTTCCGGGTGAAGGTCAGGCTTCAAGCTGATAAATCGCTCTCGAAGGACCTCCACCGCAAAGTCAGCTATAAATTGATAACGTCGGCAAATGGCCAGCCACAGAAGATACCCTTGATCAGGTGGGTCGCCTGTGACGAGTAAATCCAGCTCTTGAGCTTTGAGTGTTTTTAGACGAGATATGGTTTCCCTGCAAACTCGCTGTGAGGTGTTGAGCGTTCTCGCTTGCAACAGGTTGCCAGAGACAACTTTTTCTCGAACGGTTTTCCAGTCCTTGAGTTCTTGATACAACGTCGCTAATGTCAGCGACTCATTACGCAAGAGACTGCCGGTTGTAAATGACATGCTGTATCGTTCGTTTTTCATTCCTTATTTTTGTTTTTTCTGGAATTTGATGAAAATCTAACTCTCAATCAGTTCCTCAGGCTCCAATGTTCAATCACCCTGTACCTTGGCCTTAATTATCTGTGGCTTGGATAATGTCACCTTTCAGTTTTTCGTTTGTCGTTGCTCTTAACACTCTGTCGGGCCATGGATTGTACCTGGTGCGGCAGGGTAAAGGGTAAGGCGGCAACAAAAAAGCCCCTGAATGCGTAATCGCATTCAGGGGCTTTAAATGGTGGAGGCGGCGGGAGTCGAACCCGCGTCCGGAAACTCTCCCCTTATGTATCTACATGCTTAGTTTCGGGATTAGTTCTCGCAACCGGTGCTCACCCGAAACAGGGATAGCCGGTTGCCAGCTTGAAAAGTCTCGTCAAACGCGTCTCAAGCGTACGCGGGTGACCAGCCTACAGAGTCGACGCTCCGGATCCAACCTGGCAGGCGCAGGATGGTGGAACGGCACAGCAGTCTAAGCTGCCAGTGCGTAGTTATAATCGTCTGCGATTATATTTACATTCTGTCATTTTTACGAGCTGACAGAAACTCGGCATGCAACAGTAAGCTTCAATATCCCCGTCGAATCCGTTTCGCCCCCATGTCTTGTTTTCTTTTTATCGTTCGCTTCCCTGAATTGGGGTTAGTCCTGTCGCCGTAGATCCCGATCAATGTCTCGGTGCGACTGTTTCTCTTTCAGGGCTGCGCGTTTATCGTAGAGTTTTTTACCACGGGCAAGGCCCAGTTCGATCTTAGCCTTCCCATTCTCTATAAAGTATATCCGAAGGGGGATGAGCGCAATGCCTTTTTCGTGTAATTTTCCGATTAGCTTCTTGAGCTCCCCCTTATGGAGCAGCAGCTTGCGTACCCGCAGGGGGTCCGGGCTGACATGGGTGGCAAAGGAGTAGGGGGAAATATGGACATTATAGAGAAAGAGTTCCCCGTTCTTGATCAGGGCATAGCCGTCGCGGAGGTTGGCCTTGCCGGCCCGCAGCGATTTGACCTCCGGGCCCTTGAGGACCATCCCGGCCTCAAAGATCTGGTCGATATGGTAATCGTGGAATGCCTTCTTGTTTTTACAGACTATTTTTTTGCTCATGTGCCTATCTGAATAAATCGGTATGACCGTTGTTGCTCTGCTGAGCGGACTGATCCTCTCTTATCCCATCTCTTCCCCGGGGCCGTCAAGGGAATTGCGCCGGAATCAGGGATGAATCGCCCTCCCGGCCGGGGGATTAGACCTCTCTGGTGACCCGCAGGGCCTCTTCGATGGTGGTGAGCCCCTGGCGGACCTTGCGCCAGGCATCCTCGCGCAGGGTGGACATGCCCTCCCGGATGGAGACCTGGCGGAGCTCGTCCACCTGGGCCCGGGAGGCGACCAGGGACTTCAGCTGTTCGGACATGGGAAAGATCTCGAAGATCCCCAAACGGCCTGAGTAGCCGGTACCGCGGCAGTGGCGGCAGCCCTTGCCGCGCTGGAGCTCAAAGCTCTCCCGGTCGCCGACGGCAAAGCCCATCCTGCGGATCTCCTCGGCAGCCAGCTCATAGGGCTCGATACAGTGGGGGCAGATCTTCCGCACCAGCCGCTGGGCCAGGGCGCCCAGCATGGTGGAGCCGATCAGGAAGGGCTCCAGTCCCAGGTCCTCCAACCGGACGATGGTGGAGACCGCGTCGTTGGTGTGGAGGGTGGAGAAGACCAGGTGGCCGGTGAGGGCGGCCTGGACCGCATAGGTGGCGGTCTCCAGGTCACGGATCTCGCCGATCATGATGATGTCCGGGTCCTGGCGGAGGATGTTGCGCAGGATGGTGGAGAAGTTGACCTCGATCTGGTCCTGGACCGAGATCTGGTTGAACTCCTCATGGACCATCTCCACCGGATCCTCCACGGTGATGATGTTCTTCTCCGGGGTGGCGATCTGTTTGAGGGTGGAGTAGAGGGTGGTGGACTTGCCGCTGCCCGTGGGCCCGGTGACCAGGACGATGCCGTGGGGGGAGGCCATGAAGCTGTTGTAGACCACGCGGTCCCGGCGGGAGAAGCCCAGCTCGTCCAGGTCCTGGAAGATCACGTCCGGATCCAGGATCCGCATCACCGTCTTCTCGCCAAAGGCCACCGGTACGGTGGAGACCCGCACCTCGGCGTCCCCCTCTTCGGCCCTGCGCCCGATCTTGATCCGGCCGTCCTGGGGGCGCCGTTTCTCGGCGATATCCATCCGGGCCAGGGACTTGATCCGGGAGGTGATGGCCGAGTGGACCGCCTTGGGCAGCTTGTAGATGGTGTGGAGCACCCCGTCGATCCGGAAGCGGATCATGCAGATCTCCCGCTTGGGCTCGATGTGGATGTCGCTGGCCCGCTGCTCCAGGGCATAGCTGAAGAGGTGGTTGACCGCGGCCTTGATGTGCTGGTCCGTGGAGGCCAGCTCCTTGGCAGAGGAGAGGCGGACATACTGCTCCAGGTTGCCGATATCCACGGTGGAGCCGCTGCCGCCGGTGCCGAACTGATTCTCGGCAGCGCTGATGGAGCGCTGGAAGCCGAAGAACTCGGCCAGGAGCTTCTGGATATCGGTGCGGGTGGAGAGGTAGCTCTTGATCCGCACCTGGTTGGCCCGCTCGATGTCGGCAAACACGGACTGCTTGTCCGGGTGGTAGGTGACCACCTCCAGGATGCCGTTGCGCAGGCCAAAGGGCAGGATCAGGTGGCTGACGGCAAAGGAGCGGGGGATGGTCTTGGTGACGATCTCCATGTCCAGCTCTAGGGGGTCGAGCTTCTTGTAGGGGATCTTGAGCTTGCGGGCCACGGCCTGGATGATCAGCTCCTCGCCGAGGATCTCGTTGGCCCTGCCCGGGATCTCCAGGTTGAGGGAGACGATGATGGCCACCAGGTCGGGGTAGCCCTTTTCCAGCTTCTGGAGGTCTTCCTTGCGGCGGCCGCCCAGCTGTCTGAGGATCTTCTGGCGCTGTTTGCCCTTTTCCCGGGTAACAAAGCGGCGCTGCTCTTCGCTGAGCAGCCTGGCCTCGACCAGCAGGTCGAGGAGCTTGTCACTGTTTAAAAACGACATATCCGTCTCCGAGGTGGTCCAGGGGCTGTGCCGGCCGGCTCTTGCCGGTGGCTTGCCCTGGCCTCTGGTTGAGCCGCTGGCCGGAGCAGGGCCCGGGCTGGGGCCTGCTGTCCTGTTTCTGCTGTCCGGTTCCGGTTGGCTGGGGTCCTTGGCAGAGGAGATCCTCCGCTGCTGTTCCTGATTATAGAACTATGGCGTATCTTTCGCAATCCAGGACTGGGGCGGTCCGCGTTCTTTGCTCTGGGGCCGGAGCGGGTGCTGTCCCGCTCGGCCGGGGCAGGGGGGTCAGAGCAGGAGCTTTATCAGGACAAAGCCGCCCACCAGCAGCACCAGAAAGATCACGGTCAGGATGTTGAAGTATCTGTTGATAAAGTGCTGGACCGGGGCGCCGAACTTGTAGATCAGGCCGGCCACCAGGAAGAAGCGGGCAGAGCGGGCCAGGATGGAGACCAGGATAAAGGTGAGGAAGTTGATCTTAAAGGCACCGGCCGTGATGGTGAAGAGCTTGTAGGGCAGGGGGGTGAAGCCGGCCGCGCCCACAGCCAGGGCATCGTACTGCTGGTAGAGCGCCTGGACCGTGGTATACTTCTCCTGGAGCCCGTAGAGCTCGAGGATGGGTTGACCCAGGGTGTCCATGAAGCCGTAGCCCAGGCCGTACCCCAGGGCGCCGCCGATGATGGAACCGGCCGCGCAGATGGCGGCAAACTTGAGGGACTTTTTGGGCGCGCCCACGCAGAGGGCGATCAGGAAGACATCCGGCGGGATGGGGAAGAAGGAGGACTCGGCCACGGCGATCAGGAACAGGGCCCAGATGCCGGCAGGGGTCTGGATCCACTCCATGCAGCGGTTATAGAGCCGCTGGAGCAGGGAAAGTTTGCGGGCCGCCTCAGTTGTTCCAGCCATGGGCTCCTATCAGGTCGACAAAGCGAACCTGCTCGATGAGGTGAATGGTGGTTTCGCCGTCCTGTTTGATCACCAGCTGCAGCTCCTGGACCCCGTGGTCTCCCACAGGAATTATCATCCGCCCCGGGTCTGCCAGCTGGTCCAGCAGGGGTTGGGGGATGATCGGGCCGCCGGCAGTGACGATGATGCCGTCAAAGGGGGCCTGGTCCAGCCAGCCCCTGGTGCCGTCGTCGATCCGGGAGACGATGTTGTGATAGCGCAGCTTGTCGAACATCCGGCGGGCCCGGCCCAGGAGGCCGTCGAGCCGCTCGATGGTATAGACCCGCTCGCAGAGCCGGGAGAGCACCGCGGCCTGGTAGCCGGAGCCGGTGCCGATCTCCAGGATGCGCTCATGCCCCTGGAGCTGGAGGGCCTCGGTCATCAGGGCGACGATATAGGGCTGGGAGATGGTCTGACCCTTGCCGATGGGCAGGGGAAAGTCGCCATAGGCATTGGCCTGCATGGCATCTTCCACAAAGAGGTGGCGGGGTACGGTGGCCATGGCCTGGAGCACCCGCTCGTCGTGGATGCCGCGGGGGATAAGCTGTTCCTCCACCATCCGTTCACGGTAGATTTCAAAGCTGGTAGGCGAGCTCACTTGACTTCTTCCCAGGTAAAATCGTCAGCCCAGTCCTGGTCCGCCTCGGTGAAGGTCCGGAACTCACAGTTGGTCACGATTTGGTCCTTTAAGGTGATGATGATCATCTCATAGCCCTCCGGGTCCACCCAGTCGCCCATGATCGGGGTGTGGCCGAGGAAGCCGGGCTGGTCTTCGTAGTAGACGTATTCCACCACGCCGGGTGAGACGGTGCGTTGGCCATTGGGTGTGCCCAGGTAGCGCTGGACATCGTTTAAGGTGGATCTGCCCGCTTGGATCAGAGAGGCATCCGAGGCCAGGTGGCGCACCTGTTTGGCCTGACAACCGCACAGGGTGAGCGAGACCAGCAGGATCAACAGGAACTTGTGCATACATACCTCCAAAAAACGCTCTTACCCCGTGGTGACAAGAGACCTGCCGGGCAGAGAGTGCTGCCCGGGTCAGTGGTCGTGATCATGTCCGCCGCCTGGGCGGTGATGGTCTCAGGGGGATCAGGTTGGACCTATCACAGCCGGGATAGGACTCTGCAAAGAAAAAAAGGTTGTGTTCATATATCGTGAACACAACCTTTTTTCAAGCCAAGAGTAGGGGGCGACCCTCAGGTTGCCCCGCTCTTATCTGCAGCGCCTGCCGATTATTCACCGCCGGCAGCCCGCTCCAGGATCCGGTAGTTGCGGCTGACCATCTCCATGGGATCGATCACCAGACCGGCCTGGATCAGGGCGTTGTCATAGATCTGCTCCACGATGGTGCCGGCAAAGTCGGGATCCGTCTGCTTGAGATCGGCCAGCTTCTTGATCAGGGGGCTGGCGCCGTTGATCTCCATGTCTTTCTTGGAGCTCATCCCAAAGCCTTCCTCCTGGCCCGAGGCCTTCATGATCCGCTCCATGGAGGAGGTCATGAAGCCGTCCACGTTGACGATCATGGCCGGGCTGTCCACCAGCCGGTCGGAGCTCTTCACCTCCTGGACCTTGTCGCCCAGTCGCTCCTTGATCCACTTGCAGAGGGCCTCGATCTGGTCGGCGGGCAGGGCCTCGGCCTTATCCTTGGCATCTTCACCGCTGTTCTCCTCGGTGGTCTCGGGCAGCCGCAGGTCCGCGGTGTCGGCGGAGACCAGTTTCTTGCCGTCATACTCGCCCAGGTGATTCATCACAAAGTCATCGATGGGCTCCAGGGTGTAGAAGATCTCGATGCCCCGCTTCTTGAACATCTCCACATAGGGACCGCTCTCCACCGCTACCCGGCTGGGGCCGTTGATGAAGTAGATCTTGTCCTGGCCCTCCTTCATCCGGCCAATGTAGTCATCCAGGGAGCTCATGGTGCCGGCCTCGGTTTCCGAGGACTCGAAGCGGAGCAGCTTGCCCAGGTCATCGCGGAACTCGAAGTCCGAGGTGACGCCCTCCTTGATGAAGATCCCGAACTTGTTCCAGAACTCCTGGTACTTGTCCGCGTCCTTCTTGGCCTCCTCGTTGAGGAACTTGATGAAGCGCTTGGTCAGGACCTTGCGCAGCTTGTAGACCAGGGCGTTGTCCTGGAGGGCCTGACGGGAGATGTTGAGGGGCAGGTCTTCGGAGTCCACCACCCCCTTGAGAAAACGGAGCCACTCGGGCAGGATGTTCTCGCTGTGCTGGTCGATCAGCACCTTCTGGCAGTAGAGGTTCACCCCGGGCTGCATCCGACCCATGCCGGCCACCTCAAAGTTCTCTGCCGGCACATAGACCAGGGCGTTGATGGCCAGGGGCGCGTCGGCGGAGAAGTGCTGGCGATACATGGGCTCGTCGCCGGCATTGCCGATGAACTTGTAGAACTCGGTGTACTCCTCTTCGCTGATCTCGCTCTTGGAGCGGGACCAGATGGCCTGGACCGTGTTGACGGTATTGCCTTCGAGCTTGACCGGGAAGGGGATAAAGGTGGAGTACTGCTTGATGATCTGCTCCACCGTGAACTTGCTGGCATAGGTCTGGGCATCATCCTTGAGCTCGATGATGATCTTGGTGCCGCGATGCAGGCCGGGGCAGGAGGCGATGGTGTAGGTGCCGGAACCGTCCGAGGCCCACTCGTAGCCTTCGCCGCCGTCCCAGGAACGGGTCTGGACCCGGACATTCTTGGCAGCCATGAAGACCGAGTAGAAGCCGACTCCGAACTGACCGATCAGGCTGACATCCTTCTTGACCGCCTCGGCCAGCTCTTCAAAGAACTTGCCTGAGCCGGAGTGGGCAATGGTTCCCAGGTTGGTCTCCAGTTCCTCCTTGGTCATGCCGATGCCGGAGTCGCTGATGGTCAGGGTGTGTTCCTTGTCATCACAGTCGATGGTGATCTCAAGGGGGGCCTGGGCGTCGAACTCGGGCTTCTCCACCAGGCTCTGGTGGCGATACTTTTCCAGGGCATCGGCGGCGTTGGAAACCAGTTCGCGGACAAAGATATCCCGCTCGGTGTACAGGGAGTTGATAACGATATCAAGAACCTTCCTGGTCTCAGCCTGAAACTGTTTGGTTTCGACCTGTGCTTCTGTCATGGTGATCTTCCTCGTTTTGCTATGTAGGGTTAAAGCGCTGCTGGGCAGCTTTTGCCGGGAGCAACAGGCAGGGCGGCTTCAGGGACATGTGGCCTGGTTGTCAAGACGCTTGGAACAGGTCTTTTCCGGATCAGCCATACATGTCAAGCCAGCTGTACTGCGCTGGTTTGCTTGATTTTTTTCTTGGTTCTAGCTCAAGAATATCATACTTTCATTTATCCGGCCAACATGGTAAGCACGATTAACGTACTGTCAAGCCGTACTCCATGCCCGGCCTGCTAATGACAGGCCGGCTCACGCTACCTCAGCATTCGAGCCATTTGAGCTCTTCGTCTTATGGAAAACACCCACTATGATACCTGTGTCATCGGAGCCGGGATCTCAGGCCTGAGTACCACCGCCTTTCTCCTGGAAGAGCAGCCGGAGCAACGCGTCCTCCTGCTGGAGCAGAGCGACACCGCCGGCGGTGCCATCTCCAGTTTTGCCCAGGATGGTTATCTGGCCGAATGGGGCCCCCACGGTTTTCTCGACAACTGTGAGGAGAGCCGCCGGCTGGTGACCCTGGCCGGCCTGGATGGGGAGCGGGAGCTGGCTCCCCTGGGCGAGTTTGTCCGTTATGTCTGCCTGGACGGCCGGCTCAGGTGTATCCCCCAGACCCCGTTGAAGGTGCTCAGGGAGCCGCTGATCCCCCTGAGTGCCAAGCTGCGGGTCTTGGGGGAGCTGTGGCAGGGCCCCCTGTCCGGGGAGCCCAGCGTGGCCCAGTGGGTCGAGCACCGCTTTGGCAAGGCCCTGTTGCCCTTTGCCGATGCCGCCTTTACCGGTACCTATGCCGGTGATGTCCACCGCTTGAAGATCGATGCGGTCATGGCCGGGGTCCGTGAGCTGGAGGGGCAGCATGGTTCTGTGCTCCGGGGGCTGGCCCGGAGGTTCTGCAGGAGGCGGGCTGCAGCCAAAGAATGCGAGGGTGAAGAGAGGGGGGGGCGCTGCGGCAAGGGCAGGGGGCTGCCGGCCATGACCAGCTTCTCCTCCGGCATGGGGCGGCTTCCCCAGGCCCTGGCCGAGCAGTTGGCCGCCAAGGTCAGCCTCCGCTACAATACCGAGGTGACGGCTATTAAAAAGAGCGACCAGGGCTGGGAGGTGAGCGCCGCTGGTCACCGTTTCTGCTGTCGCGACCTGGTGCTGGCCCTGCCGGTCAACCGCTCTCTTGCCCTGATCAACCAGGTGGAGGGGCTGGCACCGCCGCCCCGGCTGACCATCCCCGAGGCCCGACTCGCCACGGTCCTGCTCGGTTTTGATCAGGCAGCAGAGATCCCCTTTGGCTTCGGCTACCTGGCCCCGGAGAGTGAACAGCGCTATGCCCTGGGCGCCCTCTTCTCCTCCCATATGTTTCCGGGTCGGGCTCCGGCCGGTCATCAGCTCATGGAGGTGCTGGTGGGCGGACGGCGCCATCCCGAGCGACTGGCTGAAGATGATGACACCCTGATCAACCAGGTCTACCGGGATCTGGGCCAACTGATGCACCTGCCCAAGGCGCCCTGTCTGCGCAGGGTGCTGCGCCCCAGGGCCGGGATTCCCCAGCTGGAGGAGGGCTATACCCAGCTCTTGAGCTGGCGCCGGCAGCTGATGGCCGCCGAGGCCGGGCTGCACCTCTGCGGCTTTGGCTGGAAGGGGATCGGCCTCAACGACATGATCAAGGAGGGCCAGCGCATGGCCGGACGGATCGCCGAGCGGCAGGGCGATGAAGGGCAAGCAGAGCTGAAAGGGGTCTACTTCTAGGCTGGACTTGCTTGAAAAGCGGCCTTTCTGTCAATCCTGGCCGTCACGCCCGCACGGCTGGTATTCGGCAGGCCGTATTCCAGACAGGCCTGCCGATACCCGGAAAGCCCGTCACGCCCGCGCAGGCTGGAATCCAGTCTCTGCTGAAGCTGGATGAACCGTGCAGCCACCCCGGGCTCCATCCGGTCGTCATGTCAGTCCTGTCTTCTTGTCCTCTTCTTGTCATAAAGGGGATGGAATGGACGCAGGGGAGACTCTCTCCTCTCGGTCACTCATTTTCTGGCTGTTTTTTCAGTGCAGGCTGGAATTTTAGACCAGGCCTGCCGATACCCTGAAGCCCGTCATTCCCGCGTAGGCGGGAATCCATACCCATGTTCAGATGGGGGTTCAAACGGACATCCGTCATTCCCGCGTAGGCGGGAATCCAGTCTTTGCAGAAGCTGGCTGAACCGTGCAGCCTTCCCCGGGCTCCATCCGGTCTTCTTGTCAGTTTTGTCCTCTTGTCATAAAGGGGATGGGATGGACCGAGAGGAGACTCTCTCCCCCTCAGTCCCTCATTTTCTGGCTGTAATTTCCGTGCAGGCTGGAATTTTAGACCAGGCCTGCCGCTATCCTGAAGCCCGTCATTCCCGCGTAGGCGGGAATCCAGTCTTTGCAGAAGCTGGCTGAACCGTGCAGCCTTCCCTGGTCTCCATCCGGTCTTCTTGTCAGTTTTGTCCTCTTGTCATAAAGGGGATGGGATGGACCGAGAGGAGACTCTCTCCCCCTCAGTCCCTCATTCTCTGGCTGTTATTTCCGTGCAGGTTGGAATTTTAGAGCAGGCCTGTCGATATCCGGAAATTCGTCATTCCCGCGCAGGCGGGAATCTAGTATTTGCTGAAGCTGGATGAACCGTGCAGCCTCCCCGGGCTCCATCCGGTCGTCTTGTCAGTCCGGTCTTCTTGTCCTCTTTTCCTAAGGAATGGGATGGGATGGACGCAGGGGAGAACTGAACCCTAAGGGATTTCTCCGGACCCTCGGTGTAGAGCGTGTACCAACCTGGATACCCGC
>NZ_KE387010.1:0-10821 GCF_000429965.1 Desulfogranum mediterraneum DSM 13871
AGGCGGGCATCCAGGTACGGCAGGTAGGGTCTGGCAAGAAGGGTTCCGCTGCTCATGGGGTCTGGTGGCAGGCCTCCAAGCCAGGGCTGGTTCCCGATTCCTCGATACTGGATTCCCGCCTGCGCGGGAATGACGTCTGCAGAGCTCACCAGCCATCTTGCTCGCATCCTGGATTAGCCCCTGCTTGCTCACCCCCCTTTGCTCCGTTTCCCGGCCTGAGCTTCACTGTTTCATAATTTGCTGTAACCCGATGATTCTTGCTGCTATACTGAAGGCATCTGTTGCGGATACTGCTGAAGGTGACCTGCAGCCCGGGGGCTCCTGCCCCCTATTTCCCCTGAGCTCTGCTTCAGCTGTCCGGGTTGGGAAGTCGCACATGGGAAGCAAACCTGGTAAGCAAACCGCACCGCCGCACCTGTTGCCGGGTTCGGTTGGTTCGGTCCTTATAACAACATTCATTATGGAGGGTGTTATGAACAACAAGGTCTTGCTGTTGGTTGTGCTTGGTTATCTCCTGGTCACCGTTTCGGTGGCCCAGGGCAACGATTATGTCGGTTCGGAAAAATGTTTCGACTGTCATGCAGAGCAGTACAACAAGTGGCAGGCGTCCGGTCACCCCTGGAAGTTGCGTAAGGTGGAAAAGGCCAGGTATGCCAAACTGCCCCTGCCGCCGGGCTACAGCTGGGACGATATCTCCTATGTGATCGGCGGTGCCGTCAAAAAGGCCCGTTTCATCGACAACAACGGTTATATCATCACCACGGCCAAAGACGGTTCTGAGGCCAAGACCCAATACAACCTGGAAGACGGCTCCTGGTCCTTCTATCACAAGGGGGAGAAGAAGCCCTACAAGTGCGGCCCCTGTCATATGACGGCCTACGCCAAGGAGGGACACCAGGATAACATGGAAGGGATGATCGGCACCTGGGCCGAGGACGGCATCAGCTGCGAGGAGTGCCATGGACCGGGGATGGAGCACCTCCGCAAGCCGGTGAAGAGCACCATCAAGATCGACAGGACCCCGGAAGCCTGCGGCAAGTGTCACCAGCGCGGCGGCATCGGTCCCGAGCCTCCGGCAAAGGGTGGGTTTATCCGTCACCACGAACAGATCAACGAACTCAAGGCCGGGGTGCACAGGGATCTGAGCTGCATCGACTGCCATAACCCCCATGAACGGGCCATCCTGGTCAAAGACACCTGCATGGAGTGCCATGAAGATATAGCCGCCTCCTACGCCAAGACCATCCATGGCAAGCAGGGAACCCGCTGTGTCGAGTGCCACATGCCCAAGGCCAGTAAGTCGGCGATCAGAGTAGCCACCTACACCGGGGATGTGCGGACCCATATCTTCAAGATCAACACCGCAGCAGACGCCAATATGTTCAAGGAGGTGGAGGAGAAGGGCAAAAAATCACTCTTTGCCAAGGGCTTTGTCACCGTCGACTACACCTGCCTGAGTTGTCACGCCAGCCGTGACAAGGCCTGGGCAGCCGAGCATGCCGCCAACTTCCACGGCAAAAAGTAGTCCCTCGATCCCATTGTTGCGTTGAGCACAAGCCACCTGGGGAAAATCTCCCAGGTGGTTTTCTTTTTATTGATTTGTTTTGGCTCGATGAGTCGGCAGTTTTCAGCTGCTTTTGTTGCTTCGGGCAAAGCCCTGGCTCAGCAGAGTGCGCAACTCTTTCTCTGTAAGATCGTTGTTTCTGATCAGCTGTCCTCCCAGGTGATCTTTCACCAACTGGACCAGTATTTCTTCAATCCGCTCAGAGCGTTCCCGGTCCTCGGCCATGTAGCAATCAAAGTTATCGGCTTCACCCAGGGCCAGCCGTCTGCTGATCCGTTTTTTGCGGATGGCGTCATCCACGTCCAGGACAATGGCATGAAACCCGGGAAGCGCTCGCATCTCTGCCAGGGTCTGCTCCAGAAGGGGTGAGATGTGGCGGGGCCATTGGCTGTGGGCAGGGTGACCCCAGCTGAGGGCCAGTCCGCGGAGGTAGTTGTGGCCAACGATCACGACTTTTTTTTGCGGATGGCTGAATCGCCGGATATCCCGCCTGAGCAGCAGGGTCAGGAGCCACGGCAGCCAGCGCCGGGCCGAGGGAAAGCAGCGGATAAAGGCCTTTTCCAGGCAGAGCTCGAACCAGCTCTTGGCACTGCTTGAGTGCTCCCGGGTCAGCTTGCCGCAGAGCAATCGTTTGCGTTTCTCGACAGGGTAGCCTGCTTCGAGAATCATCTCTTCGACAATACGGGCAAGGTGATCCTTGCCGGCCGCATCGGTGCCGACGATCAGGATGAGCTCCGGGATGGTATGGTGGTGCTGCTGGTTGGCTGGGTGCAAACAGACCTCATGGGTTTGGTTGAAGGGGATACTGTCACCTGCAATAACCCACTTTAACGAGAGTGTTGACGATTGTGAACAGGAATTACAATTTGCAGTTGTCCTGAGAGGGTGGTATGGATAGGGCCTGTTAGGTAAGAATCTGATATCGTGTGTTTTTAAAGGGTGCTTGTATGTGTGTCTCTGCCGGGGAATGTGGACTGAGTGGGCGGGCGGTGATCGATGTGGCGGCAGCGGTCTTTCGCCGGGGCGAGACCGTCCTTCTGGCCCGTCGTGCCCGGGGCGAGCAGCATGCCCTGAAGTGGGAATTCCCCGGAGGCAAGATTGAGCCCGGGGAGAGCCCGGAGCAGTGTCTCCAGCGGGAACTGCTGGAGGAACTCGCGGTTGGGGTGGAGGTGGGCTGCTGCATAGCCGAAAGTCTCTTTCACTATGAACACGCCTCCATCCGCCTGCTGGCCCATGAGGTGAGGTGGCGCTCCGGCGAGTTTGTCCTCCGGGTCCACGACCGGCTTGAGTGGGTGGCGCCCTCTGAGCTCGATCGCTACGACCTGGCCCAGGCCGATATCCCCATTGCCCGGGTCGTCCGGGAGCGCTCTGCCGGCAGCGAGGAGCCCAATGCCCGTTTCTACCGGGAACGCTCCCAGGCCTACTTCCGGCAGACCGCAAGTCTTGATCCCACCCCCATCCTCTCCCGGCTCTCTTCCCGGCTGCGGTCCGGGGCCAGGGTGCTGGACCTGGGCTGTGGTTCGGGCCGTGATCTGCGCTGGCTCAAAAAACAGGGTTTTCAGGCCACGGGCATGGAGCGTGCTGCCGGCCTGGCAGAGCTGGCCCGTCACCATTCGGGCTGCCCGGTGATCAGGGCTGATTTCAGTTGTTATGACTTCAGCGCCGAATGTTGGGATGGGTTGCTCTTCAACGCTTCCCTGGTGCATCTGCAGCCGGCCGCCCTGGCCCCGGTGCTCCGGCGGGCAGGGCAGGGGCTGCAGGCTGACGGTCTCCTCCTGCTCACCCTCAAGGAGGGGCAGGGGAGGAGCCGCGGTGACGATGGCCGCCGCTTCACCCTCTGGCAGGAGGAGCGATTGGCGCTGCTCTGGCCGCGCCTGGGACTGCGGGTGGTGGAATCTTCCCGGGACCCATCCCCGGCAGGGGGAGGAAATATCTGGCTCAGCTATCTGCTGGCCAAGTGCGGAGGGCAGGCTGATGTGTAGCCTCCTGGACGCCTATATCCAGGCCTTTGCCACCCTGGATATTGAGCCAAGCCCCCCTCCGAGGGGCGGCTCTCCGGAACAGCGGAATCCCTCCTTTCCGGCTCGATCCCTGCTCATGCTGGCAGTGCTTGAGTTGTTGGCAACAGGCGAGATCAAGCGCAACTTTATCGCTCCTTCCCCGCCATTGGCCGAGGCCTTTGTATCCTACTGGCAGGCACGCACAGGAGTGCCGCCGGTTACCGGTACCGGGGCCATGATAGAGCCCTTTATGGGCCTGCAGGGCTCCGGTTTCTGGCACCTGGTTCCCGGGCCTGGGCCGGCTGCTGACCAGGATTTGGGGATCGATTCCCTCGGCCGGCTGCGCATCTGTTATCGTGGGGCCCGGCTGGACCAGGACCTCTACCGGCTGCTGCTGATGCCGGCTCACCGTCAAAAACTCAGGGCAGCCCTGGTCAGCAGCGCTTTTCCTCCATCTCTCCAGGCCCTGCTCCCTGGGGAGGAACTGGTGCGAGCCGAGAGGAGCTCATCGAATTCCTGCGGCTAGCTCACTCCGGCGAGTAATCAGCTTTTCCCTGGGGCAAATTAGGGTACAATGAGAGTATACCCGGAGCCAGAGTTACCAAGCTAAAGAACGAGGAGAAGATATGTTGGACAACTTACGGGAATGTGTCGGCCGGCAACCAGAACTGGTGGACACTCTGTTTCGGCGTTACCTGCAAAGCGGCAAGAAACTCATCCTGGGCAGTGAACTCTGGGATGGATTTCTGCTCTTCTGTGAGGAGCAGGGCCAGGAGGGACTGATCGCCTCTCCCCTGGGGGAGGTCCTCCGCAAGAGCCAGGAGGCTGCCATTGGCGACAGCTGGCTCTACCTGGATGTCCGGCCCCGGGTGGCCCAGTGGCACTACCTGTGCTATCACTTTGAAACCATGGGTTTTGCAGAGGTCTCCACTGCAGACTTCCTGACCTTCAAGGAGCAGCTGGTGGGTGGGCAGCCGCAGGAGCCCATGCTGGAGGTGGATTTTACCCCCTTTGAGCGGGACTTTCCCAAGATGCAGCAGACCCGTTCCATCGGCCATGGGGTGGAGTTCCTGAACCGTAAGTTCTCCAGCCGGCTCGGCAACGAGCTCCGCAAGGGTGATGAGCTGCTCTTCTCCTTTCTCAAGGTGCACAACTACCGGGGCCAGCCATTCATGATCAACAGCAGGATCGACAGTGTCCCGGCCCTGCAGAGGGCCCTGCATCAGGGCATGGATATCCTGGATCAGCAGCCGGACACTCTCAGCTGGCAGGATGTGGCCGCCGAGCTGGGTACCCTGGGTTTTGAACCGGGCTGGGGCAGGACCATTGAGGGGATCAGGGCCAGCATGTCCATCCTGGCCGACCTGCTGGAAGCCCCGGATCACCAGAATCTGGAGCGTTTTCTGGGACGGATTCCGATGATCTTCAATATCGCCATCCTCTCGCCCCACGGCTACTTTGGTCAGGATAAGGTCCTGGGCCTGCCCGATACCGGCGGCCAGGTGGTCTACATCCTGGATCAGGTCCGCGCCCTGGAGCGGGAGATGAAAAAACGGATCTATAACCAGGGCCTGGATATCATCCCCAGGATCCTGATCATCACCCGCTTGATCCCAGAGGCCGGGGAGACCAGCTGTGACCTGGAGGAAGAAAAGGTCCGCGGCACCGATAATGTCTCGATCATTCGGATTCCCTTTCGAGGGCCCGACGGCAGCGTCATCCCGCACTGGATCTCCCGCTTCGAGGTCTGGCCCTATATCGAAACCTTCAGTCGGGAGGCAGAGACCGAGATCCTGGCCAGGCTCGACCGTCGGCCTGATCTGGTCATCGGCAACTATTCCGACGGCAACCTGGCTGCCTACCTGCTGGCCCGCAGCCTGGGGGTGACCCACTGTACCATCGCCCATGCCCTGGAAAAGACCAAGTACCTCTACTCCGCCCTCTACTGGGAGAACATGGAGGAGCAGTACCACTTCTCCTGCCAGTTCACCGCCGACCTGATCGCCATGAACTCTGCCGACTTCATCATCACCTCCACCTACCAGGAGATCGCCGGCTCCAGCGATGTGGTGGGCCAGTACGAGAGCTACACCTCCTTTACCATGCCCGGCCTGCAGCGGATCATCCAGGGAATCGATGTCTTTGACCCTAAGTTTAACATTGTCTCGCCCGGGGCCGATGAGACCGTCTATTTTCCCTATACCGCCAAGGAGCAGCGGCTCTACGATCTTCACCCTGAGTTGGAGGAGCTGATCTACGGTGGAGAGGGTCCGGATTGCCGTGGGGAGCTCAGCCGGAAGGATCGACCCCTGCTGCTTTCCATGGCCCGGCTGGATCATATCAAGAACCTGACCGGCCTGGTGGAATGGTACGGTGAAAATCAGGACCTTCGGCAGCTGGCCAACCTGCTGATCATCGGCGGCACCATCAACCCTGATGGCTCTGCCGACAGTGAGGAGCGGGATCAGATCCTGCGGATGCATGAGCTGATCGACCGCTTGGGGCTGGCAGAGCAGGTGCGTTGGGTAGGCCTGCGCCTGGATAAGAACCTCTCCGGCGAGCTCTACCGCTATGTGGCGGACACCAGGGGGGCCTTTGTCCAGCCTGCATTTTTTGAGGCCTTTGGGCTGACCGTGATCGAGGCCATGGTCTCAGGGCTGCCCACCTTTGCCACCTGTTATGGCGGTCCCCTGGAGATCATCAACCACGGACGCTCCGGTTTTCATATTGATCCCAATCACGGGGAGAAGGCCGCTGAGATCATGGTGGATTTCTTTCGGAGTTGCAACCGGGAGCCCGACCTCTGGCAGGCTGTCTCCAGGGGTGCCATTCACCGGGTTGAGGAGCGCTATACCTGGAAGCGCTATGCCAAACGCCTGCTCTCCCTCAGCTGTGTCTACGGCTTCTGGAAGTATGCCACCAACCTGGAGCGGGAGGAGACCAGCCGCTACCTGGAGATGTTTTATCACCTCCAGTTCCGGCCGCGGGCTGCCACCATATCTCAGAGGCATCTTGAATAATAAGGTGGGTTGGATGAAATTTTATGGCTGTCCTCTCCGCACAGTCGTCATTCCCGCGCAGGCGGGAATCCATGCTTGGCTGGAGTACATTAAGTAGGTTTGCCTCTGGATCTTGGCGAACAAGAGGAATGGGACAGCTACAGCGATGTGAGCTGGGAGCTGCTCAAGAAAGAATTTCCAGTGAAAGGCCTTATCTGAACCATTGCTGTACAGACCTGGATGCCCGCCTTCGCGGGCATGACGCTGAGGAAGGCGGGCATGACGTGGAGGAAGAGAAGTAGCGTTGGAGCAATCCACCATCGGAGCCACTCTGGATTCCCGGGCAGGTGGGGATCCAGGCCGCTGGCACCAGCCTGATTTTGTTGTAGTCGTCATTCCCGCGCAGGCGGGAATCCATGCTTGGCTCAACCATCAGGGCACGATGAAAAAGGAGATCTTTCGCTCAGGACCACGGCATGGTCTACGCCTGTGCCCCAGGCATATAAGGGGTATCCCCAGGATACAGTCTCCTCCATGACGCATGGCCTGGAAGAGATGGCAATCTTCCAAGGGATCCCTAGATCAGTCCATAATGCTTCAGGCCGTCAAGGATGCCGGCAGCGTAGCAGGCCTGGCTGAAGTAGATGTTGGCCTTGCCCCGGAGCCCTTCCAGCTCTTCGCTGTGGTTGCCCACCACCAGGCCCCGCGACTTGCCGGTGATCATATCCTCGTCATTGCCCGAGTCGCCGGCCACCATCACATGCCTGGGGGAGAAGTCGAACTTGTAGCGGATATAGTCCACAGCCTTACCCTTGGAGGCCCGGACAGGGAGAACATCGAGAAACTGGCCATGGGAGTAGATGGTCCGGCAGCGCAGCTTGTTCTCCTGGAGCCCCTGATTGATGGCCTGGAGCCGGTTGCCGGTTTCTTCCAGGTAGTAGCTGATCTTGTGGCCCCGCTGCCCCTCGGCCTCCTGGAAGACCAGGTGCTCAAACACGGCCAGGGCCTCTTTAATCTGTTCCGGTTTCCACTGCCAGGAGATGTGGCGCTGCCAGCCCTTGTCGTAGCGCAGGTCCGGCCCGTAGTAGATCTCGGTACCCACCGAGCAGATCAGGATATCGGGCATGGGAAAGTTGTGTTCGGTCATGGCCTGGAGGGTCAGCTCCAGGCTGCGGCCGGTGGAGACCCCCCAGGCCAGACTGTCCCTTCGTTCCTGGAGGTGGAAAAAGAGCTCCTGCATGCTGGCATCATCGCCTACCAGGGTGTTGTCGATATCGGTGATCAACAGGTTCTGGACGTTGGTCAGGCGCTTGCCAAAGGAGGCTGAAGAGCGGGGCGTAGTCATGGTTGCTGTTCCGTTCTGGGAAGAGGGGAGATCTTTCTCCGGCAGGAGCTGGAGGATGTGGTGGAGCGACTTTTCGGCATGGGCCTGCCAGGAGTAATGGTTGCGGACGCCGTTGATGCCGTTGTTGGAAAAGCGGGACCACTGTGCTTCATCCACCAGGATGGACTGCAGGGCTTGGGCAATCTCGCGGGGTTGGGCCACGTCCACCAGGATGCCGTTGTCGCAGTTGCCGACAATATCCCTGGGGCCCCCGTCCTGGGTGGCCACCAGGGGCAGGCCGCAGGCCGAGGCCTCGATCAGGGTCAGGCCAAAGGGTTCGGTCAGGGCAGGGTTGACAAAGACCCCGCGGCTCTCGGCACAGATCCGGTAGAGTTCGGGCACCTCGGTGGCAAAGTCATGCCTCTTGGGAATGGCGAGTTTGCCGTAGAGGTCGTAGCGATCCATCTGCAACAGCATGTCGGTGAGCACGGCCTGCTCGTTGTCCTCCATGGCGGTGATGTTGCTGCGGATGCCGGCAAAGATGGCCAGGTTGGCGATGGCCCGCAGCTCCTTGCTGGTACCGTAGGCCTCCAGCAGGCCGCTGATGTTTTTGCGTTGATCCGGCCGGCAGAGGGCCAGGATAAAAGGTTTTTCCGGATGGGCCCAGAAGCGGTGGAGCTCGTTGAAGAGGGTGAAGCGGGTCTGCTTGACCTCTTCGCTCAACAGCTCAGTATCCATCTGCAGATCGTAGAAGGGGTAAAAGGTCTCCAGGTCGATTCCGGGAGGGATCACCGAAAAATCCGGGATCCGACCGTTGCTGTAGAGGCCGTACTGGAGGTCGATCTCCTGCTGGGTCGAGGTGATGATCCGGTCGGCCTTGCGCATGATCTCCTCTTCCACCAGGATGCGGGTGTCGAGCTTGTACTGTCGGTTCATCCGGGCCGCGCTGACCCCCTCCTGGGCCAGTTTCTGTCGCTTGTTGCTGCCCAGGGAGTGGCCGGTGAAGAGAAAGGGTGCATCAAAGGCGGCGGCCAGCTCCATGGCAACGTAGCCGCCGTCGGCATAGTGGCCGTGAAAGAGATCCGGTGATTTGGCCTGGGACTTGATGAAGCGGATGGTCTTGTCGATAAACTCCTCCAGGTGGGGCCAGAGCAGTTCTTTACGGATGTATTTCCTGCCGCCGCAGCGGATGCGGACAATTCTGGCGTGCTCACTCAGCGGCTCGATGGCTACACTGTAGTCGTCAGCCACGGACTTGTCATCGATCAGCCGGGTTACCAGATCTACCTGGGCCACCTCTTCGCGGCGGCCCATCTCTTTGGCCAGTTCCAGGACATATTTTACCTGACCGCCGGTGTCGGCATCCCGGCCCAGTTCGGGGCTATGGCCACGGATGAGGCCGTGGGGGCTGAATAGTTGAAGGTATAAACCTGAGGTGCTCATGATGTTCTCCGGTACGTTCTCTTTGCTCTCGGGGAGCAAGCAGAGCTGCTGCGGCCTGGTCATTAGCGGAACCAGGAGAGGGGGGTGAGGTCCACTGGTGGTGCGGGGGGCGGGGAGCTCTCCGCCAGGCAGAGCTGCTCATCTTGGGCGAGCAAGTGAATAACAGATTCAGGCTCGCTGTCTGAATTTTTTTGTTTCTAATTTTATATAATATCGTGAAGCGGATACTTTCGCACGGATTATCTTGAATTATCCGGGGAAGCTGCTGTTGCAGTATTTTCTTTATGGATATTTTTTCCTGGCCTGAGTAGTGTTTTTTAAGTAGCTGACCGGAAAATAGAGCTGTTCTTCAGGTCAGCCGCGCACATACGAGCAAGCCGTTGTTTCGTTTTTCAACAAGCCATGCATTGAATGATATATCCGCTTGGCCATGATGAATGATTTTTCAGGAGAGAAATATGGCCCCATCAGGCCCACTGATCTTTGGTGAAGTACTCTTTGACTGTTTTCCCGATGGGGCCGAGGTCCTTGGCGGCGCACCCTTTAACGTGGCCTGGCACCTCCAGTCCTTTGGGGCGGCCCCCCTGCTGGTCTCCAGGGTCGGAGACGATGAGCGGGGCAGGCGGATTATCCAGGCCATGAATGATCAGGGTATGGATCGTGGTGCGCTTCAGCTTGACCGTCAGCGGGCCACCGGCACGGTGGAGATTCATCTGCAGCAGGGACAGCCCAGCTATACTATCTCCCTGGACCAGGCCTTTGGGTGGATTGAAGTGGAACCGGCTCAACTCCCCAGGAGAGCAGCCCTGATCTATCACGGCTCCCTGGCCCTGTGGCATCCGGAGAGTCGTCAGGCCCTCTCTCGCCTCCGGGATCACTGTGCAGCACCGCTGTTTATCGATGTGAACCTGCGGCCGCCCTGGTGGGAGCGGGCTGCCGTGCTCTCGCTGCTGGAGGGGGCCTCCTGGGTGAAGCTCAATGACGAGGAGCTTGAGCAGCTTCAGCCCCAGCCTGGGAGTGATCAGGACCGGGTGCAGCGCCTGCTCAAACGCTATCGACTCCAGGGGGTGATCCTCACCAGGGGAGAGCAGGGGGCCCGGCTCTTTCTGGCCGATGGCCGCCAGCTGGAGGTGAAACCGGCAGGAGAGCTGCCGGTGGTGGACACCGTGGGCGCGGGTGACGGCTTCAGCGCGGTCTGTATCCTGGGACTGCTCAGGGGCTGGCCGCCGGAGCTGATGCTGGAGCGGGCCCAGGAGTTTGCCTCTGTCCTGATCGCTCAGCAGGGGGCCACGATAGCTGATCCCGGCCTCTACGCCACCTTGCTCCAGCGCTGGTCGTCGGGGGATACGGTCGCCAAGCCAGAGTAGCGTCGGACCTGCCTCTGGCCCCTCGGTTATCCAGCTGCCTGTCGCCCAGCACCAGGCCGATCTGCCCCTTCCTGCCTTTGTCATCCATGCCTCCTCCCTACCGTCATGCCCGCGTCGGCATCCT
>NZ_KE387010.1:11099-23063 GCF_000429965.1 Desulfogranum mediterraneum DSM 13871
GCACCTTCAAGGTAACCGCACCGATATCCGGACTCACTTTGACTCTGATATCCGGGCTCATCCTGGCTCTGGTCTCTCGACCAACCTGCTGAAGGTGAAAACATCCATTTTGGCCCCTGGCCCCTCGGTTATCCTGCCTTTGTCATCCAGCAGCACGCCGATCTACCCCTCCCAGCCTTTTGCCATCCAGTCCTCACCCCTACCGTCATGCCCGCGCAGGCGGGCATCCAGTTCTTTTCGTATTCCTCAGGTTGATCAGCGGCCAACCGAGTTGATATAACCCTCCACATCGAACTTGCGCCTGCAACCGGCCAGATTCATGTAACGCACCTTGCCGAACACCGGCCGTTCCCGCCAGGCCCGATCATGGACCCCGCCTATGGACCAGGCAATACCGGTATAGCCGTTGGGGTCCCGTCCATCCAGGGAGTAACGGTCGTTTAAGGCGATGGCATACTCCAGAGCCTCTTCCGGCTCACGGGTCCATTCCAGGATCTTCTTTGCCCAGTACATCCGCAGGTAGCCATGGAGCTTACCGCGGATCATAAGGTCCTGCTGGCAGCTGTTCCACAGGGCCTCGTGGGTCGCAGCCTGCTCCAGCTGAGAGAGGCTGTAGCTGTACTCCCGTTGGTCTCCCCGGTGGGCCTCCAGGGTGGTCCTGGCCCACCGGGGAAATCCTGCAAAGCGATCGTAGTCGGGCTCATAGAGGCAGAAGTTGTCGCTCAGCTCCCGGCGGACGATAAGCTCCTCCAAAAATGCCTCGCGGTCCTGTTCGGCTGCCGTGGAGTGCCGGACCAGCCAGGCAAGCCGTTGGGCCGAGAGCTGGCCAAAGTGGAGGTAGGGAGAGAGGCCGGATTGGCCCGCAAGGCAAGGGTTGTTGCGCCGGAGGGCGTAGCCTGCCAGCCCTTTGCCAAGAAAGGCCTCTGCCGCCTGCGCTGCAGCCGCTGCGCCGGGCTTGAGCCAGGAGACCGGCCCGGTCTGCCGGTCAGCCACCGTCTTGAGCAGCTCGGCCGGTGCTGCCGAGGGGCCGGGGGGTGCGCAAGTCAGCGGATGGATCCGAAGTCGCGGGATATCGGTCAGGTAGTCGTCGAGCAAGCGGTTGATCTTGGGACGGATGGTGTAGGCGGCATACTCTTTTTTATCGGAAGTCACCCAGGCCGGGATAATGTTGTGACTGTCCACCTCAAAGAGCGGTACCTTTAACCGGGAGGCCAGTTGTTTTTTCCACAGCTGCTTGATCCGCAGGGGATCAAAGTCCGTCACCAGTGCATGGGCATCGCTCTGCTCCACATAAGCGGGCAGGAGTGCTGCCGGTTCACCGGCCAGAAGGACAAGCTCGATATTGTGCTGTCTCAGTCCTTGCCCCAGTTCGGCCATGGCTTGGAGCATGAAGTCATAGTGGCGGAGATTGGCACCCGGGTAATCCCGCATACAGCAGAACAACACCTGCAGCGGCTTGTGGTGGAGCAGGGCCTCTTCCTGGGCCCAGAGCAGGGCCCAGTTATCCTTCAGCCGCTGATCCCGCGACATCCAGTAGATCACCGGGCCGGCGCCTGTCCTGCCTGGAGAGAGACAGCGACAGCGACGGTGGCTGTCAGGATTCCTTCGATCCATGTAATCCCTCCTGTCTGGCATCTTGCCGGTTCGTCTTATAGCAGCATGGATGGGTCTTTTCTCTCTTGTTCTTTGGGGTAATCCGGAAGTCGAATGGATCCCATAATGATGTAATGTGTGGCGGCCAGGGGAGGGCGTGCTTTTTTTGTAGAACCAAGGGGGTGCACTCCAAGATGGCCACTTGTTCCTGTCACAGGGCGTTGTCTGTTTGCCTGGGTTGCTTAGGGGGTGGTTTCAAGGGGGTCGGTTTTTTCCTTAGCCAGTCACTCATGGGCAATCTGAATAAGAAATGAAATCTGACTGCGGCCAAAGGGATCATTACTCCGCAGGTGCAACCAAGCGCAAGGTGCAGCATTACATTTTCAATACCAAGAAATTTTTGAAGAGCGATCCTCCCTCCGCTGGCAATTAAAGTATGCATGACATATATAGGCATTGAGGCGGCCCCAATGGAACTGAGCCAGCATACCCTCTTCTTGGAGAGAGATTTAGAGAGGGTGACGATGAAATATATGGACACTAGCGCGGTTGCCAGCGACATGAGCATGTGGTTTTTTTGTGGAAATGAGGTGAAGTTTGATAGGTATTGAATTGTTATAAAAAGAGCGGTGCTTGTTGGTAAGGTTAATCTCGGATTTAAAGGGAAGAGGTCCAGGACGTTTTTAAAAAAGATACCAAAAACAAAAAATATGAAATAACGAGGAATAAAGCTCAGTGGAAATATGTATGGAATGTTGTACTGAAAAAGATACAGCATCGAGGATATAATAGTGGCTGTTGCCAGGAACTGGCAATCTTTTTTATTGATGGTAATGGATGCAGTTATAAAGCAAACGAAAAGTGCATAGAGGAACCAAAATTGAGCACGGGGTTTCCAGAAAAGCGATAGCACTTCACTGTAACTGGTACTGCCGTTGGTGTATGATGATAAGATAACCTCTATGAATCCCTGAATTAACGACCAGAGCAGGTATGGATAGACGATGGTGTCAATTTTGGAAAAAATAAGTCCGGCTTTCCCTCTCTTTTCCAAGGAACCGAAAAAAAATAATCCTGATAAAAAGAAAAACAGCGGCATGTGAAACGAATAAATAATATTGTCTATTATTTTAAACGACATCTCGTCAATCTTGATGCCTGCGTTGAATAATCCTCTAGCAACATGTCCATAGACTACGAGAATGATCCCTATTGCTTTGGCGTAATTCACCCATGCTATGTTATCGTTCACTTTGGGTTTACCTGTGGCTATTTTTGTGTAACTTGCTGTTGTCTCATTTCCTGGTATGGTTACCTCCTGTTGAAAGAAAATACAAGGGGAGCTGTTGGGTAAGGGCTTAGTTTTTCTTGTCGTTTTTATGTTGATAGCTTGGTTGTCTTGCTCTTTTTTCGGTGTACGGGTAATGCCCGTTGCCTGGCCCTCAACAGGGTTAACCATTCTGCCTCATTCCCCGCCCCTTATTTCTAGCTTCTTTCTCTGTTCTGGCGAGACATTATTTGTAGGGTCTATCCGGATATCAGGGGGGCAAGGGGGCTGTTTGACCTATGGTGAGATAAATGCTATATATAAAAGGTTATCCTTACAGGTAAGAGTTTTAAATAAAATGGCAATTATTACCATATGGTACCGAAATGCTCTTTAAGAATCTCTTTGTCTGGGGGCCCAACCCCTTCAATAATAAGCTCTTTGCCAGCCAGCTCTACGGCTTGTCCGGGGCCCTGCCCACCTGCATCAGCGAAGAGACTGAGATTCATAGGTCGATCTTTGACGATGAGAGTATCATCTTCTGCGACTGCGATAAAAAGCCGATCCACTATTTTTGCACCCAACTCGCCAGGAGTTCTGGCATTAACGGGCGCAGTCCTTCCATCGCCCTGCTCAATGTGGATCAGGATGCCGAGCTGGTGGAGCCGATAACCCGCTTCAAGATCCGTGGTGTCTTCTATGCAACAGACGATTTTGAAAATATCACCAAGGGGCTGGATATGGTGATAAAGGGTGAGTACTGGTTCACCAGGGAGTTGCTCACCCAGACCCTGGAAGCGGTACGGAGCGAGAAGAACGGCAAGTATTCCCTGGATGAGCCCCTGCTGACCAAGCGGGAAACTGAAATCCTCTATCTCATCGTTGCCGGTTTTTCCAATCAAAACATCGCCGATAAGTTGGTGATCAGTTCCAATACCGTGAAGACCCATGTCAGCAATCTCTATAAGAAAATCGATGCAACCAACCGGGTCCAGGCGGTGCTTTGGGCAACCGAATATTTTGAGCGAACCAAGGACCTTCTTGAAATGAACTCTCTGCCCGGCTTGATTCCAGGTGCAGTGGTTCAGCTGTAAAGCTCGTCGATGTGTCGCATCTGGGATACTCTCGCCGGTGGCGGGTTAATTTTTGAAGCGGCCGGGCTTGCCCCCAGGGTTGCTGTCTCTTTCCGTTATTCTGGCCTGGGTAAGGTTTATCACTGCCCTATCTGGCCATTTGGTGGTCTCTTTTAAGGAGCGTGCATCTTCCCTTTTCTTCCTCTCTCCAGACACGGTAGGGAGGTATTTTTCCCTCTCTTCAGCCTTGCCTTTTCCCAGTCTGATAGGCCTTGAATAAAGGTGATCTTTTTCGATCCTCTCCTTTGCCGGTTCTCCTTTTTACTGTTGTCTTCTTGATATCTTAAGTGCTTGATCATCTATTATTATTCGAGACGTCCCCGGTGGGTAGGTCTTGGGGGACTACTCCGTTGTCCAGATAGGGAACTAGTACTTTTTCATTTTTCAGCTGCGGAATAGTTGAAAATATACTCCTGTCGGTGGATTGTTTTTATCCGGAAAATAACGTTTCTTTGTAGCAACTAAGAAACAGGTGTCACTCTTCACCCACAGGCGGATAGGATCTATGCGAATCAAGAAGGCAGTTTTTCCGGTAGCAGGACTCGGTACCCGTTTTTTGCCGGCAACCAAGGCTATGCCCAAAGAGATGCTGCCGGTGGTGGACAAGCCCATTATCCAGTATGCCGTGGAAGAGGCCCTGGCCGCAGGGATCGAACAGATCATCTTTGTCACCGGCTCCGGTAAGAGTGCCCTGGAAGACCATTTCGATACCAACCTGCAGTTGGAAAACACCCTCAAGGAGCGTGGTAAGACCGATCTGCTGCGGACGGTGGAGTCGGTGGCGCCCCATGCAAGCAACTTTGTCTACACCCGGCAGAGTGAGCCCTTGGGGCTGGGACACGCCATCTGGTGTGCCCGCGACATCGTCGGCGACGAACCCTTTGCCGTGCTCCTTGCCGATGACCTGATCCAGAGCGAGGTGCCGGTACTCCACCAGATGATCAACGAGTTTGATCGCCTGCGGGCCTCGATGATGGCCATCATCGTGGTGGAGCAGGAGGAGACCTCCCGCTACGGCATCATTGAGGCGGAACAGGGGTTCAACGGCACGGTTCAGGTTCGCTCCATGGTGGAGAAGCCTGCACCCGAGGAGGCACCGTCCAACCTGGCCGTGATCGGCCGCTATATCCTCACCCCCAGGATCTTCGATCACCTGGGCAGGCAGGATCGTGGCGCCGGCAACGAGATCCAGCTCACCGATGCCATGTCCAGCCTGCTCACCGAACAGCCGATCTTTGGCTACAAGTTCAAGGGCCGGCGTTTCGACTGCGGCGACAAGGCCGGTTTCCAGATGGCCAACATCGCCTTTGCTCTGGAGCGACCGGAGTTGCGCAAGCAACTCCTCCCCGGCTTGGCGAAGCTGGTCAGCTCAGCGGGTAGTGCCGGCGCATAGGAGTCTAGAAAATGTGGTACTTCGTCCCGTTCCTGTGGTCGGACGAAGGACTTTTTGATGTAGATTTATCCACTTTAATTTTTTAAAAAAAAACAACCAGGAGGGAAGTATGAAGGGCTTTGTTTTGAAGACTGCTTTGGTCACGGTGGCCGCTATCGCGTTGAGTGTTGGCAGTGTCATGGCGACAAGCATCGGATTTGTAGGGAGTTATGGAGTTAGCAGTACACAGCAAGGTGGCGTCAACGTCTATTCTATCGATTTCATGGATGGTTCAATTTTCAAGACTGATTTTGCCAGCACAGACATCGTTAATATTGGCGATCAGGTTAAGCTGACAACTCTTAGTTTTGCAGAAAACAGTCCAGGGGTATTTTCGTTTGCTGGCGATCCCAGTGCCAATCTGTTTCAAATTCTAGATTCAGATAGCACCGTACTGTTTTCAGCCAGGTTAGAGGTTGAAGAGTTGAAGATTACAGGGTCAGTCGGCGACTTTAACTCTGAACTTAAGGTGAATCTCTTTGATATCGCTATTAATGACGCAACAAATAGCTCACCTTTCCTTCAGGCCTTTCTGCCAGCTGGCCAGGTGAATGGCATCCTGAATATGAGCATGGTTCTTGACGGCAATATCACCGATTCCGGGTCAGGAGGAGGTGGAGTGCCGATATTCTCCGGTACTGCCTCCCCTGTACCGGAACCTGGTTCCACCCTGCTGTTTGGCATGGGTGCCCTTGGTTTTGCCGGAATGGTACGTCGCAAAGCCGCCAAGAAAAACTAATCCCCCTGCCTGAGCTGTCCTGCGATCAGCAGGTATGCTCAGGCCCGTTTCAGCCGCCCATCCGCTCTTTCTCGGCCGGCCCCTTGAACAGGGGCTGGAGGGAAAGGGTTGGCTGGGATTTTTTTTGCCATTCCAATGATCGAGCTGGAGTTGCAGGGACAGGGCATGGTTGAGATGGCAGGGCCGGGCGTCTCCCTGTTCGTTGCTGTTGGCCGCAGGCGCAGAAGGCCTTAGGCTGGTTCCGGCTCAAGATAATCCAGGCAGCCCTTGCCTCCAAGGCCCAGCCTTCCTCTCCTGCCTGCTTTTTTTCTTTTAGGGTCCTTGACTTGTCGCGGTCCCTCCACCTATAATACCCGGACTGCGGATCCCCAAAAAGAACTCCTGAGTTGAGATGACAGTCCATGGAAACCTGGTTACTATGAAAAAATCAGCGTGTCTGATCCTGCCGCCCCTGGTGGGTGTTCTCTTTGTGGTCGGTTTTTTTCCGATCATCAGGGAACTGTTTACCATGTGGGCCGAATCTGAAGATTACTATTTCGCCTTTTTCGCCCTCCCGGTTGCCATCTACATGGTCTGGCAAAAGAGGACGGTGTTGCAGGAGTGGCAGGGCAGGGGTGTCTTGGGCCTTATCCTGCTGCTGGCGGTCACCCTGCTCCATGGGGTTACCCTGACCTTGAATGTGCCGACCATCAGTTTCCTGGTGATGCTGATGTGGGTTGTCGCAGCCTTCGTCTTTTTGGGAGGGTTGCGGGCTCTGCCGGAGTTGATCGTGCCGCTGGTGCTCGCGCTCCTGCTGCTGCCCTTTTCCGACAGCCTCTACGCCACGGTCACCATGCCGCTGCAACTCAAGGTCTCCCAACTGAGCGAACAGATTGCCCAGCTGATTCATGTGCCGATCTATCGCGAGGGAAACATCCTCCAGATCCCGACCAAGGTCTTCCAGGTGGTGGACGCCTGCAGCGGCCTGCGTTCCTTGGTTGCCCTCAACTGCCTCTCCCTGATGTTTGGTTACTTTACCCTGCGGAGAAACCGTTCCATCATGCTGCTCTTTCTCACCAGCATCCCGGTGGCATTCGTGGTCAACATCGTCAGGGTGGTGACCATGGTCCTGGCCTTTCACTTTTTTCAGATTGATCTCACCGAAGGCAGCGGCCACGTCTTCACCGGAGCCCTGGTCTTTACCGTTGCTCTGGCCCTCCTCTACCTCTTTCAAAGGATTATTGAGCTGTGGGAAATCAAGCGAGCCTAAAATATCTGATCCTTGCAGTCCTGCTGCTTGTGGTCTGTTATGCCACCTACACGGACGGAAGCGGTTCGGACCAGGGCAGCAAGGCCAGCCCCCTGATGGCTGAGCTTTCCTCATTTTCTGGTTATACCCTCAGTCAGGCGATCCCGCTCAGTGAGGCGCACCATAAGATGCTTGCCCTGGATGACTATATCTTTGCCGATTATCAGGGTAGCGATCAAAGTAGCGATCAGGGCAGGGTAAACCTCTATGTGGGTTACTACTCCAGTGCGGCCAAGGTCACGGCCGCCCACTCCCCCCTGGTCTGTTTTCCCGGTCAGGGCTGGTCCATCAGCATTCCGCTGGAGCAGGAGTTTCCCCTGGCCGATGACGCCCTCCATGCCGCAGAGATAACCGCCACCCTGGACGAGCAGAACCTCTATATTCTCTACTGGTTTCAGGCCTACCATGCCAGCTCACCCAGTATCTATCGCAATAAACTGCGTACCCTCTATAACCAGTTCTTCAAGGGTGAGGAGCAGAATGCCTTTGTCCGGGTCTCGGTACCCATCCAGGGAAACGATATTCCGGAAGCGCGCAAGAGGGCCTTGGCCTTTATCGGAGCCTTTTATCCGGAGTTTAACAGGTACATGGACATCCCCTTTGTCCAGAGGTGAGTGGCCTCCAGCAGTTTTGCAGGCGTTGAGCAAGGAAGCAGCCACCTGCAATCGTAGCCTTGTGGCCACCCCCGCATCCTAACCATTAGATCAGCAGGCGAGCAGGTAGTCTATGTATGATAAGCAGAGTAGGGATCTGGACAGGAGCATGTTCTTCTGGGATACGATCTGTACCGTTATTGCCTTTTTGGCCGCCTTTCAGGTGCGCTCGCTTCTCCTGCCCGGGCCACAGGCTGATCTCTACATGCACCTCTATCTCTTGCCTGTATTTCTCTCCTGTGTAACCGGTTTTACCTCCTATTTTGGCGGTTATGCCAGCCCCCATGTCGCCACCCTGAAAAGTTATGCCTGGGCAGTGACGCGAAGTCTCCTGCTGACCGTTGGCGCCGTGCTGTCGGTTACCTTCTTCCTCCATATCCAGGATCTCAGCCGTCTTCTGCTCGGTCTCTTTACCCTGATGGAGTTCGGGGTCCTCCTGGGAGTCCGTTTCTTTGTGATCAGGTATTACCGTAAGGCCATGCTCTCCGGGCGCAATCGCTCCAAGGTGCTGATTGTGGGCAGCCGTGAGCGGGCTAAAGACTTGACCAGGGCCCTGCGGAGTCAGACCGAGTGGGGGGTGGAGGTCATCGGTTATCTTGACCTGGATCCTGCCAGCATCGGCCAGATGGTGGATGGTGTGCCCATCATCTGCTCGGTGGAGGGGGTGACCCAGTGTCTGAAGGACAATGTGGTGGACGAGGTGATCATCGCCATCACCCGCTCCCTGCTCAAGGATGCAGAGCCCATTGCCATCGCCTGCGAGGAGGAGGGGATACCCCTTCGCTTTATGGCAGATGTCTTCAACGTAGAGGTGGCCAGGATGAGTCTCTCCCAGGCCGGCAACATTCCCCTGCTGACCATGGAACCGGTGGCCCAGGACGATGGCCAGCTCTTTCTCAAGCGCCTCTTTGACCTGGCCATAACCACGATCTGCCTGCCCCTGCTGCTGCCGCTGTTTGCAGCGGTGGCCCTTGCCATCAGGCTGGAGTCGCCGGGCCCGGTCTTCTTCGTCCAGCAGCGGGTGGGCTTGCGCAAACATCTCTTTCCCATGTTCAAGTTCCGCTCCATGCACCAGGATGCGGAAGAGCGGATGAAGGAGATCGAGCATCTCAACGAGGCAGAGGGCCCGATCTTCAAGATGACCAACGATCCCCGGGTGACCAGGGTCGGCCGTTTCATCCGCAAGACCAGCATTGACGAGCTGCCCCAGCTGATCAACGTGCTCCGGGGTGAGATGAGCCTGGTGGGGCCGCGACCCATGTCCATCCGTGACGTGGACCTCTTTGACAAGGGGGTGCAGCGGAAGCGATTCAGTGTCAAACCAGGCATCACCTGCATCTGGCAGATCTCAGGACGAAGCGACCTGCCCTTTACCAAGTGGCTGGAGCTGGACCTGGAGTACATTGAGAACTGGTCCTTTCTGCTTGATCTGAAGATCCTGATTAAGACCGTGCCTGCCGTAGTCAGGTCCAAGGGAGCGGTTTGAATTCAAATATCCAAATATCATAATATCTAGTCAGGACAGTTGCTTTTTTTTTAAACGCTACTGTAGTGTATCTGGCAATCTTTTCTTGCCCTCTGAAATAAATGAGATTGTTTACCCTAATAATTCCCATTTGCAGTTATTTTGAGGGGTATGTCTCCCCTTTGTGCTGAAATTTCTTCGGCTGAATAATTGCATACCTTGCACAGATTAATTTGGAATGGGGAAGTGCGAAGTCTTCATGTTACAGATAACCGGTAATGGTCAAGTTCGAATTGTTGGGATTTTTCCGATGTAATCAAGTTCAGTCATTTAAGAGTATTCTTTTTATAGTGTCTGCTGATGAATAAAAAATATTCTGTGTTGATAATTGCCGAAGCGGCTAATCCTGAATGGGTAAGTGTCCCTCTTGTCGGGTGGTCGCTTTCTAGCGCATTGCGTGAAGTCGCTAATGTGCACATAGTTACCCATGTAAGAAATAGAGAGGCTATAAAAAAGATTGGATTAGTTGAAGGATCGGATTTTACCTCAATTGATTCTGAGGCTGTAGCGCGACCGATATGGAAAATTTCAAGTATCCTTCGTGGAGGTTCAGGGAAGGGTTGGACTATAGTTACAGCTTTTAATGCAATTTCATACTATTACTTTGAGTATCTTTTATGGAAAAAATTTGGAAAAGATATCAGGGGTAATAAATATGATGTCGTCCATAGGATAACCCCACTATCTCCTACAACCCCTAGCTTGCTTGCAAGAAAATGCAAGCAGTCAAATGTGCCGTTTGTTGTAGGTCCACTAAATGGAGGCGTTTCATGGCCGAAAGAATTCAGTAAGGCTAGGCGTGAGGAGAAGGAGTGGCTTTCTTATGTAAGGGATTTGTATAAGTTGCTTCCAGGATATAGGAGCACTTTAAATAACTCTTCTGCTATAGTTGTGGGTTCTAGAGCTACGCTTGCGAATCTGCCGGCTAAATTCCATGATAAGTGTATTTATTTGCCAGAAAATGGAATAGATCCAAGGCTGTTTTCATTAACTGCAGAGCTCAAAAGCACAGGACCGTTGAAAGCTTGCTTTGTAGGTCGGTTGGTTCCTTATAAATGTCCAGATGTATTACTAGAAGCTGCTTTGCCATTGCTTAAAAAAGGGCTGTTGGAGTTAGATATTATTGGCGACGGACCGCTGATGTCAAAGCTTACTGATTTTGTTCATAAAGAAAAATTAACTTCGTGTGTTACTCTTGCAGGTTGGGTGAAACATGGTTGTTTGCAGGAATTCATGGTTAACTCTCAAGTGTTCGCGTTCCCAAGTATTAGAGAGTTTGGCGGTGGGGTCGTGCTTGAAGCGATGGCTTTAGGGCTTGTCCCTTTGGTTGTTGATTATGCAGGGCCTGGAGAATTAGTAGTTGAGGGGGCGGGCTATAAAGTTCCACTTGGAAAAAGAGATGAAATTGTAAAATCATTACGGAATCAACTCATATGGATAGCAGAGAATAAGGAGTTGTTGGAAGAGGTTGCAATAAATGCAAAACAACGTGCCATTAAGTACTTTGCATGGGAGGCAAAAGCTGCTCAGGTAAATGAAATTTATGGATGGGTTGTAAAACAATCCAATGAAAAACCGTCTTTTTTGGAATTCTGATTACTCTCAGAGGTGGCGCCGAAAATCCGGACAATCCCTTAAATGAAAATCTGCTACCTGTAGTGGCCTGAAGTGGCTCAAAAAGGAGTAGGATAATGACAAAGCGTACCTGAGAAGGAAACGCTCAGCATTCTTTATGGCAAAGGTTGCCTTGGCCGCCATAGCCTGTGACAAGACTCTGGCCGAACTGGCTAAACAGTTCGAGGTCCATCCTGGTTGGATAACCACCTGGAAGTGATGTGATCAAGTAAAAGTGGATAGTTGTCTAAACCGCTTTTTTCATTTTATGAGTAGCTTCAAATTCCACTGGGCTTCGATACCCCAGAGAAGAATGACGCCTCTTGCTGTTGTAAAACATTTGAGAACCTTGAAAATTATCCTGGATCCCGTCTGCACCATTTTTAAGGGATTTTTTTTTAACAGCTCCGGTTGTTCGGTTGGATGAACCCAACAATTTCATGCCAGCGCATCAATGATTGTATGCGCGAGAGCCATGTTGGGCGAATCCCCATGGCACGATTCACGTTCGCGCCGTTAGTAGTAATCCAGCCCGATCGATATTGTACGCCAGGTTGCGCAATCCAATTTTTGCCCTGGCTCGAGCTATACCGATCGTACGCAAAATTAGGTTTCCGGCTTTCTGGGCCTGCACACCAAAGACGTGCTCGACTCGGGAGCGAACCCTGGACCGCGTCCTGTTCCCCTCCTGTTCGGTAGGGGTCAGTTTTCGATGACGGC
>NZ_AUCW01000035.1 GCF_000429965.1 Desulfogranum mediterraneum DSM 13871
GGATGACAAAAGGAGGAAGGGGTAGATCGGGCTGCTGCAGAAGGACTGAGAGACAAGAGACAATATTACACCCGATGCATCTACTGATACCCTGAAGCCACAGCCCTTTTCCTTGTCACCATTCCCGAGTAGACCGGACTCCATCACCTCAACAACATACGAGCCCCCACCGCACCCGTCATTCCCGCGAAGGCGGGAATCCAGTATCGAAGGTACCAGCCAGCCACTGACCCAGAGCAACCGCCGTATAGACCGCCAGCAGTTCGCTTTCCCCGGCCTGGGGATCAAGCAATGCCTCCAGGTATCCCGGTCGAAAGAGCTGGTTCATAGCCTCCGGGGGATCGTGCAACTGCCGAGCCAGGATCCCCTGCCCCTGCAGCCGGCTCATCTTAAAAAAATGGGGGCTCAGATTGGCCTTGGAGAGACGGTACTGCACCCCAGGCGGCAGAACGCCTTCCATGGCCCGACGCAGTATCATCCGGCTCCAGCCGTGCCGGAACTTCTGCTCCGGCGGGATGGCCAGGCAGAATTCAACTACCCTGGAGTCGAGAAAGGGATAGCGCTCCTCGATGCCGTAGCGTGCAGCCATGTGATTGCTGGTCTCCAGGGCAAGGCCCAGATAGGGCAAGGCCATGCTGGCCTGATGGTGGGCGCGGGCATCGCAGACCGGCAGGGTGGTGGCGGCAGCCTGCCGCAGCAGTCGGGCCGGATGGTTTCGCTGAACAAACTCGGGATGAAAAATATGCCGACACCTGCGAGTCTCCTTCAGGGAGCTCAGAAGGACACCATCGGCCAGCCTGGCCAACAGCGGCCTCAGCCCATACCTGGCCGCCAGCCGCAGCAAGCCCTGGCGACTCCTGCTTCTCTTCCTGATCCAGCCTATTTCAGAGAAAAATCGTGCCCAGCGGCCGCGCAGCAGCAACTGGGGCAAGAGCTCATAGCCGTGGGAGACCACGGTATCACCATCCAGGCCGTCGAGAAACACCGCCACCCCGTCCCGGGCTGCCCTTGTGTACATGGCCCTGTGGATGTAGAGGTTGGGATTGAAGAAGGGTTCATCCCTCCAGGCAAGCTCCTGGGACAGGGTTGCATAGGGATCGATGCCCCCCACCTCGACCCGGCGGGGGATAACCGGGGCATACTCCTCCACGGCGGCCATGAACTGTCCTTCGTCCACCAGCCGCTGTTCCTCGGCAGAGAGGCCCGTGTAGACCGCCGAATAGGTACGGAGCGGCCGGCCGCTCTCGGCAAGCCGCGGCGCCGCGCTACAGACGATGGAGGAGGAATCCAGGCCGCCGCTCAGGGCTGCACCCACCGGGCTGCAGCTGCGCAGTCGACACTCCACCGCCTCCTGGAAGCGCTCGGCAAAGGCCTCCCCATAGGCTCCATCATCGGCCAGAATAAGCGGAGGGACCTCGCGGGGCGACCAGTAACGGTACTCACGATGGCGCTCCGGCAATACCTGGAGCCGACTTGCGGGCAAGAGTCTGTTGATACCGCTATAGAAGGTCTCTGCCGGGGCATGGACCGTGCGGAGGAAATAGCCGGCAATGGCGGCTTCGTTGATCGGGAAGGCCGGTCCGGGGATGCTCCGCAGGGCCTTGATCTCCGAGGCAAAGGCGAACAGCCGGGGCGTACAGAGATAGTAGAGGGGGCGCACCCCCAGGCGGTCGCGGGCAGCAAAAAGCTGGCGCCTACGGCGATCCCAGACCACAAAGGCAAAGTCGCCGATCAGCTGCTCCGGGCTCTTCTCACCCCATCTCTTATAGGCATGGAGCAGCAGCAGCGAGTCGGGCAGCTCCTCTTCAAGGCCGGAATCCAAGCCGAGAAGCCGAAACAGCTCCCGGCGGTTGTCGATGCGGGCATCGGCCACCAGGCTGAGGCCGGAGTCCTCACAGCTGAGCGGCTGCTGATCGTAACGATCCTGGGGAGTGGTGGCCAGGAGGGTCTGGCCCATGGCGACAGGGCCAAAGCAGGCGACCCCCTGCCGATCGGGCCCCCGCTCGGCAATGGCTGACAGCATGCCCTGGACCGTGCTATGCCTGGCCGGGGCCTGATCCCGCTGAAAGATACCGACGATACCGCTCACAGCTCAACCACCTGCCCGGAGTTGCGGCAGGGGCCGATAGGTGGCAAGGTCGGCGATCCGACCGATGACGATGGTGCCGCCCACTGTAACCCAGGCATGGGCCTGGAGCCGGTCCGGCCCTTCCTTCTTCACCCCGATATGGAGCTGCGAGGGGATACCGTTTCTGGAGAAGAGGTACTGGGCCACCAGGCCGTTGACCAGGCAGGTGGCCCAGGAGAAGCGCCTGTCCACCAGCTGGACAGCCCAGATGATATCATCCTGGACTGACCGCCTATCCGGATCAACAGGACCTTCAGCCGCAGCTGGACCGTCAGCGCGGGCCTCACCTGCCTCACCACCGTCATCTTTACCACCCACAAAGCGCAGCAACTGGCCCAGGGGCAACAGGGCCAGCCCGACCCGCACGACCAGAGCCAGCAGCACGGCGCAACAAAGCAGCTTCTGCCGCTGCCGGGAAAGGGTAAAGAATGTTTGCAGAGGACGGAACATGAGTGCCGTTTGAATTCTAACTGAGTTTGAATGGTAATCAGGATACATACTGTTCGGCTCATTGCCTGGGGCTGGCCTGGAGACAAACCCTTGGGGCACTGACAGTGAACGTGTCAACGTTCTCACTATACTCATTTGATGGTTTCCGCAAAGAAAACTCCACCATTTGCTGAAGAAAGGTTTAAGAAAGAGTGGTAGAGAACTAATTTTTGACGGAAAAAGCCCTACTCTCAGAAAGACAGCCCGGCTGGAGATCATCAGTGTACTCAAAACTCTTACTGAAATGACTTTTAACCGGCAACCCTTTAACTAGCGCTTGACAACATCGCATTTCAAATATAATTTTAAGTGTTTACCAGTTAACAACGAAGCCCTATCACAAAGGCTCACACCAAGAGGTAGATATTGCAAACCATAGCCATACCCACCCTCGTTCCCGTGCAGCCAGCCCCCTCTCTCCAAAAAATCAGTCCATGCTCATGCCGCCCCACAGCCCTACGATTTGAGCTGCGCCCCTGCTGACCTCAACTAATTTTTCATAAATCATTATGCCATTACCGCCAGATGACCCCATTCACAGGGACTTACAGAGGGATGCCTACTGTCTCCTTGGCCTGCCTGTAGATAATCTCACCCTCGCAGCCACCAAGGCACTGGTTCGTGAAAGAGCGAAGCAAGGCGGCACAACCGTGCTTGCCACCATCAATGTCAACTGGCTGGTGCAGTCATTCAAGGATCCGCACTTTCGCGCCGCCATTCTCAACAGTGACATCGTCACCCTGGACGGCAGACCGCTACTGTGGCTTACCCGGCTCCTTGGTTGCCCCATGCGGGAAACCGTACCAGGCTCCACCCTGATCCAGGAACTCCAGGAAGAAGAACATGAGCAGCCACTCTCCCTCTTTCTCTTTGGGGGAGAAGAAGGAGCAGCAGAACAGGCCATGCAGCAGGTCAACCAACATCAAGGCGGACTCAAGGCGGTTGGCGCCCTTAATCCAGGTTTCGGCACCGTGGAGGAGATGAGCAGTGAAGAGATCATCCAGGCCATAAACCGGGCCAACCCGGACATCCTCCTGGTGGCCCTTGGCGCCAAAAAGGGGACCCTGTGGATCGAGCGCAACCGACATCGCCTCAATGCCAGAGTGATCAGCCACCTGGGCGCCACCATCAACTTCCTGGCTGGAACGGTGCAAAGAGCCCCTGGTTTCATCCAAGAGATCGGCATGGAATGGTTGTGGCGCATTCTCCAGGAACCGAAACTGTTTCGCAGATATGCATCCGACGGCCTCGCTCTGGTCCAGTTGCTGATGAGCCGGTTCCCCCTCTGGCTCCAATTTCTGGCATGGCAAAAACAGCTGAGCCATGAAAAATGCACGAGCATCGTCGGCCAAGAGGAAACCCCGGACACACTCACATTATCCTTTGGACGAAATATTCAATTGACAAAGGATGCCTCAATACTGGACACTGTGAGAAGCACTGTTGCCCTTAAGAAAGATATCATCCTCGACTTCCGAGATACCCACTATGCAGATAACGCCTTCATGGGACTGCTTACCCTGGTGATCAAAAACCAAAAACAAAGCGGCAAGGCGCTTGATTGCATTAATATTCGCGGCAGGCTAAAAAAGCTCATCTCTCTCAACGCTATCCAAACCGACATCCGAGCAGCCAAAAATATACAATGAAGATCACCTTTATACTCCCCTACGCCGGATTAGCCGGTGGCATCAGGGTTGTTGCCATCTACGCCGAGCTTCTTAAAAAGCGCGGGCATGAGGTGACGGTCGTCTCCGTACCCAGGCGTCCACTTACCATCAAGGACAAGATAAAGACCCTGCTCAGGGAGAAGAGATGGCCCTCACAGTCACCTGAACCGTCACATTTCGACAAGGTGGATGTACAGCATACGGTCCTGGAAAAATTACGCCCCATAACGGAGTATGATCTACCGGATGCAGACGTCGTCATCGCGACCTGGTGGGAGACGGCTGAATGGGTCAACGCCCTTCCCCCCTCAAAAGGAACAAAATTTTACTTCGTGCAGCATCACGAGACCCATGCCGGCCTGCCTGTTGAGAGGGTGAAGGCCACCTACGCGCTGCCCCTGCGCAAGATTACCATCTCCAAATGGTTGATCGACATAATGGCAAATGAATACGGGGACAGCAACGTTGCCCTTGTGCCCAACAGCGTTGACCATCATTTTTTCAATGCACCGGAAAGAGGCAGGCAGCAGCAGCCCACTGTTGGCTACCTCTACTCGACAACCCATTATAAGGGTTGTGATATCATCCACCGGGCCTTGGCAAAAGTTCAGGAGACCATCCCCGGACTCAGGGTGCTTACCTTTGGCTCCTGTCAACTGTCGGAAGCCCTCCCACTCCCGGAAAAAGCTACCTTTTATCACCAGCCTTCCCAGGAAAAAATCAGGGAAATCTATAGTTCCTGCGACTTCTGGCTCTTCGGAAGCCGGGTCGAGGGGTTTGGACTCCCCCTCCTTGAGGCAATGGCATGCCGTACACCGGTCATAGGGACCAACGCCGGAGCAGCTCCGGAGCTTTTCACCTCTGGTGGAGGAATCCTACTCAAAGATTGGACTCCGGAGACCATGGCTGAAACAATAATCCAGGCAATTGGTTTATCCGAACAGAGCTGGAAGCGTATCTCAGAAAAAGCCAGGACTACCAGCTCAGGCTACTCCTGGGATGATGCCGCCGCCCTGTTTGAAAGTGCGCTGTCTGCTCTTCAGCCTAAAAATAGCGTAAAAAGTTCATGACCATACTGCAAAGGTGCGCAACCCTGTGGACCGAGAAAAACTCTTTCAAGACTCGAGTACTGCGAGGCTCCACCTGGACCGTCGCCGGTCATGCAGTTAACCAGTTTCTCAGACTTGGTTCCAACCTGATCCTCACCCGCCTCCTCTTTCCAGAGGCGTTTGGCCTCATGTCCCTTACCCAGGTTTTCATGACAGGCCTGGCGATGTTTTCTGATATAGGGATTGTCCCGAGCATCATCCAGCACCCACGCGGCAAGGAGACGGCCTTCCTGAACACGGCCTGGACCCTCCAGATTATCCGGGGATTCTTCATCTGGGGAGTGGCCATGCTCCTTGCCGGCACCATTGCCGCTTTCTACGGAGAACCCCTTCTTGAACCCTTGCTCTATGTTGTCGGCTTCAATGCCGTTATCCAGGGATTCAATTCAACCAAACTGGCCACTGCCAACCGCAAGCTGGTTTTAGGGCGACTAACCCTGCTGGAACTGGGTTCTTATATCATAGGGCTAATCGTCATGATCAGCAGTGCCTGGGTAACCCGCTCAGTCTGGGCGCTTGTTTACGGCGGACTGGTTGGCTCCTTTGCAAAGATGCTGTTCAGCCATCTATTTTTGGACGGAGAAGCCAACCGCTGCAGATGGGAGCGAGAGGCCTTCCAGGCCCTGCTTAAATATGGACGCTGGATTTTTATCGGTACGGCTTTAACCTTTCTGGCCGGACAGGGAGAGCGCCTGCTCATGGGGCGCCTGTTGGATGTTAATTTTCTCGCCTTCTACACCCTGGCCTTTACCCTGAACCAACTCCTGCCAACGACCTTTCAACAGATTGCAGGCAAGGTACTTTTCCCCTCTTATGCAAAATTATATCGGGAGGGAAACGAGAAATTCTACCAATTCCTCAAAAACGTACGCCTTTTGAACATAGGCCTGAGCTGGATAATATCGCTGATCTTTATCTGGGGTGGAGTGGAGCTGATAGGGTTTCTCTATGATCCGAGATATGCCAGCGCCGGCTGGATCCTGCAAATTATTGCCTTTGGCGCCCTGGTCGGCTGCCTGAGTGGCTCGTACAGCGGCGTACTGATGGGGCTCGGCAAATTTCGCCAGTCTTCTCTTTTACTTGCACTGCAGATTATTGTTAAGTTTACATTAATGTACGCCGGTTACCTCTTCTGGGGAGAGAAGGGCTTGGTGATCGGTACGGCCTTAACAGGGCTGTTCATCTATCCGGCAACGGCAATCTACTTTTCACGACTTTCCCTGTGGCAACCGGAGATAGATGTTCCATTTATTGCGCTGGCAATAACCATGTTATCGTACTTCCTTATACAATAAACAGCTGTAACATGACCCATCTCGACAGAGATCCAAAAACGATATCTTCACAAGACAGAGCACTGTTGTGTGCACCGGTGTTCATTGTCGGCTCAGGTCGAAGCGGAACGACCTGGCTGCAACGATTGCTGACAGAATTCGATGGCGTTATCAGTGGTCAAGAGTCCCATTTCTTCTTCATGTTTAACCAGGCATTCGAGGATGTCGAAACACAGGCAGCTACTCCTAGGAAAACGGGCCTCTCCTGCTACTGGAAGATCGATGAATTTTATACAGAGATGCAGCAGGTATGGATGAAAACCTTCTCCCCTCTTCTCCAGCAAAGCAACAACCCGCAACTGCTTGTGGAAAAAACACCTGGTCACGCCTTATATATAAGCAGGATAGCAAAATTTTTACCAAAATCCCGCTTCATCCATGTGATCAGAGACAGCCGTGCTGTCTCAGCCTCACTCATCGCTGCCAGCAAAAACTGGGGAAGCAACTGGGCAGCCGGCAGTGCTAAGAGTTCAGCAACAGAATGGTGGCGAATGGTTACTGCAGCACGCAATCCGGCTCTACGCCAAGATCCATCAAGATATCTGGAGGTTCACTACGAAGACCTTCACAAAGACACCGGCAAAGAGCTGAAAAAGGTGTTGGATTTTACGGGAATCAAATACCCTGAAACAGCCCTGGAGGCAGCTGTCGAAAGCCAGCGCTTTGCCAAACAGAAAAAGTCAGGTGGTACGAATATTGCCGATGTACGAGGTACAATCCTAAGAGAACCTGATGGATTCTTCAGAAAGGGAGAAATTGATTCCTGGAAAAAAGACCTTTCTTTTATTCAAAAATTAATTATCTGGCGCTACACTCGCAGATTGATGAGGGAATGCGGCTACTCCTGGGATGGCAGGGTCTGATGACGTCTTGAACGCACGCCATCTTCTTAATGCACTTAAAAACAGCTTTGTAGTTGCCCAAGCATCGCCCTGGGAAGTGAACTCAAATGAACAATTCAGACACCAGCTTGGTCTCGATCCTGCTCCCGGTATTTAACGGGGCTAACTACATTGAAAAGGCGATAGAGAGCATCCTGACTCAATCCTACCGCAACTTAGAACTGATCATCATTGATGATGGCTCGACAGACAGTACTCTGGAAATTATCACAAAAATCCAGGAACGTGACCCGAGGATAATTTTTTCAAGCCGTGACAACAGAGGACTGATCGCAACCCTGAACGAGATGATCCCCCTGGCAAAGGGAGAATATATCGCTCGCATGGATGCAGATGACATAAGTTATCCTGAACGCATAGCCAGCCAGGTGAAATTTCTTGAGCAACACCAAGAGGTAGTGTGCGTTGGCGGCTGCATATCGATCATTGACCACAAAGGTCGGTTACTTACCGACTTAGACCTTCCAAAAGAAGACGAAGAAATTCAGAAGATGTTACTGGAGGGCGTTGTCAGCATCTGCCAAGGAACGGTGATGCTGCGAAAGGCCCAGTTACTACAAGTCGGCGGGTACGACCCGACCATGGATGCAGCCGAAGACCTGGATCTATGGCTGAGATTGGGAGAAGTTGGCAAACTTGCAAACTTACCTTTACCCCTGTTGAAATATAGATACCACACAGCCTCATTATGTCACAACAGCATGGCAGCACACCAAGTGAACGCTCGGCGTGCCTGCGAACGGGCCTGGAAACGACGAACCATCGAGGGGCGCTTTACCGCTACAGAACAGTGGCGTCCCGGTTCAAGCCCTGCCTCAGTGCATCAATATATGCTCAAGTATGGCTGGTGGGCCTTTAACAGTTGCCAAAGGAAAACAGCTGTAATCTATGGCCTCAAGGCGATCCAAGCCCTTCCTACCCAGCTGGAGAGCTGGAAACTGTTGGCCTGCGCACTCCTGAAACCCATGCCGAAACTCGCCGATAAAGCTCAACGAGACCGAACCCATGCCGCTGGTTAGCATTATTGTCCCCATGTACAATGCCGAGCGCTTTGTCCAACAGGCGCTCAGCTCAATTATTCAGGAACAGTCAGTTTCTCTGGAGATCATCGTTGTCAATGATAAGTCCACAGACAACTCCCTGAGCAAGGTGACGGCTGTTGACGACCCCAGGATCCGGATAATCGATGGTCCGGGAAAAGGTATCGCAGCCTGCTTTAACGCGGGACTTGCCGCTTCCCGGGGCGAGATCATAATGCGATGCGATGCCGACGACATCTACCCGCACGATCGAATCAGGCATCAGGTACGATGGCTAGACGATCATGCAGATTACGGCGCTCTCTGTGGCGGCTTTACTGCCATCGATCCCAAGGGCCAGCACCTAAGCATCCTGACTGAAAAAAGGCAGCCTGAAGAAATCTCAGCTGAATTAAACCAAGGTATCACCAGAACGCATTTCTGCACCTTTGCGGTACGGGCAAGCACCTTGAAAGAGCTGAAAATGCGGGAGTTTTTTACCACAGCCGAAGATATCGATCTGCAATTACGGCTCGCTGAAAAATGTCGCATCTGGTTTGAGTCGAAGGTGTATTACCACTACAGGCTCCACGATTTATCGATAACCCATAGCCAGCCCAACGCGGAACGTATTTTTTTTGAACATACCGCGAGAGAATTTCAGGAGCAACGCCAAAAATTCGGATCGGACGATTTGGAAAAGGGAGTTCCGCCGTCACCTACCCAGGAAAACGGGAATGAGAATGATACCACTCAGGCCGCCTCTCATATACAGAGAATTCTCCTTGGTGAGGCCTGGAGGAAACATGCCGAAGGAAAAAAACTCGAATCGATCAAAATAGGTTACCGATCACTGCGCTCCAAACCCAGCAGCATGAAAACCTGGAAGAGTTTCTTTGCCCTTCTTTTAAAATAAAGCTGAACCAAATTACTCTCTATGCACTTCACCATACCTCATCATACAGGAACGCAATAAAATGAGCCTTTTAGTTCCGGTCATGCTCTTTGGCTGGGTCCCCTTGACAGTGCTCCTCTTTTTCAGGATAAAGCCCCATCACGCGGCCCTTGTCTGTGTTATCGGCGGAATGCTCTTTCTCCCCATGACGGGTTACAGCTTCTCTGGCTTTCCTGACTATAGCAAAGAAACTGCCATTGCCCTTGGACTCATCTTAGGCGGGAGATTGTCGGGCAAAGGTCAAGAGTTCCCCTTAAAAATACAACTCTATGATATGCTCATGATCGCATGGTGCCTTTGCCCGATCGCCTCCTCGCTGACAAATAACCTGGGAATCTATGACGGCTTAAGTTCCTCTCTAGCGCAGAGCCTGAAATGGGGGGTCCCATACTTTGCAGGTAGAAAATATTTCTGCGACAAAGAGTCCTTAAAGGACCTGCTCCTTGCGCTCTTGATAGGAGGCCTGCTCTATGCGCCGCTATGTCTGTATGAAGTGCGGATGAGCCCGCAACTGAGCAACATTATCTATGGATTCTTTCCACATTCCTGGGTGCAGCATCTCAGATATGGTGGATATCGGCCAATTGTGTTCATGCAGCATGGCCTGATGGTTTCGCTGTGGATAGCTATCGCTGCTACCGCTGCGTTATGGTGCTGGAGAAGTCAACTCATCACCAATGTAAAGGGTATCCCCACAAGTGCGCTATTCATACTACTCACCATAACCTGTTTTTTTTGCAAATCAGCCAATGGATTCTTTGCCTTTACAGTTGGATGCGTACTATTAAAACAGCCTAAGCTTATCTACCTCACCCTCCTATCCATCCCGTGCTACCTGGTGCTGCGCATGAACAACGTGATCACCATTGATGATCTCACGACTTTCACCCACCAATACCTAGATACAGAGCGTGTTGATTCACTGGCCATTCGACTGTTGCAGGAGGATTTATTTTATCAAAGGGCCCTTGAACAGCCCTTCTTTGGCTGGGGAGGTTACGACCGTGGAAAACCAATTGATCCACACACTGGCCAGCCGATCAAGATCATGATCGATTCCTTATGGATAATCACCATGCGTTCCCGGGGATTTGTGGGGTTGATTACCCTGTTCAGCGCCATGCTCATTGGGCCCTGGTTATGGTTGCAAAAAGTGAGAAAATACAAAAAAGATGACCCTGAAAATGACTTCTTACCTCAGGTATTGCTCAGCCTCATTGTGGTCCTATTCATGATCGATTCCCTTTTAAACGGTATGATCAACTCGGTTTACATTCTCATTTCAGGTGCACTCTTGGGAACATACTTAAAGAGCGATCGCTTAATGCCTGAGCCAAAGGAATAAGCGACACAATGTATCTTGGATGCAACCATGTTCAAGCAACAACTCTGGTGAACACATATATACGTCCTTGCCACTCTTGTACCACGCATAAGGCAACATACTTTTTTGCAAAAACCAACCATTATGACCGATTCTCCCAAAAGACTCTGCGTTGTAATTGTCAACTACAACACGGCCCAGTTGACCTTGAACTGTATCGAATCGTTAACAGGCCAAATTGATTGCTCCAAAGATCGTGTTGTGGTTGTTGACAACAACTCTGAAGAGACAGATATCCAACACCTGAAAAGAGGTGTGGAAAAAGCCGGCTTATCTACCTGGGTGACGATTATTGCCTCTCCGGTCAACGGCGGGTTTGCTGCCGGCAATAATCTGGGCATCAAAGCCGTCCAGGCAGAGTATTATTTACTGACCAATGCCGACACCATACTCCGCCCCAAGGCCATAGCTGAGCTACTTAGGGCTGCATCTGCTCACCCGCGGGGAGGGCTTTTCAGCCCTCGGCTCGAATGGCAGGACGGAGAGCCACAGATATCCTGTTTTCGGTTCCACTCTCCCGTATCCGAATTCATCAACAGCGCATCCACTGCCCTGCTCACTCGCCTGCTCAGAACATTTGACGTCCCCTTGCCAACCATCGACGAGGTAAGCAGACCGGAGTGGACCAGCTTTGCATGCGTGCTGGTCAGAAAGGAAGTATTTGACAACATCGGCCTCCTTGACCAGGAATACTTCATGTATTTCGAGGATGTTGAATTTTGCCGTCGTGCAAAATCTTCAGGGTATGAGATAATCAACTGGCCTGCAGCCCATGTCGTCCACCTGCGTGGCCAGAGTTCCGGGTTGAAAAAAAAGCAAAGGGAGAAGAAGAGATTACCAGCGTATTATTATCTCTCCCGGGCAAGGTATTTTACCCAATTCTATGGCAGAATGGGCTTCTGGGGGGGTAACCTCTGTTGGCTGGCCGGACGTCCCATCTCCTGGGGCAAAGAAGTTGTACTGGGAAGAGAGCGGGCTGTCCCCGAAGCTCAACACATCGATATATGGAAAAATTAACAGGTGCCAATACAGTGAATAACACGGATACAGATCAGCTGTTCAAACCCGACTTCATCATTATCGGGGCAATGAAGTGTGCTACCAGCACCCTCCATGATCAACTTGCAGCGCAACCGGACTTCTTCATGAGCAGCCCAAAGGAGCCCAACTTCTTCAGCAACGAGGAGGTCTACGCCCAAGGTATCTCCTGGTACTCATCACTCTTTAGCAAGGCCCAGCCAGATCAGCTTAAAGGCGAATCCAGCACCCATTACACAAAACTGCCAACCTACCCCGATACCGTCGCCAGGATCGCGCAACATTGCCCTGATGTCAAGTTGATCTATGTGATGCGTCATCCGCTGGATCGACTGGTCTCCCACTACATCCATGAATGGACCCAGGGAGTGATCTCTGTCAGTATCAACCAGGCCATACACCGCTATCCGGAATTGTTGAGTTACAGTTCCTACGCCATGCAACTTGCCCCCTACATAGAGTCCTTTGGAACCTCTTCGATCCTGCCGGTTTTCCTTGAGCGCTTACACGATGATCCAGCCAGAGAACTCCAGGCTGTTTTTGAGTTTTTGGAGGTTACAACTCCACCCTTCTGGGACGATACCCTGCGCAGCAACGTATCCGCAGAACGCATCCGTCCCTGCGGATGGCGCGACGCCCTGATCAACAATCCCTTTTTAAGTGTGATTCGAAAAACCATGGTCCCCAAGTCCTTTCGGAACTGGGTACGAAGCCAGTGGAGCATGAAACAACGCCCCACACTCTCCCCAGAGAGCCGGGAGCATCTTGAGCAATTATTTGACCGTGATTTAGCAGAGCTCGGCAGCCTGCTCGGGCTGAAACTCTGCTGTCAGAACTTCAAAGCAGCGGTCACCTCCCCCAAAAGGATATCATGGAGCGTCTAGAACAGATGAACACCAGGAATCAGGATCTTGTAGGCGTTGTGATTATCGCCCGCAACGAGGGAGAACGCTTAAAGCGCTGCCTGGCAAGCGTACTCGACCAGGCAGATAAAATTGTATACGTGGACTCCGGATCTTCTGACGGCAGCGTCGCCTATGCACAATCATTGAATATAGATACGCTCCTGCTCGATATGAGCACCCCCTTCAGTGCCGCCAGGGCAAGAAATGAAGGCTATCGACGCCTGATGAAACAGCATCCGGATATTCACTATGTTCAATTTATTGACGGTGACTGCGAATTAATCCCTGGGTGGCTTGATGCTGCAGAAAAACACCTTTCAACCCATCCTTCCTGCGCCATAGTCGCAGGGCGAAGAAAAGAACGTTTCCCAGAGGCTACTCTCTATAATTTTTTTTGTGATCTTGAGTGGAATACACCTGTTGGTGAAGCCAGGTCCTGCGGGGGCGATTTCATGGTCCGACAATCCGCCTTTAACGATGTTAATGGCTTTAACCCTGTGGTCATAGCGGGAGAGGAACCAGAACTCTGTTTCCGGCTAAGGAAAAAAGGCTGGATTATCTACCGACTGGATCAGCTGATGACGGTCCATGATGCCGCCATCACCCATTTTTCCCAGTGGTGGAAGAGATCCATGCGCGGCGGTCATGCCTATGCACAGGGCTTCAGCCTGCATGGGCAGGATAAGGAGAGATATTGTCTTCGCGAATCATCAAGAATTTGGTTTTGGGCAGTTATCCTGCCGATCCTCATCTCTTTGCTGGCTTTATCGCTTCACCCCGCGCTTATCTCTTTGGCCCTTATCTACCCGATACAGATACTGAGGATGGCACTTGCAAGTGATTCACGGATTCTCGACCGGAGACGTTCCCTGATTTATGCTTTTTTTATCATGCTGGGCAAATGGCCGGAAATGGTCGGGCAACTTCTCTTCATAAAAAGAAAGCTATTAATGAGCAGGCTATCCATCATAGAATACGGTTAAACGTCCCTATCAAGAGCTTTCATTATGAACCCTTATTTTTCAATTGGTGCTGAAAGATAGGGTACCACCCTTCCAGGTTTAATGCTCTCAGGGACCTCTGGGAGCTATGTTCGAATCTGATGCAGGATCCGGAGAAAGTAAATCGGCTGCAACTGTTGAATGGGTACTACGACGATCACTATCAATAGAAGCACCCCTTGCCAAAGCTTATTTTAGAATATAACCTAAATACCTTTTAATTTCACCTGGAGAGAACCATAACAGAGCGTTTCTCCCTGCTTAATGTAATCGTGATAATAAGATCGGTGAGATCGACAGAGTTTTTATCAAATCGTCAAAACACCACATTGAACTGCCCAGCTAACAGTGCACACAGGTCTCTTCAAACAATGATCAATAAAGGATCCCATGAACGACAAAAATAGCTACCTTATAATTTCGCCCTGTCGCAACGAAGCTCAACACATGAGGCAGACGCTCGACAGTGTGGTTAAGCAGACTGTCCTTCCTTCCTTATGGGTCATTGTTGATGACGGTTCAACTGACCAGACCCCATGTATATTGAAAGAATATGCTGATAAACATGAATTTATCAAAGTAGTAAGCAAAGAAAACAGAGGCCATCGCAGTGTTGGGCCCGGGGTCATTGACGCCTTTTACGCCGGCTACGATACAGTTGATCTTAACCAGTTTGATTTTCTCTGCAAGTTGGACCTGGACCTGGACCTACCAGAGAAGTACTTCGAAACCCTGCTCAAACGAATGCAAGAAAACCCTCGTATCGGCACGTGTAGCGGCAAGGCCTACTATCTTGACAAAAATGGGAACCTGACCAGTGAAAAGTGCGGCGACGAGAACGCTGTGGGTGCATCAAAATTCTACAGGAAAGAGTGCTTCCTGCAGATTGGCGGCTTTATTCGCCAGGTAATGTGGGACGGGATCGACGGGCATCGCTGCAGAATGTTGGGCTGGATAGCTTGCAGTTGGGATGACGATGATCTTCGATTTATCCATTTACGGCCAATGGGTTCCAGCCAGAAAGGAATAATTACCGGTCGAATGCGCCATGGTTATGGGCAATATTTTATGGGCACAGGACCTGTCTACATGACTGCATCGGCTTTATATCGCATGACCCGTTCGCCCCTCATCATCGGCGGACTGGCAATGTGGTGGGGATATACCAAAAGCGTGCTTGCCGGAGAAGAACGCCTTGAGGATCCCGCTTTCAGAGCTTTTATACGTCGATACCAGTGGTCCTGTCTCTTACGCGGCAAAAAGAAAACGACGGCCTCCTATCACCAACAAGGCGCCTCTATCTGGGATCCGACCTGCCCTGAAGTTACGCAAGCAACTATAAATCAATGAAAACCATCGCCTACCTTGCTCCTGAAATACCTGCCTTATCCGCGACCTTTGTCTACAACGAGATACTTGCCCTCGAAGAGCAAGGTTACACGATTGTTCCCATTTCGATTCATGAGCCTTCCTCACCTGCAAGAGACAAGCGCTTAGCCCACATAAGCGACCGTACTCACTATGTATATAAAAACGGATTCTTAAATTTTCTACTTGCTGGCCTGCTAATCTTCCTCTTTTCACCTAGAAAATTCTTGCAGGTATTGGCAACAGTATCGCGGGATTCCCTACAGTTAGGCTTATTAAACAGGGTGAGAATAGGCCTCTTCTACCGGCTACTTGCCTCTTTCCAGGTGGCTTTGATCTTGCGGAGAAAAAAATGTGACCATATTCATTCCCATTTTGCCCATGTCCCAACAGATATTGCCATGTATGCCTCAGCTCTGGCCGGCATACCGTTCAGCTTTACTTCTCACGCAAATGATCTCTTTGAACGCTGTTGGTTACTGCAGGAAAAAATTGCTCGCAGCAAATTCGCTGCTACCATTTCCGAATACAATCGACGGTTCATTGCCTCCAAAGGAGGGGATATTTCAAAGGTACACATCATCCGCTGCGGAGTTGACAGTTCCCGATTTGCTCCATCATCTTGTTTACAACAGATGCACTCCCCATGCAAGATAGGGAGCCTTGGCCGGATGGTAGAGAAAAAGGGGTTCGATGCGCTGCTTCAGGCTGCTGCAATATTGCTTAGAGAGGGCATGAAATTTAGACTAAGTTTGGCGGGTAGCGGTCCACTGGAAATAGATTTGCGAAGGCTATCTCATGAGCTTGGAATAGATCAGGTTGTAGATTTCCCAGGCCCCATACCAAATGAAGAGGTGCCAACCTGGCTGAACAAACAGGATATTTTTATCCTACCTTGTCAACAGGACATAAACGGAGACAAGGATGGCATCCCTGTGGTACTCATGGAGGCAATGCTTTGTGAGGTCCCTGTTATCTCAACAAATATTTCCGGGATACCAGAACTTATTACCCACGAGGAAGAAGGCCTACTTACCAGCCAACGATCACCAGAAGAGCTTTCCACCGCTATCAAGCGTTTGATGAATGATGTAATTTTGTTAAATAGAGTTAAGCTAAAAGCTGCTGAGAAAATTAAAAGTGAATTTGACGTCAACATCAACGCAGGGAAACTCATAAACTTGATTTCAACTTGACTTTCAGGAGCAAGCAGAAAGATTCACAATAGACATTGTATTTTAACAGTAACAACAAAACCTTTAACATCGATATATAAAACACTTAGTGTATATCCGGTAAAAACACTAACAACAGGAGACACCTAAATGCACCTCCAAAGATTTATTCTTTTCTCAAAACCTAACATTTCAACAACATTTAACACTATCACCCCACATATTATAAGATATCATTTTATCCTGCTATGCATCTTAGCGATATCATCCACTGTGTTGCACCCTGCACTGACTTTAGCTGAGGGGATCGACCTCCCTAAGGACAGTGATGGCTGGACCATTTTCAGCCCGTCAGACGACTCTAGAATTATATATGTTGCCGCAGACGGTAACGATACCACCGGCACAATTTATAATAATAACGACAAGGCGATTGGTTACAATCCGCTTAATCCTATTGGCCCAATCAACGCTTTCGCTTCATACGCTGCTGCGGAACGTCACCTCCGCTCCGGCTACCCCGACTGGTTACTTTTCAAGCGAGGCGACCTTTTTTCAAGCAACACTATCAACCTTAAAGATGGCAGGTCCGCAACAGAACCATCATTGATCGCAGCGTATGGAACTACAGGAGCAAGCCCTATTATAAAAACGGGTAAAAATATAGCCCTTCGCCGTTGTTGCAAAAGTTTTAGCTGGATAGCAGTATCTGGTATTGAATTCTATGCTAACACTAGAGATCCTGATTCAGCTGAATACATAAATGGCACAGGCAATAGTGGCATCAGTATTTATATAGCAGGAGACGGTAATTATACTGGCGAGGGCTTATTGATCGAAGGGTGTAAATTCAGTTTTTTTACCAACAATGTGATTACTGCATACGATAACACTACCGGCATCACTCTCAGAAGAAATGCAATACTGGACAACTATAATGACTCGGCGCACGCACAGGGACTATACACCCACGGAGCGTCAGTGCTCTTGGAAGAGAACATTTTCGATCACAATGGATGGTACTCCAGAGCTGGCAGCGGTGGCATTGGGCAAGCTACAGTCTTTAATCACAATACATATTTTGCAAATTCAAAGAATACAACTTTTTCTGAAAATATCTTTCTCCGCCCTTCAAGTATTAATAACAAATGGACTGCGAATAACGGAGCTTCGAGCGCAGCTAATATTGTTATGGACAACAACTTGTATATTGACGGCGAGGTAGGAATAAGTGCAGGGGGAAACAAAACTGAAGGCTTACGATTCGCTAACATAGCCATTAGAAATAATGTTCTCATCAACATCGGGAGATCCAGACCTACAAACAGAACATTAGCATGGGGCATCGACACGCAAGATTGGAATGGAGGCTCAATAGTCAATAACTACTTGATCAATCAACCTCTTGACACAATTACTAACACCTACGGAATACTTGTTTCTGGTAAATTAAAAAACGTTCAAATAGCCAACAATGTCATTCATGACATGCGCCATGCCAGAGGCTTGATACTTGATGACTCGAGAGGAACGGATGTCTCCAATATGTCCTTCACCAACAACAAGATACAAATTGACCGAGATGCCTCATACACAATAAATGCAGAATACGCCCCAGCAGGCAAATGGGTATTTAGCGATAACACTTACTACTCTAGCAGAACCGAAGGGACTCGATACAGAATAGATGGGGCAGACAAAACACTTGCAGAATGGCAAGCCGAAACCGGAGACAACTCCACCTTTACCAACTGGCTATTCTCATCCCCTAGTCGCTCTTTAGAAAGCTATCAGGCCACCATAGGCAATACTCCTAGTATAGAAGCGTTCATATCAGCCTGCAGGGCCCAAAACCGCTACAATTGGGACCCCAGATACTCAGCCAAGGCAGTTAACACATGGATTAAAGCCGGATTTTATAAATTCCAACCACCATCAAACTTTAAACTTACACTCTCACAATAATCTGACTTCCAAATATCGTAGGGGTAAATCACTACTCTTAACACCAAAAAAACAGGCCTGAGGTGGTATAGAAAAAGTGAGGTGCCGCTAAAAATCCAAACAACCCCTTAAGTGGTACTCCTCGACGCCTCATGTGGATTTAATTAAAATGATCAAATACACATGAGGCGTCGAGGAGTCCCCTCTGGATAACTTATCTTGGGATTATAATCACTCTTGACTGTACAACTCAAGCAGGTAGACACAGCAACATTAATCGTTAACAATCAAAATGTTAACTGCAAAACCGAGTAAAACTTATTAGTCATTTGTCACAGCCTGAGGTTACTTGTTATCTTTTTCCCGATGTCTAACCAATATTTTTCGAAATAATGTGTAGACAAGTGAGCTAACAAAAACGTAACACCAAACAACAACGGCCTTTTAAGATATTTTACAAATTTCCCCCCATCTCCAAGACATGTATCAACCAGTACACCATGAAATATGTATAGAGCAAAAGAAATACTTGCCAAATAAAATAAAAATCTGTTTTTCAACAAAAAATCAAACTTCCAGCTAGAATCTGAGAAGAGAGTTGAGCCAACTAACAGCATCGCAATATAGGGTCTAAAATAGTTTGTAACACCAGACAGAGGGTGTGCAGAAAATATCAAAAGTGCGAACAGAAGGAAAGGATTCAATTTCCCGATAAACGATTTAACATTTGAAAAATCACTGTGATAAATTAACGCCAAAATGCAACCAGCCAAGATTTCGTCTATCCGATAGTATGTATTAATAGCCATTTCTACGCCATTTGACATTCGAAACAAAGTTATGAATACACTAAAGATGGGGATCAACCAAAACGATTTTTCTTTTAACAAATACACTAGCATCGCAATCAGAAAATAGAATTGTACCTCAACACACAAACTCCAATAATGACTAGTTATATCCATTAGCCCCATTGGGGGCCAATTAGCGTAAAAAAGAAAGGAAGAGAACCACTGATGCGAGGAAGCATCCTTTAAAAACAAGGTAACTGCGAGGACCGACCATGCCAGTGGAAAAATCCGCATCACACGCCTAATTAAAAAACTTTTTATGTCATTATCTTTAACCAATATATTGGTTATCAAAAAGCCCGATAATATAAAAAACAACACCATTCCCGTAGCAGCCACAGCTCCATTCATTTGCCATCTTTTGATTCCTAGTGGAAGTAAATGACCAGCAAGAACTAATGAAATACTCACTCCCCTCCATCCATCTAAAACTTTAAATCTGTTTTCCATACTTGCATTGTATTTCTATTTAATAATTTCGTGATTACCACTGATCCTCAACCACATTTATTTTTTTTTTAAAAAAAAAGGGGGGGGGGGGGGGGGCGGGCGGAATTAGTCGCTATATGACTAACCGACCATGTCATAATCCACCAAGACCAAAACAAACGGGGGATTATCATGGCAAAGAATCCAATTCAATTTCAGAAAGGTTTAAGTTTGACCGAGTTTCTTGCTCAGTACGGTGACGAATCAAAATGCTACCAAGCTCTGTTTGCATTCCGATGGCCCCGGGGTTTTGTGTATCCCAGGTGCGGACAAACGGGCCATTGTCAAATTGCATCTCGTAAGCTTCTTCAATACAATTATTGCCATGTTCAAACATCGCTGATTGCCGGGACAGAGATGGCTCCGTTCGTTTGGACAAGCTTTACTGCTTCTAAGGTGGAATCTCCTGCCTGGTTACGCTGCCTGTTCGACCGTCGGCAACATTACGGCATACGCCTCATCGGGCATCTTCTTCTCTAATTTTGAATGGGGTCTATTGCGGTTGTACCAATCAAGATAGCGCATGATCGATTTGCGGGCCTCGGCGATTGAGTCATAGGCGAACAGGTAGATCTCCACATATTTCACTGTACTCCATAAGCGCTCAATGAATACGTTATCACGCCAGGCTCCCTTTCCGTCCATGCTGAGCTTGCAGCCGCGATCTCGTACCGCCTTGACGAACTCATCAGCAGTGAATTGACTCCCTTGGTCAGTGTTAACGAT
>NZ_AUCW01000036.1 GCF_000429965.1 Desulfogranum mediterraneum DSM 13871
TGGCATGACGATCCACTGTGAAACGATTAGCTTGTTTATGCCGATAGCCCCTTAGCCCTGTATTACGGAGTATTTCACGGGAAATCGTACTTTGAGAACGTCCGAGATCTTTTGCGATCTGGTTACGAGATACTCCCTTTTTTCGGCTCATTTCGATATAGTGCCTTTCTGCAAGGCTTAGGTGTTGGTAGCTCATTTGTACCCTCTGGAAATAGTTTGGTAGCTTTTTTCCAAAATACACCTAAGTCTTGCTTTTCTCAAAGATGCGTTTCTCTTCAGCTACCTACAGAGGTTATGCGCTTATTATACGAATTCAGGATTTATCAAGGTGCCCTGAAAAAGCATTATGAAAATCCAGCCAGGACATCAAGCAGGTAATCTATATCCTTCTCTGTATGGTGTGCAGAGACCTGGAGCCTGATCTCTTCTTCACCTTTTGGGACAACAGGGTAGTTGAGTCCCGTTGCAAGCACATTGTTTTCGAATAAATGGCGAACCAGTTCGGCTGTCTGTTGTGTATCGCGAATAAGCACAGGGACAATAGGGTGATCGCCTTGGATGGTCTCCATCCCCAGATTCTGCAAACCCTGTCTGAGTTGTGCCGAGCGGCCACGCATTGTAGCCAACAGCATTTTACCTGCAGAACTTTTAAGGATCTCCAGGGCCGTGATCGCTGCGGCCGCTTCAGCCGGGGTGACAGGGTTTGAGTAGATATAAAAAGGTGATGTTTCTCTTAGATAATCAATTACTTTTTTGCTCGACACCACATAGCCGCCATTGACCCCAAGTGCCTTGCCCAGGGTCGCGATGTAGATATCAGCTCGGGCCTGGGTATATTCTTCCGTGCCACCTCCTGTTTCCCCCAGTGTTCCGACACCATGCGAGTCGTCGACCATGGTAATGATGCCCTCCTCATAGCCATCCTCGTATCGGCTGCAGAGCGCACTGATTTGCTTTAGGGGCGCGTGATCACCACGCATGCTGAATACCCCATCTGTAACCACCACGACCCGTTTATAGTTCCCGCTGTTGCCTTTGAGCAGGTTTTTGAGCTCATCTGTGGAAAGATGGGCATAAACCGCTTTTTCAGCCGGTTGCGCCAGGAGAATAGCATTTATGATGCAGTTATGGTTCAGGGCGTCACTGATCACCAGGGTTTCCCGGCTGATAAACTGGGGTAGTACACCTGTGACGGTTGCATAGGCAGAGCTGAAAATCATCCCGGTTTCACGGCCATGAAATTTCGCTAATTTTTTTTCAAGCTCCACATGGGGTTGATAGGTACCACTGATAAAGCGCACTGCTCCGGGACCGCAGCCATATTGAGCCGCAGCCCGGGATTCGGCTTCGATTACCTGGCGATGAAATGCCATGCCAAGATAACCGTTGGAGTTCATCCTTAAAAAAAGACGGCTGCCCATACCTTCCAGACGATAGCGCGGGCCGTATCCTTCCCTGGCCGGCTCGATCCCGGTGACGATATGCTCAGCCCCTTTCAAGGTGCCATTGCTGTGCAACTCCAGAAGATGGTCTCTAAGACGGGATTCTATTTTATTCAGCGACATGAAGCGCACTCCTGGTTTGACTTGAGGCCACCTTGAAAAAAGCGTTTACTTCCAATCTCGGCGTTGCGCTTAAAATTTTATCCTCGGAATATCAAATATATGTCTACGGTAAAATTTATCGCGCGCCTTGACCTTGATCGAAAAAACTCATTTTTCAAGATGCCTTTATCCGGTGGGATAATTTGTCGAGCATATCTTCTACCATGGCGGCTAAGGTATACTGCGGTGCCCACTGCCATTCCTTACGAGCAGAACGGTCATCCATATGCCTTGGCCAGGAATCGGCAATTGCCTGGCGTACCGGGTCAACGGTGTAGCTGATGGTAAAATCAGGGATATGTTTCTTTATCTCCTCTGCAAGCTGTGCCGGTGCGAAGCTCATTGCTGTTATGTTGTAGCCGTTACGGTGGATCAATCCTTCCCTGTCACTTTCCATGAGTTGAATCGCTGCCTGAATGGCATCCGGCATATACATCATGTCGAGTTGGGTATCCGATCTGAGGAAACAGGTATAATGGTTATCCTTTAAGGCATGGTAAAAGATATGGACAGCGTAGTCAGTGGTTCCGCCACCAGGCAGCACCTTGTGTGAGATCAAGCCCGGAAAACGGACACTGCGGGTATCAACACCAAAGCGACGATGATAATAATCACACAGTAATTCTCCAGACACCTTGGTGATGCCATATATCGTATTGGGATGTTGAATCGTATCCTGCGGGGTGTTATCGGGAGGGGTTAAGGGGCCAAATGCGGCTATGGAACTTGGAAAGAAGAGTGCGCAGTGATACTCGCGTGAAATTTCAAGGATATTGCTCAGACCGTTCATGTTGATATCCCAGGCTCGTTGCGGCTGCTCTTCAGCGACTGCCGATAACAATGAGACCAGATGAAAGACGGTATCAACATCGTGATCTGTCACCAGTCTCTGCAAGGCCTGTTTATCTCTGATATCCACTGAAGAGTAAGGCCCTGTTTCCAGGATTTCCCTCCCAGGTTTGCGTTTATGGCCGACAGCAATAACGTTTTCGCTGCCAAATTTTTTCCGCAAGACCGGTGTCAGTTCTGATCCTATCTGCCCGGTTGCCCCTGTAATGAGAATTTTTTTCATCTGCACCTCCCTGGCAACGTACTCTTATCGAGTGTGGAACAATGCTTGTTATGCAGTCAACCGGTATCGACCCCAGGGGTATCTGGGTGGGTTCAACTTTGTGCTCCCCCTTTTCAACTCTACTGTCACATTATAGTGCATGGTTTGTGGCAATTCAAATTTCAGCCAATGGTTAGCGTCAAAATAGTGCTGACCTCAAGGTGGCCTCAAGATCGTTTTTTTTAGCTGGACTTTTGGTCGACCGTAATGCTGTCGAATCCAGAGTCTGTGCCGGTGACAGGCGGGTATGGCTTTTCGGGAATTGATTCGTAATGTGAGTAGATTGTCCCGTTGTCCCGGGTTGGAAGTCTTTTTTCTTGGACAAAGAGCAAACCTGTAACCGGCAGAGGGAGCTTGCCCTCCTCCTGCGTACATCTCCGTCTGCCCCCTCTTCTCAGCAGGTTGTCGTCTACCTGCTGAGAAGAGGGGGGCTAGGACCTTGGAACCAAGGCCTGGAAGGCTTGACCGGCCTTACCTGGCTCCTCTATGGCTGCAGCCAGGAGGTCAGCAAGGGCTTGGGGCTTGGAGTAGTAGAAACCCTGCAGGTAGTCGCAGCCCGCCTCTTTCAAGATCTGCGCATCGTTGCTGCTCTCCACGCCTTCGGCGCTGACCAGCAGGTCCTGGGCATGGCAAAAATCGATCAAGGCCCTGAGGCCCTTGAGATTTCCGCTGTTCAGGGTCTTGTTGATGAAGAGCTGGTCGATCTTTACCATGTTGACGGGAAATTCGACCAGCTGGAGCAGGGAGGTGTGACCGGAGCCCAGGTCGTCTATGGCCAGTTGGAGCCCCAGTTGTCTGAGGGCGTGGAGGCCCTGTTGGTCAGAATGTACCGGATTCTGGTAAAAGGTCTCGGTGATTTCCAGGATGACCGTCTCGGCCCTCAGCCGGTACTGCTCCAGGAGCGAATTGAGGTGCAGCTCAAAGCCCTGCTGGCCAAGCTCGGTTGCAGAGATGTTGATCGCCACCTTGACCTGCTCGCCGAAGCGTTCCTGGAGCAGGGTAAGGTCGGCAAAGGCCTGCTCTATGGCCCAGAGATCGATTTTGGTGCACAACCCCAGGCTCTCGGCAAGGGGAATGAACTCCGCGGGGGACACCTGGCCCAGTCCTGGCGGTGACCAGCGCAGCAGGGCCTCAAAGGCGTAGACCTGACCAATGCTGCTCTCTATGATCGGCATATAGCAGAGTTCAAGTTCGCCAGGGTCCATCTGCTTGAGAGCGATTTCCAGGCCCTGTTGCCGCCTGGCATAGGTAGCCAGCTCCTGGGAATAGAACGAGATCGTATTCTTGCCGCTCTTTTTAGAGAGGTACATGGCCGCGTCGGCATTGGTGGTGAGTTCATCCGGGGTGCGACCGTCCTGGGGGTAGGTGGCGACCCCGACACTGAGGGTCACGGGAAAGATGGTGTCGTCGCACTGGAAGCCGTTTTCGCAGATTTCGACGATCCTTCGTGCCACCTTTCCCGGGGTGCCCTCATCGTTGTAGCCGTGAACAATCACCGCAAACTCATCCCCTGCAAGGCGTGCGGTTACCGCGTTGTCCTGGGCTGTGGTGCCGGCGTTGAGGATCAGGTCGCTGCCCCGTACCGAGGCATGCAGCCGAAGGGCAAAGTTCTTGAGCAGGGCGTCGCCGGCGGAGTGGCCGAACTGGTCGTTGACGTACTTGAAGTTGTCGATGTCGATATAAAACAGGGCTACCTGTTCACCGGACTGTTCGGCCCTGGTTAAAAGCTTTTGAAAGAGCAGCTGGAATATCCGTCGGTTATAGAGGGCGGTCAGGGTGTCCCGTTCGGCAAGCTTCTTGGTTCCCTCGTAGGTCTCCTGGAGTTTTTGATAGAGGGCGGCAAAGGCCCGGCCCAGGCTGCCGATCTCGTCGTCTGAGTCAAGGGGCACTATCTTTTGGGGGGTGTTGAGGTCCAGGCCGGCGAGTTGTCCCTCCAGGTTATTGATGGGGCGGATCACGTAGCGGCGGAGGAGATACTGAAGGCTGAGCTGGCTCAGGATCAGCATCAAGAGAAAGCCAAGGCAGAGGCGCAGGGAGACTTTTCTCAGGCTTGACTCTACCTCCTTTTTGTCCAGGCTGAGGGCCAGGGTGCCGAAACCGGTAAGGGATCTTCGTGCCTCGAGTGTACCCTGTGCAGGGAGTAAAGCACTTTCAGGCCAGAATGTCAGGGTCCGGTTTTGAGCGTTGAGTGCATCGCTGCGTGACTTGAACTGTGACGGGCTCGTCTCGACGATGATGGCCATGGTGTCCGGCGAATCGTAACTCAGTGGCGGCTTGAGGGTAAAGCGATCCCGGATCAGGCAAAAGGCGAGCCGTGTTCGTGTTGGGTAGTATCTGGAGGCGGAGCTGCGCCGCTCGGAGAGGAGTTGTCTGGCCCAGTCCTGGATCTGGGGTGCAGGGGTGCTGAAGGGATCCAGGCTGTTTTCGTAGTAGTACTCCAGTTTACCGTCACCGCGGACAAAGGTGATGGAGAGGTGGTCGGAGGAGAACCCGGAGACCGTATTCAGGATGCCGTTGAGGCCGCTGCTGATGGCCAGGGACTTGAGGTGGTCATCATCGGTATCCAGAAAGTGGTGAAGGGCGTCACTCTGCAGGATTGAGCCGAGAAGACCCTTGGTAACCAGGCTGTACTGGGTAAAGTAACCTGCCAGTTCCGTGGCCTCCAGGTCTATGGAACTCTGGGCCAGGGAGTAGATCGAGGAGCGCTCGACCAGGTAGAGGCCCAGGGCGATCACCAGGTAGCTGGTGAACAGAACCGGGAGGATGAGGAGCGGGAGCCTTTTATTGAGCTTCATGCCGTTTGATCAGGGTGTCCAGGATTCGTCTGCGCAACCGCAGGTTACTGTCTGAGAGGATCCGATACATCTGGACATTGTTCAGCGTGTCCAGGTTAGGGAACAGTGCCGGATCAGCAGCCGCCTCTGGAGACATATGTTGCCGGGCCTTGGTTACGGTCGGGATAGAGTGGATCTCTTCGGCATTCTTGGCGGCTACCTCGGGGTCACTGAGGTAGTCCAGAAAGGCCAATGCTGACTCTTTTCGGCTTGACCAGGCGGTGACGGCAAGGCAGTCTACCCAGACGGCAGTGCCTTCCCGGGGGATGACGTATGCCCAATTTCCTCCAGGGCTGGTCTCGTTCATGGCATGCTGATCCCCGCTGTAGCCCAGGGCCAGGTGAAGTTCGGATTGTCGGTCGTCGGCCTTGAGATTGGTCAATCCATATTTGTAATTTAAGACTGCAGGGACCTGCTGCTGTAACAGGCTGTAGGCGGCCTTGAGTTGATCTTCTTTTTCAGAGTTGATATTGTAGCCGAGGTAGAGCAGGGCAGGGGTCAGGATGTCGGTCATGTCCTCGATCATGGCAAGGTGACCATGGTGCGCCGGCGCAGGTTGGAGCAGGTCTTGCCAGGAATCCGGCGGGGCCGCGAACTTGTTCTGATCGTAGAGTATCCCAACTGTGCCGTAAGAGTAGGGCACCCCGAAGTTGCCGCAACTCTCCTGCCAGCGTTGGTCGATGTTGGCGAAGTTGGGAACCTGGGAGCTGTTGATGGCCAGGAGACGGTCGTTCTTGCCAAAGATCTGGACCGCAACCCCATCAAAGACCACCAGATCGAACTCTTTTCCCCTGGCCGAGGCCACGATCTCGTCCCTGGTCTGGTCACTGTCAAAGTAGACCTGTCTGACCTGGATCCCGGTCTTGGCCTGGAAATTCTTAATGACCTGGGTGGAGATATAATCTTCCCAGGTGAAGATGATCAGTTCGGTGGCCCCTGCCGCAGGGGAGAGGGCTGTCACGATAGAGGCCAGGGCGAGGCCCAGGGCCAGGGAGAAGGGCAAGAGTCCCTGGTACAGGGGGATCTTCATGGCGTCACTGTAGGTCGATGTTTAAGTTGGGTTGTGAGGGGCACAACCTGGATCATTATCGTGGTGTCCAGGCTCAGGCTTTGCTTCGAACCTGGGGCCGGGATGTCTGTTCCGAACGATGGGACTGGCTTACTTCCGATAACTATAGAATAAATGAATTAATTTGGGAAATGTTTCATGATGCCAAGGTCTGAAAAAGAGGAGAGGCTCATGTTTCGGCTCACGAGCTGTCCGCGCAGATGCCACCAGCGGCGGCGGGGATGGGGCACCCCGTGAGGCCTTGGCTCTGCCCCTCTCTCTGCCAAGGGAGGGAAAAAGTGGTGAGCAGGGAGGAAAATGCTTGACCTCTGCTCCAGAGTTTTGTATATAGCCATTCCTGCAGGGCGACGCATGATCTTCTCTCTCCCTGACCGGCTCGTCCGGTCCCGTGCGTACAGCAGCTCTGCACGAATAAATCATGATCTTAGGTGTGATAGCCGGGTCCTGTGCAACAAAGAATCACGAACCCCGTCAGGTCCGGGAGGAAGCAGCGGCAGTGAATCTCTTTGTGTGTTACAGGGGTGCCCGGCTATCTTTTTTTGTGAGCGCCAAACGTTGATCATCTAGCCCCCAGGATACCGTTTTGTCCTATCTTGTTCTTGCCCGAAAGTCTCGTCCCCAGCTCTTCAGCGAAGTCGTCGGTCAGGCGCCCATTGTCCGTACCCTCCAGAATGCCCTTCGTCAGGATCGGGTCGCCCATGCCCTGATCTTCAGCGGTGTCCGGGGTACCGGTAAAACCACCCTGGCCAGGATCATGGCCAAGGCGCTCAACTGTGAACACCCCAACGGCGCTGAACCCTGTAATCAGTGTACCTCCTGCAGCCAGATCGCCGCTGGAGGCAGTGTCGATCTCCAGGAGGTGGATGGTGCCTCCAATCGCGGCATTCAGGAGATTCGCGAGCTTAAAGAAAAAATCCGTTTCATGCCCACCTCCAGTCGGTATAAGATCATCATCATTGATGAGGTCCACATGCTGACCACCGAGGCTTTCAACGCCCTCCTCAAGACCCTGGAAGAGCCACCGGAACATGTCTATTTCATGTTTGCCACCACCGAGCTCCATAAGGTGCCTATCACCATCCTCTCCCGCTGCCAACGTTTTGAACTCAAACGGATAGAGCGCGGCGAACTGAAGGCTCATTTTGCAAGGCTGGCTCAGGATGAAGGATTTCAGGTCGCCCCCAGGGCTCTGGAGATGATCGTCCGCGAAGCCGGAGGTAGTGTCCGTGATGGCCTGAGCCTGCTGGATCAGGTTTTTTCCTACTGTGGGCAGGAGGTCAGTGCCGAAGACCTGGTTGAGGTTCTGGGTCTGGTGAATGCCGGGACCGTGGCCGATCTGGTTCAGGCCCTGCTGGCAAGAGATCTTGCCCGGGTCTACACCCTGCTCGAGGGTATTTATAGCCAGGGGATCGATCTCCGCCGCCTGGGCGATGATCTTTTGAGCTGGCTCCGAAATCTGATCGTGGTCAAGATCAGCGGCCAGGCAGCCGGCCTGGATCTGTCCGATGAGGAGCGGCTCGCTCTGGAACAGACCGCTGCCGAATACAGCCTGGAAAGCCTGACCGCTATGCTTGACCTGTTGCTGAACGGTTTGGAAAAGATGCATTATTCCAGCTACTCCAGGCTGGCCCTGGAGCTTGTCTTTATTAAGATCGTTCAATTGGGGCAGGTGGTTCCGGTGGGAGAGATTATCTCCCGTTTTGATCGGCTCCTGGCAGGCCTGCCTGCTCCTGGAACAGGGCTGGAACTCTCCTCGCCTGGATCGTCGTCTGCTCCGGGGCAGCCTTCTGGGGCTCCATCCTCTTCGTGCCCGGTTGCCTCCCCCCTGACCCCTGGGGATCGGTCTGCAGCTTTGCCGCCGGCAGAACCGGCAAGGCCGGCGCCGATGGCCCGGCAGCCGGCACCGCCCCAAAACCATCCTGCCTCGGCCCCTGCGGCAGACATTGCCCACCCGATGAGCCAGGCGGCAGGGGCCGGCCCTGCCAGCAAACGGACCCAGGGTGGAGGTCAGGCGGCAGCGGGCAGGGCTTCGGCTCGGCAAACCGGTGGAGGTGACCAGGCTCTGCCTGCCGGTAAAGGCGCTGCTCAACCTCCAGGTCGGGAGAAGAGCCAGCTCCGGCAGGACCAGCCGACGCTGTCTCCGGATTCCGGCAAAAAAGATATCCGCAGGGACTGGGACGCCTTTCTGGCCTATGTGCGGGAACGGCAGCCATGGATCTCTGCAGCACTACAGCGTGCCGCCTCGGTGAAACAGGTCGAGGGTGAGCTGGTGATTCAGTATGAGGATAGTTATGACTGTACGCTGCTCAGGAAGAGGGAGTATATTCAGCCTCTCACCGAATATTTTCTCGATTTTTTCCAGGAGAACCTCCAGATTCGGTTTAGTGTTCCAGAAGGGCAGGATTGCGATATCCAGGACAGCAACGGCCAGCGACCGCACCAGGAGCGGAAGGCCCTGGCCCAGGATCCTTTGGTGGTGACTGCCCTGGAGATCTTCAACGGCCAGCTCGGAGATATCCGAACCGGGCAGCGGTTCAGGCAGGCAACATCCCCGACAGAAGCCGAGACTGAGGCCCAGGGCAGTGAAGAGCAATCATAAGGCAGCTGGAATAACTGGTATCGCGCCCAATCCCTGCGTTCTGCTCAAAAAAATATCCCCGTAATATCACCTATTGATCATGAACAAAACACCTCGGTAATCAGGACACGTAATCAGGACCTGTAATCAGGATAACCATAAGGAAGGACTCTTGTTATGAATATGAACGACTTGATGAAACAGGCTCAGCAGTTCCAGGAAAAGTTGAGCACGGTTCAGCAGCAGCTGGCTCAACAGACCGTGACCGGTGCTGCCGGTGCCGGCATGGTTACCGCGACCCTTAACGGTAACGGCGAGTTGCTCAGCCTCAAGATAGAACCGGAAATCGTCAATCCCGACGATGTCCAGATGCTTCAGGACCTGGTTACTGCTGCGGTGAACGACGGCCTTCGCAAGGCCAAGGATGCCGGTAAGGCGGAGATGGGCAAGCTGACCGGTGGGCTGAACATCCCGGGCCTGTTCTGATCTCGTTATGGTGCACGCGGTCCCGGCGGCGCTGGAGCGCCTGATTAAGGAGTTGAGCAAATTTCCAGGAATAGGGGAGAAGACCGCCACTCGCCTGGCCCTCTATATCCTGCGCAAACCAGCGGCCCAGGCCCTTCAGCTTTCAGAGGTCCTGGCAGAGTTGCATAAGGCCATCCAGCTCTGCGAGGTCTGTTTTACCTTTTCAGAAGAGAGCCCCTGCGTCATCTGCAGCGATCCCAAGCGAAACGCCCGTCTGGTCTGTGTGGTGGAAGAGCCCGGTGACCTGCTGGCCATCGAAAAGACCGCCTCCTATAAGGGGGTCTATCATATCCTCCACGGTTCCCTCTCACCCATGGACGGGATCGGTCCGGATGAGTTAAAGGTTAAGGAGCTGCGCCAACGGGTGCTGAGCGGTGAGGTGGATGAGGTCTTGATCGCCACCAGTTCCACGGTTCCCGGAGAGGCCACCGCCTCCTACCTTGCCGATATGCTCGGCAGGCTCTCGGTCAGGACCAGCAGGCTGGCCTGCGGCATCCCCATGGGCATGGATATAAAGTATGCCGACATGCATACCCTGGGCAGGGCCGTGGAGACCCGTCGCACCCTGGGGTGATTTTCCGTCAAGAAGGGCATTTTTTTCTTGACCTTAGCCGACTAAACTGGTTGTATAGCGCGCGGTTGCGGATCCCCAAGTCGTGACCAGCTGTTCCGGGTTGAGAGTATTTTTGTTTCTGTGTCATCCTAGAATTTTTATCTTGACACAATGTGTCATTGCAAGTATTTATAACAGATTTGTCGAACATGGCAAATCAAACATATCCATGCATATGAAAATATGTAGGCGCGTAGCTCAGTGGGAGAGCGCTACCTTGACGTGGTAGAAGTCGGCGGTTCAATCCCGCCCGCGCCTACCAGAATAATAAAGGCTAGGATGCGAGGGGCGAGTCTGTCCCTCGCTCATTAGCCTTTCCTTTTTACGGGCAAGAATGACACAGATAGCAATTTCCGTTCAGGACGGTGAAGAGAAGCATTTTGACCGGGGGACAACAGTTGCTGAAGCCCTCAAAGAGCTGGTATCCAATAAGCAGCGTAAGCAGATTATAGCAGTCGGCTGTAACGGACTTGCCTCCGATCTCGGCGTACCCCTTGAGGAAGACACTGTTCTTGCTCCCATCCTGGCCTCCTCGGAAGAGGGGCTGGAAATTCTTCGCCATTCCACTGCCCACATCATGGCCCTGGCCGTGAAAAAACTCTACGGTCCTGAGGTGAAGGTTGCCATCGGGCCGGCCATCGATGACGGTTTCTATTACGACTTTGATCGAGAGAAGGCCTTTTCCCCCGAGGAATTTGAGGCCATAGAGCAGCAGATGGCGGAAATCGTAGCTGCCCGCCTTCCTTTCCAGAGAAAGTCCCTGAAACGTGAGGATGCCATCACCCTGTTCAGGGATCTTGGCGAAGAGTACAAGGTCGAGCTGCTGGAAGAGATGGAGGATGACACCGTCTCTATCTACGAACAGGACTCCTTCACCGACCTCTGCCGAGGCCCCCACATTCCAGACTCCTCCTGGCTCAAGGTCTTCAAGCTGCTCAGGGTCGCCGGATCCTACTGGCGTGGTGATGAAAAACGCCCCATGCTGACCAGGATCTACGGCACGGCCTTTAGCGACAAGAAAGAACTCAAGCGCTACCTGACCCAGCTGGAAGAGGCCAGAAAGCGTGATCACCGTAAGCTGGGCAAAGAACTCGGCCTGTTTACCATTCAGGATCAGATCGGCCCGGGATTGATCCTCTGGCAGCCCCAGGGCGCCCTTCTGCGCAAGCTGATCGAAGATTATTGGAAGGAAGAGCACTATAAGAATGGCTATGAGCTGCTCTATACCCCCCATATCGCCCGTCAGGACCTCTGGAAGACCTCCGGTCATCTGGATTTTTATGGCGAGAATATGTACTCGGCCATGGAGATCGACGAGGTCAAGTACCAGCTGAAACCCATGAACTGCCCGTTTCATATCGGGGTGTTCAATGCCACCAAGCACAGCTATCGTGAATTTCCCATCCGCTGGTGTGAGCTGGGTACGGTCTATCGCTATGAACGCACCGGAGCCCTCCACGGTCTGATGCGGGTCCGCGGCTTTACCCAGGATGATGCCCATATTTTCTGTCGACCCGACCAGTTGGAAGACGAGATCTTCAACATCATCGATCTGAACCTGCATATTCTCAAGACCTTCGGTTTTGCAGAGTATGATGTCTACCTCTCGACCAGGCCTGAGAAGTATGTCGGCTCCGACGAGCATTGGGAGCTATCCACCGACGCCTTGAAGCAGGCCCTGGAGAAGAAGGGGCTCAACTACAGTATCGACCCGGGCGAAGGGGTCTTTTACGGACCCAAGATCGATATCAAGATTAAGGATCAGCTGGGCCGTTCCTGGCAGTGTTCCACCATCCAGGTGGACTTTAACCTGCCTGAGCGTTTCAAGATGTCCTACACCGGCGTCGATGGAGGGGAACATCAGCCCATCATGATCCACCGCGCCCTGATGGGCTCGCTGGAACGGTTCATCGGCATCCTGATCGAACACTATGCCGGAGGCTTTCCCCTCTGGATGGCCCCTGAGCAGGCCAGGATCATGAATATCACCGATGATCAATCCGAGTACTGTGAACGGGTGTTTGCTCAACTCAGACATGCCGGCATTCGTATTGCCAAGGACCTGCGCAATGAAAAGCTCAACTACAAGATCCGAGAGGCTCAGCTGAAGAAGGTCGCCTATATGCTCATCGTCGGCGAGCGTGAGAAGGAAGAGGGGACGGTTACCGTTCGTCTGCGCGACGGCAAGAACCTCCCTCCCATGCGGCCCGAGGAGTTCATTGACTTTATCCAAAAAGAATGCGAAGAAGGTAAGGGATAAGGCTTTCTCAAGCCTGTCAGAAGAATTTAACTGGAGGAACGGACATTAAAAAACGAGGTAAAAGACTTCCACAACAGCAGGAAATAAGGGTAAAAATTAACGAAGATATCACCTATCCCAATGTTCGCCTTATTGATGCTGATGGTACCCAGCGTGGCATAGTGAGTGTAAAAGAGGCAATGGATATTGCCTATGATCAGGGTCTTGACCTGGTCGAGGTTTCCGACAAGGCCGATCCCCCGGTCTGCCGGGTTATGAACTATGACAAGTACCGCTATGAACTGAAGAAGAAGCAGCAAGAAGCGAAAAAGAAGCAGACGGTTATCGAAACCAAGGAGATGAAGTTCAGGCCTAAGACGGAAGAACATGACCTGAATTTCAAGATTAAGAAGATCAAGCAGTTCCTTGCTCAGAAGAATAAGGTCAAGGTGACCATGCGCTTCCGAGGCCGAGAAATTGTCTACGCCCAATCCATTGGTCTGGCTGCGCTTACCAAGATCGCTGATACCTTGCGTGAAGACTGTGTTATTCTTCAGGAACCAAAGATGGAAGGACGACAGCTCGTTATGTTTGTCGGTCCCAAACCCTGATTTTTTGGAAAGAACTTATCACCAAATTTCCTGACCGGGTCTCGAGATGCAGTGCAGGGAAGAGTATACTAAGGAGAACGAACAATGCCTAAAATGAAGACAAAAAGAGGAGCGGCCAAGCGGTTTAAAGCCACTGGTTCAGGAAAAATCCGTCGTGCCAAAGCCTTTACCTCACACATCCTGACCAAGAAGTCCACCAAACAGAAGCGAAATCTGCGTAAGGCAGGCCTGATCGCAGACGTGGATGTCAAGGCTGTTAAGCGGATGCTGCCCTACCTGTAAAACCAGGAGGCCGGAAGGGAACAGAACTTGAGGTACTGCCTGGCGAGAGCCGATCAGCTGTGCCCGGAACGGTTCGATTGCACAGAGCGATGAAGAAACAGCGCTCTGTGGTAGTTTACTAGTAATTTTTGAGAATTTATCGGAGTAGAATATGCCTCGCGTAACTCGTGGTTTTAAAGCCCGCCGTCGCAGAAATAAAGTGTTGAATTTGGCCAAAGGCTACCGTGGAGGACGCCATCGTCTTTTCCGCACCGCCACCGAAGCCGTTGATCGCGCCCTCTGTTACGCCTATCGTGACCGTCGCACCAAGAAGAGAGAATATCGTCGTCTCTGGATCAGCCGCATCAGCGCCGCTGCCAAGACCCAGGGGACCAACTACTCCAAGCTGATCGGTGGACTCCATAAGAACAATGTTGAACTGGATCGAAAGGTGCTCTCCAACCTGGCCATCGTTGATCCCCATGCATTTTCCGTGGTCGTAAAAACCTCAGGGCAGAGCGCAGCGTAAGAAGTCTTATGGAAAAAGAGCTGCAACGGCTGAAAGAGGAAGCCGAAAAAGAACTGGAACAGATCTGCGAAGCACAGCATCTTGAACCCTTTCGAGTCAAGTATCTTGGGCGAAAAGGCGGACTCCTCAGTGGTGCCATGAAACAGCTGCGGACGGTCAGTAAGGAGGATCGACCGCGACTCGGTGCCCTTGCCAACAGCATCAAGCAAGAGATCGAGTCCCTTTTTGAAGCCAAAAAAGAGACTCTTTCCCTGCCTGTTGCCTCGGCCCGGTCGTTGGATACCAGCTTGCCCGGGCGCACCCTGCCCGAGGGCAAACTCCATCCGGTCACCCAGGTGATGGAGGAAATCTGTTCTATCTTTGAAGGATTGGGCTTCGCCGTTGCAGAGGGGCCGGATGTTGAGACCGACTACTACAACTTTGAAGCGCTGAACATCCCGCCACACCATCCTGCCCGTGACATGCATGATACCTTCTATGTCACCGACTCCATCCTGCTTCGGACCCATACCTCACCGATGCAGGCTAGGATCATGGAAAACCAGGACCCGCCCTTGCGTTATATTGCTCCTGGCAAGGTCTATCGGTGTGACTCCGACATCACCCACACACCCATGTTCCACCAGGTGGAAGGCTTTTTGGTTGATCGCGATGTCTCCTTTGCCGATCTTAAAGGGGTGCTGACCAGCTTTACCCACAATATGTTCGGCAAGGAGTTGGACCTGCGTTTCCGACCCAGCTTCTTTCCCTTTACCGAGCCCAGCGCCGAGGTGGATATCGCCTGCGTGATCTGTGAGGGCAAAGGCTGTCGGGTCTGTAAAAGAACCGGTTGGCTGGAAATCCTTGGCTCCGGTCTGATTGATCCCGAGGTGATGAAGATGGTGGGTTATGATCCGGATGTCTACTCCGGTTTTGCCTTTGGTCTTGGAGTAGAACGTATCGCCATGCTGAAGTACGGCATCGATGATATCAGAATGTACTATGAGAATGATCTCCGATTTCTCTCCCAATTTTAAGACCATTCTCCTCTGACGCACCCTTTTCCCTAGAGAAAACCGATTTTTTCAGAAGGAAGTGGTTGTTGGCTCTGCCAGACCTGCACCAAAATATCATCCCCTCCAGGCGATGATATTTTGGTTTGTAGAGCTGTGCCTTACTCCTTGAACCCACGTTGCTTTTAACAGGACCGATCCCATGAAATTCACCCTCAGCTGGCTCCGTAATTTTGTTTCATTGGAAGGGATTACCCCCACCCAATTAGCCGATAAATTAACCATGCTCGGGCTGGAAGTTGATGCCGTTGAGGAGTTGTACACCGAGTTAGACGCCTTTATTACCTGTCGGGTCCAGTCGGTGAGCAAGCATCCCAATGCCGATAAGCTGACGGTCTGTCTGGTTGAAACCGGTGAAGGCGAGCCCCTGGAAGTTGTCTGTGGGGCTCCCAACGTTCGTGCCGGGCTGATTACGGCCCTGGCTCGTCCTGGAGTGAAGTTACCCGATGGTACCAAGATCAAAAAATCCAAGGTCCGAGGTCTACTCTCCCAGGGCATGCTCTGCTCTGCCAGTGAGCTGGGTCTGAGCAGCGACCACTCCGGGATCATGGAGCTGGATCCGGCCATGGAGATCGGCCTGCCCCTGGCCACTGCTCTGGGCCTGAGGGACACGATGATCGAAGTCGACCTGACTCCCAACCGTCCCGATTGTGCCAGCGTGCTCGGTATAGCCAGGGAGGTTGCAGGATTCAGCAAGCAGCAGCTCAGTTCGCCGGTCTCCCGGCTGACTCCCTTGAACGGATCTGAGGTAGACTTTAAGGTTGTTGTTGAAGATGAGGGTCTATGTCCCCGTTATATCGCCCGTAAGGTCAGCGGCGTTACCGTCGGCCCCTCCCCTGACTGGATGCAGCGCCAACTTCTGGCCGTGGGCATGCGCCCCATCAATAATATCGTCGATGTCACCAACTATGTCATGTTGGAGATGGGCCAGCCCCTTCATGCCTTTGACTTTGCCACCATTCGGGGCAAGGAGATTGTCGTCCGTTCACCCAGGGCAGGGGAGAAGGAGTTCGTCACCCTGGATGGGAACAGTCGGCAGCTCAGTGAAGAGATGCTGATGATCTGTGATCAGGAGGGACCGATTGCCGTAGCCGGGGTCATGGGCGGCCTGGATTCCGAGGTGAGCGACCAGACAACCGAGGTCCTGCTGGAGGCGGCCTGCTTTGACGCGGTTTCCATCCGGCGCACCGCCAGAAATCTGAATATCCCTTCCGAGGCCTCGTACCGTTTCGAACGTGGAGTGGACCCGGATCTGGCCCATCGTGCCATTGAGCGTGCTGCTGAGCTCATCGCCAAGTATGGTCAGGGCACTGCTGAAGCCGATGGTATCGATGTCTACCCCGGTAAGAAGGAGTTGCTTAACCTCCAGCTTCGCGCCGACAAGGTACGTACCCTCTTAGGGATCGAGATCAGTAAGCTGGAGATGGCCGACTACCTGCGGGGTATTGACTTTGAGGTCAGCCCCGATCTGGGTGAGACCATGCAGGTCACGGTCCCCTCATTCAGGATCGACATCGAGCGAGAGGTGGATCTGGTGGAAGAGATCGCCCGGCTGGTGGGGTACAACGAGATCCCCACCACCCAACCCAAGATCACCATGCACTACCCTAAGCGTGATTCCTTACGGAGTATGCGCCAGACCCTGTCCCAGATCCTCACAAGCCAGGGCTTTTACGAGGCCATCAACTATAGCTTTGTCACTGAAAAACATTTTGATGCCCTTGGCCTGGCTGAGGACGATCAGCGGCGCAGTGTCACTCGGCTGCTTAACCCGCTTTCCGAAGAGCAGGCAGTGATGCGCTCCATGCTCCTGCCCGGATTGCTTGAGAATATCAAGCGTAACATCAACTTTCAACAGAGCGACATCAGACTGTTTGAAATCGGCAAGACCTTCTTCTACAGAGAGGAAGGACAGTTGCCGTTGGAAAAGCAACAGCTCTGTGGGGTCATCTGTGGAAATCGCTATCCCAATGCAGAGTCTCTTTATTTTTCAGATGACCGAGCAGACTTTTTCGATATCAAGGGAGTCTGCCAGCACCTGATCACGACCCTTCGACTCAGCGGCGATCAGGGGGAACTGACCCTGGTTCCCTGTGACCAGGATTCCTGTCAGAGCTACTGCGATCCCTCTGCCAGCGAAGAGATCAGAAACGGTGACGAGGTTATCGGTATCTTTGGGATGTTGGACCGGCGGGTTCTGGAGGCCTTTGGCATCAAAGTCGATGTCTTTTTGCTGGAAATAGACCTGGACTCCCTCAGCCGTCTTCCAGTTATCGCCAAACAATTTCAATCGTTGCCGAAATTTCCGTCGGTGAAACGAGATATCGCCCTGCTGGTACCCGACCATGTACCGTCCGGAGAAATACTGCAGGCCATCCATCAACAAAAACAAAAGCTTGTGGAGTCAACCCAACTGTTTGATGTTTATCGCGGCAAACCCATTGAAGAGGGGCTGAAGAGTGTGGCGCTCTCCGTTACCTATCGGTCAGCCACCAAGACCCTCAATGATAAGTCCGTGGATAAGGTGCATCAGAAGATCGTTGATTCCCTAATGACCCAATTTAAAGCGCGTTATCGAGAAGGATCAGAACTATGAAGAAGAAAAATGTTACCCGTAAAGAACTCGCTATCTCGGTAAATGAGAAGCTTGGTGTTTCCCAGCGCAACGCAGCTGAGATCGTGGACACGGTTTTCTCCACTATGAAAGACACCATGGTAGCCGGAGAGTCCATCAAACTGGTCCAGTTCGGTACCCTCTCGGTGCGTGACAAGGCACCCCGTCGCGGCCGTAACCCACGGACCGGCGAATCCATGATCATCACCAAACGGCAGATGGTTTCCTTCCGTCCCAGTAAACGGCTCAGGGAACGGTTGAATAAATAGGTATTTCTGGTAAAGTTACCCTGAATAGCGCTTCAGCAGGAGGAGATTTTTTACGTACTCTGCAGGATCTTGAAACCCGCTCAATGACCGTTTTATAAAGGCGGGCGGATTGCAAATGACCTGGATAAGGAGAACCGGCTTCAGACCACGTGAATACCCCACTCATCGACTCCACAGGAATACCGGATAAAAAATACTTCCGCATCGGTGAGGTAAGTACCATGGTGGGGGTAGACAGCCATGTGCTGCGCTACTGGGAAACTGAATTTAAGGGCATTAAGCCCAGGCGCGGGAAATCAAAACAACGACTGTATCGTCAACAGGACGTGCGGTTGCTGCTCATGATCAGGCAACTCCTCCATGGGCAGGGTTATACGATTGCCGGGGCCAAGAAGGTACTGACTCGGAACAAAACTGCCGCTCCCGGTAGTCAGAGCAGGGCAGGTGGGTACCCAGCCATTAGTGGTGAGCAACTCAGCCTGATCAAGCAGGAACTGGAAAAGATCCAGGACCTGCTCAGGGCGAGGAAAAAAACGGTTAAGACGTAAAAAAAAACTTGACGGCAAGATGGTAAAGGTGGTATAAATCGCCAGCAAAAAAATCGGAACGTAGCGCAGCCTGGTAGCGCACCTGAATGGGGTTCAGGGGGCCGGAGGTTCAAATCCTCTCGTTCCGACCAGTTAAAACAGCCACTTAACTAACATTAGTTAAGTGGCTGTTTTTTTTTGTGCGTAAATCGCGTTATTCCGTGGTTTTTAGCATGTGGGTGTTGTAAGTGTTTGTTTTTACGTCAGCTTGTGTTGGGCAACAGCTTGCACCAGCGGCAATAATTTATTACTGAGGATTTAGATTTACGCCAAAAATTACGCCAAAAAATATGGGGGTTGCCATGGGAACCGTCAGGACACGAAAGGGTAGGTTTGGGGTTACGTACAGGGCAGAGGTTTGTGTAATAGGGCACCGGGAGTCAGCTACGTTTGACAAAGTATCTGAAGCTCATGCCTGGATCGAAGAGACGTAAGCGCCTGCAGAACCGCACCTCGTCACCTAGATTGAAGTATTGCTGATTGCTGCCTTGGCATTCCAGGGGAGCAAGGCTTCATAATCTTCCAGGGATTCAGCCAGCGGTAGGCCCTCGAAAATATGACGAAGATAACTGTAGGGCTCAAGTCCATTTGCTTTGGCTGTTTCAATCAGGCTATACAACGCTGCACTGGCTTCCGCTCCTTCAGGAGTTCCTGAAAAGAGCCAGTTTTTCCTGTTATGCTGAGCTCAGCATAACAGGAATTATGCACAGTTGGCGATTATGCGGAGTTAATCACTGCCGCATGGTACCATACCAGTA
>NZ_AUCW01000037.1 GCF_000429965.1 Desulfogranum mediterraneum DSM 13871
GCCTTATTATTGTCGTTTTGTCTTGAAGGCCAGCGCATAGAGCGAAACAGAGATCACAATGACCAGGCCATGCACAAGCCTCGTCCAGTAGCCGGAGAGACCGGAACTGATAATGCCTGCCTCAAGTATGCCTATGATGATCGAGCCGATCATTGTGCCAAAAATCGTCCCCTGGCCCCCAAATACGGAGGTGCCACCAAGGAAAATGGCGGCAAAGACCAACAACAGATACCCCTCGCCTTGAGTAGGCCACCAGTTTGCCATTTCAAGGCAGATCATGACGGATGCGAGGGCGCTGATAACTCCCATAAGAATAAAAAGCAAAACCCTGACGCGATCGGTTCGCACCCCCATCATCCTTGCAGTGCTGATGTCATCTCCGATAAATCGAAGGTCATCTCCAAAGGTATGCCTGTTGAGAAGCAACCAGAAAAAGATAGCAACAGTAAGGCACCAGACCGTCTGCATGGGGATCCAGTCGAAAAGCCTGCCGACCATTATATGATGAAAGGTACTGCTCCGTAATTCCGTCAGGTTGAGGGCCAGGCCATCTGCCAGCAGGGTCGACAAGCCGCGCCAGAAAAACTGTGTCCCTATGGTTGCGATTATGGACGGAACTCCAAGGTGAACCACGATAATGCCGTTGCACAGGCCGGCAAACGCCCCGGTTGCAAGGGCAGCGAACAGGCCGACTAGAGGACTTCCCGTGGTCTGCGATACTGCGGCAAAACTCAAGCCGGAGATAACCATCACAGAGGGAAACGATAGATCCAACTCCCCGGCAACGATGAGGAAGGTGAGGCCAAGGGCGAGAAGGGCAGGAAAAGGTATGGTGGACATGAAGGCGACATAGATACGCCTGTGGAGAAAAGTTTGGGGGCTGAAAAAGGTGAACAGGCCAAGGAGGCCAACGAGCAGCAGGAGAATCCCTAATTGCAAACGATATTTGAATACAAACTGTGCCATGCTATTGGTTCTCACGGCCGGGTACAGGAGTCATCGAAAGTTGCTCGACGGTGGTGAACAGTTGAGCAAGACTCATTGCATCTCTTCTGCATTCATGAACAATCATTCCCCTGTCGATGAAGACGAAGCGGTCGGCGACCTCATGGACATGATGGAGGTTGTGGGAGACAAACAGGGCAGAGCGTCCTTTCTCAGGGATCGAACGGATGAAGTTGAGCACCATGGCCACCTCCTTGACCGCCAGGGCAGTGGTGGGTTCATCGAGAATCGTAAGTGCAGAGTTGAAATGCATTGCCCGACTGATTGCGAGCCCTTGTCGCTCGCCTCCGGAAAGGGTGCAGACCAGGGCATCGGCTGAAATGCCAACACCCTTTAAGCCAATACTGTTCTTGAGCATTGCCAGTGTCAGTGCCTTCTCTTCTTTGACTCTGATAAAGCCAAAGGAGTTTTTTAAATGGCGACCAACAAAAACGTTGCGCCATAGTGGTTGCTTTTCTCCCAAGGAACGTTCCTGGTAGACGGTTTCAATCCCAAGGGCGCGTGCTGTACGTACAGAGTAGCGTTTCAAGTTGACTTGCTTTCCAGCTATTTGTAGTGAGCCGGAATCCGGCCGAAACAGTCCTGCGAGAATTTTAATGACCGTCGATTTGCCAGCACCGTTATCTCCGATCAGTGCAACCACTTCGCCTTTTTTTATGGAGAAGTTGATGTTAGACAGAGCTCTTATTGGTCCAAAAGACTTGTTGAGTGACGTCGCTTTTAGAATGGTATCCATGGGAGATGAATGATCGGCCAATATCGGCTAATAGCTGTTGTTGTGAAAAAGTGAATCGTGAAGTTGGACAGGCAGGCCAACGAGTACTCTGTAAAGGTAGAAAAAACAAATAGATAATACATATGGCTCGAGGTGGTCGGATAGGTAAATTCTATTCTTCAGATCGGTTATCTCGAGAAACAGTGGTGGTGACCAGAATGGTGGCTAAAGGTTTTGGCCCTTACTCGAAGGTCATCGTCCTGTTTTTCCAAGGGTATTCTGGGATGTGGACAGGGCAAGGTCTTGCTGCTTGACCAGGGGAGCTAAGGAGTCCACCTTTTCTCTTGACGAAAAAGAGGGGATTTGGGTATATACGAGCCTACGCCGGAGTGGTGAAACTGGTAGACGCACTGGACTCAAAATCCAGCGGGCTTACGCTCGTGTCGGTTCGATTCCGACCTCCGGCACCATCAAATAATCCAGGAAGATCCTGTTAGATTCTTTTTAGCCTCGAAACCTGTCGGTTTTGGGGCTTTTTTATTGCCTTTATGTCCGTTATCGTCCGATAGCAACCGAAAAAATCCTTTGATCAATGTGTGTATCTGTGTGTATATTTAAAATGAAAGACGAACTGATTCATATCAATACACACACGTGGCGTAAAAATGTCAAAACTTACAGTGCTTGAAGTTCGTAGCAGAAAAGAGCCTGGCCGATTGGCTGATGGTAATGGGCTTTCATTTGAAATTCTCCAATCTGGTGTGAAACGCTGGCTATACCGTTTCAGGATCAGTGGAGAGCAACAAATGCATATCATTGGTCGATATCCAGATCTCTCCCTTGCAGAAGCTAGAGAAGCACGCAGGGCTGCAGAAGTCCTTGTAAAGGACGGGATTAATCCAAACCATCAGCGAAAAAAAACTAAACAGGCGAATAGGGAAAAAGAACTGGTTGAAAAGCGGAAAAGGGCCATATCTTTTGAGTTTGTTGCTTTAGAATGGATAGAGCAACAAAAAGGTCGTTGGAGTCATGATCATGCTGTTGCAGTTCTTGGGACTTTAAAAAATGACGTTTTTGGCTCCTTCGGTGATAAAGCCATTGATTCCATTACTCCACCAGAAGTTCTGAAAATATTAAGAAGGATTGAAAACCGTGGTAGTTTGGAAATCGCTCGGAAAGTTTTGCAGAGGATAAATGCGGTTTTTCGTTATGCAGTACAAACAGGGGTAGCGACTTACAATCCTGCTGCAGATATGCAAGGTGTTTTGAAAGCTAAAGCTGTTAATCATATGCCTGCTGTCTTCGCCAAAGAATTAGGCCAACTCCTCAAAGATATTAATGCCAGCGAGAGCATTCATATTACAACTAAACTGGCATTGCAATTTACATCACTTACAGCATGCAGATCTAGTGAAGTTCGAGGAGCACGATGGGTAGAGGTTAACCTTGAAGAAAAAATTTGGGAAATTCCTGCTGAGCGCATGAAAATGCGTAGGCCACATATTGTCACACTATCAACTCAAGCAATTGCAGTTATAGAGAGAGCAGGAAAATTGTGGGGGCAGGATGGACTAATTTTTCCAAGTGTACGTGATGAGAATAAGCCAATGAGTGATAATGCTATGTCAAAAGCTCTCAGAGATATGGGATATAGAGGTAAGGCAACTCCTCATGGATTCCGAGCATCATTTTCCTCAACCGCCTACGAGAGTTCTCTTTTTGCTAGCGAAGTTATTGAAAAAGCTCTTGCACATGAAGAAAAGAACAAAATCAAAGGTGCGTATAATAGAAGTGAGTATATTGAGCAAAGACGTGAATTGCTGCAGTGGTGGGCAGATTGCCTTGATGATTTAAGAGATAGTATCGAGGAGTAAGAATGCTTCAACATAAGAAAAATGATTCTTGGATAAAACCGAAGTACGTCCCTGCAGATGCGTTGGTAAGATACTGGTGTGGTGATGAAGGATCTTGTTTAGAACTCTTGAAGTCAGAGCTTTTTCAGGCATGCAAAGATGGCCATGTGGAATATCGCATGAAAGAGCAAAAGTTGAACTACCCTGTAGAAATCCTATTTGCAGAGAGTAATTTGTACATTCATCTTGAATCCTTTGACAAATGGGCAGCAGGTAATGCAGGCGAAAAAGAGGAAGTGAAAGCTCAAGATGAAGAGTTAGATTGCCACGAGGCTAATGGAATTGATGAAGAGGCTTTAGCTGAGAAACATAGAGAATTTCAAGAATTGATTGATCAGCCTTTATCTGAGGAGGATAAAGTAAAATTTGGGATTGTGAGTGTTAAGGCAAAACACGAGGAACAGGAACCTGATGAGGATGATTCTTACAGTCCAGAAACTTATGAATATGTCATTGCAACATTGGATGTATGCCTGATGGGTAGGTTTAAGGACAAAAATTTCAAAACAGATAAAGACCTGCGAAAGTTTATAAGTGATGTCTATGGTGAACTGAATGGGATATCTGTATCAAATTTGAACCATGTGATCGCTGATTCTAGAAAAAGATTAAAAAGAAATTATGATCCGAAAGAAAATGAAAAAGAAGTTCTTGAAAGATATAAAATGTGAGATGTAAGCTCTCTAACTCTTCTGCAACCAATTCCTTCAACAATCGTTTCTCATTCTTCGTAGTTCTCCCACACAGCAGAAAAAGCATTTCTTGCATTTGCAATTGCAGCTGCAACGTTTCCTTTCCTCGCTTCGGGTATAGTTTTCCCCATACTCAGTTACAAAAATCTTTCCACTGATGGAGGTGATTATGATGTGATTGGCAATTTTTTAAAGAAGGAGAACACTATGCATACAAATAAAGGAGGGCAAAAAACAAGAATATTGCGTTTAACTCAGGTACTGGACAGGGTTGGTTTAAGTAGATCAACTGTGTATGAGCGCATTAAAAAAGGTACGTTCCCAAAACAAATTACTCTTGGTGCGAGGGCAGTCGGCTGGCTAGAGCATGAAATTGATGCATGGCTGCTTGAATGTATTGAAAACAGTGGTTTGTCAAGCGGCAGAGTCTTTACCCACACTATATATACACAGAATGATAGAGCAATAGTCACCAGAGGAGAAGGGAGGCAGTCATGGGAGAACTGATAAGGGAAAGTAGTGGTTGTCAGTGGGGATCAATGAATTTCAGACAGCTTGACCCTAAAACTCCTGATGGTCTTCGTGCTCTAAAATCGCTGATTTGGTGGGAGAATAATCCTAATTATGTGCCTAACTCTCATTTGAGCGAAAGGTTGGAGACAGATTTTCTAAATTACTCATGGAGGTGTGAAGATCCTGTCTTTTGCAAAATAATTGAAGAACTTCTGGAACTAATACCATTCAAGGGCAGCAGTAAGATCGAAGAAAAGAGAAAACACATTGAGGGAATTGTTTCATTTCTTTATCTGAAATATCTCACGAGCACGAAATGGGTTGGATACTGGAGAAAAAAGGCTGCGTATTCACTTCCAAGAGGTAGTGTTTGTAAACGAAGTAGGTACGAAACTGTTACAAATTACTCATATGATTATACAATTACCATTGTGGATTACCTGCATGAAAAGGGATATATCGACATGGAGCTTGGTGAATGGGGTAGAGGGCGTGGCACTGGTAATATTTCAAGGATGAGAGCGACCAGAAAGCTATCTGCATTATTTGAGGGTGTGAATATAAGGACTATATACCCAGCATCAGAAAATATAATCCTGCGAACAGATGATGAAGATACGAGCAGCAAGAAAATAATTGAATACATAGATGATGATTTTACTGTTAGTGCACGTGCAAATGTGAACTTGATTAATGAGGTTTTACGGCAACATTCATATAGCTTGTATCTCCCCGATTATGTACCAAAAGAGACGGTTGATTTTTTGAAAAGAAAGGTCCCGTTTCTTGATCTCACAGACGTGTATTTACGTAGGAAGTTCGTAGATGATTTTGAAAGTGGTGGCAGGTTTTATGGTGGATTCTGGCAGAATTTACCAAATAGAATTATCCCATTCAGAAGCAGGATAAGAATTGACGGTGAGCCTGCAAGCGAAATTGACTACGCAAGTTTTCATGTTGCAATGGCGTACAATATCTTTGAAAAAATGCCGACTCCTAGAGGGGAGTTATATTATATCCCTGGTTTCAGTAATGATAAAAAATGTCGGAAATTTGCCAAGCAGACCTTGTTGCGTACTTTAAACGTGAAGTCACGTGGTGAGTTGAGGAACTCAATCGCTGGTGACATCCTTAAAGGGGAACTTGAACTTCCTGCACAGGTCTGGACGGTTAAGTCATACAAATCTTATAATAGCAATGACATATATATGGTAGATGAGATGGGCTATTTTGAATTTGATGATGTCATTGATCGAGTTCTTTCTCATCATCCAAAACTTGCAGGCACAATGTTCAATCAGATTGGCAGAAAGTTGCAGTTTCTGGACTCTCAGCTAACAGAGAAGATATTGCTCATATTTGCAAAGGAAGGGAAACCCTGTCTTCCAATACATGACAGTTTTGTAGTGAAGCGATCAGATCGTTCTTTGTTGAAGCGTGTCATGATAACCGAATATAAAAAAATGTTTGGCTTTCCCATAAAAGTGGATGTGGAGTTTTAATTATGTGGTAACACGTGATTAATAAAAAAGTTCCCATAGAGTGGAAGGTAGGGAAGAGGAGGAGTTTGGAGTAAGTTATCTTGCTGCGGGATTAAGTAAATTATTGAGATTTTGTATGATGTTTTTAATGGCGCAGCATATAAGAGAACCCCAGAAAAAACTTGGTTGTAGGTAGTTGATTCTTTTGTTCTGTTCAATTCTTTCGGGGGTAATAATACAAGTAACATCTTAATATTGTATTTAATTACCCCCCTTCTTCTCTATTCCCACTTTATGGGAACTTTTTCCAACTCTACTACGTTGTGGTGTCCTTTTGCTGGACGCCCTGTTTGCATGATTTAGTTCATGTGATTGTTTTTTCGCCAAAGTTTGGGACGCCTATCATATTTAGGTGCAGAAATTAAAGAACAACCGTAATATGTCCCATAAATTACGTGGTTTATTCAAATATCTTAAAGGTACTGATTATATAATGGCAACGACAAAACTTACACTTGCACGTCTGGAAAACCTCCTGCTTACGGCTTGCGATGATCTGCGTGGCAGCATGGATGCCAGCGAATACAAAGAATATATTTTCGGCATGTTGTTCTTGAAGCGTGCCAGTGATCTTTTCGACCAGAGGCAGGTAGAGCTAACTGCGGAGTGGAAGGCTCAAGGTATGGCTGAAGAGGACATAGCTGAGCAGTTAAAAGAGCATGATCATTACTCTGGAAAATATTTTTACGTTCCTAAACGGGCACGTTGGAATCAGGGGTGGGATGAAGAGGTTGTAAAAGATGGAGAAACCGAGATCATTCATCATCCTGCATTAAAGCACGTGAAGGAGAATGTTGGTACTGCATTGAATAAGGCTCTTGAAGCCATAGAAGATGCTAATGTGGATGCTTTGGAGGATGTTCTGAAGGGAATCAACTTCAACCGCAAGATCGGGCAGAGAACGCTGGATGATGACACTCTGGCCGATTTTATCCAGAACTTTGAAAAGATCCCTCTTCGAGATGAGGACTTTGAATTCCCTGATTTGCTTGGTGCTGCATATGAATGGCTGATTAAATATTTTGCAGATTCTGCAGGTAAGAAGGCAGGAGAGTTCTACACTCCTGCAGAGGTTGTACGTATCTGTGTTGAGATCTGTGATCCTCAGGCTGGGATGAGTATTTATGATCCTACTGTAGGATCTGGTGGCATGCTGATACAAACACGTGATTATTTACGTGAGTCAGGTGGAGATGCTGGTGAACTTTCACTGAATGGACAGGAAAAGTATGGCACTACATGGTCCATCTGTAAAATGAACATGCTGTTGCATGGCATATCACATGCTGATATTCGGCAGGAAGACACTATACGAGAACCGCAGCATTTAGCTGAGAATAACGAGTTGAAACGGTTTGACAGGGTTTTGGCCAATCCCCCTTTTAGTCAAAATTACATTAAGAAAGATCTGAAATTTCCAGGTCGTTTTCCAGTGATGATGCCAGAGAAGGGGAAGAAAGCAGACCTGATGTTTGTTCAGCATATGCTTTCTGTACTAAAACATGATGGTCGTTTGGCAACTGTTATGCCTCATGGTGTGCTCTTTCGTGGTGGAGAAGAACGGCTTGCAAGGGAGTATTTTATCAAGAAAGGGTATTTGGAAGCCATCATTGGCCTGCCAAGCAATCTTTTTTATGGAACAGGTATTCCCGCCTGTATTTTGGTATTAAACAAACATGGGGCAGCTGAGCGTGAGCATGTACTGTTTATAAATGCAGACAGAGAATATCGGGAGGGTAAGGCTCAGAATCATATACGCCCTGAAGATATTGATAAGATAGTCAATGCATATCGAAAAGGTGCAGATATCCCAAAATATGCACGAAAAGTTCTAGCAACAGAGATAGAAGCAGAAGATTTCAACTGCAATATTCGCAGGTATGTGGATAACGCACCACCTCCTGAACCTCATGATGTACGTGCTCATCTGCATGGAGGTGTTCCAGTTGTCGAAATAGAGTCACTTAGCCATTTCTGGAATAACTATGATGGGCTGCAGCAGGATTGTTTCGTTCCTCGTGATGAAGTGTATATGGATATTGCCGATTCCATTGCTGAGAAGCGGGATATCGCTGATTTTGTTACCAACCATGTAGGTGTAATTACACGCCATGAAGCGTTTATAGAACAGCTTGAAGGGTGGTGGCAGAGTAACTTGCCTATTATTGAGGCACTTGCCCATGATCCAGAAAACCAGCATGAAAATGCAGGCAATGTCTATGTAATGAAAAGCAGTCTCTTGCAGAGCATTGCAGAAGAGTTTATTGGGCAGGATCTCCTGACTCCATTTCAGATCCGTGGGGCATTTGCAAAGTATGTGGATACGCTCAAGGCAGATTTCAAATCAATTGCTGCAAGTGGTTGGGGTCCAGAACTGATTCCAGATGATGATATCCTGCAAAGCCAGTTTCCAGAGGTGTTGGAAGAAATGGAACAGGCAAAGGTTCGGTTATCAGAGCTACAAGCATTGTTTAGTGCTGCAGGAGAAGAAGACTTTGAGGATACCGAGGATACAGGTGTTTTACCTGCAGATGAGGTGAAGAGTAAGAAGGAGGAACTCAAGGATCAGAATGCTCTGTGGAAAGCAGAATTGAAAGAATTGAAAGCTTTGGCAGGAAATATTTTTGCAGAAATTAAAGCAGCAGGCATTTTGCCTAAAGGTGAAAAGAAAGGCTTTTACTGCACTGAAGGTTTGACTCAGAACTTGGCGCAGTTTGAAAATGGTAATCGCATATTGGAATTGGCAAATCAGTTAAATCATCACTCTGATTATGCAATGGAACTACTTGGAGCAATTGAAAGGGGTGAGATGGCAAGAGGTGTTGCTGGAAATATTGAAAAAAGTCTAGCTCGCCATAAGTCACTAGAAGATGAGGTCAAAGCCTTAAAAGTCAGCATTAAAGGTGTTGAGCAAAAACGTGATGAATTGGTTGAAAGTGCGAGGGATAAAATATCAGCCAATGAGGCACGTGTTGTGATTATTGAGCGTCTTCGAAATGTTTTGATGAGAACGTATCAAGCATATCTTCGTGCAGATCAGCGAGCCTGCATCAAAGCCATTGAAAATTTGTGTAATAAATATGCAATGACTGCCAAGGAGATTGCAGCAGATCGAGATGCTGCATCGAAGCAGCTCGAAGAGTTTTTGGTGGAGTTGGGATATGAGTGAACACATGAGCTGTATTAGCTTAGGGGCATTAGCAGAAATTACAATGGGTCAATCGCCAAGTTCGAGTTCTCATAATTTGGATGAGCGAGGATTGCCCTTTTTGCAAGGTTGTGCAGAGTTTGAGGTTCGTTATCCCAAACCACAACAGCATTGTTATCCACCATTAAGAATTGCAAGAAAGGGTTCTATTTTAATTAGTGTGCGTGCACCTGTGGGTAAGATGAACTTAAGTGATCAAGACTACTGTATAGGGCGTGGTCTTGGGGCGATTATGGCAAAATCGGATGCTGCGACCAGTCTCTTTCTTAAGTATGCATTAGATCACAATATGAATTTCCTGAATCGTTGGAGTCAAGGTACAACGTTTCTGGCTATCAGTAAAAGTGATTTATACAAATTTCCTGTTCCGAAGTTTCCATTTGTGAAGCAGGAGAAAATTGCCGCAATCTTAAATAACATTGACTGCACAATTGAGCGCACAGAATCACTAATCCACAAATACCAGCAGATCAAAGTAGGTTTAATGAACGACTTGTTTACTCGTGGTGTTACTGCAGGTGGAAACCTGCGCCAACCAAGAGAGCAAGCTCCTGAGTTGTATAAAGAAACCCATGTAGGGTGGATTCCAAGAGAATGGGATTGGAAGAGATGTGATGAGATTTGTGATCGCATATGTGTAGGTATTGTTATACGACCAGCAGATTATTATGTGACTGACGGTGTGCCTACTTTTCGTTCAGCCAACGTACGTGAAGAAGGCGTGGATGAAAGCGATTTTGTTTTTATTTCTCAGTATTCCAACCAATTGCTGCATAAAAGCCAGATACATTTTGGTGATATACTTACAGTGCGGACTGGTTATCCTGGCACTAGCGTAGTTGTTCCAGAAGAATATGATAAATGTAATTGCGTTGATATTCTGATATCTCGACCTTCAGGTTTGATTGATCCTGATTTTCTTTGTTATTGGGTAAATTCATCATATGGAAAAGGTCAGGTATTGCGAAAACAAGGTGGATTAGCACAGCAGCATTTTAATGTAGGTGAAATGAAAGACCTTATTTCTGTACTCCCTGAAAAAGATGAGCAATTAAGGATTGTTGAGCGATTGCGAGGTGTTGATTTGAAAATTCGTACAGAAAAGGAATTGCTAAGAAAATACCAACTTCAAAAGTTTGGCCTCATGCAAGATCTATTAACAGGAAAGGTTCAGGTCAAAGTTGACCAGTAGGAAATAGAGCATGTCAGAGTATACCGAAGTCGAACTACCATTTCTGGGAGAGTTACAATCACTGGGGTGGACTTCCATTGATCAGGGGGCAGAGATCCCTCAAGATCCAATAAAGAGTCTTCGTCAAACTTTTCGGCAGTGGTTGCTGCCAGATGTTTTTGTTAAAGCTGTTGCAGGTATCAATAGAACATCTACTGGAGAGTCTTGGCTTACCAGCAAGCAATTGCAGGATTTGCAGGATCAAATTCTACGTCAGCCCAATAAAACTCTATTGGAAGCAAATGAATCCATCCAGAAGCTGATTTTTAAAGCACAGGTTGACTGCAATGAAATCACTGGAGAACAAGACCCTGTTGTAAAGCTGATCGACTTTGAGAACCCCGAAAATAACCAGTTCCATGCAATAAACCAGTTTCGTGTAGATACACCTGGTTGTGTAAAACAATTCATCATCCCTGATATTGTCTTGTTCGTGAATGGTATTCCACTTGCTGTTGTCGAATGTAAGAAAGGTGGGCCAACCTGTGCTAATCCCATGCCTGAGGCATTTGAGCAGTTGCAGCGATATATGAATAGGCGTAAGGCTACTGAACAACAGGGATTAAAAGAAGGAGAACCACGATTATTTCATACAGCTTTATTGCTCATTCGTTCATGTGGCCTTGAAGCAGATTTTGGCACCATAACCTCTGGAGAGGAGCATTTCTTCCCTTGGAAAACGCAGTGGCCCAATGAAGATGCTACTGCAGAAGGTATGAACCAGCAGCAGCAACTTATTGCAGGCATGTTGAATAAGAAGAGCCTGTTACAGATATTGCGTACCTCTACTGTGTTCATGGATACGGATAATGGGGCACGTATAAAAGTGGTTTGCAGGTATCAACAATTCAGGGCAGCAGGAAAGATCTGTGAACAGCTGCGAAGAGGAGAAAATGCACTGCAGCGTAGTGGTGTAGTCTGGCATACACAAGGATCTGGCAAGTCGTTAACAATGGTATTTGTGGCACGAATGATTCGTGCATCAAAAGATTTAAACGACTTCAAAATTGTCCTTATTAATGACCGTATTGATCTGGAAGATCAGCTTGGAAAAACTGCAACGCTTATAGGCGGCCGAGTAAATGTTATTGGCAATAGTGCCAGTCTGCGCACAGAACTGAGTACCGACACCTCTGATATCAATATGGTGATGGTGCATAAATTCCAGCAACGGGAGGAGAGTTTAAGTCTGCAGCTTGCAGAGGCACTTGGAACGTATCAGGCAATGCCATCTGGTAAAACTTTTGGCGTAGTGAATACCTCTGATCGAATCCTGTTGATGATTGATGAAGCTCATAGAACACAAGGTTCTGATCTTGGCGATAATATCTTTGAAGCCTTTCCAAATGCTGCACGGATCGCATTCACAGGTACGCCACTGATTACTGAACGCCATGGCATGAAAAGAACACATAAGCGTTTCGGTCAGTATATTGATACATACCGCCTTATGGATGCCGTTAATGATGGTGCCACCTTGCAGATCCTTTATGAAGGCAAGACTGCAGATGCTGCATTAACAGACAAGCATGCCTTTGAAACTGCCTTTGAAGACATATTTCGGGATCGGAGTGAAGAGGACATCCTTGCCATTAAAAAGAAATATGGCGCAACTGGTGATATTCTGGAATCAGAGCAACGTATTAATGCCATTGGAAAAGATATGGTTGATCACTATATCAGCAACATATTGCCAAATGGTTTTAAGGCACAGATAGTCTGCCATTCAAAACTTGCTGCCATACGATATCAATCTGCCATTGAAGATGCTTTGCAGGAGAGAATAGAACTTGAAAAGGCAGCTTCAGAGCCAGATCTGGATCTGGTTGAAAAACTATCATTTTTAAAAGCTGCAGTAATCATCTCAGGTGACGGCACCAATGAAGCTGCCTATATCACCAATGTTCGCAGGCAAGCCAGAGCATGGAATGCCAAGGAAAACTTCTGTAAGCCTTTTGATTTTGATGATCCAGACAAAGAAGAGACTGGAATTGCCTTTCTCATTGTATGCGATATGCTCCTTACTGGATTTGATGCTCCAATTGAACAGGTGATGTATATAGATAAAAAAATACGTGAGCATACCCTGCTGCAGGCAATTGCCAGAACAAACCGTGTGGCCAAGGGTAAGAAGCGTGGGTACATCGTTGATTATATCGGTCTATCCAATCACCTGACTAATGCTTTGACTATTTATGCAGCAACTGATGAGCAGGCAGAGCTTGCAGATGGTTTAAAAAGCATCACTTCAGAAGTCCCTGTGCTGGAAGAGCGATATCAGAGGCTTCTGCAGCTCTTTGCAATGCATAAGGTGAAGGATGTCGAAGCCTTTGTGCAGGGTACATTGCCAAATATTGAAGCTGATGCTGTAGTTGTTCATGCAGCGGTAAATTTGTTGAAGGATGAGAAGCTGCGAGCTGATTTTGATGTGTATCTGAAAAAGTTCCTGATGAGTATGGATATCGTTTTGCCTAATGAGGCTGCTGGTCCATATCGAGTACCTGCAAGGAGATTTGGGTATATTCTGCGAGTAACCAAAGAGCGGTATAAAGATGCAAGTCTGAGCCTTGGTAATGCAGGAGAGAAAGTTAAAGACCTGATTAATGCCCATCTGATCAGCTTGGGCATCAATCCAAAAGTTCCACCTGTAGAATTGCTTGCTGATGATTTTCTGGAAAAACTCCAACAACATGCAGGAGATAATCTTGAAGCCAAAGCCAGTGAGATGGAGCACGCCATTCGTAAACATTGCACTGTCCACCATGACGAAGATCCAGCTTTCTACAAAAGCCTATCTGAAAAGGTAGATAATCTAATTGACCAGTATCAGGATAATTGGAAGGTGCTGGCAGAAGAGCTTGAAAAACTGCGTACAGTCGCTACAGAAGGGCGTAAAGAAGGCAAAGAGGGGATGAGTAAAGAGGCAACTACTTTCTTTGATCACATCGCAAATGAGGCGTTTGCAGACGGTAAAGTGCCAAGTGCAGAAAAAACGAAGATGAAGGATTTGATGGAATCAATTGTTGAGACATTACAGGAAAGTATCGGCAGTATTGATTTCTGGAATAACAGTGATAAACAAAAGCAAACTCGCAGTAAAATAAAGACTGCCTTGACTTTAACAGGGATTGCTCAGTTAAAGGAGAATCGTGAACGAGTTGCAGTGGAAGTGATGAAGTTGGCCAAGAATCGGCATGATGAATTACTAAATGGTGGAAAGAAGTGATAGCCAGACGTGTTAAAGATATTGATTATGTACTGCTTCCAGGTGCAGACAGGAAGACCACAGATATTGTCATTGAGCGTAATGGAGAAGTTACCGTACGCCCACCTAAAGGGGTTACTCCTGAAAAGGTGGATGCTGTTGTGGAAAGCAAGCGTATGTGGATATACAAGAATTTGGCTGAATGGCGTGATCTGAATGCAACTGCTGTTGTACGTGAATGGGTAAATGGAGAATCGTTTCTGTATCTGGGGCGCAGTTACCGCCTCTCACTGGTTGCAGATCAGGACGTTGACTTGAAGCTGCTGGAAGGCAGGTTCTGCTTGAAGCGTTCATTGATTGATGCAGGTGGTGAGGCTGCAGCAAAGGCAGCATTTGAAGCCTTCTACATTGAAAAGGGTGTAAGTCGTATTAGTAAGCGAATTGAACATTTTGCTTCCAAGGTAGGTGTTAAGCCAACAGGTTTAAAGGTGAAGGATATCGGTTATCGCTGGGCATCCTGTACAAAGAGCAATATGTTGCAATTCCATTGGAAGTGCATGATGGCTCCTGCAAAGATCATTGATTACATGGTGGTTCATGAACTCTGTCACATCCACCATAGAAATCATAATGATGCATTCTGGAATGAGGTAGACAAGGTGATGCCTGATTTCAATGAGCGTAAGGTGTGGTTGAAGAAGTATGGTGCAGGGTTGGATCTGTAGGGTTGAATTGTACCTTGTTTCGGTGAAGGTGTTTTACAAAAATGTAATAAATTTGAACGATAATTATTTACTTGCCCATGAACAAAGGGATACCGAAGACACCTATAGTATATCTATGAGCGACTTGAAAAAACTTCGATAGGAGGCTGGCTGAGAAGGGTACCCCTTTACAGGAGCGCATAATGCTCGTGTCTAATTTGATCTGAAAAAAAATTCGAGAATAAAGTCTCGTGATATAAGAGGCGGCCTTAAATCTGTAGGCTGTGAATAATATATAGAAATCGGAAACGGATTTGAAATAACTTTTAATACCAAAAATCAAGGATTACACCATGAGTAAGAAACGACCGTCATTCAAAAAAATCAAAAAGAAACAGAAGTATGAGACGGTTCAGGACTTATTTTCGAATCTTCCAAATAGGGCTGCAAGTCATGGCTATTTGAGGGTTCCTCAAGGTGATGTTTTAAAAGATTATCATAAGATAAGTCAGCACCCAGACATTGCAATTGAGTTGCCAACAGGAACAGGTAAGACGACTGTTGGCTTACTTATCGCTGAGTGGAGGAGAAAGGTTTCAAATAGTAGAGTTGCTTATCTTACTTTAACTAACCAATTGGCTCGCCAGATAATAAAGGAAGCCGATAATCTTGGTATTGAATATGCAAACTTGATTGGTAATAAAAGCGTTAGGGATCGTGGGGAAGAAGGAAAATATTTGTCAGGTGATGCTATTGGCATATCTACATACTCAAACCTTTTCAACGTCAACCCAGTAATCCAAGAATCAGATGTGTTGATTTTAGATGATGCACATGGTGGTGCCAAACATGTTATTGACATGTGGACAGTCTCCATTAAGAGGAACAAATACAGTCAAATTTATGATGATGTACTGCATGAGTTAAGATCTGGGTTAACTGATTCTCAATATAGAATTGTTTGTGATGAATCTCAGATTAATGCATTTGAGATGGTAGATGTTCATTATCATAAAGAAATTCTTCAAGGGGTATCTTCTTACTTGGATGGTGCTGATACGAGCTATGGAGATATATATTTTCCTTGGTCAGTTATAAAGAACAACCTTCATGCTTGCATTTTTTTAGTATCTTGTTCTGAAATAGTTATTCGACCAATTATTCCTCCAACTCATACCCACGAACCTTTTGCCGATACAACCCAAAGAATTTATATGTCTGCAACTATTGAAGGTGTTGGAGATTTAGAGCGAAGCTATGGAGTTGTAAACATAAAGTCGATAGAGGCTGAGCATGCTGAATGGGGTAAAAGATATATCTTCATCCCAGATCTTTATATGGAAGAGGATGCAACCAGCGAACTAATTGATGGCGTTTGGGAGGAAATAAGCGATAAGCGGGCATTGCTGCTTGCACCATCATTTTCAACAGCAGACAAGTATTACCAGTTATTTCAAGATTCAATAGATGATGGTCCAGCCAAATTGACCGCCAAGGATATTGAAGAATCACTTGAGCCATTTACTGAATCTGAAAATACGTTGTTGTGTCTATCTGGGCGGTATGATGGGATTGATTTGCCTGGTGAAGATTGTCGGCTGTTAATCATGGCCGAAACTCCTGCCTCAGTTGGAGCAATGGAATTGCACTTACGCAGTCACTGGAGTCTTGGTCCTGTTTTAAGACGGCTGGAGCGGACAAGGCTGATACAAGGAATGGGGCGGTGTACCAGAGATGCAACCGATTTTGCAGTAATACTCATGTTGGGACAATCTTTGTCAAATAGTTTGACCAATCAAGATTTAACTTCTGGGTTCCCTATGGAAATACAGAAAGAGTTGATTTGGGGTAAGGAGCAAGGGGACGTTGCAAGGGGTGATGTTGAAGACTTGAAGGATATGATTGTAGGGCTTATTGAAGACCCTGAGTATAGGAAAGAGGCCAATCTATCCTTTGAAGATATCGAGTTGAAAGATACTGGTAAAGGTCGCAAAGATTTTGAGGACAGTGGAAAGTTGGAAGTGAAATATTCACGCTCTTTATGGAACGGGGATTTTTCCGATGCTATTGCTAAGGCAGTAAAACTGTCTGATTCAATTATTGATCCTGCATTTTCTGGTTATAAGTCATGGTGGTGTTATTTAGAATCACACGCAGCAAAGCAGCTTGGAAATACTGATGGAGAAATCAAAGCATTAGTTCAGGCCAAAGGAGCAGGTATAAATGCTGGGTGGATCAATAATTTGCTTATAAAAAGAAAGAAAACGTACCATGTGAAAGATGAAAGTGATGCAGCGGATGTGCAGGCCGAACAGGTTTGGAAATGCATTGTGTCCTTGGGTTGGATCGGTCCGAAATTTGGAAGACATGCAACGGCCACTATAGACCAGTTAATGAATTTAAAGGTGCCAAATCAATTTCATATGGGACTTGAGAATATTGGTGTTTTTCTTGGTGCAGAAGCAATTAGATCCGATAATGATGGCGATCCAGATGTGATATGGATTTTTTCGCATGCCAAGAGTTTTACTTTTGAGGCGAAGACCAAAAAAGATTCAGATAGTAAGATTGCAAAAAAGCATGTATTGCAAGCCAAAGGACATGTTGATTGGCTGCATAACGAAAGACCCACTATTCCCAAAGAAGATATAATCCCTTCCATGATTGCACCAAATAATTTACTTCATGACGGTGCGGAACCTCATGTTTCTGATCTATGGTTTATCTCTTCCGAGCGAATACTTGATTTCGGAGAAAAAGTAGTTTCTTTTGTAGGTGAAGCAAGGACAGAATACAAAGGGAAGGAGTATGGCGAAGTGAAGGATGACCTGAAAAAGAGGCTGCAGCTGAATGAGCTTGATGTTGCTTCTATCGAAAAATTTGTAACCTTAGAGCATATGAAAGATGTTGTCTGTTAATGTAGTATAGAACGTCTTTTGCAAAAACATTGAAAGGGGCTGGAGCAGCCCCTAAAAGCGAACGCCTAATGCTTGAATATTATATGGCTTGAAAAAATCTCAACCTACCAAAGACTGTTTTCTGTGTGTACGGAGGTGTGTATTTGATTATGCCGAACTGAAGTGTTGCCAGTATCTATATAATATTACATCAAAATAAATATAATGATGGCTCCGACCTCCGCACCATTGATATTTCAAGGGGTTAGCTCATTGCTAACCCCTTTTTTATTGCACCCTGAACGGGGTCGCAGTTTAACACAATTTAACACCCCTGCAGGATGAGCAAATAATCAGCCAAGCCTGGAGGGAGGAAAATGGTAGGGTTTCAACCCCGTCTATCGAATATTTTACAAAAAAAAGCCCCTGGCCATGATAGCCAGGGGCTTTTTTTATTGTTGGGACCGCTATAACGTAAGCGCCTGCAGAACCGCACCTCGTCACCTAGATTGAAGTATTGCTGATTGCTGCCTTGGCATTCCAGGGGAGCAAGGCTTCATAATCTTCCAGGGATTCAGCCAGCGGTAGGCCCTCGAAAATATGACGAAGATAACTGTAGGGCTCAAGTCCATTTGCTTTGGCTGTTTCAATCAGGCTATACAACGCTGCACTGGCTTCCGCTCCTTCAGGAGTTCCTGAAAAGAGCCAGTTTTTCCTGTTATGCTGAGCTCAGCATAACAGGAATTATGCACAGTTGGC
>NZ_AUCW01000038.1 GCF_000429965.1 Desulfogranum mediterraneum DSM 13871
CAATCATTGATGCGCTGGCATGAAATTGTTGGGTTCATCCAACCGAACAACCGGAGCTGTTAAAAAAAATTCCCTTAAAAATGGTGCAAACGGGGTCCAGGGTAATTTTCAAGGTTCCCTTAAGTAAAAATTCCTTTTTGTGGCAGCGGTGAGTTATATGCCATACACATCCCGGAATATAATATCGCTTGGCACGTGCCATTTTTTACGTTTTCCCTTAGAGTTCCAATTTTGATACCAAAAACATTAACCTAAGGCGGTCTCTGCACCTTGCAATTTGCTTATTTGCTATTATTACAAACCATTATGTAGGCCCGACCCGATTTGGGAATCCTGCCGGATTTCACCCATAGATTTGTCTGAAGAGGCCTGAAAATCAGGCAGGAGGCGGCACCGCCTGTTCTGCAACTATGACAAAGAGCCATATAACCTCTCTATATTTTCTTATTAACGTTAAACTCACTGAATTATCAGGAACATGTCCTACATACTGTAAAACCGAAGATTCCCGGAACTGTCGGGTATCTACTCGGTTCCAATGGTAATCACTCAAGTATTTTATTAATACGCCCAATAACGCGTTCACTGGAAAGAATTGAGTCATGATCCTCGTTGAAAGGAAATACCTGCACGGCATCTTCTTGTGCCCGGTAGTCGATTTCACTGGCAAGCTCAATCGTACCGTCATTATTGCCCATCATGAGGCTGAAATCCCCCCGGACTCCAAAGAGAAGATAAAATGCGATCTGGTCGGGCAATGGCTTTTCATAAATATATCTAAGCAGATCGCTGTCTGGAGCCACATCGTGCCAGCTTGGCACTGCAACCGGGGCATTTTTAACACCCATTTCAGCAGTCCTGACGCCTGCCCAAGGTGTTGACATTGAAATCAATTTCCTGATATAGGTTTCCCCATCTTCAATAGCGTTTTTGCGGATAAACGCCCGGGAAACAAGTCCGCCCATACTGTGGGCGATGACGGCTATCTCTTCAAAATTATAGTCTTCGTCTAATGACTTTATCAATTCATTCAGGGCATAAGCCATTGTATCGATCCTAAGCCCCGACGGATAATAGTAAAACCAGGCCTGATAGCGAGACCGGTCCATTTTTTCCACTATATGCCTAAAACCTATAGGGGTACCGTTTGCTCCATGAACAAACAGTATTGGGATCTTTGATGGATCGTAAGGTTCCAAAAAGTATATTCCAATTCCAACATCGCGCATAAAAGTAAGCGGCTTCCAGTATCCCATATAACCGTTTTTTTGAACGAAAACCGGATTATCCAAATCGGTGACCACCCCTACTTTAATCCATGACTTGTCAGAGAGAGAGTCAATTTCGATCTCTCTTGGCAAATCATGACAATAACCTGAGGCCTCATTAAGGTCGATGTCGTGGATCTGAACCCCAGGCCCGGAGGCGGTCACCGAAATTAATCGGGATTGATTGGCGCACCCAAACTTCTCACCATCCTGATGGCTCAAATCATGATTTCTATCCTCATAGGCTGCAATATAGTAGTCCCCTTCCGAAACCATGAAAGAATAGTGCCCGACAGGATCCAGAATAGAATAATCAACAAGCTCCATCTGACTTGCTTCGACCCTGTACAAAACCACAACCGTTGGTATCTTGCCAGGTGCAAGATTATAGATTTTTCCATTCAAGCCATAGGTAGCTGTCAACTCAACTAGCTCTTCATGTAGCCCGAGCATGGAACACCCAGAAGAAGAAACAGCCAAGCCGAAGCATACATACCATGAGATCGCTTTAAGAAACCGGTGTGAAAACATCCTCCCTCCCCTCCCTCTTATTAATGAGGGAAGATAAAGCAACATTCTTTCTGTAAATTCGAAACGTTCTTTCGGGCCTAATTACTGTGGAACGCCTTGGTAGTCCAGGTTTCCAAAGCTGTAAGGATCAAGCCCAAAACCTGAGCCCATACATATCAGGTCGGGCCGACGCAACAGCTTGTTATTTACTGGTAAACATTCCAGAGGTGGCTGTTATTTTGACTTAGCCTTGCATTTTGAGGGGCAAAATCAGCATTGTAAGGAATCATATCCTCCCGGAGTTCAAATCCTTTATGAATTTGATTTTTCTCCCGGTAAACCACCTTCACCCCCAGTTTTTTTACTATGTCTTCGATATATTCTTCGTTGCCAACGGCAATGGCTTGTGACCATTTGCAGTCCCGTTCGTGCCTGTCAGTTTTCAGTGCTTCCTCCAACCACCTTGCATGTGCCTCTTTAAGCATAGATACTGAATCAAGCCCGAGAAGTTGAGATAAACGCTTATAATTGATGATGGCATAGCGTTGTTTTTGGTTTTGTATTTCGTTATATCCGCTCCAAACCCATTCTGACGGATGGAGCACGATCCCCGTGCGAACCATGTTCAGGTCAATATATATCAGGCAGTTAAACAGGTGTGTTCCACTTTGGATGGCCGTTGCATGGTAGCGGTCTTCCCAAAAGGCCCCTTGTCGTTTCTTTCGCCGGTTAAACTCCTGCCCTGTTTGACCCGCTATTATTTGGATGGACTTCGGTATTGTATCCCTATCGCCGTCATCTGAAACCAGCAGGTGGATGTGGTTTGATGTAACCATATAATTCAGGACCACAAGACCATATCTTTGTTTTGCCTTGTAAAGCAATTCCAACCAACAGTTCCTGTCTCGGGCGAACTTAAGTAAAAATTCCTTTTTGTGGCAGCGGTGAGTTATATGCCATACACATCCCGGAATGTAATATCGCTAGGCACGTGGCATTTTTTCCGTTTTCCCTTAGAGCTCCAATTTTGATACCAAAAACATTAACCCAAGGCAGTCTCTGCGCCTTATAATTTGCTTATTTTCTATTATTACAGCCCGTTATGTAGGCCCGACCCGATTTGAAATTTGGAGGATGCCCTGAACTACAGGTTCTATGTTGCTGCCACTAAGGAGGCGTTGCCAAAAGGGTAGCGCTATATAGTCCGACCATAACAGGTAGCCGCCCTTTCCTACTGGACGAATTTCTAAGAAATCCTGTTTGGTGCGATATATGCCTATGCCAATCTGCACCGGGTCTTCTACTGAAGCGTTGGCTTCTTTGACCAAATCCAGAATCTGATTAACGCTTTTGTCTCCAAGTTCCTCCTGGTCCGTGTCTTGAGTACGGTAGGTTTTCATTTGTTCTGCTCTCATACAGCCTTCTCGCAGCGCCACTGTACAGAGGCGGCTAGCGGTTATTTATTACCTCTCAAACTGCCTTGAATACGATGCTATTGTTCGCCGACAAAAAAAGGCCTGAACTGGTTTTCACGCTTTTGGAGGGCTGCTTCGATGGCCAGTAGCATCCGTTCCCTGGCAGCAGGCAATGGACCTTCAATGTTGAGATAATTGGTATAGTGGTCACTGGCCAGATATGAGGTCACTTCCAGTCGTTTGATGATTGCTGCAGTCTCCTCTAAAACTTCATGGGGACTGAGCATAATGAAGGTGCCATCCATCACATCTTGTAACAGGGGGGTGTTTTTTTTGGGGACAAAGGTTCGCAACCTGATGAAATCAGGAGAAATCCGGTTGAGAACCCTGGCGGTTTCCACCGCATGTTGCTCTGTCCGTTCCTTGCCGCCGATGCCAAGAATTACATAGAGGCTCAGTTCAATCCCGGCATCCATTACGTATCTTCCGGCCGCAATCTGTTCTTCGCTGTTTGTTCCTTTTCTGATGCGTTCTAAAATCGCATCATCCCCTGATTCAAGACCGACGTGTATCCGGGAGAGGCCGGCTTCTGCCAGTGTTTTCATTCCCTCAGGCCCTTTGTGGCCAATATATTGGGAAGAGCCGTAAACTGTTATTCGCTCAAGATTGGGGAAGAGGGCTTTGCCATAGCGGCAAATTTCAGCTAAGTCATCGGTCTTCATGGCAATGGTATTGCCGGCAGGGAAGAAAAGAGTTTGAACGTGCTTACCATAGCTGCCCGCCGCCTCATCCATGTCTTCCTTGATATCCTTAACCGGTCGAACTTTATATCTGGTCCCATCCTTATACACCATGCAAAATGTGCAGCGGTTATTGGGACAGCCGACCGTCGCCTGGATTAACAGAGAGTCGGCTTCACTGGGGGGTCTATAGATTGGGCCTTCGTATCGCATTTTTTATCTTCTGGTGCCTGTGAGCAGAGAGGTGGCTCCGTTCGTTTGGACAAGCTTTACTGCTTCTAAGGTGCAATCTCCTGCCTGGTTACGCTGCCTGTTCGACCGTCGGCAACATTACGGCATACGCCTCATCGGGTGTCTTCTTCTCTAATTTTGAATGGGGTCTATTGCGGTTGTACCAATCAAGACAGCGCATGATCGATTTGCGGGCCTCGGCGATTGAGTCATAGGCGAACAGGTAGATCTCCACATATTTCACTGTTCTCCATAAGCGCTCAATGAATACGTTATCACGCCAGGCTCCCTTTCCGTCCATGCTGAGTTTGCAGCCGCGATCTCGTACCGCCTTGACGAACTCATCAGCAGTGAATTGACTCCCTTGGTCAGTGTTAACGATATCAGGGGTGCCGTAACGGTTGAACGCTTCCTGAAGAACTTCGACGGCATTGCTCGCCTCCAAGGTGATAGCTAGCTTGGCCGACAACACCTTTCGGCTCGCCCAGTCGATCACTGCTGTTAGATAGACAAAGCCTCTCGCCATCGGGATATACTTCGTGTCAAGTGCCCAAACCTGGTTGGCCCGGTTTATAGGCAATCCACGCAGGAGGTACGGGTAGACCTTGTGACCAGGATGCTTTTTGCTGGTTTTAGGCTTTCGGTACAGCGCCTCGATGCCCATTTTTTTCATCAGGGTGCCAACCCGCCGGCGACCAACCCAAATGCCACTCCGGCGAAGCTGGTCACTCAACATGCGCGCACCCATGAACGGTTTTTCAAGATGCAGCCTGTCCAGCTGGTGCATTATTGCCAAGTCAGCATCAGAGACAGGTTTCGGCCGGTAGTAGATGCTGCTTCTACTGATAGCAGCGAACCAGGGAGGCCATGGCCACGGTCTATCATCGCTTTGCGCTCAGCAATCCCGCCTTGTTGAGCGCGCTTTCTAAAAAATCGTTCTCAAGGGTCAGTTGACCGATCTTGGCATGCAAGGTCTTAATATCTGGACCAGGATCCTTGGGAACAGATTTATTAAAAACGCTTGATGCATCCTCGCTCAGTTGCCGCTTCCAGGTGGTTATCTGATTAGGGTGGACCTCGAACTGTTGAGCAAGTTCGGCCAGAGTCTTGTCACCGGTTATGGCGGCCAAGGCAACCTTTGCCTTAAAGGCTGCCGAGTGTTTCCGGGTACGCTTTGTCATTTTCTACTCCTTTCTGGGCCTATTTCAGACCTCTATAGGTAGCAGATTTTCCACTTAAGGGCTTGTCCAGAATATTGGCGCCACCTCTTTTTCCATACCACCTCAGCATCTTGTACACACATTCATATCTAAAAGTTTAAATTATCTTTTCTGTACTCCTGTTTCACGATAGAATTTATGCAATGGATGTGGAGTCATTTTCCTGATCAGCGGCGATGACCATCTCTTTCGGAACCCATGACCATAGGAAGGAAGGGAGATATCCAGTTCCAGCTAGACGAACAGATCGAACGGTGGCGCTGAAAGATAATGGACAGGGATGGGTGTTTATTCCTCTCCTTTCGTCTTTATGCATTCTGCATTGTTTCCAGGCATAACCCCAAGAGTTATCAAACGATATGCAACCAATACAACCGCCTGAACCCGTCCAATTATCCCAACTTCAAAAACTGTGCGAATATGCCACGCCCTTTGCGTCCAATGCAGAACTCAATGGCCTCTTTGTTGATGCGTTCAAGGAAATCATTGCCTGGCACAAGGTACATAACCCATTTTATGCTGCATTACTTGAACAGCAACACTGTACTGCATCCCAGCTGGACACCATCGACGACCTGGCCAAGGTTCCCTATATTCATGCCAATTTTTTCAAAAGACATGAGAGCCTTTCTGTTGCCCGGGAGACCATAACCGAGCACCTTACCTCTTCCGGTACCTCAGGCCAAAAGTCACAGATGTTTTTTGACGACTGGTCCATCAGGAGTGCGAGAAGGATGGTGGGCTTTATCTACGACACCTACGGCTTTCACACCCCGGAAGAACCAGCCAACTACCTGTTGTTCGCCTATGAACCGCTTCCCGACTTCACGGTGGGCACGACCAACACCAACATTTTTCTCACCTCCTTTGCCAGGCCGAATGGGTTGTTTTTTGCACTACGCCAGTCCGGAGGCAAACATGAGTTTGACCGCTTTGGCACTGTCAGAACCTTGCAGGAGTACGCCGAGCAGGACCTGCCGGTACGCATCCACGGATTTCCCTCGTTTGCCTACTTTACCCTAAGGCAGATGGAGGAGATGAAGATCCGACTCAGCCTGCACCCCGATTCACTGGTAATGTTTGGCGGGGGCTGGAAAGGATATGCCAATGAGGAGATCCCAAAAAAGCGGCTGTATGACCTGATCCATGAGACCCTGGGCATTGCACCTGAGCGGATACGTGATGCCTACGGATCAGTGGAACATTCCATACCGTATATCGAATGCTCAAAACACCGTTTGCATATACCCGTCTGGTCGCGGTTGTTCATCCGTGATATCACTACACTTGAAGTACAGGGGTATGGCAAGCCCGGTTTTATGAACTTTGTCACCCCCTATATCACTTCAGTACCGGCCGTAAGTGTCATGATGGGCGACCTCGGTGTCATGCATCCGCCATCGGTGTGTTCCTGTGGGGCACAGACACCCTGCTTTGAAGTATTGGGGCGCGCAGGTGTCAGCCGGAATAAGAGCTGTGCAGTCTCTGCATCGGAACTGCTGAAAAAGAAAGGGGTATACGATGGCTGAAAAACATCTCTGGCAGGGGCAATGGATTACAGACGAGCAACTTGAAGAGAAGCTTGAAAAGAGCGCCGACTCCGTCAACGCTGTCCTGGGTCAGCCGTTTCCTTTGGAGTACTTCCTGGAGCTTTGTCAGACAATGCACGAACAGTTAGAGGAGAAGGGCGAACTGTATGACTCCTTGCTGGAACGTGCGCTTCAGATTCAGGGCACAAGCCGCTCCAAGGCAGAGGGGATGCTGGAGAGCATCGTCTCGTTTCTCGCCAAGGCACAGCTGCAAAAAAAAATGCGCAGTGAACTCGGTACCAGTAATCCGTTTCACCTTGCGCGTCCCTCCTTTAAGGAAGATCACTTTGAGAGCTGGGCCCCCATGGGGGTTCTGGTGCACATTGCACCGACCAACGTTTTTACCGTCGGCATACTCTGTGTTGTCGAGGGGCTTTTGAGCGGCAATATCAATATCCTGAAGACATCCGCCAGCCAGCATCAATTACCGCAGCTTTTTTTTGCGACCTTTTTAAAGCTCGACACCCTGGATCTGCTCAAACCCTATATCATCATCGCTGAAATCTCCTCCAAACAACGTTCACTGCTGGCACAGCTGATCCGGAGCGGTGACGTGGTTTCCGCCTGGGGCAGTGAGGAGGCGATTAAAGGCGTGCGGGCCATGACGCCCCAAGGCGTTCGTTTTGTGGAATGGGGCCATAAAATATCCTTTGCCTACTTTAGTCGGGAGCACACTGAAAACAGCGAAGCGATGCGCCGGGTCTGTGAGGATATCTGTCTCATCGATCAAAATGCCTGTTCAAGCCCTCAGGATGTCTTCGTAGAGTGTGACAGCTTTGCAGCGCTCAAAGGCTTTGCAGAGAACTTTGCCCAGGTGCTGGCCGGTGTCTCGCAGACCATGGTGCGCACCAAACCTGAAAGTGGTCAGCAGGCAGAGATCAGTACGGTTATCAGTGTGGCAGAGACCGAACAGGCACTGGGGCTGACCCACCTCATCCAGGCAAATGATCACAGCTGGTGTGTTATTGCCGATCAACGCCCGGGCCTGGCGGTATCGCCCCTGTATCGGACCATCTGGATCAAACCGCTGCTTCCGGAAAATATTGTCGCCACCCTCCACCCGATGAAGCGCTATCTGCAAACCGTGGCCTTGATCGCTCCGACGCCGCGTGTCCATGAACTCAGTCGACTTTTTCTGGGCGCAGGCTGCCTGCGGATCAAGCCGCCGGGACAGATGCATGCCAACTATATCGGCGAGCCCCATGACGGTGTCTACGCCCTGCCTTGGTTTATGAAACGGGTCTCCTTGGAGCTGGGTACACAGCTGAGCGGTGTCGGTAGTTTTGAACAGTTTGAAACGCCCTTTGCGCCTGATCCGGGAGACACTCCCCTCATGGACAAAGCAACCTTTCAGCAGCTTGAGGTTGCCCCCGAATATGTCGACCTGACCTTCAAGAGCGGCGGCTCTTCGGGTAAGACCACCTACTCCTATTTCACCTATGAAGATTATCATGCCCAAATGCGCTTGGCGGCGCTGGGCCTGTACGCGGCAGGACTCGACCCTAAGACTGACCGGGTTATCAACATGTTTGCCGCCGGTCATCTCTATGGTGGTTTTGTCAGTTTCTGGAGTATTCTTGAACATCTTGGCATACCGCAATACCCCATGGGGGTGGTGGAGGACCTTGAAGAGGTTGGCCGATTTATTGTGGAAAAACGAATAAACACCATTTTTTCACTGCCGACCTTGATCATGAAACTCTTTGAAACCAATGCTGATCTCTTTCAAAGAGAGCGTCCTCTGAGCAAACTTTTTTTCGGAGGGGACCACTTTGGCGAAGAACAGGTACGCACTCTGAGAGAGAAGTTTGGTGTCCGGACGGTCAGGGCGGCGGCATACGGCAGCAACGATGCCGGCCCCTTGGGCTATCAGTGTCCTGCATGCCGCAGTAACGAGTATCACCTGCTTGGCGGCAGCCAATCACTTGAGGTCTTTGCTGTGGACGGGGAACGACCGGTGGAGCCGGGAGCTGTCGGCCGGCTTATCTTCAGCTCCAAACAACGGAGCGGCCAACAGCTATTACGCTATGATGTCGGGGATTTCGGCTTCCTGCATCCCAACCCCTGCGGCTGCGGCAGGATGGATCCTAAATTTACCCTCCTGGGCCGGAGCAGTGATACCTTTAAGGCGGGCGGACCTTTTTTACGAGTCGACCAGTTTGCGACCCTTTTGCAGCAGGGGTTTGGTTACACTGGTCTGGTGCAGATCGTACTTGACGATAAAGCTGGAATCCGACTGACCATCCGGGTCGAGCCCGACCTCAGTCCCGGAGCAGAAGCCTTGTCATCCTATTTGCTTACGCACTATGAAGAGCTGCATATCAGTGTGAGCGAGTTGGGCCTGCAACTTATCATCGAAAAGATCCCTGCAGACCGGTTTGAATCCGTTGCCCATTCGGGAAAAATACGCCATCTGCTAGACAAGAGGAGTCTGTGATGCGCCGATTACTGGAACTGGTCCGCTTTGCACGACTCCATTCAAAATTTTATAGCGAGCTGTACAAGGGAGTGGCCGAAGATTGCGATGATATTAGCCGCTACCCTGTTATCAGCCAGGAAGCATTTTGGCAGGCCAGCGAGAACGGAGGCGGCGGTCTGCTCACCGCATCTCACCAAAATGGCATCGTCTTTAAAAGCGGCGGTACCGCCGGTAACCCGAAGTACTCCTATTTCACCGCCAAAGAGTGGAACGACTTTACCTCGGTATCCGGGAAAGGATTTCGTCTCAATGGTGTCAAGGCAGGTGACCGGATTGCCAACCTTTTTTATGCAGGTGAGCTCTACGCCTCGTTTCTCTATGTAACTGACCTGATTCAGCAGGCCGATGTCGGTGTCTGCTTCCCCATCAGCGGCCAGACAGCGGTGGCCGAGAGTGTCGCCTTGATGAAGAAACTGGATATCAATGTCATGGCAGGGGTGCCGACCACCATCATGCATGTCATCAGCTACCTCCAGAAGCATGGTGATGCCAGGCCGGAAATCGATCTCATCCTTTTCGGCGGCGAGCCGATGTATCCTGACCAGCTTGAGGCGATAGCCCGCTGTTTCCCTCGGGCAAGGGTGCATTCCATCTTGTACGCATCCGTTGATGGCGGAGAGCTCGGCTACTTTGATGCAGCGACCTGCAAAAACGGGGAACATCGCACCTTTGACGAGAGCACGATTTTGGAAATCGTCGAAGAGGAAAGCGGTGCTGTGATCAGCAGAGAAAACGTCCCCGGTAAACTGCTGGTGACCAACCTGAATCGACGCCTGATGCCCTTGATCCGATACCCGGTGGGCGATCTCGCTGCCTGGAGCGAACCTGAGGGGCGAGCAGACAGAAAATTCAGGCTGCTGGGTCGTTCCGAAGAAGGAGCGCGCATCGGGCCGGCCACCCTCTACGTCCAGGACCTGCTCACTGTCTTTAACCATTTTGCACAGGAGCTCCATATCCTCAACTTTCAACTGCTCATCACCCATGAGCAGCAAAAAGACCGGGTTGTCATCAAGGTTGTCCCGCACCAGCCGGAGCAGGCATCATCAGAACTGGCCACCGCCATTGTTGATCATCTCTATGACCAGCGCAGTATGCTCAAAGAGCTGCTCGCCAAGGGCACCATCCATCCCCTTGGCTTGCAATGGTGCAGCCCCGACGAGCTTGAGAGCAATGCCCGCACCGGAAAGACAAAGCGGGTACTTGATCGTCGCCTGGGAAGTTGACAGGTGTACGAAACCAGCCGGATAACCATCCGCAACGATAGCGATTCCATCGAAGGCGTTGTCGAATATATTCGATTCATTGCTGCCAAGCTGGGGCTCAACGAGAAGGAGCGCTACCGTATCTGTTATGCGGTGGAAGAGTGCCTCCAAAACTCTATCCTCTTTTCTTTTGAAGCCGATGAAGAGCAAGCCATAGATATCGATCTCAACCGGATTGCGGCAGGTATGGAGATCGTTATTCGTGATCAGGGGCTCCCCAGAAACCCGTTTGTCCAGGTTCCGCAAAGCATAGAAGAGATAGCCTCAGACCTCTCCCTTGAGCATATTGCTGAAAAAGATGGAGACCGCATCAGTGCAGTGACTGATTTTGTCATCCACAAACTGCTTGATCGGTACACCTATAAGAATCTGGGAAAGGAGGGACGCTCTATCGAAATGGTGCTCTACGCCTCTGAGGCCCGCATCAACGAAGAGCTGCTGCCGACCAGCCAGGCTGTATCGGCAGCCGATGCAATCTTTTCCGGAATCCGGAACCCCAAACCGGAAGACATCACTGGTATTTCGCGCCTCTTTCATAAAAGCTACGGCTACTCCTATGTCAATGATGTTGTCTATTATCCCGAACGGCTGGAAAAAAAGATTGCCAGCGGCGAACTGATCAGTGCCGTCGCGCTGTCGGATAGCGGCCAGGTTGTCGGCCATATCTCGCTGGCCCAGCCCTTTGAGGGTGCTCAAATCACCGAATGGGGTATGGCCATCTGTGACCCGCTCTTTCGCGGACAGGGGGTTATGAGCCGGCTGATTGAAGCGATCATGGAGCAGGCGAACCGCTCTGCTTACCATGGCGTGTTCTCCCATTCGGTCACCAACCATGGCTTCACCCAAAAAATCTGCAAGGTACACGGATTCTCCGATGTTGCACTCCTTGTCGGCTATGCGGGTTCGGAACTCTCGTTTAAAAAGATACACAACACCCTGCCCCAGCGCGAGACAACCATCATCAACTTCAAGCCATTGAAGCCCGGAGGCGAGGCAGAACTTTTTTCAGCTGAGAAACACCAGGAGATGATAGCGGCACTCTATGGTGGTATTGGCATACGGGTTTCATGGCGCACTGCCGAAACCTCTGCAGGAAACAAAACCCGGACAGAGCTCACTGACACAGTCATTCCAGCTTTGAATATCGCCGAAGTCGTGCTGGGTCAGGTCGGATCCGAAGCCAGAGAGCAGCTCATCGCCGTCACCAGGAAGCTCTGCATCGCCGGAGTGGATCTGATCTACCTCTTTATCGATCTTGAGGATGCAAGGGCCGTTTCCCTGATAGAGGAACTGGAGCAGAGCGGCTATTTTTTTGGGGGTATTTTCCCCTGCTACCACCACCAGCATACCCTGGTGATGCAATACGTGAACAATCTTCAATTCGATTACGAACTGATGGTGGCCCATACCCCACTTGCGCAGGAACTTAAAGAGTATGTCAGGGGACTTGATCCCAACCAGAACCTTTAAGATGGAGAGATATGCAGATCAACACCGATGAACAAGACGGGCTGCTGATTGTTGGCCCCATCGGCAAGCTTGATACGGTTAATGGCCCGGAATTTGGCAAAACACTCGCGCAGCTGTTGGCACAGAAACCATGGCGTTGTCTTATTGACTTAGGCGAGGTCAGCTATATCTCCAGCTCAGGGCTGCAGGTGCTGCTGGTCGGAGCAAAGCTTGCCCGGAACGAGAGGATATCATTTGGAGTTTTCGGGATGAATCCAATGGTTCATGAAATCTTTACCATTTCAGGATTTGATCGCTTCATCGAGTCGTTTGTTGACCGGGACGCGGCTCTGGCCGGGGTGGACGGTGCAGGTTAAGGTTCATCCCGAGGCGCTGTCCCAGGCATTGCTGGAGATTGAGGGAGGCTTATCTGCATTGCCTGAAGATCGACGTTTGAAGGCATTGCTCATCTGCGAAGAGATAGTGACCAATCAGCTCCGTCATGCTGATTTCGAAGGGCGGATTCCTGAAATATCCGTACAAATCAGTATGGAGAAGAATGAGAAGATCAGGCTCCTGTTTCAAGACAATGGGGCACTGTTTAATCCGCTTCAAGCTTCTGATCCCGATCTGAGCACAGAGCTCCAGGATTGCACCCCGGGAGGACTGGGGATATACCTGGTCAAACAGTCTGCCGAAACCATCAGATACAGCTATGAAGATGAACACAGTATCCTGGAAGTGACCCTATGAAAAGTATCTCCATTCGCTTTGCACTTGCATCGGTGTCGGTGGCGCTTGTGATTTTGATCCTGACAGGGATCGTGAAATATTTTTTCATAAAGAAGGAACTGGTGATCGATGCCAGGGAAAAAGTGGAGCTTATTGTCGAAAACAGCCGATATCGTATCGATGAGCTCACCAGCTCTGCCGAGGAAGAGGTTACCCGGGCAATAAACACCTTTAAAAGCACCGGGTTTGATGAGCAGACCATGCGCACCACCTTAGCCCGGACAGTCCAAGACAACCCCTCGATATACGCCATGGCGGTCGCCTTTGAACCCCAGCTGGCCATCACCGCCCCTCCCTGCCTCTATGCTTCCCGAAACGAAGAAAACAGAGCCCTTACCGGGCCGGCTTCGCCGCAATACAACTGCCGTGAAAAAAAATGGTATAGCGGTGCACGTTCCAGCGAACAGGCCCTGTGGAGCGCGCCCTGTTTGGATGAAGGCGGCAGTAACGAACTGATGGCCAGCTACAGTAATCCCTTTTTCCGGGAGGGGAAATTCGCAGGTGTGGTCAGCGTGGGCATCTCTTTGGCAAAACTCAGTGAAACCATCGCCTCAATTCAGGTTCTTGACTCCGGATACTCCTTTTTGCTTTCCAGGGAAGGTACGATCCTGGTGCATCCTGATTCCTCCATGGTGATGCAGCGATATGAAAGCGATCTGTTGGTGCAGGAGCAGATGATAAAGATGGAGGATGAGTGGGTCTATTACGGTTCCTTGGAGGGCACCGGCTGGACCCTGGCCATCATAATACCGCATAATGAACTGTTAGGTTCACTGCACCAGATGACGCTCATCTCCATGATACTGGCAATGGCAGGCGCCATCTTGCTGATTATCACCATGTTTCTGGTCAGTCGACGCATCAGCAGCCCCTTGAAAGAGGTTGCAGCGGTGGCCGATGAAATCTCACAGGGAAATTTTGAGAGAAGAGTTACCGTCCCTGAAAGCAGGGATGAGGTGTATCAGCTCTCAATTGCTGTTAACCGTATGCAGACAGCGATAAAAAACTATATTGAAGACCTTAAACTGGCAACGGCGAAGGAAGAACGTATTGCCAGCGAGTTGGCCATTGCCCGCTCCATCCAGATGAATATGCTGCCTCGCCCCTACCCCAAAGACCATTCGATTGTTATTGAAACGCTGCTGGAGCCGGCCAAAGCCGTTGGCGGCGATTTTTATGATTTTTTTCAGCTTGATGAAGATCGACTCTGTTTCATCATTGCGGATGTTTCCGGCAAGGGAGTACCGGCTGCACTGTTCATGGCCGTTGCCATCAGCACTATTCGAGCGTTCAGCTCAACCTTGTCCACACCGTCGCAGATCGTGGAAAAACTCAACAATACCATCTCTGCCAACAACGATGCCTCGATGTTCATCAGCCTTGTTGTCGGGATACTTGAGATCAGCAGCGGCCAATTACAGTATCTCAATGCAGGGCACCCTCCCCCCTTTGTTATCACCTCCGAGGGGCGTGTTGTCCCCTTGGCCTGCGCTGTTGATCCGGTCGTCGGTGTCTTTGAGGGAACGGTCTATCACAATCACGACCTCCCCTTGCAGGACGGAGAGCAACTTTTTTTATACACCGATGGCGTAAACGAATCTTTTTCATCCGAAGATGAACCGTTTGGTGAGCAGCGGTTGTTACACCTCCTGAAGCAGTGTGCTGAAAAATCTCCGAAGATGACCATCGATCATGTCCGGGAAGGCGTAAAGGCCTTTTGCGGAGAGTGTGAACAAAGTGATGATATCACCATGTTGGTTGTCCGGCATGATTGCCACCAACAGCAAGATACCCCTGCGACACCTCTTGAAGGGTTTTCCCGTTCCTAAAAGCCTGCAACAGGCTCCTACCAGCCCTAGGTCACCATGCGGGCAGCAAACAGGTATGCCCCGCACTTGTCCCGGGCCAGCTCACGGAACCCTGCCATCGCTGCCCGGGCAAAACTCCCTTGCAGAATTACCGGACCCTTGGCAGGGCTTCGTTAGTCAACAGGGTAAAATCATGAAGCGAGACTCTTGCCGAGTAAGCGACCTTATTCTTCTCATACAGGATCAGCAGACCATCAGCCCCTGCCAGGGCATATCCTATGAGCCGATCTATGCTTGGCAGTATTTCCGTATACGATCTTCCTGAGGGGGCACTCAGGGCAATGGTGAGTTTATCCCGGCTGCTCAGACGCTCATCCCTATTGGTATCTGACTTTACAATGGTGTAGATGATGACCCTGGCCTTTCTCTGTTGCTCACGGTAGTCATCTTCCGGTGCAACCTGGCTGCTGAGTATCAGCCAGTTGTTCTCCGGGAGCAGCCAGCTCTTTTCACTGGACTGCAGATCAATAAACAGAATATTCCTATACGAGGTTGTACTCTTTGAATAGTAGGACTGCGCATAGGACTGATCAGATTCCAAGGGAACCATGAGGTGGCCGCTGCCGACTACCGTCCTGATCTTGCCCAGGGTCCACTCCTCCTCCACCCCTTCTTCTTCGGCCAGATTGACGATATTCCCCACCTGGCGACTCCTGAAGAGATCCTGGAGCAGGTGATAGCCCGCAAAGAGCAGCACCAGGATGGCGAGCACCCCGGCAAGGGAGATAACCAGGGCATTAAAGCGCCATATCCTTTTAAAAAATACTGTTTCTTCCATACCTTTCAACTCTCCTGTTAACAGCGCTTCCACATCGGCCGGGAGCATCAGCTCGACACCAGGCTACCTTTCAGACAGGGCCAGCTTCATCCCCAGGGCCAGAAAGACCGAGGAAAAACACCACCGGAGGGTCTTTACCACCCTGGGGCTGCTCAAGACCCGCTGGCGCAACAGGGAGGAGAAGATAGCGTAAGCTATAAAAACAACAATGGTCATGGCCATGAAGAGAGCGCCTAAGATCAGGGTCTGTGCAGCTACAGAACCAGGTTGAGGGTCGATGAATTGCGGCAAAAAGGCCAAAAAGAAGATCGAGAGCTTGGGATTCAGGATGTTGATCAAGATACCCTGGCAAAAGATGGAGGCAGCTGATGATGCATCCTGGCTCAACGGGCCGGCAAGCGGCTCCTTGCTGACCAGGGTCTTGATTGCCAGGTAGACCAGGTAGGCGGCCCCGGCGAACTTCACTGCTGTAAAGGCCAGGGCAGAGGTTTGCAGCAGTACGGCCAACCCAAAGGCGGCACAAAAGAGGTGAAAGGAGACACCGGCAGTGGTCCCGAGGGCAGCATAGATGCTCGCCCTGATGCCACCTGTCAAGCCTCTTGAAATAACAAAGAGCATGGCAGGACCAGGCATGAGAATCACGGTGATTGAGGTCAGGATAAACAGATGAAAGCTTGAGATATCGATCATACGGTCTCCCGGATCAGAGATGGATGCAGCGGCAGCAAACCCTTATCAAGGGTAGCTTGGGGAAGGCGAGAACTCGGCAAAGCAGGAGATCACGGCCCTCTGTCAGCATGCCGGAACAACTCATTGCGATAATTTCCCATCACACTTGTGAAAGGGGTATCCAGATCAGGGCTCAGGATTTATTCTTTACAATGATCCACACGGCATGAACCATTCCCGGTACAATACCGAGTATGGTCAGGAGAATATTTATCCAGAAATGTTTTCCAAAGCCCACCTGCAGAAAGGCGGCAACTGGGGGAAAAATGATGGCACATACTATCTTTACGAGTTCCATACCCCACACCTGTTCTTAAGTTTCACGGTAGCACCACACTGTCGATCTCTATATTGCATCCAACATTCTTTTTTCTGATTGGCGTTGACCTTAAGCGAAGCGACTAAAGGCCACCTTGAAAAAAAGCTTTTCCTTCCAATTTCGGCGTTGCGCTCAAAACTTTATCCTTGGAATATCAGATATATGCCTACGGTAAAATGTATCGCGCGCCTTGACCTTGATCGAAAAATCTAATTTTTCAAGGTACCCTTTTGGAAAACAGAATGGCCACAACCACAGACTTCACGCATCATGGGACTGCTCCTGAGCAGTCGACTGCCCATCATTTTTCCGTTTAAAATCATCCCATTTTACTGCAAGATCAACTTTAAATGATGACTGAAAAGCCGTTTTGAACGCAGTTCCCTCCACAAGGGACAGGACAAAGCTTTTAAAGGACTCTGGATCTTCCTGTTCCAAGAAAGCAACGAACAACATGCATTGAAGGTAAAACATATGGTGTTTACAGGGGTGATCAATCTTCCAATAGCTGGCATACTTGGGAACAATCAAATCTCTTAGCCCAGCTTGGGCATAAGGTATGAAATGATTTCCTGAACGTATATACGCTCTTGCTTCATCTTCCCTGACACGTTCAGCGCCACCGCCATCACTGACATAGACCGCCAAACCTTCAGTAAACCAGGCAGGAATAGTTATATAGCCATAACCTCCAAGGTGTTGATAGAAGTGCAGGTGAGACAACTCATGGACAAGATACGATGTAACATTACCTGGATGATCCAAAATCTCAGGGGAAAGAAATATGCTTTCCCTATACGCCATTGCAGAGACCTTCCTTCCAGTCATCTCCTCAAAACTCTTACCGCTCTCACAGGCGTATATGGTGATGTTTTCAGGAAATGGAGCGTATTGCCCCTCTTCCACTTTCTGTACCGCCAGGGGAAGTGCTGTCAGGAGTTCTGCTGCCAGTTTTTCTGCTCCGGCTTCATACTTAATGCGAGAATCTTTCTTGTGGGTGATAAAATGATCAGTTGATTTAAAAGAATGGCTGAAAGATTGAAACAGGGAGCATCCTGAAATAAAAAATGAGCAGAAAATTAGGACAATAACTGGATAGAGTCTGCCTGAATTCATTGTCTGCGCTGTATAGTTTTTGGATAAACAATCATTTTAGGGAAAAAGCTCTCGCTACCAAGCCATCTCCACTGGTGACCAAAAGGGGTTGGCTGGCAGGGGCTTCAGGGGATACACGCCGCATGCATCCCAGGATAACGACCTAAAATCAAGAGAAAAGTTATCCAAATCAATATATTGAAATTCCTGTTCCCTGGCAAGGGAATAAAAAACACTCTATCCCTGCATGGTCACTCCAGGACTGGATTCCCGCCTGCGCGGGAATGACGACTCCCTCTTCATCCGGATCTACGGGGCATCTCCCAGGGTTGCTGCTCTAAAGATGAGGATGACAATGCAGCGGCTATCTTGCCGGTATCCGGGTTTCTGCCTGGGTGGGCGCGACGACGGCGATTGCTGCTCGTCCCTCACATGCTGGTCCCACACAGCAACAGCTCATCTAGCAGGGAACGGCCTTGGACGATCCCTCTTTATCACCACAGACCGATAAAGCCGTAAGCTCCTTGGTCCTCATGGCCCCGCCCCTACCGTCATGCCCGCGAAGGCGGGTATCCAGGATTGCTCCGCATAGACTTCCCCTCTTCCACCTCCTGCCCACGAAGGCTGAGTCCATCTCTCC
>NZ_AUCW01000039.1 GCF_000429965.1 Desulfogranum mediterraneum DSM 13871
TCATGACAGGAGAGGTGCGGACAGAAAGACAAAAAAAAACGGGTAACTGGAAAAACCAGTTACCCGATATTTTTTTTTTGGCGGGACCGACGAGACTCGAACTCGCGACCTCCGGCGTGACAGGCCGGCGTTCTAACCAAACTGAACTACGATCCCAAATCGTGGTGGGCGAAACAGGGCTCGAACCTGTGACCCTCGGCTTGTAAGGCCGATGCTCTCCCAGCTGAGCTATTCGCCCCCAGCGATGAGGTGAGTATTTAGCAGGATACGCACCTCCAGTCAAGCAAAAAAGTCAGGGCTCAAGACTTATTATTGTCCGGCCCCAAGCCCCCTCCCCTCCCAAAAAATGGCTACTGTGGCGGGGTGTTATGGGAAGAGAGTGTAAAATCGTTATAAACGGCATCCAGGGGTACCTCCTTAAAGAGACTGCCCCCGTTTTTACAGATCAGAGCCGCGGCCAAGACCTCGTCCACGGTCTCCACCAACTGGATTTCCAGACTGTCCCGCACCTGTTCCGGCACCTCTTCCAGGTCACGCTCATTCTGGGAGGGTATCAGCACCTGGCTGATGCCGCCTCGCTTGGCGGCCAGCAACTTCTCGGTGAGGCCGCCAATGGGCAGTACCCGCCCCCGGAGGGTGATCTCACCGGTCATGGCCAGGGATTTCTCCACCGGCAGCTTCAAGATGGCCGAGACGATACTGGTGGCAATGGTGATGCCTGCCGAGGGTCCGTCCTTGGGAATGGCCCCCTCAGGTACATGGACATGAATATCCACCTTCTGGTAAAAGTCCTGGGCAAGTCCCAGGCGCATGGCCCGTGAGCGTACATAGGAGAGCGCGGCCTGGGCCGACTCCTGCATCACATCACCAAGTTTGCCGGTGATGGTCAGCTTGCCGGAACCGGGCATGATGGTGGCCTCGATCGAGAGCAGCTCACCGCCCACCTCGGTCCAGGCCATGCCTGTGGTCAGGCCGATCTCACTCTGCTTCTCTGCCAGACCGTAGCGGTACTTGGGTACCCCCAGATAACGGTCCACCTCCTCGGTGGAGAGGGAGACCTGCTCTTTCGGGGTCTTGTTCTTCTGGTTTTTACGGGCGATCTTGCGACAGATCGAGGCCAGGGTCCGTTCCAGACCGCGCACCCCGGCTTCCCGGGTATAGCGACGGATCACCTCCAACACCCCCTCGTCACTGAGGCTGATCTGACCGGCGCCAAAGCCGTTGGCCTTCAACTGCTTGGGCAGGAGGAAGCCCTTGGCGATCTCCAGCTTCTCCTCTTCGGTGTAACCGCTCAGCTGGATGATCTCCATCCGATCCTGGAGCGGCAGGGGGATGCCGTGGAGGGTGTTGGCCGTGGTGATGAAAAAGACCTCTGAAAGATCGTAATCCAGATCCAGATAGTGATCATTAAAGGCATAGTTCTGCTCAGGATCCAGCACCTCCAGCAGGGCTGCGGATGGATCGCCCCGAAAGTCCATACTCATCTTATCCACCTCATCCAGGCAGAAGACCGGATTGATCACCCCCACCTTCTGCATGGCATGGATAATCTTGCCCGGCATGGCGCCGATGTAGGTGCGCCGGTGTCCCCGGATCTCCGCCTCATCGCGGACCCCGCCAAGGGAGAGACGGGAGAACTTGCGGCCCATGGCCCGGGCAATGGACTTACAGACCGAGGTCTTACCCACACCCGGAGGACCCACCAGGCAGAGGATCGTGCCCGGCAGCCGTTTCACCTGGGTCTGGACAGCCAGGTACTCCAGGATCCGTTCCTTGGGTTTTTCCAGTCCATAGTGGTCCTCGTTGAGGATGGTCTCTGCCTTGTCGATGTCGATCTTGGCCCGGGTCTTCTTCTTCCAGGGCAACTCCAGGATGGCATCGATATAGTTGCGGACCACGGTGGTCTCGGCGGACATGGGCGGCATCTGACGGAGCTTGTTCAACTCCTTGGTCACCTTCTCCTTGGCAGCCTTGGGCAGGCGCTTCTTGGCAAGGGCCTCTTCCAGCTCGAGCAGATCATCCCCACCCTCACCCTGACCCATCTCGTCCTGGATGGCGCGCACCTTTTCAGAGAGATAGTAGTTGCGCTGGGTGGCGTGCATCTTTTTCTTGACCTTGGCGTGGATATCCCGCTCCATGGCAGAGAGTTCCATCTCCCGATAGAGAATCTCCAGCACCAGGGTGATCCTCTTGGGAACCGAAATCTCCTCCAGGATCTCCTGCTTCTCTTCGGTCTTCAGCTGAATATGGGAGGCGATCAGATCGACCAGCTTGGAGGGCTCTTCGATGGCATTGACCGAGTTCAGAACCTCCCTGGGCAGCTTCTTGTTGCCCTGGGCAAAACCGTCAAAGGCCTTTTTCAGTTCCCGCAGGTAGGCATCCACCTGGGGATCATCGCTGTCCTCATCCGGGGTAAGCTCCAGGCTGGCCGTATAGAAGCTCTCCTCTTCCTCGCCAACCAGGAAGGCGCCCAGAATCCGGGCCCGCTCCTGCCCCTCCACCAGGGCCTTAATGGTCCCATCCGGGAGACGAAGCAGCTGCATCACCGAAGCCACGGTACCCATGGTGTAGAGGTGCTGCTGTTCCGGCTCATCGACGCCGGCACGCTTCTGGGTGACCAGGAAAATAGTGCTGTTATTTTCCATGGCATGTTCCAGGGCCTGGATGGACTTACTCCGGCCCACCACCAGGGGGGCGACCATGCCCGGAAAGAGCACGATATCCCGCAGGGGCATCAGGGGAAGGGTTTCAGTGGCTAATGAATCCATAGGGTTGTTCAGGCGCTCTTCTTATCAGGGTTATTGTAGAGGATAACCGGGTACTCACCCTCGGTTATGACCTGCTCATTGATGACGCACTCCGAGGCCCCCTCATCGGAAGGCAGCTCATACATCACCTCAAGCATGGCCTCTTCCATCACCGAACGCAGGCCACGGGCTCCGGACTTGCGATCCAGGGCCTTCTTGGCAATCGCCTGGAGTGCCCCCTCGGTGAAACGGAGCTGAATCCCTTCAAACTCAAAGAGTTTCATGTACTGCTTGGTCAGGGCATTCTTGGGCTCGTTGAGGATCCTGATCAGGTCTTCCTCCACCAGCTCCTCCATGGAGGCAATCACCGGCAGGCGCCCTACCATCTCAGGAATCAGGCCGAACTTGAGCAGATCCTCGGGCTGGATATTGGCCAGCACCTCACCCACCGTCTTCTTGGTCTCACTGACGACCTTGGCTCCGAAACCAATGGCCTTGGTACCGGTACGACGCTTGATCACGCTGTCCAGGCCGACAAAGGCCCCGCCCACGATAAAGAGGATGTTGGTGGTATCGATCCGGACCAGCTCCTGCTGGGGATGCTTGCGCCCGCCCTTGGGCGGAACCGAGGCAATGGTACCCTCGATGATCTTGAGCAGGGCCTGCTGCACCCCTTCACCGGAGACGTCACGGGTCAGGGAGGCAGAGTCGGACTTGCGGGCGATCTTGTCGATCTCGTCGATATAGATGATGCCCCGCTCTGCCTGTTCGATATCATAGTCTGCGGCCTGGAGCAGGCTGACCAGGATATTCTCGACATCGTCCCCCACATAGCCGGCCTCGGTCAGGGTTGTGGCATCGGCAATGGTGAAGGGCACGTTCAGGATCCGGGCCAGGGTCTGGGCCACCAGGGTCTTACCGCTTCCCGTGGGCCCGATCAGGATGATGTTGGACTTCTGCAGCTCCACATCATCCTCACCCACAGGGGCGTCGATCCGCTTGTAGTGGTTGTGCACCGCCACCGAGAGCACCCGCTTGGCGTGGCCCTGACCGATCACATAGTCATCGAGATGGGCCTTGATCTCCTTGGGCTTGAGGGTGGGCTGGTGCTCCCCATCCACCGAGGCCATCTCAGCTGCGGAGTCGAGGATGATCTCGTTGCAGAGATCGATGCACTCGTCGCAGATATACACATTGGGACCGGCCACCAGCTTACCCACCTCTTCCTGGGTCTTACCGCAAAACGAGCAGGTGCAGCTGCCCTCGTGTTCATCATGGAACTCTGTACTCACTGTTATTTCTCCTCGTCGAGTTCCTGACGACTGGTCAAGACCTTGTCGATAATGCCATACTTCCGGGCCTCTTCGGCAGCCATGAAGTTATCCCGCTCGGTATCGGCCTCCACCTTTTTCAGGTTCTTGCCGGTGTGGTGGGCCAGGATGGTATTGAGATCCTTGCGCATCCTCAGAATCTCCCGGGCATGGATTTCGATGTCCGTGGCCTGCCCCTGGAAGCCGCCCATGGGCTGATGGATCATGATCCTGGAGTTAGGCAGGGCAAAACGTTTGCCATGGGCGCCCGCAGCCAGGAGTAGGGCGCCCATGGAGGCGGCCTGGCCCATGCAGAGGGTGGCAACATCGCTCTTAATATACTGCATGGTATCATAGATCGCCATGCCGGCGGTCACCGATCCCCCAGGTGAGTTGATATAAAAGGTGATATCCTTATCCGGGTCATCGGCCTCCAGGAAGAGCAACTGGGCCACGATCACACTGGCAACATCATCGTTTACCTGGGTGCCTAAAAAAATAATCCGCTCTTTCAAGAGACGTGAATAGATATCAAAAGCCCGCTCTCCGCGCGGGCTTTGCTCAACAACCATTGGAACCAAGTTCATACCTTTTTCTCCAAAACCGCTGCACGGTTTGAATAGAGCTTCTCTTGAAGAACAACACTGTTCCTGCGGGGCAATACCTGCGGGAACAGTGTCATTGAAGACCAGCTAAACCTTCCTTACACTACCTATGCCTCAGCATTCTCCTGGGGCGCCTCTTCCTGGGCTGCTGCCTTTTCCTCCTCAACCTCGACGTAGACCGAGGCCTCACGCAGGAAATCGAGAATCTTTTCGTTGAGCAGTTCGTTCATGAAGGGCAGGATCTCTTCACGACGCTTGAAGTAGCCCTTGACCTCATCGAGGGTCATGTTGTATTGGTCGGCGATCCGCTGGTAGCCCCGCTGAATGTCCTCGTCCTGGACCTTGATCTCCTCGAGCTCGGCAATCTGCTTGAGGATAAAGTCACCCTTGACCCGCTTGACAGCGATATCCTTGTTGCTGGCAACCAGCTCTTCCAGGTCGATACCGGCGGACTCAAAGCTCAGCCCGCTGCGCTTGAGGTTCTCTTCGGTCTGCTTGAGCATCTCCTGGATCTCGTAGTTGACCAGGCGCTCGGGCACCTCAAATTCGTTGAGCTCGATCATCTTGGTCATGATCCGGTCGTCCAGATCACCCTTGAGGGTCTCTTCCTTCTTCTCCTGCAGGGTCTTGCGGATATCGGCCCTGAGGTCATCCATGGAGGCATGCTTCTCATCGATGTCCTTGGCAAACTCATCGTCCAGCTCGGCCTTGAGCCGCACCTTGACCTCCTTGACATCCACCTTGAACTCCACCTTCTTGGCAGCCAGGATCGGGTTGGGATAGTCTGCGGGGAAGTCGATCTCATAGAGGGTCTTTTCGCCCTTCTTCATACCCAGGAGTTTTTCCTCAAACTCCTCACCCAACTGATTCAGCCCCACATCGACGCTGAAGTCTTCGTTGCGCACCTGGGGCATGGCCTCGCCCTCATGGAAGCCCTGGAAGTCAACCACGGCCAGGTCGTCGATGACGATCTCGTGACCCTCTTCGGCGGTCTGGACGGCGGCGTTCTCACGCTGGAGCTTGAGAACCTCGTTCTCCACCTCTTCGTCGGACACTGCGGTAACGGGCTTTTCAATCTCCAAGCCCTTGTAGGAGTTGAGTTCGAACTCGGGCTTGACATCCACCATGGCCACGTAGACAAAGGTACCGTCTTCGCCAAAGGAGTGCTCGGTGATCTCCGGGTGGACCACAGGATCGATCTTCTCCTGCTCAACGGCATCAAAGTAGGTCTCCTGCACCAGCTGCTCACCAACCTCGGCCTGAACCTGCTCCTTGAAATTCTTTTCCAGCACAGTCCGTGGAACTTTACCACGACGGAATCCCTTCAAGGAAACGTCCTTGTTCAGCTTGTTGTAGGACTTGTCGAGATTCTTCCCAACCAACGACTTGGGCAGGGTGATGGTCAGCTTCTTGGTCAGATCAGAAACACTTTCAACTACGATTTCCATGGACTGCGGTTCCTCTGTTGTGCTGCGATGGTCATTATCACAGGGTTATTATGATAGCCGCATCTAATGCGGTACCTTGAGCAGTTAGAGATCTTGTCCGACACCAAGGCATGCGAAAAAAATTAACACAGGTATTCAATTGATATTACGAGGATAATTTCTTTGAGCATAACGCCGGGATTGGGCAAAAGAGCAACTGTCCAAGGTAGCCTAATGTTGCGCGCTTAATGTATAGGTGGTGCGAAAGGGGGGAGTCGAACCCCCACAAGCGTTGCTCGCTGGATCCTAAATCCAGTGCGTCTACCAGTTCCGCCACTCTCGCATTAAACCCGTACTAATAACCAAGATAGGCCTATACGTCAAGTAGTGCCTGGTGCAAAAAAAACGAATCCACTGCAACTTTAACAGGTTAGCTCCGTGGCACCCCTCATTTTCTCCCCAAAAAACAAAAAAATCCCAGGCCGCCCGCCTCTCTTTACCTGAAAAGAGGGCCTCTCCTCAGGGCGGCGAGCTGAGGCCCCCTGGCTGCCAGGAGGGAGCTGAAACAGCCCTAGGCCACCGAGGCGGTGAGCTCCAGCTCCTCCTGATGGATCAGGTAGGCGCCGAAGCCGGTGCAGCAGAGGACCGCACCACCGCTGACATAGAAGGCCCACTCCATGCCCCAGGTATCCATGCTGAAGCCGGCCAGCAGGGCCCCGGAAAAGACCCCTGCGCTCATGGCCAGATTATAGACGCCCATCATGGTGCCATGGCCGTAATGGGCCCTGCCCTCTTCGCTGGCATAGGCGCCCAGTACCGGCCAGATCACGGCCTCTCCCAGGCCCAGCAGCATGTAGAGCAGCACCATCTGGCCAAAGGTACGGCCATGGGGGATGGCGATGATCACCGCCCCCATGCAGCAGGTGCCGATCACCAGCAGGAGGACCTTGTTGCAGCGGTCGGCAAGTTTGCCAAAGGGAATCTGGAGCAGGGCATTGACCAGGGTCCGGCAGGCGATGACCAGCCCGATCTTGAGGGCACTGGCCTGCTGGCCCTGACTCATCAACAGGGGCAGAAAGGCCATGGTGGGCACCATCATGATCATGGTGGCACAGCGGGCTATGAGCATACCCATGGTCTTTTTCCGGCGGACCATCTTGGCCATGGTGACCAGCAGCCCCTGCTGCCCCCTGGGCTCCACCTCGATCCGGCCGGGCATGTTAATCATCACCAGGATCAGGGCGGAAAAACTCAAGACAGCCATCAGGTAGAAGACCGCAGGCATGCCCAGGCTGTCGGAGATGGTGCCGCCGATGATCGGGCCGCAGCCGATGCCGCAGAAGATGGCGATATTGAGGTAACTCATATAGCGCCCCTCCTCTCCCTTCGGGGCCAGATAGCTCATGTAGGCCATGCCGATGGGAACGATCATGGCCGAGCCGACCCCCTGGAAGCTGCGGATAAAGATCAGCTGGAGCACGCTGGTGGCCTGGGGGATCAGCAGCCCCACCAGGGCAAAAATCACCAGACCGCTCATTAAAAACCCCTTGCGGCCCCAACGGTCAGACCAGTTGCCGACCAGGGGCTGGAGCAGGCCCCTGCTCACCGAGAAGACCGCCACGATCAGGCCCAGGGCAAAGCCGGTGGCGCCGAGTTCGGTGGCAAAGATCGGCATCACCGGGATCATGATCCCCACCCCGAGCAGGGCGATGAACACTGCAAAAAAAACGGTTATAAATATCTGCTTACGCATTCCCCTCCCCGGGTCCGCTTCAATGGCAGCCGGTCTGCTGCTCAGAGGCGCTCACCGGTCAGCCTGGTATAGAGTCCCCAGTACCAGCGGTGAAGCAGCTGCCAGTACTGGCCCCAGAGGCCGATCAGGCGCTGCTGGAGGTAATAGAGGGTGGGCACCACCACCAGGGTCAGGAAGGTGGCCACCACCAGGCCGAAGATCACCACCACGGCCATGGAGCGCCACCACTGGCTGGACTCACTGGCCCAGGAGATCGCCAGCAGATGGAAATCAAAGGAGACCCCGGTCACCATGGGGATCAGCCCCAGGATGGTGGTTACGGCGGTGAGCAGCACCGGTCTGAGCCTGGTGGCGCCGGCTGCAATCACCGCCTCTTTCAACTCAAAGCCGCGTTCCAGCAGCTTGTTGGTGTAATCGATGAGGACAATGGCATTGTTCACCACCACCCCGGCCAGGGAGATCACCCCTACCCCGGTCATGATGATCCCAAAGGGCTGCTTAAAGAGCATCAAGCCAAGAAAGGCCCCGCCCAGCGAGAGGATCACCGAACTCATGATCAGAAAGGGCTGGCCCACGGAGTTGAACATGGCCACCAGGATCAGAAAGATCATCAGCAGGGCAATGGCAAAGGCCTTGGAGAGAAAGGCCTCTGACTCCTGCTGGAACTCGAACTCACCGGTAAACTTCACCGAATAGCCCGAAGGCAGGTTCAACGAGTCCAGCAGCTGCTCTGCCTCCTCCCGGGCAACCGGGCCGGTGGTCTTGGTCTCGTCCACGTTGGCCTTGACCGTCACCACCCGCTCGTTGTTGATCCGGGTGATGTCGCCCATGGAGCCGGCAAACTTGAAGCTCGCCAGGGTGGAGAGCGGCACCAGGGTGCCGTTGGGGGCAGGGATGATCAGCTCGTTGAGCACATTGACCACCTTGCGGTCCCCCTCGGCCAGCTGGACCGTGATATCATAGTCGTCGCTGCCCTCCCTGTACGAGGAGACATCCAGACCATTATAGGCGGTTTTGAGGGCAAAACCAATGGAATCGGTGGACAGGCCGAACAGCGCCGCCTTCTGGCGATCCACCAGGACCTTGACCGATGGGGTGCCTTCGGAGTAATCGTCGCGGATATCCTTGACATTGGGCAGTTCTGCCAGCACTGCCCGGATCTTCCTGGCAATGGCTCCCAGGACCTGGAAATTATCACCGGCGATCTCGATGTTGATGGGCGAGCCGGTGGGCGGCCCCTCCTCCTCCATGGCCACGGTGATCTTGCCGCCGGCAATGTGTTCCAGGCGACTGCGGATATCGGCCACCGTCTCATGGGTGGAGCGGTGGCGATCGGCCAGGTCGATGAAGCGAACCCCGATATGGTTGGGTGCATTGGCAGAAAAGGAGGAACCAGGCGCTGCGGTGACCACCCCCTTCATATAGATATTCTTGATATTGGCCAGGTCGCTGGGAGCGGTGTAGGCCGCCCCGCTGGCATTGGTATAGGCTTTGGGCTCCATGACCCGGAGATAGTCGTCGTGGCTGAACCCATCGGCCTGGATCAACTCTTCGTCGGCGCCGGCAACGGCCATCTCGGCCCGCTTCATCACCCGGTCGATATACTCCAGATCAGCCCCTTCGGGCACATCCACGTTGACGTAGATCCCCTTGGGCTCAATCTCCGGAAAAAACTCCACCGGTTTCTCGATACCGATCACCAGCAGCCAGCCCTGGACCATCAGCACCAGCAGGCAGAGGGAGAAGCCGATGATCACCAGGGGCCGCCGGAGGGCAAAGCGCAGTAGCCGGGCATAGGTCCGCAGGGTGCGGGTGTCCAGGGCCACGGGCTGCTCCAGGGGCGCCTCACCGCCGGTCTGCACCGGTACAGGCCCCCCCTTGAGCTTGATAAAGAGCGAGGCCAGGGCCGGATTGATCACCAGGGCCACAAAGAGGCTGGAGCTCAGGGTAACGATCAGGGTCAGGGGAAGATAGCTCATGAACTCGCCCATCACCCCGGGCCACCAGAGCATGGGCGAGAAGGCGGCAATGGTGGTCAGGGTGGAGCCGATCACCGGATAGGCCACCTCGCTGGTCGCCTTCATGGCGGCCTCCACCCGGCCGGCGCCCTGCTCCATGAAACGATAGATATTCTCGACAATGACGATGGCATTATCCACCAGCATCCCCAGGGCCAGGGTCAGGCTGAAGAGGACCACCATGTTCAGGGTGATCCCCATGATATAGAGGACCATGAAGGTGAGCAGCATGGAAAATGGAATGGCCAGGCTGACCAGGATGGCGTTGCGGATGCCCATGGCAAAGAAGATCACCACCACCACCAGCACCAGGCCGGAGAGGATGTTGTTCTCCAGATCGGCCACCATGGCCTCGATATCCTTGGCCTTGTCCATGACCTTGGTGATCTGGGTCCCCAGGGGCCAGCTCTGGCTGCGCTGCCTGATCAGCTCGTCCACATCCCGGCTGATATCGATGATATTCTCACCCGAACGCTTCTTGACCGCGATATTGACCGCACTGACCCCGTCCAGGCGAGCCCTGCTGGTCTCCTCCTTGAAGCTGTCCACCACCCTGGCCACATCCTTGAGGTAGACCGGCTCGCCGTCGTGCATCCCCACCACCAGCCAGTAGATCTCCTCCGGGCTGGCAAACTCTCCCGGGACCCGGAGGAGGAAGCGACCGGCGCCCAGGCGGATGGCGCCGCCCGAGGTGTTCTTGTTCTCTCCCTGGACCACGGCCTGGAGCGCCCCGAAGGTGAGGCCGTAGTAGCCGAGTTTTTCCGGAAAGACCTCCACCCGGATCTCCCGCTCCAGGCCGCCGGTGACATCCACCTCCAGCACCCCGGAGACCGCCTCGATGTCGTCTTCCAGATCATCGGCGATCTTCTTCAGACAGGGGAGCCCGCAGGTACCGGAGAGGGAGAAGACCACGATGGGCATCTCCGAGAAGTTGACCTCAAAGACCGAGGGATCATCCTCCAGATCGGTGGGCAGATCGCCCAGGGCCTCATCCACCTTGTCCTTGACATCCTGGAGGGCCTTATCGATGTCGGTGCCGGTGATGAACTCCACATTGATGTTGGAGGAGCCCTCGGCACTGACCGACTGGAGCTTCTTCAGCCCGTCCAGCCCCTTGAGCTTCTTCTCGATCTCGATGGTGACCGCGGTCTCGATGTCTGTGGAGGAGACCCCCCGATAGCTGGTGGAGACAAAGACATTGGGGATGGTGATATCGGGATCACTCTCCCGGGGCAGCACCTTGTAGCAGTAGCTGCCGAAGACCAGGACCAGGATTGCCAGCACCACCACGGTGATGCTCTTTTTTACTGCCGTATCAGAGACAATCATAACAGTTGTTCCTTAACGTCGGTGACCACCTTGACGATCTTAACCTGCTGCCCCTCTTCCACCTCGCGATGTCCCTCGATCACCAGCCGGTCACCGGCCTTGAGTCCCTCCCTGACCTGGATCTGCCAGCCGCTGATGATTCCCAGGACCACCGGCTGTCTCCGGACCTGATCGCCCTCGACCAGATAGACAAACTGCTGATCACCGTGGCTGATGATGGAGTAGAGCGGCACCATCAGGGCATCGGGGATCTCGCGCTTGACGATACGGGCCCGGAGAAACATCCCGGGCAGGATCTGGTGGTCCCTATTATCCAGGGCAAGCTCAAAACGGTAGAGGTAGGCGGTGGTCTCGGGTGAGGGCGAGAGAAAGTAGGCCTGCCCCACCAGCTCCCGATCCTCCAGGGCCTGGATCGTCAGCCCGACCTCCCTGACCCGACTCACTGCCGCCACATCCGACTCCGGGATACCGACCACAGCCTTGACCCGGTCGATCTGGAGGAGCTGGGCCAGGGGATCACCCACGCTGAGGTAGGCCCCGACCTTGGCATCGATCCGGCGGACCACACTGGCCATGGGTGCGGTGATGGTACAACGGGAGAGCTGGAGCCTGGCGCGCTCCAGCTCGGTCTTGGCCTTGAGGTACTTCATCTCGCTGGTTTCCAGGTTGGCCGAGGGAATGACCTTCTTCTTCAGCATGGCCTGGTTGCGTTCAAACTCAGACTTGGCCAGGGTATAGCTGGCCCGGGCGGCATCCAGGGCGATACGGTAGTCGGCCATCTCGATCCGGGCCAGCACCTCCCCCTCTGCCACGGCCTGCCCCTCCTCCACCAGGACCTCGGTGATACTGCCGCTGACCTTGGCCAGGAGATCGAGCTTGGTCCAGGCCTCGATGCTGCCGGGCAGGTTGATGGCATCCTCGATGGCCTGGGGCTCGACCTTCAGCACCACCGCATTGACCAGCTTCTTCTGCTCCAGATGGGCCTCTTTCTTGGCCGCCTCGAGCTGGGCCTTCTTTGAGCCGATGGCTCCAAAGAGGAGGTAGATCACGACCACAAAGAGAATCAGGGCCAGCCTGGGCATATTCTTCCACAGGAAGTAGAGCAGCTTTGAGCTGGGGGGCGATGCGGTCTGGCCGCTGGGGCGGTTGTCGGTTGTCATGGCTCGTTCTCCATTCATCAGCGGGGTCCCAGCCCCGTTAAGGCCTGCTCAAACAGGCTGCGTAATCCTTGGACGACATCGTCTTCGCTGCGAAGCCGATCGGTGTACCAGGCAGACATCACCACCAGAAAGAGGCCGTAAAAGTGGCCGATCACCAGGGTAAACTCCAGGTCCGGCCGCAGCTCGCCCCGCTGCTGGCCCTGCTGAAGGATGGGGGTGAGCATCCTGAAGTAGCGTTCTTCCATCCGGCGGGACTGGTCCAACCGGAGATCGGAAGGGAAGAAGGACTCCCTGAGCATGATCCGGCCAAAATCCCGGTGCTGACGGGAAAAGCGAAAGGTACCGACAAAGACGGTGAGGATGCGCTCCAGAAAGTCGGCCTCCTCACTGCTGTGTCTGGCCACCTCGGCGTTGATGAAATCCAGCTCTTCCTCGCAAAAGGCGAGCAGGATCTCACGCTTGGTCTTGAAGTAGGTGTAGACCGTACCCTTGCCGATGCCTGCCGCCCGTGCCAGCTGGTTGATGCTGGTCTTTTCATAGCCGTTTTCAGCAAACAGGCGAACACTGGCATCCATGATGGCCCTCCGGGTCTGCTGTTTCTTCTCTTCGCGAATACCTGCCATCTTTTACTGGTAAGAATTGACCTGATCGGTCATTAGTCATTAGCCATGATATTCCGCCTTTGGAGGACAGATTTTCCCCATGGCTCTCTTTGGAAACATACCTGTCTCCAGGATATTAAAAAGTGGAACAAAGTCATCCCGATTCCCACTCAGATCGATGGTGGCTGCGCAGTGCGGGTAACCGGGAAACGATTTAGGGACACCCAGGCTGGAGCCGAGGCGATCTACACCCTGATTTTAGCGCTTATTCACCGCTGTATTAGCATAGTCTCCATAAAGCGCAACCAAAAAAGTCGACCGCGGTCAACTTTACTGCAACCCCAGGGTCTTGCCGGATTTTCCCATCAGGAAGCAGTTGACCTTTTTAAGAAAACTCCCTATCAGTGAAAGAAATGTCTTCATTCATCCAGACGATCTTCAGGGTATTTTGAAAGATCAGATTTTTCGTTCACAATCAGGTAAGCGCAGACTCCGAGGCATGGTATAATTTTTACCACAGGCAGGTACGGGATACTCTGAGGATAATTTTTTCACTATAAAGCAGAGACCGGGAGAGAAGGCCATTTTTCAGGCGAGCCTTTTGGTCCGGTCGAACACAGAGCAGGATCTCCATGGATATCAAAGGATTGCGTAAAGATTACCAGAGTCCGGTCATCTACAAAGATATGCTGGACCATGACCCCTTCAAGCAGTTTGCCGTCTGGTTCAAGGAGGCCTGTGAGCGCAAGATCACCGAGCCCAATGCCATGAGCCTGGCAACGGCCACCCCGGACGGACAGCCCAGTCAACGGACGGTGCTGTTGAAGATCTTTGACGGCGAAGGTTTTGTCTTCTTCACCAACTACGCCAGCGCCAAGGCCCGCCAGATCCAGGCCAACCCCCAGGTCTCGCTGCTCTTCCCCTGGATCGAGATGGAACGCCAGGTCTCGATCACCGGCACTGCGGCCAAGATCTCCACCATGGAGTCGGCCAAGTACTTTGCCAGTCGCCCCCGGGAGAGCCAGCTGGGCGCCTGGATCTCCAACCAGAGCTCGCTGCTCTCCTCCCGCAACCTCCTGATGGTGGAACTGGAAAAGGTCAAGAGCAAGTTTCTGGACGGCAAGATCCCCCTGCCCGACTTCTGGGGAGGCTACCGGGTGATCCCCGAGACCATGGAGTTCTGGCAGGGGCGGTCCAGCCGGCTCCACGACCGCTTTCTCTACACCAGGAAAGAGGAGAGCTGGACCATTGAACGGCTTGCCCCCTGAGGGACCAAGGCAGGAACATCCGGACAAGATGGAGGAAACAGATGGAGACACATCTCAGCGGCAAGGTCGCCCTGGTCACCGGGGCCTCACGGGGTATTGGCAGGGAGATCGCCTCCAAGCTCGGCCAACTGGGGGCCACGGTGGTGGTCAACTACCTCCGCAGCAGGGCCCAGGCCGAGGAGGTCTGTCAGGGGATCGAGGCGAGCGGGGGACAGGCCATGGCCATCCAGGCCGATATCACCCAGGTGGCGGAACTGGAGCAGCTCTTCAGCCTGACTCTGGCCGAGTTCGGCCAGCTGGATATCCTGGTCAACAATGCCGGTATGCTGATCAGCAAAGAGATCGAAGAGGTGACCGAAGAGGAGTATGACGCCCTCTTTGCCTTAAACGTCAAGAGCGTCTTCTTTGCCTGCAAGCTGGCTGCCCAGCATCTGGCCCCGGGCGGACGGCTGATCAACATCTCCACCACCGTCACCCGGGTGATGCTGCCGGGCTACGGCCTCTATGCGGCCAGCAAGGGGGCGGTGGATCAGATCACCCGGGTGCTCTCCCGGGAACTGGGCGCCAAGAACATCACGGTCAACGCGATCTCCCCGGGCCCCACGGACACCGAGCTCTTCCGGGAGGGCAAGAGTTCGGAACAGATCGCCCGGATGGCGGCCATGTCGGCCTTCAACCGGATCGGCACCCCCAGCGACATCGCCGGGGTGGTGGCCCTGCTGACCTGCGAGGAGGCCGGCTGGATCACCGGCCAGAATATCTTTGTCAACGGCGGCCTGGCCGGCTAGGCCCGCTCGGCAGTGACGCTGGCCCCTCGCTGCTCCCTGCACACAGCTGGAACTCCGCGCCCCAACCCGACCAGGACCAAGGCGATAGTGCCCGGGTTTCAGCCCACCAGGGGCACCTCCCTGCCCGGATGAACGCTGACGCTGTGACGGAGCCTGGAGACGCAGTAGAGGCAGCAGACCAGGATCACCAGCATGCTCCCCAGAAACATCTCCCAGCCAAAGTGGGCGTAGATCACCCCCGGGGCAAAGGAACCGATGGTGCCGCCCATGTAGTAGAAGGCGATGTAGAGGCCGTTGGCGATCCCCTTCTTGCCGTGGGAGAGGGTGTTGACATAGCCGGAGAGGATGGAGTGGGCGGTGAACATGCCGGTGCAGAAGACGAACATGGCGATGAACATGGCCTGATAGCTGCTCACCATGAAGCCGAGGGTGCCCAGTGCATAGAGCAGCAGCCCTGCGGTCACCGCCCTGGTCTCGCTGCGGAAGAAGGTGATGATCGCCCGGACATTCACCGAGACCACCACCCCCATGACATAACCGGTATACATCACCCCGATACCGCTCTCCCGGAATGCCGGGTTAATGGCCTTCAGGGCAAAGGGCAGGAAGTTGAGGGTACCGGCAAAGACGAAGAAGACCCCAAAGATGGTGCAGTAGAGCCAGAGGTAACGCGGCTGTTTGACCAACCTGAGGACCTCGCTGAACTTGGGCTTGGAGTACTGGAGGTTGGCGTCCCGCTCCAGGGTACGCAGCAGGTAGAAGCCCAGCAGGAGCAGGACGCCGAGGACAAAGAAGAAGAAGCGCCAGCCAAAGAGGTCGGTGAAGACCCCGGAGAGAAAACGGCCGAGAAAACCGCCGATGATGGTCACCGCGATGTAGCGGGCAATGGTGGACTGGACCTGCTCAGGCGGTGAGGTAAAGGAGATATAACTCATCAGCGAGGTGATGATGGCCGGGATCACCAGCCCCTGCAGCCCGCGGATGGTGAGGAGCAGCAGGTAACTGTCGGCCATACAGAAGACCAGCTCCAGCAGGCCGAGGATCAGGATGGCGGAACGGAGCAGCAGCCTGGCCGAAAAGGACTCCAGCAGCACCCCGTAGAACAGGGGGGCAATGCCCAGGGGCAGCATCATCAGGGTGGTAAAGAGGATGGCCTGGAGCGAGGAGAGCGCAAACTCCTGCTGGAAAACAGGCTGGATGGGCTGGGCCGCGTAGAGCGAACAGAAGGTGATCACCGTACAGAAATAGATCTTCATCAACGGACTCTGGGACCGAATTGCAGCAAACACTGGTTACCTCCACCCGGGAAGCCCTCGCTCCCCTGAGCGGCTGCCCCCCTATATCTTGACGCCATCACTCGCCCCGTGGTCCGGGGCTTTCCTCAACCGGGCCGCACCTGGCCGGGTATATTACAACCTGCCGCCAGGAACCGGCCATCATCGACCCGCCGGTGCAGACCGGAGCCGATCGGCTCCCCTGCAGCAGGAGAGCAGCAAAGCAGCAGCAAGGGCCTTAATCCGGGGCAGGATGCAGCGGGATCCCCTGGGAGGCGGGGCGAACGATCCGGTCCAGGGAAATCACCCTGGGCAGCACCAGCAGGAGCAACTGACTCAGGAGCACGGCGGTCACCACCCGAATCCCCACGATCAGCCAGAGGTTGGCGCCAAAGATTACAAACAGCAACACATCTTCAATAATCGAGTGGCAGATCATCAGGAAGGTACTGATATAGAAGATATCCCGCTGGGAGAGGCTGCCCTGTCGGGCCTCCCGAATCAGGATGGTTGCCCCGTAGGTGATCCCCAGAAGCTGACCCACGATGATGGAAAAGGAGGTATTGACCTTCTCCAGATGCTCCTTGATCAGCGGCGAGGCCTTGAGCAGGTCCATGGCCACAATGATGGCGCTGATCAGGCCGATGATCTTGACCGAGAGCACCAGGGCATTGAGGGTGGAGCCCCAGAGCATCGGCCAGAAGGCTTCGGCAAGCTGGGCAGCGACCTCGGTCCGGGCAACCACCTCGGGGAAGAGGCTGTCCGGGAGGAACAGCAGGGGCAGGATCGCGACAAAGCCTGCCAGCAGGCGGAGGATGACCGAGTAGCCATAGGAAACGCCCAACTTTGCCATGATGGCGCTCTCCACCACCAGGGCGTGACAGATCCCGAGAAAGACTCCGAGGATGGTCCACTGCAAGGCGGTGAGCCCAAGCGGGGCGGCAAAGGCGATGGCGGCATAGATGTTCAAAAGCACCCCGCCGGCCAGGGCGATGGCGGCCTCGGGCGGCAGATGGAGCAGCCCGGTGATCGGGGTGAAGAGAAAACTGATATGGCGGAGCAGATCAAAATAGAGCAGCACATCCGCGATAATATAGAGGGGGATCACCAGCTTGAGGATTAACCAGCCGCTGGCCACCGAGGAACGGAGACTTTCAATAAGGAGTGACTTCATCACAACTCTACACAAAAAAATCAACTGATTCGATGAGAACAACTCGTCCAAGCTGCCGGCAATGCCAAAACAGGGGCCCCTCTCATCCGGGCGACAAGTTATCAAGTTTACGTTCGTGCCGGAAGGAACTGCTCTATTCATATCTTTGGCGGAAAAGTTCCCTGCCACAAAACTCCAGGGAAGAGAAATCATGCTCGGACCTTACCGTCATGCCCGCGCCCCTCCCCTCATACCAGCCTTCGCGGGCATCCGGGAAAAACGGACTTCCCCCTTTACGACTGCCCGCCTGCTTAAAGGGCCGGGTCACAGAAACACGAAATAACGGCCACTAAAAATCCGGGCACCCGGCTCGCAACCTGGATTCCCGCCTGCGCGGGAATGACGA
>NZ_AUCW01000040.1 GCF_000429965.1 Desulfogranum mediterraneum DSM 13871
ATGGACGCAGGGGGACAAGCCCCCGCCCCAACGGATCTGGATTTCTCCGGACCCTCGGTGTAGAGCGTGTACCAACCTGGATACCCGCCTTCGCGGGTATGACGTCGAGGGAGAGCGGGGTTTCTGAGCCAGCATGGATGGACGTCTTTGCGGACAAGAGGGAAAAAAACGCGGGCATGACGGAGAGAACGAGTGCATGCCTGAATATGAAGCCCTCTGGTTCAATCCGTACCTGCCTCCCGGTGAGCAGCTGGGGCTCTCCCCCTCGGTCACTCCCCCCCCCTGTGTCAGGATAGATGTCGTCTCTTCTTGGCAGTTATCCCCAGCAGGCGGTCTTCCAGACCAGGCCTGCCGCTATCCTGAAGCCCGTCACGCCCGCGCAGGCGGGAATCCAGTCTTTGCTGAAGCTGGATGAAGCGTGCATCCTCCCCGGGTCTCCATCCGGTCTTCTTGTCCTCTTGTCGTCTTTTCCTAAGGGAATGGGATGGAATGGACGCAGGGGGACATGTCCCCCCCAAGGGATCTTCTCCGGACCCTCTGTGTAGAGCGTGTAGCGGCCTGGATACTCGCCTTCGCGGGCATGACGTCGAGGTAGAGAGGGGTTTCTGAGCAAGCATATATGGACGTCTTCGCGGACAAGGCGGTAAAAACGCAGGCATGACGGCAAAGACGCGGGAGTGATGCTAACGGCGCGGGCATGAAGGTGAAAGCAGGGGCATGACATGACGGAATGCCCGGGTGTGACGGAGAGAGTGCGGGTGAGGATAGATCTCTCGCCCGGATTCACCCTCTAAGATATCTTGATACCCCTTAGGCCACCTTGAAAAATGGCTTTTTCTTCCAGCCTCGGCGTTGCGCTCAAGGTTTTATCCTCGGAATATCAGGTGTATGCCTGCGGTAAAGTTTATCGCCTGCCTTGACCTTGATCGAAAAATCTAATTTTCCAAGCTACCCCTTAGTCTGCCTTGAGCTTGGTACAGAGCATCTCGATCTGTTCCTTGGTGCCGGCCTGGCGGGTCATGTTCTTGGTGATCACCTTGACCGAGTGGAGCACGGTGGAGTGGTCACGGTTGTAGGCGCCCCCGATTTCGGCCAGGGACTTCTTGGTATACTTCCGGGTCAGGTACATCCCCACCTGTCGGGGGAAGGTGATGGAACGCTTGCGGGAGCGGGAGCGCAGGTCATCGGTGCTGACCTTGAACTGCTCGCTGACAAAGCTGCGGATGCCCTCGGTGGTCAAATCGGCGGTCCCGGCAGAGACCATCCCGGAGAGTAACTCCCGGATCAGTGCCATATCCGGCGGCTGCTTGCGCAGCCGTGACTTGGCCTTGAGCCCGATGATGGTACTCTCCATCCTGCGAATATCGCCGTTGAGCTTGCGCGCCATGTAGTCGACCAGCTCATCCTCCAGATTCAGACTGTGGCCCCTGAGCTTGTGGTCGATGATCCGTACCTTGGTCTCGTAATCAGGGGCCTCTATGCCGGTGACCAGTCCGGAGGTCATCCGGCTGCGGAAATCCTCGTCCAGTCCCTTGAGCTTGTTGGGAGACACGGCCGAGGTGAGAATGACCCGTCGGCCTGACTTGATCAGGTAATCCAGGATGGTGTTGAGCTCCTCCTGGGTCTTGGTCTTGCCGGTGAGGGTGTGGACATCCTCGAGCAGGAGCATATCACAGCTGTTGACATACTTTCTGGAAAACTGCTCCATGGAGTTGGTCCGCAGGCTCTGGACCATATCCGCAGTAAACTGCTGGGCAGTGAGGTACTGGAGCCGGGTCCCTGGAGCGGCATTGAAGACCTGGTGGACCACGGCCTGGGTCAGGTGACTCTTGCCCAGTCCGGTGGAGCTGTTCATGAACAGACAGTTGCCATAGGAACGATCTCCCGTAGCCAGGGCCGTGCAGGCCGACTGGGCCAGGACGTTGGATTCGCCCACCATGAACTGGTCAAAGGTATAGGCCGGGTGGAGGCTGCGGAAGCGGGTCTGGTCCACGCTCATCCCGGGGAGGCTGAGCTGTTCTCTGGTGGTGCTCTTGACCACAGGTGCAGCCGCCTTTCCCGCCACTCCCAGCTTGATCTTGGGCGTCATCCCGATCTTCTGGGCTGCAGCGTTTATCCGGTTCAGATAGTGATCCTGCACCCAGGCACAGAAGAAGCGGTCAGGTCCGATGAGCTCTATACTCTCATCGTCCTGCTGTCTGCACTCAAGCGGATTAATCCAGAGATTGAATTCGCTTTCAGGCAGAGAGGACAACAGAGAAGATTTGATCGCATTCCAGACCATGGGGGTGAGTTCCTTGGGGTAAAAAAAGTCTATGGTAGTCGGTTGAAAAATCGGCTGAGAATGACAGCCTGAACAGCGGCGTTTGTCTTGGCCCTGATGTACTGAAAATCCGATTTGCGGTCAAAATTCATATGGCCTGATTTGGAGGGGTAAATCAATCTTAAATCCACAAATTTGAGGATAATGGTAGATTCAGGGTATACAGGGGGCTTGGGCTACATCTCCCTGTTGGATCGTCTGTTTTCTGAGCATTTTCGTAAAGAGTCGGAAATACATGGAGATGAGTTGAACTTGAACAAGTTATTAACAATTTGTTAACAGAGCCTTAACTCCGTACAGCTGCATTTTCCTCCATAAAACTCTTTAATGCTCTAAATATGGCTTATGGGCCGAGGCATTGTTTTAATTGCCCTCTGCTGCGGGTTTTCCGTTCCGGCAGGGGGGGAAAAAAAATGTCTTTTTTTCTTGCTCGATTTTGTTTTTTTCAGTGGATGGAAATCTTCAGCCCGGCGGCTGGATCTGGTGGCGAATCCGGTGCTTAGCAGGAAGTGTCGGTCTTGTAAGCTGCTGAGGTTTCGTTGAAACATCGTGCTGTTGATGGGGCTGGTGCAGGAGGCGCGGTCGAGCAGGAGCAAGGGGCTTAGGACTGTCCCTTGTCCAGGCTTCGGCTCAGGGTGAAGACTTCGATGGCTGCGGGCTTTGCCCGGCGCAGGGTTTTGGCGCACTCGTTGACCGTGCTGCCCGAGGTGAAGACATCGTCCACCAGGAGGAGATGCTTGCCCCTGAGGGCTGAGCTGGACTTGAGCTGGAACGAGCCCTTAAGGTTGCTCCTCCGCTGGCGGCCGCTGAGTTGGGATTGGGGCCTGGTCGCACGGACGCGCTGGAGCAGTTCCGGTGCGATTCGGTTCCGCCACTGGGGAAAGCAGTGTCTGCTCAGGAGCATGGCCTGGTTAAAGCCTCGTTCACGCAGGCGCAGCCGGTGGAGGGGGACCGGCAGGATCAGGTCCGGGGGGTGCAGCAGGGTGCACGCACCCGACTCCCGGACCAGGGCGGCCAGGGTGGCCACCACGGTGGTCTGGCCGGAAAATTTCAGGGCCAGGAGCAGGCTGCTGACCGGCGGTGTGTAGGCCAGGGCGGAGCAGGCCCGATCAAAGGCGTAATGGTGTTGGAGGCAGAGGCCGCAGAGGTGGCTGCTGCCGCCGGCAAAGGGCAGGCCGCAGCCGAGACAGTAGGGTGGGGTGATAAAGCTGAGCGCCTGGCAACAGTCTGCGCAGAGCAGCGGCGGCCGGGAGTGATCCAGCCGCCGCTGACAGCCGAGACAGTAGGGTGGAAAGAGCAGGTCCTGCAGTGCCTCAAGGGTCCCCTGGATAAGGGGTATCCTGCCCAGTTTCTGCGTGATGCTCAAAAAATTATCCTCGGAATATCATTTGGATACCTGTGGTAATTTTTCTCGCAGGCTGTGATCCTGAACAAGCTCTCTGTTCAGGATTTCCTCAAGCCATGGCCGGACCATCCGGAGTGCCCTTAGAGGTTGGCGATGATGGCCTCCCCAAAGGCAGAGCAGGAGAGCTCGGTGGCACCGTCCATCAGCCGGGCCAGGTCATAGGTAACGGTCTTGTCGCCGATGGTGGTCTCCAGGGCGGTCTTGATGGCATCTGCCGCCTCCTGCCAGCCCAGGTACTCCAGCATCATCACCGCAGAGAGCAGCACCGAGCCGGGGTTGACCTTGTCCAGACCGGCATACTTGGGCGCCGTGCCGTGGGTGGCCTCAAACAGGGCGACCCCGTCGCCGATGTTGGCGCCGGGCGCAATCCCCAGGCCGCCGACCTGGGCAGCCAGGGCATCGGACATATAGTCACCGTTCAGGTTGGGCATGGCCAGGACCGAGTACTCCCTGGGTCGGAGCAGGATCTGCTGGAACATGGCATCGGCGATCCGATCCTTGATCAGGATCTTGCCCGGGGGCAGCTCTCCGTTATGGTGTTTCCAGAGATCGTCTTCGGAGATGGTGATATCCGCGAACTCTTCGGCAGCCAGTTCATAGCCCCAGTTGCGGAAGGCCCCTTCGGTGAACTTCATGATGTTGCCCTTGTGGACCAGGGTGACCGAGTCGCGCTGGTGATCGATGGCATACTGGATGGCCTTGCGGACCAAACGTTTGGTCCCGAATTCGGAGATCGGTTTGATCCCGATCCCGGAGTTGTCGCGAATATCGGCGCCCATTTCGTTTCTGAGGAACTCGATCACCTTGTTGGCCTGGTCGGTGCCGGCCTGCCACTCGATCCCGGCATAGACATCTTCGGTGTTTTCCCGAAAGATGACCATGTCCACATCTCCCGGCTCCTTGACCGGCGAGACCACCCCCTGATAGTAGCGAACCGGGCGGACGCAGGCATAGAGGTCGAGCACCTGGCGCAGGGTCACGTTGAGGCTGCGCATGCCCTCGCCAACCGGGGTGGTCAGGGGGCCCTTAATACCGACCACATATTTTTTCAGGGCGTCAAGGGTCTCCTGGGGCAGCCACTCACCGGTGGTGTCCAGCGCCTTTTCACCGGCAAATATTTCCAGCCAGTTGATCTTCTTTTGGCCTGTATAGGTCTTTTTTATAGCTGCATCGACAACATTCCGGGCAGCGGCCCAGATATCCGGTCCGATGCCGTCACCTTCTATATAGGGGATCGTGGGGGTATCGGTGACATTGAGCGAACCGTCAGTGTTTATTGTGATAATATCTCCAGCCAAAACAGCCTCCTCGTTTAGATAACCATCCAATTACAACAGTTTATTAGAGTAAAGACAGTGCTTGAAAAGCACAAAAGCTTAGGAATATATTCGATAAGCTGTTATCCGTCAACGACCACTGCAGCCTTGTCCCGGTCGGCAGGTGAGTTGGAGCAGCATTGCCTTTGGCCTTACTGGATAACGTTGCAGAATTTATCGGTCCTTGTATATATCTATTGTGCATGGCGGCCCGCCTTTGCAAGCAGGAATTCGTCAAGCGTAGAGAGAGGAGGAGCAAACTCTCCCCTTATCACCCTTATCCCCTGAGTCGGATGAACACTATGATATCGTTTGTTCAGTACCTTCGCGGCATCGTTACCCTGGTTGTGGCCGTGCCCATGACCTTTGGCGTCTCCCTCCTGGCCTGGCTGGATATGACCTTTTTCAGACGATCCATGGAAAAGGCCGCGATCTTCCCCCTCTTCTGGGGACGAGCCATCTGTTGGCTGGCCGGTGTCCGGGTGGAGGTGGAGGGCTTGGAACATATTGAGCCCGAGCAGACCTATATCTTTGCCGCCAACCATAGCAGTCAGTTTGATATCTTCTGCTTTCAGGGCTACTTCCCCCACAGCTTCAAATGGATTGCCAAAAAGGAGCTGTTCCGGATTCCCATCTTTGGCCAGACCATGACCAAGGTCGGCTTTATCCCCATTGACCGCTCCCGGGGGCGCCAGGCAGTGCGCAGCCTGGATGATGCTGCCAAACGGATCGCAGCCGGCTCTTCGGTGCTGATCTTTCCCGAGGGGACCCGCAGCGATGACGGCCGGCTCCAGGAGTTTAAGGGCGGGGCCATCCTCCTGGCCATCAAGGCCGGGGTGCCGGTGGTCCCCCTGGGGATCAACGGTTCCTACCAGGTGCTGCCCAAGGGGCGCTGGTTGGCAAAAAGCGGTACCGTGGTCATCCGCATCGGCGAGCCCCAGGCTACGGATCACTACAAGTCCAAGGACAAGCAGGCCCTGGCCCAGTCCCTGCACCGGGCCGTGGGCACCCTCCTGGACAGCACCAGCCAGGCGGCAGAGGATGCTCCCGGAGCCGCGGAGCAGCTCTGAGCGGGGCCTGGTCTGCCGCTCTCCCGGCGGCCGCAGCCCGGCCGATATCCAGGCGATCACATTATAATTCTTTGCAAAAATAGAGGAACATGTAATAATAGCCGGCAATGTGCCGGGCATCACGGGCCCTGTGCCTGGGGGCGCCCGTTGGCGGTACTCCAGGCCGGCTCCGGACAGGGTGCCTTCCAGGCTACACACTCATTTCCACGGGAATCTCTTTCATGCAGTTGTTGACACGATTTCAGAATACACGTTTATCAGGATTAGTGCTCCTGCTGGTCATGGCCGGGCTGTGCTGCGGCGCAGCGGTCCAGGCCATGGAACAGAATACGGTCTTTCTGCCGCTGAAGATAAATTCGCCGGATCCCCAGAGGTTGACGGCAGCGGCCGACACGGCCCTGGAAGAGGCCCTTGCCGAACAGGGCTACCAGGCCATCTCCAGGAGCGAGGCAGCCCGAGTTGTCGACTACCGGAAGAGCTGGCCGCCGGGCGCGGCCGTGCTCCGTAGCCTTGCCAAGACCACGGATGCCGATTATGTGGCCGTGGGCAGTCTCACCCAGCTCGGAGCCAGCTATAGCCTCGACTATGCCGTGTTCGACCTGCTCCAGCCCGGTGCGCCCTATACCTCTTTCCGGGAGAGCGATTCCCTGGAAGATCTCAGGCGGCTGCTGAGCGAGGCCGTGGGCGAGGCCATGAGTTACGCCAATCGGAGCTTCACCGTTGCCTCCATCGCCCCAGCCGGTAACGAGCGAATCGATGCCGGGGCGATCTTGCGTAAGATCAGCACCGAACCCGGAGATCTCTACGATCCGGCAGGACTCCGCCGGGACCTGAAGGCGGTCTTTGGCATGGGCTACTTCGATAACGTCGAAATCGAGGCCACGGACAGCGATACCGGCAAGAAGATCCTCTTCAGGGTCGAAGAAAAACCCCTGATCGGTCAGGTGGTGATCTCGGGCACCGATCACATCAAGGAAAAGGATGTCCGCGACGCCGCCAATATCCCGGTGAACACCATCCTCAATCCCGCCAAGGTCAACGATGCCGTGGCCAGGGTCAGGGAACTCTATAAGTCCAAGGGCTACTACAACACCCAGGTCGCGGCGACCATCAACTATCCCAACCCTGAGAGCGCCGAGGTGCGTCTGGTCATTGAGGAGGGGGACAAGATCACCATCGAAGAGATCACCTTCCAGGGCAACACCGCCTTTGAGGATGACGAGCTGGCCGAGATCATCCAGACCGGCACCTACAGCTGGTGGCTCTCCTGGCTGACCGAGGCCGGGGTCCTGAAGATGGATATCCTGAACCAGGATGCCGCCCGTATCGGTGCCTACTACCAGAACCACGGCTTTATCGAGGCCAAGGTGGGCAGCCCCCAGGTGGAGCAGAAGGAGGACAGCCTCTTCATCACCTTTCCCATCGAAGAGGGACCGCGTTACCGGGTGGGCATGGTCGAGGTTGAGGGTGACCTGATTGAGGACAAGGAGCAGCTGATCTCCAGGCTGCAGATCAGGCAGGAACCCTTTCTCAACCGTCAGGTCCTCCGGGAGGATACCACCCGGCTCACCGATCTCTACGCCGAACACGGCTATGCCTTTGCCCGGGTCTTCCCCAAGATCGACAAGACCGATCAGGGCAAGCGGGTGAATATCCTCTTCAAGGTGAGCAAGGGCTCGCTGGTCTACTTCAACCGGGTGGAGATCCAGGGCAACACCCGCACCCGTGACAACGTCATCCGCAGGGATCTGCAGGTCAAGGAGGGGGGCGTCTTTGATTCCAAGGCCATCCGCACCTCGACCCAGAAACTCCAGCGGCTGGGCTTTTTTGAAGAGGTCACGGTCACCCCCAAGCCGACCCTGAATGAAGATCAGATGGATGTCCTGGTGGACATCAAGGAGAAGTCCACCGGTCAGTTCAGTATCGGGGCCGGCTACTCTTCCTCGGAAAACGTGCTGGTGATGGGCGAGATCACCGAAGACAACTTCCTGGGCACCGGTAACCGGCTGGCCCTGACCGCCAACCTGAGCAGCAAGACGGCGCGTTATAACCTCAACTTCACCAACCCCAGGATCTTTGACTCCAAGGTCTCGGCCGGTTTCGACGTCTTTAACTGGGAAAAGAAGTATGACGACTATACCAAGGACTCCACCGGTGCCGGGGTACGTTTCGGCCATCCCTTCTTCGAGCGCTGGTACAGCTACTACGGCTACACCATCGCCGATACCCATCTGACCGATATCAAAGACGGTGCCTCCCAGGTGATCATCCGGTCCAAGGATATCAATCTGACCAGCTCGGTCCGTTTCTCCCTGGTCCGGGATACCCGTAACCGGGGCTTCTCCCCCAGCAATGGCTCCAGGAATTCGGTCAGTGTCAAGTATGCCGGCGGTCCCCTGGGCGGTGATGCCCAGTTCACCAAGGTGGAGGGCTCCTCCTCCTGGTGGTTCCCCATGGTCTGGGAGACCATCTTCCATGCCAAGGCTGCGGCTGGTCAGGCCTTTGCCAATGAAGAGGACAAGCTGCCGGTCTACGAACACTTCTACCTGGGCGGAATGAACTCCATCCGCGGCTTCGAGTCCCTCTCCATCAGTCCTGTGGACCCGGTGACCGGCGAAAAGATCGGTGGCGACAAGATGTGGTACGGTACGCTCTCGGTCATCTTTCCGCTGCTTACGGACATGGGCATGCAGGGGGAAGTCTTCACCGATTTCGGTAATGTCTACGGGGTGGAGGACAACTGGGACTTCAGCGAGATCAAGAAGACCGCCGGTGTGGGGATCCTCTGGCTCTCTCCCCTGGGGCCGCTTCGCCTGGCCTGGGGCTTCAACCTGGATCGCCAGGAGGGTGAAGACAGCTCTAACTGGGATTTCAGCATGGGCGGTACCTTCTAGGCGGCCTTTCGACCGTTTAGAGATCGCCTCCCATTCCCAGAGATAAGCCGAGTATGCAGTCGACCATTCAACGACTGGGCGCGGATGGTTCCGTTCCCCTGGAGATCAGCGGGATGAACGGCGCCTCTGCAGCCCTGTTCCTCAGCAGGGTGCTGGCAGAGCGCCGGCGGACGCTCTGCTGCGTCCTGCCCGCCGAAGAACAGCTGGAGAGCTTTGCCCGGGATCTGGCCCTGTTCTCCCCGGCGCCGGTTCTGGTCTATCCCAGTTTCGAGATCCCTCCCTATACCCCGCTCTCCCCTGATGCGGTTACCGTGGGCACCCGCCTCTCCACCCTCTACCGCCTCCAGGAGGAGACAGAGCCGCTCATAGTCCTCACCTCGGCAGAGGCGCTTCTGCGCCGGATCCTGCCCCGGTCGGTGTTCGCAGATCGCTGTGAGCTGATCATGGCCGGTGAGGAGATCGATCGGGAGGGACTGATTCAGAACCTGACTGCCGGCGGTTACCAGAGCTGTGAACTGGTCTGTCGCCAGGGGGATATGGCCATCCGCGGCGGGATTGTGGATCTCTTTCCCCCGGCCTCGGATCGCCAGCTGAGCGGCCCCCTGCGTCTGGATTTTTTTGGTGATACCCTGGAGTCCATCCGGCTCTTTAATCCCCTCAGCCAGCGCTCGGAGAGCGAGCTGGAGGAGGCCATTCTCCTGCCGGCCTCGGATGTCCTCTTTCCGGTCTCGGCAGGCAGGCCGGTCTGGCAGCAGGCCCTGGCAGAGGCAGAGGAGCGCTACCGTTGGCCCCGGGAAGAGTGCCGTCTGCTCAGGGAGCGGCTGGCCCAGGAGTACCGCTTTCCCGGGATCGAGTTTCTCCTGCCCCTGCTCTACGGGGGGACAGCGCCCCTGCCCACCCTGACCGATTACCTGCCCGAGGGGGCTGGGGTGATCCTCTATGATCCTCCGGCCATCCGCAGGCAGATGGATCTGGTCCATGAGCGGATCGCCGCCAACCATCAGGAGGCCCTGGCCAACCAGGTGGTCGCCTTTCCCCCGGAAGAGCTCTTTGTCTCCACCGAGCAGGTGATGGGGGCCTGCGCCGGGCGAACCCTGGCCCATATCGTCCACTTGCCGGACCCGGAGAGCGACCAGCCGCCGACCGAGCTCCGTACCGGTGACCACAGTCTGCTCCGCCAGGAGATCGAGTTGCAGCGGAAGAAGCGGGGGCTGCTTGCCCCGCTGGCGGATCGGATCATCGCCTGGCAGCAGCAGGGAGAGCTCACCCTCTTGGCCTGCAGCTCCAGCCGCCGGGCCAAACACCTGGGCGAGATGCTTGGCAACTATCAGCTGCGCTCCCGGCTGGTGGCCCCCCCCCTGGATCTCGGCGGACCCAGGGACGCAGACGAGGTCCTGCTCCTGGATCAGCCCCTAAGCCAGGGCTTTGATCTGGTTGAGGAGAAGATTCACCTGGTCTCGGCCACCGAGCTCTTCGGTGATCAGCGCCTGCAGAAGAAGCGCCGCAGGGATCAACGTTTCAGCGAGGGCGAACCACTGCCCCTGGATCAGCTGAACAGCGGCGATGTGGTGGTCCATCGGGAACATGGGGTGGGCATCTTCCAGGAACTGGTCAACATGGAGATCTCCGGTACCAGGGGCGACTTCATGCTCCTGGTCTACCGCAATGAGGATAAACTCTACGTGCCGGTGGATAAACTCCACTGGGTCAGTCGCTACCAGGGGCTGACCGACCAGCAACCCAAGCTGGACAGCCTGGGCTCACAGCGCTGGCTGGCCACCAAGAAGAAGGTCACCGATGCGGTCTGGAAGGTGGCCCAGGAACTCCTGGAGATCTATGGTCAGCGGGCCATGCGCAAGGGGCATCAGTTTTCGCCTCCCGGAGAGCTCTATCGGGAGCTGGAGGAATCCTTTCCCTTTGACGAGACCCCGGGTCAGGCCAAGGCCATCGATGAGACCCTGGCCGATCTCACCAGTGGTCAGCCCATGGACCGGCTGGTCTGCGGCGATGTGGGGTACGGCAAGACCGAGGTGGCCGCCCGGGCCGCCTTCAAGGTGATCGAGGATGGCTTCCAGGTGGCGGTGCTGGTTCCGACCACGGTCCTGGCCGAGCAGCATGCCGCCACCTTCAGGGATCGTTTCACCTCCTTTCCGGTGGAGGTGGCCTGCCTGAACCGTTTTCGCACCAGCAAGCAGCAGAAGGAGATCAGCGCCGGCCTGGCCGAGGGGAGCATCGACCTGGTGGTGGGCACCCACCGGCTGCTCTCCAAGGATATCAACTTCAGCCGGCTGGGACTGTTGATCATCGATGAGGAACATCGCTTCGGGGTCAGCCATAAGGAGAAGATCAAGAAGTTCAAGGCCTCGGTGGATGTCCTCACCCTGACCGCCACCCCCATCCCCCGGACCCTGCAGATGTCGCTTCTGGGCATAAGGGACCTGTCGGTGATCTCCACCCCGCCCCAGCAACGGCGCTCGGTGAAGACCTTTCTGGCCAAGCATGATCAGCTGGTGATCCGGGAGGCGGCCCAGCGGGAGCTGCTCCGCGGCGGCCAGCTCTTCTTTGTCCACAACCGGGTCAGGACCATCTACCGGGTGGCGGAAAACATCGCCTCCCTGGTGCCCCATGCCCGGATCGGCATTGCCCACGGCCAGATGACCGGGCCCCAGCTGGAAGAGGTCATGGTCCAGTTCATCAACCATGAGCTGGATATCCTGGTCTGTACCACCATCATCGAGTCGGGCCTGGATATCCCCAATGCCAACACCATCCTGATCAACCGGGCCGATCATCTCGGTCTGGCTGATATCTATCAGCTCCGGGGCCGGGTGGGCCGCTCCTCACGCCAGGCCTTTGCCTACCTCTTTGTCCCCTCCCTGGAGCAGTTGAGCAAGGATGCCAAGAAGCGTCTTCGGGCCCTGATGGATCATTCCGAGCTGGGCGGCGGCTTTAAGCTGGCCATGAACGATCTCCAGATCAGGGGCGGGGGCAACCTCCTGGGGGTCTCCCAGTCCGGTCACATCGCTGCGGTGGGCTATGATCTCTACCTGGAACTGCTCCAGGCCACGGTGGCGGATTTAAAGAAGCAGGCCGCAACCCCGGAGGGAGAACAACCGCCCATGGAGGTGGATCCCGAGGTGAAGCTGCAGTTGGCAGCCTTCCTGCCGGACCGCTATGTGATGGAGACCTCCCAGCGCTACCAGCTCTATCGGCGGATCTCCGCCCTGGGCAGCGGCACGGATGCGGCCTTGGAGGAGCTCAGCGAAGAGCTGGAGGATCGCTACGGTCCCCTGCCTGTGGAGGCCTCCAACCTGCTCCGGATCATCCAGCTCAAGCAACGGCTCGGTCCCCTGGGGATCAACAAGTTGGAGCAGGGGCCAGGCACCTTTATCCTCAGCTTTGTCGAGCAGACCCCGGTGGAGCCCCAACGCCTCCTGGAGCTGGTGAATCAATCCGTCAAGGCTGCCAAGAAGAACCGGTCAGCAGTCGTCGTACGCCTGACCCCGGACAATCGTCTCATTGTACCGCTGAACTCTGAGCAAAACCTGTTCCAGCAGATCGCCGCTCTCTTGGATCGCCTTTAGGAATGATGTGCATGCACGAACACTGTCATAAAAAAACAGCCGAATTTTCATGGGATGATATCGACACGGTCCTCCTGGACATGGACGGTACGCTCCTGGATAAACATTTTGATGACTATTTCTGGGAACAGTACCTGCCCGAGCACTACAGTCTGATCCACGGGATCTCCGTGGAGGCGGCCAAGAAAGAGCTGCTCTCCCGCTACTGCCAGGTAGAGAACACCCTGGCCTGGGCAGACACGGATTTCTGGTCCAGGGAGTTGGGGCTGGATATTCCTGAGCTCAAGCTGCGGATCAACCATCTGATCGGGGTGCACCCCTATGTGATCGAGTTTCTGGAGTTCTGCCTGCAGATGCGCAAAAACCTCTATCTGGTGACCAATGCCCATGCCAGTACCCTCTCCATCAAGCTCGAGAGGACGGCCATCGGCCCCTGGTTCGATCGGGTGGTCTGTGCGGCAGAGGTGGGTCTGGCCAAGGAGGAACCCTTGTTCTGGGAGGGCCTGGAGAAAATGCTCAACTTCGACCGGAAGCGAACCCTGCTGGTGGATGACACCGAGCAGGTGCTCTTTTCTGCCGAGCAGTACGGCATGGGCCATCTGCTCTTTGTGGCTCGTCCGAGCAGCCGTCAACGGACCCGCTATTCCTGCCGTTTCCCCTCCATTGAATACTTCAAGGAGCTGCTGCCCAGGTAGGGCAAAGGACGAGCGGAGCTCCGCATCCGCCCAGGGCCCCAGGATGGATAAAAAAAAAGGCTGCCTCTTTACCAGAGGCAGCCTTTTTTGTTTGTCGGGCCGAGGGGGTGAGGCAGGGCTCAGCCGCGTCGGCACTGGCGGATATAATCCTTGGCCAGAGAGGGGTGGTCAGAGATGATCTGTCCCTTTTCCGCCCCCATCTCCTTGACCAGATGATTCATCACCTGGGCATAGGTCATATCCTTTTGCAGGGTCTCTTCAACCAGGGCGGCGATTCGCTCCTGGTCTGCCGTATCCTCAAAGTAGCTGAACAGCCGGTGCTCCTCCTCGGCTGCAGCAGCCCCTACTTCTTCCTCCGGATGGCTCTGGGCAATCCCGGCAATGGAGTCCTGCACCTCGAGCTGCAGCCGCTCCACCAGGTCAACCAGGGGCTTGATGTCCTCCTTGCTGGCCACGTCCTTCTGCTCGATGTGACTCAGGCGATGGGGCAGGTCGCCCAGGAGTTTTTCCGAAGAGACCTCCTTGAGCTTAGCGGCGGCATCTTCAATCTTGGTTTCCAGACCGGCGAGCACCTCGTGGAGGTTGTCCAGGGCACTGCCCGAGGTCTTGACCTCTTCGGCCACCTCTTTGAGCTTGTCGTGGGGAACAAAGGCGGCCATCTTGGCCTCCAGGGCATGGATCTTGGCGCTTAACTCTTCCAGCCGGTTGTCCAGGGCCTTGTGGACCTCATCCACCTTGTGGAGCTCAGAGGCCACGACCGTCTCCCGTTCGCTGTCAGGTCCAGCCTGCTGAGCGCTGCCTGCTTTGATCTCGGCAACACTGGCCAGGCCTTCGGCGAGCCAGGTCTTGAGCTTAACGATCAGTGCCTGATACATCTCTGCGGAACTCTCGCGGTTAACCATGGCTGCAGCACCCAGAAAGATCCCGAAGAGGACCGCCAGGCAGACGGCCAGGCCGATAACCATGCCAATGGCCCACTGGACCAGGTGAATAGCACCAACCACCAGGGCGGCGATGGCACCCCATACACTGCCTTCGGCTGAGGTACCGGTGAGGTAGACCAACAGCATGAAGATTAGCAGCACTGCTCCTGCCTTGAGCAGCGGGGCACGCATGAGATTCTGTTTCATGAAATACTCCTCCAGGTCAATAGTCTTGACTGCACCGCCATCTCGACCACAAAGTGGGGGTAGCTAGTCATAATCGGCTCAAATATCTGTGAAGGTTTTAGTGTATTTGTGAATGAACAGCAAGGGAATTTTATGCCGCCTTGGCCGCCTTATCCCTGTTAAAAGGGCTGGTTTTAGGGGGCGAAAGGGGAGCCCAGGTACGGAATTCAACCCCTGGGGGCGCCTCGGCCAGTTTCTGGGCAAAGGATGATATGGTCGTCTTTTCAAGGGGAAGGGGGACCTGACCCTGTTGAGGGGGGGGGTGGCTGCCATGGCCATGGAGGGCAGGGGGTGCTGCCATCTATAAATCTAATATTTTTGATCTATAAAATTTATATTTAGCTTTAGTTTGCTCGAGGGATAGGGTATAAATGATGTTCGCATTGTGACATTCTATGAAATTATCATGTTTGCTACGGAGGTGTATAGAGATGGAAGAAATCGTAATACCCACCGCTAATGAGGCGCTTGAGCGGCTGCTGGCCGGCAACGAGCGTTTTATTAAGGGTACCCTGGAACATCCTAATCATTGTGAAGAGTCACGAGCCGGCCTGGTGCAAGGCCAGGCGCCCATAGCGGTAGTCTTAACCTGTGCAGATTCCCGAGTTCCTCCTGTCGATATTTTTGATCAAGGCCTGGGCGATCTCTTTGTCCTGCGGGTGGCTGGAAATATTGTCAACGATCAGATTCTCGGAAGTATTGAATATGCAGTATCCCACCTGAACTCTCCCCTGGTGTTGGTGATGGGCCATACCTGCTGCGGAGCGGTGAGTGCGGTTGCCGGTGGAGCCCGGCTTGGCGGTCATATCGCCAGTCTGATGCCGCCCATTGACGCCGCCGTCAAGAATGTGCAGGGTCAGGAAGGTAATCCCGTGGATAATGCCTCCATGGAACTGGCCAGGAATATGGCCACCAAGATCGAGGAGTCTGAGCCCATCGTCGCCGATCTGGTCAAGGAGGGTAAGGTCAAGGTCGCCTCCTGCTTCTACGAGTTGGACAGCGGTAAGGTCATTATGCTCTAGGCTCCCTTGGATAACTGCTATTTTGCCCAATCTCGGCGTTATGCTCAAAAAAGTTTCCTCGGAATATCATTTGTATACCTGTGGCGATTTTGATCACATGCCTTGACCTTGAACAAAATATTTCATTATTCAAGCTACCCTCCAGTCTCTCTTGGGGCGGTTTTGCTGACGCAGGGTGGCCGCGCTTGCGGCTAATCCTGCGTCTCTTTTTCTTTTTCTGCCGCTGGTTTTCCTTCGAGTTCTCTCTGACTGTCTCCTCTTCAGCTCGGGTCACGCCGCCGGCCCTGTTGTTCTTATCGCCCCCTTCCCCTCCTCCCTCAGTCACTCCCTTCTCTCAGTCACTCCCTCCCCTCTCAGCCACTTATTCTCTGGCTGTTATTTCCGTGCAGGCTGGAATTTTAGACCAGGCCTGTCGATATCCGGAAGTCCGTCATTCCCGCGTAGGCGGGAATCCAGTCTCTGCTGAAGCTGGATGAAGCGTGCAGCCTCCCCGGGGTTTCATCCGGTCTTCTTGTCGTCTTGTCCTAAAGGTGATGGGCTGGAAGCAGCGGGAGCTCTCCCCCTCGGTCACTCATTCTCTGGCTGTTATTTCCGTGCAGGCTGGAATGTTAGACCAGGCCTGTCGATATCCGGAAGTCCGTCATTCCCGCGCAGGCGGGAATCCAGTCTTTGTTGAACCGTGTAGCCTCCCCTGGTCTCCATCCGGTCTTCTTGTCCTCTTGTCGTCTTTTCCTGAAGGGGATGGGATGGACCCAGGGGAGAGCTGAACCCCAAGGGATATCTCGGGGCCTCAATGTAGAGAGTGTACCTGCCTGGATACCCGCCTTCGCGGGCATGACATCAATGTAGAGCGGGCCTTCCGAGCAGGCCTGGATGGACGTCTTTGCGGACAAGAGGGTA
>NZ_AUCW01000041.1 GCF_000429965.1 Desulfogranum mediterraneum DSM 13871
TTGGCAGACAACCTGGCCCAGGCTTGCCCAAGCTGCTGATTAACTGCATGGGCACCGGCACAAGTTGACCCGAGTCACATTTGGCTTTTCCCAACTTATGCTGCCAATAGGTGAGTGCATGGTAGGGGAGAGACTGGCGCCTGCAGTACTCAGCTCTGCTCAGGCCACTTCTCTGAAGAGCTTCAAGGTGTTTTTCCCAGTAACGCTTGCCCCGTGACTCCCTGGATATTGTTTGCTTACTCGTCATGGTCGCCTCCGCAAGATGAATTGGATGCGCGATTATGACATGCTGGTCTCGTTAAGAAAAGATGGGGTTTAAGAGGCGCTTACTTTTATTATCCCAGTATGTCATAAACGTTCATTCTGTACATCCTGCAGAGGGGATCATGACGAGTGAGCAGAAAATGACGAGGGGACACGGAGGCAGCGTTGCAGGGAAAAGCATCTTGAGGTTCTTCTGAAAGGTGGCCTGAGCTGAGCTGAGTACTGCTCCAGGCGTTAGTTTCTTCTCTACCTCAAGTTTCGGTTGCGCCAGACTTCGCTTGACGCAACCGAAACTTGAGTTCTACTATGCATTGGCAAAGCAAGTTGATAAATGACAAGGTGTGACTCGGGTTAACTTGCGCTAGTATCCACGCAGATAATCAACAGTCTGTTAGGTTCCTGTTGTGGAAAAGTAAAGTTGTGCTGCCCTGTCAACTCCTTCGGTGGTCATGCAAGGCTCATTTCCCTCGAAGCGTGCAATGTTTTTTAGCTGCTGAAGGATATCTCTGGGATGACAGCCTCTCATCGGTCTAGTTCCTTGAAAATGGTTTTTGATTAAATAATCAACACACTCTGGATCATAGGAAATGCTCATTTTTTTGGCATTATATTGAAAGATCCTCAAAAAAGCATCATTATCTGGGCCATCCATAAATATTTTATAAGGGATTCTTCTTAGGAGTGCTTCGTCCAAGATGTTGGTTGGGTCAAGGTTAGAGCAAAATACAAGGAGGGCATTAAATGGAACCTTGATTTTAGTTCCGTTGGGTAAAGTTAGGTAATCAATGTTTTTTTCTAAAGGTAAAATCCACCGATTAAGTATTTGTTCTGGGCTTACTCTTTGCCTGCCAAAATCATCAATAAGAAGAATGCCATTGTTACCTTTCATTTGAAGAGGACCTTCACATATTTTTGTATGCGGATTGTATCCAATTTCTAGTGATTCAAGGTCCATCTCGCCACCCACCACAACCGATGGACGTTCAATTTTCAACCAACGAGGATCGTGCTCAGATATATTGGAGTCATCATCTATCTTGTGGTGGCATTGGGGATCATAGAGCTGTATAAGTTGTCCGTCAATAAGGATAGACTGAGGGATGTAGATATGTTCTTTGAAGCATTTTGATAATCTGATGCCTATTTCAGTTTTACCATTACCTGGTTTTCCATAGATAAACATCCCTCTTCCTGAATTAATGGCTGGTCCTATCATGTTGTAAAGATCAGATGATAATTCGAGTCCTTTAAATGCATGCGTTAAGTAATCATAGGTAGGGTTTTCGTTTTTTAAAGATTGCCTTTCAACGCTATTAATATATTGTTTATAAGTAACCGGCGCCGGGCCTTGGTAGTTTGTAAATTCTCTTGCTAAAATGGCTTTTTTGTTTCCTGATTCTGTTAAAACGTAGTGAAAGTCATTAATCCCCGCGAGTGATTTATATGAAAGAATCAATCTTTGTTTGAGTTCGTAGACTATAGGCTCAAGAATATGCATGGGAAGGCAAATTATTCTTGATAATTGAACTCCGGAAAGTGAACTGTGGTAAAGTAATATTTTACATATTAAATCTTCAATAAAAACTTGTTTGAGTCCTGTGTCCTCAATTGTAGAAGGAGTAATTGGCTTGAAAGGATAGTCAGTCTTGTTATGGGATTTATTTCCTTTGCCTTTAATTAATATATCACCTATTGTATGACCCATATTCCTGCCTCTTCCCTTTCGAGTTGGATGAGTAGTGGAGTGAACAGTCAACTTAAATAGCTTCGTGTAAAATAACGGCCTAATATACAAACAAATATATTTATTTAATCATATTCTTATTTGTCAGTTGTACCAATTTTGGTTAAAGCATTTTTGGCAACTTTTAAGTTTGTCTGTGCCTCTGGATAATATTTGGGATGAAGTTTGATGGCTAGCTCAAACGCACTTATCGCCGGTATGTAATTGTTTGTACACAAAAACTCGTAGCCAATGTTGTTGTATGCTATTGAATCACTTTCTGATCCACGTTTAAAATAAACTAACGCAGTATCATGATCGCCAAGTTTAAAATAGGAAAGGGCGAGATTGTTGTATACTTTTTTGCCTTTGAGCTTTTCAGGTATGGTTTTAAGCAATGATACTGATTTGCTGTAATCTTTTAGTATATAGTAAGTTACTGCCAAATTGTTTGTAACTGTATAGTCTGTTGGCAGTAGTGATAAGGCCTTTTGAAAAAAAGTAATTGCAATCTGGTACTCTTCTCGGCTGCAATGGATTAGTCCAATAAACTCGAATGATCTGCCTAGGTCAGGGTTGAGCTCTATGGCTTGGTTGAATGCCTCTTCGGCTTTTTTGAAAGCTCCCTGGCTAAATAATATTCTGCCGAGGCCTTGGAGTGCTAAGGAGTCACCCTTGTCCTGCTCCAGTAATTTGTTATAAATGTTTTTGGCTTCAATTCGTCGGTCTTTTTTTAGCAGCAAGTTGGCCTGTTTGTGCAAAAGAGATCTGTTGTCAGGGGATTGGCCAAGTCCCTTGACATATTGCACGTACGCCCTGTTGAAATCGTTCTGGATTAAATAAAGGTCCCCTCGGGCCTCATATTCCTCAGCGGTCTTTTTCGCTTCGGGCTGACTTTCTGAGGTAATTTCTCGTTGAGCATTTTGCAAGTTGATTTGTCGCTCTAGGTCGTAACTGGAATCACCTTGAAATATGGAACAGTTGCTCAAGAGGAGGCAGGTTATGATCATGAAGATGAAAGTGCCTATTTTTGAAAACGAGTTGCAAGGCTTGATATTGTGGTAGATCATTATGCTGTTCTGTTTCCTGTGGTAAGATGTGCATTTATTTTGATTGTGAACTATCTTTACAGGTGACTGGTAATTAGTTTGAATTTTAGTACTTATTCTTTAAGTAATCTCGGTGTCATCTTGATTATTTTTTTGATGTGCTTGTCTCCTGGAAATACTTGGCTCTGCTTGACACACTTTTCAAGTGTGTATCTGTTACAGCGTGTTGAGATTATGTGCTTTCTGAATGAATCCCTGCGCATATTTTTGCGGAAAATTAATTCTCGTCAAATCACGCCCTAAAAGGATGCGGATTTTAAGGTAGGGTCTGCCTAGGGCACTCACTTTTACTAGCCTAAGGAGGCCAGGGAGGAAGTTGGCAAGTTCTTGCGCAGATTGTTGGTATCCGTCGAGGTAATAGATTGTGCTTCCTTTGTAGTTAAAATTATCAGCATTGGTAAGTCTCTTAACGTTGAAGCCGAGTAGTCGTAAGTATTCGGCGCTTCTGGCGGCCATTCCAGTGACACCATTGCCGTTTGAAAGTTCAATAGGATGATGTTTTGTCTGTTTGGAGAAAGAAGGAAGTTGGTCTGAACTGGAATTTTCTATTTTAATATTTTTCCTAAATTTATTTTTGGTCAAATATGGCCTGTTTTGCTGAGTTGTTACAGGGTATACAGCTTGTTGATAATACTTCCGGTGGCTATCCTTCAGCAGAGGGTGGAAGTTTCTGGTAAGGTTTTGGCTGCTTGTATCTTTTTTTGGTTCTGTCAATTTTTGATTTGTTCCTTTTCTTGTGGACTGGGCAGCTGCTGGATTTGCGTTAGTGTCTAGTGTTCCGAATCTTTCTGTTATCTCTCGGTGTTCTTCTTCGAGTTGAGACTTGGGGCAGAAACCATTGGTGAGTTGCAAATTATTTTTAATCCGCAGGTTGTTATCCCCTGCAAATGTTAACGCCAGTCTAAAGAAGCTCGAAGCTTTTTCAGGATTGTTGCAGATCAAAAGAGAGTAGCCGTAGTTATTGTAAGCATAGGCCTGGTCAGGGGCGCACTGTATCGCGAGTATGTAAGATTCATGGGCATGTTGGCAGTCTCCTAGGGCATCGTATGACATTCCGCTTGCATTGTAGGCTAGGCAGTTGTCGGTATCGTTTTGAATCGCTTTATTGAATTCAGATATTGCCTTCCGATGTTTTTTCCCTTTCTGGTAATATCGCCCAAGCTTGTAATGAGAGGCTGAAAGTGTGGAAAGTGGGCGAACCTTTGTCCAAAACTTCTTGGCTGCGATTTTATTTCGTACTGTGTTCTTTTCCGGATCCAGCATATTGAAATATGAAAAACTTGAATCATGAGTCGCGCAACTACTCAGGAAAATAAGGACAGGGAATAACCCCAGGGCACATATTCTCTTTATTTTATGGTCACAGCCTCTGTTTCGCATCATCCTTCTCACCTTTGAAGAATTGTTCTGAAAACTTGAATTGCAGTTGGTCCGGCAATAACTACAAACAATGCTGGGAAAATAAAGAGTATCATTGGGACTACGAGTTTAGGAGGGAGCTTGGCGGCCTTTTCTTCAAGTCTGCTGTAGCGCTTTAATCTCATCTCTTCTGCGTGGACTCGAAGAACATTAGCGACACCAGTACCATATCTTTCTGACTGAATTAACAGGCTCACCAGGTTTTCAATATCTGGCAAGTCAGTTCTTCTGGACAAGTTCCGTAGGCATTCGTTTCTCGGTCGTCCTGTTTTGAGCTCTAGTGATAATATTTGAAACTCTTTGCCTAGTTCAGGATTGGTGAGCTGAAGTTCCTTTGAAACTCTGTTGATCGCCGAATCTATCCCGATTCCAGCTTCAATGCATATCATCAACAGATCCATAGCGTCTGGAAAAGTCCTGTCTAGTTTTAATTTCCTGAAATGTGCTACAAGCCTTAGCCAAATAACAGGTATAAAAAAACTTGTATAGCAAAGAGCCATGGTGATGAGGATGTTTATATAGATGAACGTAATTTGATAAGTTAAATGGTAAGCGACAAAAAACAGAGCCGGAGAGAGTAAGAGTGTATATCTCATTATCTGGTATGCTCTAATGCTAATAGGGTCATATATTCCAGCTCTTTGGTAGAATAGAGGCGTGTCGGAGTATATTCCAATATTTAAATTGCTCTTTTTCTTTAAAAGGGTAAAGTGTTTTGTGATTCGTTCGCTAAAGGTAACTGGTTTTTTATCAAGTAATTCCTGACGATTGCCAGGAGAAGATTTTTTGATCCATTTTTTTGTCCGATTGTAAAGGTTTTTTTCACTATTTCTTTGGTTTATAAATGATAATGTTAAAAAAGCTATCAATATTATTATAATAAACGTAGCTATTGGTAGTATTATTGCCAACGTATCAGGTTTAATATTAAGCATCTAATTGCACCATTCTGTAGATTATTAGAGACCCAATAGACATAAGTGATATTGAGGTTAGGATCAGGTAGGGGCCGTATGGATCCGTTGTGAGTATTTTGATGTATGAAGGCGAGATTATGAATAAGGCAATCCCAGTAATGAATGGTAGTGATAGGAGGATTTTTGCAGATAACTTTACCTCTGCGCTTAAAGTTTTTACTTTTTCACGAAAACGAAATTTCTTTCGTATTATCTCAGAAATTTTTTCAAATACTTCAACAAGGTTGCCTCCTGTCTCTCTTTGGATAATGACGGAGGTGACGAAAAATCTCAATTCAAGGGAATCAATTCTATTCGCAAGGTTTCTCAGGGCAGAATCAGTATCCATGCCAAAATTGATTTCCTCTACCAGGCGACCAAATTCTTCACCGACCGGAGCTGCCAATTCTTGGGCGACAATATTGAAACTTGCCAAAATGGAACTTCCTGCTTTGAGAGAGTAGCCCATGAGATCGAGGGCATCTGGGAATAGAGCTTCAAACTGTGCCCACCGTTTCTTTCTACGATAGAAGAGGTAGAGTAATGGACTCATGCCTGCTATCACAGTAAAGAGGATCGGGAAAATATAGGACTGTGTCAGGAAGAGAGTGGCCAGGTAGGTGCTGACAGCGATAAGAAGAGAGCTGAGGATAAAAACGCTCGCCAATATTTTCAATCCCCCCTGCTGCAGTAATTTATCTAAACGATGGGTCAGGGGAAAGGCTGCCAGGGTATTGTTGATAAAATTAATTTCAGAAAATTTTCTTTTACCTGTAATATCAATGGGTCTGGCCAAAGATTCTCTGGCTGAAAAACGATCTGCAGCAGATTGTGCTGTCCGAGCAACAGGTTTGAGAAAAAGCGTGTAGGCTAACTCAAAAATAATGACTATCAGGAAAAAGAGGATCACAGTAAATACTATCTCCATGCGTTATCTCCTATGAGGTCAAGTCAAAATCACTTTCCGGTACTGCCACTCCCATTTGAACGAAGCGTTCAAAAAATTTAGGCCGAACCCCTTGAGCCTTGAATTCGCCGACAACGGCACCCTCTTTATCTATTTCTATTTTGTTGTAGGCGTAAATTTCCTGCATGGTTATTACGCTTCCCTCCATGCCGGTAATTTCTTGCAGGCTCACTATCTTTCTGGTGCCGTCCACCAGTCTTTCCACTTGGACGATAACATCTATTGCAGAACTGATAAATTTTTTGATGTAATCGCTGGGGAGGTTAAAACCTGCCATGTTTACCATGGTTTCAATACGCAGCAAGGCGTCTACAGGTGTGTTGGCATGTATTGTCGTCAGTGAACCGTCGTGCCCGGTATTCATTGCCTGCAGCATGTCTACCGCCTCTGCTCCACGAACTTCACCAACTATTATCCGGTCGGGCCGCATGCGTAGGCTGTTGCGCACCAAGTTACGTTGGGTGATTTCCCCCTGGCCTTCGATGTTTGGTGGCCTGGTTTCCAGTCGGACCACATGTTCTTGTTTTAACTGTAGTTCGGCAGAGTCCTCAATCGTTACTACCCGCTCATCGGGCGAAATAAATTGAGACATCACGTTTAAGAGGGTGGTCTTTCCAGATCCTGTCCCTCCTGAAATCAGGACATTAAGCCTTGCCTTGACAATTGAACTGAGAAGTTCTGCCAACACAGGGGAGGCTGTCTGAAGCACCAACAGATCTTTGAGTGTAAGGGGGTCCACGGAAAATCTTCTGATGGAAAGACACGGTCCATCAAGTGCAAGTGGCGGGATAATTACATTGACACGTGAGCCGTCAGCAAGACGGGCATCCACCATGGGTGAGGCTTCATCGATTCTTCTGCCGACAGCGGAAACTATCTTTTCAATGATACGCATCAGGTGGGCGTTGTCCTTGAAACGAACCTTAGTTTTTTCTATTTTTCCGTAGCGTTCAATGTAGATCTGGTTGTAGTCATTGACAAGGATGTCAGAGATGGATGGGTTTGCAATCAGATCTTCCAGAGGGCCCAGTCCGATCACTTCATTCTCTATTTCTTTCAGGAGTCTGCTTCGCTCATTGCTGTTAAGGGGGATCTTGGCAATGGATTTGTCGGTTAAGACATTTTCTGTAGCCAGGTTGATCTCTTTCCTTAATCGGGATTCTTCAATATTCTCGAGCAGAGAGAGGTCGATTATTTTAGTGAGACGATCATGGATATCGGCTTTTAGCTGAAAATATTCATCAGTAATACCAATGTCGTTGAATCTCTCTTTCTCCTCATCCCTGATCGTAGAGGTATGCTGCGCATCTTCAAGATTTTTTAGTATTTCAGCTAATTCCACTGCAACTCCTCCGTCTTGAGATTTAATTGAACAACCGGAAAAAGCCTTTTGGTTCCGTGCTGGGGTTTTCGACTAAGGATGCCGCAAGGTTCCTGTAAGCTGCAGTAACGCTGGATCTCTTTGAAAGTTCAGAAAATACCTTGCCATTATTGACGGTTTTCATGGCCAGGGAATAATCGTTAGGAATGGTCAACTCGATTTGACTGCCGAGTATCTTTTGTGATTCAGACAGACTGATTTGAGATTTTTTTTCGTAACGATTGGCTATGACTTTAACCTTGCCATTGGTCAAACTTCCGGCTGCGGACAACGAATCCCGAATTTTTCTTACGTTGATCAGGCAGGGTAGGCTCAGCGTCGATATAAGATAGACTGATTCCGACTCTGCAAATATTTTGTACGAATCATCCCCTAGATACATCCCGCAATCAATGACGATATAATCAAAGAATTGCCTAATGGCCCTGAGTAGTTGGAATAAAGAGTTGGTAGAGAGGTGGGTTGCAGTGTCGATCCTTTCGGGAGCAGGCAGCACAAAAACGCCTGAGCTATGCTTTGCCATGGCACTCTGCAGGTAAGCGCCATCAAGGCGGCCCAGGTTTCTGCTGATTTCCTCCCAGTTCGTTTCCGATTCAATGTCAAGGAACAGGCAGACTTCCCCTATCAGTCTGTTCATGTCTATCAGGGCAACCAGGCTATCACTGGACCGGTTTTTTATACTTGTTGCCAGGTTTACAGCAAAGGTCGTGGTACCGACTCCGCCTTTTGCCCCAAGAATACTGTACATCTTGCCAAGATGGCCTGGTTCCTTGCCGTGCGATTTCTTTGTTAGGTGGTCGACCAAAATGCTATTAACTGCATTGATCACCTCATTTTCTTTGATGGGTTGGGCAAAAAACTCCTTAGCTCCTGCCCTGAGCGCCGGTAAGAGTACATCTGTTGTGGTCTTGGCGGAAGTGAGGAAAAGGTTGCCTACCACGTTTTCCTTGAGAAGCAGGCTAATGGTTTCAAGTTCCTTGGCTGGATCACTGCCAATTTCAAGCACCAGGATGTCTACCTTTTCGGCATTAAGATTGTTTTGCAGATTAGCGCCATCGATATTTTCAATTATTCTGGTAAAGTTTTTGGTGACTTCAGGAGTCTTGGTAACAAGCTGGACCGAAAGTTTTGGCTTTGATGTAGTCATAATAGATTATCAAGTACCTCCAAAGTCTTTTGTTTTCCAGATGTAACGGCGCATAGGAATCACTCGACCAGTCTTGGGATTTTCGCAAAGATGCCGAAGTTCTCTCCGCCGCTTTTTCCTTTTGGCTCATGTACTAAGCAGTCTGGAAGAAAAAACATATTTTTCTTTTGGTACATATCTTCGTAGTCTTGATCCGTCACCGGCGGGCCGGTGACATTTTGCAGCTTGTAAAAATCAACAAACGACTTCCAGCAGAAGAAGCCGTCGCTGTTGTCGCAGGTCCATGGTGTCCCGCCGTTAACGGTCATCTCCCTGGGGACATCATTGTAGTGGGGGTCATTTTTGTGGACAATCCAGATGAGATTGATGTTGACAGCACCAATTAACTTTGAGCAGTTGCTCACGTTGTTTGCAGGGCATTCAATGACCGGCAGGGTCAGGTTCCAGTTGACTGTTTTTCCCGTGGCAGCCTCCCAGCAGTCATAGAGGTCATCCAGGGTACTGTCCTGAACGCCACCTGTTGTACCTATCCCTTGGCCAAATTCTACCTGATGTTCGTTGCCGTTTTCACAGATGAGATCCCTCATGTCACTTGAACTGGCAGTATCACAGGGTTGGCTGAAGTTGGTCCAGCCGCCGCTGTTGTGGGTTGCCGCATTGCCCCCGCTGTTCAGCATTCTGCCCATGTTGCAGGTGTATGCCCCTGATGGATCAGTTATGGATTCTTTGCAGATGGCAATCGGCTGTACGAGTTCTGTGGGATACAGGGTGCCTGCAAAGCCGATGTAGGCGACCGCATCTGAGTTGACAAAGACCTGGTCAACACCTAGGAAATTTGCGAAAAATGATGGGGTATCTGTTCTGCTGGTCAGCACTCGCACTGCATTGATAAATCCAGTGTCCAGGTCCAGCTCGCTAAAGGTGCGTTCTTCCCATTCGATCTGGGTGGTTGAGGGGTTGGCTGTAAATTCCCGATTTGTAAAGGACCAGTGTCCAGTCTCGACCACAATTTCAGCTACCTGCTCGCTGCCGGTCCTGTTTGCTGCTGATATCCTGGTTGCCTCGTCGATGGCTGTCTGCACCATAAGGTTTCCGTCCTCATCAAGAAGCATGGCAGCTCCGGCAAGGGATCCCGCGTCAGCAGCATTCTGTAACTCGTTGCGAACTCCATAGAGATGGCCGACATCTACGGCAAGAACGGTAATCATGAAGAGAAAGGTGACGACCAGGCCGGCATAAACCGCCGTAGCTCCATGTTCGTTAGCAAGTAAGTGTTTTGGTAGATATCTCATTTCAGGTGTATCCTATTCCATTCGCATTCGGGTAGTTCCCACTATGGGTATTTCGCCTGTAAATGACTCTCCGAGCAGGTTCATCATGTCAGGAAAAACAAGGAAGTTGTAACCATAGGTAACTGTAATTATAACGTCTCCGCCTGATTCCGGGTTCCCGGGGGTAGTTGGTCCTTCGTAGGCGATGTCGATATCTCCATCTGAAATCTCGGTACTCCCGGAACTGCCAAGGTTAATCAGGTAGCCATTGGCATAATCCTTTACTACGGTTTTTATTTCATCGACACTGAGAGGGAGGTAGTCGGTGCCGCTGGTGTTGTAAACAATCGCCGCGCGAGCAGCCTCTCTGGATGCATTGGTTATGACCGCCTTGTCAAACAGGAGTAAGGCAAATTCAATGACACCTAGAGTCAGCACAAAAAGTAAAGGCGCGATCAGGGCAAATTCCACTGCGCTAACACCTTTTTCTGAATGAAGCATGGGGCCCTCCATTTTTTACTTTTTCTGCATGCCTTCAAAGACGACAGAGTATGTTTTGGTTTCTGCTGGAGCAGTTTTAAAACTATTTTGATATCGTTTTATGGTGCTGTCGGCAACAGTTCCGGTAAGGCCGAGGGGTACGCCGCTGTTAAGGCCAGCATTTGGGTTATGCAGTTGAGCTTTCGTAGCCAGTTCGTACGATGTTCCAAAGAAGGTGCTCACTGGAGTTTCTTGGCGGGCGCAGCCGATGAAGGTTGCAAGTGCAAATCCTGTCAGTAATCCCACGTATACATATTTAGTCATTTTGGTACTCCGTTACACAGTTGAAAAAGCCAATTTTTTGATCAGTAACTATTGGGTAGTTCAAGCGCTTACTGAGGTATGATGTATCCGAAATCGCCTTCAATATTGTGCTTCGAGTTCCTTGTTACAGTGCCTCCAGTCGGGCCTGCGCTGCGTGCTTGGTTTTTCTCGAGCATGCCAAGCATGAGGAGTTCAAAAGGTGTCGGATCTTGAAAGGAATCAGTGGGCAAGGGGATTTCGTCGGCATCGACTGGTTTGACCAGGTGCGGAGTGACGATAACCACCAGTTCAGATTCGTCTTTCTGGTACCTTGTGCTTCTGAACAGCGCTCCCAGTATCGGTATGTCCCCTAAAATCGGGAACTTTTTAACGGATTCTCTGACATAGTTTCTCATGAGCCCTGCAATGGCGAAACTTTGATTGTCCTTCAGCTCAACAACAGTCGACATGCGCCTGGTGTCGATGGACGGCACCACGTAGCCGGCATATGAAATGGTTCTGGTGAAATCCAGCTCTGATACCTCCGGGGAGACGACCAGTGAAATCGTATCTCCGTCCAGGACCGTAGGCGAGAAGTTCAGGCCGACTCCAAAGGGTTTCCACTCTATGGAGAATCGATCAAAGGCCTGGGCAACGGGAAATGGGAATTCGCCTCCTGCCAGAAAACTTGCGTTCTGTCCGCTTTGGGCAATGAGGGTGGGCTTGGCCAGGATGTGCAGCAGGCCGTCCTCCTGCAGGGCGTCAATGGTCACAATGATGGGATCGCCACCAAGAAAACCGAGTACAGCGTTGACAGAATTAGAAACCTCAAGGCCGTTTCCCGGCCAGCCCTCAGCAGGAATTCTGGTCAGGCTGTCCAGCATGCTGAGTCCAAAGCCACTGTCTCCTTCCCAGGAAAAGTTTATTCCAAGTTGGTTGCCTACGGACTTTGATATTTCTGCAATTCGAACTTCCAGCATGACCTGTTGGATTCCACCAACCTGCAGGAGGTTGACGACCTTTTTGGGGGCATAGGCCTCGGCAAGGGTCAGGATCTTTGACAAGGTGACAGATCCTGTTACAGTTCCGGTCAAGGTGACATAATCGCCCGATGATCTTACCATCACATTTTCATTGGGAAATATCTCAAACAGGCTTTTTTTGAGTCCAGTGACATCAGAGGTAACAATGACTTCAAAGTTTCCTATGATCCTGTTCTCTTTGTCCCATAGTGTCAGCTGGGTCGTGCCTATGGTTTTGCCGCTCACAAATACCCATTTAGGTGATTGGGTTTTTGAGTATATTAATTCTGCGACTTCGGGGTTGACAATGTGTGCCCTGTGAATCACCTGTGAAGATCTTAATTTGGCGAGTTTGTTGACGAGCAGATTGATTGGTCTGCCTGCGTCTGTGTTGATAACGATATCTGACCCGCCGCCGGCCTGGACAAAACCTGGAGCTAGCCAGAGCAGATAAAAAAAAGAGGAGATAAGCGTAAATGCGTTTAAGCTTCTTTTGAGTTCTCTGTTCATATCCTGTTTCCTTTATTGGTGGCGGTCCATATTCAGTCTGCTGACATTGTTGCCGTTCATGACTTCAATTACCAGCTGCGGCCTGAATCTTGGTTTTTTTGCAGGTTTAGGGGCAGTTTTTGCCACCTTCACCGGCCTGTTGCTAGCCGTGGCGTAGGACTTTAAGAGGGATGATACGGTGGTACCTTTGGTTAACACCTGGTCATTGTCTGTGTATCCTCTGAGTGCTAACTGGATTCTGCCCTGGTTTACGGCCAGGGCAAGTTTCTCTGCCTCTTCCAGGTCAACCTCAAGGGTCACCACGGTCACTTTCTTCGCTTTTTTTTCGTTTGACTCTTCTGCCTGGGTGCCTATGGAGAGGACAGGGATGTTTTCGAGTACGGTCTTGGTTATTTGCCTGCGTTTTTCCCCTGGTTTTTCCAGGGAGACGAGCACATCGACCAAGTGACCTGGCTGCAGGAAACCGGCAACGCCTATAACGTCATCCACCTTGACGGCCATCGCTCTTTTCTGTGATTGGATGAGGGCTGCCATTCCGCCCTTGGTAACATCAAGCGGAGCGAGTGCAGATTCAAGTACGGGTTCGGTCGTTTTGATCTCTTTGAGGACAACTCTGCCGACGAGTTGAGCAAGAGTGGGGAAGTTTCCTACAGGGGCGGTAGCTTTAAGATATGAAGCTAATCGTAGATCTTGTTCTTCTATCTTGTCGCCCCGCCCGAGTGGCTTCAGTGCTACTGCTATTTCAACAGTCTCTTGGCTGGGGGCGACAATTTTGCCTGTTTGCTTTTCGTTTAGTTTGTGGTAAAGAGTGTAGCTTATGATTGATGCTGCAACAAGTGCGATAACAAGAAAGATAGTTCTGGTCATTCTGTGCATCTGAAGCCTCCGTCTTTGTTGTGCTGCTATCTATTCATTTGTCCTGCTCTTTGATTGATTAGTTTGCGGTAGCTATGAACGAGTATGTGAAGAATAGGTACACCCCTGTTGCGATAGCTACTCCGTATGGGACGCCTGCTGACTTCAATTTTGGATCCTTGAAGGAGACATTGGACAAGTGTCCTTGTGTTAAAAGAAGTATAGATGAGGAAAAAAACAAACGCAAGGTGCGTTTTAGGGTCTTGCGGCGAATTGTCAAGAGTAATGCTATTACTCCGCCTGTTAAGGTGATGAATAATATTGAAATTAAAGTGTTTTTCCAGCCGAGTGCCGCGCCGACAGCACTCATCAGCTTTACGTCACCGGCACCCATTCCTCCGGTTGCGTAGGGGATGAGGAAGAGGGCGAAGGCAGTGAGCATGCCCATGGTGCTAAAGAGTAAGCCGTTGGTGCCGGCAGAGAGGAAATGGAAGGTGATGGCGGTGATGAGGGTTGGAAAGGTGAGGAAGTTCGGAATCCGCCTGAAGCGATAATCAAAGACGGCGCAGATGAATAATACGATAAGAAGCGCGAAGTAGAAAAAAAGAGGGTTGGTACTAAGTTGGGGAGCGTTGATCATGGTCAATGGTCTCCATTTTTAAATAGCCAGCTTAGCTCTTGGGTGCACCTCCTGGCAGGGCTTTCCTTGGAGAAGGTGTGAATGTTATGTGCATTGTAATTGCTTGCTGCAAGTTGCTTGGATGAGGTCTGTTGTTGAGGGGTAATCACTTGGCCTGTCTTCTCGGGATGCACCCTCAGGTGCTCACAAATGATTACCCCTGGTGTTGTTTACGTCATGGCCGGCTGTTTACTGGCTGTTCGCCGCACCCTCTACTAGGTGATTTCCAATATTGGTAAATATGTTTCCGAGTGCCGGGCCTCCGACTTGAAGGCCACCGATGATCAGTACAGAGAGCAGTCCTGCTATCAGTCCGTATTCTACTGCGGTTACACCCTCTTCTTCAAGTAAGAACTTCTTGATTTTTTCCATGACAGTCTCCTTGTGATAAGTGGTGTTTCGGTAGCCCCTTCAATTCCTGCACCGAAAAGTAGACGTGTTCGCCGCTTCCCCTTTGCCGGTGTTCTTGTCATCAGCCTGAGGGTCCAGCTGTGAACAGGTTTGATTTTCTTAATGCAAGGTGTGTTCCATATGCGAGTTTTGGCTTTTGTTCTTTTGTTTTTTCTGTTTTATTGTGTGATAACGGGAGGTAATTGAACCAGTGAAAGGTGCGAAGGAAGACTTGGCGGCATTGTTGATGGGTAAACAGGGCAGGCAGGGAGAGGTGTTTACGGGCTAAAGGAGCAGAAAGATTGAATATTAATTGTTCTGCAACTTGTCAAGATTAATTAAGCTTACAAGGTGTGTTACACTATTTATTCTTATAATTATCGATTGTTAATAATAGTCCCTCTCTTGAGGGGGGCAGTGATATAAGTGTTGTGACCACTTATTTTTTCCGAATTTATGGAACTGGTGTCTGTTTTTTTCCGTAATTATGTAAGATGTTGTTCCTGCTGTTGAACGTTTGTATTTTTGCTGTAATAATCAATAACTATCGGGACAGGAGAGTGATAGTACACCTTCTGATTGTTGCTGGAAGATTCCTGCCTGTTCGTTATGCCCGGAGATTTTGACCTTAGCAAAATTGTCAATAAAGTCTTTTTGTTTTAAATGGTTGCTGCAGTACTTCTGGTTTGTGCCTGCTGTAATTTTACCCAGATCAATGTTGAGGTCGATGTCCCTGTATACCGACTAGGCAAAGTTACCCTTTGGCTAAAATTTTTATATTTATCAAGAACTCAACCTGTTTTTCTCCAGAATAACGGAAAAAGCATCGCTGCCAACTCAAGGCTACCTTGGAAAATTAACCTTTCTTCCAATCTGTACGTTATATCGGAAATCTTATCCTCGGAATATCTGTTTTATGCCTACGGTTAAATTTTATCCATGCCTTGATATTGATTAAGTATCTCATCTTACAAACTACTTTTTAAGGGTTCCTTGAAAATTAAATACAGTAATTCGCAGCATCTTGACAGTTAACTTGCTGTTTTTGCATAAATTTGGTACAATTCTGTCGATTTGAGATCAAGCGGTAACCTTACTCGATGGAGACAACCATGATTCAGCCCGGCTTTTTCGATCTGCAGGATAGATTGCTCAAAATTGACAAGAATGGTGACCCCCTCGCTAGGCTGAATGAGGTTATTGATTGGGAATTGTTCCGACCGGCTATCGAAAAAGTCCGCAATAAGAAACGAAAGTCAAACGTTGGCCCCAGAGGATACGATGCGATATTGCTG
>NZ_KE387011.1:0-14854 GCF_000429965.1 Desulfogranum mediterraneum DSM 13871
CTGCAGCAAGGCGACATCCATCCTGACACAGGGGGCGGGGCCCCCTGCCCCATCGGCCTTCAACAAAACGACAGAGACGACCTAGCCCCACAGATCCAGCATAAGAGGAACCGTCATTCCCGCGAAGGCGGGAATCCAGGTTATAAGCAATGTGCCTGGATATTCGTAGCCGATATTTTACTCAGACTCTTCCCGGGAATGGAACCAGACCTCACCCCCAGCGGCGGGCAGCACCGAGATGGCGGTGGGCTCTCCCTCGCCGTTGAGGCGGACCCGGCCCACAGCGCTCTGGTTAAAGAGCCGGCGGGAGGCATGATGGTCCGGTTTACGTGGCCGGATGCGCATACGGCGACGTTTGGTAAACCAGTTCAGGGGGGAGTAATTACCATAGAGCCAGCGGTTGAGGTGGTCAAAGCAGGCCAACAGGCCGTGGGGAAACTCGTTCTTGAAGCCGCTGCAGGTGATCTGCCAGATATCCGGGCTGTTGCGGCGATACCTCAGCTTAACGTCATAGGCAAAGGAGTAGTGGACATCACCGGAGAGGATCACAAAATTCTTGGGCGTCCGCCGGTGGCGAAAGATATTGAGCAGCACATTCGCCGAGCCCGGGTGGGCCATCCAGTTCTCGGCATCCACCACCAGGGGATGGCCGCAGTAGGTGATGATCCGCTGGACCACCTCGATCAGCTTGACCCCGAAGATGGGCGCCGGTGAGACCAGCAGCACCGCAGGCTGATCCATCAGCTCCTGCTGCATGGCAGAGAGCCCCTCCCAGTCCATCAGGCCGGAAGGCTTGGAGAGGCTCGACTCGGACCACCAGCGATCGGTACGGGTATCCAGGACCACCATCTTGGGCTGGGTAGGCAGGGTGTAGTTCCACTGCTCATAGGCAAGCAGGCTGCTGATCAGCTGATCCTGCTGCTCCCCGCCGGGCTCTCCATAACATGCATGGACCTCTTCCAGGAAGGTCCCGTTAAACTGGCGGGGGTTGTTTCCCCAGGCCTGGAACAGGAAATATCCGATCAGGGCGTTGCCGATGATCCGCCGGGAAAAGGGATGTTCATAGGCCACCTCCTCCCAACCACGGGTCAGGTTCCAGTCATCGGTGACATCATGATCGTCAAAGATCATGTAGCAGGGCAGATGGGCCAGCATCCGCTGCACCCGGCAAAGGCCTGCGGCAAACTCCGCCACCGGCACCTGTTCGGAGCGATAGAGCTCCTTATGGGCCTCGTCGAGTTCCACCCTGTCCAGATCGACAAAATCCCACAGGGCCGGAGACCAGATCAAAAGATACATGGCCGCCACCTCGGCCAGGGTGACCAGGTGGTTATGGGCCGAGGCCGCGGTGAAGATCGGCTTCCGCACCCCGCCGAAGAAGCGATCGCGCAGGGTCTTGGTCTCCTTGGAGTGGGGCAGCAGGTCCTCCCGCCGATAGTAGCAGTAGTCGCTGGCCAGCAACTCTGCGCTGTCGGCAACCATGGCGCCGCTCAACTCTTCCGGATAGAGGCCCAGGATCGCGGCCGCCTGATGAATGGCCACCAGCATGGGACCGCCCACATCATCGGCATAGATCTGATCACCGCTCATGATCAGCAGACAGGGACGCTCCCCAGGATCAGCCACCGTCTCTGCCAGTTCCTCATCGATACGCAGCAGTCCATCCGGGGAGGGATAGTGGGGTTGTCGGCAGGAGCCATGGAGGACATGGTTGAGCCGTGACTTGACCATGAACACCGGCCGGGATTGGCCGGGGTAGAGCAGACCTGGCAGAGTCTCGGCCAGCCCCTGCTGCTCTGTCCCCTGCTCCCTGCTGATCAGCAGATCATACTCCAGCAGTTCTTCTTCGGGAAAAGGATCCTCAGGACGATAATCGATCAGGTAGACATGGGCCCGCTCGCCGATCTGCACCGGCCTGGGGGAAAAGGCCTTGATATCGCCCGAAAAGAAAGCGGCACCATCCTGATGACGAAAGAGAGAGAGGGTCATCTCCAGCGGCCGGCTGGTGACCAGCCAGAGGACCAGCTGGTCGCGGGTGAGACGCCGCAGGATCGGGCCGGCGACAATATCGGGAAGTTGGGGTGATGGTTCCATACTTTCAGAGAAAAAACGGGGATTGATTGTGGGGTAATAAAACTATTGCCCGGAGCAGAGCCTGGAAACTACATAGTCAACCCGCCCCGGACGGTCAAGCTCCTTTTCTCAACAAATGGGATCGGAGCAAAGCATCCGCAAAGACCAGCTTCTCAGTAAAAGGAATAAAGGCACACCAAGGGCCCTGGTTGCAATCCATTAAACCCTCAACAGCAGCAACAACACCGACCCCTTTCACTCAGATTCTGAGCAGCCCTTCCAGCTCACATAGTTCTTCTTCTGCCAACCCCAACCAGGCCGATCATCCCCAGACCAAATAAAAGTGTTGCTGAGGGCTCCGGTACTGGTGCTGAGCCAGAGCGAACCAGCATATATCCTGTCATGGGCTCAGAGTGAGAAGGGTTGAAAGAAAATGACCCGTGTGATTCAATCCGGCCGGCATCTTTTGGGTACACTCCGTAGGTATTAAAGTACTCCTCTCGCCACTCATCCGAAAAATCATATCTTTCAACCATGGCGGAAAGCATTGTCCCTGCCTCGAAATCGACTCCATAGTAAAACCAGTTACAGGTTGCCTCCCCGTAATGCCAGGCCGAGTCCGATACCCCAAAATTATTGAGAAACCAATCAGCACCAGCAAAGTTGGCCTCATCCATGTCACCAGTCCCTCCCCCTTGGATTGACTTCAGGAGATTCTTGGTTTCCTGCTTGGTGGCAAATCGCCAGCCGGGATGGTGGGCAAGCACGCTGTTTGCTGGCCTCCCCTCGGTCAGCTTGGTCGATATCCATTCAAGCCCACCTAAATTTACTCTGTTGCCATTGGAAAGGTAGTGCTCGCCGCTGATAATAGTAGCGTTTGCCAGAGAGCAAAAAGTTGAAAAGGAAAGAATAAGCACCAAAATACGTTTCATGTCTCCTCCACAAGGTAACCCTGTTCAAATATCAATGGTTAGGAACTATCTGCACACAAAAGGGTATGCGCACAAACAGGATAGAAGCAAAACGAACTGCTGATGAGACGGTGGAAATCGTCTGGCAAGCGCCGATCTCCTCCCTAAAGCCGAGCTTTAGGAATGAATAAAGCTAGCGATGATGGGCAACCAGCCAGGCAACGATGCGCTGGGCCGCCTTGCCATCCCACTTCTCGGGAATGGTGCCCGCCTCTCCCTTGCCCTCCAGAACGGCAGCGGCGGCTGCCAGGATCTTTTGGCCGCTGTTGCCGACAATCACGTTGGTGCCGACCTCGGAGGTGATGGGGCGCTCGGTGTTATGGCGCATGGTGATGCAGGGGATCCCCAGCACCGTGGTCTCCTCCTGGAGCCCGCCGCTGTCGGTGAGCACCATCCTGGCGTTCATATTGAGATGCATAAAATCCAGATAGCCCAGGGGCTCGGTCAGCCAGATCCCCTCCACCTGGTCGCCCTCGTTGAAATAGCGGTCCAGACCAAAGGATTCGGCCATCTTCCTGGTCCGGGGATGGATGGGAAAGACGATGGGCAGCTGCCGGCTGATCTCCTTCAGGGCCCGGAGGATCTCTTCCAGGGTATCCCGGTCGTCTACATTGGACGGCCGGTGCATGGTCAGGGTCGCGTAGCCGCCCTTCTCCAGCCCCAACCGAGGCAAGAGCTCCAGGCCTGCAGCCATCCGGCGATGCTTGAGCAGGGTATCGATCATCACGTTGCCGACAAAGACAATCTTATCCTCGGCCACCCCCTCTGCCCGCAGGTTCCGGTCGGCAAAGTAATCGGTGGTAAAGAGATAGTCACAGAGCACGTCGGTACAGAGCCGGTTGATCTCCTCGGGCATCTCCATGTCCCTGGAGCGAAGCCCTGCCTCCACATGGCCGACCTTTATCCCCAGCTTCTTGGCGGTGATGGTGCAGGCCATGGTGGAGTTGACGTCCCCCACCACGATCACCAAGTCCGGCTTGTGCTCCAGACAGACCTTTTCAAAGGCCACCATGATCCGGGCGGTCTGCTCGGCATGACTGCCTGAACCCACCCCGAGGTCGATGTCCGGCTTGGGCATGCCCAGATCCTCGAAAAAGGCCTTGGACATCTTCTCATCATAGTGCTGACCGGTGTGCACCAGCAGATGGTCAATCTCCTCCGGGTACCCGTTCATGGCCTCGATGATGGGGGCCATCTTCATGAAGTTTGGCCGGGCACCCACGATATTAATGATCTTCATAGCACATCCCTTCCTTAAGATTCGCTCATCATTGCCTTGATCGGCTCTCGGAAACATCTCTCCCATCAACCATCTCTAACCGGATACCATAAAAAGGCCGGGCCACCAACAATTACCCTGGCCCGACTCTCTTCACAACTCTTCACAAGGCCAGTGTACTATGTCTCATTTCTAACCTCTATGACCAGGACAGCAGGTTTAAGATAACGGGATATATAGAAAAGCAGGGAATAAACAAATATGGCGACACCTGTCATCTCAAGAAACTCTTCGCCGGTATAACAGAGGGCATAGGCCAGCCCTTGTTCGCTATGTACACTCGCCAAGTTGCCGCCAGCCATTTCAAGGCCAATGGCTCCGGATAAAAAGACCACTCCAGAGAGGATGAACAGACCCAGTTGTTGCCTGGGAAGGCTGATTAGAAACTTACAGTAAACCGCTGAGAAGACCAGAAAAGCTACGCCGTAGGGGACAATCCAGGCATAATAAAACACACCGCTCAGATGCAACAGATCCCTGAAGGGCTCTGTCAACTGTTCATGAATGGTGACAGATTCGTCGATGCACAAAAACAGAAAGAGCAGCATAAAGCCCAGCCAGGGTACCCACGACTTATTCAGAGACTTTTCTATTAAGGCAATCCATAACAGCAGCCCACTGGCAAGAAGGAGGGCCAGGGAGGAGTAGAGTGTGGGGACGCTCAATTCATTATTAAAATTAAACCAGGGGACCAGGCCATAAAGCCGGCCATGATTAAAATATATCTTCGAAACTATCCCTGCAATATCTGCAAGCAAGAGGACAAAAATAACCACCATTAAGACTTTGAATACAACTTTAGGGTAAATATTAACCGACATACAGCTTTTTTCCACCTCACGGCCTCTCAGATGCAAACAACAAACAGCCTTCAACAGCTGAGACATACACCTGTTATTGCGCCTTTCCTCATCTTTTTTTTACCCTGGCAAGATTATCGCCAAGGCCCTCTTGAAGGTCGTCCTCAGCAGGATTGCCGGAACGACTCTGCACCCTGCCTGGAGCAGGAGATCTCATGCAGGCTCCACCAACTCAATCAAGCCCTCCTGGAGCAGCTCGTCGAGAAAGGCTGCAACCTGCTCCCGGCAGAGGGTCTCCTCCACCGCATACTCTGCGATCAACCCCTGGACCATGGCAGCAGGGCGCATCCCCTGCTCCAACATGGTCCAGATGCGGCTGCCGATCTCCTCGATACCGAAATACTGGCCGGACTGGATGTTGAGGATCACCATCTCACCATCGAGCTCCTGATGGACCAGGTCCTGCCCTATCTTCAACTGCCCCTGCTCAAAGGCGGCCAGACTCTTTGCTTTCTTCATACGCTCCTTACCTGTAACTAAATCGATCTGCCGGAGATAATCTTCACCGGATTACTAAACACCATCTCCCTGGCGGCCTCCCGGCCGACAATCTCGGCCGCAGCCTCCATCCCCCCGGACAAGAGCGGCTTACGATAGCTGCTGGAGTGGCCATCGCTGGCCAGCACATCCACCACTCCGGCGCGGAGGAGGTGATGGGCACAGCGCTGGGCATCCCGTCCGAAATCGCCGGTAACGCTGCCTGCGGTCAGCTGAACATAGATCCCCTCGTTCAACAGTTCCAACAAGAGCTCGGGACGGGCCATGATGGAGGGGTTACGCTCTGGATGGGTGATGATGGGCTTCAGCCCGTTCACCCTGTACTGGAAGAGAATCTCCCGGGCATTGCCGGGCAGATGGGTGTGGGGAAACTCCACCAGGATATAGTCGGTATCGTTGATGGTGAAATCCTTGACCTGCTCGGCGGCAAAGACCACATTCACATCGGCACCGCAGAGGATCGAGAGCGGGATCTTCTCGGTCCGCAGCAGATGGCGCAACCAGGAGGCCCGGCGGCTGATCTCCAGCTGCGGGTAGAGTTTCTCGTTCAAGTGCGGGGTCGCTACCACCACGACCACTCCGTCTGCGGCCGCCAGCCTGGCCATGGCCAGCGACTCTTCGAAGGTCCGGGGGCCATCATCGATATCCGGGAGGATATGGCAATGGATATCAATCATGGCTGGTACAGCTCAGCAGCGAACAGGCAGGGCAAGACATGCTCCTGCTCAACGGGAACAGATTGGACCTCACCTTCAGGCTCGAAAAGTATGGGGGACGCTCTTTCCGGATGGTCCCTCATTATGAAGGTCATTAGCAATGATGTCCTGGCTGGTTTTGATGGAATTCATTATGGATATATCCATTCACTCTTTTGCCGTCACGCCCTCCCCTCTACCGTCATGCCCGCGGAGGCGGGCATCCAGAAAAAGGGGCTGGACGCCTGCGACTTTGCGCCTGGTTAAAAGGCTGGGCTACAGAAGCACGAAATCAGGGCTACTAAAACTGCAAGCGCCTTGAGCGCAACTGGATTCCCGCCTCCGCGGGAATGACGGTTCTGCTTAAGCTGGAGCTGCCGGGTAGCTCCAGGGCATTCAGGGCTTTACAGCAATGTCTCATATAAATCGTGCCACTGGGGGTTCAGCTCTTCTATGCGTTGTATTTTCCAGCTTCTATGCCATTTTTTAATCTGCTTCTCTCTTGCTATTGCGGAAACCATGTCTTCACACTGCTCATAGTAGACCAAGAGATGAATACCGTATTTTTGGGTAAAGCCGTCCGCTTGATTGTTTTTATGCTCCCAAACACGCTTGAGCAGGTCGCTGGTTACCCCGGTGTAGAGTGTCCCATTCCGTTTGCTCGCCAAGATGTAGAAGACGCAAGGCTGCTTCATGGTTCCTTCAAGACTGGATTCCCGCCTGCGCGGGAATGACGGTTCAGCTTAAGCTGGAGCTGCTGGGTCGCTCACGGGCCACAGAAGCACGCGATCAGGGCTACTAAAACTGCAAGTGCCTTGAGCGCAACTGGATTCCCGCCTGCGCGGGAATGACGATTCGGCTTAAGCTGGAGCTGCCGGGTAAAGCCCTGGGTTCCAGGCTGCAGACCGATCTAGGCGTGAGATCCCTTGTGACCATGCCCTCCACTCTAGCGTCATGCCCGCATGCGCGGGAATGACGGTTCAACTTAAATTGGAGCTGACCGCTATAGCCCTACCTATGCGCTCAGCTTCAAGCGCGTGAAGATGGGGCACCGGAACCGGAACCGGCAGAGTAGTATTGGTAGTAGCCGTAGTAGGAATAATAGTTGCTCTTCTGCATATCCATCCCATTGATCACCAGGCCGATAACACGACCGTCTATGGCCTGGAGCGACTTCAAACCCCGCTGCAATCGCTCAAAGGTGGTCTCGCCAAAGCGGGTAATCACGATGCTCCCCTCCACCAGCTTGCTCACCAGCAGGGCATCGGTAGCGCTGAGCACAGGCGGTGAGTCGATGATGATCATGTCATACTGCTGTTCCAGCTCGGTCAGCATGGCGGCAAAGCGCGGCGAGCCCAGGAGCTCCGAGGGGTTGGGCGGGATGGGTCCGGAGCTAAGCACCGTCACCCCGGTTCCCTCGGCCTGCTGCACGGCCAGCTCGGTCGTGGCTCCGGAGAGGTAGGAACTCAGGCCCTGGTTATTCTCCAGGCCAAAGGCCCTGTGCAGCCGCGGCCGCCGCAGGTCGGCGTCGATCACCAGCACCGAACGTTCGGTCTGGGCCAGGGAGATGGCCAGGTTCACCACATTGGTGGTCTTGCCCTCCTGGGGCGACATGGAGGTGAGCTGCACCGTCCTGGGCGGCCGTTCCGCAGCCGAGAGCAGGAGCGCCGTACGCAGCGACTTGAAGCCCTCGGCAAAGGAGGAGGCCCGCTCTTCCAGGGCATAGCGGTCCGGGTCCTCCTTCTTCAGGAGTTCCACCACCCCGATCACAGGCAGCTCAAAGCGGCGCTCTGTATCCTCGGGATCCTTGATGGTGTTATCCAGGTATTCGATGAAAAAAGCCATGCCCACCCCACCGAAGACACCCAGAACCAAGCCCAGCAGCATATTTTTTTTAGTCCGCGGCTTAATGGGTGCCTGGGGCGTCTCAGCCACCTGGGTCATCCAGACATTCACCTTCTGGGTACTCTCGGTCACGCCCTTTTCCTTGGCCTGCATCACCAGGGCATCGTACATGGCCCGGTTGGTATCCACATCCCGCTTGAGGATCCGGTACTCGGTGAGCTTCTCGTTCAGGCTCAGGGCCCCCTGCTTCAGCTCGGCCATGGCCAGACGGATGGACTCCTCCTGGCTGCCAGCCACATCAAACTCGCTCTTTACCGAGGCAATGACCTTGTTGATCTCCTGCCGCTTCTGCCGTTTCAGGGCCCTGAGCTCGCTCTTGGCCTCGATCATCACCGGATGCTTGGGACCATACTTCTGGCTGAGCTCGTTCACCTTCTGCTCGGCCTCCCGAATCTGGCCGCGGATGGTCAAGAGAGCCGCGTTGCCGGTCATCGAAGGCAGGGCCTCCAGATCGCCACCATTCCCGCCGCCGTCGCGCACCGCCACCATCTGCTTGAAGATATTCTCCAGACTACTCTTCTTCGCCTGGGCCTCGGCCAGCTTGGCGGTGAGATTAGAGAGCTGCTGGGGCAGGATGGTCACCTTGTCCTCGATGGTGACAATATCCTGCTGCTTCATGTAGCGCTGCAGGGCCTTTTCCGAGGCTGCCAGGTTGGCCCGCTCCTCGTCGGCCTTCTTGGTCATCCACTGGAGGGCATAGCCCGAGGCATTGACCTGGATGGCCATCACCTCTTCCTTGTAGGCCTCGGCAATGGTGTTGGCCACCAGGCGGGCAAAGTCCGGATTGGTGGACTGAAAACGGATATTCATGATCCGGCTCTCTTTCACCGGGGTAACCCGGATGCCGGCCCGGATGGTATCGGCAATGATATCAGCCTGGCTCCGTTCCTCCCGGGGCACGGTGGAGGCGATGGCCTTACCCGACTTCTTTGCCGGCATCAGCTCTGCCAGCCACTCCCGCACCTGCTTCTTTACCGTGGCAACCAGGGAGGGTCCCTTGTCCTTCTTGGGAAAGTAGCGCTGCCAATTCTTGTCCAACTCCAGGATGGCGACCACCTTGCGGGCCACGCTCTGACTCTTGATCAGCTGGTGCTGGGTCTCGTAGAATTCGGGGTCATAGGGATTGTAGTACCCCCGACCCATCAGCGAGGTGGCCTCGTTCTTCTCCACCAGTACCTGGGTGGAGGCCTCATAGACCGGGGTGGTCCGCACCGTCACCAGGGTCACCACCACCAGGGTAAAGAGGGCAAAGAGCAGCACCACGTACTTGCGCTTCTGGATGACCCGGAGGTAATCCCGGAGATTGATTTCCTGCTCTTCGATGACAATATGCTGTGAATCTTCCATGATCCCTGCTGAAAAAAGTAATTTAATATTGAATCAGGTGCTGCCTGCTCTATGAAGCGGGAGACAGATTAATTTTCACAAAAAGACGTGAAAAAAAATCAGTCCCCTCAGCTCTCGGAGTGTCCCTCGTTATGGAGCTATCAATTCATTTTTTTGCCGTCACGCCCCCACTTCTGCTGTCATACCCGCGCTTCTGTCGTCATTCCCGCGCAGGCGGGAATGACAGCCAGCGTGACAGCCAGAAAGTGAAATTCGCCTCAAAGAGACCTTAAAAGAAACTCTCCGGCACCACGATCACATCCTCAGGCTGCACCAGCTCATCCAGATCCACCTTATTGAGGACCTTCTCCTTTCCATCCTGCTTGCGGACGATGTTCACCGAGCCGGTGGAGGCGGTGTCGGAGAAGCCGCCTGCCATGGCAATGGCCTTGATCACGGTGAGCCGATCCTTGTACTTGTAGGAGTTGGGATTGCGGACCTCGCCGGTGACATAGAAGACCCCGGCCTTATCGATGAAAATCTTGTCCCCGTCCAGGATCTGGAGGTTGAGGCTGATATCCCCCTGCTCCACCAGGCGGTCCAGGTCCACGACCACCTCCTGGGGCGCAGTGTCACCACTCCCGCGCGCCTCGCGCTTCACCACCGCCCCCTCACCGGCCTCCACGGTGAGGCCGCCGGCCTGGGAGATCAACTCCAGGAGGGTGGTGCGGGGGCGAAGCTCATAGAGCCCGGGCTTGACCACCTGGCCCAGCACCGAGGCCTTCTGCTCGCGAAACTGCTTCACAAAGACATTCACCTGGGGATTGATGATATAGTCACCGCTGAGCAGCCCGGTGATGGTCTCGGCCACCTTACTGACGCTCAAGCCCTCCACATGGACCCCGTTGATCAGGGGCAGGACCACGTTGCCGTTGCCGTCCACCCGCACGGTCGTGGTCATTTCAGGATGATCGTAGACCGAGATGTCCAGCACATCCTCAAAACTGACCACATAATCGTTTGCCGCAGCAGGGCCGGACGGCAGCAGCAGAAAAACGGCGAGGATACAGATCAAAAGAGCGTGTTTCATAGTCGTTGACGTGAGTTTTCGTTTTTGAATACGGGCGACAGATTTAATTTTTCTGCCTCGAAATGAGAGAACTGATTTTTTCACCTCTTTTGCTGAAAATCAATCTGTCCCCGGTTTAAAAAAGGAGAAAAATAAAAATCAGTCCCCTTGCATCGTCTCTAGAGCCGTTGCTTGTCATCCGGCTGAACTTCTGTGCTAGTCAATAAGTAACGTTGACTACGGCCCACAGAGTACTTTCCTGCCTCGAAATGAGGGGACTGATTTTTTTTCACGTCTTTTGGTGAAAATCAATCTGTCTCCCGGTTTAAAGAACTCCAGCCCTCCCGGGGCACCCGCCTCCCCTGCCCTAGATCCGCAGGGTAATGCTCAAGAGCAGCCGGTTGTCGGTATAGGAGAGGGCCGAGAGGGAGGAGTCGCGGTCAAAGTAATCATAGCTGGCCCGCAGGCCCAACCAATCCTGAATATCGTAGTCCAGGTAGAAACGGAGCCGATACTCATCGTCCTGGCGCGTGCCCTCGGCCTCTGCAGAGCGGTAGACCCCGGCATAGTCGCGGTAGCTGTAGCCTGCGCGCGCATTGGCTGATATTTTGGAGCTCAGCTTATGGGCGTAAGCCAGGGAGACCCGGTTGGAGGTGACGCTCTCCAGGCTGTAGACGTCGGGTTCCTCGATGGTACGGGAAGCCAGCAGCTTAAGCCGGGTCTTGGCGCTGAGATCGTAGTCCACCCAGCCCTGGAGGACAAAGTCACCGCTATTTTCCAAGCGTTCATCGCTGAAATCCTTGGTCAGGTAGCCCAGCTTGATCTGCCCCATGGTCTTGCCGGTGAGCCGCCAGCGCAGGCCGCCATAGAGATGGTGCTCCCTGGAGTCCAGATAGGGCGAGCTATCGTAGCTGATATCCAGGTAATCATACTCCACAAAGGCAGAGCTCTTGGGGGAGAGTTTGTAGTAGAGGTAGCCGGCAAACTTGTTGTCCCGGCGGTCGCGATCCTGGTTGGCCAGATCGTCGTAGCCCACGCTGTAGTTGCTGTAATCGCCGCGCAGGCGAAAACGGTTCAGGGTATAGGTGAGCCGGCCGCCAGCCAGGTTGCTCTTATACTCGGAGAGCACATCGGAGATGCCGTTGTTCCAGCCGTTGTGGTCATCCAGGTAGATGTCCAGGAGTTCGACACTGAGGTTGCCCTTGAGGTTGAACTGGAAGTAGCCCTCCAGCCGCTGGTCGTCGGTGTCGTTGTCCTTTACATCGCGGTAGCGGGTAAGGTCGGCCCCGTAGTGGAGATAGCCCTGGAAGCGCTTGAACTCCCGACCCCGATCCTGGACCATGCGCAGGCCGCCCGGGGTGAGGTTGTCGCTCTCCAGGTTCAGCAGTTTCTCGCGGGTACCGGGCACGGCAAGCCAGATCCCGGGGGAGATCACCAGGGCGCTGTCGCTGGTGGTATCCCGGGCCGAGTTGAAGACGTTGTCATCATACATCCCGGCCAGGGTAAGGTAGGGGTGGATATAGCCGCCGCCACCGCCAAAGAGGCTCTGGTCGAGTTCAGATGCGGTCTCCCCGGCCAGGGCCATCCCCTGGAGGCCGACCAGCAAGAGAAATGTCGCGATACACTGTTTTCCCGGTTTCAACATCAAAGGCCCTCAAAACATTGAATAACTCAAACAATTAGCTGACAACATACAAAAAATAGCCCTTTCTGCAAAGGGCTATCTCGGGGAATGTATATCCTGCCGGTGTGGTGCAAAAATGGAAAAAACAGCAGCCGTCTCAGGCCGCAATCCTGGCCGAGTCCTCCTCGCGAACGATGGTGGCCGGGGCAGCGAAGTCGGCCACATACTCGGGCACGAGCAGGGTCAACACCTCCTTGATGGCTACGGCATCATGGTGCTGGGCATGATCGGCCAGCCGGCTGAGCAGGGGCTCCAGCAGGGCATAGGACTTGCCGTCGCCGCGGAGGACCATGATCTTGTCATGGGGGGTGGTGACGATGCCCTCGCCTGCGGTAATCAGCTCTTCGTAGAGTTTTTCGCCGGGCCGCAGGCCGGTAAAGGAGAGCTCTATATCCCTGCCCGGCTCCTTGCCGGTCATCCGGATCAGGTCGCGGGCCATGTCGACAATCTTCACCGGCTGGCCCATCTTGAGGATAAAGATCTCCCCGCCCTGACCCATGGCCCCGGCCTGGAGGATGAGCTGGGCCGCCTCCTCGATGGACATGAAGTAACGGGTCACCTCGGGATGGGTTACCGTAACCGGGCCGCCCTTTTCGATCTGGCGCTTGAACAGGGGCACCACCGAGCCGGAGCTGCCCAGGACATTGCCGAAGCGCACAGCCATGAAGGTGGTGTTGTGGCGGCACTCCTTCCGTCCGCCCTTGAGCTTGCAGACCCCCTGGAGCCAGTCGCGCCTGCCCTGGCAGAGGGATCCATCCCAGTGCTCCTGGCTGTAGGCCAGCATCAGGAGCTCGGTGAGCCGCTTGGTGGCCCCCATCACGTTGGTGGGACGAACCGCCTTGTCGGTGGAGACCAGCACGAAGCGATCCACCTGATGGTTGATGGAGGCCTCGATCACGTTGCGGACCGCAAAGACGTTGTTAAAGACCGCCTCCCAGGGGTTGCGCTCCACCAGGGGCACATGCTTGTAGGCAGCGGCATGAAAAACCACGCTGGGCTTGTGGAGGGCAAAGAGCTCGTCCAGGAGGCTGCGGTTCTGGATCTTGCCCAGCACCGGCAGATAATCGGTAAAACCGTGCTGGTGGTGGAGCTCCATCTGGATGTTGTAGAGGTTCTCCTCACCGGCATCCAGGAGGATCAGCTGCTCAGGCTCGAACTTGAGGATCTGACGACAGAGCTCGGAGCCGATGGAGCCGCCGGCGCCGGTGACCAGCACGGTCTTGCCGCTGAGATAACGGCCGATCTCGTCCTGCTCCAGTTCCACGGTGGGCCGCCCCAGGAGGTCCTTGTAGTCGACCTCGCGCATGGTCTGGAGGCTCACATTGCCATGGATCAGCTCATGCATGCCGGGCAGGATCTTGTAGGAGACCCCGGTGGAGCTGCAGATATCGACGATCCGCTGCATCTGGCTGCTGTTGGCGGTGGAGATGGCGATCAGGAGTTCATCCACCCGGTGCTGCTTTACCACGGCCTTGAGCGCGGTGATGGGACCGAGCACCGGCACCCCGTGAATCTGCAGCCCCTGCTTTTTGGGATCATCATCCACCAGGCCCACCACCTGATAGGGCAGCCTGGGGTTCTCCTTGGTCTCGCGCAGGGTCTTTTCCGCCGAGTTGCCGGCACCGATCAGGACCAGCCGCTTGACCGGACGGGCCCCGTCTTTGCACAGGAACAGGGGCCGGAGGCGGCGATCCCCATCACCGTAGCGGCTATACTGGTAGAGGCAGCGGATCAGGGTCCGGTTGCCTGCGATCAAAAGGAAGGTGAGGATGCAGTCCAGGACAAAGACCCCGCGGGAGAGATTGGCAAAGCGATTGAGCATCATCAACCCGGTCACCACCAGGGCCGAGGAGATCACCACTGCCTGCAAGACGGCCAGGATATCTGCCAGGCTGGTATAGCGAAACATCCCCCGGTAGAGGCCGCAGAAGGAGAAGACCGGAATCTTGACCAGGAGGAGCAGGGGAATCAGCAACAGGATCTGCCGGGCGTACTGGCCAGAAATGATACCGTCAAAGCGGAAGAGAAAGGCCAAGGTGATGGCGATGCTGATGGCCAGCAGGTCCATGCCCGCCACCAGCCACTGGTTGGGCACGGTACGAAGAACCAGCTTCGATAGAGGGGATCGCTTCGGGAGTTCGGTTGCGCTCATGCTCATCGTATTCTCTCTCTTCTATTGTAGACGGAGCCGAACCAGGCGACAGGAAAGGTACGGTACATGCCCTGCTGAAAGCAGTCGCTCCAACAGGAATTGTTGCCGCCTGGGGACGATGGAAACCACTTTTTACTGCCGAACCAGAAAACAATTTATCCCTATAAAAAACAATCGGGCACAATGCCCATTTCTGCTTGAGCGCAGGATGAAAGGCACTAGTCCGCCCCCTGCAAAGGACTAGTCCCCTGGCTGCGAGACACTACGCTCTCCGAACCCCACGCCCCGCCCCCCCATACCTTCCCCTTCACAACCACCCCTTCGATCTACCGTCATACCCGC
>NZ_KE387011.1:15185-15547 GCF_000429965.1 Desulfogranum mediterraneum DSM 13871
CCGTCATGCCCGCGAAGGCGGGTATCCAGAACTGCCCCAATTGTATTCCCCCCAACCCCAACCATGACCCCAAAACCAGCCATCCACCTCATCCCTGCAACCTCTCATCCCCTCCCCACCATCCCAACGAAGCCCCGAACCCCAGAGCAAACCGTCCCCTCGGCAATACCACCCCACCCGCCATACCAACACCCCTACCCCACACCTTCCCCTTCACAACCACCCCCTTGATCTCCCCCCATACCCTCCCTCAACAACCACCCCCTCGATCTACCGTCATACCCGCCCCCCTACCGTCATACCCGCCCCCCTACCGTCATGCCCGCGAAGGCGGGTATCCAGAACTGCCCCAATTTCCTCCC
>NZ_KE387012.1:0-5647 GCF_000429965.1 Desulfogranum mediterraneum DSM 13871
TGGTCAGCCCTGTTCCTTATCTGGCTTTTCGCCAGCGCGGTCGTGACAAGTCAAAAAAGGCTGATTCATTTTCCGTCCAGCCCTTGGCCTTAGCGTCCTGCCCTGTTTTTTACCGTCCTGTCCGCGGAGGCAGGGATCCAGGATCCAGAGAAGGTCTCATTGTGGCCGTGTGGTCGTCATGCCCGCGTAGGCGGGCATCCAGTTTTTTGCAGTAAGAGTTTCTCTGCATCCCTTGGGGTGACTTGTTCTCTCTGTCCTGTTTCCCTTGTGTTTTCGCCAGCTTGGAGCCACGTGGGTGGTGTACGCTTGCTCCCGGAGTGGGTTCCCTCCTACGCGGGCGTGAGGTGTTCCCGGATCTCGACGACCCTGGTCTAAAATATCGCCTGCGCGGGCGTGGCAAGTCCGTGTGCCTTCACGTCCTCCTATCTGGCCTGGCTCCGTGCCTGCGCAGGAATGACAGCCTGAAAATGAATGGCTGAGAGTGGATAGCCCCCCGCTGTTCAGGATGCGTTGGGAGATTCGGATGGAACCCAAAAGGTGACCGCAGTCGGCTGCGGTCAATTCCGCTCAAGCCTCATCGCCCGCCCGCCTTTCGATACGCAGCAGCGAGGTCTTCGGATCGAGCATGATCCGACCATTGTTCTCCCGGAGAAAATAGAGCGAATCAGCCGCCTCCATGGCCTCAGGGCTGGCAAGAACCGCTATGAAACCCATCTTACGGGCCTCCCGGACGATGGCTGCCAGGTTCTCCCGGTCAAGACTTGAGGCCTCATCCAGGTAGAAGGGAATGGATACCTCCCTGTCACCAAGCAGGCCTTTGAGCAGAATGAGGTTGATCAGCACCTTGATGGTGATGGTCGTGCCGTTGGATTCGATGGAATCGAGGTGCGGGTAACGCCGGGTCTGACCGCCATCGCTGGTGACCTCGAAGTGGAGGTCAAAGAGGTCGCTCAGTTCCACCCGCCGATGCTGCTTGAGTAACTCGCCAAGCTGGTTTTGGGCCTCTCCGACAGCGCTGCTGTCAAAGAACAGGGGCATGGTCTCGACCTCCACCACGGTTTTGATCCTCTGGGTCCATTCGGCATGTTCCCTCAGTATCAGGCGCAGCCTCGAGAGGTTGGAGATGGAAATACCAGCCAGGCGGCGATTGAGTTCATCGATGCGAGAGCTGAGGGTGTGCAGGTCCCGATTCAGCCCCTTGAAGGCGCTCTGCAGGCCAGCGGCAAGACTCTTCCACAGCTCCTGCACCGCTTTCTCCCGCTCGTCCAGGGCCTCCACCTCGGCCTGCAGGTTGGCAAGGGTCGCACCCTCGTCCTCACCCAGATATTTACCGTAGGTCCGCTGTTCGATCCGGCGAAACTCCTCCGAAAATCGGGCAGCGATATCCGCATGGAGCCCGTGTTTTCTCTCGTAGAGTTCCAGCAGGGAGTCGAGATCACGTTCCTCAGGATCAAAGGGCTCGACCGGCCAGGAGGGATCCGGCCCGCTGAGCTTCTGGACCCTTCTCAGCAGGTTCTTTCGACGCGAGCCAAGCTCGCGTCCCCGCCCCTCAAGCTTTCGTCTCTCTGCAGCAATCATCTGGCCCTGGCCGGCCAGTTCAGCCAGCTGCGCCTCCAGCTGCTGTTTCTCCTTTTCAAGAGCATCCTGCTCTCTGCTCCATTGCTCAACAGTGGGGAGGCGCTCCTGATAGTCCTGGTATCCTTGCAGCCGGATGCTGATGCGATCACACTCCTTCCGCAACTGCTCTTTTTCAGCTCGAATCTGCTCACGATTCAGTGCTGCCGCCAGAATCCCCTGTTCCCGTTTCAGGACCTTCTGCTGTTCACCGATACGCTGTTCCAGGGTCTCGGCATCACGATACCCTGCCAGGTCCGCTCTGCTGAGTCCGGCAAGGGGAACACGCACCAGTTCATCTTCATAGACCTCATCCACAATTCGGCCGCTGAAGTCACCAAGGGCAGCAGCCAAAGCCTTTTCATCTTTTATGCTCAAGCCGTCATCCTGGTTTGAAAGACCCAAAATTTCAGGGTTGATCAGTCGGAAGAGCTGGCCGGCATCGGCGTCAGAGAGCAGCGGTAGCACCTTGGAGGCAACATTTCCGGAAAATTGCTCGCGTCGTCGTTGCATCGTGGCAAGTTCCCGTTCCAGCCTCCCCACCTGCCTGCGGAGCTGATCCACGGAAAGGTCCACAGCCTGACCCAGGGAGGCGCTCAGCCGATCTATCTTTAGCTCCAGCTCATTTTTTCGACTTTTCTCAAAATCAACCAGGAATTCCTTGAACGAGGCCGCCTCCTGCTCATGGCGCTGCAGTTCCCCTGCTATCTTTCCAAGTCCCTGTAAGAGGGCGTCTCTCTCGCCCTTGTGTTTCTGCTCTTCTTTGCCAAGGCGAGCGCTGTCTTCGTCCAGGCGGGCCAGGCGCTCTCCAATCTTTTGCCTGTTGTCCACTATCTCTGCTTCGACTTCCCCGTACGCGGCCCGCACCGCCTCCCAGAGTCCGGGGAGCAGCTGTTGTAAGGCGTCCCGCTCGTCCACCAGGGTGAGGATCCGGCGGACATCATCGGCGATCGCGCGAAGATCGCGCAGCCCCTCGGCCTCGGAGCAGACCTTGCGATATTGGCTCGAGTATCCGGCCTCCAGGTCTATGGTGCGCTGCTGGAACTCACCCCTGTGGATCTCAAGCAGAAACTGCTTCAGTTCGTCCTGGCGTAAATGTGCCAGCCTAAGCAGGTTGCCAAAGACCGCCCGGAAACGTTCGTAATGATCCCGCAGCCGAATCGGCACCAGCCCCAGGTTCACATTACGGTTATCGCCTATGCCGGTGAGGGCGGCCTGGAGATGGCGCGGCTCAAGCCAGCGAAACTCCTTGGCTGCCAGCCGGAGACGCACCGCCTCCGGCTCCCGGATGCGCCGCTCTTCATCGAGGTAATCGTCCGGATCATACGGTCCCTGATAGGCGAAGCGCTTGAATTCGTAGCTGCGGATAGGACCAAGTCCCTGGACACCGACGACCTGGTATCCGGACGGAGTGAGACACTCGAACAGGACGTAGCTGTTCTGGTCGGGAAAGTAATACTTCCTGGTCTCGGCCATCTCCCGGGAAAAGTGCATACTGCGCTGATCGTCGATATAGAGAAATTGCAGCACGGAGATGAGCGAGGTCTTGCCGATATTATTCGGCCCGACCAGGTGGAGCGGGTTGGTCAGTTCGACCTCACCGTAGTCGTACTTCCCTGCCCGCAACAGGATCATGCGCGCTGGACCAAGGATATTCATGAGCGCTGCTCCTCTTCTCTCCCGGCTTCATCACTGCCCAGGATCTCGATACAGGCGTCGAAAAAACGGTACGCCGGGGTCCGGAAGCTGAAGCTCTCATCGCTGTGACGCTGGACAAAACCGAATCGCTCGAGTTGGCGAAGAATGGTGCGAAGATCGTCTTCGTCTGTTGCGCCGGCTTCCTTGAGGTAGGCCCGGTAACGGGCCCCCTTAAGGTGGGGCAGTTCAGGGACTGAAAATGTTCGGGTCATAAGGGTATCGACCACCGCTTCACCCTGGTCAGCCAGGGCCTCGATCAGGATGAAGACGAAAACAGCCATCCGTGAAGCCTGGTGGCTGAGACTGTCTTTACCGCTGAAATAGAAAAAATCACGCTGATGTACCTGCAGCTGAAAACCGAGATGATGAAAAAGATCCTGGTAGGCATCCAGGTTTCCCCTGAGAGCCCGGTAGAGTTTTCCGTCTGTAGCACAGAGGTGACGACCACGACGGAGGAGATCAAAGATCTCACTCAAATGTGGCAGGTCAAAAGGGCTGGTTACATTCATGTCATTTTCTCCAATCGCATGGGCCGGGCGACAAGGGTTGCTGTATCAAGAGGATAACGTTGTTCCGCCTTGCCAAAGTGGATCGCTTTGGACTCATTCGCTTTGGGCTCATCTAAAAAGACACGCCCGTAGGCCCGTACCAGTTCACCAAGTTCAACCTGGGGATAGTTTTCCAGCAGCCAGGCGAGCAGGTCATCAACCGGCAGCGCCGATTCGAGCCGCTCAAAGAGTTCAGTGGGGGGGATGAATCCGGCCTCGGTCGGTTCAGCCGCATCGGTCAAGGGTTCAGAACTCCCCGGCTGGTAGCCTTTGATCCCATGGAGAAAGGCCTCAAGAGAGGTATCGGCAAAGCTCCCCTCAATCCGCCAGACAGGTATCGCCATCATCTCCTGGAGCTGCAGGCTTGCAAGGCCCGAGCGGTCCATTCGTTCCAGGGCAAGGGAGGCTCCGCGGACCAGCTCACTCTCTTTTTTCAGGGAGATATAGAGTGGCTCCACCTCACGTATCGATTCATGAAAATCCTCTGTCATCTCCCGCCGCAACCGCAGCAGCCGGGCCCGACAGCGCGAAAATTCCCGCACCAGCCCACCATCGAGGACAAAGGTTGTGCCGCCTGTTGTCAGGCTGCAATCCAGATCATCCAGGCCTCTGTCCATCGCCTTTTTTACATCGATCAGGTCACGCAGGGGTTCAAGATAGCGGCTCCAGAGGTGGTTGATAATCTCAAATCGCTCGCGGATGGTACGCCGTTCACGGTTGGACTTGAGTTTAATCACCTCCCCGATGATCCCCTCCCGGTTGCTGTGAGAGTCCTGGCGAAGCCGCTCAAGCAACTCTGAGATATCCTTCAAGGCCCGCGCCGCCTGACGCCCCATGTTCTGCCGGGCTGCGCTGTCAAGCTCCTCGCGCAGTTCGGAGAGATCACTCAGGTAGACCTGGAGGACCTTGGTGGAGGTCAAGCGGTGCTCACGGAGCAGAAAAGAGAGCAGGTCCCGAACAGGGGTGGTCAACTCATAGGAGGCGGTTGCATCGGGAACAGGCTCGAGAATGGTGAAGGCTTGCAACTGCTCGATCACCTTTTCAGGAGCCGGATCCCCCTCGGCACGGATGGGTTCAATCAGCTTGCGCAGGTCTGCCTCGGAAAGTCCCTGGTCGTGGGAAAAAAGATCCGCCAGCAGGGGATAGTACCGGGCAGCGAAACGAAAAAAACTCTGTGGATTTGCAGCCATTATCTTTTTGTTTTTCTATATTCTGTACCAGGGCATCCCGGCGGATGACCTGCTCAGCACGCTCTTTGAGCTCGATTATCTGGATCTCCAAACCGGAGAGGAAATAATCGAGCCAGCCGTTTATGTCCATGTTATTTTCGCGCACACTCTGTATTGAGCTCCAAAAGGTCGGCCGATCGCCCTCATACCATGTGCTGATGGTGAACCGCCGCTTGAAAGGGTATCCAGCCTTGCAGGGGCAGAGTGAGGAGCAGGGTGAGGGGTAGGGGTAAGGGCTAGAGTGAGGGGCAGGGCCAGTGTTGATGAGGGTGCCGGCCGGCCCTGCCTTATCCTGTTTTTTGGCTCTATCCGATTTTTTTACCGTCCGTCCAGCGCCTCTGCCGCCAGATCCGCGCCTCTACCGCCATGGCCGCGCCTTTACCGTCATGCCCGCGCAGGCGGGCATCCAGTTTTCTCCCACAGTCCTTCTCGTTTTCATCAGCATGGCCATGGAGGCAGGGCTCCAGATCCGGTCGATGCCAAGGCTGCAGCCTCCTTTCTCCGGGAGTGGATTCCCGCCTGCGCGGGAATGACAGCGAAAGAGTGAATGAGGGGAGA
>NZ_KE387012.1:6693-14056 GCF_000429965.1 Desulfogranum mediterraneum DSM 13871
TCCTTTTCTTGTTCTACTGACGTTCGGGCCGTTCGATTACCCCACCTATCTGCCCACCTATTTGTCCACCTGGGGGTAATCAGGCCACTGGGCAGGCCGCCGGGATTGGAGATCTCCCCCCCCCCCCATTTTTTTGATCATGAAGAAGAGCTTCAATCCATGCCACGGTAACCTGTTCAAGAGTTCTTGAACCTCTGAACAGGGGAGGTTACCTCCCCGCCAAGTGGTAGGGGGATCTGGGAGATTCGGATAGACCCCCAAAATGCTGCCTGCGGAAATGAGCATCCCTGTTCGTGAGCAAAATGTTTCAGTTTGCTTGCAGTAATTGCACAAGGGCTGTCTGGCGCAGGCTGGTGTCCTGCTGGCGGATGGCCATGGCCAGCGCCTTACGGGTGCCGACAAAGACGGCTAGTTTTCTGGCCCTGGTCAGGCCGGTGTAGATCAGGTTGCGGTAGAGCATCTTGAAATGCTGGGTCAGGACCGGGATGATCACCGCCGCAAATTCACTGCCCTGGGATTTATGGATGGTGATGGCGTAGGCCAGCTCCAACTCCACGATATGTTCCTTCTGGTACTCTACTTCGCGGCCATCCGGGAAAAAGGCCACCACCATGGTCAGGTCTTCGTTGTTGATGGCCGCAATCCTGCCAATATCGCCGTTAAAGACCTCCAGGTCATAGTTGTTGCGGCGATGGATGACTCGGTCGCCCACCCGGAAGATGCGCTCCCCCACCTTGATCTCCGCCTTGCCCTGGCCAGGAGGATTGGCGACCTGCTGGATCACCTTGTTCAGGTTGGCGGTGCCCAGGCTGCCCCGGGTCATGGGCGAGAGGATTTGGATTTCACAGCCCTTGCCCTGATATTTGGGGATCCACTCCAGGTAGAGTTTGACCACAATATCCACCGCTGCCAGGCCATAGTGCAGGGACGACCACGGATGCACCTTTTTCAGGACCGCCTTTAACTCCTCCACCTGACCCTGGGCCTGCTTGACCTTTTCCAGGTCAACGTGCTGAAATTTCTGCGGCACCACAAAATCTTGCTCATAGGCTGAGGTAATGGCCTCTCCGGTGCGGAACTGGTAGGGGCTTTCTCCGCTGGATAAGCCCTCCAACTGCGGGATCTGGTAGCCCATGGAGTGTTTGACCCGGCTAACGAAACGAAGCTGCTCCTTGGTGGCCTCATCTGAATCGAAAAACAGACAGTCATGCCCCTCCTGCCAGGTCTCAGGTTTTTTGAAGGGGGATTCGATCCGGGGTGTTTCACCCTTGTTGACCTGGTGGGCATATTTGATGATCAGCGATGCCTTGGCCTGGCGGAAAACTTCAGTGACCCGATAGACCGGGATGACGCCCGAGCCAATGGCATCCTTCAGGACATTACCGGCGCCAACCGAGGGCAGCTGGTCCGCGTCGCCGATGAACAGCACCTGGCAGCCCTTGGGCACGGCCTTGAGTAAGGAGGCGGACAGGCTGATATCGAGCATGGAGCATTCATCAACAATGAGAAAGTCGGCCCGTAAAGGCTCCTCCTCATTCTTCTTGAAGCGGCCACGCTGCCACTCCAGCAGGCGATGCAGGGTCTTGGCCTCCCGGCCGATCACCTCGCTCATGCGCTGGGCAGCCCGGCCGGTGGGTGCAGCCAGCAAGACCTCCTTACCCATGGCCTCAAGCAGGCGGACAATGACCAGGGTGGTGGTTGTCTTGCCGCAACCAGGGCCGCCGGTGAGGATAGCAAACTGGTGCCGGACTACGCCCTGTACCGCTGCCGCCTGTTCTCCGCTGAGGTTGATCTCTTTCAGACCACAATAGCGTTCAAGCCACTTTGTCACCCGCTCCTGGTCCACCGCCACCGGCCCGGCCATCTCTTTTAGCCTGGCAGCAGAGGTTTCTTCATCATAGTAGAGGGATTTGGAATAATAGCAGCTCTGCAGCTCGCCGCCAGCATCAGCCAGCATCCGCACCTTGAGATGGTTCTCATCCTTCATCAGCTTGAGGTACTGTTCCAACAACTCAGCCAGGTCCATCTCCAGCAGTTTTCTGACCTCCAGATCAATCTGGCCGGCGGTGAGATAGCAGTGCCCCTGCTCCCGGCTGGCAGCCAGGACATGACGAATAGCCGCGATAATGCGTTGCCGGCTGTCCTTGGCCAGGCCAAGGGATAGGGCCACCTTGTCGGCGGAGAAGAAACCGATACCATAAAAATCATGGGCCAGCCGATACGGGTCTTCACTGACCATCTCTATGGCCTTGTCCCCATACTCCTTGTAGATCCGCACGGCAAAGAGGGTGGAGATGCCATGGCCCTGGAGAAACATCATCACCTCGCGGATGGCCCGATGCTCAAGCCAGGCCTCTTCAATACTTGCCAGCTTCTTTTGGGCGATGCCCGGCACCTCGGTAAGGCGCTCGATCTCCCCTTCAAACACCTCCAGGGTGGTCTTGCCGAAATGTTTGACTATTTTTTGGGCGGTCTTGGGGCCAACCCCCTTGATCAGGCCGGAGCCCAGATACTTTTCCAGGGCGGCGGCGCTGGCAGGTTTCTTCTCCGTGGCAGAGACGGCCTTGAACTGCCGACCAAACTTGGGATGGACCACCCAGGCCCCGCGAAACTCCATGGTGGCCCCGGCAAAAACCTTGGTCTGGTGGACGGTGACGGTCTCCTGGCTCTCCGGGCTGTTGAAAGGGTTGACCCGCAGCACCGACCAGCCATTGTCACCATTATGGTAGGTTACCCGGTGAACAATACCGGTGAGGGTTTCTTCAATGGTTTGCATAGGCAGCAGAAAAACATAAAACCCGTATACAGTTCAATCTTTTCTGCTCATATCTCGTTGTAAGCTGGGGTGGCATGGAAAAATGGGACACTCACTTAAGAACGCTTAGCATTCCGCAGGGTGGCGTCGAGATGGCAAAATGACAAGATGGCAAGATGGCAAGATGACAAGGCAGAAGTATTTCAGCGGATTCAGGGTAGCCTTCAAAGATGAGGCTGTCAATAATGCCATAAACCTCGTTCAGCATAATCGCCAAGATAGGTGAGAGGGCTCCTTGCCGAACCCTCAGGTATCTCGCACACGATTCACCCGTTTTCCATCATCTATCCTGACCGTTCACCTCTTATTCACTTGCAGCTTCTTGAAGGTAACCCGTCACAGGGTTTCTAATTATACGGTACCCACGTCTCGATAATGTGAGTCGTCAAAGGTACTCCAGATTTGCGCAGGTGCGAATGGTCGCTATCGCCCCTCTATGCGGACATTCGCAACCGGGTGTGGATGGGCGCCTGTGACGGCTTACTCTTGAAGTTCTTTCACCAGTCGATAGACAGTAGTACCTGTGGTCAGAGGCCATTTTTCACAAGGTGGATTGTCTTTTCTCTCTGCTCGTCGAATAGCCTCATCAATACCTGGTTTAATTTTGTGTATTTCAACATTGCTTTTGCTGAAATGAGGGAGTTGTATCGTTAATCGCTTTTTTACATTTCCCGTATTGACACCGTTACCATCTTCAAAATGGAGTAATATCCAATATTCAAACATCGGATTACTCAGTGCCATTTTATACCCTTGAGCTTTGCAGCTATCGAACACTTGATCCAACTCTTGCTTTTCCCATGTATCACGATCAATCACAATCCAGGCCGAATCTTTTTTTCCAATATCAGCTTTTTTGAGTCTGTCCAGGACTTGGCCAGATGATGTTTTTTGTTTGCTTTTTAAAACCATCACCTGAATCGTTGAACGTTTACTGTTGAACATTGAAAAATACTGTGGTTCCGTTTCCTTTCCTTCTGTGGCAATAACAAACCTTTTCCTATATGACCTGTCAGGAGCTTTACGGCTAAATGACCTTCTTTTCTTAGCCATTGGCAGCACCCTCTTTGCTGCTTTGTTGTAAAGTGCCCCTAAAGAGGAGTTTGGGGATGCCGCCTAGCCTTCCTTGTAAATAGCTCTTTCTGATATCCTTATCGTTTCTGATTTCTTTATATTCGCTAAACGCTATCAAATCAGAACTCCCATCCTGATCTCGCTCTGCTACCCACATTTCATCTCTACGTAATAGGTCTTGATCCATGAGCAAGGCGTCGTGAGTAGTAAAAAGCAGTTGGGATCTACTTTCTTTACTACAGCCGGAAAGATAACTCTCAAGGAGTTGCCTAGTTAAAAGGGTGTGCAAGCTTCTGTCTAACTCATCAATAATATATACCTTGTTGACCCCAGGTTGAGAGATGGCATTGAACGCTGGAAGCAGGTCGATCATCCTTAAGGTTCCATCAGATTCATCCTTAAGTTCAAACTTCACCTCGTTCCGATGACCATCGGTGTGATAGCTCACCAGCTTCTTTGCCTGTATCTCCCCATCCTTTCTAGTGATGACATATCGATCTCCAGCCGGATCTAACCTAAGGCGAAAGGTCATATCATCAGGAAGATCTTCTTTAATTTTTTGGAGAATTTCTGGTGGAGCAGCAAGGTTATCAAAATTGACTTTTTCTCCCCCAAGCTTACTGATACCCGTATCCATTCCAACGAGAGCGTCAGTTATATATTCAGCAAGTGGGGTATCCTGCCTGAGAAATTGATCGAAAGGCTCAAATCTCGAGTCCGGTGCAATAGGCACCAGCACATCCCGAAACCATAAATAGAGAGGCCTGAACCTTTCATCTTTCTGGCTGATGGCATTGGTGAGGAAGAGTTGATTGTCTCGGGTTCCCTCAAAAAGGAATTTCATCTTTTCTTTTTTCTTGAGAGAGGGTCCGAACGTTATTGTGTCCTCCTTTCGCGTATAGAGCTTCTTTTCGGTGGTCTTTAAGATCTCCACTAACCATTCTTTGACAACCCTCTGCGAAGTCAGCGAGAAACCATATTCATAACATTTGTTTCCGGCAATAAATTCAAAACTAAATGTGGTAGGAGCAACTTTAGAGGATGTATCCAGTTTAAAGGGCTCGACAGCTATACGGGCATCAGGCTGACTTCCCGTAACAACCACGTTCCTGGCGAAGTTGATCGCTTTGAAAAAGTTCGTTTTGCCAGAAGCATTGCCACCATAAATTGCAGCAATAGGTAAAAGACGGGTGTATCCTTTGATGTGGGGTATTCTATCACTGTGCTGTTTCTCACGGCTTGGGACCATGGAGAACAAGACATTGTCTTTAAAGGATAAAAAGTTTTCCACTGCAAACGAAACCAACATAACGCACACCTGCGGATGATTTTTCTCTCTTAAAACTTGTTAATGTTAATATATGTCATTGAAATCCACTTTCCAAGAGATTTTTTCTCTCGAGATAGCGCTTTTTTTGCTTTTGAAGTTTGTGTGCATTGAAAACCAACTTGGTTTAGTGCCAGCAATTCCCGCTTTGCTCAGGCCCTCCGTAAACACGAGGTCTTCCCCCTCCGGTGCGGTACTGGCAGGGGCTTTCTTTACTGGACAATCCATTCAAATAACTCCATAAACCTCGTTCAGCATAATCGCCAAGATAGGTGAGAGGGATCCTTGCCGAACCCTCAGGTGTTTCGCACACGATTCACCCGTTTTCCATCATCTATCCTGACATAGGGGGACTGAACGGGTCTATCCGGATCTTCCAACGCATGAGCAGCGAGGGGGACTCCCAGTCCTTCCTTTCCAGACAGTCTGGCTATCTTTCCCTCGCCTGGCTGAATCCCTGGAATCCCTGATCCTGGCGACATGTCCGGTATCGTTGTAGTCGTCATTCCCGCGTAGGCGGGAATCCAGTCGGCGGTCGGTGAGGAAGACTGAACGGGTCTATCCGGATCCCCCAACACATGAGCAGCTGGGGCTCCCCTCCCAGTCCTTCCTTTTCAGGAAGCCCTTCCCGCGCCTGGTTTAATCCCTGGAATCCAGGGCCCTGGCGACATGTTCGGTGTTATTGTAGTCGTCATTCCCGCCTTCGCGGGCATGACGGAAAATAACGGGCATGAGGGGAAAAGAGCGGGGGAACGGGAAAAAATGAATATATCCATTATGAATGCTCTCAAAACCAGTCGAGACATCCACAGGAGCAGTCGCGATTTCGGAGCTTAACCCTGCCTTTTTCGTGGTAAAAAGGAGCTTTTAAGGCTGAAACAGGGCTGTTTGTCGGTGTTTTTTATCTTTAGATTGAATGGTTAGCTTGGTCCGACCCCGATTGAGGCGCATTGCCAGGCCGATTGCCAGATTACATTGCCGAAAACAACTTGAGCTGTCGGGTGAGGATTGTATTTTTCTTTTCTTTTTTTGTCGCTGGATCAGCATCATACCATCCGAGAAGAGAGGGTGAGTCAGGCCTGTGCTCGCGATTATTTTTCCTGGCGCGCTCAAAACTCTGGGTCGCGTAGCAATACGCACAGCCGAACAGGCAAGAATCATACATGCCTATGTCACGACTGACGGCACAGCCGCATTCCTTTCGCTGGGAGGGGTCTTTTTTTGAAGAGTAATCATAGTTGAAAAGTGTCCTGACAAGATCATCATCAATGCATTTGCCGGCTTTAACCCCAAAAGGCGTCATGTCAAGATGTCCGGCGCAGCTTTGCAGTTCCATTCCATTGGAGGTTGCCGATTTGACCAACTCGAGAACAAAATCCTTGATCTCACCAAGGCGGAGATTCTCACAGGGGTGAATCTTTACACCACTTTTTTCAAGATTTCTGATTCGTTTCCTTGCCTTGCGGTAATCGTCAACAAAACTGATGACAGAGCGGACCGTATAATCATTGAGCGTCTCTGCAATACGGTTGTATTTCTCAATATGGTACTGATAGCCGGTAAGATTACTAAGAAAGATCGGATCATATCGCCAGATGACCCGTTCTTTACCTATCCGCATGGAGAGTTGACGGAATACATCGGCGGCCTTTTCAAAGGAAGGTGAATATGGATCTATCTGCTTTGGATTATTGACTAAAGTGAACTGGAAGTAATAGTTGAACCCTCTTTGGTCCAATTCATTTAAACGCTCCATAAGGGGTGCGGGATTGCGGCTCCAGAAGACTATAGCCTCTACCTCATCGGGCTTGAGCGAGATATAAGAAACCTGGTTGCGATTAAACGGGTTAGGGACCGCACAGTAACCAGTTTTTATCCTGTCCATCAGCCAGTCCGGATAAAATGCCGGTATATCAGTTCTGCGGCTGGCACTGATAATCATTCTCGCCCTCCTGTTGTGTCATACTCTGTCTGGAAACATATCCAGCCGCGTGGCCCAATCTTCCTTGGTTATCGGGATCTTGCCTATGGCTCGGGCTTCGGCTAAATCCAGATAGGCGTTGACGATCCGCCTCAGTCCTTCCTGTTCCGGCAGTCTAGTTGTCTTTCCCGCGCCTGTTGGAATTCCTGTAATCCCTGTAATCCCT
>NZ_KE387013.1:0-4413 GCF_000429965.1 Desulfogranum mediterraneum DSM 13871
CGTCGACGCCTAAAGACTGTTATTCAGGAGTTGATCTACCTGGCAGCTCGTCTCCTTTTAACTGCACGTCGTCTACGATTACGTTTTGGAAGACATTGTCCTGCTTACGTCGCTTTTGCCATCGTGTACAACCGACTCTTGGTCGACAGATAGAAAGTTGGACCTCCGGAAGGGCTAGTCTTCAACAGAAGTGCGACCAGACTTCGTAATTTTGTCAGATTGTCAAAGATCCAGACCCATTCCGGCAGTTTTTAAACAACTGGGGGCGACTCATGGAGCCGTCTGGGTAAAAAAACAGTTGATCCTGACACAGCGCATGAGTGTGGACCAATGTGTCACGGATTCAGGTTTTAACCAAACAGCTAGCCAGTTCTTTCAAATGCTTGCCACGGGTAAACCCTTTCCGGAAAGCAACGTTCATAGTACATCCCACTTTCAGCACCTGCCGTTTCTCAATGGTCTCGATCAAGGCCCTGGTTTCCATGAGTGATTCGTGGGTGCCAGTATCCAGCCAGGCAAAGTTATACGGGTTGGACCAAGCTATCACCTTAATTATTCGACAGTCACATTCCAACAAGACATGCTTTCAGTGCTTAGAAGTACATTTTCAGGGGCACAATGGGCATGGTAAGCAACCTCTCGTTCCCTCAGGTCATAATGGTGGCCGCCCCCCTTTTTTGCACATACCATCCCATAGCCTTTTCTATTCCTGCACCAACTCTATATTCAGGTTGATACCCAAAAAAATAAGAGCCGGGGACAGGCCTTGCAATGCAACATCCCAATCCCCTTGGCCCAAAAATACACTACAGACACCAGTACTTCAGCCCCTGTCCCTCAACCTCGCCCCGATCCAAAACAGCCTTCACATCCATTACAACTCCACAGCCATTGCCATTGCGACATAGCCCCTTGAGTCGTTCAGCCGTGATGCCGGCAAACTGCTCATGCGCCACTGCCCAAATCACCGCATCAACCTCCCCAGCGGCCTCCAGACTCAACAGCTCTATTCCATACGCATGCATCGCCTCCTCACTGGAGGCAACCGGATCATGCACCAGGGTTTCCACCCCATATTCCTTGAGCTCAGCCAGTATATCCACCACCTTGGTGTTGCGAATATCAGGCACATTTTCCTTGAAAGTCAGACCCAGCACCAGTACCCGCGCCCCCTTAACCGCCTTACCGGCACGGATAAGTTTCTTGACGGTCATCTCGGCCACATACTTTCCCATACCATCGTTGATCCGTCGGCCGGCAAGGATTACCTGGGATTGGTAGCCGATCTCCTCGGCCTTGTAGGTGAGGTAGTAGGGGTCAACGCCGATGCAATGACCGCCAACCAGACCTGGGCTGAACTTGAGGAAGTTCCACTTGGTGCCGGCAGCTACCAGAACATCTTTGCTCGAAATATCCATCTTGTTGAAAATGATAGCCAGTTCGTTCATCAGGGCGATGTTAAGATCGCGCTGGGTATTTTCGATAACCTTAGCAGCCTCGGCCACCTTGATGGTAGGGGCCCGGTGAACCCCGGCGGTAACGACCATCTCGTAAACCTGGGCCACCGTTTCCAGGGTTTCGGCATCCTGGCCTGCTACGACCTTGACGATCTTGTCGACGGTATGCACCTTGTCGCCGGGGTTTATCCTCTCAGGCGAATAGCCGACCTTGAAGTCGATGCCACATTGCAGCCCTGACTCCGCTTCGAGGATCGGCACGCAGATATCCTCGGTCACGCCGGGGTAGACTGTCGACTCGTAAACGACGATAGACCCTCTGGCAAGGTTTTGGCCGATGGCACGAGACGCTGAAACAACCGGAGAGAGGTCGGGCTTCTGGTGATCGTCGATGGGGGTAGGTACTGTGACAATGATAAAGGTTGCTTCATGGATGCGAGTGGCGTCGGTGGTATAGTCGATCGTGGTCGACGCGAGATCTTCGACGGTAAGCTCGCCGGTGGCGTCAAAGCCCCTCTTGAGTTCATCAATTTTCCGTGCGCTGATATCCAGGCCAACGACGTCGGCCTTACGCCCAAAGGCAGCTGCCAGCGGCAGCCCGACATAACCCAATCCCACCAGGGCGATCTTGGCTTGTTTTGTACGAATCTGTTCAGCAGTTACCACTACAAACCTCTATTGATTGTCCATTCGCGAATTTTAGGCAGCCTTGGCGGTGGTCGCAGAATGATATCGCGTAGTAGTGCTGGTAAGGCTGCGGCTCATTTCCTCGAGCCAGGGGAGAGATGCACATACCACCCCATAGCCTTTTCTATTCCTGCACCAACTGTATATTCAGGCTGATACCCCAAAAAAGTTTCTATTTTAGTTGTATCTGCTTGAGAATGGCGCACATCACCCGCACGAAAATCTCGATAACTCGGATCTTGACCATAAACTATGCCATGCTCTGCAAGATTATGCTTTATAAGGCTGAACAGTTCATTGAGCGTTGTACGATCACCAACGGCAACATTATAAACACTGTCTTTTGCCTCATCAGTCGCTGTGGCAGCATGGATATTGGCTTGAACTGCATTCTCAATAAAACAAAAATCCCGACTTGTCTCTCCATCACCATTGATGAAGACCGTATCATCATTGATCATGGCGGCAGTCCAGAGAGGAATGACCGCTGCGTAGGCACCATTGGGATCTTGACGTTTACCAAAAATATTAAAATAACGAAGACCTATGGTCTTAAAGCCATAACTTCTGACAAAGACTGAGGCATAGAGTTCGTTGACATATTTGGTTACGGCATAGGGGGAAAGAGGATTACCTATATTCTCTTCAACCTTAGGAAGAGCTGGGTGATCGCCATAGGTAGAACTTGACGCCGCATAGGTAAAGCTCTGCACCTCTGCATCCCGTGCAGCCACAAGCATATTCAGAAATCCACTGATATTAGTACTGTTAGTGGTGATGGGGTCAACAAGGGAACGGGGCACAGAGCCGAGGGCTGCCTGGTGCAGTACATAATCAACGCCATGACACGCATCTTTACAGGTATCAAGATTGCAAATATCTCCCTCTATAAAGCGAAAACCTTGCCACTCCTCTTCACTTACCGACCCTTGAACCTTGTCAAGATTATGTTGATAGCCTGTAATGAAATTATCAAGCCCCACAACCCTCTGATTTAAGCTAAGGAGAGTTTCCAGGAGATTAGAACCAATAAAACCGGCGACCCCAGTAACAAGCCATGTTTTTGGGCTGTTTTTCAACTCCTGCTGTATCTGTTGGTATTTTGTCATCCTTACGCCTTTAATCTGATATCGGCACCCGCCTTGGGCAGTATATATTTAAGATCGTAAACAACTAACTGGCACTGCCCCATATCGTGTGGGTAAATTAGCATCCTAGGTACAAAAAACACTGACCTTTACACCCAAATTACCGGTTTCAGGACTGGTATCGAACCCGAAGAGCATCCTCTTTAGCTGCTGCCCGCTGATAAGACTATCGTGCCGGCGCTATCTTACATCTAGACTTGTTTTCAAGGATGCCTATTGTACGGGGAGTGGGCGGAAAAACAATACAGCAAAGGCTGTATTTTAACTGCACACTTCAAAAGTATGTTCAGCGCGGTGCTAGTCCCGTCGGTACAAGGGACTAGCACTGCGCCAAAGAGCCTCTCTTGACAGGAAGAAAGCTTGACTCAGCCGGCCAACGATACCGCCTTTAGGGCTGGCTGGGAGCGCTGCAAGCCAAGCGCCTGATTGATCTTGGCCTGGCCATGGAACTGGATGGCGACACCATCGCGTTCACAGCGAACCACCCTGCCGGTGGTACTGAGGGTCGTGCAGACCTGACGGCTAGAACAGCGAAGTGGCACCAAGACCTCCACGGCAACCTCTGCCCCCTGGCGCAAGGGCTGCACCTGCTCTAAAAATACACCGCTGGACGACATGTTGCGGGTGTGGCAGGAAAGGGGTTCGGTGGATTCATTGGAGGGGAAAGAGAGGGTGGCTTCCAGGTTGAGGTTGAATCGCTTTGTTGCTCTGTGTTCAGTCATAATTAGGTTCTTACTACGGGTTAATATTTGGGTCTCTTGGGTGATTAGGGTTGCTAGCGGTCCTCGGTTACGCTGTTGGTTGTAACAGTCGGGCAGATTGTTTTTTTCTGTCCGTGCACGAGGGGGCCTTTTCTTACTTTTTTAAAGGTACAGGTAGTTGTCTTGTTTCAAGATAGGGACAATACACTGAACCTCACCTTCAGGGCTAGAACTGTGAGGGATGTCCTTTCCTGATTGTCTTTTTGTTTGACGACCATAAAGCTCCAGGCTGGTTGCTCGTATACTGGATTCCCGCCTGCGCGGGAATGACGATTCCTCGTAGGCTGGGGCTGCCCGGTTTTTCTCTGGTTGTCTGTTGCTCCGGGATTATGGCTGTTATAACTCCGGGCTGGTTGCTTG
>NZ_KE387013.1:6416-12975 GCF_000429965.1 Desulfogranum mediterraneum DSM 13871
CTCTTCCTGGTTGCCTGTTGCTCCGGGATGATGGCTGCTATAACTCCGGGCTGGGTGCTTGGGAACTGGATTCCTGACTGGGTCGGGGGTGACGGTTCGGCTTAAGTTGGGTTCGCTGAGTATCTCCCGGGGTTCCGGTCTGTGCGGAAAGGAACTCATAACAGGTGCTCCAATCTGCTGCGGACGGTCTGGTCGTCGGGCCTGATGGTTAGGGCCAACCGGTACTGCTCGCCAGCTTTGAGGACAAGGCCCTGTTTCCGGTAGAGGTCGCCTAAAATCAGGCGAAAACGGTAGTTATCCGGCAGCTGCTCCACGGCCTGCCGGACGACGGCCAGGGCCTGGTCCGCCATCTTGTGGCGGCGATAAAACCGGTATGGGGTGATAAACCAGGCCGCTGAAACGGTCTCTTCCCGGCCCAGGTAACTCAGGGCCTTGCGATAGGCCAAATCTGCCTGGTCCGGATTATCTTCTTTCACCCACAGGCTGGCATAGGCCAGGTATACCGGGGTGGTGGGCGGCAGGGCCGGCTCCAGGTCCTTAAGCGACAAGCCCTTTTTCCGGAGTATGGAGAGAAACAGGGCGGTTCTGGCTGGAAGCAGCTCCAGGGTCCGGCGCACCGCAGCCAGGCCTTGAGCTGTCCGCTCGGACTCGATCAGAAAGATGCCCTTGGCCCAGTATTTGTCCCCTCCGGTCGGGTCCAGCTGAATGGCTTGATCATAAGCGCGCTCGGCATCATCTCGCCGCCCCTGCTTGGCCAGCTGGCCTCCATAACCCTGGTAATAGAGGGCCGTTGCCGGGCTGAGGCGCATGGCCTGGAGCAGATGACTCTGGGCTGCAGCCGGCTCATCCTTGGCCAGGGCCCAGGAGAGCAGGTGCTGGTACTCGGGGTTCAGCGGATCGAGCCGCCCTGCCCTTTGCAGACGCCTGGTGAAGGCATCCAGTTTATCGGCATCCTGGTAGCCGGGAAACGCGAACATATCCGGGGCAATCCACTGAGCTACGACCTGGCGGCTCTGGATGGTCAGAGAACTCAATAGAAACAGGCTCACCATAGCCACGGCGATGATTTTGGTAACTGAGCTGAGTTCCACCGGCCTGAGTAAAGTGCTTGAGCGAGCGCCTTCCCGGCGCGCATGCACGCTAGCCGCGCCAAACCCAAGCAAAAAGAAAAAATAGAGGCCTACAGCCCCGTTACGACGAAACTGATAATCCACAAAGGCATGCATCAGCAGTGCTGCTGCACCTGCGAGACTGCCCAGGTAGACACTCTTTGACCAGCGGTCGCGGCGCTTCCGATACATGGGATAGGTTGTACGCAGGTATGCCCAGAAAAAAACAGCCAGCAGAGCCATGCCGACAAAGCCATTGTCGGTAACGGTTTCGAGAAAATCGTTATGCGCATTATTGACAAACTTATTCAGGGGCTCGGACTTGTACGCCCCGAAAACAGCCGGAAAGGTCCCTGCCCCTGTGCCTGTAAGCGGATAGTCGCGGACGATGCCCAGACCATCTTTCCAGAACCCTCCCCTGCCACCAAGGGAAATGCCGTCTTCGCCTATGGCCTGACCAAAACGGCTATCCAAGGAGTGCAAGCCCACCCTGCCCAACCCCAAGATGATGAGAAGAACCAAAAAGAGAATGGGTATTATACCTTGCCCCTTGAACCGTCTCCGCATAACAAAGAGCATGACCGTACAACCGCTGAAACCACAGATTATGCCGCCGCGGGAGCGACTGAGCAACAGGGCCACGGCGAGCAGCAGGGAAACCAGGCCGTAACAGAACGCGAGCTGATTTTCCCTCCGGCTGAGCAGGGTTACCAGTCGCCGGCGTATTGGCAGGCCCTGGAGGTTGACCGGACGCCAGTAATAGAGAAAGAGGGCCACGGCCAGAGGGAGCAGCATGGCTGCATAGCCACCAAAATGATTTTTATAGGCAAAGGGCCCAAAAAAACCAGTGGTTGGTGGTGAAAGTTCACGTACCCACCAGACACGGCTGGTGCCGGCATAATGTTGAATGATGGCAACAAAGGCTATGACCGCTGAAGTTGCCAGGACCAGTTGGACAGCAGTGCACAGCTTTTTTTTATCATCAAGAAACTCTATAACCAGGACATAGATGGTAATGTATGAGGCGTAGCGGAAAAATTCGCTGAGGGTTGCATGGGGAACGGTTGACAGGGGGATAAACCATGGGGCTTCGGCGGCATCGAGGACCGGTTGATACATCAAGGCGGTGTGTGGGGAAAGCAACTTGACCAGCCCCAAGGGCAGTGGGAGAAGCTGCAGCAGGCAGAGCCCGAGGAAGAGGAGCAGCGGCACAAGCCCGGGTACATGATAATACGGGACTTTCCGCCGAAGGAGTAGAACTAGAAAAATCAGCAACGAAGAGGTGCAGGCCAGCTGGATGCCGACCTGCACTGAAAAGTCAACGCTACCAAAAACAAGAGGCGCACCTACCAGGGCCAAGAAGAAGAGAAAATACTGTATGGTCATAGCTGAGGTAGGTGGACTCTAGGGGATAAATTCAGACAATGAAGTATACAAGAGCTTTACAATATATCAGTCGTCTGAAGTTTCGATCAATCCCCTTGTCTTGCAGGTTTGGGGCAGATTTGACCTGCGTAACAAATTTCAGTTTCTCCGCTAACCATGGCGCCGCCATGCTTTACCGTTACCGTTACCGTACCCTTATGATAGCAAGCTCCTAAACCATCTATTTGGACACAATCATCAGCAGCCAAGGCAGAGTTAGCTCCAAAGGTACCGATGGTCAAAATAGCCAGCCAAAACAAGATACCTTTTAAGCTTACCATTGAATGTATCCCCTGCTCTCTATTCAAGCGTTCTTTATTTTCCGACGCCTGTCCAAGCCGGCCAGGCCGAGCAGGCCAAGCCCAAAGAGCAGCGAGGTTGCCGGTTCCGGAACTGGTGCATTTTCGGCGGTCAGCGTCATGTTGGTCTGGTAATCGGCCTTGCGGTGGGACTCTTCATCCACAAACATGCCTCCCACCCAGAAACAGAGGGTCCCGACCTTGTTGCGGTACCAGCCGCTGAAGTCGTCGGCCAGGTCCAAGGTGATGGAGAAGCGGAAAGATTCCGGATCGTTGAAGTTGATGCCGTTGGCATAGGCCTCTTCCGCGGTTCCGGTGGAGGCATAGGTGGGCACGTCCTGTCCCAGGGTGCCGTCGTTTGAATCGAGCAGCGAGATCCAGTTGCTGTTGCCCACCCTGCCGCTGAAGGCCCAGGAGGTAACATTGAACTCCTCGCCCCAGCCGGTGGCCTCGGCAGTCTCATCGCCTACCGTGAGGTCGCCCAGACCCCAGAGGTTGAACGAGGTCAGGCGCCAGTCCTGGGCCTTGGCCGGATCTAAAAAATTCCGTTCAAAGGAGCGTCGGTCGTCGCCGGAGGTATAGCTGGTATAGACCTTGCCGTCGACGCTTGCCCGCGAGGCACCGTTATACATGTCGGCCTGCACCGGGGTGCTGCCACCGGTTCCATCAAGGACGCCCTGGGTGTAGAGGATATCCGCACCGGTAAAATGAAAGGTATACGAGTCTGCCTGGGCAGAGGCCGCGACCAGGGTCAGGCTCGCTGCCGTGAAGGCACAGCCTATGAGTAGCTTTTTCATGGTATTATTCCCTTGAGCACCTGTTATCCGATAGGGGGTGAAACATCTTTTCCCAGGACTGCCTGCCAAACAGCTCTGGAACATGCCGGACAAATCTTACTTGCGCTTACCTGCGTATACTGCCTGCGTTACGAACGATATTGCATACCAGCGCCATCTTAAAGGAACAGCCAGGGAAAACAATCGCCCTTCCTCTGTATTTTCGACACCCCCTGTCCCGTACCATTACCTAGTCCCCTGCTAGTACCTTTTACCTGACAGGATGGTCCCAGCCAGGATCGTCAGGGTCGCCGGCCCCCTTATCGCCGTCCTTATCCAGGTTTTTAGCTGCCCAGAGGATCGCCTGCACCCGGTTGGAGACATCGATTTTTTTATAGATATTGCTGATATGGGTTTTGACGGTGCTGGGACTGATAAAGAGGCTGCTGGAGATAGCGAGATTGCTCATCCCGGCGGCTATCAGACCGACTATCTCCTGTTCACGGCTGGTAAGGGCATGGCTGGGGTGGGATGGAGTGATGGCGGTCCGCTCCAGCACAGGGTAGCCATGGCGAACCGACTTGAGCGACTCGACCAGGAGTTTTCGGGAGAGCCAGTAGTCGCCGCCGAGTATGGTTACCACGGCCTTTTTGATCATCTCTATGGAGTCATCGCGGTAGAGCACGCCATGGATATTATAGTGGATCAGCTCCTCAAAGATAGTGGTTGCATGACTCACGTTGATGAAAACGATACCCGGGGCATTGCCGTTCACCCCGAAGACGTGGGACATTCTGCTGCAATGCTCGGCCGGGTCGGTCTGGTTGCAATCACAGATGACCAGGTCTTCCTGCCCCAGGATGATGCCGTCGATCTGGCTGTGGTCGGTTGTGCAGCTGATCGGAATCGGCGCAACCTGTTGAATTTGGTCTCCCATCAACTGACTGGTGAATTGATTGGGCCCCACAATATATATTTTGCTGTATGCCATACCCTGAACAAAGCCCCTAATAACAAAAAAGTAATTGAGCCAAGGATTCTTTTTCTACGGACTGTTTTATAACAAAATACGGGTAGTTGATCAAATCCAGCCAGCGACGACCTGTTTCAGTATTACGGAAGACCCGATCCGAGCAAACTTTCCTTCTCCAAGAAGGGCTCCGAGGGATCTCATTAAATCGAAAGGTACTACACCGTGGCTGGCACCTTACAATTATGTGAAGTTAGGGCAGGCAAAGAGGTGAATTTAACGAAGAATTTTCTAAAAAAAGAGACAGTTGGCTGAGGGAGGAGACTGGGACAGCAAGAGAGGGGACGAAGAAAACAACCCTGGAAGAGGGGCTTAGGGGGTACTAGCCGTCGTCACCCTCCCGGATCTTTCACATGTCTCCCTTGAGAGACATGTACTGCTCCAGCAGATCTGCGTCGCCCTCCAGCTCCTGGAAAGACAATCTGCGGGCGAAGCGATAGGCAGGTACGGAGCGCGCCACAAGGGCGCACTGCTGAAAATGGGCCTGCTCGCCGCTCTGCTGGAGCAGCCGGGTGGGCATGGTGTAGCGGATGCTTTGGATCATGGTTTCCCGGGCTGAGAGTCGTTCCAGGGCGCGTTCCTCGCCGACTTCGAGAAAGCAGATGGCCCCCAGGGGGAACGCTGGGGCCACGCCCCTTTCCCGGTCGCCCTGACCGCACTCTCCGCTCTGCCTGCCGCGGTCGCCCTGGCCGCATTCTCCGCAAACGGGCAGGTAGGCCTTGCTCTCTCCCTCCTGTACGGCCAGCAACTCACAGCTATCCAGCTGCAGGCGCGCGGCAAGCTCGGGCGAAATCTTGAGCAGAGGAAAACCGGGATAAACAGAGATGGACCGGGTGGGTGCCTGGATATCCAGGGCAACGACATCGTCGGAGAGGAAGCCATATCCCCGCTGCTGGAGGACCGCTGCAAGGGTGGATTTGCCGGCACCGGAGTCACCCACCAGGGCAACGGCCCCGTGGGTCCGATGGGCCACGCAGCTCCCGTGGTAGACGAGCAGACCGCGCAGGTAGAGCAGCACCGCAAACACGACTCCGCTGAGATAGAGCTCGATGGTGCGCGAGGTGGCCTGCTCTGCCGGGATGATGGTCACCTGGCGGCCTGCGCAGATCCGGTACTCCCCTACCCCGCTGAAGTAGAGGATGGCATCCTCTTTATCGATCCGAAAGGAGTGGTTTGCCCCCTGGTAGAGAGGAAAATCCGGGCGCGCTCTTTCGGCTCGGATCCTGATCTCGTAGTTCTCCAGGGGCTGGAGTGAGACAAACTCCATCACCGGGATATCCGAGCAGATCGACAGACCAAAGGCCGCGTAAAAATACCTGCCTGGTTTCATGGGAGGGTGGGCAAAAAAAAGAGGGCAACCGTAATAGGACGGCAGCCCTCCTGGGAAGGCGGGTTACAGACTGGGATGGTGACCGCCGGGCTCTAAGCCGTGGCCGTCGTTGGCGCCGTACCCTTTGAGGGTGATCTTCTCGACGCTGCCGTATCTGGTGAGCTTGGGCTGGGCCCAAACCTTTTTTTCCTGCTGTGCTTCCTGGGTCTTGTTCTTCATGGTGGGAATGCCTCCGACTATTTGAATCTCGATAAGGATATAGTTTGGGGCAGGATAACATCAAGTAAGGTGGCAGTAATGGATATCAACCATAAAGCGGAATGCTTTTCAAGGTTTTTCTGATGGGTTGACACACTCCGCGCTCTGCGCAGCAACACGATTCCTCAGCCAGGCGAGGGAAACTGTGCCATGGGATGGACCAAGATATTCCCGGATATATCTTGTTACCCTGAAGTTTTGTGCCCCTGATGGCCCAGCCCCCACCGCACCCGTCATTCCCGCGAAGGCGGGAATCCACTCTCCGAGGGTAGAGGCAGCATCCAGGTTTCAAGGAACTCCCGGGGAATCACCTGAGGCCGTACGGTGCAGAA
>NZ_AUCW01000048.1 GCF_000429965.1 Desulfogranum mediterraneum DSM 13871
CCTCGCACTACCGTCATGCCCGCGTAGGCGGGCATCCAGAAAAACCGGACATCCTGCTTAGGACTTCGCTCCTGCTTAAAATGCCGGGGTTCGAGGCTGCGCAAAATGATGACTGGGAAGTTCCAGGTGCCTTGCTGGTACTCTGGATTCCCGCCTTCGCGGGAATGACGGTTCCTCTTATGCTGGATCTGCTGGGATAGCTCCTCTTCCCCCTGTGTCAGGATAGATGTCGCCTTGCTGCAGGCCGATGGGGCAGGGAGCTTCTTTGTGGTTAGGTATCCAGGCCAAGAGGGGCTTGCCCCCCCCTAAAAAAACGCCAGTCACTCCTTGTTTAAACGAGCATCAAAATCTACTGGCTTGGCCGTGCCAACTTTGATTTTGTTAAATTCCGGGTGATTGACATTGAGGAGGTAGTTGCTTCCGTCAGGGATGACCACACTGGGTACCCGTAAAACCGGGCGCCTGTTTTCTTTTACCCACCTGTCACCTATGGTTTGCGAAACATGAGATACAGGTCGAGCGTCCCATCCATCAATGAGGGGAGCCTCCTCAACCAGATCAGCATGAAAAGAGGCTTCTATATACGCATAGTCATGCAGCAGGCTATAGGATGGGAGATGAACAAATATTTCAAGGCAGCACAGGGCCAGTGACTCAGAGGTGTACACGACCGGGACCCCTGGACTGTTCCATCGCCCCCCATATATCCGAGCACCTTCCCCATCAAATGCTGATCTAAGATGAGTTTGCTTGACCAGGCGACATGAAACGATCTCCATCAAGAAAACACTCCGTGCTCAATACGGCCGAGCAATCGCTCGACTTCCCTTGCCCCAATCTCAGTCCGGGCAAACTCAAGCGGTGGGATGTCTCCGAGGCCATAGGCTTTCTGTTTCAGCCATTTTCCGGCCATATCGAGATCGCCAAAGACATGTACGGCCTTGTTCAATAAGCGCTCAATTCGATACAGTCTCTCTGATTCCTCAAAAGAGAGCCGACCCTTTTTCTTTCTGGCCGCCAGTGTACTTTTGGGTATTCTGATAATTTGGGCTAATTCTTTGTCGGTCAAGCCAAGGTCCTTGCGGACTGTGGTAAACGATGAGACAGGGAGTCCATTCTCTATCTCTTTGATCACCTCGGGAATGCTTAAGTCTCGTTCCCGTAATAAGGGGAGTGCCATGGTACACCTCGCTGAAAGTCTAAATGTAGACATATGTTATTCCTTTTTTAGACCTGAGTCAATCCTGTCCTCTCCACTAAAACACCATAGAGGCGCGGAGATGAGGGGCAAAGATCTCCTTGTCCTGTTGGGTGATGTCGTGGGGCCCTGGTGCTTTGCTAATCGTTGTTTCCGCACGGGTAAGGATCCGGGATGGTGCTAAACTTTTTGGCCTGGGGAAATCTTGGCTGATGCCCCTGTGAAGCGGTTAAAATGTGTTATTATAACCTGATATAAGGAATTTTGTCTTTGCCAACCCTTGTCCTCTCAGGTGATTGGATGGATCAATTAAAGTGGCGCAGCTCGTATGAGACCGGGATCAGGGAGATGGATGAGCAGGATCAGCATCTCTTTAGCCTGATCAATACCATGTACCGGGTGATTCGCAGGAAAGAGGAGCCGCCTCCGGGTCCTGTGCCGGTGCTTGGCTTCCGGCCTTGAACGGGCTGCCGGATTGCTTTTGCCTTCAGGCCTCGCCTGGCTGGGTCTTTTCGTTCTGCATCACCTTCTGCTTTACTCCCTTGTCCCCCTTCTTTTTCCCGCCATCGTGGGCCAGCCCTGGGTCACTGTTGCTGGCTGCTGGCGGTAAATTCCTGCATCCTGCAAAAAGAGGGTTGCTATTCTCAGGCGTTGCAGGCATAGATGGGGGCTCAATGGATATCTATCAGACCTTTGCCGGTGCAAGCGCGGCGGCCAAAGTCTGCGAACAGGCAAAGCAACAGGAAGAGCAGTGAACCAAGAAGACGATTTTCAACAACTCGTGGTGGACGCCAGGCCGCTGATCGATGTGCGCGCGCCGGTGGAGTATGAGCGCGGGACCATACCCGGGGCGGTCAACCTGCCCCTGATGAACAACGATGAGCGCCACCGGGTGGGGCGCTGCTACAAGGAGCAGGGCAGCGAGGCGGCTGTGGCCCTGGGGCATCGTCTGGTCAGCGGCGAGGTCAAGGCCGAGCGCATTGCGGCCTGGGGTGCATTCATCGATCAACATCCCGATGCCCTCCTCTTCTGTGCCCGGGGCGGGATGCGTTCCCAGATCAGCCAGGAGTGGATCGGCCAGGCCTGTGATCGCTCGCTGCCGCGCCTCAAGGGCGGCTACAAGGCGGTGCGCAACTTCCTGCTCAGTCGCCTGGAGCCGGCCCGGGTCGTCAGTAAACCGGTGATCCTGGGCGGCCGCACCGGGGCCGGTAAGACCATCCTCCTCAAGAAACTGGCCAACAGTATCGACCTGGAGGGGCTGGCCCACCACCGGGGTTCATCCTTTGGCCGCTTCATCGATCCCCAGCCCAGCCAGGCAGACTTTGAAAACCTGCTGGCCTCTGCCCTGATCCGCCACGATCATGCCAGCCATCCCGTCATGGTCCTGGAGAGCGAGGGCACCCATGTGGGGCGCTGTTACCTGCCCAAGGAACTGGCCGCCTACTTCAACACCTTTCCCCGGGTGCTCCTGGAGGTGCCCCTGGAAGAGCGGATCCAGACCACCTATGAGGAGTATGTGCTCTACGGCCAGCAGGAGTATAGAGAGGCCTTTGGAGCGGAGAGCGGGGTGGAGAGATGGCTGGAGACCATGCTCCACTGCGTGGACAAGATCGCAAACCGTCTGGGCCGGGAGCGTGCAGGGGCCATCAAGACACTCCAGCAGGATGCCCACAGCCGGCAGCTGGAGAGCGGCGAGGCAGACGGTCACCGGACCTGGATCGCCCAGCTGCTCAGCGACTACTATGATCCCATGTATGACCACCATATCCGCAGAAAGAGTCAGGACACTATCTTCAGGGGTGATTTTGCCCAGGTCCTCGACTTTCTAAGGCACTACCAGGGTTGAGAGGGGAACCATGAGTATGCTTCTCAGCCGGCCCCTGGCCGAACGGATTCGACCCGAGACCCTGGACCACTATCTGGGTCAGCAGCACCTGGTGGGCCCTGGCGGGGTGCTGCGTAAGATGATCAGCTCGGAGCAGATGTCCTCCTTCATCCTCTGGGGACCTCCCGGGGTGGGCAAGACCACCCTGGCCAAGATCATTGCCCGCCAGCTGAACCGCCACTTCCATACCCTCTCGGCCGTGAATTCCGGGGTCAAGGAGGTGCGGGAGGTCATTGCCCAGGCGGAAAAGCAGAAGCTCTTCTATGCCCCCAGCCCCATCCTCTTCATCGACGAGATTCACCGCTTCAGCAAGTCCCAGCAGGATTCCCTGCTCGCTGCCGTGGAGATGGGCACGGTGGTGCTGATCGGCGCCACCACCGAGAACCCCTCCTTTGAGATCATCTCCCCCTTGCTGTCCCGCTGCCAGGTCTATGTGCTCAAACCCCTGGAAGACGAGCAGCTGGACGAGCTCCTGGAGCATGCGGTGCGGGCGGACACGGCCCTGGCCCAGCGGGAGATCTGCTTCAGCGAAAAGGAGGCCCTGCTCAAGTTTTCCGGCGGCGACGCCCGCAAGCTCTTGAACATCCTGGAGCTGGTGATCAATGCCCAGCCCGAGGGGCCGGTCACCATCACCAACGAGCTGGTCCTGGCCGAGCTGCAGGAAAACCCCACCATGTATGACAAGGATGGGGAGCAGCACTATGATATTGCCTCGGCCCTGATCAAGTCCATCCGGGGCAGTGATCCCGATGCGGCGGTCTACTGGCTGGCCCGGATGCTGGAGGGCGGGGAGGACGTCAAGTTTATTGCCCGGCGCCTGGTGATCTCGGCCAGCGAGGATATCGGCCTGGCCAATCCCAATGCCCTGCTCCTGGCCACCTCCTGTTTCCAGGCCGTCTCCCAGGTGGGGATGCCCGAGTCGCGGATCATCCTCTCCGAGACCGCCATCTACCTGGCCACCTCGGCCAAGAGCAATGCCGCCTACCTGGCCATCGATCAGGCCCAGGCCCTGGTGCGCAAGACCGGCAACCTGCCCGTGCCCCTGCATCTGCGCAACGCCCCCACCCGCTTGATGAAGGAGCTGGGGTATAAGAAGGAGTATCGTTATCCCCACGACTATCCGGGCAACTTCGTGGAGCAGCAGTACCTGCCCGATGGTATCAAGGATCAACGGATCTACCACCCCCAGGGGGCGCCGGCCGAGGTGACCATCATGGAACGGTTGAAGTACTGGTGGCAGAAGCGCTATAGGTAGTGGCCGGGAACAGGGGTGGCCTGCCGGGCGGAAGAGGGGTGGCCTGTCGGGCCATATCCGGACTCCGTTATTCCCACGCAATCGCCCCGCATGCCTGCGCAGTCCTTTCCTGAGCTATCCGGAACCCAGGGAGATCCCCGGCAGATCCGGATGAAGAGGGATTCGTTTAAGAGGGAGTTCGTCATTCCCGCGCAGGCGGGAATCCAGTCTTTAAGGAGTGGGGAAGGATCCCTGCGGCTTCGTCTTGGCGAGCAATGGGAGAGATGGACTCATCCTTCGTGGGCAAGGCGTGGAAGATTGGACGTATATGCGGAGCAACCCTGGATGCCCGCCTTCGCGGGCATGACGGTAGGGGCGAGGGCATGGGGGTCAAAGAACTCCTATATCTATCGGTCCGCAGGATGCGATAAAGAGGGTCCGGGTAGGGTATTCATTGCTCTGTCAGCTGTTGTCCTGGGGGGCTTTTGTAGTCGCCGGTTCTAGTCGTCATCCTTCCTGAGCAGACTGGAAGCCAGGGAGATCCCCTGTAGATCCGGATGAAGAGGGAGTTCGTCATTCCCGCGCAGGCGGGAATCCAGTCTTTAAGGAGTGGGGGAAGGATTCCAGCGGCTCCGTCTTGGGGAGCAATGGGAGAGATGGACTCATCCTTCGTGGGCAAGGCGTGGAAGATTGGACGTATATGCGGAGCAACCCTGGATGCCCGCCTTCGCGGGCATGACGGAAACAGAAGGGGTACTCGGGCGGGCGTGACAGAGGGGTGACTGGAAAATCTCACAGGGCCTGAGCCTGTCTGATCGTGATGGGAGCAGCCTTACTCCGGAGTCGTCATTCCCGCGCAGGCGGGAATCCAGTCTTTAAGGAGTGGGGAAGGATCCCTGCGGCTTCGTCTTGGCGAGCAATGGGAGAGATGGACTCATCCTTCGTGGGCAAGGCGTGGAAGATTGGAAGTATATGCGGAGCAACCCTGGATGCCCGCCTTCGCGGGCATGACGGTAGAGGCGAGGGCATGAGTATAATTGAGCTTAGGGCTCTATCGGTCTGCAGTAAGGCGATAAAGAGGCTCTATCCCTGCAGATCCAGATTAAGTTGAAGCGTCATTCTAAGTTGAAGCGTCATTCCCGCGCAGGCGGGAATCCATGAGAAGCGTAGGGTTTGGCAAAGCCGGCTCCTGCCGGGAACAACTTAGGAGGAGCGTGTCCTTTAACCAGGAGGAGCAAGGTGGCGATCAAGAGGACGAAGATGGAGCTGGCAGAGGAGTTCAGGGTCTGTCCGGCCTGCGGGTATCGGGATGGGTTCCATTCGATGTTTCAACGGGACGGGGAGGAGGTTCGCTGGCTGTTTATCTGCCCGAGCTGTCATGAGGCCTTTGATATCGGCTTAACCGTGCCCCCGCCTTCGGGTGGTTGATTGAACAGCTGCCAGCAAGGGAAGGGCGGTACGGCGGTGCAGGCAAGATGTAATCAGGTCTAACTGAGGAGAGGAGAAAGGGTATGGTCAGGTGGTTGCTGTTGTTTACCGGTCTGGTGCTGATGCTTGCCGGTTGTGCTGTGAAGGCGCCGTCCCCGGTGCTGGTCACCATCCCCACCCATCGGGTGGACTATCTCAGGGAGGTCAAGCCGATCCTGGATAAGCGCTGCGTGGTCTGTCACTCCTGCTATAACTCGCCCTGTCAGCTCAAGCTCAGCTCCTATGAGGGGCTGGACCGGGGTGCCACCAAGAAGGCGATCTATAACGGCGCCCGGCTGCGGACCATGGAGCCCAGCCGCCTGTTTGTCGATGCCCAGACCACGGAGCAGTGGCGGCAGCGGGAGTTCTTCAGCGTCACCGAGAACAGCGCCGGTCAAGCCGGCCAGGATGGTCAGAGCAGCGATCTCCAGGGTACGGATCAGCCGGCTAGCGGCTACAACAATTCCCTGATGCTCCAGCTCCTCTCCCATAAGATCAGCAACCCCCGGAGCAGGGGGGACTATTTTCCCGAGGCCGGCGACCTGACCTGTGCCCGGGACGGCAGCGAGCTGGGCAGTTACCTGCAAAAACACCCCAACCGGGGCATGCCCTTTGGCTTTCCGCCCCTTAAGCAGGAAGAGTATAACCTCATCGCCGGCTGGCTGGCCCAGGGCTCCCATGGCCCCACGCCTGAGGAGCAGAGCCTCCTGACCCGGGTGGAGCCCCAGGACCGTCAGCTGGTGGAGCGCTGGCAGACCTTCTTCAACGGCAGCGACCCCAAGCAGGTGATGACCGCCCGCTACCTCTATGAGCACCTCTTCCTGGCGCACATCACCTTCAGAACCGGTTCCGGGGCCTTTTACGAGCTGGTCCGTTCCCGCACCCCGGCAGGCGAGCCCATCCAGGTGATCCCAACGGTGCGCCCCTATGACGACCCCGGCCCGGATCCCTTCTTTTATCGCTTCCGCCGGGTCCACTCCACCATCGTCCACAAGACCCACATGGTTTTTCCCATGGACCAGGAGCAGTTTGCCAGGATCAGTCAACTCTTCATCGAGCCCCCCTGGCTCCAGCAGCCCAGGGTGATGGGCTACGAGCCGAAGCTCAGCGCCAACCCCTTCCTGCTTTTTGAACAGATACCGGCCAGGGCCCGCTATCAGTTCCTTCTGGACAATGCCAACTACATCATCATGACCTTTATCCGCGGTCCGGTCTGCAAGGGGCAGGTGGCCCTGAACGTGATCCACGACCAGTTCTGGGTGATGTTTCTCGATCCCGAGCATGACCTGACGGTCCGTCACCCCGGTTTTCTCAGGCTCCATGGCAGTGATCTGGCCATGCCCATCGAGGCGGGCAGTGGCAACCACCTCTTCCGGGCCCTGCTCAACAGACACAGCCAGGCCGCCCGTCGCTTCTACCAGGCACGCCAGGATTTTTATTCCAGCTACCATTACCAGGGCCAGGGCCTGGAGACCATCTGGGCCGGAGGCCGCAGCCAGGATGCGCCCCTGCTCACGGTTTTCCGCCATTTTGACAGTGCCTCGGTCCATAAGGGGGTGCTGGGTGAGCTGCCCCGCACCGCCTGGCTGATCGATTTTCCCCTCTTGGAGCGGATCTACTACTCCCTGGTGGCAGGCTTTGATGTCTATGGCACCGCCGGCCATCAGCTGGCTGTCCGCCTCTATATGGACCGTTTGCGGATCGAGGGCGAGAGTTATTTCCTCGACTTCCTGCCCCAGGAACTGCGGGAGCCGACCATGCGCCAGTGGTATCACGGGATTGATTTCAAGGAGGTGGGCTACTATCCCACCCAGGCACCGGCTGCCATCGAATTTTCCAGTTCCGAGCCCAAGCGGGAGCTGCTGGAGCGACTGGTCAGGGAGCATATCCCGGCGGAGCTCGGGATCACCTTTGATCATAACTATCGGCTGGCCGATCAGGAGCATCCGCCCCTGCCCGAGCAGTATCGCCAGCTGGAAGATTATATCCAGGGCTTTAGCGCCGTGGCTGCGCCGGGTACCGCCTTCTTCCGCTATGTCCAGGCAGAGCAGGCCAACCTGGCCCATATCCGCATCCGGATACCCGACCAGGAGGACGCGGTGGTCTCCATGGTGATCAACCGCTGGCACGACAACGTCACTTACCTCTTCAGTGAAAAGAATACCCTCGACCCGGCCAGGGATAAGGCCGACTTTATTCCCGGCTTTGTCGGCTCCTACCCCAACTACTACTTTGACCTGGGCGTGGAGGAGTTGCCCGCCTTCTTCGAGCTGCTCGCCGGCTTCGAGTCCAGCCCGGAGCAGCTGGCGCTTTTGGACAGCTTTGGGGTCAACCGGGCCAACGAGGGGTTCTGGGAGGTCTATGACTGGTTCCAGGAGCGTTTCAACCGTGATCAACCCCAGACCGCCGGCCTCTTTGACCTGAATCGATATTTTTATAAGGCCCGCTGAGCGCTGCTGCCTTGCGCCTTGCGCTGGCAGGGAGCCCTTGAGCCGTATACTTTTTTTGCAATCTCCGGACTCCTTGCTTACCTTAAGGGAAGCTGGCAGTAGACCTACCATCCCATGACCTTTAAGCGGAAGACCTTAAGCCGGAAAAGGCAGGAGCTCATATGAAGCACGTGGAATCGTATCAGGGATTTGAACAGGGGCCCATCCGGCCACCCAGCGAGGCGGAGAGTCTCCTGATCCGGATCACCAGAAACTGCCCCTGGAACCGCTGCACCTTTTGCCCGGTCTACAAGGGAGAGACCTTCAGCCGCAGGCCCTTGGAGCATGTGCTTCGGGACATCGACACGGTCCAGGCCTGTGTGGAGCAGGTCCTGGCTGACCGGGAAGGGCGGAGCCCAGGGGTGGCGGCAGGGGCCTGCGCAGATCGTCAGGCCCTGCACGCGGCCTACAGCTTCGTGGCCGGCGGGATGCGTTCCATCTTTCTCCAGGACGGCAACAGCCTGATCATCAAGCCGGCCGAGTTGATCCGGATCCTGGAGCGGCTGCGTCAGGCCTTTCCCCGGGTGGAACGGATCACCTCCTATGCCCGCTCCCAGACCATTGCCCGGATCCATGACCGGGATCTGGCCCGGATGGCGGCCGCAGGGCTCAATCGGATCCACATCGGCATGGAGTCCGGCGCCGATCAGGTGCTGGAGCTGGTCCACAAGGGGGTGGACAAGGCCACCCAGGTGCTTGCCGGCCAGAAGATCAAGCGGGCGGGTATGGAGTTGTCTGAATACTATATCCCAGGGCTGGGCGGGCGGGCGCTCTCCCGGGAAAATGCACTGGAGAGCGCCGATGCCCTCAACCAGATCAACCCCGACTATATCCGGCTGCGCACCCTGGCCCTGCCCCGGGAGGCGCCTCTGACCCGGCAGTACCGAGCAGGCGAGTTTGATAAGATGGGCGAGGTGGAGACCGCGGCCGAGTTGCTCCTCTTTCTCCGCTCCCTGGAGGGGATCACCAGCAGGGTGAAGAGTGATCATGTGCTCAACCTCTTTACCGAGGTGGATGGGGAGCTTCCCGCGGATCAGGAGGCGATGATCCAACCGGTGGAGCGCTTCCTGGCCCTTGCTCCCGAAGAACAGCTGCTCTTTGCCATAGGCCGGCGGACCCACTGCCTGAGCCGGGTGGCGGATCTGGACGATCCGCTGCTGCGGGGCAGGGCGGCCCAGGTCTGCACCGAACTGGGCGCCACGGTGGCAAACATGGATCAGGTGCTTGACGGTATCATGGAGCGCTTCATCTAGCGGCTGGTCTCGGCATCATGCCCGTGCAGGCGGGCATCCGGTGGGGTGGCTGTTTCCTCATCTATAGAACCCGGGCGACAGATTAAATTTTTCTGCCATGTGCTGAGGGGGACTGTTTTTTTTCAGTCTGCTGGTGCGGCTGGATCAGTCTTGGGCTGTACAGCGCCGAAAAATAAAATCAGTCCCCTGGTCCCCTGGGTAGATTCTGGTTTTGCTCCTGCAGAAGCCGGGCGCTGGTTCCTGGGCTGGATTCGGGCGGACAGGCTGGGAGCCTGGGGGAGCAACTGTCGCTGATTGCTTGCTTTTTTTGCTCCACTTTGGCTATGCTGCAGGGAGAAGGGCGTGTTGACGATCAATGCGTGCTGGAGGTCAAATCATAAGGATTCTAAGGACTATTAGGATAATAAGGATCATAAGGACCAGAAGGAGAATACCATGACTACTGCCTTGGTCGTCTGTCCCGACTGTGCGGCAAAGAATCGGGTGCCAACGGAAAAAGAACACCTCCAGGCCAAGTGCGGCCGCTGCGGAGCCAGTCTCCAGGGGGCTGCACGCACCGGGGTGGTGATCGGTTTGAACGATGCCAACTTTGGCGGCATCGTCGAGCAGTCGCCCCTGCCGGTGATGGTGGATTTTTATTCGCCCACCTGCGGACCATGCAAGATGGTGGCGCCCCTGGTGGAGAACATCGCCGCCTCCTTTGCCGGCAGGGCCGTGGTCTGCAAGCTGGACACCTCGACCCACCAGACCCTGGCCTCACGCTTCCAGATTCGCGGCGTCCCCACCATGCTCTTTTTCAAAGACGGTCAGCTTGTGGATCAGGTGGTGGGGGCGGCAGGCCAACCCGAGCTGGAACGGCGGCTGGAGCAGCTGCTTTGAGGCGGGATCTCTAAAAAAAACTATGGCTGAGCGGGAAATCAGCCGATCTAGAGGGAGCAGCAGCTCCCAGCTTCCCTTGGGCCGGAATACCCCGGCTCCCCGGAGCCTCAACCATCTCTTTCTTTAGGGGGATCATGAACAGGTTTGTCTCCATACTGCTTGCAGCCCTCTGCTGCCTCTGCGCGGCCGGCTGTCTTCGCTCTCCCCAGCCAACGGGCTATGTCTACTCCACCCAGCAGAAGATCCAGGCCGCCCATCACTGGGAGGTGCTGGCAGCCGACCTGGCCAACCGGATAAACATGGAGCTGATCGAGCGGGGCTACCTGCTCGATTCGGTCTACGTGCGGCACAGCTGCGGCCGTCCTGACCAGTGCGGTCCGGGCGAGACCTTTCCCTTTGACGAGGGATTCAATGACCTGCTGGTCTCCCAGTTGGTCCATTTCGGCGTCCCCACCAGGGTCGAACCCGAGGAGGACAGCCTGGTGGTGGATTATAAGGTCCAGGTGCTCTATCATCAGGACCCAGCCTATCAATGGCCCCCTCCCGGGGCGCTCACCGCTCTGACCGGCGCCATCGTGGTCCTGCATCATGCCCCGGCCGACATCCTTGCCCTGGCCCTGGCCGGTGCAGTGGATGCCGCCCGGACCACCTCGGTGATCAACGGCCATTACGAGGTGATCATTACCACCTCCATCGTGGACAATAACCGCTATATCATGCGCAGCTCCGATATCTACTACATCAATGATGCCGATTTCTGGCAGTACCGTCAGGCGACCCCGGCCGCTGAGATCGAGTTGACCGGCTCCTGAGGTGAACCAATGAGGACAACAACCGTGCGATCCTGTTTTTCGAGCTTAGGCTGGGCCCTGCTGCTCGGCGTTGCCCTGCTGCTCGGCGGCTGCAGCAATCTCAACGGTACCAGGCTGGAACCGGTGCTGGGGGGAGATCTTAACCTGGTCAGGCTGGGCGATACCATTGCCGAGACCCTGGTGAGGGAATCCTTCCCGCCGCTCTTTCCCCGCCAGGAGGATCAGCCGCTGCTGGTCACCACCCTTGTGGACAACCAACACCTGGATAAGACCTCGGATTTCGGCAGAAATCTGCAGAATACCATCACCTCCGGTCTGGTCAAGCGGGGTTTTACGGTCAAGGAGTTGAAGTTGCGTCCCGATCTGCTGGTTCAGAGCGACCAGGGGGAGTTCATGCTCTCCCGCCGCCTGGATGAGATCGCCGCCAGCCAGCGGGCCCAGGCCGTGGTTGCCGGGACCTATACCATGAGCAACCGGGTGATGTATCTCTCGGTCCGTCTGGTCAGCCCCCAGCGCCGTACCATCCGCTCCAGCTATGAAGATCGGCTGACCCTGGACGAGAATACCCTGGCCATGGTCGGTCTCCAGTATGCCCACTCCGAGGAGGAGTTGGTGCCCCAGCCCCAGGAATCCCTGCTCGACAGGATCTTCTACTGATTTCTCAACTTCTCACCAACGCCTAAGGATTTCCCTCTCGTGGCCCTGATCAATATCGCCTCTCTGCGCCAACAGGTGCTCAAGCTGCTTGCCGCCACCCCTGCTCCCGGCGGGGTGGAGCTGCTCTCCTACAAGCGGGATCGTTCCATTAGTGTCCTCTGTCAGGATGATGCCACTTTTATAGTAAAAGAGCGTGGTTATCTTGATCAGGAAGTGGTATCTACCAGGGACGGACTCTCCCGCCTGCTCAAGGAGATGATCAAGCGCGAGTTCCCACGCAGCCGCAAGGTTCGGCTGGTGAAGTTTGCCGATCCTGCGGAGTTGGAGCGGGAACGGCAGAGAATTTGAGACCAGCCCGGTAACGTACCTCTGGCTTGGAATAACCCGATCATGATGCCCGCCTCTCCCGACCTATGTTGATTATCCGCTGTGCTGCCTGTAAGCGAAAATTGTGGCGATACGACAAGATCGGTCCGGGTGAGGTGCTGCGCTGTCATAAGGCCCGGATCGACAAGTTCTACAGTGCGGTGGAGCGGGATGGCCGGATCTTCTGCAGCTGCGGCAAGGATATCGGTATCGATAAGGGCGGCAACTATAAGATGATTGCCAAGGCATTTACTTATAAGGGGACCAAGCGCAACAGCTGAGTTGAGGTGAGGGTAAAAGTACTCCATCTTCACGCGGTTGCCGGCAGCCGCATAGGTGCAGCTATAGCGGCTACCGACAACTGCGCAAATCTGGAGCACTTTTCCTCCTCCCTTGAGTTACGGGGTAGGGGATTTTTTTGTTTTTACTTCATCAAGCGTCATACCCGCGGAGGCAGGCATGACGGTAGGGATGGGGGCATGGTGACAAAAGAACGCACATGGCTGGATCG
>NZ_AUCW01000049.1 GCF_000429965.1 Desulfogranum mediterraneum DSM 13871
GTGACGGTCAAGGAGATCGATCTCTATGTGACCCGGCGGGTCAAGCAGCTCACCGGCGGCCGACAGAAACCCACCACCATCATCCCGGACTCGGTCCCTGATTTTGCGCTGACTGCCAGATGAGGAACTCATTTTACAGGATCTATCAGCGCACGGGGAGAGCAAAGATGAGGAAGAAGAACCGATTGTTATGGCCTGTTGCAATCTGTTTGTTGTTGGGGGTGCCGCTTCTGCTGGCTCCTCTACAGAGGAGCTTTGCTGCGGCCGGGAGCGAACCGGTCCTCATCGTTGATAGCGGCGGGCATAAGGGCATCATAAATGACCTGGTGGTCAGCTCTGATAACCGTTACCTGATCTCTGCCTCTGATGACAAGACCATCCGGGTCTGGGATATCAAGACGAAAAGGGAGGTGGCCAAGATCCTGGGGCAGATCGGGCCGGGCTCAGAGGGAAAGATCTTTGCCATCGCCCTCTCTCCGGATGATCGCTGGCTGGCCGTGGGAGGGTATTTAGGGCGGTTTACCGGCAAGAAAGCAGGAGCAGATGAAGAAGCGCATAAAATTCGGATCTATGATTTTGCCAGTGGTAGGCTCCATCGAGTCCTAAAGAGTCATACCAACGTGGTCATTGATTTGGCCTTTAGTGCCGATGGCAGCCTGCTGGCATCCGGGTCAGCGGATAAGACCGTAAAAGTCTGGGACGTAATGGAAGAATTCCGTTTAGAGGCGAGTCTGGAAGGGCATCAGGATGATGTCTACGGTGTCCGATTTTTACCCGACAATCGAGTTGTTTCTGTAGGCGATGATGAGCAGTTGATCCTCTGGCAGGATGGCAGGCTAAAGAAGAGCTATAAACATAGCCATGATCTTGATTATATTGCCGTGAGCAAGGAGTGGCTGGCGGTATCCGGTGCCCAATCGGATACCCAGATCCTGGTCTTTGACCATGGGCTCCACCTCCATAAGACCATCAGCAGCCCGACTAATCCGATCGGGCTCAGCTTCTCCCGAGACGGCCGCCTGCTCCTGGCTGGAACCGGCACTGTTCCCAGGGTAGCCATCGTCTATGATGTGGCCGCTGATTTTCGAGAACAGAGCCGCTTCAGTGAACATGACAATCTGGCCATGGCCACGGCCTTTCTGGCTGACAACACCGCGGTCACCGCAGGTGGCACTAATAACGAAATTTACTTCTGGAAGAACGGGAAGGCACTGGGCCATATTGGAGGCAGCGGCAGGGCCATCTGGGGGGGGGGCCTTGATCGAGGCGGCCTGCACTGGGGTACGACCTGGAAACAAAGCGTAAAAAAACATGCCAATCCCCTGACGTACCGTCTCGACCTGAGCAGCTTTACTGTCGGTGAATCAGATACTGCAGCCCAAAGAATCGAAACTCGATATCAGGATTGGTCCCTGAGTCATCGGAAGGGAGGCGCATACGGCTACAGTGATGCCACCCTGGTGATTAACAGGGCTGGGCAGGAAGAGGCTCGTGTCACCCGTAAGGGATCAAGCGGTTATCGGCATAGAGTATATGGTTTTACCAGTGAAGGTTTTGTTATCTCAGGTGGTGCCAATGGCTTTCTTGCTGCCTATAACCGAAAGGGGGAGCAACTCGCCCAGTTTATCGGTCATACCGGTGAGGTTTGGTCCCTGGCGGTGGAGGGCGATCGGCTGTTGTCAGGTTCTGGTGATCAGACCCTCAAGCTCTGGGACCTGGGTGAACTCAGGCAGGGCAAGAAGATCTACCCTTTGCTCAATTTTTTTGCAGGCAGTGATGGCGAATGGGTGGCCTGGTCCCGGTCCGGCTACTATGCGGCCAGTGCCCAGGGGGATAGGTATGTGGGCTTTCACGTCAATGGCGGCCCGGAGAAGGAGGCCCGGTTTTATCCGGCCTCCCGTTTTCAATCCAGTCTCTACCGGCCCGATATCATCCAGGCTCTGATCATCAGCGGCAGCGAGGAGGAGGCCATCCGGATTGCCTCCCGCTCACGGAGGACCGAAGTCGTGGATACCGCCTCGATCCTGCCGCCCCTGATCGAGTTGATCAAGCCAACCCAGCTCCGACAGGAGATCGATGGGGACCGGCTGGAGCTGGAGTGTCTGATTACCCCCCAGTCCAAGCATCCCATCACCGAGATCCAACTCCTGGTCAACGGCCGGCCCACCGCGGAAAGCAGGGCTCTGAAGCGGAGGAAGAGCAAAGGCGGGATCCTGGTCAGTCGTGAGCTTGCCCTGCCCCTGGAGAGCAACGTCGTCACCGTGATTGCCCGCACCGCCTATTCGGCCTCCAACCCGCTGGTCCTGGAGATCACTAAGCAGCAGAGCCAGGAGCAGATCTATAAACCCTCGCTCTACCTCTTTGGGGTGGGAGTCTCGGACTATGGCGATCCGGCCATGGACCTGCGCTTTGCCGACGATGATGTCCGGGCCGTGGAGCAGCTCTTCCAGAGCCAGGCCGGCTCCCTCTACGGCAGGGTGCAGACCCGGGTGGTCACCAACCAGGAGGCGACCCGGGGGGCCATTCTTGACGGGTTGGACTGGCTCCAGGCCGAGGTGACCCAACGTGATACCGCGGTGATCTTCATTGCCGGCCACGGGGTCAACGATGAAATGAACTATTACTTTCTCGGTCACGACAGTAATCCTGATAAGCTGCGGCGTACAGGGGTGAATTGGCGTGATTTTAAAGATATCATCAGCGGCCTGCCCTCCAAGGTTATCCTCCTGGCCGATACCTGCCACTCCGGGGCGATCATGGGTGGTGGCCGCCGTGGCGACCACTCCATCACCGCAGCCATCAAGGAGCTGCTGGCCGCAGGCTCCGGCCAGGTGATCATGACCGCGGCCACCGGGTCCTCCTTTTCCCTGGAACGTCCCGAATGGGGCCATGGCGCCTTTACCAAGGCCCTGCTGGAGGGCTTTGGTGCAGCCAGCGGCCGCTTGCAGGCGGATTACGATCAGGACCGGGTGGTGACGGTCAAGGAGATCGATCTCTATGTGACCCGGCGGGTCAAGCAGCTCACCGGCGGCCGACAGAAACCCACCACCATCATCCCGGACTCGGTTCCTGATTTTGCGCTGACCGCCAGATGAGCAGCCATTATTTCCGGATCAACCAGCCTGTAAGGAGAGCAAAAAGAATGAAGGCCAATCGCTTGTTATGCCCTGTTGTGATCTGCTTTTTTTTGATGTGCACCCTCCTCTTCGCGCCTGTGCAGAGGAACGGTGTCCAGGCAGGGAACGAACCCGTTTTGACCGTGGATACCGGCGGCCATAGGGGAAGAATTCAAGACCTGGTGGTCAGCTCGGATAATCGTTACCTGATCTCAGCCTCGGATGACAAGACCATCCGGGTCTGGGATATCAAGACGAAAAAAGAGGTGGCCAAGATCCTGGGGCAGATAGGGGCTGGCTCAGAGGGGAAGATCTTTGCCATCGCCCTCTCTCCGGATGATCGCTGGCTGGCGGTGGGGGGGTATATTAACAGTGGAGGTGGTGAGCGTATTCGCATTTATGATTTTGCCAGCGGTACGCTCCATCGAGTCCTCAAGAGTCATACCAACGTGGTCCAGGATCTGGCCTTTAGTCCCGATGGCAGTTTGCTGGCATCCAGCTCTGCGGATAAGACGGTCAAGCTTTGGACCGTAGCGGATGATTTCCGTTTGAAGTCGAGCCTGAAGGGGCATCAGGATGATGTCTACGGTGTCCAATTTTTAGCGGACAATCGAGTCGTTTCTGTCGGTGATGATGAACAGCTGATCCTCTGGCAAGACGGCAGGATAAAGAAGCGTTATAAACACAGCCATGATCTTGATTTTATTGCAGTGAGCAAGGAGTGGTTGGCGGTGTCCGGTTCTCAGGGAGACAAGCAGATCCTGATTTTCGACCATAACCTTCGCCTCCACAAGACCATCAGCAGCCCGACCAAGCCGACTGGCCTGAGCTTCTCCCGTGATGGGCGCCTGCTGCTGGCAGGGACTGGCACTTCTCCTTTTGAGTCGCTTCTCTATGATGTGACCGCTGATTTTCGTAAGCAGAGTCGTTTCGGCAAACATGACAACCTGGCCATGGCGACGACCTTTCTGGCCGATAACACTGCGGTCACCGCTGGCGGCGATAATAAGGATGTCTACTTCTGGAAGAACGGCAAGGCCTTGGCCCATATTGCAGGCAGCGGCGGATCCATCTGGGCGGTTGGGCTTGATCGGGGTGGCCTGCACTGGGGGACGACCTGGAAACAGAGTGTAAAAAAACATGCCAATCCTCTGGAACATCGTTTTGACCTCAACAGTTTTTCAGTCGGTGACTCAGATATCGCAGCCCGAAGAATTAATCCCTCTTATCAGGATTGGTCGCTCAGTCATCGGAAGGGAGGCGCATACGGCTATGGTGATGCCATCTTGGTGATTAGCAGGGCTGGGCAAGAAGAGGCGACTATTACCCGTAAATCATCAGGTGGATTGCGGCATCTAGTTTATGGTTTTACAGCTGACGGTAACATTCTCTCCGGTGGTGCTCATGGCGCTCTCGCTGCCTATAACAGGAAGGGAGAGCAGCTCGCTCAGTTCATCGGTCATACCGGTACAGTCTGGTCTTTGGCGGTCGAGGGCGATCGGTTGCTGTCTGGCTCTGTCGACCAGACCCTCAAGCTCTGGGACTTGGGAGAGCTCAGGCAGGGCAAGAAGAAGATTTATCCGCTGCTCAATTTTTTTGCAGGTAATGATGGTGAGTGGGTGGCTTGGTCACGGTCCGGTTACTATACGGCCAGCGCCCAGGGGGACAAGTATGTGGGCTTTCACGTCAATGGCGGCCCGGAGAAGGAGGCCCGGTTTTATCCGGCCTCCCGTTTTCAGGCCAGTCTCTACCGGCCCGATATCATCCAGGCCCTGATCCGCAGCGGCAGCGAGGAGGAGGCCATCCGGATTGCCGGCCGCTCACGGAGGACCGAAGTCGTGGATACCGCCTCGATCCTGCCGCCTCTGATCGAGTTGATCAAGCCAAGCCAGCTCCGACATCAGGTCCAGGGGGACCGGCTGGAGCTGCAGTGTCTGATCACCCCCCAGTCCAAGCATCCCATCACCGAGATCCAACTCCTGGTCAACGGCCGGCCCACCGCGGAAAGCAGGGCTTTGAAGCGGAGGAAGAGCAAAGGCGGGTTCCTGGTCAGCCGTGAGCTTTCCCTGCCCCTGGAGAGCAACGTCGTCACGGTGATCGCCCGTACCGCCTATTCAACCTCCAACCCGCTGGTCCTGGAGATCACTAAGCAACAGAGCCAAGCGCAGATTTATAAACCATCGCTCTATCTCTTTGGGGTGGGGGTCTCGGACTATGGCGATCCGACCATGGACCTGCGCTTTGCCGATGATGATGTCCTGGCCGTGGAACAGCTCTTCCAGGGCCAGGCCGGCTCCCTCTACGGCCGGGTACAGACCCGGGTGGTCACCAACCAGGAGGCGACCAAGGACGCCATCCTTGACGGCTTGGACTGGCTCCGGGCCGAGGTGACCCAGCGTGATACCGCGGTGATCTTCATCGCCGGCCACGGAGTCAACGATGAGCACAACTACTACTTTCTCGGCCATGATGCCAACCCGGAGAAACTGCGGCGGACAGCGGTCAACTGGTATGAGTTTAAAGATATCATCAGCGGGCTGCCCTCCAAGGTGATCCTCCTGGCCGACACCTGCCACTCCGGGGCGATCATGGGTGGTGGCCGCCGTGGGGACCACTCCATCACCGCGGCCATCAAGGAGCTGCTGGCAGCAGGCTCCGGCCAGGTGATCATGACCGCGGCCACCGGCTCCTCTTTTTCCCTGGAACGTCCCGAATGGGGCCATGGCGCCTTTACCAAGGCCCTGCTGGAGGGCTTTGGTGCCGCTAGCGGCCGCTTGGAGGCGGATTATGATCAGGACCGGGTGGTGACGGTCAAGGAGATCGATCTCTATGTGACCCGGCGGGTCAAGCAGCTCACCGGCGGCCGACAGAAGCCCACCACCATCATCCCGGACTCGGTCCCTGATTTTGCGCTGACCGCCAGATGAGCAGCTATTATTTCCGGACCAACCAGCCTGTAAGGAGAGCAAAAAGAATGAAGGCCAGTCGATTGTTATCCCCTGTTGTGATCTGCTTCTTTTTAATGTGCATGCTTCTCTTCGCGCCCGGGAAGAGGAGTTTTGCCCAGGCAGGCAACGAACCGATTTTGACCGTGGATAGCGGCGGCCATAAGGGGATCATAAAGGGTCTGTTGGTCAGCTCGGATAATCGTTACCTGATCTCAGCCTCGGATGACAAGACCATTCGGGTCTGGGATCTCAAGACGAAAAAGGAGCTGGCTAAGATCCTGGGGCAGATCGGGCTGGGTTCTGAGGGGAAGGTCTTTGCCATCGCCCTCTCTCCGGATGATCGTTGGCTGGCTGTTGGCGGTTATTTTTTACCCGACGATGTCATCCGGATCTATGATTTTAGCAGTGGCAAACTCCATCGAGTCCTCAAGAGTCATTCCAACGTGGTTCATGACGTGGCCTTTAGCCCCGATGGCAGGGTATTGGCATCGGGATCCGCGGATAAGACGGTAAAACTTTGGGCAGTAGAGGATGACTTCCGGCTGGTGAGGACCCTGGATGGCCATCAAAACTCTGTTTATGGAGTAGCCTTTCTTCCGGATAATCGCCTGGCCTCGGTTGGCGATGATGAACAGCTGATCCTCTGGCAGGACGGCAGGCTAAAGAAGCGATATAAACACAGCCATGATCTTGATTTTATCGCAGTGAGCAAGGATTGGTTGGCGGTGTCCGGTTCTCAGGGTGACAAGCAGATCCTGATTTTCGACCATAACCTTCGCCTCCATAAGACCATCAGCAGCCCAACCAAGCCGACCGGCCTGAGCTTCTCCCGGGATGGGCGCCTGCTGCTGGCAGGGACCGGCACTAGTCCCAGGCTAGCCATCGTCTATGATGTGACTGCTGATTTTTGTGAGCAGAGTCGCTTCAGCAAGCATGACAATCTGGCCATGGCCACGGCCTTTCTGGCCGATAACACCGCCGTCACTGCCGGCGGTGCTAATAACGAAATCTACTTCTGGAAGAACGGCAAGGCCTTGGCCCATATTGGAGGCAGCGGCAGAGCTATCTGGGCGGCGGGTCTTGATCGGGGCGGCCTGCACTGGGGCACGACCTGGAAATGTGATGTGAAAAAGCATGCCAATCCCCTGGAACATCGCTTTGACCTCAACAGTTTTGTCATCGGCGATTCAGATATCGCTGCCCGAAGGATAGCGAGTTCTTATCAGGACTGGTCTCTCAGCCACCGCAAGGGTGGTGATTATGGTTACTCTGATGCCACCTTGGTGATTAGTAAGAATGATCAGGAAGAGGCGCGTATCATCAGAAAATCATCGAATGGGTATCGGCATAGAGTCTACGGCTTCACCGGGGAAGGTCTCGTTATTTCAGGAGGAAGTAATGGTTTTCTAACCGCCTATAACCTGGACGGCAAGGAGGTAGCCCAGTTCATCGGCCATACCAGTGTGATTTGGTCCCTGGCGGTGGAGGGCGATCGGCTGCTGTCAGGCTCTGATGATCAGACCCTCAAACTTTGGGACCTGGGAGAGCTCAGGCAGGGCAAGAAGAAGATTTATCCGCTGTTGAATCTCTTTGCAGGCAGTGATGGCGAGTGGGTGGCCTGGTCCCGGTCCGGTTATTATGCGGCCAGTGCCCAGGGCGATAAGTATGTGGGTTTTCACGTCAATGGCGGCCCGGAAAAGGAGGCCCGGTTTTACCCGGCCTCCCGTTTTCAATCCAGTCTCTACCGACCCGATATCATCCAGGCCTTGATCATCAGCGGCAGCGAGGAGGAGGCCATCCGGATTGCGTCCCGCTCACGGAGGACGGAAGTCGTGGATACCGCCTCGATCCTGCCGCCCCTGATCGAGTTGATCAAACCAAGCCAGCTCCGACAAGAGATCGATGGGGACCGGCTGGAGCTGCAGTGTCTGATCACTCCCCAGTCCAAGCATCCCATAACCGAGATTCAGCTCCTGGTCAACGGCCGGCCCACCGCGGAAAGCAGGGCCCTGAAGCGGAGGAAGAGCAAAGGCGGGATCCTGATCAGCCGTGAGCTTGCCCTGCCCCTGGAGAGCAACGTCGTCACCGTGATCGCCCGTACCGCCTGTTCAACCTCCAACCCGTTGGTCCTGGAGATCACTAAGCAGCAGAGCCAGGAGCAGATCTATAAACCCTCGCTCTACCTCTTTGGGGTGGGGGTCTCGGACTATGGGGATCCGGCCATGGACCTGCGCTTTGCCGATGATGATGTCCGGGCCGTGGAGCAACTTTTCCAGGGGCAGGCCGGATCCCTCTACGGCCGGGTACAGACAAGGGTGGTCACCAACCAGGGGGCGACCAAGGATGCCATTCTCGATGGCCTGGACTGGCTCCGGGCTGAGGTGACCCAGCGTGATACCGCGGTTATCTTCATCGCCGGCCATGGCGTCAATAATGACCAGGATTATTATTTCCTTGGCCATGATGCCAATCCGGAGAAACTGCGGCGGACAGCGGTCAACTGGTATGAGTTTAAAAGTATTATCAGCGGTCTGCCCTCCAAGGTAATCCTCCTGGCCGATACCTGCCACTCCGGTGCGATCATGGGTGGTCGCCGTGGCGACCACTCCATCACCGCGGCCATCAAGGAACTGCTGGCCGCCGGCTCCGGTCAGGTGATCATGACCGCGGCCACCGGTTCCTCCTTTTCCCTGGAACGTCCCGAATGGGGCCATGGCGCCTTTACCAAGGCCCTGCTGGAGGGCTTTGGTGCAGCCAGCGGACGCTTGCAGGCGGATTACGATCAGGACCGGGTGGTGACGGTCAAGGAGATCGATCTCTATGTGACCCGCCGGGTCAAGCAACTCACCGGTGGCCGGCAGAAGCCCACCACCATCATCCCGGACTCGGTCCCTGATTTTGCGGTGACTGCCAGGTGAGCAGCTACTATTTCCGGACCAACCAGCCTGTAAGGAGAGCAAAAGGAATGAAGGCTAATCGTTTGTTATGCCCTGTTGGAGTGTGCATGTTTTTGGTGTGCATGCTTCTGTTGGTTCCTTCGGAGGGGAGAAGTACCCTTGCGGCAGAGAACGAGTCGATTCTCACCGTGGATAGCGGCGGCCATAAGGGTATTATCAGAGATCTGGTGGTTACCTCGGATAACCGTCACCTGATCTCTGCCTCGGATGACAAGACCATCCGGGTTTGGGATATCAAGACCCGCAAGGAGGTGGCCAAGATTCTGGGTCAGGTCGGGCCTGGGTATGGTGAGCTCTATGCCATAGCCCTGTCCCCGAATGATCGCTGGTTGGCGGTGGGTGGCTATTTTTTACCCGAGGATGTTATTCGGATCTATGATTTTGCCAGCGGTAAACTCCATCGCCTCCTCAAGGGGCACACCAACGTGGTCAATGATCTGGTGTTTAGTCTGGATGGGAGCATGTTGGCGTCCGGCTCTGCGGATAAGACGGTCAAGCTTTGGGATGTAGAGGATGACTTTTGCTTGAAAGAGACCCTGGAGGAACATACGGATGATGTCTACGGAGTTGCCTTTCTTCCGGATAATCGTTTGGTTTCTGTTGGCTACGACGAGCAGCTGGTCCTCTGGCAGGACGGCAGGGTAAAGAAGAGCTATAAACACCGTCATGACTTGAAATACCTTGCCGTAAGTAAGGAGTGGCTGGCGGTGTCGGGTAATCGATCCGATAAACAGATTCTGATCTTTGATCATGATCTTCGCCTCCACAAGACCATCAGCAGCCCGACCAAACCTACGGGGCTCAGCTTTTCCCCTGATGGGGGCCTGCTCCTGGCAGGGACTGGCACTTCTCCTTTTGAGTCGCTTCTCTATGATGTGACCGATGGTTTTCGAGAACAGAGTCGCTTCAGCAAACATGACAACCTAGTCATGGCCACGGCCTTTCTGGCTGATAACACTGCGGTTACCGCCGGTGGTAATAAGAACGAAATTTACTTTTGGAAGGAGGGGAAAAGACAGGGCCATATCGGAGGCAGTGGAAGGGCCATCTGGGCGGCGGGTCTTGATCGGGGCGGCCTGCATTGGGGAAACACCTGGAAGGGTGGTGTCAAAAAACATGGCAATCCCCTGGAGCATCGTTTTGACCTCAACAGTTTTACTGTCGGTGAATCAGATATTGCAGCTCGAAGAATCGAAACCCGGTATAAGGACTGGTCCCTCAGCCACCGCAAAGGAGGTGATTATGGTTACTCTGATGCCAGCCTGGTGATCAGTAAGAATGATCAGGAAGAGGCGCGTGTTATCCGCAAGGCATCAAATGGGTATCGGCATAGAGTCTATGGCTTCACTGCTGACGGTCTCGTTATTTCTGGCGGGAGTCATGGCTTTCTAACCGCCTATAACCGGAAGGGTGAGGAACTTGCCCAGTTCATCGGCCACACCGGTACCGTCTGGTCCCTGGCGGTTGAGGGGGATCGTCTGCTGACAGGATCTGCTGACCAGACCCTCAAGCTCTGGGACCTGGGTGAGCTCAGGCAGGGCAAGAAGAAGATCTATCCGTTGTTGAATCTCTTTGCCGGCAGTGATGGCGAGTGGGTGGCCTGGTCCCGGTCCGGTTACTACACGGCCAGCGCCCATGGCGATAAGTACGTGGGATTTCACGTTAATGGTGGGCCGGAGAAGGAGGCCCGGTTTTACCCGGCCTCCCGTTTTCAATCCAGCCTCTACCGGCCCGATATCATCCAGGCCCTGATCATCAGCGGCAGCGAGGAGGAGGCCATCCGGATCGCGTCCCGCTCACGGAGGACCGAAGCCGTGGATACCGCCTCGATCCTGCCGCCCCTGATCGAGTTGATCAAACCAAGCCAGCTCCGGCAAGAGATCGATGGGGACCGGCTGGAGCTGCAGTGTCTGATCACGCCCCAGTCCAAGCATCCCATAACCGAGATTCAGCTCCTGGTCAACGGCCGGCCCAGCGCGGAAAGCAGGGCCCTGAAGCGGAGGAAGAGCAAGGGCGGGTTCCTGGTCAGCCGAGAGCTTGCCCTGCCCCTGGAGAGCAACGTCGTCACCGTGATTGCCCGTACCGCCTATTCAACCTCCAATCCGCTGGTCCTGGAGGTCACTAAGCAGCAGAGCCAGGAGCAGATCTATAAACCATCGCTCTATCTCTTTGGGGTGGGGGTCTCGGACTATGGGGATCCGGCCATGGACCTGCGTTTTGCCGACGATGATGTCCGGGCCGTGGAGCAACTTTTCCAGGGGCAGGCCGGATCCCTCTACGGCCAGGTACAGACCCGGGTGGTCACCAACCAGGGGGCGACCAAGGATGCCATCCTTGACGGTCTGGACTGGCTCCGGGCCGAGGTGACCCAGCGTGATACTGCGGTGATCTTCATCGCCGGCCACGGGGTCAACGATGAGCACAACTACTACTTTCTCGGCCATGATGCCGACCCGGAGAAACTGCGGCGGACAGGAGTGAACTGGTATGAGTTTAAAGATATTATCAGCGGTCTGCCCTCCAAGGTGATCCTCCTGGCCGATACCTGCCACTCCGGGGCGATCATGGGTGGTGGCCGCCGTGGCGACCACTCCATCACCGCAGCCATCAAGGAGCTGCTGGCCGCCGGCTCCGGCCAGGTGATCATGACCGCGGCCACCGGTTCCTCCTTTTCCCTGGA
>NZ_AUCW01000050.1 GCF_000429965.1 Desulfogranum mediterraneum DSM 13871
AGTGAGAAGCTGTTCAAAAACCTGGCTGTCGTGCAGGGCAGCATCCGTGACGCAGTAGCTGCGAATGAGTTTGTGTTTCACGTCCACCGAGATGTGATTTTTGTAGCCATAATAAGTTTTGCCGTTCTTTTTTGTCCAGCGGGCATCAACATCCTTTTGCCGTTGCTTGTTAGCTGGCCAATCGGGAATGCTACCATGCTTGATCTGGCTGTTTTCGTCGCGACTGTTCCGCTGTTTGGGGGCGTTTATAATACTAGCGTCGACAATCTGTCCCTTCATGGCTACGAAGCCACTGTCCCGAAGGTGAGCATCAAACGTTGAAAAGAGTTGCTCAATAATCCCAGCCTCAATGAGGTCTTCACGGAAACGCCAGATAGTCGTAGCGTCCGGCACTTTTTGACTAACGTGCAATCCAAGAAAGCGGCCAAAGGAGTATCGGTCAAGAATTTGATATTCAGTCGCTTCATCCGATAGGTTGTACAGTGACTGAAGGATCAAAATTTTGAACAGCAATATCGCATCGTAGCCTTTAGGACCTACGTTTGACTTTCGTTTCTTATTGCGGACCTCTTCGATTGCAGGGCGGAACAAATCCCAATCGATAACCTCGTTAAGCCTCGAGAGGGGGTCACCATTTTTGTCGATTTGGTGCAATCTGTCCTGCAAGTCGAAAAAGCCGGGCTGAATCATGGTTGTCTCCGTCGAGTTAGGTTACTTTTTGATCTCAACACGACAGAAACATAACAAATATACACAAAAACAGCAAGTTAACAGTTTTGATTTCGTAAATTACTGCATTTAATTTTCAAGGAACCCTTAGAAGGGTCTGTTTATAAATAAAAAGATACGCTTAAGACCACAAAACGGCCTTTTCAAAATAAAAAAAAATCAGAAAATCAATCCATTAGCAAGCATCAGCTTGGTCCAACCCTAAAAACTAACCGCTCGTCTGCGATCCCTTGTCTGCGAGTTTCGTCTTTGTCTGCTAATATCGAGCGCAGCGGGCGTCTAATGCCTTGATTTTTTTTTTAAACCCCTGCCCTACCCATCACTTTTTCCACGACCTCACACGTTTTTGCAATCTCTTCATCCTTCAACGTCGGATGCACCAGGAACATCAGACTCGTCTCCCCCAATTCCTTAGCCACCGGCAACCTCCCGGCCGGTCCATAGCCCGCATCAGTAAACGCCTTTTCCCTATAAATCTCCGAACAACTCCCGGAGAAACAAGGCACTCCCATCCCCATCACTTCATTCATGATCCGGTCCCTGCTCCACCCGTCCTTCAGCATTTCAGGCCGGACAAACGCATAATATTTATAATACGAATGAAAGATCTCATCCCCCGGCAAAGTCACACGTAACCCAGGCAAGTTTTCAAAACATTCCGTAAGCTTCGCAGCATGTGCCCTACGTGTGGCAACCCAATCATCCAGTTTGCGTAGCTGCACCCGGCCGATGGCGGCCTGCATTTCGGTCATGCGCCAGTTGGTGCCAAAGGATTCGTGGAGCCAGCGGAAGCCAGGGGTGTGGTCGCGTTCGTAGACTGCGTCCCAGCTCTTGCCGTGGTCCTTGAAGGCCCATGCCTTTTTCCAGAGCTTTTCATCATCCATGACCAGCATACCTCCTTCGCCGCCTGTGGTCATGATCTTGTCCTGACAAAAGGAAAAGGCTGCCATGTGGCCGAAAGAACCCACGGGTTTGCCCTTGTACCGCGCCCCATGGGCCTGGGCACAATCTTCGATGACGTAAAGATTCTTTTCTGCGGCCAGTTCCATGATGGAATCCATGTCACAGGGCCATCCGGCAAGATGCACGCAGATAATGACTTTGGTGCGGGGCGTGAGCACGGCACGGATGATCTCGGCCGTGATATCCTGGGATACGGAATCAACATCCGCGATCACGGGAACTGCACCGCGCATGACAACAGAGCTTGCCGAGGCAATAAAGGTTCGCGCCGTGGTGATCACTTCATCACCTGGGCCGATATTCAGAGCACACAGGGCAAGCTCAATGGCCAGGCTCCCGTTTGCCAGAGCAATGGCATGGCTGCGGCCGGTGTAGGCGGCATATTCCTTTTCGAATTCCCGGCCGTCCTGGCCGGTCCAGTAGTTCACTTTACCAGAAAAAAGCGGCCCCATGGCCGCATCGCGTTCGTCGGCCTCGAAGACGGGCCAGGGGGAAAATTGTGTGTTTAGCATGTTTTACCTTTTCCAATATAAAATTCAGATGGAAAAAAATGTAAGGAGGGTGGAGCGGGAAGGAGAACGGCGACAGGAGACAGGAAAAGGCCCTTTCCATCCTCCCTTCTCCTGTCGCCGTTTTTCCCATTTCCCTACTCCGTTCTATTCGGTTTCGCTGGTGTCCCAACCACAGTCACGCCTTCCGGCACGTCCCTGGTCACCGTGGCACCAGCTCCGACAACAGCATGTGCTCCAATGGTAACCCCTTGAATAACCTGACTTCCAATTCCAACCCAGGCCCCGGCTCCCACAGTCACATTTCCGGCCAGATTCACCCCAGGACAAATATGGGCATAATCACCGACAACACAATCATGATCAACAGTCGCTCCGGTATTGATGATGCAATGTTTTCCAATACGGGAATCAGGCTGCACAACCGCCCCCGCAAAAATCACCGTACCACCCCCAACCGTCACGGCGGGATCGACCCACGCAGTTCGATGTATAACCGAAAGCCACTGGACCAGTGAAAACCGCTCCATAATCATCCGTCTGATCCGCCCATTTCCGATCCCCATCACCGCAACAGGGGCCTCCAACACGGCAAAATCTTCCTGGCCACCCAACACAGGTTCCCCGAAAAATTTGCGGCCATGCAAAACAACGTCGTCGTCAAAAAAACCACAGACAGTATACCCGGCGGAGATAAGAGCCCCTGCTACAACCTTCCCATGTCCACTGGCCCCAAAAATATAAACGGAATTCTTCCGCATTTTTCATCCCCTCAGATCCCTAAAGAATCCATCACCTGACGGCAACGTTCCTTGAACGCCTCCATACTCGGCATCGTGACGCGAGCCATTTCGAGCTGGCCATTTTCCATTTTTTCCAAAAGGTGAGTTCGGTTGGCAGGCTCGCCGAGGAACTCCTTGAGTTGTTTTTTCAAGGAGTTCGAAGAGCGATCGCTGCCTAATAAAGCCTGCTCGAGCTTTTCGCATTGCTGGTAGCCATCTCGAAGCGCACAAAGAATCCAGGCTTCAGACTTCGGTTTCGGTACCATAGAAACCCCGCGATGAAATTCTTCAGCTTCCAACCCCTTAAGCACTGAATCATGCTTGAATCTCCATTCCCCCTCTCGTAACTGGCAGATCCATCGGAACCCCGAAAGAGAACTGCGAGGACATCCATGTCTTTGTCCTTTTCAGTCCCCCGTCTCCCTTTCTCCCGTCTCCGTTCCCCTTTCTCCCTATCTTTAAAACCTTTTTTCCCTAACCTTTATAAGGTTATGCAACATTCCTGAAATCTTCTTTGTCGATTCCAGCAACTCGTTCCCAACAGCCTTCTCAATAATCCCCACGTCAACCGCCAGATAAATTTGAGTCCGTAACTCGGAGCACGACCCTTTTGCAATATAAAGAAAATGCACAAATTCATATTCGTATTTCTCTCATATCCCTCTGCGATATTGGAAGGGACAGAAACCGCAGCCCGCTGCATCTGATCCCGCAACCCAAAATCCCGGCACTCCCTCAAGACCCCATAAACCATGGAGGCCAACCGCATCCCTTCCTTCCAAACCTCAAGATCCTCAAACCTATGAACCGTCTTGCTGATGCTGTTTCCTGCCTCCCTTTTTCCCTTATCCCGTCTCCCTGCCTTTCACCGTCTCCCGTCTCCGTTCTCCGGTCCCCCTGCTTTTCGTTCCTTCAAATTCCGTCATCGTCTCACACCCACCCCCGGAAATCCCTTCCCTTTTAACCACCTTGATCATGGTCATCCACAAAATTTTGAGGTCCAACCAGAAACTCCGATTCGCGACATACCACACATCCAGCCTGAATTTCTCTTCCCATGAAAGAGCATTGCGGCCATTCACCTGTGCCCAGCCGGTGATTCCCGGGCGTACGTCATGGCGTCTGGCCTGTTCCGGGGTGTAGCGAGCCAGATACTGCATGAGCAAAGGCCGGGGGCCGACCAGGCTCATGTCGCCCTTCAGGACATTGAAAAGTTCGGGAAGTTCATCCAGGGAGGTGGAACGAAGAAATTTACCCAAGGGGGTAAGGCGATCGCAGTCCGGGAGCAGGCAGCCATCATCGTAGCAGGCGCTGGTCATGGTACGGAATTTATACATGTAAAAAGGGTTGCCGTGCAGACCAGGCCGTTTCTGTTTAAAGAAAACAGGTGAACCCATATGATTGCGAACCAAATAGTACAAAACGAAAAGCACCGGACTAATAAAAATTAATCCAATTGCAGTGGCAATAAAATCGAATATTCGCTTAAACACCGTTTTCCTTTCTCCCTTCTCCAGCCTCCAGCTTCTCTTCTTCCAGCCCCATAATCCCCAACAATTCCTTATTTATTATCCGCACATCAAACCATTCCTCCGCCATCTCCCTACTCCGTTTTCCCAGCCGCTCCCATTCTCCCCGGTGCTCGATAAACCAAATCATGCGCTCGGCAAGGGCGTCGGCATCCCGCACCGAAACCAAAAATCCGTTTTCACCGGGAATAACGGTTTCCCGGCAGCCGACATTATCGGTTGTCAAAATTGGTCGTCCAGTGGCCATGGCTTCAATAATTGTTCTGGGAAGACCTTCTCCATAATACGAAGGCAGCACATAAACATGACAGGCGGCGAGATGCGGGCGAACATCGTTGGTTGAGCCTAAGTACTGGATCACACCTTCGTCATGTAAATTCTGGATTTCATCCAAAGGTACCCCGTCCGGGGAAGGATCTTCCGGACCGAGCAGATTGAAGACAGCATCCGGATGTCGTGTTTTGACCTTCCGGGCAGCCTGAGCATATTCCCTGATTCCTTTCTCGCTCAAAAGGCGAGCAATAAGTAAAAAGGTCGGATGACTCGAAGCAAACGAAGTCATTGTAAAATGCTGCACATTAACGCCAGACCCGTTGACAATGGCACATTTTTCTGAAGGCACGATATTCAGTTCAACAAAGACATCCCGGTTATCCGGGTTTTGAAAAATAACCCGCCTCGCATTCAGCAAAGCAAAACGGTACAGCAAGGAAACTATAATTTTAAGCATCTTGCGTTTAAAACCATATCCTTCAAACGCAAATCCCAAACCTGTAATCAATCCATGAAATCGAATGTTGCCTGCCAGCCAAGCTGCAAGCCCACCCCAAATGACCGGCTTGATGGTGTACGCCATGACGATATCCGGTTTAGTTTGCCGGAAAGTCTTGCACAAAGAAGTGAACGTTTGGATATCTTCCCAAGGGTTCAACCCATTGCGCTGGACAGGGAAGGGATAAAACCCAGCACCTAAGTCTTTAATTTGCCTGTTTATTTGCGGAGAGGCTGGAGCGGCCATGGTTGTGACACGATGACCGGACTGGATGAGAGTGCGGATGAAGTCGCCTCGGAAGTTGACCAAGGATTTAGGCAGGGCGCCGATGATGAGAATATGGCTCAAAATATTATCTCTGCATGGATTTATTTAGAGAAAAGGAAAGGAAGCGACACTGTCAACCTTTTAGCTGTTTCTGGTTTAGAGCAAATTCTGCAAAGGAAGCCCAAAAGGAATCTCGCTGGGCATTGAGCACCTCTCGGGTGTACTGCTTGCTGGTTTTATAATTTTTTCTCGCATGGCACTGTCTCCACTGTGTATCTAATGATTCCATAATTAACGTGCTTAATCGATCAACATCGCCTGGTTTATGGAGCACTGCAAGGTCCAAAAGTTCAGGAATACCACCCGCGGTGGAACCGATGGCCGGACAGGCCCGACTCGTTGCCTCTGCTAAAGAACGGGGCAAGCCCTCCGTAAAACTTGGCTGAAGATATAAATCCACCCTATCAAGCCATTCCAATACCGGTTTTCCGGCAGGCAGAGTTCCCAGAAAACGTACATTTTGGGCTACCCCTAAGGACTCAGCTAGTCTCATCCACGGCTTAGAATCTCCGCCGCCTAAAATTTGTAGTTCAAAATCAGGAAGCTGGTTGTGAATCTTTTTTAACGCAGAGAAGGCGGTCTGTATTCCTTTATATTTGCATGACAAAGAACCAATTAAGCCAAAAACAAAAGGCTTACCGGGATTTGAAATTTTATCAATCCGCTGATCCATGATATGAGGTTCAGCGCTGGGCAGTTCTACATTAGAGACACCTGTAGTCACTCCAAAACAGGGATACCGTTTTTGAAGAAAATTTTGAGTCACATATATAGCATGCTTGGCATGTGAAACCATTTGCCGTTGGGAATAGTATGCAAGGGGGGCAAGCAATTTACTCTGTATACTTCCATAGTTCCAATAGGCATCCCATGAACAACCAACCACTTCCGCAGCCCACGGGGTGCCTGTTTTTTCTGCGATTGGATAACTGATTTTACTGAGCAAGCTTGTTCTGGCAATTACGGCATCAACCGAGGCTATTAATTGTTGTAATGTTTTTTTTACTTCTAACCTATGACGAATGACCCCAGATACTGAAGCTAAATTAGGAAGAAATACAAACTGAACTCTTTTCCCACTTGAGATATTCAAATTTTGCAGATTAGTATCACTAAGTGGCAATGATCTTCCAGCGACAATGAGCTCGTCAAAATGTTTGAGATATCTTTGCCAAACAGCGTAAGGAAATTGACCATTGGAAAATATTTCCCCATTTGGATGAATCAAAAATTTATGGTCATGGATAAAAAGTGCTTTCAATCAGTTCCCCCGATATGTTTTATAACACGAGCAGGTACACCACCTACTAAATTTCCGGCTTCAACATCTTTGACAACAACAGCTCCGGCGGCAACCACAGATCGACTTTTGATGTTCACACCTGACAATAAGGCTTCCCCACATCCTATTCAAACATCATTTTTAATATTTACAGGTTCAAGCTTAACAAAATTATCACGGATTGGGAGGGATGAATCATGCCACTGACTGACCATTCGGATAAATTAAAAATCAAAAAGTATTTAATTTTATACCTTACCGATTCGGCAGGAAACAGGATAGGTGCGCTTTTAAAACGTTATATTTCTTTCCCATTGTGTGCTCCTTTTCACCTGGAAAACCCGTTCGAGCTGAAGCTGACAGAAGAAGACAGCTCGATTTTGAGGGAGCCCCCGTGTTTTAGTGCATCCGGGTAGCTAAAAAGGGAACGACTAGTATAAACAAAGCACTCATACAACTAACTCCTTTAAGAAACGACTAAAATTCTCTTCTAAATTAAATCGATTATTTAACCAATCATACTCTACTGCAACAGCTTGTTTATTATTGGTATAATCTAATATTTTTTCCTCAATCTCCGCTACAGAAAGGGGATCAACCAATTTAGCATGCAATTCTCTAGGAATACATTCCTTAATTGACGCAATATTTGAAGCAACAATAGGTAAATTAGCAAACATCGCCTCTATTAGTGCATTTGGTTGCCCTTCATCAAGAGAGCAAAACAAGAACATATCAAACATGCCTAGCATGGTACCAATATCAGTTCTATTTTCACTTAAAATTATTTGCTTTTCAAATCCGTTTATTACGGTAGTCAAATTATTCGCAACACCTCTACCACAAAAAAAGAAGTATATATTTGAATTTTCCTTGCATACTTTTGCTGCGGCTCCAATCATTCTCTCATGGTTTTTGGCTTTAGCATATCGTCCAACATTCCCAACGACTACAGCACCTTCAGGAATTAAAAATTTCCTACGTAAACATTTACTTTGCTCCATATTTATTAGTATTTCAGGGACTCCATTATAAACCACTCCAAACTTCTTGCTACCCCCCCATCCTTCATGAAAATTATTTAACGCCGTTTTAGAATTAGAAAGAATCTTTGTAGAACTGAAGACTAACAGTTTTCTCATAAAAAAAGTGTATAAAAACTTATAAAAGGAACTACCAAATTGATACTTTGATTGGCGATAAAAAGACAGCCTCCTCTTAACTCCTGCAACCTTCGCACAAGTCAAAGGTATGGCTGCGAACGTCCCTGTAAAATCACAAACAGTATCAAAACGACCATTTTTCAAAAATCGATAAAAATTATGCCATTCTTGTATATTACAAGATCCAATCTTAAAAGGAACTATTTTTGCATTAGCTTTTATATAGTCATCTTCTAAACAACCAGTTTTTCCAGATTTGCAAAGGACAGTAACTTCAATAGAACACTCAACATATTTGATAAATCGCAACAAATAAATTTCTATCCCACCTGTATCAAGACCTGTAACAATAAATAGTATCCTCTTCATCTTCTAGCCAGCTTTTTAATTAATATAAAATTAATAATGCAAATCAAAAATATCTGCATAGTTATTTTAACAGGAGTCAGTATTGTTGCTCTTCCGAGATATAAAGCTGAAAAAAAATACGTACATGTAAAGATAATCATGATAAAATTAACAGGTTGGCTAGATATAACAGTTCGATCAACCTTTTTCATAAAATAGCCGAACAATATCATGCCAACAATCACACCTAAAAGCCCTAAATCCAAATACAAATCAGCTACTGCGCTTGTTCCATTTCCATACGTTGGGTAGTCACCTTGGATTAAAAAGGTAGCAAAGTTCGAAGAACTTTTATGTTTAAAATGAAAGTTATCACCATAACGCAAGGCGAGATAGTTGGAACTGAAAAAGGGGACCCAACCAATAAATTGCCTAAATTGCCCCTCTCCATATTTATAAGGATATTTCGAGGGAACTGATGACACAATATGATGTAAAACCCTCACTGAGCCAGCCAATTCAGCAGTGTTTTGCAAGTGATCACCAGATTCAGATCCTCCCTTTAACTGTGTTAATAATCTATTAGTAAAGCCAATATTACTTGCATCCCGTGATCTAATATCACCAATCGCAGTCATTAAAATAGCTGCTGGTATCAAAACCGCAATAAAATGAACGAATGTAACTTTCCGAAACCTAGCAAAATAAACCCCACCAAACAGCAAACAATATGATATAAATGGGCCCCGGTCACCAACATAAAGAGAATAGAGCATATGCCAGGCCACTAAAAAAGCTAAAGGAGCCCCAAGCTCTCTACAATATTTAACTACAGAAACTCTTCTATCATATTTTAACCTTAAGAAATAAAATTTATTCGCAAAACAAGCTATCACAAGCATGTTAAACAACATAAAGAAATACCTTGAAATAACCTGAGCATCACCAGCCGCATACGCACCTGAACGATACTTTACCCCTGCTGTGAAAAAAAACAGAATATAAAAAGCATATGCTAAAAAAAGTAATATCGTTATATTGGGAGTTGCAAAACTATATTTGATTATTTCAGGAAAAGTAACCTTAAAATCCCATTTGACCTTATATCCCTGAAAAAAAGATAACAAGGCTACTGTTGATATCGTTACACACTTAGAAAACACTTTAAAGTCTGCCCAATAAAACCAATCATGATAGCTCTTAACAGGGCTTCCCCAGAGAACAAATACTAGGTATAATTGAAAATTAACAATAATAAATCCCAGCAAAAAGATAATAGTCGGCAATAGCCAAGACGATTGCTTCTTCTTAAAAAAACTACTCAAAAAAAGAAATATTGACACCCCAACAACTATGATCTGAAAAGCGACAAACAGTCTAGAATATCCTTCTGGTGTGAGGAAAAAATAAATAACTATTTCTATAAACAAAAGGATACCAAACATAAAAAACCTTATATATATTTATATATCAACAAAGTGAACAATTAGGTTCACACAAAACAGCTCGATTCAAGTAATAAGTGCAACTTTTCTACCAATGAAAACTTCCATCGGATTTAAACTTCCCAACACTTTTCTTGAAGTTAGCTGTCAGGTCCTGAGAGATTGCAAATCTTTTTGTTAAGATCGGGGTGTGTTTTTTGCCAGTTTTTCAGTGCCCCTGCTGGGGTGATGTGACCGAGTGATTTCTAAGCAACATGATGGTTATAAAACTGACGGTATTTAAGGGGTGCATCCGGCACTTATGGCATTACTTTACGACTCGGATCCTCTTTTTCCGTGAAGCACGTTTAGCCTGAGCCTTGCTCTCATATTCCTCAAAAAAGGCATCAAACTTAGAATTGTACTTGGCGCAACGTAATTTCAGAATATTGTTGGCATAGTCAACCTTCCACCAAGCCCCAGATCTCTTGAGGCGAATATTGCTGATGAATTTATTTGAGCTTTCGATTGCACCACT
>NZ_AUCW01000051.1 GCF_000429965.1 Desulfogranum mediterraneum DSM 13871
TTGGATTGCACGTTAGTCAAAAAGTGCCGGACGCTACGACTATCTGGCGTTTCCGTGAAGACCTCATTGAGGCCGGGATAGTTGAGCAACTCTTTTCAACGTTTGATGCTCACCTTCGGGACAGTGGCTTCGTAGCCATGAAGGGACAGATTGTCGACGCTAGTATTATAAACGCCCCCAAACAGCGGAACAGTCGCGACGAAAACAGCCAGATCAAGCAGGGTAACATTCCCGATTGGCCAGCTAACAAGCAACGGCAAAAGGATGTTGATGCCCGCTGGACAAAAAAGAACGGCAAAACTTATTATGGCTACAAAAATCACATCTCGGTGGACGTGAAACACAAACTCATTCGCAGCTACTGCGTCACGGATGCTGCCCTGCACGACAGCCAGGTTTTTGAACAGCTTCTCACTGACAACACCAGCAAGGATAGATGGGCGGATTCAGCCTATCGATCCGAAGAAAGATTGCAAAGTCTCGCTGATCAAGGCTTTCGTGAACATGTTCAACGAAAGGGTAACCGTCATCGAAAATTGACCCCCACCGAACAGGAGGGGAATCGGACTCGGTCCAGGGTTCGTTCCCGGGTCGAGCACATTTTTGGTGTGCAGGCCCAGAAAGCAGGAAACCTTATATTGCGCACGATCGGGATAGTAAGAGCCAGAGCAAAAATTGGTTTGCGCAACTTGGCATACAATATCGATCGGGCTGGATTACTACTAACGACGCGAACGTGAAACGCGCTATGAGGATTCGCCCAACATGGCTCTCGCGCATACAATCATTGATGCGCTGGCATGAAATTGTTGGGTTCATCCAACCGAACAACCGGAGCTGTTAAAAAAAATTCCTTAAAAATGAGGCAAACGGGGTCCAGGGTAATTTTCAAGGTTCCCTCAATATGTGAATGAGTTAACAGTATATGCCGAACTCAATTCATCTGCGACACACTATAAATTCAAAAAAGAAAGGTCGGAATCGGCAATGACGTCGAGCAAATAGCCAAAGATACCTTTGCCGTGTGACAAAACCAAAGGTTCAAAACGACGACATGGGGCGAAATCACCAGCGAACAGAAAACTAAGCATATTTTTTTTGAAAGTATGCATTGACGAGATTAAAGGAAAAATCGACAGAATTTACCCATTATGCGACATAAGTTCAACAGTTCCGATATTCATAAATGAGCTATCGGCAACCCCTATATTGCCTGCTAAATCTTCAAAAATTTATTTCTGTTCCGGATTACAGATTTTTCAAGATTACTACAGTGATCAAAATCACTGCTAAACAAAAAAATTACTTTATCAATGATAAATATAAGCATTTACATGAGTACAATAAACAATATAATCCGTCGATAACCTGCATTTTCCTCAACAAATATCTTCCTAACAATATATTATTATAAAACATCTTTCTATATATTATTTTTGAATATTCTGAATAAACTTTCAAAATATTTTTATAATATTCATTAACCGATTTATTATGATTTATCTTTGATTTTATATTATTATTTAAATCAGACCAGCTCCCCGGTACTCGCATTCTGTAAACAACCATACAATGAGGCAAAAACAATGCTCCGCCCGACAAAGCCCCTAAAATCTGTATAACAGAATCACCAACTGGAGGATTATACTTATCAAAAAAATCAAAAATCTTATCTAAACATTTATTTCTAACTATAATTGAAGCAGTCGGCATAAAACTTCCGCCACAATCAATCACTTTTTCTATAGAAAATATTTTTTGTCTATCGCTATGTTCACTTACCTTCCTATTTTTTCTTGGTCCATCTTCAAATTTTGCGACTGCGGAATGAAAGCTGATTTCACAGTCAGAATAATCTACCATCGCCTGAATTTGCCTTTGTAATTTTAACGAATCAAACCAACAATCGTCTCCCTCACACACCGCACTATATTCACCCTTCGCTCTCTCAAAATTAAAAAGACTACATTTTTTCCCCTGCGAATATTGATTCACAGTCTGATAAATCGGCTTAATAATACTCGGGTACCTCTTTTCATATTCACGAATAATATCAGCAGTTTTATCCGTAGAAGCATCATCATGAATCAAAATTTCCAATGGAAAATCGGTTTTCTGAATCAAAAAACCATCCAGAGCATCCCTTATATATTTTTCATGATTAAACGTAATACAGTTAATGCTAACCAAAGGTTTATCATATCCTCCCCAACGGGCAAGCATTTCTGCTTCGGTTTGAATTAGAGATCGATCAATCGTAATATCAGGAACCGTCATAGATCATTTCCCTTTACGTTAAAAGCAAGTTTGGATTTTGTTTTTAAGAATCTTATCCATTTCTTCAAATGCCGGCATTTTAAAAACCTTACAGGTCCAATAATAACTAACAACTCCCAATATTACTCCAACAATCAACGATAAAAGAATGCTCGGCACGATAAATACACTTCCAAATACAAACAAACCCATTAAAAAAGCCGACCAAAAATACGGCAATAGATCTCGAATCTGATCGGAGATTGTATAGCCCAGAAGCTTGCCGGTATAGTAGCTATTTAGATAGTAGGCGACGAATGATGTCACGATTTGCCCCCAAAGCATGGCTTCAATGCCCCAACGGTAGGTAATGAATATGGATAGCACGACTAATATTTTTTTAAAGATTTCCAGTCGAAAAAAGAGATCAGAGCGACCAAGAGAATTCAACACGTTCAGATTGATCACGTGCAACGGCCAAAAGGCACCTATAACACAAAGAAGTCGAACATAGGGGACACTCGGCAGCCATTGTTCACCAAGCAAAACCAAGATCAAAGGCTTTGCCAGCACGCCCAACCCAACCATCAGGGGAAAAACAACCAGAACCAACGTCGTCAAGGCCTTGCGCAGACTTCGTTTCAATCTGGCCTTGTCGTTTTGCAGACTGGAAAAGACAGGAAAGGTTACTCGACCAACAATGGAGCAGATATTGGCAACGGGGAGATGCTGGAGGTTCTTGGCTTGAGTGTAGTAACCCAGAGCCGTCGGAGAAAATAGTTTCCCGATCACCACCAAATAGATATTAACAAATATCGTATCCAAAATACCGGCGAAAAGAAGCCTGGAACCGAAACCAAACATTTGTTTAAGGGATGCCAGGCTTAACCGCCACGCTGGACGCCATGAAGTTAGGACCCACAGCAGAATGGTATTCATGAAGGTTCTGCTGAGTGATTGCACAACAAGGCTCCAAACACCGAACCCTTTATACGCCATGGTAATCCCAATTACCCCAGAAACCAGGGTTGCCCCCAAGCCGACCTTGAACAGTGTTTTGAAATCAATATGCTTGTTAAGTAAGGTAGTTTGAATGAGGCCAAAAGCATTAAGGACTAAATTCAGCGACAATGCCTGGGTAAGCGGAATGAGCAACGGCTGATCATAAAAAGCAGATATCCAGGGAGCCGCCAAACAAAGGGCACCTGCAGCCAAAAATCCGACTACGATATTGAAATAAAAGATTGAGCATTCGTCCAGATAAGTGGCGTCCTGCTTCTGGATCAGTGCCTGGCCAAATCCGCTGTTAATAAAGGATTGGGCCAGTGCGATGAAGATGGTCAGCATCCCAATCAAACCGAATTCTTGAGGTCTGAGCAACCGAGCCAGAATAATGGTAATGATGAATTGAATGCCTTGCTGACTAAAACGTTCACAAGCACTCCACGAAAGAGCGGAAACCGTTTTCTGTTTCAGCGACATTCAGCGAACCGTCCTGACAATCAGCGCACATTCCTTTGATTCATCAAAGAGATAATCAATCCCACTGGCAAAAATGATTTCAACTGTGCCATCAATACGTGGATATCTGTCGCAATGCTTCATATAGGTCCTGTTTCTATCCTGATTGACGGTCCGATGGGGACAGAAATGCTTGAACTCACCACCGACCTGTGGAAGAAGATCTCCGCATAAAAAATTAAAAGCTTTCCTTGTGGCAGCAGGTCACGAGTCAAACGTTTCGCAATTCTCCAATTCTCGCCGATAAATATACTGCCCCCTCATGCGCTTGGACTTGCCCCCATCCCCGGTCGCATTCTTGCATTCCGAAAGTTCGCTCAAATCCCGCAGAAGCCGCGTGGCCGGGCCACAATACAGGGCATTACGTATTTCCTGACTGTTGAACTGGGTACCGCCGCAGTTCACACGATCGAAAATGTCATATTTGACCCGCTCGGACGCATGAGGCTCAATGACATAGACGGCTATCTGATACCGCTCAATCTTACTCTAAAAAATCGGTTCAAGATCATTGAACTTCTTGCCATCAAAGCGGGGAAGCATTTTGAGTTTGGCTAAAACAAATTCGTTATCCAAAAAAAAGGAAATCAAGGTGCTGATCCTCTGCCTGCCGTCCACCACCTGTTTCTGCCCGTTTTCATTTTCGAAAACATAAACAACAGGCAGAGGAATCCCCATGAGCACACTTTCGATCAACTCCCGCTTCTGTTCCAGCGTCCAAACCTCTCAACGCAGAAATACCGGCGCAACGACAAGCTCGATGGGCTCGAGGGGCTCTTTTTCAGCCATGCGCTTGAGTTCAAATACGCTGTACTGATCCCGCCTGACCTTGACCACCGCATCTAGATGCACTTCCCGGTTCCGGGAATAGAATTCTCCTTCAGCTTCGAGTGCAGATTCGTCTATCATAGACTTTTGATGCATTTTTATTGTATTGGATTGCAATATATTGGTGAATCAATCCGTACCTACTGCCACAAACCTATGATTGACTATCTGGCGAGTTGACGTACATGCCCGGCAAAGCCAAATTCCTGATCTTGGACAGTGTACGCAAAGAGGTCGAAAACCGCGTACCCCTGATCCGTTTCAGTCACCCCCATTCCTCCGGACGATGCTGAACCCAGCCAAGATCTTCCCGAATGATCCTGCCTGTCCCATCATATCCTGCCAATTGAAATCAATTTTTTCATTGCATAGCAGGACGTATTATTGCCTACATCTTCAATTATTTCTCGAATTCATCCGAATAGGATTTTTTTTCAAAATCCTCTCGAAGTATGGACATTGACAACTGACTGAAAAATTTTCCGGATTTATATACACGATCCCTCAGAATACCTTCTTTTTTAAACCCAACTTTTTCACCCATCCGTATGGATGCTTTATGCAAATCTAACCAAACAGCAGAAAGGCTATGAAGACCTAATTCATTAAATGCGTAATCCAACATAATAAACGCAGCTTCAGTAGCATATCCTATATTCCATAGTTCCTTCTTTCCAATTACCAAGCCACCCCAAACAGCTTTTCTATTCCGAAAATCTATTGAATTTATGCTTAAGTATCCAATCAACTCATTATTATCTTTCAAACATATACCGAAATAGTTATTATTTTTATTGTCAAAGATTTTTTCTTCTACCCATCTTTTATCATACTCTGAAGAAATGTAATATTTATTCCCTCCTGTATATTTATATATATCGTTATCATTTCTCCACTTATTTAATATTCGATAGTCATCCAATTCAAATGCTCTGAGATATACCCTATATTTACTAATATCCACAAGAAAACTCCTTATAACTTTTAATTATAAAATTCATATCTTCTGTGCAGTATCTTTGATCTATCGGAATCGGCAATACACATGAGACAATATCTTTTTCAAGGCTAGAAATATTGGTATTATCCAAAACATTCGGCCAGTATGTTGCGACAAAAATTTTATGATTAATAAAATCTTGCCTAAGACCATCCTTTTTAATAAACAGTGGATAAACCATTGGTGCATTTATATTTGCACAATCAACATCTAATTTATTTTCGGTTTTAAAAAAATCATGTAGATATAAAAAATTTCTTTCTCGATCAAGTTTTGCAGATGCGTAGTCGATCGATTGAAGAAGCTTTTCCGTGAGATTAGACATCCTTCGAATTGGCTGATTTTTTAACAATGAAGAATTTTTACGAAATAAGGAATAAGCATCTTTAGCTGAACAATCCAATCGTTTTGTCAAATGATCAAACCGTTCATAGGAGCAATCCTGGCTGATAGGATCGTCTAATACTTTATTTGAATAGAGGTAGGCCCCATCAGGCACTCCAAAAAATTTTCTTGCAGAGTAAAAAGTATCCACATTTTGAATTGGATTGCTATAAAATGCCTGAGTATTATCAATAATTAAATTATCATATCTTTCACTTAGCAACTCAATAACTTTTCTTTTAACACCAAAATAATCAACATAAAGAAGCGCTTCATCGCCAGATAATTTTTTGTTAAAAATTGGGTCCAAGCTTTCATCAACATGATAAAACTCATGTTGTATACAGAGATTTCTTATCGGTTCGAAAACAACATCACAAATATAGTACGGCAGATATATTTTTTTATAATTATTTACGCGGAGAATATACTCCAAACAGTTTCTTCCCGTATTTAGTTTTATTGCAGAGGAGTGCAACTCAGACCTGAAAGGGCATTCAAGTTCAAAAAACCCACCAATCTCTTTCATGCAACTGCTACTCTTACAAGTAGATCCATTTTATCTGTTTTAAGATACATCTCTTCTGCAGAATCAAACTTTAGCAAAAAAATACCGATAGTACAGTTTGAACCATTAAACTTCTTAACCAATGATCCATTTTCAACAATGATATATTTTTTCAAAATATTATTTGAAATTTCATTATCGATAGAGACATCTAAAAGCTTTCCATCTTTTTTACTATGTATTGCATGATATGAGAAAAAAGACTTTGGATTATGCATAGAAAAATTAATATCTTCATAACCAAGGGCATACTCGACGGCGTACTTTACCATATCAATACCGGTAGCTATGGAAATTATTTCAGGAAGACAATTGCCACCACTTCTTGGCCCTATTTCCATTAGATAAATATCGTCATTTTTATCAATCATCACTTCTAAATTTATGGCGCCGAATTTAAATCCAAGAAGAGATAGAGCTCTTTGTATTTCGGTATGGACCTGTTCTTGGAGCTCACAAGATATTTTTGAGGGAAAAGTCATCCCAACAGGCACATAGGGGTTACAATTCGTATCGACAACTTGATCACCGAAACATCTAAAGGACAAAAGACCATTGCTAACGAACCCATCGCCTCCTACTTGTGCTCCTTTTTTACAAACAAACTCTTCAATTATTACAGAATGATCTCGAGAAAAATGCAAAGCGTACTCGAATGCATGTTGAAGCTCTGAAGTATCGCTTAATTTCGTAACTCCTTTACTCCCTGAAGAATCAACCGGTTTTACAACGACCGGGTATTTAACTTTCAAAAGTGCTTTTTTTGCCTCATCCAAGGTTTTTACAGAACAAAACAGTGGGGCATTAAAACCATGAGACCGTAAAAAAGCACGAAAAAGATCTTTCCTGCTCAATATTTCAACAGAGCGATATGGATTAGAAGGAAGGCCAAGTTTTTCAGCAACATACGCCGCAGTTAACGCCGCAGGATCGGAAGCATATGCCAAAATCCCATCTATTTTCAATCTGGAAGCCAATTCCAACACTGCTTCCATATCGGTCGTACTGACATTATAATATTCGTCCGCATATTTATGCCCCGGATTATCCGGCAGATAATCACACGTAACAACATGATATCCAGCATCTTTGGCATATTTAATCGACGGAACCTGAAAATACGAACCGCCAAGTAAAAGTATCTTTTTTTTCATGGTTTTTTAAATTTCAAAACGCCCTATGACACCTTTAATAAACTGACAGGTTTTAATGTCAGAAAATTCATGGGTTATGCATTTATCACTTGAGTTCAGCTAGTATAATTTATTCAGAAAGAATCTTTATCACATCACAAATCCTATTCACATCATCCTCACCCAAATCCATATACGTCGGCAACGTCAAAACCCTCCGCGAGACTTCTTCAGCTACGGTCAGAGGTTTTGAAACCGGTACGGATTGATAGCAGGCAAATTCATTCAGCAGGGGATAAAAATATCTTCGGGCAAATATATTGTATTCCTTGAGCTTTTCATACAGTGCATCCCGGCTCATGCCGAATTCTTTTTCATCGATCAGGACAGGTACGTACGCGTAATTATATTCGATGTTTGGTTCCGGGTCGGGGCTGAATGATATCCCCGGCACCCCTCCCAGTCGTTCCCTGTATATTTCGTATACCCGCGTCCGCTTTGCCGTCAGATCATCCACATGCCTGAGCATCACAGATCCCATAAGGGCCTGCATTTCGTTCATCTTGGCGTTGGTGCCGGGCATAACCACTTCTGTTTCATTTTTAAAGCCAAAATTCTTGAGATAATTGAAGGTCTGGCAGAGGCCGGAATCTTTGAAGGTGAGCATGCCCCCTTCAATGGAATGGTAAAGCTTGGTGGCATGAAAGCTAAACATGCTCAGATCACCATACTGCCCGATGGGGTTATCATCGACCGTGACCCCAAAGGCATGGGCGGCATCATAGATAAGAGCCAGATTGTGTCGTTTTGCAATATCGGCCAGAGCTTCCAGATTGCAGGGGCGGCCAAAGACATGGACAGCCAGGATGGCTGTGGTCCAGGGCGTGATCAGCTCCTCGACCTTAGCCGGGTCCAGAGTATAATAGTCGGGTTCAATATCGCAAAACACCGGACGGATTTTGTTCCAATACAAGGAATGGGTGGTGGCCACAAAGGTGAACGGCGTGGTGATCACTTCCCCGCTGATGCCCATCCCCTGCAAGGCAATCTGCAAGGCCAAGGTACCATTGCTGAACAAGCAGACATTGTCGGATGCACAATATTTCTTGAGTTCGGAATGGTACCGACGCAGCACAGGCCCGTTATTGGTCAGCCACTGGTTATCCCAGACTTCTTTAAGGCCTTCACAAAATTCCTCCAAAGGAGGCATGAAGGGCTTGGTCACATATATCGGTTTTTCAAATTTTTCCACGAACCAACTCCATATGGCTGTACATTGAATGCTCCTGCTGCTCCAGCACCTGCATCAAATACTACCCAAATTCACTTTTACCTTAATCCGTGACAAACGACCAACAAATATCACATGACCGTGCAATTAACATGTTGATTATCAAAGAATAATATTAAAGTGTTCACCTGTCCTAAAAACTCACTTAGCAGGTGAAAAATGAAACGATTTATCCTTGAGCAATCTGACAGTGAAGCCTACACCAGCCACTCCGGGCTTGCCCTGGTGGGGCTGTGCATCAACCGTTACTGTGATCTGGCCAAAGCGACCAAGCGCACCATAGGGGACGATCGGAACGTAATCACCCATCCTGACATCCTTCGCAGTTATCTTGGGTTACTCTGCCTGGGCAAGAGTGACTATGAGGCTATCACTTCCATGCGAGACGAT
>NZ_AUCW01000052.1 GCF_000429965.1 Desulfogranum mediterraneum DSM 13871
ACAATGAATAATGTATCCATCGTAACTGCTCTTACTACCCGCCAGGAGATTAGCCCTAATGACCTGTATCATGAAAAGCCCGGGGCTTAAGCCCAACTTAAAAGCTTGCTTTTTCTTTCAACCCTGGCGTTGCCCTCAAAACCAGCTGGCCCAGTCTGCCGGCGGGGATGTCCCTTCGAAGGGATTATTTCAAAAACTCCCAACTCTCCTGGATTTAGGTGATAAGTGCACGCACTCTCCTTGCTGCTGATGCCACTGCTCACTATGATATCTTCTGTAAGGGGTCACAGATGCCCCATCTTCGGACAGACACCGGATATGACTGCCCTAAGATGTGGTTTCTGCGGCAACTTATTGTCTCTTGGCCTCCTGTGCCTGTATGGCGGTCAGGGCAACGGTATCGACGATATCATGGACCGTGCAGCCACGGGAAAGGTCATTCACCGGTTTATTGAGTCCCTGGAGAACAGGCCCCATGGCGACGGCACCTGCAGCTCTCTGCACCGCCTTGTAGGTATTGTTACCGGTGTTCAGATCAGGGAAGACAAAAACCGTCGCCCGTCCGGCAACCACCGAGTCCGGGGATTTTAATCTCGCCACCTCAAGGTCAAAAGCGGCATCGTACTGCAAGGGTCCTTCCAGCGGGAAATCCAGGTTGCGCTCGCTGATCAGTTTCCTGGCAATCTCGGTCGCCTCAACCACCTTTTCAACATCCTGGCCGCTGCCACTGATTCCGGTGGAATAGCTCAACATGGCAACCCTGGGCTCAATACCGTAGACCCGGGCTGTTTCTGCAGAAGAAATGGCAATTTCAGCGAGTTGACGGGCATCCGGATTAGGCACAACCGCACAGTCGCCAAAGGCAAGCACCTTGCTCTGGAAACACATGATGAAGATGGAGGAAACCACCGATACCCCGGGCTTGGTCTTGACAAATTCAAAGGCCGGGCGAATGGTCTGGGCAGTGGTGGTGATCGAACCGGAGACCATCCCGTCAGCCAGCCCCTTGTGCACCATCATGGTGCCGAAGTAGGTCGGGTCACCCATACGGTCACGGGCTACATCAAAGACAATGCCCCTGTGCTTGCGGGCCTCAAAATAGGTGTCAGCAAAGTCCTGGTAATGTTCCGAATTCGGTGGATCTATGATCTTGGCCCCCTCTATATTGAGGCCCAGTTTTGCCGCTTTGATCTCAATGTCCCTTTTCCTCCCAAGGAGGGTCATGTTGGCAATACCCCGGCGAAGAATGATGTCGGTCGCATGGAGAATGCGCTCGCCAGACCCTTCAGGGAGGACTATATGCTGCCTGTCAGCGGCGGCCTTTTCCACCACCGAATACTCAAACATTCTCGGCGTTATCCTTCCCGAGCTTCTGGAGACAACCCGTTCACAGAGTTCCTTGCCGTTGACATGCTTGCTGAACCAGCCAAGGGCCGTGGCGATCCGTTTGTCATCGCTGGCCTCAATACGGCCATAGAGCTCATTCAGAGACTGAATAGTATCATAGGTGTTTGACTCAACAGATAAAACCGGGACCGGAACGTCGGTCCAACCCTTGATGAGTTGTTCCACGCTGGATCGCAGATCAATCCCACCGGTGATCAGGATACCGGCAATATTGGGATAGGAGCTTGAAATTCGGGAAGCCAGGCTGGATATAATAATATCCGAACGATCGCCCGGGGTAACAATCAAACTGTCCGGCTTGATATACTCAAGGAAATTGCCGATCTGCATGGCAGCAACAAGATAGCTGTCCACCAGGGTCATCATGCTGGCCTTGCCGAACAGTAGGTCAGCTCCCAACCAGCGTTTGACATTATCAATGGACGGGTTGCCCAGCGCCTTATTCTCAGGAATAATATAGAGCGGCATGCCCCGCTCAAACTGCTCCAGGCACTTGATGCTCCCCCCTGTTGCCTCCAGGAAACCCTCTGGAGCCCGGTTGATGATACAGCAGGCAAGATCGATACCCTTTTCTTCCAGGGTATCCAGGGTGATGGCGACATTGGCACAGATCTCGTCTGTGCCTTTATCCCGCCCGGAGGCAACAACGAGCATCGGGGCACCCAGGTTGTCGGCAATATCGGCATTTAAGTCAAACTCAAAAGTCGCCTCCTTTCCCCAGGAGTCCGTCCCCTCGCACAAGACAAAATCGTACTTTCGTTCCAGCTCCTTGTACTTCTGCAGGATTCGTTCAAACAGCAGCTCTTCCTGCCCGCTGGTGATCAGCTGCCGTGCCTGACTGATGGTGAAGACATGGGTATCCTCGTAGGGAACATCCAGCTCAAAATATTTGAGAATCAGATCCAGATCATGGTCAACACGGCCAAACTCATGATCATTGATAATGGGACGAAAAATAGCGACACGTTGTACCTCTTTGAGGAGATACTGCATGACTCCGAGGACGATCGCAGACTTCCCGCTTCGTTCTTCCGATGCCGTTATATAGAGATTATTTGACATGTAATGCCTCGTTATTTAAGCCAATGATCAGGTTATCCCAAAACAGAAATAAAATAACCGGCTGCCAGAGCGCTACCAATAACACCGGCAACATTGGGCCCCATCGCATGCATAAGCAGGAAGTTGGATTTATCCGCCCTTTGCCCTTCAACATGACTTACCCGGGCCGCCATCGGCACCGCAGACACCCCGGCTGAACCGATCAGCGGATTGATCTTGTTCTTATGCCATACCAGGTTCATGAGCTTGGCCATTACAACTCCGGATGCCGTGGCTATGCCAAAGGCAAAGATACCCAACACCAGGATGCCGAGGGTTTTTGGATCAAGGAAATTAGCGGCAGACATCTTCAGCCCGACGGTCAAACCAAGAAAGATCGTCACGATATTGATGATCTCGTTCTGGGCAGCCTTGACCAGACGTTCGGTTACCCCGCACTCCCGGAGAATGTTGCCGATAAAGAGCATCGAAATAAGTGGCGCGGAATCCGGTACACAGACCAGGCAGAACGTCATCACCACCAGGGCAAAGATCAGCTTTTCAGTCCGCCCTACCTTTCGCAGTGAGTTCATACGGATGCATCGCTCTTTCTCCGTGGTCAGCAGACGCATGATCGGCGGCTGGATAACCGGAACCAGCGCCATGTAGGAGTAGGCTGCCACAGCAATCGCTCCCATCAGATCAGGAGCCAGTTTGTTGGCCACGAAGATGGAGGTGGGGCCATCTGCACCGCCGATGATACCGATGGCTGCCCCTTCACTGATTTGAAAGATGCCGCTTGCAACGGCCCCCAGAAAGGTGACAAATATACCGAACTGGGCAGCAGCTCCCAGGAGAAGCGTCTTCGGATTTGCGATGAGTGGACCGAAATCGGTCAGTGCCCCCACGCCTAGAAAAATAATGGGCGGGAACAGCTCAATCTTGACCCCTTGCTGGATATAGTAAAACAGACCACCAGCCTCGGTCATGTGTCCCACTCCATCATATACGGGAGCTTTCAGAATAATCTGCTCGATGGGCAGGTTGGCAAGCAGCGCCCCCATGGCAATCGGCACCAGCAGCAAGGGTTCGTATTGCTTGGCAATACCCATATAGAGTAGGGCCGCGACAATAAGCCACATAAAGACCATCTGCCAGCTCAGCAGGCAGAAACCACCGGCTTGGAGGGTTTCGTAAATGAGTTCCATAATAAGTTCTCCTTTGATTAAAACGCCTTCAGGTGACTGATCAGGCGATAGTCATCAAAGTTTGCCCCTCTTCAACGGTCTGTCCCTGACTGACGCTCACCGTGGTCACTTTTCCTGCGCAGGGGGAGGTGATTTCCGTATTCATCTTCATCGCCTCAAGCACCATCAGGACATCTCCTTCGGCCACTTCACTTCCTGCAGGCGCGAGAACGGAGACGACCGTTGCCGCGATCGGGCTGGGAATATCTCCAGCTGCCGCCGAGGGGTTACTTACTGTTCTCGGTTGAGCCGCAGCAGTGGGCGTGGCGTCGGCGCTTGCTGATCTGATTGCTGCAGAGCCGGCAGCAGGCGCAGCTGCTGATGGGTAATCATCAAAAATTTCGGCTTCAACATCATAGCTCTGTCCATTAACGCTAATACGTAATATTTTCTTCATGGGATCTTCTTGTCCTGTTTGTTATTTAAAAGAATTATCGATAACTATGCGACTGCAGATGTTGTCTGCGGCCTTCACGGCTCCAGTCCATTCCGCTGTTGCGGATGGAGACAAGCCGGTGTTGTCTGCCAAGCATAAGGGCAACGGTTGAAGCAATCACGACCAGATGCTCCTCCGGTATCTGGTCACCGCTACCTGCGGGTTTTTCCGGCACAGTAGCCGCCTCTTTCTGTACAACTGGTGCGTTCTTTTTGTTTTCCTGACTGCGGAACCAGACGCCAATGGCTTCGACAACGAGCCAGAGTGTTGCCAGCACCAGCACCACAAACAAGAAGCCGCAAAGATGCACTAACGCATCCGAAAAGCCCTGTGTTGATGCAACATTGTTCATAACCTCTCCTCTAAAGTGGGATATTCCCGTGTTTCTTGGGCGGCCTGGTTTCCCGCTTGGAGAGCAGACTCCTCAGCCCCAAAGAGATAATTCCGCGTGATGTCGCGGGATCAATGACGTCGGTGATCAAGTCATTGGCCGCTGCCTGATAGGGTGAGGCAAACTCTTCCCTGTACTGAGCGTTCAGCTTTGCCATCAGTTTTTCCGGATTTTTCGATTTCTTGAGCTCTTTGCTATAGATAATCTTCACCGCGCCGTCTGCCCCCATTACCGCAATTTCAGCAGTTGGCCAGGCATAGACCAGGTCTGCGCCAAGATCCGAGCTGCACATTGCCAGGTAGGCACCGCCATACGCCTTGCGCATGATCAGCGTAATCTTGGGAACCGTGGCCGCGGCGTAGGCAAACAGCATCTTGGCCCCATGCCGGATAATTCCGCCCTGTTCCTGTGCCAGTCCCGGAATAAAACCAGGCACGTCAACCAGGGTTACGATGGGGATCTGATAAATGTTGCAGACGCGGACAAATCTCGCGGCTTTGTCCGAGGCATCAATATCCAGGCAGCCGACCTTATATGCAGGCTGGTTGGCGACAATACCGACAACCATGCCATCGATCCGGGCAAAACCGGTGACGATGTTTTTGGCAAAATCCTTCATGATTTCAAAGAAGCTTCCGCCGTCGACCAATAAATCGATGACCTTGTGTACATTAAAGGCCGTTTTGGAATCAGCCGGGATGATTTTGTTAAACCCGTCGATTTCATCCAGGCTGATCTGTTCCGTCAGTTGATGCGGCGGTTCATCCATATTATTTAGGGGAAGATAGGAGAGCAGAACCTTGGACATCTCCACAGCGTGGCCGTCATCTTCGGCGATCAGATGGATATTGCCGCTCACCGATGCATGGGCGGAAGCACTGGCGAACTGTTCCAGTTTCGCCTTTTCCCCGGTTGCACTCTGGATGACCTGTGGTCCGCAGATGAACATGGCGGAATTTTTTTTGGTCATAATCAGAAAATCGGTCAGCGCCGGTGAATACGCTGCCCCACCCGCGCAGGAACCGGCAATGATTGAGATCTGCGGCACCAAGCCGGAGGCCTGAACATTGCGGAAAAATATCTGGCCGTAGCCGGAGAGGGCCTGTACCCCTTCCTGGATACGAGCACCGCCAGAGTCATTGATGCAAACAACCGGAATGCCGGCCTTCATGGCATAGTCCATGAGCAGGCAGATTTTTTTTGCATGGGTCTGGCCAAGGGAACCGCCGCTGACGGTAAAGTCCTGGGCATAGGCGGCAACCAGCCGTCCGCTCACATAGCCGATGCCGGTAACCACGCCGTCACCCGGCATTTTTTTCTTTTCCACGCCAAAGCCATGGTTGTTGCTTAGAGCATGCATGCCGAACTCCTGAAACGAGCCTTCATCAAAGAGGATATCCAAACGCTCTCTGGCTGTCAGGAGCCCTTTCTCCTTGCGCTTGGCCAGTTTCTCTCTCCCCCCGCCATCAAAGCCTTCCTGCCGCCGTTTGTTGAGTTCATCAAGTAATTTCGGATCGATAGCCATTAGTCCTTGCCTTGTTATGGGTTAATCGAATTGGGACAGTGTAGGACTGGGCCTTGCCGCATAATCCTACAGGTGTCGCAATATCTTTTTTAAAAGGAAAGTATCCTTGTAAATTTTATTTATAATCAGCCTGTTAGCTGGTTAGTGAAAGGAACAGTGTATGTTTTTTCAGGCCGGTGTCCTCCTCTCTGTCATTACTGTGCCCAGACCGGCAGTTGACCGATGACAATGTCAAAGATAGGTATCGCCAGGAAGTGGGTAACCAGAACAGTCAGGATGATGCCCAGCAGATTCAGGCCAAGCCCGCTTCTGACCATCTGCGGGATGGTGATATATCCGGAACCAAAGACGATGGCGTTTGGTGGCGTTGCCACCGGCATACTGAAGGCGCAGGATGCTGTAATTGCCGCAGGAATCAGCAACAGCAGGGGATTTTGCCCCAGGCCGGCCGCAACAGCGGAGAGGATCGGCATGGACATTGCTGCGGTCGCCGTATTGGAGGTCAACTCGGTCAGGATGATAATCAGGATCGTCACTGCCATGACCATCACCATGGGCGAAGCATTGCCGAGCAGGCCGACCTGACTGCCTATCCAGTCGGCAAGCTTGGTTTCCTGAAACCCTGTGGCCATGGAGAGACCACCGCCAAAGAGCAGCAAAATTCCCCATGGCATTTTTGAGGCCCAGTGCCAGTCCATGACGAAAATATTTTTGCGCAGGTTGATCGGGATGATGAACAGAAGCAAGGCACCCATCATGGCGATGGAACCATCGGTCAGCATGTCAGGATGCGGAAAGAGAAAAACTAACTTTTTACGGAAAATCCAGCCGATAGAGGTAAGAACAAAGATCAGGGCGGTCCAACGCTCTCCGGTGCTGAGAGGTCCCATCTCCTTGAGCTCCTTATCAATGAGATCCCGTCCACCGGGAACTTTTTTGAGCTTCATGGGGTTGGCGACATTGGTCAGCCAGAGCCAGCACAGCGGCAGCATGACCACAACCAGAGGGGTGCCGACCTTCATCCAGTCCAGAAAGGTAATTTCAAAGCCATAGGTCTTTTGCAGATAGCCGGCCAGGACAGTATTCGGAGGAGAGCCGATCAGGGTCGCTATTCCGCCGATGGTGGCGCCATAGGCAATGCCCAGCATGAGATTAAGACCAAAGGCAAACTTTTCAGGGGAGAAGTCGATCTCACTGTCAAGCCCTTCCTTTTTCCCCTCTTCAATAACATGGGTAATGATCGCAAGCCCGATGGGCAGCATCATGACCGCGGTTGCCGTGTTGGAGACAAAGGCCGACAGAATAGCCGTTGATACCATAAATCCGAAAATCAGCCGTTTGGGAGCAAAGCCGACAATCTTAATGATGTTCATGGCGATACGACGATGCAGGTTCCAGCGCTGCATCGCCAGGGCAATTATGAAGCCGCCCATGAACAGGTAAATCAGGTGACTTGCATAGGGGGCTGTAGCATTTTTGATGTGCATAATTCCCATGGGCGGGAAAAGGGCGATAGGCAGGAGTGATGTCGCCGGAATGGGGATGGATTCGCACATCCACCAACAGGCCATCAGGCAGGCGACAGCGGCCATCTTTTGCGCATCCGGAGCCATTCCCTGGGGCGATGGCATAAAAAGAACCAGGAAAAAAAGAATCGGCCCTATGGCGAGGCCGATTTTTTGCCGGCGGGTGTATTCCTTTGGTTCTCCCTCTTTGATGCCATTTGGTTCCGTTTTAAGCCGTTCCCTGTGCTCGGCCGGTGCATCGGTGATCTCGTCCGCTAAATTGACATCGTGTTCCTGACGATTTTCGCTCAAAGAGATATAATCGCTTTTCAGTTTTTTCTTGAGAAAGGACTTGGGACGGAAAAAGACCAACTCCTTGGTCTCATCATGCATATCCCATAGCCGGTTCCATGCTGCAGTGATCATTGGTTCAGGTTCTCCTCGGTTTAGTGGTTCGGTTATTCAACATAATTCAGTCAACTTTTTCGGGTGTGTTGAAAGCGTTTACCCCTGGGGAGCCCCATGTCAGGAGTACACTTCCACCCCTGTAATCGTTGAATGAATCCCTCTTCCTTCAATATTCCTTGGATACAAAATTTACTTGAACTCATCACATTTACTTGAACTCATCACTACTAGGTAAAGCCTCACGACTAAATGAAGCTTTGATATACGTAGCAGCAAATGCTACGCTACCTCAGCAAATGCCATGCCACGTTTACCCCTTGGCGAGACCACCAATAAATATTTTTATTTTCAAATAGTTGCACGTAAGGGTGGCACAAACGAGGTACCCCCGGGGCAGGCGGCAATTTTTGCCGGTAGCGGCAAATTTTGCCGCCTGCCCAAGAGGGCGTGGTGATTCTGTGGATGCGTATCAGGGCGGGGATAACGGGTAAAGGCGAATACTCAAGGTTGGCTTCTATCTTGCAACTGTCTGTCCAGTGACCAGCAGTAACAGCCGGCCTGGGTCCGGGAGATCTGGTGTAACGATACGTTCCTTCAAACCCGACCTGAATTTTTAACTGCTGAATTCAAGTGATAAGTGCATAACCCATGATTTTTCTGACATCGATACCTGTCAGTTTGTTGAAAACTTCATAGGGTGTTTTGAAATTGAGACATTTTCTTGGCCTATTGTTTAGATTGTTTACGGACTGAACAACCTGTTCCATCGTGACCTTGATCAGTTCCATTTGTTTGGGAAAATATTGGCGTAGCAGGCCGTTGGCATTCTCGTTCTGACCTCTCTCCCAGGAGTGGTACGGCTTCGCGAAATAGGTCTCACATTCGAGCTCATTGGCAATGCTTTCATGCTGGGTAAACTCCTTGCCATTGTCAAATGTCACTGTTTTAACGAACTGTTTAATGGGAGCCAACAAT
>NZ_AUCW01000053.1 GCF_000429965.1 Desulfogranum mediterraneum DSM 13871
AGCTCGTCTCCTTTTAACTGCACGTCGTCTACGATTACGTTTTGGAAGACATTGTCCTGCTTACGTCGCTTTTGCCATCGTGTACAACCGACTCTTGGTCGACAGATAGAAAGTTGGACCTCCGGAAGGGCTAGTCTTCAACAGAAGTGCGACCAGACTTCGTAATTTTGTCAGATTGTCAAAGATCCAGACCCATTCCGGCAGTTTTTAAACAACTGGGGGCGACTCATGGAGCCGTCTGGGTAAAAAAACAGTTGATCCTGACACAGCGCATGAGTGTGGACCAATGTGTCACGGATTCAGGGTTATGGCTTAATGGTTTGAAAAAAGGCCTGTTTTTGTGCTTAGAAGCCCCTTTTTAGGGCCAAAAAGAAGGTTTTAAGAAAATCCAAGCCAGGAGTACACAATTAGGGTCAGGCTTGCGTAGTTGCGTTATTGTACGCGATACGTATTACTCTCTCCTCCTCTCTGAGGGACAGACCACGATATTTCAGAAAAAGCTCTTTGATATTGCCAATCTCCTTAAAGGAAACAGCTCTTTAGGGGGAGAAGGTGCATCGTAATATCTTGGCACAGATTTTATGATCCGGATACCGGACGGTACATTTCGGCAGATCCGATCGGACTTGAAGGTGGGATAAACTTGTATGCGTATGTGGCAGGGAACCCTATCAACTGGACTGATCCAACGGGTGAAAGCATAGCTATACCGCACCCTATAATAACTATTCCGGTTGTTATTTATTATGGTTACCAAGCTATCAAGGGAACTATAGATGCAATTTCTAATGCACCATCAGGCGAGTGTAAAGATCCCTGCGATGAGTTAAACGAAAAAGTAAAAGCTGCAAAACGAGCAGTGCAGTCGTTTGGGAGGGGAAGAGCAGCTTGTAAAGCTGGAATGTCTTATTACCAGCTAAGTGTCCGTAAAGATACATGGTTGAATTTGGCGGCAGCCCGAGCCCAAAGGGATGAACGTTGTTGGAACGGTGGTGATGAAGGGCATCAACAAGCACAAGCTGATGCTTGGTCACATGTAAGTAAATGTCAAGCATTGATGAGATAATGAGACTTAAACAAATAGAAACTGCTTTTAAAGATAGAAAGAAACCGGACAAGTACACTTCTGGAACAATGTCAGCTGATGAAGCTATTGAGGTTCTAGCAATAGCCGGAAAAGATTGGAGAGAATTGTCTGGCGACATCTTGGAAGATAATTTTGAAGTCCTTAATTGGCTAACCCCTGAAGCATTTTGCTATTATTTGGCGGGAGTTCTTTATGTTTCTGTTAAAGAAAACAGTCCAAATCTGTTGGTTGTGGACTCGATAATAAATATGCTTGATCGTAGCCCCGATCCAGCCTATTGGAATGACCTTTTTTCTCAGAGATGGTTGTTGCTCAATCCAACTGAAGTTGATGTACTCTCAGATTGGATACTATGGCTCGCAGACTCAAAAATGCATGATGATATTTCCTTATCGAGATGCCTTGACTGCCTTGAAAGTATAAAACACAGAACTGAGTCATGATTGATTTGGTTATCGCACATAATGCTTTTTAATTTCCGCTTGGAATTTCACAAGTCAGCACTGTTCTTTGACATAACCTCCTCCTGATCTCGAAACATCTCTTGGGGGAGGATGGTACATCCTAAAATTCTGGCACAGATTTTATGATCCGAGTACTGGAAGGTACATAAGTGCCGACCCGATTGGATATGAAGGTGGTGCAAATCTTTACGCTTATGTCGGAGCCGACCCGATAAATTTCATCGACCCCTACGGTCTTGAGCGAAAGCCTGGTAAAACACCTCCAAGCAAATGGCCTCCACCTCCACCATCTGTCACAGGTAAGAAACCGAGATGGAATCCAAATGGGTACTGGGAAGGTAAAGGTGGAAGGAAAATCACTTGGGACGATCGATCTCATGGGGCTGGCGTAGACCGTGGAGATGGTGCTCAAGGTGGACATTGGGACGACGAATCTAGTGACAATCGATGGGATGAAGACGGAAATCCGCTGCCTGGAAGTCCAGAATATGATCCTGATTCAAACTCAGAAATGTGCGGTGAAAAGTGTCAGAAGATATTGGTTGGTATAGGCCAAGGTGGAGCGGCAATTTTTATGTGGATGTGCTCAGGCGGTCCATTTAACCCCGCAACAAATTAATATAGGTGTAATTGTGGCATTTCCTCAGAAATTTAAGAAACAGCTGGAGCAAGGCCTGGAGGATGTAATCAAACCAGATTATATTTTCTTGGTCTATGCCATATGCGGTACAGAAGAAGATTCTTGTGGTTGGGAAGGATGGATGCTTGAGTCTGTTTTCAAAAAAAGCAAAGACAAGCACCCAACATCTACAGGGGATCAGTTTTTGACTTCCGCAGATGAGCAAATGTGTCCGAGGTGCGGCAAGACAGCTTTCAGAACAGATGCAGTTATGAGATTTGACAAGTCGGACAAACCAGCATCAGTCGGTTTTGATTATGAGGTGGCTCCGACAGAATACACTGAGGATGATTAGGAAACTATTGCTTACTGAAGATAGTGAAGATTGATCGATTTTCTGGAATGCCCAAGCTGTTTGACACCACCTTCAAAAGCCTCCTCATAGCCCAGGTCAAAGGCCTGGGCTATGAGGGTATGATCTAAGCAAAAAACTGGTCATCTGATAATTTTTGAGTTTGCTTCTTTGTCATTGATTTAAGTAAAGTAGCTTGCGCCTCAAGCTCCTCCAAGTTTACAGGAACCACCTGCTGTCTAGTCGGTGGTAATTCCTCATATCCCTCCACGAAACCAAAATTCAATTTGAAATAATAGAAGAAGGCCGCTTTGAGGCTAATAATTACACATCCATCCTCCATGCAGTAATCTCTTTCTATTAATGATTTTTGGTATTTATCAAGCTGAGGATTTGGTTCTATCTTGGCTTCTAAGGTGTTATGCCATTCATAGTCGATGGAATGATCAAAATCATGCGGAGTGGAATCATTAATCGACAGCATTCTACCAATATTGAAATCTTTATAGATTTTTGAAGAATGGCATAACGCTCTAACATGCCAGCGACTGCCATCATTACCAATGGCATGAGGTGAAATCCACCTCGCTTTTGGCTTCGGAGATGTCATTGATTGATATGTAATATTGATCGCTTCGTTGTCTCTAACTGACCTTAAAATCTCTCTTAGGATATCAGTGTCTACAAAACGTCTTGCGGTCGGCATGACTGCATATGATGGTATTGATCCATTGAAGAAGGTGCCACTTTCGATTTTGTGTAATAGTTTTAATCGTCCTAAATATCTTTCACTGGATGGTTGCGACAGCACAGGTTTGAAATCAGGTGTAGCAATGTACTGTCTACTTTTATTGTCATAGTCAATGTTTTTCGGTGCTCTTTCAATATATTCTTTTATGTCTTTGGTAGCTTGAGGGATAGAAATTCTAAAAAATTCTGTTAAATCCTTTCTACCTATCTTGCCTTCCCAAAAAAGACGGGCCTCAATAAATTCAAGCCTTTTTTCTGCACTCCAACGCATACTCAACTCCATAATCTGTTAATAGTAATTGCTTTTTGTCTAGCATAACACTTGATAAAGTATCTGTTAAGTGAATTTTTATGCAAATCTATTATTCGACCTCACGGCAACTTGACAAACAAAGTATTCGCACTTATTGTTTGTTTATTAACTAAGATTGGTTTGTTTCAATAATGAAAAGGAGGTGGTTGCTATAGGTAATTAGTTGCTGACAGGATGAATGGGAAAAGCAAGCAGGAGAAAATCTAAGGTAGAGGACTAGAAAAGATATGAGCAAAGATAGAGATCGAATGGTTTACAAAAATGCTGAAGGAAATTGGGCGAATAAGCGTAATGATGCTGGCAGAGCATCTAGTGTTCACTCAACGCAGAAAGAGGCAATTGATACCGCACGAGAGATGTTAAATAATCAAGGCGGTGGTGAATTGACGACAAAAGGCGTAAATGGAAGAATTAGAAGCAAAGATACAATTGCTCCTGGTAACGATCCTTGCCCACCAAGAGATACCGAGTATTAGGGGGGGGGGAAGAATGAAACTACAAGGTGCAGTAATTAAAGAGCAAGGTGTAACCTTTGCTATTGTTGTTGTGAAAAAACACATTGTTGATTCTCAGGCTAAAAGCCAAGATACAGCAGGATCTTTTGCAACTCTGTTCCCAGGTATGCCTCTTGTATTAATGGCTCAAGATGGACGAGGAGTCCCTAAGTATAGAGGGCGAAGAGATATTGTTAAATTTTTAGCAAATATTCATCCATCTCAAATACCTTGGAAGGAGTACACCGTTAACTAAACTTAAGAAGAGGTGGGAGGCTGTTAGTCTTCCCACCTCTTCTTAGATTCTAGAAAGGAGAAAGATGGCTGCACAATATGTTTCTGCATGGAAACTATTACAACTAAAGCCGAATGCGGATTGTTGTGATTGCGGTAAAGAAGTAGACGGTTCTCTGGAAGAGGGAATATGGACTATATGGAGTAACAAGTTAATTTATTGTCCAAAATGTGCATCTTATGAAGGAATTGGTCCTAATGACTAACTTGTGTGGAGAGTAACATTACCATGACTGAATCATCAGTAAATTTACACGATTGTTCTCATTGTAAAGGCACAGGCACATGCGATAACGGTGAAGATGGGTATTCATGCTCTGTTTGTGCCAAAGAACAAGGTTTCTTTTGGAATCGAAAAAAGCGCAAAGGTTTACCTTGCTGTGTCTGCGGTGGAATGGGTCGCACAGAAGCTACAACAGATAGATTGAATAAAAGAATGGCTCCTGCTTTAGCCATGTATCTCTCTGGTATGTTGCTTTTATTAGTCATGGTAGCACTATTGTTAAATAGCCAACATTTCAATGAAATACTTGCGTTCTCAAGTGCTATTATTGGTTCTGTTACCGGATTTTATTTTTCAAATAGAGGCAAGTGAATTTTTAATACTGAAGGTATTGTTGCATGGTGGTTACTGGCACCACACCTTGTGAGGCTGAAGAAAGCCTAGGGCATAGTCCTGGGCTTTCGCATTTATTGTGGTTACAACAGGGCATGTATCACTATGTGGTATGCCGCCGGGCATGACATGCCTCATACTGTATGCTGCTCATTGACACATAAGAGAAAAGTTTTATCGTTTTGCCTGTTTGCAACATCCTTGCTGTTCTATATCTAAAAAAGAAAGGAGAATAGTTGATGCAACCTATCATTGATTTTTTCAACCACCCCTTCTTCATATGTGTGGGTGGAGTAATGACCGCAATAGCGGTTATCAGTTTCATTATTACACTTTTGATTGTTGCAAAAGGGATAATCCCTGTTTGGTATCGTCTTGGGATGGGTCTTGCGAAAAGAAAAATTGCTATATTAGCAGATGCACAATCTCAAGATTTAAAAGATCTGCTGATAGACTCTAAACTTTTTAATGAAAAAAACATATTTCAAGTGAACAATGAGTCCCTTAAAAAAGCAGAATCTGCAACAATGATTCTTGTGCATTGGAAACCATTTGAGTCTAGGCTTGATGAAATATTGAGTATTAAAAAGGATTCTGATGCACTCATCATTTATGCCCCACAAAAGGAGGGGTTCATCAATGATGAAGAGATGACAAAACTTTCATCACAGCGGAACACAATTATTGTCAATTTTCGTGGCCGACTTCTCAATGATATTTACACCTCTATGATTACCACCAGTTATGCGAAAGGTTAATTTAAATAGTAAGTTACGAAGCTGGGTAAAGGCTAATGTTTCCTTGAAAGAAGAAGACAGGAACTTTGTCACAGCAGTTTATGCAGCATTCAAACGTGTACTAAATAACAAGTGCATTCAGATCGGTTCCTACCCTCGATTTACAGCGATTCGCCCTCTTCATGATTTGGATATTCTATTTTTTTTGGATTCCTGGAATGAGGAGAGTCATGATCCTTCTGACAAGTTGAATGAATTATATGAACGTATTGAGGACGAACTTGAGAATCCAACACCTTATGATCTTAATGTTTCATTACAAACACACTCCGTGTCTGTTTCTTTCTCACAATCAGGACAAGAAGTTTTTGCTGTTGATGTAGTTCCTGCTTACTCCTATGGGACAAATGAGTTTGGCCAAGATACTTACATGGTACCTGAGCTTATAAAACGAAAACGTGGTGATAGTCGTCGTGCTTTATACGAGAGCCTTGCAAATGAAGAGAGAACAATGCAATGGATTGCGACTGATCCAAGAGGCTATATCGAGGTAGCAAAGAATGTTAATCAGGCAAATTCAGATTTTAGAAGAACTGTTAAACTTGCTAAAGCGTGGAAGCATGCGTGTAAAGCGCTAAATGATAATTTCCCGTTAAAGTCATTTCATATAGAGCAAATCATCACGATATTCTTCCAGAATAATAATGATGTTGAAATTTTTGATGCCATCTTCGATTTTTTTATAACGCTACCAGGCAGGATAGAATATCCACAAATAAGAGATCGAGGTGACAACAGTAAATTTATCGACTCCTATTTATCTGATCTCTCTATCGAAGAGCGTAATCTGGTTATTGAGGCAAGGGATCATTTTTTGAAAAGGCTTGAGGAAATCTCAGATGCAGAATCAATAGATACTCTTTTTAACGCAAGTTTTTATAGGAGAGTGAGTTCCAGTGAAGAGTTTTTATTTGACCAAGCTATTCCAACTCTCACTGACAATGATTTTTCTTTTCAAATTAAAGGTCATGTGCAGCCAAGAGATGGAAGCTTTCGAAGGTTTATCTTGGATTTGATTGGTAGTATCTCAATAGATAGAAAAATTCAATTTAGGATTGATGGTACACCTCCACAAGTTGATCTTTTTAAGTGGAAGGTAAGGAATGCAGACCACTCTCCTCAGCCAAGGGGCGAGATCACCGACCACCATACCAAAAATGACCCCGAACACACAAAATATGTTGGGGAACATTATGTAGAGTGTTTTGCAATTTTAAATAATGTGTGTGTCGCTAAAGCTAAGCAAAATGTTAAATTAGGTAGCTGAGAAAAAAGGACTCCTCATTGAGCCTCACCGCAGATAATGATTGGTAATCTCAGGCCGAACATGACCCATACGCTCTGAAACTTGCTTTAATGCATCATTATACCCAAGGCCTTGCTCTTGAACTTCTTTAAAGGCCTTGGCGCAGTAGGACCACCTCAAACCATGGCTGCTATTAAAAGGCTGTTCTGTTTCACGGGCAGCCTGCTTTAAATCCTCCAAATATGAGCGATACCCAAAGCTGAAAACACCTTCTCTTTGAACAATCTCATTGACCTTAGCATATAACTCTGGCGGCAGTTCGATAATTCGAACCTTGCCGCCTTTACAATTTGTCAACTTGAGCTGATAATCGCCGATTAAATTATCATCTTTGAGTAGAGTTACTTCTTTGACCCTTGCACCGCCCATATATTGTAATTCAGCAGCAATCCTATGAATACCACCCAAGTGATCTATAAGAGCTTGAGGACGCAAGTATCCTCTCGATTTTACATCTCTATTACAATATTCCTTGGCCTGTTTTCTAGTTGAGTCGATAGCGATACTCCAACCTGTATCTTGTTTATAAATCTCTTTGAGACCCACGCTCATTTTATTAAGAGCAGCACAATAAGTGCTAAAACTTTTGTACCTGACACCACTTGCTATTTTGACCTGTAACCATTCTTCAACAAGAGTTGGTGTAATTTTTGTAGCATCTTTGACACCATGTTTCTCCCTTGACCATTGAAGGAACTCACAAGCAATACTTCTATATTTAGTCAAGGTTGAATAGGAATACACACCAAGAGATTGACCCATTCGATGACTACCGGTTACTCCGGCAGCTTTCATCTGTTTCTTTGCTTGATGCCTTGACTCGCCAATTCTTGTAATTGCTCTAAAGATTTGTCCGCTTTGATTGCGTGAACTACCTCGCATAATGATCACCTATATCTACAGGTCAAAGTGTGAGCGGTCAGGATAAATGATGGAAAAGAAGTGAATAATGTGCGAGATATTTGAGGGAACGGCAAGGAGCCCCCTCACGTATCTTGACGGATTATGCTGAAAGGGGCTCCTGCCTTACCTTAACTACAGGCAGGGACAATGATATCAGAACTTCTTCAGAGTGTCAGTTTTTTTCGCGTTCTTCATTGCATAGACCAAGATCTTGCCGAAGCCTGCCGCCAGGCTGGTTGTCCTTTTTGCCAGGGCCCTCTTCACAGAGCAGCCTACCTCCGTAAACCTCGTGGCGGTCCGCAGGAAATCC
>NZ_AUCW01000054.1 GCF_000429965.1 Desulfogranum mediterraneum DSM 13871
AGGATATACGTATCTTTTTCAAGAGTTATGTTGCCTCCTCAATGGAAACCATACTTCACTGCATAGTCAATGGTATCCCTAAACAGGAAGTGGAGATCCAATGGGAATAAGCACCAGAGTTTTTCTACATTTTTCAATGATCAAAACCTTCTTGGGTTGACGCCCTGGCAAGGTCTGCTGGATTGGTGCGTCGAAAATTCGGCCACTTGCCAGCAAATAAGCGTTGAGTGCTCCCAAAATGACAACATGTCTTCGTTCGTCAGGAGTGCTGTCGAGTTTTTTATGAATTTTGGCAACTACCGGCCATGTCACAGGTCAAAACGGGAGCACCTGTTCATAAGTTGCCAGGCTTGGAAAACTGAATAGAGCAACAGCAATATTATTTGCACCCTCATGAGGGAGGAAATAGCCATGGTGGGTACCACCGAACTTATTTACTAAGGGTATCCACATTTTTGCATATACTTCAAATTCTAGGGTTTTATACGGATCGATTACGTATTTCAAGTAACAAGTTATCATATCTATCTGTTTTTGTTGAATTAACAAGTTGTTATCCAAGAACTGGATATCCCTCCTTCTGTTTCAAATGTTCCCCCGAGAATTCTTGGCCACCCTTGCTTTCCCATCTACAGGAGGCTACCTGCACTTAGTAGTCGAGTATCCCGGGGGAGTCTCACTCCCAGGCCCTCAGCTGAGTAGGCCAAAGGAACTTCCCCTTCAGGCTCTCTCAGAACCGGACGTGAACCTCTCGACTCATCCGGCTCCTCATGCCCCTTCACGGGTAGTGAAGGTTTGCATTACTCGGAAACTCCGGGGACACAATATCCATTTCTTCATCCTGAAATCGAGTCAACTTACTTCTACTACGTCATGACTGATAGGAGCAATTGTCAAGTAATGTCATAAACGTCGAATGCTCTCGGTATTGACTGGTTTGCCAAGGGTCGTCTTTTCGGCCTGATAATTGATACCGCGATCTCATAATTTCAAACACTTGCATGCTGTGACCAGCGCGTATCATTTTGATATCAGAGAGTTGGCTTGGTCTGGCCCCAATTTGGCCAATTTGGGCCTCAATTTGGGGACCTGCTTGTAGCAACTCAGATGGCACTGGCTGGGAAAATTCCCGAGGCAAATCCTGGGGTGGGTGAGTAGATACATTATTTCTTCAGATAGCGAAAAAGAAGCTGGACCATCTCCTCCATCAGGTGTGACTGGTCGAGGCCGGGTGGAGCATCATGGAGCAGCCAGCGACTCAAATGGCCTGTTGCCTGGCCCAATATGGCAGACATGACAGCCGGGCCTCCGCAGCGGACGTCCGGCCGCCTGAAAAACTGGTCGACCAGCTGTTTGGTCTGCGATGTGTTGTCGTTGCCCCTTGTCGCTTTGGTGATCATTTGCGACTCGCGCAGCACCTCCTCTGACAGTGCCTTTGTAAGATCGGGATTGGCCCGGTGCACTTCCACGAGATCGGTGATGAACTTGCGTAGCCCGTCCTCCAGGTCCGTAGAAGGATCGGCCAGGCGTTCAAGTGCCGCGATCACGACCCTGTGTATTTTGGCATGGTGCTTCTCCATCAACCTGGCAAGCAGGCTGTCTTTGTTTGGGAAGTATTGATAGAACGAACCCACCGACACTCCGGCCCGTGCCGCGATCTTATTGGTAGTTGTCCGGGCATATCCCAATTGAGCAAAGACCTCTGCCGCAGCCTCCAGGATCGCCTCTACCATTATCTTCGATCGTTCCTGGCGAGGTAACTTGCGTATACGCAAATCGCCGGTCGACGAATTAATGCGAGTTGGCCGCTTGGGAGAGCATCCCTGCGGTGAATGTTGCTGTGAGGCTTTCTTGTTGGAATAATTCTTCTTTTTTCCTGGTTTGAAGTCCGTCATAAGACTTTCTCCGGTGCGAGTATGAAATGCGAGTAAATGCTCGTATACTTATTTATACGAATAATTGCTCGTGTTGTAAATATCTTATTCCAACATGGAGGACCAAGTTATGGAAAATCAAATTGTACAGAATACTATCCCTGCAATGGTGGAAGGTCTGCCAAAGCCCCATCGCTGCCCCTGGTTGGTGCAGTATTTTCTTGCCAGTCCGCTCAGGCGGATTCTTGAACCGCCTGAAAAGGTCTTGGGCCCCTTTGTCAAAACCGGGATGACTGTGGTTGAGCCCGGCTGTGGTTTCGGGTATGTCAGCCTCAGCCTGTCTAAAATGGTTGGCCCGGAAGGGCGGGTGATAAGTGTAGACCTAGAACCCCGGGCAGCGGCGCGCCTGCAGCAAAGAGCTGGAAAGAAAGGACTCGCAGATCGCATGGACATTCGGACCTGCGAGTCCCATGATTTGGGGCTTGGCTGTTATGAGGGGCAGGCCGACCTTGTTGTCGTGATCCACACACTGCATGAGTTTGAAGACATTCCCGGTTTTTTGGCCCAGGCGGCAAGACTTCTCAAACCTTCAGGTCGTATGTTGGTGGTAGAGCCCCGCGGTCATGTGACTCCTGAGCAATTTACCGCCGAACTTGAATGCTGCAGGCTCGCCGGATTTAAAGAATTGGATACGCCTGAGCTTGGTGGTAAGCGGATGGCGGCCCTGCTAGCACCGCCAGAAACAAGAGAACAGTAAGGAGAAAATAGGAAATCATGGAAATAGGGGACAGCCCACGGTTTCAAATTGTCCAAAGAGTGGGCTGACCCAGGTTTTCTTTCAAGCTAGCCTGGAGAAAGAGGATGACCGAACAGCGCAAGCTGAAAGCAGGAGAGCCCTGTCACGAGGGGCTGGCAGTAAGCGATGACGATGGCGCCTTCAGCCTGGTGGAGAAGCTGGTGTACCTGGGCTTGGCACTGACCATAGGCAGCATCCTGATCACAGCGGCCTGCAGTGCCTACCTCTGGCTCAGCGACGGTGACTACCGGTTGTCGCCCCTGCGAGTTACTGAGCCGTTATTACAATATTTTCTCTCCCGAAAATGAGAAGATAACCGGAAAAAAGACAGGCTCTTGTCAGAGCTGAACCCGGGGAAGATTGAGCTAAAAGAGCCAGAGCAGCTCTCCCCCCCCCCCAATCTACTATTGATACAATTAAGGAGAACAAGATGAAAAAGATGCTTGCAGCTGGCGCTGCCTTACTGGTCTGCGGAACTGTGGCCACGGCTGCTGAGCCAACGGACCAAGCCGGAGTCAAGATTACCGGTAATGCCAGGGCGCAGCTCATCTACAAGAGAAAATCGGGAGAAAATCGCAGAAAATCGGGGACAGACCACTGTTCTTTGGACAATTTAAAACCATGGTCCGTCCCCGATTTTGAATGGGTTAGGCACTTGTTGACCTGTAAGCCTCATCTTTTGAAAGAATCTGCGAGTGTGAGATATATCGTCTGCTATCTCTTTCATTCTCTCTCCAGCACCTTTTGCAGCGGCTTGATCAACTCCGTTTTTATCCGCTCGGTATAAATTTTCTTTCGCATCGAAGGTATCCGGCTCAGAAGCATCATCATCGAATTCGTAATTCGAGATTTGTAGTCCTTCTGTGGGAAATCGTACAACCCGTTCTTTTTGTAGAAGTTGTGATCAGCCAGGAAGGGGAATCGCAATCGACCATAGATGAAGTCTCTGAAAACCTTTTTGCCGCCCACACCGAGGAAACTGGCTGGTTTTGCATAGCCATCGTTGGCATAGCGGATAAGTCGCTCGGCCAGGCTCAGTAAAAGGGCATCGATCTCGGCCGAATCACCACATTCATCCGTAACAAAATCCACGATGCCGGCCTGCTGAACCTCAAAAAAGCCTTCCAGTGCCTGCCTGAGGTTGGGGTTCTGGCTTAAGGGCCCGGAGATAATAAATCCGAGTTGTTTGTCCGCCATCACCGGTATGTGGGTATTGAAGAAGCTCCTATCAAAGAACAGCTTCCATTGTGACGACAAATACCTGTCTTTGGTCGAGCCAGCCAAAACGAGGATATTGGCGCTCTTTACTTTTGTATTGAAGAACTCGATGTAGCCGTCCTTATCACCGTATTGGCAACTGTTATCGTATCCGCACTGAATGCAGCCCAGGCATCCTCCCTTGATATCGACCTCATTGAGATCAATCACCTCGACTTCACCGGAAAATGTCCCTGTGAATTGGCGAAGCATCCGCCCCAGATTAGTCCCCTCGTCCTTCGAGTCCGTCAGAACCACCACCTTTTGGCTGCCAACGCCGATTTTGGTCTGAACATCTCCGGGAACATACTCGAACGAACTGTGTATCAATGGACGGAAGTTCCTCGACGTGGGTACGTTGTATTCGATGGTGTCAAAGAGATGCTCGGCGAACAGCGACAGCCGTTTCCTTTCCTTCTCCTCCAGCAGGTCATACATAGCAGCGGAGAACACCCCGGCAAACTTCATTTCGAGATCATCGCTAATCGCATTGATGTAATTGTGGGCAATATGGTCATAGAAATGTATTGAGGTGCTCAGAGATGCCGCATATTTGTCCTTGAACGCATCTTCGACCCCTCTCGCCCAGATGAGCTCAATGAATCGTTTATAGTTGGAGGGCACCAGGAGGTAATACAGCGGAAAGGCCCATAACACGCAGGTTGCAGACCTAACCGCATCAATGATTTCCCGAAAGGCATTATCATCTCTTTCGATTGTCTTGATTCGCTGCGAGATGTTCAGGATTTTCAGCTCATGCTGCGGAAACTTCTTCTGGATAAAGTGGACATACTGCATCGTGATACTGACGTCACCTTTGGGGCTTCCGTTTAATACGATGATTTTCATTGAAACCAGCTCCCTTTGATGTTGATGATCCGAACGCTTTCGAGAGAACGATGTATGCATCGATATTCCACATAGTAATACTATACCATTTGTTGCACACCGTCATAGCCACCCAATCGCGGTGCTGACCAGGAAATCGGGGACAGACCACGGTTTCACGGGATATCGGAGCTTTACCGTCCCGTACCCGAACTCGATCACTGGCTGCGTCGCAGGGTGCGCATGTGCTACTGGAAGCGGTGGCGCTATCGTCGCACCAAGGTTCGTGAGCTGACGAAGCTCGGTACCTTCCTGCATGCTGCTATCTCGGTCGGTTTGAGTCGGAAAAGCCCATGGAGATTATCCGCACCCTGGCCACCCAGTCGGGCATGACCAATCAATGACTCATGGATCAAGGTTTGCCTTCTGTCAAAGAACTATGGGTAAACATCCATTACCCGGCTACTGCTCGGTAGCCCCGCATGCTAGGTGGTGTGGGGGCTGGGGGAGAGTTTCCCCCGGCTACCCGATTGGGCGGGTTATTTGAATTGTTTTACCTGCACTTCATTTAGTCGACAACATACTGAGGATATGTGGCTTTTGCCGCTTCAGCTATGCTTAAATCTGTTTCCGTAGTCAGAAAAGGCTGATTAGCAGACGTCACTCCCAGAACTTCCCCGTTCTCTGGTTCTATTATCCAGCCTCCACCTGCCCAATTCATATTATCTCCCTCATTGTAGCTGAAGTTAGATGATAAGCAGTACGCACCTGATACCACTGCAGCAGTCCTGCCTCCAGCAATCCATTGGTCTCTTGATGTCATTCCTGTTGCATGAGGGCACACCAATAATTCAGTGTCCTGAATGGAGTATTCACGGGCATGAACACCAAACCACAGCTCCGTGCAAATGAGAAAGCCTACTCTTGCTTTATTTGTCTGGACAACAGTAAAGTCTTTTTTTCCGCGTTCATACCAGGAGGCTTCCCACCAACCTTCTTCATCTGGCAGATAATATTTATGGTGGACTGCTTTGTATCCGGTTTCATTATCCCAGATAAAACCCTCGTTCAAATGCTGTTGAGAGTTAATGACTGGGAGGGAACTTGCCACAGCCACATCTCCTAGTTCAGTCAAACGCGTTAACCATCGCTCATGCACTTTAACTGATCTCTCCCATACAGCTCTTCCAACTTTATTTGTTTCGGCAATCCAGGGAAAAAAGGCATTTCAGGTAACAGTAACAAATCGCTGCCTTCAGATTTGACATGTTCGGCAAGTTTTTGCCATTCTCGTTCCAATGTATCGGATCTATTGCTGATCTTGCATACTGTTATTTTTATAATCTCTTCTCTTGTTCTCTTGTTCTCTTGTCTGCACAATTTTGCTGCAATACACTAGGCGAACACAAGCAATACAACTGCAACCTAAAAGCCCCGTTTTCGAGGACTTCAATTTAATACCAATACTTTTTACCCATTCGGAAAATAGTAGCCAACGTTTCGAGCTGAGCGGCATCGATCTGCATGAAGATCACTGTCCATTGTTCTTCATGTGGGTCGGTGTCCGCTCCAGCGGAACGCGGTGGAGCGGCGGTGAAACGATTGGTTATAAGGCGTTCGGTACCCTGCCGCGTTGACACCTGCATTGGATCCAACCCCGCATATCAAATAGTTGCATGCCGGACAACGGCATCAACGTGAATCGCTGCGCAGTCCACTATTGGAAATTGACTTTGGCTCTCCTTGTACACCAATGCGAAATCAGTTCCTCCCAGCATTATAGCGTCTACCTCCGCCTCCTGAATCAGCCACTCGCAAGCCGAATCAAAAACACCACGTTGAGGTTTTGTGACATAGCCTGCGGTAGCCATCGAAACGTAGGCAGAATGTACATCTTCTAATACTCTGCCGATTGGTGGGATGACCTCAGCGGTGCTGATTCCAGAATAGAATTGCGTTTCCATGACGGTTCGCGTTCCTAATATCCCTACCCGACCTAGTTTTCTATGTTTAACCGCTTCGTTCACTTCCGTCAGAATATCAATAACTTGCAAAGGAGAATTTTCCTTGAAGGTGTCGATGCAAAAATGCCCTGCGATTGAGGTGACTACCACGCACTTAGCCCCCGCAGATGCAAGTCTGTCAGTTAATCTGTTGTAGATTTCGACTTGAGCACCTCCATCGTTACGTTCAAGATTATGAAGTAGAGTGGAAGGATCGGCATGAACAATCGTCATCTCCAGCGCCGTCTTCCTCCTAGCGAATTCTGAAATCAGTCGGCGGTAGTAATAATCTGTTGCCGCGGGCCCAATGCCACCAATTACTCCAATTTGCATCTAACAATATCCTCCATTTATGAAAACGAAAAATGCTAACTTGTCTATATAGTGAACTTGCTCGCCTTATAACAGTTCGAATTCGGCGATATTGATCAGGTTTATATTTGAGCCGCTGTCAAATCGAGGGAGCGGTTACGCTCAGCTCGAACCGATGCCGTCCCGCTACGCGGGACGGCATCGTGGAGTTCAGCTGCAAAAAACTTGGGAAAACCATGGCAGAAAGACCTCGTTTAGCATTAACGGAACCTGGATATGCCGGTCAAGCTCGCTGTTTTTTGTCAGCTGAAACGGCTGGTGTGCGCCCGGCATGGGCGTGATCTAATGGGGTGCAAGTCCCCTGTATGTAAACCCTGTTACTATCGTGATGACAGGAGCATAAATACTAGCCGAAAGCAAGGGCGACCTCGTGAGGGTGCATCCGGAGGCATTTGAGCGTAGCGGAAATCATGAGCTGAAAGCGAAAGCGACGCCAAGGAGCGATAACCTGGAGCGCAGGTAAGCGAATGCAATGAGACTCCGAAATTATGAGCCGACGAACAGAAACGGCATACAAGGCGGAGTCTCCGGGTAAGTCAG
>NZ_AUCW01000055.1 GCF_000429965.1 Desulfogranum mediterraneum DSM 13871
GGAGGCGGGAATCCAGTTTCGGAGGAGGGAGGGGCAGCCTTCCCCCTGTGTCATGATGTCTCTCTGCGTGGTCATGGGGTTGCCATCAATCGTTGGGTATCCGGGGTATCCGGGGACAGACCACGGTTTTGACTCTGACCAGATTATTCCGTGATATGCTGATAGCACGTGCCGCTGGGTCGGAATGGCTGCCGGCCTGCAGGGTTTTGGCTGAGCTGAGCACCTGAAGCCTGCCAACCGCAGGCAGGGGAGCAGGGCCTGCCTGCTGCTTCCCTGCCTGGCCGGAGGGGCCGGTATCAGCCCTTCATGGATTGGTGATAGGACGCCATCACCGCCACAATGGCCCGGCCAACATCCCGGCAATCTGCCTCACTGATGTTGGCCAGGGCGACCCTGAGCGACCAGTCCGGTCCGGCAAAGCCCTTGCCTGGGAGGCAGACGGTGCGATGCTCTTCTGCCAGTTTAAAGAGAAACTCCAGGGGATTCTTCTCGGTTAACTGGCTGCTGAAGGCCGGGCCGTACATCCTGGTGGCCAGTTTTTGCAGGTCTATCAGCGCGTAGTAGCGGGTCAGGTTGTTCCCCTCCGGCTCAGGCAGGGTGATGGCCCGGAAGAGTGCTGACCAGCGCTTCTTGAGGATATCCATGATCGACTTTTTGTAGAGATAGTCCTGATCGAGCAGCTCGTAGAGGGAAAACAGGCACATCGCCACCTGCTGGGGGCCCGAGATTCCGCCGGTATGGGCCAGGGCGACCTGGCGACTGTCCATCTCCAGTCGTTCATGAAAGGGAATCTCCCCGGGCCTGGTCGAGGTAAGGCGATATCGCATATCCAGCATGGCCTGTTTGGCCTTGGGCAGTTTTTTGATCAGCCGGTTGATGATGCAGTTTTCATGGACCATCACCACCCCGAGCCGCCAGCCGGTAACCCCGAAGTATTTGGAGTAGGAGTAGACCCCCAGGATGTTTTCCGGCAGTTCCTTGCCAAAGGTGTTGAATTCATCGACAAAGCTGGCATAGACCGTGTCGGAGATAATCACCATATCCGGGTTGTGGCTGCGGATGGTTCCGGCCATCCGCCTGACCGTATCGGCGTTCAGGGAGACCGAGGTGGGGTTGGTGGGGTTGACCATGTAGAGGGCCTTGACTGCAGGGTCTTTCAGCTTGGCCACCTCGGAATCCGGTATTTGCCAACCGAGTTCTTCCTTGCCCTCGATGTATACCGTCTTCAGGCCGTAATCATCGAGCAGGGGCAGCTCCAGGTAGGGCGAAAATACCGGGGTGACGATGGCCACCTTGTCCCCGGGGTTGAGGATCATATTTTCCCTGAGGGAGTTAAAGATATAGATCATGGCAGCGGTGGCGCCTTCGGTGGCAAAGAGGTGAAATTTCCCCTGGGGAGGGGCATTGCTGAAGACCACCCGATCGAGATATTTGCCGACAATCTGTTCCGTTACCGGGAATATCCGGGGTGGATCCGGATAAAAGTCGGCCTGGATGCCGTCCACCAGCTGAAAGGCGAGTTCATCGGCATCAAGTTCAACTTCCTGAAAGGCATAGTCAATTGCCTGTCCGAGGAGATCCGCCCCGGGCTGCCCCTGTTTCCTGGCAATGGAGGCCCGTAACCTCTTGGCCATCCCGTTCTTGTCCTGGCGATAGCCGACGTCCCTGATAGCCGAGTCCTGTTCCGCCATCTCTGCGGCAATCTGGGTGAGCAGGGCAAAAGAATGGCGTACCCCGGTGTTGAGAAAGTTGGGATTGCCCCGTCCGGCATTCAAGACCGTGTCCTCTGCCCTGTGACAGGCATCCTGGGCCTTTTTGATCAACAGGTTCTTGATTTCAAAGGGGCTCTCCTGCTCCAGTGCGGCCCAGTCGATATTTGCGCCGGCAGCTGCAGCTTCGGAGGCGGTCAAACCGATGAGCTGACCGGCAGCACTGATCGACATCCCGAAGATGGCGGCATATTTGAAAAAATCACGCCGACTGACACTGCCCTGCCTGGTCTCTTCGGCGACCTCGTGTAAAAGGTGATGTATCTCTGATGACATATCTTCTCCGTAGGTTGATTTCCTCTCCATGGGAGGAGGGTTTGAGGGGGATCCGTTGCCTCTTCTGTCCGTCCCCGCCCCCCTTCCTCATCCGCACCCCAGTCACACCTCTTTGTATCCCTTTAGGCCACCTTGAAAAATTGCTTTTCCTTCCAATCTCGGCGTTGCACTTAAAACTTTATCCTCGGAATATCAGGTATATGCCTGCAGTAAAATTTATCGCGCGCCTTGGCCTTGATTGAAAAATCTAATTTTTCAAGGTACCCTTTATCTCTGTGGCCAGGCTCTTTCCCGATCGTCCACGCGCAAGAACTGCTCCGCCGCTCACAGCCGGCCCGCTCTGTAAATCCTATGATAAATAGAGGTTGAGTGTCAAATCCTTCACCCCGGGAGCATTCGGTTGAACGGGGGCGTCCCGGCCCGGGAGCGTATTTTGTAGGTCGTCATTCCCGCGCAGGCGGGAATCCAGTTTTGGAGGAGGGAGACCGCCCCCTTGAGCTGGATGTCTGCCGGAGTGGGATGGTGTTGATATCGAGGGTTGAGATTGAGGGATTAGGACGAGCGTTGAGGACGATTGTCGAGGACGAGAGGTGCAGTGGGAGCACCCTGGATGCCCGCCTTCGCGGGCATGACGGTAGAGGCGTAGGTATGGCGGTAAAAGGGCGGGCATGACGGCAGATTGGGATCGTAGAACAGGGCGACTGCAGAGAGAGGCAACTGAGGGTGGATATCCTCTCGCTCTGCCTGTGGGCGCAGCCTGGAACGCTGGGATATTCTGTCCATGGGACTTGCCCCTGTGGTTCGCCATCCCGGGTCCTGCTCAACCCGCTGTTCTTCCCTGCTTTCCCCTTTCCCGTATTCCCAGCCTGGTGGCCAGGTTGTGCAGGTTGCTCCTGTTCATGGCCAGGTCACGGGCTGCCGCCGCCCAGTTGCCCTGGTTCCTGTTCAGCGCTCTCTTGATCAGCTCAACCTGGAAGGCCTTGACCTCGTCCCGCAGGGAAAGACCCGAACGACCCTCTGTAGGAGAGGGCGGGCTGGGCCGGGGAGGGTCCGGGTTGGTGTAGATGCCGGCACTCAGGTCCGCACTCAGATGCAGCGGCGAGAGGAGCAGCGACTCGCCGCTGATGGCGCCGGCCGAGGCCTTGAGTACCGATCTGGAGATGACATTCTCCAGCTCTCGGACATTGCCTGGCCAACGATAGCGAAGCAGCAGGCGCTGGGCCTCCTGGCTGATGGTGATCTCCCGGATAGCCAGTTTGCCCTTGGTTTTCTCTGCAAAGAAGGCAGCCAGCAGGCCAATATCGTCCTTGCGTTCGCGCAGCGGCGGTACCTCCAGGGGGTAGACATTCAAGCGGTGGTAGAGATCGGCCCTGAATCGCCCAGCCGCCACCTCCTCTTCCAGGTTCCGGTTGGTTGCAGCCAGCAGCCGGACCTCCACATGGATCATCTTTTCCGAGCCCAGCCGCTGGACCTCCCCCTCCTGGATGGTCCTGAGGATCTTGGCCTGGATCGCAAGCGAGAGTTCACCTATTTCATCCAAAAAGAGGGTGCCGCCGTGGGCAAGCTCAAACTTGCCGGCCCGGTCCTTAACCGCACCGGTAAAGGCGCCCTTACGATGACCAAACAGCTCGCTCTCCGCCAATGAGGCGGGAAGGGCGGCGCAGTTCAGGTACAACAGCGGTCGGTCGCTGCGAGGCGATCCGCTGTGGATGGCCCGGGCGACCAGCTCTTTGCCCACCCCGGTCTCACCCAGGATCAGCACGGTAAAATCGGAGCCCGCGACCAGCTCGATCTCCCGGCGCAGCTTCCTGATGGCCGGACTGTTGCCCAGGATTTCCCGGCCCCGCTGCTGCTGGATGTCCTGCATCAGGTCTGAGGCCAGCTGGCCCTGGTGTCTGGCCTCTCTCTCCAAACCACTAAGGAGGCCCACGGTCTGGATCTGGGCACCGGCCAGGGCAGCTATGACCTCTACGTACTGCAGCGGCAGGTGGGCAAAGGCTGAAGGCTCAACCGCGTCAAAGACCAGCACCCCGACCAGTTGCTCCCTGACCCAGAGGGGGCAGCCCATGCAGGCATGGATCGTCTGCTTGCTGTCCGGGCTGCCCGCCAGCAACAGGCCGTCAAAGGGATCGGGCAGGCTGCTGTCACTGGAGAACAGGGTCGGCTCGCGGGAACTGCAGATGATATCAAGCCTGGGGTGATCGCTGCGCTTGAATACCGTGGCCATGGCTGCCGGCAGCAGCCCTTTGGCCGCCAGCGGGAGCAGTTGCTCCTCTTCGACCCGCAGCAGGGCTGCAGAGTCATAGGGGATGGCCAGGTGGAGGGCCTCCAGCAGGCGGGTGTAGCGATCCTCGGCAGTCAGGACCGCGGTGAGGTCGGTTGCGATGGCAGAGAGGGTTTCCAGTTTCTTCATGTTGTGAACAGTACAACATTGTATCCACGATCACAACCTGCAGCTGTTGTGATCGTGGATACATTGTGGATAAGTGCTGGATATTGCGATGCGGGCGTATCTGGCACGACAGTTGCTAGGTAAGGGCAGCGAGGCAAAAATGAGGGATATCCCCTTAAGATACCACTCTTTACCCAAGGAGCACCCCATGAAGGTACTGCAGCTGGAGAATACCAACGAGTTCACCCCTGGCGTGATGAAACGATTCTTTCTGGTGGAAGATTCAGAAAATTTCAAGATTATCAACTTCAACCTCGATGCAGGGGTGACCTTCCCGGTCCACTCCCATGACCTGGATGGAGAGCTGTCCATCCAGGTGCTGGAGGGGGAGGGCTTTTTCCTCGGTGAAGGGGATGCGGCCATCCCGGCAAAGGCCGGCGACCTCCTGATCTCCCAGATTCGTGAACCCCACGGGGTGAGGGCGACCACCAGGATGAGGATCCTGGTGACCATTGCCCCGCCCATCTGAACCAAGCCGGCTCAAGAGAGCCTGGGAGCTGGTGGAGCGGCAGGGAAAAGCTGCTGCCTCTTCAACCCCCTCTTATTTTATCCGCACCGCCCGGCTCCCGGACCAACCACTCCGGGGCTGGGTTGGTGAAGAGCGCACCATGGAGAGCATCATGCAACTGAGCCCAAAGACCACCATTCTCACCCTGATGCAGGAGTACCCCTTCCTGATCGATGTTCTGGCCGAGCATAATCCGGCCTTTGTGAAACTGAAAAATCCGATCCTGCGTCAGACCATGGGCAGGGTGGCCACCCTGGAGAAGGCCGCCTCCCTGGGCAAAGAGGATACCCTGGAGCTGATGCTCTTTGTTGCCGGCAGGATCATGGCCGTGACCGGTGTCCAGGTCGAGATCCTGCCCCCGGAGGTCACGGCTGCTCACCAGGCCCCCCTCTCTGCCGAGCAACGCCTGGTCGCCCTGAAGGAGATTATTCGTGAACTGCATGCCGGGGCAGCGCTGCAGGAACTGCAGGAAAAGTTTGAACAGAGTGTCGGTGATATCAGCCCCGAGGAGATCGCCGCCCTGGAGCAGGCCCTGGTCGATGAGGGGCTGCCTGAAGCGGAGATCAAGCAGTTGTGCAACCTCCATGTGGAACTCTTCAAGGGGACCCTGGACGGTCAGCTGCCCCCCTGCATGCCGGCCGGTCACCCTGTGCACACCTATATGGAGGAAAACCGGCATGCCTCGGAGCTCGGCAAGGCGCTCGTTCTGGAGCTGGAGCGGATGGGTGAGGAGCCGGGCGAAACCATCTGGTCCTTTACCGTGGGCCAGCTGCGCAGCCTGGTGGCGGAGCTGAGCGATATCCGGACCCACTATGTGCGTAAGGAGAACCAGCTCTTCCCCCTGCTGGAGCACCATGGTCTGGAGGCTCCCACCAAGGTGATGTGGGAGGTGCATGATGATATCAGGGCGCAGCTGCGCAGCGCAGCAGCCCTGTTGAAGGGTACGGACCGGGCAGCCGCCCGGCAGGCCGTGGCCGATTGTGTTACGGCAGTCGAGGATATGATCTACAAGGAGGAACGGATCCTCCTGCCCATGGCCCTTGAGACCCTGAGGGCTGAGGAGTGGGCCCGGATTCGCCTGGGCGATGACGAGATCGGCTACGCCTTTGAGGTGGAGCCTGGTGAGGATTGGCAGCCCCCGGTGCAGGCCGCGGTGGAGGGGGCGGAGAAGGGGGCTGTCCCTGAAGGTCTGGTGGATCTTGCCACCGGTCGGCTCTCCCTGGAGGTGCTCAACGAGATGCTCTGTAACCTGCCTGTGGATATGAGCTTTGTCGATGCCGAGGATAAGGTGGCCTACTACTCTGATTCCAGTCACCGTATCTTTCCCCGCAGCCCGGAGGTGATTGGCCGTAATGTCCGGAACTGCCATCCGCCCAAATCCGTGGATATGGTGACCGAGATCCTGGAAAAGTTCAAATCAGGAGAACGGGACACGGCTGAATTCTGGTTGGAGCTTGGCAACAGGTTCATCCATATCCAGTATCGTGCCCTGCGCAACCGCCAGGGCGACTATCTGGGCTGTCTGGAGGTGGGACAGGACGCCAGCCATCTCCGTGGGCTTACAGGCCAGCGCCGGCTGCTCGAGTGGAAATGAGGGCGCAGCTGTTCATGGAAAAGATCCGGTGCCGGCTCGCCCGCTGTGGTCAACTGCCCGAGGCGGATCCGGCCGGTGGTCTGCGCTTGTCTGTCCTGGAAAAGCTGGTTCTGGGACCATTCTTTTTCCTTATCCTGCTTGTCCTGGTTCTCTTTACCTGGAGCTTGATCGTGCTGGCAGGGGGACAGCAGGGGGCTGGGGGGCCCATCGGTCTGATCGCGGCGCTGTTTCTTTCCTAGCGGGCTCTGGAGAACTTGAAGAACAGGGCAGGTCCGCCTTGCTTGATTCAGGGTGAGCGGTCATGGCCGCGAAGGCGGGCTCCAGGGTGCTCCTGTTGCGGCTCCCATCCTCATCGATCGATG
>NZ_AUCW01000056.1 GCF_000429965.1 Desulfogranum mediterraneum DSM 13871
CACCTTCCCCTTCACAACCACCCCCTTGATCTCCCCCCATACCCTCCCTCAACAACCACCCCCTCGATCTACCGTCATACCCGCCCCCCTACCGTCATACCCGCCCCCCTACCGTCATGCCCGCGAAGGCGGGTATCCAGAACTGCCCCAATTTCCTCCCCCCACCCCCCACCATGACCACAAAACCAGCCATCCACCTCATCCCTGAAACTTCTCGTCCCCTCCCCTTCATCACCATACCAACGCCCCTACCCCCACACCCTCCCTCCACCACCATCCCCTCGATCTACCGTCATGCCCGCGAAGGCGGGTATCCAGAACTGCCCCAATTTCCTCCCCCCAAACCCCACCATGACCGCAAAACCAGCCATCCAGCTCTTTTCAATAATCCCTCCCCCTGTGGATCATTGACGCAAGAATGCTGCACGTACCCACAAAAAGACCCCCCGCCTACGCGGAAATGACAGCCAAAAAGCACATAACCACCCCCCCCCTGCGAATGCATCGGGGGACCAAAACAAACAAAGAAACAACAGGATACACAGGACACGACTGCAGCAAAACAACCAGCAGCAACGCGAAAAAGAAAAGGAGAAAAAAGAGCACCCTAAGCCAGACCGGCAGGGCAAAACAGAAAAAAACTAAGGCCAGGATTCAGCCAATCTCAGCCATGTCCAAGCGCTTGTACAGAGGCAAAAGCAACACAGCCCCCCTGGGCAAAGTCCATCAATACCAACTCAGGAGTCCCACTCCCGGAGCAAGGCAGCCGCAGCCTTCCGCGCCTTGGGACTCAGCTCCTCAGCCCTGCGGAGCTGCACCCTTGCCTCATCAACCCGTCCCTGCCCAAAGAGCCAGGCCGCATACTCCAGAACATAGCGGTAGCGGAACAATCCATAGCGACCAGCAGCCCGGAACAAGGCCTCTGCCCTAACCGGATCCCCGGCCACCAGATCGTACCAACGACCTGCCATACTCAAACGATCCCCATTCAAGGGCTGCATCCCCAGGGCAGCATCGATCTGCTCCCGGGAATACCCTCCAAGCTCAGCATCACTGGGCTCCCACCCAGGTAGAACAGTGCCAAACACCAGCCTCTGCGGCAGCCCCTGCTGCTGTTTCTTAAAATAGCTCGACTCTGCCACTGCCCCGATAAAGCGGGCATAGCGATCACCCGGCAGCTCGTTCCCCAACTGAGCCAGATTCAGCCAGCTACCCCCGACCAGGAGCACAATGCCGCCGAACCCCAGGAGCAGTTTGGGCCAACCAGCAGTTGCAGGCGACAAGGTAATGGAAAGATCCTGCTCCATCCGTCCCCTGGCTGCCACGGCCAGAATAGCCGTAAGCAAAAAAAAGAACAGACCATTGGCATAGACCCGGAAGCTGAAATCCACCACACTATGGAGGAGCAGGCAACATACCCCGGTCAAGGTACCAATACTAACATAGACCAGATATTCCTCCGACTGATAGAGCAGCCCTTTAACCCCACTGCGCACCACAGCAAGCAAAAACCAACCGACCAAAACAAAACCAACCAGGCCACCTTCAATCAACAGCTCCAAGACATCGTTATGGACATGATAAAAGAACGACTCATCCACTGCCGACTGAAACCCTAGATAGACCGTACTAAAAGCATTGAAGCCAATACCAAAAAACGGAAACGATTGGACCATGGGCAATGAATCCTGCCAGATCCGCCAACGCGCATCCCGGAGTACCCCATCCAGTTCGCTTAAAGCGGCAAAACGATGGAGCAAGGAATCCAGGTGGCCCCAGGTCACGGCCAGGAGCAGCAGGGTAATCAAGACAGTCAGCAACAGACTCAACCATCTCCTCCGGGTCAGGACCAGCACCAAGATACAAAAGAGCATCATTGCCAGGGGCAGGACCAGGAAGGTGCCGCGGCAGGTGCTCACCACCAGGGCAAACCCGGCCGCAACCAGCACCACCCCGGAGAAGAGCAGGTAGCGCAACCTGACCGACCCCACCAGGTAGAGCAGACGATCACGCAGGCCAACAGACAAGGGCAGTTCAGGCTTGGAATAGAGAAAGAGGGCAAAGACCAGGGGAAAGAGCATGGCGATGAAACCGGCAAAATGGTCCCTATTAAACCATGGTCCCATGGCCGAGACAGGTGCCTCCCGCAGCCAGAGGAGCCGGCCTGGAGCGGTGAACAACTGGCAGGCAGCCAGCACGGCCAACACTCCAACCAGCACCACCTGGAGCATAACTACCCGGGGCAAGACCCGCTGCTGAGCCAACAACTGCACGGCCAGGAGGTAGAACAGAAGATAGGAGGCCAGCCTGGACACACCATCCAGCGTGGCCGGCCAATCCAGGCTCAGACAGAGCCAGGCATCTGGTTCCACCACCAACAGGGTGGCCTGATAGGGCGTATAGGTCGCTGGACTAAGCAGCTCCACCACAACCGCTGGTAAGGGCAGGACCTGCAGCCCCATCCAGGCCAGCAGCAGGAGCAGAGGCAGCATGCCGGGGGGCTGGACCAATGGTTGCCTTCGATTCCCCCAGAGAAAGAGCAGGCAGCTCACCGCAATCAAGGCCTCTGCCGTAGCGAACACCACCCGATCTACCCCGGCAAAGGCAAAGGGGAGAACAAAAAAGACAACAAGTAATAACACCAGGCTACTTTTCATGTTTTATCTTCTTGTAAAACACAAAACGATAAGCTAATCGGAGTGGTCGTAGTATCTTGTATAAAAACCACATTCTTTGCGGCAGAGGGAGCCAAGCCAGGTCGTAACCATCAGGTGAAAAAAGTTTATCTGCTATACAGTATCCGGCATCGATAGCATGATCAAATACCTTAAAATAAAAAATCACAGCTTTGCCATAACCTAGTGGCCCTGTCTGACTATGCTTTGTTTCAAGCAGGCGAGTTTCGACCTGCTTCACGAACTGCAGCAAGCCCTCTTCTTGGTCAAGTAGACGACAAATGTCTTTGGGTAGTGAGAGATTGAGCAGGTGCTGAGACAGGCACAACCCCAGCAAAAGCATTTTTCTACAGCCAAATTGCTCCGCCAGCATAAGTGCCTTCTGAAAATCCAAGCCAGGGCGGTTACGAACGGTCTCAGCTACCACGCAGACAAAATCCAGCTGATACCAATGATGCCTACTCCCATGAACACAGAGATAGATGAGCATCATTTCCGGCTGCAAATCAAGCAGTTTGTGGTGTAACAACTCTGATGCACAGAAAAATGGCTGAAGTGTTTCCAAGGTCCACTTCTCCCTCAAGAAACCACCAATTTCATGATGCAGCTCAACAACAACCTTGGTTTTTGGATGAATAAAGGCCCCATCTTTACCGTACCGGCAAAGGCGAAGCTGGCGTTCGAAGCTCAGGTTGTTTTTCGGCAGATACCCCAATCTACAAAGCACCTCAACCGCCTGCCGTAACTGTGCAGCTGAAACCAAAATATCCAGATCACCATAGGATCTTAAGGCATAACTACCATATACACTTTCTGCCAGTACAGGTCCTTTGAATGGCAGCGCCTTAATTTCATGTTGTGAAAAATGATCAAGGAGTTTCAGCAGAGTCTGGGAATAAAACAGATTATGAATGGCGGTGATTTTATACAGTGTCCTCAAATCATCCAGGACATAACCAGGAACATGAATAGGAATCTGTTTAAGGTGAGTGTACAGCAGCGGAAAAATACGATGCTTACTTGCTAATACGAGTAGTTGCTCCCAGTCAATTGTCTGGAAATCTACAATCGACCTGATTTTCCCAAGGTTTTTCTCTGTTACGCTGGATCGACAGCATAACAAAACTATTTCAGTTTCAGCTACACCAACACTAGTATAATGTTTCATTAAAAATTGACATTTTATTTATATTTGGCTTCCATAAAAAGAAAAAATGAAGGGGCTCCTCGCTATTTCAAGTGGGTAACCTGAAATCAAGTTTGCCAGCAATAAGGTAGGCCATGTTTTTAGGGGGGTAGGGCTCCTTGCTATTCCGTGTGGGTAGACTATCCTATTAATACCAATAGGTTTTGGCAGAGAATTCGGGTTGACTAGCATCAAGTTATCACAACACATTTTATGAAGTAAATTGGCTACACAATTTCTCAACTATTTGAATTACATGCGATTTCATCTTACATGGTAACCATATTTGTTTAAAAATGTGATCACCACTTTCACCAGCATGTTGAAGGCTTGTTAAATTAACATGCCGATTTTTCATACAATAACTACCCACACAAAATAGCGAGGAACCTCGACACAATCACCCGTTTTCCATATTGCTCGGCCAGGCCATTGAGTATGGCAACCAGCTTGGCAAAATTTCTGTCAGACTCAATGTTCTCTTCTCTATGGGCACTGACGACAAAGTAGTCGTCTTGATTAAGGGCCAGCCTGCTCAGCACATCAGAGGCCTTGATCTTCGGTTCATAATAATACAGAACCTCACAAATCGGGCTCCCGGTCTTGATCACCCGATCCGGTGGCAACCCCGCACGCAGCAGGTATTCCCTGGCAATGTCGCTGTAGGTCAGGTTAATGTCGGCCGTATGATCAACTATTTTTCGGTTGCTCTCTGCGCTTTGCGGGTCGGACCAAAACAATCCCCATACATTCGGAAACTTATGGTAATTTTATAGCTGTTATTTGCCCTTAAAGGGTCGTTTTTGGCATCAAAAAGAGTCGAACAAGGAGCATGAGGCTCATGTAAGAAAGGCCTGGGATATAAGAAACTCACACCTTAGGGGAACCTTGAAAATTACCCTGGACCCCGTTTGCCTCATTTTTAAGGGAATTTTTTTTAACAGATCCGGTTGTTCGGTTGGATGAACCCAACAATTTCAGGCCAGCGCATCAATGATTGTATGCGCGAGAGCCGTGTTGGGCGAATCCTCATAGCGCGTTTCACGTTCGCGCCGTTAGTAGTAATCCAGCCCGATCGATATTGTATGCCAAGTTGCGCAAACCAATTTTTGCTCTGGCTCTTACTATCCCGATCGTGCGCAATATAAGGTTTCCTGCTTTCTGGGCCTGCACACCAAAAATGTGCTCGACCCGGGAACGAACCCTGGACCGAGTCCGATTCCCCTCCTGTTCGGTGGGGGTCAATTTTCGATGACGGTTACCCTTTCGTTGAACATGTTCACGAAAGCCTTGATCAGCGAGACTCTGCAATCTTTCTTCGGATCGATAGGCTGAATCCGCCCATATATCCTTGCTGGTGTTGTCAGTGAGAAGCTGTTCAAAAACCTGGCTGTCGTGCAGGGCAGCATCCGTGACGCAGTAGCTGCGAATGAGTTTGTGTTTCACGTCCACCGAGATGTGATTTTTGTAGCCATAATAAGTTTTGCCGTTCTTTTTTGTCCAGCGGGCATCAACATCCTTTTGCCGTTGCTTGTTAGCTGGCCAATCGGGAATGCTACCATGCTTGATCTGGCTGTTTTCGTCGCGACTGTTCCGCTGTTTGGGGGCGTTTATAATACTAGCGTCGACAATCTGTCCCTTCATGGCTACGAAGCCACTGTCCCGAAGGTGAGCATCAAACGTTGAAAAGAGTTGCTCAACTATCCCGGCCTCAATGAGGTCTTCACGGAAACGCCAGATAGTCGTAGCGTCCGGCACTTTTTGACTAACGTGCAATCCAA
>NZ_AUCW01000057.1 GCF_000429965.1 Desulfogranum mediterraneum DSM 13871
TCCAGGGTTCGCTCCCGAGTCGAGCACGTCTTTGGTGTGCAGGCCCAGAAAGCCGGAAACCTAATTTTGCGTACGATCGGTATAGCTCGAGCCAGGGCAAAAATTGGATTGCGCAACCTGGCGTACAATATCGATCGGGCTGGATTACTACTAACGGCGCGAACGTGAAACGTGCCATGGGGATTCGCCCAACATGGCTCTCGCGCATACAATCATTGATGCGCTGGCATGAAATTGTTGGGTTCATCCAACCGAACAACCGGAGCTGTTAAAAAAAATTCCCTTAAAAATGGTGCAAACGGGGTCCAGGGTAATTTTCAAGGTTCCCAAGTGAATGAAGAAGAAGAAGAAATCTTAGCGGCTCTGGTTGAAGAAGTAAGCAAGGCAACAGTTAAAGCGAAGAGCGCATTAGAGCAAGGTTTAAAGGATGCTGAAAATGTTTTATCGGAAATTAGGAGTGTTCAGTGAGCACGCTGAAAGATGTTATTAAAGCCATGAAAGAAGTGTTGCTTTTGACGGACAAGGTGGAACGTACAGGTAAAATACTCACTGATATATCCAATGAACTGCGTGAGTGTGATAGGCGTTTAGTCCGGTTGGAAACGTTGGTTGAAGTTGCAAAAATTCAAAGCCCCAAAAATCGAACCAAAATGACGAGGTTGGCCAGGGGATGACCGACAGGGGAAAGAGGTGATCTGGCAATAGCCAGCCGCCTCTTTTTGTTTTGAACGCCAAAGAAAAAAGATTTCAAGGGAGCCTTAAGCCCGGATGAGCTTAGTTGACCATCTGCTCCCCCTTCCACCCTGACTATGAACAGAAAACTGTTACTTTGCATGCTCTTGGTTGTGCTTCTGCTTGGGCTCCCTCTGCTGGGGCTGCTGGCAGCAGGGAAAGACCTGAGCCACTACTGGGAATTTCCGCCGCTGACCCAGTACGTCAGCCATGCCCCGTTCTCCTGGTATGTCTTTTTCGCCCTGGTATTGCTTGCCATCCTGGTTTTTGGTTTTCTCTTTTTTCAACTGCACCACAGGCACGCTTCAACCGCGCTCAATCCGGCAGGAGCCCGCGCTGCTTTTCCCTGGTGGGGGGGCCTGGGGCTGCTCCTGGTGGCGGCAAGCTGGCTCGTGGCCTGGAACAGATTTCCCCCCTTGCACCTGGTCCAGCCTTACACCTTTCTGCCCCTCTGGCTTGGCTATATTGTCTTCATCAACGGCCTCAGCTATTACCGGAGCAGCTCCTGCCTTCTTGTTGACCGCAGCAACTACTTCCTCGCCCTCTTTCCGATAAGCTCCTGTTTTTGGTGGTTTTTTGAATACCTTAACAGGTTTGTCCAAAATTGGCATTACCTGGGGATTGAGGATTTCAGTGTCAAAGGATACATCTTCCATGCATCCCTCTGTTTTTCGACGGTATTACCTGCAGTACTCAGTACAGAGGAGCTGCTCGCTACCTATCCCAGGCTTACTGAGCCGCTGAAAGATTCGCTGCTCATCCCTGCCCCCGGGAACAGCCTGGTCGAGCTCAGCAGCTTGGCGGCAAGCGCTGTCGGCCTGCTGGCTATCGGCATCTGGCCTGATTATCTCTTCCCCCTGCTGTGGCTCTCTCCGCTCTTCATCATCCTCACCATCCAGAGGATGCTGGGACAGGCGACCTTTCTTGACAGCGTCTCACAGGGAGACTGGCGCCCTGTCTGGCTGCCGGCCCTGGCTGCGCTCTGTTGTGGATTTTTCTGGGAATTATGGAATGTGCACAGTTATGCCCACTGGGTCTACTCCGTCCCCCTGGTCCAGAAGGCCCATATCTTTGAGATGCCGCTTCTGGGCTACCTGGGCTATCTGCCCTTTGGCCTGGAGTGTAGGGCGGTTGCCTCCCTGGTGGAGACCATCCTCCAGAGGGATGACACTCAGCCAGGCTGAGCCTGGTAAACCTGCTCCTGGCTACCTTGAATAATGGCTTTTTCTTCCAATATCAGCGTTGCGATCAAAATTTTAGTCTCGGAATATCAACTATATGACTCCACTAAAATTTTATCTCGCGCCTTGACCATGATTAAAAAATCTAATTATTCAAGGTACCCTCTTGTTAGTGGTTCAACTCAGTGGCGGGCAAGCTCCATGATCGTGGGGACAAGGCCGCTGACCACCCGGGCCAGCCGTTGGTAATCGAGTTTCTCGGCCGTGTCTGCCGGGGTATGGTAGTGGGCATAGCGATAAAAGGCGGTATCCGTAACCATGATGGCCGGATAGCCCTCCCGCCAGAAAGAGAGCTGGTCGGACCAGCCGACACCGCGGATAAAACTCGGCGCTGCCAAACCCTCGGAGGGATAGCGGGTATGACGGCGAAAGGCCTTAACCGCACGCCGGACAAGCTGGCCTGAACGGATATTACCGACAAAGCCTATGAAATCTGCCCTGTCGGGATAGAAGAAGGAAAAAGGGAAGGGGTAGTGCTGGCTGCCGGGCTCGTCACTGTAGTACCCTATGGTCTCCAGGGAAAGCATGCCCACAATCTTCTCCTTTCTGGCCCGGCAACGGGCCGCATAAAAGGCGCTTCCCATGGTGTTGCTGGCAAAAAATGGCGGTTCTTCGTTGGCAAAGGCGACCAGCCGGACGCTGCGTTGGGGGCTGGAGCCGGCGAGAAGGCGGGCCAGTTCCAGCAGGGCAGCCACTCCGGAACCATTGTCATTGGCGCCAGGAGAGTTTGAAACCGTGTCGTAATGGGCTCCAACCACAATCACCTCTTCGGGAAAGAGCCGGCCGGGAATTTCCACCTCCAGGTTCACCGAGGTGAGCTTGTAGGAGCTGAACTCCTGGTGTTGAACCATATACCCCAAAGCAGAGAGCACCCTGTTCAGATAGTGGACTGTGCGCTCCATTGAAGGGGGCCGCCTGATATTTCGGGGGCCGATCTCAACGGCCAGAACATCAACATGTTTTTGGAGCAGGGCTGCGCTCTGCCGCTCCTGTTCACTCAAAGGCGGCAAGGGCCCGGTATGGGAGGAACCTGGCATCTGGATCAGGCTGAAGAGTCCGCTCATAAGGATCAAACAAAGAAGGCTAAACCGAATGAGTGGCCACCGCCACTGCCGGCCACCTCGGGGAAAGAGTGTCCATTTCATCTGGGCCCGTTATTATCTCATCCTCCTGCTTGGGTCTCTGACCTGCAGCAATAGAAGATCGTTTATCCTCTCACTCAGAGGGCAGGGATAATTCATCAGGAGTTCCTGAGCCCAGGCTTACTGCCAGAAAACTGTCCAGCCCTCGGGTATACGCCTCTCCTGTGCGAAGGAAGCCGTCATTATGGCCACCGCGAAGCTCAAGAAAACGTTTTGGTTCCCTTGCTGCCTCATAGAGGGCCTGTCCGTGTGTATAGGGAATGATCTCATCATCCGGGCTATGGATAACCAGCACCGGACAGGCCACCTGCTTCAGCTTTTCCGCTGCATTATAGTCGAATCGGCTCAGCAGGCTGGTCGGGAGGAAGGGGTAGAGCTCGGCGGCAACATCCGGCACAGAGGTGAAACCTGACTCAAGGATCAGAGCCCCTGGAGTGTGGCTAGTAGCCAGCTGGCTGGCCACGGCAGCACCGAGGGAACGACCGAACAGGATGATCTGCTGCGAGGAAACAGCTCGGACCCGTCTAAGGTATTGCCAGCCAGCCTCGGCATCCTGATACATCCCCTGTTCCGAAGGGCTGCCCTGGCTCCTGCCGTAACCTCGGTAGTCGAAAATCAGGGTGCTCAGCCTCAGCCTGTTAAACAATAGAAGTGATTCGAGGCGGTGGGAGATATTGCCGGCATTACCATGGAAGAAGAGGACAACGCCGCGTGCCTGAGGAGCAGGAACAAACCAGCCGTGCAGCTGAAGCTTATCACTGGTCATCAGTTGTACCGACTCGTAGGCTAAGCCCACTTCAGCCGGGGAGGCCTCCAGTTCACGGCTGGGAATATGCGGGAAAAAGAGCAGTCGTGGCTGGTAGAAGTAGAGAAAGGCCAGCAAAAACATATATCCGCATGCTGCAACCAATAAAACCTGCATCCAATTATTCCTCGACTCGCTGCTGTGCATAGCTCACATTGAGTAGATACTCGCCAAGTAGTGATCGGCTCTGACAGGATAACCCAAGAAAAAGTTTGCCGGGTGTCTTTTAACAGTAACCATTCATGGACGAACTTGTCATCCCATTGGCAGCAGATGAACGACAGCGACTCGGGCTAAGAGGCGGGACAGCCTATCAATATGAAGGGTACCTTGAAAAAGGAGGTTTTTCGATCAAGGTCAGGGCGCGCGATACAATTTATCGCAGGCAGATATTTGATATCCCGAGGATAAAATTTTGAGTATAACAGCGAAATTGGAAGAAAAAGCCATTTTTCAAGGTACCTGAATCCGTGACACATTGGTCCACACTCATGCGCTGTGTCAGGATCAACTGTTTTTTTACCCAGACGGCTCCATGAGTCGCCCCCAGTTGTTTAAAAACTGCCGGAATGGGTCTGGATCTTTGACAATCTGACAAAATTACGAAGTCTGGTCGCACTTCTGTTGAAGACTAGCCCTTCCGGAGGTCCAACTTTCTATCTGTCGACCAAGAGTCGGTTGTACACGATGGCAAAAGCGACGTAAGCAGGACAATGTCTTCCAAAACGTAATCGTAGACGACGTGCAGTTAAAAGGAGACGAGCTGCCAGGTAGATCAACTCCTGAATAACAGTCTTTAGGCGTCGACG
>NZ_AUCW01000058.1 GCF_000429965.1 Desulfogranum mediterraneum DSM 13871
CACTCGCTACAAACCCACCTGTGATGTACTCTCGTTTCTGGATGGATTGTAAATTATGCTGACATTATCGTTACACTACCGACGTCACGGTTACCCTTCAAAAAGCCATTGGTGGGGCATTACACCACTGCATCCGCAGGATGCCGGTAGTGAACTCCGCATAATCGCGAACTGTGCATAATTCCTGTTATGCTGAGCTCAGCATAACAGGAAAAACTGGCTCTTTTCAGGAAATCCTGAAGGAGCGGAAGCCAGTGCAGCGCTGTATAGCCTGATTGAAACAGCCAAAGCAAATGAAATGGAGCCCTACAGTTATCTTCGTCATATTTTCGAGGGCCTACCGCTGGCTGAATCCCTGGAAGATTATGAAGCCTTGCTCCCCTGGAATGCCAAGGCTGCAATCAGCAACACCTCGATGTAACCGTAACGGTGTTGCCGCCACCACCCACAGCCGAACTAAGCGCTGCACTTTTGAACATTGCTGCAGGGGAGACAACCGAACTCATCTGGGAGACCGATGGTGCTGAGAGTGTCACCATCAACCAGGAGATAGGCACTGTGGGGGTAAGCGGTTCCATTGAGGTAACCCCTTCAGTTACCACAGCCTATACCCTTACAGCTGTCAATGCAGGGGGAAGCGCCTCGGTATCAGCAACCATATCGGTGGTGCCGTTGCGTTTAGTCATTGAACCTCCCTTGGACCAAGTTAGCACCCCCGCTGCATCTATTCCTGTTAAAGGTCGAGTTATCACCACCGCCTCTTATGCGCAAGTAGCTGTCAACAGTCAGCCGGCTCTGGTCAATAATAAGGAGTTCCTCCTTCCCGAGTTCAGTTTAGAATCCGGTCAAAATAGTGTAACTGTTCACGCGACTGATTCCAATGGTAACAGTACTGAAGCCATGTTGACGGTTAACCGGGAAACAACCTTGAACTGGCTGGAAATTCAGATGGAGAAAGCCGGTGGTTTCGCTCCGTTGGCCACCAGGTTGCGCATTGTACCTCACCTTCAAGCAGCAGTGAATTGGGATACCGCAATATTACTGGATCAAGGACCTGGCAGTGTTCTGGTTGAAGGCAGTGCCGAGCAGGGCTATCAACTGAGCTTCAGCGAGCCTGGCATGTATACCCTTGATCTTGAGCTCAGGGATGAAATCGGAGAAGTATACACTGCGCAGGTTTATATTTCGGTCGTGGAGCCTCTGACTGCAGCAGACTGGCAAGCCATGAACCAGGGAGTGCAAGCGGTTGAAGACAGTTTTACCGTTCTGCTGAACACCATGGACGTCCTGGAAGCCCGCCAACAAGTTTTGGAAGAAGCAAGGGCAAATGGGGATTTTTCCAGTGCCACCCTCTCTTCCGGTTCACTTTGTCTGTTTTTTAGAGGCTTGATCCCGGTTATCCTTGACCTACCTGATCCTGACGCGCCACCTGTTGATTAGTCGTTGCTATGATTAACAGGCAATTTTTCATTATGTTACTTAAAAAATAAGAGAAGTGATTATGCAAAGATATAATGTTGTGATCTTATGTATTTTAGCATTTTTTTTCTGGTGTCGACCAGTGTTCGCCTTTGACCAGCAACATCTTGAAATATTGCAGACCACTAAAAGATGTGAAGAGTGTGACCTTTCCGGAGCCAACTTGGAAGGTGTTTGTTTGGAAAACGCTTGTTTGGCTGGATCCGATTTAAGTGATGCAAATTTAAGTAAGGCCGATCTACAAAACGCAGTTCTTTATAACTGTATATTAGTAGGTGTGAAGCTTGATAGTGCAAATATGACTCATACGAAGCTGCAAAGAGCAAACCTTGCTGGTGTGGATTTTAGCCAAGTGACATATATAAGGGCGAATTTTAAAGGTGCAAATCTACAGGGGGCCAATTTCGAGGGTGTTGACATGCGTCAGAATAGCATGAGAAAGGCTGATTTGCGTGGAGCCAACCTACAGAAGGCCAATCTTGATTGGGTCAGATTACAAGGAGCCGATTTGCGCGGAGCTGATTTAACAGGAGCAAGTATGAGCAATACCCAGGTGAAGGGTGCATTATTTGATGAACAAGGTCGTGAGTATGCCAGGCAGCACGGCGCGAATTTCGAACATGACCGTAGAGTGGACACAAATTAAACGGCCCATAAATCTATTCATTCGAAAAAGTATACGGAATTTTTATTATGAATGCCAACCGTTGCACCGCTACCCTGATCGCTCTTACTATTCTGTTGTCTATTCCGCAGGTAACACAATCATCAGAATACCGTTATCCTGGTAATAGTAAGGTCCTCTTGTATGCACCTGGGTATAGTACACCAAATGACGAGCAAAAGGATATAGCGGATGATGGGCAGGAGGTATTCTTCGAAGCTGAGCATTTTAACACTTTTACAAGTCCAGTTGCTATTCTTGGAGATGCTGCTGCTTCTGTGGAAATGGTCAAAAAATTCGGAGATTATGGCACAGTTATCATGCACACCCATGGTTGGTACTGGGATTCAACGACAGGAATAGGCCCTTTTCCCGGCTTCCGTACAGGAACCGTTGCTCTTGAATACGGTGTTGCTCCCGATAACGGATTAGTTGATGATCAATACCTTGACGATTTGTTGTTTTGGCGGTTAGCAGTCAGTAAAAAGCCCAACACCGTCGGGGTTTACCATTATGTAGTTCTCCCTTGGTTTGTTGAGAAATATGTCGATTCGATGGATGATACATTTATGTACCTTGGTTTCTGCTCCAGTATGCATAACGATGAGATGTGGAAGGTATTTAAAGCAAAAGGTGCGAAAGTAGCCTTTGGCTGGTCTAGGAAAATTTATCGAGAGACCAACGAAACTTTTTTTATCGCTCTTATGGAGAAAATGCTGCCGGGGGATGAAAATGTGAAGCCACTTACGGTAGCCGAATCATTTGCCACAATTCCTCAAGTTGTCTGGGATGAGAGTTTAAAAGATAAGGAAGATAACTATGCCAACGGTCGTATCATTTTTAAACCTGACTCGCCTGACTGGGGGAATTTTATATTCAAAGATCCTGAATACATTGTGGCTGAATTCAAGTGATAAGTGCATAACCCATGATTTTTCTGACATCGATACCTGTCAGTTTGTTGAAAACTTCATAGGGTGTTTTGAAATTGAGACATTTTCTTGGCCTATTGTTTAGATTGTTTACGGACTGAACAACCTGTTCCATCGTGACCTTGATCAGTTCCATTTGTTTGGGATCCCAGAAATAATCGTTATGCACAAGTCGAGGATAATGAAGGTAATGAGGTTGAATTTCCATGCGATAAAAGAGATATTTATAATTGGCTTAGTTTTAGACAGGACGTAAGTGAAACATTTCTTTATGATCAGTATTTATCTTTGAAAATGCCAGAAATATCATCATATTTACATGATGAAGTTGAATGGAGTCCGTCTACTCCACCATATAGTTATGTCTGCATCAAAGACTCACCGGCAGAATACAACTTAAATCTACAAGATACTGTTCCTGTATCTTCATATGAAGAATTAGGTCATTTTGTAAATTCTATATTCCAGGACATTACTCATGTCTACTCAAGTGACAGTGATTGTGGGTCAAGCTACTATGTCAATAGATGCAACGAATATATTAGTTGTGGAACTATGAACGTATCCAAGACTACTAACTATGACTATGATTTTGAGGACGGAGCTTTACACCGAGATTCTCGTTATCCAGATTTTTATGCTGTTACTCGTGTCGCACGAAATGAAAATGTAATTTCCGAAGATCGTTTCTTTCAGGATACATACTGGAACTGCACAGACCCTGTATGGCCTAGTACTCAACTTAAAAATACATCTTTGCTTTATTATACACCATTAGGTGAACTTGCAGAGATCAGCTTTCAGGAAGTAAGTGAAGCTTACCGTTCTTGGGTTACTTGCTCTGCAGAGAGTGAAGACTATGAACTTGGCTATCAACAACTCGATCTTTCATCAAAACGATTTATCAATCGCAATAAAAGGTCAGGTAGCATAGAAGTAGCTTTTTGGTTGTTATCAGTTAAAAATAAATCCAAGGAAAAAAACTGTGGAGCTAGTGCTTTGTATCAAATTTATTTGCCATATGCTGTGAGGATACCGAGCCATGGTCAATAAACGAGGGTTCCTTAGATGTATATGTCCATGCAAATGTAAACTTATTATCCAGTGGTAACTATTCGTTGCCTCTTTCCTCTGGCAGAAATATTCAGTTTGAAGATGCTATAAAATCAGCATATGAAGAGCTTTTTAATAAGCTGTATCAAGAAGATGAAGATGCGCCTACTATTAACATTGAGATCAAGATAGTCAGGTAAAAATAGTGAGCCTCCACAGATAGAGGGTCCAGAGGTGGCTCCGTTCGTTTGGACAAGCTTTACTGCTTCTAAGGTGGAATCTCCTGCCTGGTTACGCTGCCTGTTCGACCGTCGGCAACATTACGGCATACGCCTCATCGGGCGTCTTTTTCTCTAATTTTGAATGGGGTCTATTGCGGTTGTACCAATCAAGATAGCGCATGATCGATTTGCGGGCCTCGGCGATTGAGTCATAGGCGAACAGGTAGATCTCC
>NZ_AUCW01000059.1 GCF_000429965.1 Desulfogranum mediterraneum DSM 13871
AACATGGTCCTGGGCTACTTCGGCCGGACCCCGGCCCCGCCCAACCCGGAGATCGTCAAGCTGGCCTCGGAACAGCTGGGCAAACCGGTGTTCACCGATGATCCCCTGGATATCCTGGAGGCGGGTATCCCCAAGGCCACCAAGCTGCTTCAGGAAAACGAGCTGCCGGTCACGGATGAGAACATCTTCATCGTGGCCAGCTGTGAACAGAAGGGGCTGGATTTTCTCCTGGGCAAGGCGGTGACCAATGTCCGCAAGATCAGCGATCAGGAGGTGGAGCCCAAGGCGGCCCCGGCTGCCCGGCCTGCTGCTGGGGCTCCCCTGGGTGAGCGGAACTACTCCATCGTGGTCAATGACCGTGCCTACCAGGTCTCGGTCAGCGATGGTGGCGGCATTCAGGCCCGTCCGGCTGCGGCCGAGCCGGCAGCAGCCCTGGGAACGGTGATCGATGCCCCCACCCCGGGCAACGTGGTCAAGGTCCTGGTAGAAACCGGGCAGAGCGTCAAGGCCAACCAGCCCATCGTTATCCTGGAGGCCATGAAGATGGAGTCCGAGGTCAAGGCTCCCTCGGCTGGCAAGGTGCTGGCCATCCATGTGACGGCCGGCGATACGGTGCAGGCCGGCGACATGCTGCTCACCATCGGTTGAGCCGGCAGAGCTGCGGCCTCGCTGCCCGGCTCTGTTATTCAACTCTGATCGTATGCCATCCGAACAGGGAACTCGCCTGTTCGGGGTGGCTGCTAGAGGAAATATGCTATGAAAGACATCATGATACGACTGCTCCTGATCACCTTCTGCCTTGGCCTGGCCTGGCCCGCAGCAGCGGCGACACCGGCGGCCGGAGCCGTCCTTGAGGCCGGTGCCGGCCCTGTGGCAGGCCAGGAGGACTCTCCCCAGGCCCTGCCAGGGATCACCACCCTGGCGGCCAACCTCTTTAAGACCACCGGCATCTACGGCGTACTCGATGCCCAGTACCGCCAGGGCTGGTCCCTGGGGCTGGGACGGCTGCTGATGCTCATGGTGGGCCTGCTTTTGATCTACCTGGGGATCTTCAAACAGTTTGAGCCCCTCCTGCTGATCCCCATCGGCTACGGGGCGCTGCTCTCCAACATCCCCTTTGCCGGGATCGCCGATCCCGGCGGCATCCTCTACTATATCTACGAGATGGGGATCGTCACCGGGGTCTTTCCGCTGCTGATCTTCATGGGGGTGGGGGCGCTCACCGATTTCGGGCCCATGATCGCCAACCCCAAGACCATCCTCCTGGGCGGTGCTGCCCAGTTCGGGATCTTCACCACCCTGCTGGGCGCCCTGCTGCTCTCGGACCTGGTTCCGGGGATCGACTTCTCCCTGCGCGATGCGGCCTCCATCGGTATCATCGGCGGCGCCGACGGGCCCACGGCCATCTTTCTCTCCAGCCAGCTCTCGCCCCGGCTGCTGGGTTCGATTGCCATCGCGGCCTACTCCTACATGGCCCTGGTACCCCTGATCCAGCCGCCCATCATGCGCTGGCTAACCACGGAGGAGGAGCGTCAGATCAAGATGGTCCAGCTGCGTCATGTCTCCCGGATCGAGAAGATCGTCTTCCCCCTTCTGGTCCTGGGGATCTGTACCCTGCTGCTGCCCTCGGCCGCACCCCTGATCGGGATGTTCATGCTGGGCAACCTGGCCAAGGAGTGCGGGGTGGTGGATCGGCTCTCCGACACCATCAAGAACTCCCTGATGTATACGGTGACCATCTTTCTGGGGCTGGGGGTGGGGAGTAAGCTCTCGGCAGAGAAGTTTCTCAACCTGGAGACCCTGGGCATCCTGGCCCTGGGCATGGTGGCCTTTGGTATCGGTACAGCCACGGGCATTTTGATCGCCAAGCTGATGAATCGGTTCTCCAAGGGCGCCATCAACCCCCTGATCGGCGCTGCCGGGGTCTCGGCCGTGCCCATGGCCGCCCGGGTGGTCAACAAGGTGGGCATGGAGGCCAACCCCCAGAACCATCTGATCATGCACGCCATGGGCGCCAATGTGGCCGGGGTGATCGGCTCGGCCGTGGCGGCCGGGGTGCTCCTGGCCCTGCTTTGAGCAGGGCCCATGGACCGCAGTTCAGCAGAGAAAGCTGCGGTCTTCGGATTGAGCAAGGAGCGTAAACGATTTTTTCAGCCAACAGCACTGCCCCGGATATGCATTGGGGATCAACAGACCCGCCACACCCGGCTTGGCTGTTGGCCTGAGAGGGAACAAGAAGAGAAAAGAGGAGATTGTTATGACCATAACTGTTTGGGAACGACTGTGGCAGATGCACGATGAAACCAAAAACCTGTTCGTGTTCAGGCCAAAATCTGCAGCGCGACGATTGAAAAAGGAGGTTGTTTTTTTCAGTAAGGCAACCACTTCTGAAAACCAGATTGATCTTGCCGAGAAGATCGAAGATGCCCCTGCCGAGCACGGCAAACGTCTCCGCGGCGGACCAGGCGGCGTTGAGGAGGGAGAGCCCCGCGAGTATACCACCCGCCAGAAGATCGGCCTCTTTCTGGGGCCCCTGCTCTTTGCGCTGATGTTGGTGGTGCCGGCGCCGGCCGGGATGGAACCTGCGGCCCAGAGGATGGCTGCCGTGGCCATGCTCATGGCCACCTGGTGGATGACCGAGGGGATTCCGATTCCGGCCACCAGCCTGCTGCCCATCGCCCTCTTTCCCCTGCTCGGGATCATGGGGACCAAGCAGGCGGCAGCCCCCTATGCCAGTCATCTGATCTTCCTGTTCATGGGCGGCTTTATCATCGCCCTGGCCATGCAGCGTTGGAACCTGCACCGGCGGATCGCCATGAACATCGTCCGGATCGTCGGCTTTTCGCCCGGTCGCTTGATCTTCGGCTTCATGATCGCCACAGCCGTACTCTCCGCCTTTGTCTCCAACACCGCAACCACGGTGATGATGATGCCCATCGGCCTGGCCATTATCCAACATGTGATCGCCGAGGGCAAGAAGGAGGGCCTGGATAAGACCATTGATTTCAGTAAGGAACGGTTCGCCTTTGGTCTCAACCTGATGCTCGGTATTGCCTATGCCGCCTCCATCGGCGGGATTGCGACCCTGATCGGGACGCCACCCAATACGGTCCTGGCCGGCTACCTCAACAAGACCTACGGTTATGAGATCACCTTTGCCAAGTGGATGATGGTCGGGGTTCCGCTGGTTGCGGTGATGCTGCCGCTCTGCTGGTTGTGGCTGACCCGGGTCGCCAACCCCATGGCCCTGAAGAGGGTTCCCGGAGGCCGGGAACTGATTGACGCAGAGCTGGAAAAAATGGGTCCCATGGGCAGCGGTGAGCGCTGGACCGCCCTGGTCTTCCTGATGACGGCCCTGGGCTGGATCTTCCGCAAGCCCCTGGGCAGCTATCTCTTTATGGAACCCAAACTGGTCACCGATGCCACCATCGCCATGATCGGTGCCCTGGTGCTCTTTGTCATCCCCATCAACTGGAAGAAGAATGAATTTGTGATGAACTGGAACTGGGCCTCCAAGATGCCCTGGGGGGTCCTGATTCTCTTTGGCGGCGGCCTCTCCATGGCAGGCGGTTTCAAAATAACCAACCTGGCCAGCTGGATAGGGCGTCAGGTCGGCCTGCTCGAGGCGGCACCCATCCTGGTCCTCATCATTGCCGTTGCCACCCTGATCATCTTTCTGACCGAACTGACCTCCAACACCGCCACCTCGGCCATGGTGATGCCCATCCTCTCGGCCGT
>NZ_AUCW01000060.1 GCF_000429965.1 Desulfogranum mediterraneum DSM 13871
CTCAATTTCAAAACACCCTATGAAGTTTTCAACAAACTGACAGGTATCGATGTCAGAAAAATCATGGGTTATGCACTTATCACTTGAATTCAGCTTTATCAAAACACCGTAATCTGTCGTTAAGATCCATAGGATTAGTTAAAGCTATCCATAAAAAACTTGCAGGAGAAAGATCGTTACACCTACCGCATAGCAGCTGTTTAATAATACCAGCAGAGTTTTAAGTTTCTTATCACCTGTCTCTTTTTGAGTCTGAGTACAGAAAGAGATGAACCTAAAAAGCTCAGATGGGGCAAATGGAAATGACGTTTTGTGCCCCATCGTAGCCATGTGAGCATGAATTCTGCGAACTATTAATATTATCGCAACAATCAGACCACACCATATTATACTAAAAGTTAAAAATGACATAAGAATCTCATTCCTCACAACCGCATTCGCGGTCTGAAGGTATTGTATTTACACGCCTGTAATAGCATGCTGTAGCTTTAGCTCCGGCACCGACTTTTCCACCACCAATACCCCATCCTCCAGCTGCACTCGCTCCACTGCCGTCAATATCAACAGAGACTGAGCCTTCTGCACCAAGACCGTAGGACGCACCTAACTCACCGCCCCATAGGTGTTTCGGCGGGTTGCTGCAGGATTTTCCATCACTGTTTGAAGCAACACCTGTTCCGCCGCTAACCTCAACAGCAGCCCCTAAACAAACTTTCACATATAAGTGTTTTTGTCCCTTACCGTCTTCGGTACAACAGTCAATTTCAAGAAGTCCAACGCCTAAGATGTAGTGCCCCTCTGCTGTTTTATAGGATGCGAGTCCTAGAGGGTCGATTTCATTGATCGGATTTTGATTGGCGTAAGCGTACAGGTTCATGCCTCCTCTGAGCCCTATTGGGTCAGCAGAAATGTATCTTCCAGTTGAAGGATCATAATACCTGTGATGGTTATAATGCAATCCAGTCTCGTTATCGTAATATTGGCCCGGCTATACCTTGGTACGTTTTCTCTCCCCAAGAACGTATATGAGGTTGAGGTGAGTTATGTCAAAGAGCAGTGTTAGCTATACGGGGCATCCCTAACCGAATAATGGTTATCTGGATTTATGACTTTTTATGCTGATCACCCTAAAGAACGAAAAACAGCAAAGACCAAGGCAACAATAATCATAAAGACTCCAAAAAAGATTTGAGCTTTTACCGAAAAATAGAAGCTAGATTTTTGCTCTTCTTTTTTTCTAAATGCCACTGTCGGGTTAAGGAACCCTTTATGAGTAAATGCAACTCCACAAAAATACTGAATCAATGCTATTGCAATTATCACCAAGCCTAGAAGTATAACTTGAAAACTTCTGTCATCTATTATCATAAGTTGCTATCAATATTTTATTTAGATTCTCCACACATACAAAGACACTCATCAATATCGCCATTTGCATCTAATAAGTCCATTAGTAAAGCTGCTCCATAGAATGATCTACCCAGACCTTTTGCAAGGTTCTTATTTTGTTTTTTAAACATGTCTCCTGAACCCTCATATAAGATGCCCCCAATACTTTTTGTACCACTCGCTGCAGATGCACCAGAATCCCAAATTCCACCACTTGTTAATGTATCTGTATTTCCAGCAAGAAAGCTAAACGGATGGAAATCGACTGGACTAAAATTAGCGATAGGTAACATCATGAAAGCCTTTTCCATTATACAAGTTTCTACACAACCAATTTGTGGTTCAGAAATCATGTCCGGATAATACATCAACCCTTCTGGGTCTATTTTATTAACGGGATCGTTTGCAACATAACTATAAAGATTCATCCCGCCAGCCAAGCCAATCGGATCAGCGGAAATATACCTTCCAGTGCTCGGATCATAGTACCTATTCCAATTGTAATGAAGTCCAGTTTCAAAATCGTAATATTGGCCCGGCAATATTACTGTAGCCCTTCTCCCCCCAAGAGCTGTTATTAATTTCAAAAATTATCACTAAAGTACAATGTACAGTATTCAGTTCGCACTGACAAAAGAAAACAGTTACCCCTTGGACAATAAGTAACTAAAAATCAGCTGGTTGTGTTGACTGTAAAAAGGTGAAGGAAGCCCTTGTCTCACAAGGATTCTGAGGGGTGATATTTGGAATGAACTTCTTTTAAATCATTGATGGTAACCTTGGTGTAAATCTGTGTGGTCTCCAATGACTCATGACCAAGTAATTCCTGAATCTGACGGATTGGTGCACCGTTTCTCAGCATATGCGTTGCACAGCTGTGCCTGAACGTATGAGTGGAAATATTCTTATTGATACCTGCCTGACGAACACAGCGTTTTACAATGGCCCATACAGAGTTCGGTGTCATCTGCTTACCCCAGCGATTGAGTATGAGTGCTCCGTCATCTTTACCTTTGTGCAGCTCAGGTCTGACCATGAGCAAATACTCATTTAGCATGGTACATACCCGATCACTTACAGGTACAACACGATCCTTGGCTCCTTTACCTGATCTGATGGTAAGATAACCACCTGTCAAATCCAGGTCTTGAACTCGAACGGCAGCCATTTCAGCAGCGCGGATTGCTGTGTCATAGAGGATTTCTAAGACTATCCGGTTGCGATACCCTTTATTGGTTCTCATGTCTGGTACTGAGAGAAGTTTACGGATATCCTCGCTATCCATAATGACCTTAGGCAGAACTTTAGGTTTCTTGGGTAGTACTATTTTTACTGCCGGATCAGTAAGCATATAGTCTTCATCACTTAGGTACCTACAGAAGCTTTTGACTACGCCAAGGGCATAACCTTGGCTTCTGAGTGTAAGAGGTGTGCCTTTTGATGTTAACCTGTAAGCCAACTCCTGCTGGTACTCAAGGATTACATCACGAGAGAGTTCTGTCAGTTCATTGATATGTATTTCATCAAGGAGCCGAATAAACGTTTTTAAGGCATACTTATTACCTTTGATGGTGCTCTTGGCACTGCCAATCACCTTCAGGTGTTGCAGGTATTTCGGGATAAGTGCAGCTATTTTCATCTAGTTTACTCCGGGGTGATACTGCTCATGGGCAGCTTTCACATCAGCTGGTACTATCTTGGTATACAGCTGTGTTGTAGATAACCTGCTGTGCTGAGCCTAATCTCGATAAATGATGTTCTCGTGTTCACGCAACGTGATGGAGTAAGGCTGAGAATTCATAGTTGAAGGCTGTTTCCTGGGGCTCTG
>NZ_AUCW01000061.1 GCF_000429965.1 Desulfogranum mediterraneum DSM 13871
CTTAAAGCCTAAAACGCACCTAACTGATTAAAAGTACAGGATAAAATCAAAAGACGACCGATTGCTAACCTATGCCATAAGTAGCGGATGCTCCCGTATTTAAGCAATGTTTGATTAAGAATATCCTCGATTCGACCGTTAAAACGTTCAACCATCCCGTTTGCCTGTGGATGCCTGGGCTTAATTAGGCGGTGTTCTATGCCGTGGGTTGCGCAAATCTTGTCAAACAGATGATTACCAGTTGGTTCCCTTTGGCCAGTTGCGCGAAGCGGTCAGTGAACTCCCTACCATTATCGGTGAGAATTTTACTGATGACAAAAGGAGCTACTTTAATCAGATTTTTTAAGAATCCTTCTGCAGACTTGGCTGATTTTTTGGATATGGTTTCCATATAGGTCCAACGCGTTGCCCGGTCAATAGCCGCAAATAGATATTTCCTGATTGTCTCATCCGGCATTTGCGGCAAGTGTTCGATGTCAGCATGGATAAAACCTGGATCGTAGGATTTAAATGCCTTCAATAACGTAGCTTCCCCCTTTTCTTCCGGCACAAGACTTTTCAAATTGGAGATGCCGTATCGACGAAGACAGCGGTCCAATCGCGACATGGCTGGCTGAAGAATTCACGTATCACCACGAGGAGGTCGCCCAGAGGGAGAAGCAGGGACTTGCGCAGTTCAACAACGATGGCCTCTTCTGCCAGGGAGAGCGTGGCATGGAGTTCACGGGGGCGAAGGGAGCGATCTTCCACTTTCTAACAGTTGCTCTGGTGATATTATATTTTCCTCCAGCACCCTTTCAGAGAGGGTGGACTGCCGAATCTCCTCTCGGATGGCAGGGGTAGCACGAGCTCGCTTACCTGGCTTCGTTCCTCAGCCAGACAGAGAAAATGAGGTGTTATTCTAGCTTCAGCACTCCTTGAAGCATGTGCCTGGCACGGTATAATGGATAACTCATATTGGGAATATAATTACTCGGGAGGCTACATCTAGCTGGAAGGTTCGCTTGCAACCTGAACACCAAAATCTTTAATTTCCATTACTATTCTTGCCGTGCCGCCTTACCTCATTAGTACCACCGGAAAAACGGCAAGAAACTTTTACTGCAGCCATATCAAAAACTTTAAAAATCACACTTTACCATAGTCAACGTTTTGGCATCACGACCATATTTTTTATTTTTCTTATGAAATATTCAGATGGCACCACGACAATACTTCTATCAAAATATTTCTGTTTAGATTCAACAGGCTCAACACCCTGCAAATCATAAACCTTAGCCATCACTGAAAGACTAGCCAACCAAATTAATTTCTCTACATAATACATGGATTGCAGTGGGAATCTACGGACAAGGCTGAGCAACAACTTTATGGCCTCATAATTAAATAAATTCAGCCTCCTAATGTCTTCTGACGAAACCAGTTTGACAATTTCTTCAAATATATCATTTTGAACAAGACGATCATACGAGTGATGTTTCTTCAGGTATGAATCTGGGGTGCCTTTAATCTGGCCAAACGGCAAACCTGTCCTTGCCCAAGGTATATCATCTAACTTTGTAATAAACTCATTTAGCATATGTCTATAAACAAGATCGTTTCTTCTGGAGGGGTCTATTGACCACATAAATCCATAAACATCTGGCCGTGTAAACACTTGACAAATATCGGTTTTATCTGCCAACAACCCCATGCAAGGATTTAGCATCCTACGCATATAATGCAATTGATAATCCAGCTCATTTTGCATATAAGGTTTTTCCCGAGGGAAACGCTCGTGATATCTATGGACATCAGTCGAGATATATCTCTTTGAATTTTCAAATACAGCATTATGTACAAACCCACCAATATTCGATATTTTTCTACTTATAGGTTTTATAGAGCCGACATTTATACCAGAATATTCTGCACGGCCAATGCTATCGCCATAACTACCTGCTAAAATAATATCTAGATTATTGTCGTCCCTTATCTGAGGAATTGCATGCAAATGAATGGGAGAATATTCGCAACCATGCGTAGCTGTCTCTTTGATATTGTTTAACAAATCACCTGCGGTTACTTTGTAATGTTTCCAGTTCCATCCTAATCTTAATGCGATCCTCTTTGAATAGACAACATCTCTTGTCCCATCATCCCCCCAAGTTAAGCCTGTAACCTCTACCCCTTTTATTTCCTGTTTTTTAATTAAAAAGTCCAAGGCCCCAGCAACCATTCTACTATCCATCCCACCACTCAGCAGCACGCCTACAGTCTTTCTATTACCAATATAGGCTTTTATCTCAGAACAGATTTTTTTAAACAGTGTTCCAGCTATCTCCTCTTCTTTTATATCCGAAAACGAATGCTTTGGCGCACTCTCATATTCCCAATCATTCGACATGACATTTGGTCTTGCCAACCATGGCGTCCTCTGTATGCCCTGTATTATAGTGCGATCTGCAAACATATAATTTTTATTGAGTAATTCAATAACTGCTATCGGGTCTATTCTTCGAGGGCCAGTGTATACATTCAACAGTTCAGATAGATTTTGTTCTATTACAAAACCCTCTTTGTTTTTGTAATAATAAGGGTTATTAAAAGCTAAGTGATTAAATTTCTCAAACATAATAAACTCCTAAACAATTTCTTCGATAAGTATTGCTTAAACACTTAAGGTGACCAACCGAATGTTTTTATCAAGCGCCGCCAAAGGTACGTGCATTTGAAATATCACTACATAAAATCCTTGGTGAACAAATAAGTGACATTTAAAACACTACAACCACCAAAGGAACTTAATCAGATAATTATATTTATGTTTACGGTTATATATGTATATTTTTTTAAGGCATCGACTATATCCTCATTTATTGCACCCTTAAAAAAACTTCATAACAAAATAAAGGTAGCTGAATTCAAGTGATAAGTGCATAACCCATGATTTTTCTGACATCGATACCTGTCAGTTTGTTGAAAACTTCATAGGGTGTTTTGAAATTGAG
>NZ_AUCW01000062.1 GCF_000429965.1 Desulfogranum mediterraneum DSM 13871
CTTACTCGTCATGGTCGCCTCCGCAAGATGAATTGGATGCGCGATTATGACATGCTGGTCTCGTTAAGAAAAGATGGGGTTTAAGAGGCGCTTACGGAGCAGAGGGTTCACCGAAGCCAGGCCGGCCGACGAAAACCTGGTAATTGCAGCAAAAATGGGGCTCGACAGCTCAGTGAAGAAAGATCAGGACAGCAGGAGAATAAAGGAGGGAAAGAGGCCCTACCTGAAGGTGAGATTCCCAGGAGGCGAGCATCCCATCAAGGGCTTAAGGGTGTCTTGAATAATGAGATTTTTCGATCAAGATCAAGGCATGCGAGAAAAATTACCACAGGCATATAATCGATATTCCGAGGATAATTTTTAGAGTATAACGCAGAGATTGGAAGAAAAAGCCATTATTCAAGGTAGGCTTAAGCACTGCCTCCAGATATGCCGCGCTCAGCCCATGAAAGAGGGGGCAAACAGTAAGGGCCGGAGAGGGGAAAACCCATCTCCGGCCCGATTCAAGCCGACGCCTCAGGCAAAGCTGAACAGCTCACTAGACCTCGGCAAAGGGAAACTCCGGGTCATCCAGCAACTTCACCAGTCGCTGTTTGCTTTCGGTCTTTTGATCATGGAACTCGACCAGGGTCGCAATCATCTCCAGGATCTGCTCCTCATCGGCCTCCTTGGCTATCCGCTGGCCAATCTTGGGAAAGGGTCCTCCCTTGCCGCCGGCATAGAGCTCGAAGCCCTTGGCCGTGGCAATGATTCCGATGTCCGTGGTCTTGGGGCTGGAACAGCAGAGTGGGCAGGCAGCGACGGCGAGCTTGACCTTGCCCTTGGTGTGGGCACGATCTGCAAAGCGCTTGAGAATGGTATCGCTCACGGCCCTGGTATCGACCAGGCCAAACTTGCAGTGATCCTTACCCACACAGACCCTGGGTAAAAGAAATTTTCCAGGGGCCTTGAATTCAGATCCCACGGCTGCCAGAGTCGACTTGACCTCTTCGAGCACACCTTCTGGGATATTGTTCAAGCGCAGATTCTGGGCAGTGGAGAGATAGACCTCCAGATCATGTTGGCCAGCCAGCTGCTGGGCGGTGTTCATGATCTCCAAGGGAAGACGGCCGGCCGGGATAAGGATGGTCAGGGAAACTTTTGCTTCTTCTGTCATGGGTCACGTGTTGGAAAGAGTCACAGATGCGTACAGTAGGGTGTACGATATTGCTACGGCATACCCTGTCCAGGAGCAGAGTCAACCACAGGCCTGAACAAGAAGTATGGAGTTTCGGGAGAGAGGCTTGAGCTGGACATCAGGCTGGTCTTTGATGGAGGTATCGATCGAGACCGGGAACCGCCCACCGGCCGATGGGAACAGCGGGCTCCGAGGCGCTCACTCCTCTCTACGAGTAGATCAGATATACCCTGTCGCCACCCCGTGAACAAGCCAAAAATCATTTTTTAAAGGAGCTGAAACCTTTTTGCCTGGTTCAGGCTATGGTTGGCTGTGGGCGGTTGCCCAGGCAAGCGAACAGCTCAGCCGCCTTCTGCTCACCGCTTGACTTTCCAGTGCAGCTGGGGTAGGAGCCGGATACCTTGAACCAGAGCCGGCTGCTCTACCCCGGCTCCCCCCCCTACCAGAATCCCAGCCCTTGGACCATGACGGAACTGCTCTTCAGCCACGGCTACCTCTCCCTCTTTATACTGAGCTTTTTGGCGGCAACCGTTCTTCCCCTCGGCTCCGAGTGGTTGCTGGTGGCACTGCTGCTGGAGACTTTTAACCCCTGGTTGCTGTTAGCCACCGCTACCCTGGGCAATACCCTTGGTGCCTGTACCACCTATGCCCTTGGTCGCTTTGGCGGGGTCTACCTCAGCGTCAGGATCCTCCGGATCGGTCCCGACGCCAGGGACCGGGCAACAAGACAGTATCGGCGTTACGGGACCTGGTCCCTGCTCTTTTCCTGGCTACCCATCATCGGCGACCCCCTCTGTCTCATCGGCGGCATCTTCAAAACCAGTTTTCCCTGGTTTATCCTCCTGGTTACACTGGGTAAACTCGCCAGATACGGCTGCATTGAAGTGATTACCCTGGGCTCCATGGGCTAGGTCCACGCAGCCTCAAACTCCCTCTCCTTGCCAGGAACATGGGGAGAGGCCCGCCACCTTGGCCAGGTTGGGTCCCACATGCCAAACTACCTAGAATTACTTGCCGCTAACCAGTATAAAATGGTTGGTAGTTAGCTGGTGCCCCCTCTCCCTCTCCCTCTCCAGGATTTCGATCACATTGCTCATCACTGTGATAAAGTGAGTGTGCTGATAGCTGTAGACAGGGACCATCACCCCTCGGCCGAGTTCAATTAAGACCATGGCCCTGCCTTAATCTCCGGTTCGACCTAAAAACAGAGGGGAAGTGCGTTAAAACCATGAGGGTTTGCTGGGGTGACAAATAGATTCAGATCGACTCCAGACCAGCCAGGCTTAACAGTTCTGCTCCCAGGGTCTGGAAGGCGTGCGGGACGGTACACAGGACTACTCTCCTCGGCTAATGGACCACCGGGGAATGGCCAGTTCAATCCTGATCACCCCTTCTTCTCCCCTTCTTCTCCAACTGGAGGTTCCGCCACCCTGTTCGCATCGGAACGATGATCTTCTCTCCCCCCATGCTGTTACAGGACTTAAAAAGTTCCTGCCAATTGAAAAACGGATGCAGTTAAGCAGACAGCACCACCGCTCTGCCTGACTGCTTTACCGCTAGATTTATTTTTGGGGCAACCATGGATACGGCTTTTGCTAATTTTAGTTAAGGGAACCTTGAAAATTACCCTGGACCCCGTTTGCACCATTTTTAAGGGAATTTTTTTTAACAGCTCCGGTTGTTCGGTTGGATGAACCCAA
>NZ_AUCW01000063.1 GCF_000429965.1 Desulfogranum mediterraneum DSM 13871
AAACATTTTATGGATACAAAAATCACATCTCGGTGGATGTGAAACACAAGCTCATTCGTAGCTATAGCGTAACGGACGCTGCTTTGCATGACAGCCAGGTTTTTGAGCAGCTCCTTACTGACAATACCAGCAAGGATATATGTCAGGCAGTCGGGGTCGGACCAAGCTAACTTATTAACTTAAAAACAAAAAGCACCGAAAAACAGCCCTTTTTCATCCTTAATAGCTCCTTTTCACCACGAAAAAGGTAAGTTTAAGCGTTGAAGTCACGACTGCTCCTGTGGGTGTCATGACTGGTTTTGAGAGCATTCATTATGGATATATTCATTCTTTTCCGTCCCTCCCGCTCTTTTTCGTCATGCCCGCGAAGGCGGGCATCCAGGTCAGGAGTGATTCAATCTTCCTCGGTGACTGGATTCCCGCCTGCGCGGGAATGACGAATAATACCGAACATATCGCCAGGGTCAGGGATTCCAGTGATTCAATCTGGGTTCCGGTCGGGGTTCGGTTCCGGTCGGTCCTTCGGCCGGGGCCAGACCAAGATAACTACCTGACGACAAACAAATATATCTTCAAAAAAGAACTATTTTCGGCCTTAGACAATACTTTTGACAGGCAAAAACAGGGCTCTAAGGCATTTTGACGTACAGGGCCTCCCGCCTCCCCTTTGGAGAATACTCCTGAAAACCTTCCTCAGATAAAGCTCAGGAACGAACCAACAGGCTAAGGCAACAATTGGGAACGGCCTGTCCGATGCAGAGGATGACCGGATAGCTGGCCACAGGTCTAAGGCCATGCGGAATCGCTACAAGATGATAGTGGAGAAAAGAGGGGGCGTATTCGGTAATGCGGTCCTGGCCAAGGCCATCCTTGATCAACTGCTCCATCACAGTCATGTGATAACCACCTGGGGAACAGTTACCGGCTGAGAGAGACGCGGCGTTTAGGCCTGATGCGCTCAGAGGCCAAAGAAACTCCCGCTGAATTTCCGGCAGGAGTTTTTTGTCAGCCTTATTTACCTGTGTATGGTTCCTGTTGGGTGGAGCAGTGAATGCCTCCGCCCCCGAAGTTTATCCCCAGGGTGTTGATGGTGACGACCTTATGGTCTGGAAAGGCCTTTTGCAGGACTGAGAGCGCTTCGGCGTCACGCTTTTTCACTTCCTGGGGTAGACCTTCGTGCCAGTATTTCTGAGCCAGAACTACTCCGTTGGAAATCAGGAAATTGCAGTAACTCTGAGCAGGAACCACCTGCACCGGGTGACCGACCGGGAAAGCCGTGCCATCAGAAAATCTAGGAAATGAGACCAGCCCGAAGTAGGCCTCATCCTGCGGGGTCACTTCGAAAAAGAGGGTTTCAGGCATGGGGATGCGGATGATCTTGAACGGCTTGCCGTCCTGATCAACGGCGTTTTGTAATATGCGGTAGTTTTCTTCCATGCGGCGGCGGTTTTCTTGTTCCACCGGACCCCTGGCTGCTTCCTCTTCACTTACTTCAGCCAAAAGGATCGTATCCGGGGCTACAAAGCGGCAATATTCATCCATATGGTTATTTGCGGCAGCACTTCGGTATGCCACTCCTTTTCCTCCTGGTCCGGGCAGGGTGCTGACATTGTAGGCATCATCGTCAACGGTTCCTTTTTTCAACCAGATAACGTTGGTTGCGCCCAACATTTCTTTGAGCTCTGCCTCAATATCATCCCGCGAAAGGTTGGGATTGCGCTGGAACTCGCAGGCCTCGGTGACCAGGATGGTTCCCTTGCCATTTAGTTCGCGGTCGCCACCTTCGCTTACCAGACGGGTCATTCTGGAGGGAAGTCCGCGTTGCTTGGCGATATCGCGGTCAATACGTTCCATTATCCTTGCCTGAGTATCAGACTGCGGAAAATAACCCCAGCAGTTGAATCCAAAGTCGGCTATGCTTTTGCGGCCTTGTTGATCGGTTGTGAAAATGGGTCCGAAATCCCGCCAATAAAGCATGGTGAAGGGGATGGTCTGGAATGAAATGTTTTTAAGAGAGAGGTTGTTTTTTTTGAGGAGGGCCTCTACGTGTTTTTGCTGGGATTTTTCAGGAACGCAGATTGTAACACTGGTATACGGGATAAGGTTCTGTACTATCTCCAGCAGCACATCATCGGTTTGATATCCTTTGACATATTCCTTGCTCAGCCAGCCGAGATACACCCGCTCCTGCTTCTCAAATTCTCCGGGAAACCTCCATCCATCAGCAAATGCAACCGTTGCAGCCATGATGATCGAGACTGTCACCATAAGAAAAATTTTATTTGTTTTCAGCATGATACAAACTCCTCCCAGTCTTTTCCTGTTTAGGATCACTTTTTTCAAAAGCTTACGCAGTTTCTCAATCCCTTTCCTGTTCACTCCGAAAACTGAATAGCACGGGGTCAATCCGGTCAATCCGAGGTCGGACCAAGCTAACGTATTAATTTAAAATCAAAAAGCACAGAAAAACAGCTTTTTTTAGCCTTAAAAGCTCCTTTTTACCACAAAAAAGGCAGGTTTAAGCGCCGAAGTCGCGACTGCTCCTGTGGCTGTCTTGACTGGTTTTGAGAGCATTCATTATGGATATATTCAGGGTACCTTGAAAAATTCAATTTTTCGATCAAGGTCAAGGCGCGCGATTAATTTGGGTCTATCCGGATCTCCCGCTCTTTTCCATTATGCCCGCGTAGGTGGGAATGACGACTACAAAGATACCGGACATATCGCCAGGGTCAGGGATTACAGGGATTCAACCAGGAGCGGGAAAGACTGCTAGACTGCCGGAAAAGGAGAGACTGGGAGGGGTGCCCCGCTGCTCATCCGTTGGGAGATCC
>NZ_AUCW01000064.1 GCF_000429965.1 Desulfogranum mediterraneum DSM 13871
TTCCAATCAGCCTGAGGGAACCATCGCGCGCCTCCGTTACTCTTTGGGAGGCGACCGCCCCAGTCAAACTACCCACCAGACACTGTCCCGGATCCCGATAAGGGACCGCGGTTAGAGTTCAAAGATAGCAAGGGTGGTATTTCAAGGGTGACTCCACACACACTGGCGTGCATGCTTCAAAGTCTCCCACCTATCCTACACATACTATCCCTAAACACAATGCCAAGCTATAGTAAAGGTTCACGGGGTCTTTCTGTCTTGTTGCGGGTAACCGGCATCTTCACCGGTACTACAGTTTCGCTGAGTCTCTGGTTGAGACAGTGGGGAAATCGTTACGCCATTCGTGCAGGTCGGAACTTACCCGACAAGGAATTTCGCTACCTTAGGACCGTTATAGTTACGGCCGCCGTTTACCGGGGCTTCGGTTCAATGCTTCGCAAAAGCTAACACGTCCCCTTAACCTTCCGGCACCGGGCAGGCGTCAGACCATATACATCGTCTTACGACTTCGCATAGTCCTGTGTTTTTAGTAAACAGTCGCTCCCCCCATTTCACTGCAACCCCCGTAGGCTCACTTAAGTATAAAAGATCACCATGAGGGCACACCTTCTCCCGAAGTTACGGTGCTATTTTGCCGAGTTCCTTAACCAGAGTTCTCTCAAGCGCCTTGGTATATTCTACCTGTCTACCTGTGTCGGTTTACGGTACGGTCACCAAACTGAATGTATACGAGGATTTTCCTGGAAGCATGGAATCAACCACTTTGCAGCCCGTTTGGGCTTCGTCATCACGCCTCAGTGTTATGAATGTCCGGATTTGCCTGGACACTCCACCTACACGCTTAAACCGGGACTACCAACGCCCGGATGGCATATCCTTCTCCGTCCCCCCTTATACAAGTTCCAGATCAGTGGTACAGGAATATTAACCTGTTTCCCATCGACTACGCTTTTCAGCCTCGCCTTAGGGACCGACTAACCCTGAGCAGATTAACTTGACTTCAGGAAACCTTAGACTTTCGGCGAAAGGGTTTCTCACCCTTTTTATCGCTACTCGTGTCAACATAAGCTCTTGTGATACCTCCAGCACACCTCACGATGCACCTTCTCAGGCCTACACAATGTTCTCCTACCATCCAAAATAAATTTTGAATCCGTAGCTTCGGTACTGTACTTGAGCCCCGTTACATTTTCGGCGCAAATTCACTAGACCAGTGAGCTATTACGCTTTCTTTAAAGGATTGCTGCTTCTAAGCCAACCTCCTGGTTGTCTGAGCAATTTCACCTCCTTTTCCACTTAGTACAGTTTAGGGACCTTAGCTGACGGTCTGGGTTGTTTCCCTCTCGACCACGGAACTTATCTCCCGCAGACTGACTCCCGCGATTGAACTTGACGGCATTCGGAGTTTGCATGGGGTTGGTAATCCGTTGGGACCCCTAGCCCAAGCAGTGCTCTACCTCCGTCAGTCATTTCGCAAGGCTATACCTAAATATATTTCGGAGAAAACCAGCTATCACCGAGTTTGATTAGCCTTTCACTCCTATCCACACCTCATCCAAGCAGTTTTCAACCTACAATGGTTCGGGCCTCCAGTCGATGTTACTCGACCTTCACCCTGGACATGGATAGATCACCCGGCTTCGGGTCTACCCCATGTAACTCGACGCCCTCTTAAGACTCGCTTTCGCTGCGGCTACACCTAACGGCTTAACCTCGCTACATAGGGTAACTCGTTGACTCATTATGCAAAAGGCACGCTGCCACCCATGTAAACATGGGCTACAACTGCTTGTAAGCTGACGGTTTCAGTTTCTATTTCACTCCCCTCCCGGGGTTCTTTTCACCTTTCCCTCACGGTACTGGTACACTATCGGTCACTAGGTAGTATTTAGCCTTGGAAGATGGTCCTCCCGGATTCCCACAAGGTTTCACGTGTCTCGTGGTACTCGGGGACACCCTAGGGTGAGTCAGGATTTCGCGTACCGGATTATCACCGTCTATGATTGGCCTTTCCATGCCATTCCGCTATCCATCATCAATCCCACATCGGGGCCCCACAACCCCCATGAGCATGCTCATGGGTTTGGGCTATTCCGCGTTCGCTCGCCGCTACTGACGGAATCTCAATTGATTTCTTTTCCTGAAGGTACTGAGATGTTTCACTTCCCCTCGTTCGCTCTTATTACCTATGTATTCAGTAATAAGTGACAGAGTATGAACTCTGCCGGGTTGCCCCATTCGGAAATCTCCGGGTCAAAGCCTGTTAGCAGCTCACCGAAGCTTATCGCAGCTTTCCACGTCCTTCATCGCCTCCTAGTGCCAAGGCATCCGCCGTCAGCCCTTAGTAGCTTAACCATAAGTCTTTTTTAAACTAAGTTATAAACTCTAAACGCTATTCTTGTAGTACTGCCTTTTTCTTCGCGTCACACGGAGACCATTCGGTCCGCTTGTGCAACAAAAAAGGCTCTACGATTTAGATACCCTGCTATTTAATTGTCAAAGATCAAAAAACTTTTCATACTCTAAAAGTTTAAAGTTAGACCATGATCA
>NZ_AUCW01000065.1 GCF_000429965.1 Desulfogranum mediterraneum DSM 13871
TTTAAAGATATCATCAGCGGCCTGCCCTCCAAGGTGATCCTGCTGGCCGATACCTGCCACTCCGGGGCGATCATGGGTGGTGGCCGCCGTGGCGATCACTCGATTACCGCAGCCATCAAGGAGTTGTTGGCCGCAGGCTCCGGTCAGGTGATCATGACCGCGGCCACCGGTTCCTCCTTTTCCCTGGAACGTCCCGAATGGGGACACGGCGCCTTTACCAAGGCCCTGCTGGAGGGCTTTGGTGCTGCCAGCGGCCGCTTGAAGGCGGATTACGATCAGGACCGGGTGGTGACGGTCAAGGAGATCGATCTCTATGTGACCCGGCGGGTCAAGCAACTCACCGGCGGCCGACAGAAGCCCACCACCATCATCCCGGACTCGGTCCCTGATTTTGCGGTGACCGCCAGATGAGCAGCTATTATTTCAGGACCAACCAGCCTGTAAGGAGAGCAAAAAGAATGAAGTCCAATCGCCTGTTATGCCCTGTCGTGATCTGCTTTTGTATGGTGTGCATGCTTCTCTTCGCTCCTGTGCAGAGGAACGGTGTCCAGGCAGGGAACGAACCGATTCTGACCGTGGATACCGGCGGCCATAGGGGAAGAATTCAAGACCTGGTGGTCAGCTCGGATAACCGTTACCTGATCTCTGCCTCGGATGACAAGACCACCCGGGTCTGGGATCTTAAGACCCGAAGGGAGGTCGGCAAGATCCTGGGGCAGATCGGGCCGGGCTCAGAGGGAAAGATCTTTGCCGTCGCCCTTTCTCCGGATGATCGCTGGTTGGCTGTTGGCGGTTTTTTTTCCCCAGATAAAGGTATTCGGATCTATGATTTTAGCAGTGGTAAGCTCCATCATCTCCTGAAGAGTCATGAAAATCCGGTCAATGACCTGGCCTTCAGCCCTGATGGCAGGGTATTGGCATCGGGTTCAGCGGATAAGACCGTAAAACTTTGGGCAGTAGAGGATGACTTCCGGCTGGTGAGGACCCTGGAGGGGCATAAAAATTCCGTCTATGGAGTTGCCTTTCTCCCGGATAATCGGCCGCTCTCCGTCGGTTTTGATAAGCAGCTGATCCTCTGGAAAGACGGCAGGGTCGAGAAAAGCTATGACCACAGTCATAACTTGAAATCCATTGCCGTGAGCAAGGAATGGATTGCGGTGTCAGGCTATCAAGAAGATCAACAGATACTGATTCTTGACCATGACCTCCGTCTCCATAAGACCATCAGCAGTCCAACCAGACCTACTGGCCTCAGCTTTTCCCGAGACGGCAGCCTGCTTCTGGCCGGGACCTGCACCACTCCCAGGGTCGCTATTATCTATGAGGTTGGTGACGATTTTCGAGAGCAGAGCCGCTTCAGTAAACATGATAATACCGTTATGGCGACGGCCTTTCTGGCCGATAAGACTGCGGTTACCGGTGGGGGAGATAATAAGGATATCTACTTCTGGAAGAACGGTAAGGCGTTGGCTCACCTCGTCGGCAGCGGCAGGGCCGTCTGGGGGGTTGGGCTTGATCGTGGCGGCCTGCACTGGGGAACCACCTGGAAAGGTGATATCAAAAAACATATCAATCCATTGGAGCACCGTTTTGACCTGAGCAGCTTTGCTCTGGGCGACTCTGATACCTCGGTCAGAAGAATCGAGACGCGCTATCAGGATTGGTCTCTGAGCCATCGGAAAAAGGAAGGGGGGGGCTACAGTGATGTTGTCCTGGTGATCCGTAATCATGAGCAGGAAAAGGCGACTGTCACCCGCAGCTCAGCAGATGGTGTGTACCATAGAGTCTATGGCTTCACTGCCGACGGCAAGATCCTCTCTGGTGGTGCTCATGGCGCTCTCACTGCCTATAACCGGGAGGGTAAGGAGCTGGCTCGATTTATCGGTCATACGGATGATGTCTGGTCCCTGGCGGTTGAGGGAGATCGGCTGCTGTCAGGCTCTGATGATCAGACCCTCAAGCTCTGGGACCTGGGTGAACTCAGGCTGGGCAAGAAGAAGATCTATCCTTTGCTCAATTTTTTTGCAGGCAGTGATGGCGAATGGGTGGCCTGGTCCCGGTCCGGTTACTATGCGGCCAGCGCCCAGGGCGATAAGTATGTGGGCTTTCACGTCAATGGCGGCCCGGAGAAGGAGGCCCAGTTTTATCCGGCCTCCCGTTTTCAAGCCAGCCTCTACCGGCCCGATATCATCCAGGCCCTGATCCGCAGCGGCAGCGAGGAGGAGGCCATCCGGATTGCCGGCCGCTCACGGAGGAC
>NZ_AUCW01000066.1 GCF_000429965.1 Desulfogranum mediterraneum DSM 13871
GGCAGGGCAAGCTCACGGCTGATCAGGATCCCGCCTTTGCTCTTCCTCCGCTTCAGGGCCCTGCTTTCCGCGGTGGGCCGGCCGTTGACCAGGAGTTGGATCTCGGCGATGGGATGTTTGGACTGGGGGGTGATCAGACACTCCAGTTCCAACCGGTCCCCATCGATCTCTTGTCGGAGCTGGCTTGGCTTGATCAACTCGATCAGGGGCGGCAGGATTGAGGCGGTATCCACGACTTCCGTCCTCCGTGAGCGGGAGGCGATCCGGATGGCCTCCTCCTCGCTGCCGCTGCGGATCAGGGCCTGGATGATATCGGGTCGGTAGAGACTGGATTGAAAACGGGAGGCCGGATAAAACTGGGCTGCCTTCTCCGGGCCGCCATTGACGTGAAAACCCACATACTTGTCCCCCTGGGCGCTGGCCGCATAGTAACCGGACCGGGACCAGGCCACCCACTCACCATCACTACCTGCAAAAATATTGAGCAAGGGGTAGATCTTCTTCTTGCCCTGCCTGAGCTCACCCAGGTCCCAGAGCTTGAGGCTCTGATCGACAGAGCCAGACAGCAGTCGATCGCCCTCAACCGCCAGGGACCAAACAGTACCAGTATGACCGATAAACCGAGCCAGTTCCTCACCCTCCCGGTTATAGGCAGCGAGAGCGCCATGAGCACCACCGGAGAGAATGTTACCGTCAGCTGTGAAGCCATAGACTCTATGCTGATACCCATTGGAAGACTTCCGGGTAATGCTCGCCTCTTCATGGCCATCTCTGTTGATCACCAGGATGGCATCACCATACCCGTATGCGCCTCCCTTACGATGACTCAGCGACCAATCCTGATACCGAGTCTCAATCCTTCTGGCTGCGATATCTGAATCGCCGACAGTAAAACTGTTGAGGTCAAAACGATGTTCCAGAGGATTGGCATGTTTTTTTACATCCTTTTTCCAGGTCGTCCCCCAGTGCAGACCACCCCGATCAAGGCCCACCGCCCAGATGGATCTGCCGCTGCCTCCAATATGAGCCAGTCTTTTCCCGTTCTTCCAGAAGTAGAGATCCTTATTATCGCCGCCAGCGGTGACCGCAGTGTTATCGGCCAGAAAAGCCGTGGCCATGGCCAGGTTGTCATGCCTGCTGAAGCGGCTCTGCTCACGAAAATCAGCGGCCACATCATAGATAATGGCTACTCTGGGAGTAGTGCCGGTCCCTGCCAGGAGCAGGTGACCATCCCGGGAGAAACTGAGTCCCTCCGGTTTGGTCGGGCTGCTGATGGTCTTGTGGAGGCGGAGTTCATGATCAAAGATCAGAATCTCCCGGTCAACTCGATTGCCTGAAACCGCCAGCCACTCCTTGCTCACGGCAAGATATTTCAGATCGTGGCTGTGTTTATAACGCTTCTTTAGCCTGCCGTCCTGCCAGAGGATCAACTGCTCATCATAACCGACGGAGACCGGTCGGTTGTCCGGGAGAAAAGCTACTCCATAGACATCATCCTGATGCCCCTCCAGGGTCTCTTTTAAACGAAAGCCATCCGCTACTCTCCAGAGTTTTACCGTCTCATCCGCCGAGGCGGAGGCCAGCAGGCTGCCATCGGGGCTGAAGGCCAGATCATTGACCACATTGGTGTGCCCTTTGAGGAGGCGATGGAGTTTACCGCTGTTAAAATCATAGATCCTAATTTTATGGGCTTCTTCATCTTCTCTGTCTTTTTTGCCGCTAAACCGCCCCAAATACCCCCCCACCGCCAGCCAGCGATCATCCGGAGAGAGGGCGACGGCAAAGATCTTCCCTTCCGAGCCAGCCCCGATCTGCCCCAGGATCTTGCCCACCTCCCTTCTGGTCTTGATATCCCATACCCGGATGGTCTTGTCATCCGAGGCAGAGATCAGGTAACGGTTATCCGAGCTGACCACCAGGTCTCTGATGATACCCTTATGGCCACCGGTATCCACGGTGAGAATCGGTTCGTTCCCTGCCTGAGCATGGTTATAATCCACAGGTACAAAGAAGAGCATGCTCAGCACAGCACAGCAGATCACAACAGGGGATAACAATCGATTGGCCGTCATTCTTGTTCGTCTCCTTACAGGCTGGTTGCTCCTGAAATAGTAGCTGTTCATCTGGCGGTCACCGCAAAATCAGGGACCGAGTCCGGGATAATGGTGGTGGGCTTCTGCCGGCCGCCGGTGAGCTGCTTGACCCGCCGGGTCACATAGAGATCGATCTCCTTGACCGTCACCACCCGGTCCTGATC
>NZ_AUCW01000067.1 GCF_000429965.1 Desulfogranum mediterraneum DSM 13871
TAGAAATGACAACCTAAAATTGACCACCTGTGCTAACTGAATTTTGACCACCTATTATTGTTTGAAAGTTACCGGTTAAGGGGAACTCGGCATCGTTTTTAAGCCGGGCCAGCCCCAGCATAGGGAGCCCCCGGGGGCTCCCTATGCTGGGGCTGGCCCGGCGGTTTCTATTTTCGCTTTGCCGCCATCTCTTGCTCGGCCAGGCTTTGCTTTAATCGATAGCTTTTCCAGTCACATGTGATGATATGCGCCTTATGCGTTAAACGATCAAGCAACGCCCCTGTCATTATCGGATCGCCAAAAACCTGCGACCAGTCTGCAAAGCCGAGATTGGTGGTGATTATCACTGATCCTTTTTCGTGGCGATCAGCCAAAACTTGGAACAGCAGCTCAGCCCCTTCTTTGCTGAACGGGATGTAACCCAGTTCGTCGAGTATCAGTAATTCATAGCGACGATATCGAGCGAGCAATCGTTGGAGAACCCGCTCTTCACGCGCCTCTATGAGTTCGTTAACTAGGCCATAACAGCTGATAAAACGGGTGCGGATGTTGGACCTGCACGCCTCTATACCAAGTGCTGTGGCAAGATGGCTTTTTCCGGTTCCGCTTTGGCCCATAAGGATAACATTCCGTTTTTGCTTGGTATAATCGCAGTTCGTCAGCTCTCGAAGGAGCCGCCTGTCCAGGCCCTCTGCGGCGTCCAAATCAAAATTTTCAAGGGTCCTAACAAGGGGGAATTTCGCCTCGCGCATACGCCGCTCGAGCCTGTTTTTGTTGCGGATATGCAGTTCGATACCGGTGAGATCCAGAAGAAATTCCGTATAATCGATCCCAGCTTCGCGAGCCTGGCGTACAGTTGTGTCAAGCTCCTTGCACATGGTGGACAACTTGAGCTGTCTGAGGTTTTCGACAAGGGCAAATGGGGCATTTTCCATTATTGCACCTTTCCCAACTGGCCGTATAACGATAAATCAGGAGTTTGGCTCTTCTCCCAGCCACCAACAGGCAAAACGATTCTCTCTGGAGTCTTTGCATAGATGAGAATGTGCAAGATCCCGCCGCTTCCGCTAATATTCTGTTGAAGAGCAAGCTCTACGGCCTCCTTGATCTCTTCTGCTCCATAATCGCGATAGAGCATGAGAACATTGAGGAAATCTTTAGTCCCCTTGGTTGTCCCCTGACTCTGACGAAACCTATCTAACAGAGCATGAAGGCACTCGGGCCACTGGGAGCGCCATTGCAAGATGGGACGTGCCGAGTCAAAGGATTGGGAACGCTGCTGAATCAGCTCAAGATAATGATCCGGCACCAAACTCCACTTGTTGTTACTGAACAGGCGTTCATGGCTGGCAACCTTACTGCCGCCGAAATAGATGTCTACCCGGTCGACCAACAGTTGAACTTTGACAGGATAACCCGCATAGCGACTTGGTAAAGAGTATCGATTTTTATCTATTATTACAGTTGAATACTTGTCGGCTTTTCCCGATTGAATTTGCACATTGGAATAGGGGGTGGTCGGCAGGCTGAGCAGATGCTCTTTTTCTTGCTCAAAAAGGGTGTCCACGCTTGCTTCACGACCGGCGATGACGTGAGACCCATATTGTTGGCAGCTTTCGAGAAGACGCTTGTTAAGCTCTTCAAGGCTTGCTGCCTCAGGCACTGGAACCATGTAGTTACGGCGGACAAAGCCAACCATCCCTTCGACCCCGCCTTTTTCATGCCCCTTGGCAGGAGTGCAGAATCGAGATTCAAAACTGTAGTATGCCCGGAACTTCTGAAATGATTCCTGTTCCAGCCGCTGCTTGCCTTGCAATACCTTTTTCACAGCACTGGTCAAGTTGTCATAAATCATCACTGGGAACACGCCTCCAAAGAACACAAAGGCATGAATATGTGCATCAAAAAAGGCCTGCTGGCGCTCACAGGGATACATGCGAACGAAGTGTTTGCCGGAATATTTGGAACGGATGCAAAAGTACTTCAGGCGTACCGCTTCACCGCCAATTACGGCATTGGCTGTTCCCCAGTCGATCTCGGCCTCATGGCCAATGGTCGGATCACAGGGGACAAAGGCACCAGGACTATCCAGGCCAAGGTTAACCTTGGCCTGCCGCACATAGCGGCGTACCGTCGATTCGCCGCCTGCATAATCGCATTCTGTAACAAGTCGGTTGTAAATTCGACGGGCAGTATG
>NZ_AUCW01000068.1 GCF_000429965.1 Desulfogranum mediterraneum DSM 13871
AAACAACTGGGGGCGACTCATGGAGCCGTCTGGGTAAAAAAACAGTTGATCCTGACACAGCGCATGAGTGTGGACCAATGTGTCACGGATTCAGGAAAAAGATAATTCCCTGTTAATGCCCCGGCTTGTTCAACCATGGATAAGATCGTGGATCGCGGCGCTCTCACAATCTATCCTTATTCGTTATGCAAATTATTCTTCGAATCCGGAGTATTGGATTGGCTTATTACCTGATTCTTCAATTAGTATAGGATAGCCCACTCCAACTACTGGATCAAACGGTTTTTTCCTTGTTTTTGCAATCTTAAAAATCCAGAGATCTCCATAATCAAATAAATAAAACAGACTATTTCCTTTTTTTAAAGGATAGAGCATTTCCAACGTAGTCTCATAAACTAACTCATTTTCTTCGCTGTATCGAGTTCTCTTATGACTACGTTCATTGCGAGAAGTATAAAATTCGTAAAGATGGTCATTACCGAATTGAACATATTCTTGGATTGCAAAATGCAATTCATCTAACGTTGATGATGAATCAATTGCTATTTTTGCTTCCCAGCTTATCTCATCACAAAAGCCAGACCACAGAACTACTTTTATTGTCCAAATCATATATAGTTTTCAGCTCAAATTTTTTATGGATAACGCGCCGTCAAAACGGGTCAAAACGGAGTCGGACCTGATCAAAACGGTCAAAACGGAACGGGTCAAAACGGGGTCGGACCTGGTTAAATGTTTGATATTGTAGCTATTTAGAAGATTGACGAACCAACAACTATTTGATTTTACAAGAGTTGAAAATCGATTTTGCTACTGAAATGCTTCTGGAGCACTGAAGAAACTGTGAGACCGCCAAGACCGGTTCGTACCATCCTGTTACCCTGTTGCATCTTCATATAATTCCCAAAAATAGCAGTTTTGAAACTTAAGACTCTCTTGATAAGATAAATAGTCATCGTTGTTATTGTAACAAGGTGTCGGTTCTCGAAGGTGATAACCGTCACCCTTGCTTTTCATGACACTACGTCCTTTAGCACGAATCCCTAGTTTTTCTTTTATCCAAAGAGTGAATGTTTTACTGCCTACCCCAATACTTTCACTCCATTCACTCTGCCGTGCATTATCCCCGTTCTCGAGTGCTTCATTTACCCATGCATTATGTGCCGATTTGAATGTCTCATAGGATTGAAAACCAGTGAAGGCAGCAAGTTTTTCGTGCGCTATGATGCCACCGCCTCGCCCAGATGATTGAATTTCGTTATATCCGCCAAAGGGCCATTCCGATGGATGAATTACCACGCCAGCACGTACCATATTGAGATTAATGTAGATGAGACATCGAAGGAGATGGCTCCCTGCCTCTATGGCCGTGGCATGATAACGATCTTCCCAAAAAGCACCTTTTCTTCTTTTTCTTTGATTGTAACCCTGGGCTGTTCGGCCGGCAATTAGTTGTATAGATCTTGGAATGACTTCCTGGCCAGTCTCATCGAGTAGCAAAAGATGGATGTGATTCGAAGTCACTATCCAATTAAAGACGACAAGATTAAAACGTAATTTGGCCTCATGAAGCCATTGTGTCCAAGCCCGACGATCTTTATCGAACTTGAGAAGGAAATCCCTCTTGTGGCATCGATGGGTGATATGCCAGATCTGACCGGGGATGAAATGTCGATTAGCTCTTGGCATACGTTAATCCTGTGGCTGTGGACATTTTGCTGTTATTTTGGCTGATCATTAAAGATGGACAATCTCCCAGCATATGATGCCAGGTGGTATATAAGTTTTGCTGGCTCTTCCGGAGTATCTGTGGGTAAAATGAGCTCCGAAAATGCTTCCCCAATCACCTCCCCCCTTATTTGTAAGGGGAGGTAATTGGGAAAAC
>NZ_AUCW01000069.1 GCF_000429965.1 Desulfogranum mediterraneum DSM 13871
TATGTGACCCGCCGGGTCAAGCAGCTCACCGGCGGCCGGCAGAAGCCCACCACCATCATCCCGGACTCGGTCCCTGATTTTGCGGTGACTGCCAGATGAACAGCTACTATTTTCGGATCAACCAGCCTGCAAGGAGAGCAAAAAAAATGAAGGCCAATCGCTTGTTATGCCCTGTTGTGATCTGCTTTTTTTTAATGTGCCTGTTCGCCTCCGCACCTGTGCAGAGGAGTTTTGCCCAGACAGGGAACGAGCCCGTTCTCACCGTGGATACCGGTGGGCATAAGAGCATGATAAAGGATTTGGTGGTGACCTCGGATAATCGTTATCTGATCTCAGCCTCTGATGATAAAACCATCAGGGTCTGGGATATCAAGACGAAAAGGGAGGTTGGCAAGATCCTGGGGCAGATAGGGGCTGGCTCAGAGGGGAAGATCTTTGCCATCGCCCTGTCCCCTGATGATCGCTGGCTGGCTGTGGGCGGCTATTTTTTACCCGACGATGTCATCCGGATCTATGATTTTAGCAGCGGTAAACTCCATCGGCTCCTTAAAGGGCACGCTAATGTGGTCCTGGATCTGGCATTTAGCCAGGATGGCAGTCTGTTGGCCTCCGCCTCGGCGGATGAGACGGTCAAGCTTTGGACCGTAGCAGATGATTTCCGTTTGAAGTCGAGCCTGAAGGGGCATCAGGGTGATGTCTACGGTGTCCAATTTTTACCGGACAATCGTCTGGTCTCTGCGGGGTATGACGAGCAGCTGCTTCTTTGGCAAGATGGCCGGGTGCAGAGAAGCTATAAACACAGCCATGATCTGAAATACCTTGCCGTGAGCAAGGATTGGCTTGCGGTCTCGGGGAATCGAGATGATCGGAAGATTCTGATCTTTGACCATGAACTCCGTCTCCACAAGACCATCAGTAGCCCGACTAAGCCGACGGGTCTCAGCTTTTCCCGGGATGGCCGTTTGCTCCTGGCAGGATCGCTTTCAAGTACCGTGCATGAAGTGAACATTATCTATGATGTCGATGACCAATTTCGGGAACAGAGCCGATTTCGCAAACATGATAATACCGTTATGGCGGTTACTTTCCTTGCTGATAATACTGCGGTTACAGCTGGTGGAAATAGTAACGAAATCTATTTTTGGAAAAACGGTAAAGTGCAGGCTCATCTTGTCGGTAGTGGTAGGGCCCTCTGGGCGGTGGGCCTTGATCGGGGAGGTATGCACTGGGGAACGACCTGGAAAAAGAGCGTCAAAAAGCATGCCAATCCTCTGGAGCACCGTTTTGATCTGAGCCGTTTTACCCTAGCTGGTTCAGATACCGCTGCCCGGAAAATAGAGAGATCTTATCATGATTGGTCGCTCAGTCATCGAGGTGGTGGTGATTACGGCTACAGTGATGCCACTCTGGTGATTAACAGGGATGGCGAGGAAGAGGCGAGCATTACCCGGAAGTCTTCCAATGGTTATCGGCATAGTGTCTACGGTTTTACGGCTGACGGTCTTGTTGTTTCTGGTGGATCCCATGGCTATCTCATCGCCTACAGCCGGGAGGGTAAGGAAGTGGCTCGGTTCATCGGCCACACCAGTGATGTCTGGTCCCTGGCCGTTGAGGGAGATCGGCTGTTGTCAGGTTCTGATGATCAGACCCTCAAGCTCTGGGACCTGGGTGAGCTCAGGCAGGGCAAGAAGAAGATCTATCCGCTGCTCAATTTTTTTGCAGGCAGTGATGGCGAATGGGTGGCCTGGTCCCGGTCCGGTTACTATGCGGCCAGCGCCCAGGGGGACAAGTATGTGGGCTTTCACGTCAATGGCGGCCCGG
>NZ_AUCW01000070.1 GCF_000429965.1 Desulfogranum mediterraneum DSM 13871
GGTAGTTGCCAAAATTCATAAAAAACTCGACAGCACTCCTGACGAACGAAGACATGTTGTCATTTTGGGAGCACTCAACGCTTATTTGCTGGCAAGTGGCCGAATTTTCGACGCACCAATCCAGCAGACCTTGCCAGGGCGTCAACCCAAGAAGGTTTTGATCATTGAAAAATGTAGAAAAACTCTGGTGCTTATTCCCATTGGATCTCCACTTCCTGTTTAGGGATACCATTGACTATGCAGTGAAGTATGGTTTCCATTGAGGAGGCAACATAACTCTTGAAAAAGATACGTATATCCTCCCAAAGATATTTGTTGGCGCGGCACTTGACACGTGCCGCCTGGAATAACGGACAGCACATCTGTTGAACCTGGTCGATCAGGAAAGCCAGCATCATCAGGTGGGCGAACACAGCACTGAGGTGTTTTTTACCAAGGCCGTAGTTGTGCTCAAGGTTATACCCTTGGTTTTTCAGCGTATTGAAGGTCTCGTTCTCAATTCGCCATCTTGCACGCCCGGCCCGCATGACGTCATAGACGTTTTCTCTGGTAAGAGGAATGTCTGTTACCCAGGCAAAGCGTCGTTGAATATTGCCCTCATCATCGGTTTGCCAGTACTCCAGAAAATTTACTCGCAGAGAGTCTTCGCTGCTTTTGTTGAGTGCCACATCATTGAGATAGCGGAAACAATGGTGGATACCTTCTTCGACCGGGTCAGGTAAATGAATTTCGTTGATTGTTCCGGCCCCAACCGCTTCGTCAACCAACTGGTACAGATATTCATGATCTTTTGGCTTGGCCCCGAGGATAAAGCGAAGATTGTGCTTTTTCAGCTCCTGGATATGCGGAGCATTGGACGCAAGTGCATCCTCTACGACAATAATCTTCAGATGAGGGTGCTCTCGACGTAAGTCATCCAAGTAGCGCTTGGTAGCATTACGTTCGCAATCATTTTTAGTACTCCCATCCTGCTTGATTATCATTTCTGGGCAGGTAGGGATTACCTCTGAACGACCAGGGTGAACAAAGGCGCCAGCTACCATTTGTTGGTAGTACTCAACTTTACCGTTACGTTTGCGCTTGCTCTGGCAGTAAGGTGAGCTGATTTTTTCCGAGGTATAAACACCGGTACCGTCAACAGCTAGCAGATAATGTCCATCGAGAAAGGTCATCTTCTCAAGTGCCTTTCCCCGTTGGATTTGAGTAAAAATGGTCCTGAATGGTCGGCGGATATCTCTGACAGAAACCTGGTCCAGTATGGTGCGCATTTGGCTGTCACAGGGAATATGCTGTATGCTGAACACCTCGTGCAGACTGTCGGGATCCTCTTGCCGTCGTCGTTCAAAGGCAAGCAGCGATGGATCCTTAAGGCAAAACATGGCCAATCCTGACATCAGGGCATCGGAAAGAGATATCTTTGAATTGGCAGCCCGGTGATCGGGCACCTTGTCAAAATCCTCACGTACTCGTGCATAGAGGGCATCTGCGTTGAGATGGTTGCGCATTTTGATTCGACGATAGGTTGCGTTGGATTTGCGTTGTCTATTAAGCAGTCTTCCGAGTGAGGCCATGGTACGTTCTCCTGTAATTATTTGTTCTTACAGAAAAAAACGCGACCACCCCTCTCAGGGATGTCAAGAAGAAACCATTCTTGGTTGCAATTATTTTTTACATAAATTCAATTAGATATCGCCTAAAAGTTTACGAAATTGCCGCTTGGCATACTACGCTATTTAAGGCTTTGCGGCCAAAGCGGGAACTGCTGA
>NZ_AUCW01000071.1 GCF_000429965.1 Desulfogranum mediterraneum DSM 13871
GGGGGGGGGGACAAAGCACAGGATAGGTCCATTGAAAAATAATTCTGTACACACAATGGCTCCAAGTTATATAATCTGTAACTTTTATCAACTCCTTTGAACATGTTACCCCAGGTGGCAGCTCCGGTATTGGGAGTGGGTCTGCACAATTTTCACCTTGCCCTGCTGTTTGTTCTCTCGATACCTCGCCACAGGAGCCATCGGGCAATTCTACGATATCTCCAACGGCTGCATGCCCCAAAGATAAGTAAACACTCAGAGACAAGATTTGAATTATCAAGGAAATAATTTTAAACACTTTTCTTTCTCCATTGAAAGAAGATCATATATAAAAAAATGATTACCACTAATCTTCAGCCACATTTATTTTGGGGGTTAGTCACTATATGACTAACCGACCATGTCATAATCCACCAAGACCAAAACAAACGGGGGATTATCATGGCAAAGAATCCAATTCAGTTCCAGAAAGGCTTGAGTTTGACAAATTTTCTTGCTCATTACGGTGAGTAAGATAAATGCTATCAAGCTCTGTTTGCATTCCGATGGCCCCGGGGCTTTGTATGTCCAAGGTGCGGACATGCGGGGCACTGTCAAATTGCATCTCGTAAGGTTCTTCAATGCAATTATTGCCATACTCAAACATCCTTGACTGCCGGGACGATATTTGCATCAACGAAATTACCGCTTACAGTCTGTTTCCTTGCGATATACCTCAGCAATTCCCGTTATGGCCGCAAAGCCTTAAATAGCGCGGTATACCAAGCGGCAAATTCGTAAACTTTTATTCGTTATCCATTTGAATTTATGTGATAAATAATTGCGATCCAGAATGTATTTTACTTGACAATCCCGAGAGGGGTGGTCGCGTTTTTTCTGTAAGAACAAATAATTACAGGAGAACGCACCATGGCCTCACTCGGAAGACTGCTCAAAAGACAACGCAAATCCAACACAACCTATCGTCGAATCAAAATGCGCAACCAGCTCAACGCAGATGCCCTCTATGCACGGATACGTGAGGACTTTGACAAGGTGCCCGACCACCGGGCTGCCAACTCAAAGATATCTCTTTGCGATGCTTTGATGTCCGGGTTGGCCATGTTTTGCCTTAAGGATCCATCGCTGCTTGCCTTTGAACGACGACGCCAAGAGGATCCCGACAGTCTGCACGAGGTGTTTAGCATACAACATATCCCCTGTGACAGCCAAATGCGCACAATACTGGACCCTGTTTCAGTCAGAGATATCCGGCGACCATTCAGGTCTATTTTTACTCAAATCCAACGGGGAAAGGCCCTTGAGAAGATGACCTTTCTCGATGGACATTATCTGCTGGCTGTTGACGGTACCGGCGTTTATACCTCCGAAAAGGTTAGCTCACCTTACTGCCAGAGCAAGCGTAAACGTAACGGTAAGGTTGAGTACTACCAGCAAATGGTAGCTGGCGCCTTTGTTCATCCGGATCGTTCAGAGGTAATCCCTACCTGCCCAGAAATGATAATCCCTGAATTCGTATAATAAGCGCATAACCTCTGTAGGTAGCTGAAGAGAAACGCATCTTTGAGAAAAGCAAGACTTAGGTGTATTTTGGAAAAAG
>NZ_AUCW01000072.1 GCF_000429965.1 Desulfogranum mediterraneum DSM 13871
CCAGCCACTCCGGGCTTGCCCTGGTGGGGCTGTGCATCAACCGTTACTGTGATCTGGCCAAAGCGACCAAGCGCACCATAGGGGACGATCGGAACGTAATCACCCATCCTGACATCCTTCGCAGTTATCTTGGGTTACTCTGCCTGGGCAAGAGTGACTATGAGGCTATCACTTCCATGCGAGACGATGATTTTTTTGCGCAATCTCTAGGTGTAAGCCAAGTGCCTTCGTGCGAAAGCCTGCGCCAACGACTTGACCAAAAAGCAGACAATTATCTACAGGTAGCTCGACAATGCTCACTGGAATTGCTGAAAAAAGGTGAGGTACACCTCTCCCCCCTTGATACCGGCCACATTCCATTGGATGCCGACGTTTTCCCCATGGACAACTCGGGTACCAAAAAAGAAAACGTCAGCCGAACCTACAAGGGGCACGATGGCTATGCTCCCATAGCCGCATACATTGGCATGGAGGGATGGTGTCTGGATATCGAATTCCGCCCAGGTAGCCAGCACAGCCAAGAAGGCTTTATACCCTTCATGAAAGAAGTGCTCTGTCGGGCGAGGACGCTCACTAGCAAAAAGCTTTTGGTTCGTTTGGATTCGGGCCATGATTCGATTGAAACCAGGGTGCTTCTCCGCAAGGCTGAGAAAGTATCTTATATAGTTAAATGGAATCCTCGCAGAGAAAACACTGAAGCATTATGCCGGAAAGCATTCGAAAAAGGCACGGTGTCAATGCCTCGAAAATACAAAAAGGTAGCTCTGCTCACCATAAAAAAACACCAGGAATATGAAGGCAAAAAATTTGTTTTCACTAAAGTGGTGCGGGTTACTGAACGAAGGGCCGATAAGCACGGGCAAATGCTGATGGAGCCGGACATCAAGGTGGAGGGCTGGTGGACCAACCTTGACTTGCCAGAAGCGGAGATTATTCGCCTCTATCAGAACCACGGCTTGAGCGAGCAGTTTCACAGCGAGTTCAAAACTGATTTGGACTTAGAGCGCCTGCCCAGCGGGAAGTTTGCAACCAATGCGGCGGTAATGGCTCTGGGTGCATTAGCGTACAATATCCTGAGGATGATCGGGCAGCTGGGTTTACTGGGCAAGAGTTCACCAATTCGTCACCCAGGGAAACGTCGACGCCTAAAGACTGTTATTCAGGAGTTGATCTACCTGGCAGCTCGTCTCCTTTTAACTGCACGTCGTCTACGATTACGTTTTGGAAGACATTGTCCTGCTTACGTCGCTTTTGCCATCGTGTACAACCGACTCTTGGTCGACAGATAGAAAGTTGGACCTCCGGAAGGGCTAGTCTTCAACAGAAGTGCGACCAGACTTCGTAATTTTGTCAGATTGTCAAAGATCCAGACCCATTCCGGCAGTTTTTAAACAACTGGGGGCGACTCATGGAGCCGTCTGGGTAAAAAAACAGTTGATCCTGACACAGCGCATGAGTGTGGACCAATGTGTCACGGATTCAGG
>NZ_AUCW01000073.1 GCF_000429965.1 Desulfogranum mediterraneum DSM 13871
AATTGTACCAAATTTATGCAAAAACAGCAAGTTAACTGTCAAGATGCTGCGAATTACTGTATTTAATTTTCAAGGAACCCTAAAGTTGTCAATTTATGACTCCAAGATTATTTTTCTGTATGCCCAACGTGGAGTTAAGGGGATGCGGGGCCTCTAGTATTAACTTCGTAGATTTAAATTTCTTTTTGATCTACTACGGACTTCTTAAATGCCGAGCCTAACGCAGTTCCTTTAAACGATTTTTTATATTATTATTTTTTAAATTACGTGAAGAACTTAACACTTGATAACAGAGGCTCATTAAACTCTTTTAGATAACTGTATAAATAAATAAAACCTATGAACCATAACACTACTGGCACAGCTATATCTATTGTATAAGTACTGATATTACTCAAATACACGAAATTCTTATTGTACTTTTTCGATATTTCCTCGTTCTGAAATTTAATATCAGCCAATTCCCCTCTTGGCGTTCCTACGTCTTTGTCAGCAAACTGTTGCATTTGATTTAACTGATCTTCGTAGCATTCTCTTGCTGTGAGACCTATAGTGTTGCCAGTAGTATTTTGAGTTTTATTACTTATTAGCCTAGGGAGGTGGTACTCAGTTAAATCTAAGGTAGCTGATGCAACAAATTTCAAAAATAAATAGGATGCAATTACTAAAATAAACCAACCGACAACTGAAGGTTTACTAGATAAATCTAGACCAATAATGACAACCTTTTTGGGCAAGGACTCTGTCAAGCCAACAAACAGGCATATACCCGAAAATATTAGTAGTTTAGATTTTAATTGATTTGCTTCATCACTAAGCTTAAACATTTTTTGAAATAAGGATATTTTTTGTAAATATAACGTTTATTATCTGAATTTTAATTTTTCTTTGTTTTTCTGGTTTTGTCTTTATCTGTCAGCGTTTTAAAAACAAAAATTACTGGAACTGCTATAGCAGAAATAATAAGTAGCTCTGGTAAAGCTTCAGACTCAGAGATATTCCATTCAATTTTACCCGTACTTTTTTACAGGTTTAGAATCACAATAATATATAGAAACACGACAAAAAATAAGAATGTGAGTATGCTTTTTTTATGTTTTTTATCTTCAATTATATATGATTGTTGCTTGATAGATGTGTTTTTTCCGTACAGATAACGGGGAGTTCACCGGAACCGCGCTGTTTGCGGGGTCCGGTGCAACGTTTGGTGTACGCCCGGCATGGGCGTGATCTAATGGGGTGCAAGTCCCCTGTATGTAAACCCTGTTACTGTCGTGATGACAGGAGCATAAATACTAGCCGAAAGC
>NZ_AUCW01000074.1 GCF_000429965.1 Desulfogranum mediterraneum DSM 13871
TCTGCCGATAGGGGGGAGCGGCTACGTCGTACTCCGTTGCTGTTTTGGGTTTTGTCCTGGGGATACACCTCAGCCAGCAGGCTGTTGGTTTGGGGGGCGACCAGGTAGGCGTGACTGAGGTCCCAGCTCCTATAGCGGACAGTGAGCCTGGTAATGTGACGAAACCTTGATGGGATTTCAAAGCGAACGCCCTTGAGCTGTATCGTGCCGTCGCTCTGCCGTTGCGCTCTTGATTCACAGGCGGTGAAGCTAAAGGTTATTTTTCGATGCTCTGGGCAGGGACGCGACACATCCGGGCCGGCAAGCAGGCGATCGAGAGGGGTACAGTTGATCTCCTCATGGCGTGTTCGGTTATACTCCATCTCCACCCAGGCCTGCGTTGCCCGGTTCAAAAACTCCAGGGTAAGTGGTTCAACCCCTGTAAGCATGGCAACCATCCGTCCTTCGAGTTGACCCCAAAAGGACTCCTGCTTGCCGTTTTGATACGGACTGTACGGGAGCGTGGTTTCGTGCTCGATCCCTAAGAGGCCAAGGCCGCTCTTTGTTTCTCCTGCAATCATGGCCGAACCGTTGTCGGTCATCAGGCTCCGCGGCAGACCTCGCTTGTGAAAGGCCTGGGTCAGGCCGTGAATAAGCGAATCGGCAGTTTCATCAAGGTACCACTGAATATGGCAGCAGAGCCGAGAGCTGTCATCGAGCACACACAGGGCCTTTGGTGTATGGTAACCTCCAGCTTCATCAACTATCCGTCTGCTGCCGGCATGAAAATCCAGATGCCAGAGGCTATGGACATAAGGTGATTCATAGCTGCGAACTTCGCGATGTTCAAGACGTTCGGCGGCCTTGTGCTGCCCCGGCGTCTTCGGTCGCCGTTTTTTACTCCAGCCACGCGCCTTCATCCGTCTGCGGACGGTGGAATAGGAGGGGGCTGCACCCAACTCGGGTTGCTCCTCGACCAGGGCCGTCAGGTTGTCGGCATGGAGCTGATAACTCCAATGCGGATAACGTGCGTATTGCTCAGCAAGCGCTGAAATCATGCGTGAATTCAGTGTCCTGGTGATCCCCGAGTCTGAACGAACCCGGCGACTGAGTGCAGCGACTGGATCTGTGGATCGTAAGGCCTGGTAATACCAGCGCTCAATGGTTGAAGCGCCAAATTTTACCCACTCATCTTTGTGCGGATGGCGATAGCTGCGGCCGGCAAGAGTTCGGATCGTTGCACCCAGCTGGCCCTTCTCTGGTGGCCTGGACAACAAGCCACCGATTACGGAAAACCGTAGCTGACCCCAGTCGGTGATTTTTTTCTT
>NZ_AUCW01000076.1 GCF_000429965.1 Desulfogranum mediterraneum DSM 13871
CCTAAACCCAGGGCTTTGTCATGTTGTGCTGACTTACCCGGAGACTCGGCCTTGTATACCGTTTCTGTTCGTCGGCTCATAATTTTGCGCTCCAGGTTACCGCTCCTTGGCGTCGCTTTCGCTTTCAGCTCATGATTTCCGCTACGCTCCAATGCCTCCAGACGAACCCTCACGAGGTCGCCCTTGCTTTCGGCTAGTATTTATGCTCCTGTCATCACGACAGTAACAGGGTTTACATACAGGGGACTTACACCCCATTAGATCACGCCCATGCCGGGCGTACCCAGTCACTCCAGTGGATTTGCTGAGGTCGGCGGTATTTTGAAGCTCAAAGGTGCTAACAGTCTCCGTCATTAATCGAAATTATCGCTATCAATCCGCAAACCACTGAGTTTAACGTTAGGCTCAGCATTAATTTGAATCATACGGAGTAAATATGAGTGATTGGGATTTTCTACATGATATGTACAATGAAGGTTATAGCTCTGATCAAATAATGGATGCAGCTGCTTGCGGGTATAATCCAGCCGAAGTTGATATTGACGCTTTAGGGTATTCTTCTGATGATTGGGAGGTAATTGATGACGATGAGTATATTTCTGAAGATTTATCGGTCGATCCTGAGCTAGTAAGCATTTTTGAAAGTTTGGTCGATAATGCAGAATCCTTCTACACATTAACGAATCGTTACTTACAAATTTGGGGGGAGTTAGGAGAGTTATTTGCTGAGATCGAATATGGTATTAAGCGACACAAACCACGTACTAAAGGTTCGGACGGAAAAATTGGCAATGATTTTATCGAGGTCAAAACAATCTCTCCTGAGAAAAATAAAGACCAAGTTAAAGTCAAGCGTGCGGGTAACTTTAACAAGTTACTAATTATAAAAATTAACAAAGATTTTACTTTTAAAGGACACTTCATTTCACGTAAAGACCTCCCAAAAGGTGAAGGTAAACATGCTACTGCTTCATGGCCTAACAGCAAAAACTGTAAATAATTTATAAATGCCTAATAAGGGTATTTAAACGGAACTAAAACAGTGGGTTAAGGGAACCTTGAAAATTACCCTGGGCCCCGTTTGCACCATTTTTAAGGGAATTTTTTTTAACAGCTCCGGTTGTTCGGTTGGATGAACCCAACAATTTCATGCCAGCGCATCAATGATTG
>NZ_AUCW01000077.1 GCF_000429965.1 Desulfogranum mediterraneum DSM 13871
CGTCATATTTTCGAGGGCCTACCGCTGGCTGAATCCCTGGAAGATTATGAAGCCTTGCTCCCCTGGAATGCCAAGGCAGCAATCAGCAATACTTCGATCTAGGTGACGAGGTGCGGTTCTGCAGGCGCTTACGATTCTGTCGCCTGGGTTGTCGACTGGGGCCTTGAACATCGTAGCATCGATAATGTAACGGCTATCGGTGTCGACGAGATCCAGTACAAGAAAGGTCACAAATACCTCACTCTTGTTTACCAAATAGACAAACATTGTCGTCGTTTATTATGGATAGGAAAAGACCATAAAAAGGAGACGTTAGAGTCCTTTTGTGACTTTATGGGTGAGCAGCGATGTCAGGCAATCGAATTTGTCTGTTCCGATATGTGGAAAGCATATATCTCTGTTATTGCTGACCGTCTTGCTAATGCCGTTCATGTTCTTGATCGCTTTCACATTGTCATGAACCTTAATAAAGCCGTCGACAATGTACGCCGGGCAGAGGTTAAAAAGCTGAAAAACGATGGAAAACCAGCTTATTTGAAAAATAGCAGATGGCTTTTTCTCAAAAAGAAGAAACGGGTGCGAGGAAAATCAAGAACCCGCTTGCGAGAACTGCTGGGCATGAACCTTCGGACAGTAAAGGCCTACCTGTTCAAGGAAGATTTTGACCATTTGTGGAGCTATAAATGTCCTGCATGGGCAAGCACCTTCATAGATCAATGGACCAGGGATGTCATGCGCCACCGTAGCCTTCCAGAATTGAAAAAATTTGCCCGAACTATCCGCAAACACAAACCGCTGATCCTCAACTATTTTCATGCCAAAAAGGAGTTTTCCTCCGGCATTGTAGAGGGGTTTAATAACAAGGCAAAACTGACCATCAGAAAATCTTATGGTTTCCGGAGTGATAACTTGCGCGAAAAGGCCTTATATCACTCACTTGGCAACTTGCCTGTTCCGGATTACACCCACAGATTTGTCTGAAGAGGCGAAATAGTTTGGTAGCTTTTTCCAAAATACACCTAAGTCTTGCTTTTCTCAAAGATGCGTTTCTCTTCAGCTACCTACAGAGGTTATGCGCTTAT
>NZ_AUCW01000078.1 GCF_000429965.1 Desulfogranum mediterraneum DSM 13871
GCAGAAAAAGGATCGGATTAAGCGGGCAAGACTTGTTGTCATCAAAGACTGGCTCATAACTCACCTCACATTAAATTTAGCTGCGATTGATGTTCAAATCGCGCGACAACGATTGCCATCAACGCAGGGATTCCGGTGAGATACCAATAGGTATCACTCACCTTGGCATGGCCCAAATAGGTGGACAACAGCGGTATCATTCGATCGATATCTGCTCCTTCCTTGTACCAGGCAAGCAAGCGCCTACAGGCAAAGGTGTGCCGAAGATCATAAAGCCTGGGTTTACGGCCAGTGGAGCAAGCATCCCAACCGAGTTGTGCCCGGATTTGCTGAAAAGCGTATAGCGCCTGTCTATATCGAAGTGCACTCCCATCATCAAGCAGGAAAAAAGATGAGTTCTGCACAACGGGCAACCGCTGATCCCGAAAATCGGCATAATTGAGGATCGCATCGCAAACCATTGGATGCATGGGGACATACCGGGACTTGCGAAATTTGGTCTTTCGTACCAGCAGTATCCCCTGATGGAGGTCAACATCATTCCGACTCAGCCGTAATGCCTCCGAGATGCGTAAGCCTGTCGAAGCCAACAACCCCAATAGGCATTGCATGGTTGCCGGTCGCAGTCCCTGCTTTGGGCGGAGGCCATTGGCCATATCCAGCAACTGGGCAATCTCCCGATCATTATAAATATGGGGAGTGAGTCTTCGATGTGCAGGACCGAGGAGATGTGACGGTGGAATCTCCGTCTCGGGCTCGAATATGGCACAGTATCTGGCCAGAGATCGTACGACTTCCAAACGACGTGCTCGACCGATTTGGTGACTCTTCTGAGAAGAGTTAGCCCAAGCCACAGCCAGATTAAGTGTGATGTGGCCTTGATGTCGCCGTTGATCGGCAAAGCAGGCAAATCGCTGCAACTGCGCGCCTTCGACCTTTAAGCTGTATCCCACACTACGACGGGCCCGTAAATATGACGTTACCCGTTCTTGCATGCTTGTCCACTTGTTCATGGCAGCCTCCCGGGCCACGGCATTGCCACAA